>OY761449.1:0-1407500 GCA_963664375.1 Dehalococcoidia bacterium
GGCCATCCGCCTGGAAAAGCGCTTTCCCGTCCCCTACAACAACCGGGCCGACGCCTACATCGCCACCGGAGCGCTCGACTGGGCCATAAAAGACCTGGACCAGGCCATCAGGCTCGACCCCATGTTCGCCGTGGCCTACGTGAACCGCGCCACCGCCAACGCCATTCTGGGCAACAACGACAGAGTGCGCCGCGACGTCAACATCGCCGTGGGCCTGGGCGTTGACCGCAGGCCGCTGGAGGAGATGCTCCGGGAGATCCGGCCAGTGCGTCGGCGGTCAAACGACGATGACCGGGGCAACAGGCGCAGGCGGGCGCGAAAGTCCTGAATCGTGCGCGTTTAGGTGCTCGTAGACGGGGGACGGGGAAGGAAGCCATGACAGAATTTTGACCACTGGAGACGCATCATGCCCAGCCTGAACATCAACGCAGCGCGGCTGAACCAGACCCTGGATGAGCTGGGCAAGTTCGGCGAGACGACCGAGGGCATGGACCGCCTGGCATTCTCGCCCGCCGACGTGGAGAGCCGTGATTACACCATGGAACTGATGCGGGAGGCGGGGCTGGAGGTTCGCATCGACGCCGGGGGGAACATCATCGGGCGCAGGGCCGGCTCCGACGGCTCCCTGCCCGCCATCGCCATGGGGTCGCACACCGACACGGTGCCGCTGGGCGGCAAGTACGACGGTGCCCTGGGCGTGATGGGGGCCATCGAGGTGGTTAGGGCCCTGGCCGAGTACGGCCACGTAACCCGCCATCCCATCGAGGTCATCGTGTTCACCAACGAGGAGGGCACCCGCTTTCACCGCTGGCTCATCGGCAGCCGGGCCATGGTCGGCATGCTGGAGCCGGAGGACCTGGCAGCCGTGGACGCCGAGGGAG
This sequence comes from Dehalococcoidia bacterium, assembly GCA_963664375.1. Lineage (GTDB taxonomy): Bacteria > Chloroflexota > Dehalococcoidia > Lucifugimonadales > UBA3495 > VXOI01. Next base: position 882 of record OY761449.1, read on the forward strand.
TGACGCTGGCCCAGCGCATGGGAGACGTAGGCGGCGACCTGTACCGCGTCGGGGAGGCCGCCCGCAAGCCGGGAGACCTGGCGGCCTATTTCGAGCTGCACATCGAGCAGGGGCCCTACCTCTACCGCTCCGGCATTCCCATAGGTGTGGTTACGGGCATCACGGGCCGGGGGGTGTTCGAGCTGGACATCAACGGCATGTCCAACCACGCCGGCACCACGCCCATGGGGGAGCGCCGCGACGCCCTGGTCGCCGCCTCCAAGCTGGTGGTGCAGGTGCAGCGGATGGCGGCGGAGGACGAGATAGTCCGGGTGGCCACCGCCGGGGCGCTGGACGTGCTGCCCAACGCGGTGAACGTGGTGCCGGGCCGGGCTACCCTCGGGGTGGAGATACGCGACCTGGACATGGCGTCGCTGGAGGCCGCCGAGCGGGAGCTTGTGCGGATGGCCCGGCAGTTGGAGCAGCAGGATGGCGTGCAGATCAGCGTCAACCGCCACCGTTTCACCGACGCGGTGCCCATCGTCCCGGACATGCAGGGCTGGGTGGGCGAGGCCGCCGAGCGGGCCGGGTTCGCCTGGCAGAGGGTGCCCAGCGGCGCGGGCCACGACGCCCAGGCCATCGCCACCATCGCGCCCATGGCCATGGTGTTCGTGCCCAGCGTGGAGGGCATCAGCCACGCCATCGAGGAGTACTCATCGCCCGAGGACTGCGCCAACGGCGCGCAGGTGCTCCTGGAACTGCTGCTCCTGGCCGACGAGCGGCTGTAGTCCCGTACATTGAAAGTCCCCTTTCCCTCAGGGAGAGGGCTAGGGTGAGGGAGTATTCTTCCCATCACAAACCAATTGAGGAACCGGCATGGTCAAACTAGCAGGCACATACGAAATCAACGCCCCGCGCGAGAGGGTGTGGGCCGTTCTCACCGAGCCGGAGTCGCTCAAGGGCTGCATTCCCGGCTGCCAGACCCTGGACGACGTGGGCGATGGCAACTACGAGGCCGCCATCAGCGCGTCACTGGGGCCGGTGCGGGGCAATTTCAGCGCCAAAGTCTCCATTCGGGACTGGAACCCCTATGAGTCCTACCGGCTAGTCGTGTCGGCCAACGGCCCGCCGGGGTTCGTCAACGGCGAGGCGTTCATCACCCTGACCGGGGATGGCGGCGTCACTACCGTCGGCGTCGACGGCGACGGGCAGGCGGGCGGTCTGCTGGCGCGGGTGGGGCAGCGGATGATGGAAAGCGTGGGCCGCAATATGATGGACCGCTTTTTCGGCTGCCTGGCCGAGGCGGCCACCAAGGGATAGTCCGAATCAGGATTACCAGGATTAAAGGATTATCAGGATAGGCCTTACGCTGTTGGACAAAATCCCCTCTCCCTTGAGGGGGAGGGTTAGGGTGGGGGTGAATTTCCCTGCATCAGACGCCGTATCCAAATGCGTAACTCCTGACAGGATAAAACACTATCGGAACCATCCTGATAATCCTTTAATCCTGGTAATCCTGATTCAGACAACATTGCAGGAGGTTCCCCATGGAACGCAGAATGCCGACCAAGGAAGAGGTGCTGTCCTACCTGAAGGACGACCGCAACTGGGGCCGCTGGGGCGACGACGACCAAATCGGCGCGGTAAACATGATCACCCCCGAAAAGCGCATCGAGGCCGCCGGGCTGGTCAGGACGGGGCGGGCCATATCGCTGAGCCGCGAGTTCCCCTCGATTCCTGCGCCCAACAACCCGACCCCGGCCATCCACTACATGAAAAAGGTCTACCGCAGCCCCACTGCCGGGTTCTCCGCCGACTACTACGGGATTTCATACCACGGCACGGCGACCACCCACCTTGATGCCCTGTGCCACGTCTGGGACGAGAACGGCATGTGGAACGGCCGCAACCCGGACACGGAGATCACCATGGACGGCGCCCAGTGGGGCGCGGTGCATCACTGGAAAGAGGGCCTGATTACCCGCGGGGTGCTGCTGGACGTGCCCAAACACCGGGGCGGCGCTTACGTGACCATGGACACCCCCATCCACGGCTGGGAACTGGAGGACATCGCCGCCGAGCAGGGCGTGGAGATGCGCCCCGGCGACGCGCTGATGGTGTACGGGGGACGCGAGGCCTGGAACGCCGACGGCAACCCCGTCTGGGGCAGCGACCCGTTGCAGCGCCCCGGCCTGCACATGAGCTGCCTCAAGTTCATCCGGGAGTCGGATGTCTGTCTGCTGGGCTGGGACATGATGGACCACACGCCCAACGGCTACGAGCTCTCATGGGCGGTGCACGGCTCCATATTCGCCTATGGCATCGGCCTGCTGGACAACGCGCTGCTGCAACCGCTGGCCGAGGCATGCGCCGAGGAGGGCCGCTACGAGTTCATGCTGACGGTGAACCCGCTGCGGGTGGTCGGCGGCACCGGGTCGCCCGTGAACCCCGTCGCTATCCTGTAACGGCCAAGCCGCCCTCCCCGAAGGTAGAGGGAGCTATTGAGGAATAATCTCAAAATCCCCTCTCCCTTGAGGGGGAGGGTTAGGGTGGGGGTGAAAAGGTGGTGCAAAGAGGCCGACAAGACAACAACCCATGGTTTTGAGACAGTTTCCTAGGTAGTGTCGTCAAATTCCTGAAATCATCCTCACAGCGCCGGGAATGACGGGTTAATTTGACGACACTCTCTAGGAACCCCGGAAAGCAAGGAGGGGCGGGTTCGAAACCCGCCCCTCCTTTTGTGCAGCCCAGCGCCGGGGTTATTCTTCCTCGGCATCGCCGGAACTGTAGATCGAGTTCTCGAAGGAACGCTCTTCGTGGCAGTTCCGGCACTCGCCCCGGCTGAAGCGGCCGTTGGCCGGCTCGATCACCCAGTGATGGCGGCAGACCGGGGCCTCCTCCAGCGCCACCGCGCCCTGTACCTGTTCCAGGACCATTGCTCACCTCCTCATTCCCACGTCGCAGAAAAGAAAATAATGCTGTACGGGGTATCCCAAAAGATGAATACTCCGTACAGCAAAAGCTAATCCTCTTGGAGGTGACAGTCAACAATTTTGTCGATTGTTTGAGAAAAGTTTTGTAAAATGTTCGGGAAACACCTCCGGCGGTCAGGCGGCCAGGGGGAGGGCAACCTCCTCGGGAGGACCGGCGGCGGGAGCGGCCACCTCCAGGGCCTCGTCCCGGGCGGTCTTCTCCGCCACGGCAAAATACCGCCCGCACTGGACGCAGCTGAGGTAAACGCCGTAGATGTCCTCGCCGAGGTACAGGTCTCCGTGGCACTTGGGGCAACCGCGCAGCTTGAACATTCTCCGTTCTCCTTGCCACCCGATTGGGCGGCGATAAAATAACCTGCAAGGGATAATATAGCCCGAAACCTTACCACAGTGTTACGAAATGCGCCTATGTTTTATCTTCTTGCCGACGGCGGTTCCGGGCCGTAGAATTCCGTAAGGTCGTGGTCACCGGGTCCTGGAGTCGCTGGAGCGGTTAAGGCGGGAGAGCGTGATTTCCGGGAGCACTGCTACGATTAGAGGTTTGTACAGGGCCGTGGCGAGCAGATGGTGAAAGAACCAACCGTAGGGGCGCACAGCTGTGCGCCCCTACACCCTAGAGGCCAGCCTTAGTTTGATTACTTACAGTACCGTTGAATCCGGCAACGAGTCGGCGATTCGCAGCATTCGGGAGTCATCGGAGGACCTGTCCCGACAGTTGCCGGAGCGCCTGCTGTGGAAGCTTTGGAAACGGCGGGCCGCTCGGCAGTCGGAATTCCGCACGGGCGCTGGCGCTCGCATGCGCGTGCTGTACCCCGGGCGGCCAAGCACCTCGGCGGGCCCGGATTTCCGGGATGCCCTGCTGGAGGTGGAGGGCCTGGGTCTGGTGCGCGGCGACGTGGAGATCCACAAGCGCCAGCAGGACTGGGACGCCCACGGCCACGGCGACGATCCCAATTACAGCGGCGTGGTGCTCCACGCGGTCGTAGACGCCAATGCCGCCGAGACACCATTGCACAGCGGAGCCTCGGCCCCGGTGGTGTCGCTGTCGGACCTGCTGGCTGATACCGGGGATCTCACGGAGGACGACGCCACCGGCGAAGGCAGCGCGGCGCAGGAACTATGGGATTTGCTGGCGCAACGAGGCTACCCTCGCCCGGACAGCCCCGGTGACGCCGCCGCCCTGCTGGACCGGGCGGGCGACGAGCGGTTCCGGCGCAAGGCGGCGCTATTGGGGAAAATCGTTGCGGAACAGGGGCCGGAGCAGACGCTATACGAGGCGTTGCTGGAGGGACTGGGCTACCGGCACAATCAGCAACCGTTTGTCAGGCTGGCCCAGGCTGCGCCCGTTGAGGCCCTGCGCCGGGCCGCTAATCGGGTGCTGGCGCAGCAGCGTCCCATGGCGTTGCGCCACTGGCTGCTGACAGTGGCGGGGCTGAACGACGGCGCACCGGGCAAGCTGCCCGCCGGGTTGGGGCCGCCCATGGAGCGGAAGGAATGGCATCTGTTCCGGGTGCGGCCCTCCAACCACCCGGCAGTACGCATCGAGGGCGCAGCCGAGTTGCTGGCGCGGCACCTGGACCATGGGCTATCGGCGGGACTGGCTGAGGCAGCAGAGTCCCCGAAACAATTGGTGGCGGCCCTGTCGGTCGACGGGCGCGACGGAGGCGCTGCGCCCATAGGCGCCGGGCGGGCGCGGGATCTGGCGGTCAACGCCGTGCTGCCGTTGCTGCACAGCCTGAAGGGAGGCGAGGAATCGCCGCACCTGGACACCTGCCGCCGCTTCCCCAAGCTGCAAGGCAACGAGATAGTCCGCGAGATGGCGGAGCAGCTTTTCCCCCATGGGTGGCGGCCCGTGGTCAACTCGGCAAGGCGGCAGCAGGGGCTGCTGCACCTGGCGGCGCTGCTGCGCGGCGGCGGGTGAACTAGGGAGTGTCGTCAAATTGAGTTGCCGGACAGTCAGCAGACCTGTTTCCGTCATTCCTGCGAAAGCAGGAATGACGGAGGAATTTGACGACAGGCCCTAGGAACTGGACGATGATTTTTCCCAGTGTAGGGGCGCACAGCTGTGCGCCCCTACGTCATCATGGCACAGACCCTAGTCCGGCTCGGCGAGGGGTACGGCCAGGGAGGTGCGCATGCCAGCAAAGGGCGAGCGGGCGATGTGGCCGTGGCCGGAGAGGTCCTCGGCCACCAGGATGTCGCCAGGCTCCAGTTGCACCTTGGAGCCGTCGGCGCACTCGAATTCGGCGATGCCCTCCAGGTTGACCACGTACTGGCGGCGGGGCGCTTGATGGTAGTCGGAAAAGTTGGGGGCCTCGCGGCGGTTGACGTTGATGTCCCCAGGGCCGACGCGGTCAACCATCCCCTGCATCTCCGCGAAGGAGACCTCCTCAAAGTGGGACTCGCCGTCGTCGCCGGCAAAAACGCGGATGATTTTCATGTTCGTTCTCCCGATCCGGTTTTTGTCTGAATCAGGATTCTCAGGATTAAAGGATTCACCGGATAGAATATCCTGAAAATCTTCGAATCCGGTGAATCCTGATTCAGACAATTCTTAAATACGGCTAGTCGGCCAATGGCACGGCCAGCAGGACGCGGGGCTGGTCGCCCAGGCCGCGGGCGATGTGGCCGTGGCCGGTCAGGTCCTCGGCGATCAGAACGTCGCCCGGACCCATCTGGTACTTGGTGCCGTCGGCGCACTCGAACTCCGACAGGCCGCTGAGTCCCACCACGTACTGGCGGCGCGGCGCGGTGTGGTAGTCGGAAAACGACGGCGATGGACGCTCGTTGAGCTGTATGTCGCCGCTGCCCCGGCGCTTGGCGATCTCGGCGAACTCATCGGGCGACACCACCTGGAAATGGGACTCGCCGTCGTCGCCGGAATAAACGCGGACAATGTTCATTTCGTCTCTCTCCTGTTTGTCTGAACTGTGATTCGTGTGATTCTTGTGATTGCCTTGATTTTATTTCTGCCTAATCATGGTAATCAGCCAATCAAATAAATCACAGTTCAGACGATTAACCCTGGTCGGCCAGGGGGATGGTGGCGGTGACGCACTTGCCGCCGCCGGTGCTGCGGGTGGTGTGGCCCTGGCCAGTGGTGTCCTCGACCAGCCGGGCGTCGCCGGGGCCGAACTGGTGCACCGAGCCGTCGCCCAGGCCGATCTCGATGCCACCCTGGATGCAGATGACGTACTGGCGTCGCGGCGCAGGGTGCCAGTCGATGAAATGGCCCGATTCGCGTTCGCTGAATGTGATGGTGGTGACGTTCAGGCCCTGGGTGATGTCGGCGCGGGCGGCGATGTCCAGCTCCTCGATGTGGCTCTGCCCGTCGTCGCCGGTGTAAAGGCGGTAGACTCCCATAGTTCAGTACACTCCTGCCAGATTTTCGGCGTCGTTGATGTAGTTCGCAGTCTTGCGGATGCGCCGCTCCGTTTCGTCCAGGGGTTCGCAGATGCCCAGGTAGAAACACTCGCCGTGCAATTGCCATTGCCTGGAATGATAGCGTCGGCGAATGGGTCGGAAGGCCTGGTTTTCTGTGGATAGTCTCGCCAGCCCTCTCGCAGTATCGGAGGATATTTCCGGTTCTACCCCGGTACGGGCCAGGATCAGCGCGTCGGCGGCGCGCTTGGTGGCGCACCAAGCTTTCTCCGCGGCGTCGCGGATGTCGCCCGCCGCCAATTGCCGCAACGCTTCGGCGTGCATGGCGCGGGCGTCGGCGAAAATGGCGGATACGCGGTCGGTAGTTACCATGTGGCCGGTTCCTCTCCATCGGTATTCTGCGGCGTAGCTTATACGGCGGCGCGGCTCGTGGCAACCGGCGGCTGTCAGGGGATTTGACGCAATGGCACAAAGACGCAACGGTTATTTCTTGGGGGCATAGATCCAGCCCTCAAGACGGGCGGCCTCGAGTTCATTCGGACCTGGTTTGAGGAATTGTTCCGGGTTCTGCGCCCACATAGCCGCTCCAATTGCGGCTACTAGAGAATCCAGGCAATCGTGACTATTCATGCACTCTTTATGAATGGAGTCAGGAACTTGCAATTGTATGGGTGCCTTATTTTTCAACCCAGCCAGAATTTCGGAGCGAACTCCCTCTGGGTATCCACTGTTGGTCTTGTTCTTCCTCTTGTAATTCGCAGCAGGCAGCGAAAAGGCGCGAAGTATGGTGCCAGGCATGGTCTCAAGCAACACCGGGCCGACGCGTCCGGTGTCGTCTAGCGGAGGGACTATACAATTTGATTTTGTCCAGAGATGGTGCAACATCCTCATGCCGAAAAACGTCATAGCAAACATTTCCGGGGCAGCAGGGTTCAACGGAGAGTAAGCTTCTGGAAAGTTAGTTCTATCACCCTCTCGCAAAAGTTTGTTGAATCTTTGCAGGTCGCCGCCTTTCCGCAGGCGCGGACGGATTCCCGCAATATAGTCGGGCAAATCGCCGAGCGTTGCGATGTTCGCCCACATTTCGGTCATTAGAGTCCCCCTGAAACCGAACTCCGCTTCAGCGAAAGACTGTGGCACTCCAAACGGGAAATCCATTCCTATGACGGCCTTTGCATCACCACCTAAGCCTAGTAGTCTTTCTGTTAGCTCTTCGCGGGGTAGAGGGAAACACGACTCCAAGTTTAGGCTGTTATCCCGCAAAACTGCCGTCGTTACCCATGGGTCGTTATTTTTTGCCCCACTGAAATCCACGCCGATGATTGTCCGTTCTGCCATCGTGCTGCCCCCGTGCTAGAATTGGCCCGGCCTTGGGCCCATTATACGGTTGAGACTGGACGATTGGAGTGTTGTCATGGACTTTACGACGCGCCGGGCTAGGTACCGCGGGATTCTGGAGGGGGACGTTTGCGTGCATCCGGGGTCGGTGTTCGATCCCATCTCGGCGCGCATCGCCGAGGACCTGGGGTTCGAGGTGGGCATGTTCGCCGGTTCCATCGCCTCATTCACCGTTCTGGGAGCGCCCGACCTGGTGGTGCTGACGCTGACCGAGTTCGCCCAGCAGATTCACCGCATCTGCCGCGCTGGCGACCTGTCGCTGATGGTGGACGCCGACCACGGCTACGGCAACGCCCTGAGCGTGATGCGCACGGTGGAGGATCTGGAGACCGCTGGCGTGTCGGCCCTGACCATCGAGGACACCGTGCTGCCCGTATCTTTCGCTGCCAGCGGCGTGCAACTGCTGTCCGTCGAGGAGGGCATCGGGAAGATGAAAGCGGCACTGTCCGCCCGCACCGACCCGGCGCTGGCCATCGCGGGCCGCACCAGCGCCCTGCGGGTCAGCGGCGTGGAGGACACCATCAAGAGGGTCAAGGCTTACCAGGCGGCGGGCGTAGACGCCATCTTTTTGGCCGGGGCCAACACCCGCGACGAGGTGTCGGCGGTGGCCGCCGAGGTGTCGGTGCCGCTGCTGCTGGGCGGCACCACCGGCGAGTTGCAGGACAAGGAATGGCTGGGCGCCAACGGCGTCCGCGTGGCGTTGCAGGGGCACCTGCCGTTTTCGGCGGCGGTCAAGGCGGTCTACGACACCCTCAAGGCCCTGCGCGACGGGGTGCCGCCCGCCGACCTGCGCGACAGCCTGGCCAGCGACGAGCAGATGGCCCAGTTCACCCGCCGCGCCAGCTACCAGCAGTGGACGGCGGATTTCCTGAACTGAGCGGAAGCACGTAACGGACTCGGGGTAGGGGCGCACAGCCGTGCGCCCTTGACTGTTGGGATGCAGGGCGGCTCTCGTGACACTGGCCGCAGGGCGCACGGCTGTGCGCCCCTACGCGGCGGGGCCAAGCAGACAAATCGCGTCCAATACCAACACACGTTGAGAATGCCCTAAATTCCCCCGTCTTGTCTTTTGGGTTACACTATTGCCGCATTCGAATCCGTACAGGAGGGAGACCGTGAACGTTTTCTACAACCATCTGCACTTCCGCAGCTCCGACCCCGATGACGCGGCCAAGTTCTACTGCGACAATTTCGGGGCCGAGATCGTGGCCGAGCGGCCGCTGTCCAACACCAAGTCCATCGAGCTGTCCCTGAACGGCGCTTACCTGATGACCATATCGGGCCGCGCCGAGGGCGAGGACCCGGTGGCCGGCTCCACCGAGCCGCGCTACGGCCTGGACCACCTGGGCTTTCAGACCGACAACATCATGGAATTGGCCGCCACGCTCAAGTCCAACAACGTGCATTTCAACTGCGAACCGTGGGTGATGCCCTCCGGTTCCGCCGTGGCCTTCATCGTCGCCCCCGACGAGGTCAGCGTCGAGATAATCCAGCGCCCGGCCGCTGGCGAGGAGCGCGTCGTCCTGGCGTAATGGGCGCTATGCTCCAACTCCCTCCCCCAGCGGGGGAGGGTCAGGGTGGGGGAGAATCCCCCGCAATCAGAGCTGTGCAGGCGACCAAAGCCCCGTTCATCCTGAGCTTGTCGAAGGACGGACGGGGCCTTCTAGTGGGGGACTCACCCCCACCCCAACCCTCCCCCTTAGGGGGAGGGAGTAAATTCGTTATAGCCCTTCGAAGAAGTCGGCGCTGACTGTCTCGCCGTCGGCCACCGGCGGGTGGGCGCGGACGTAGAACTCCCGGCCCAGGATGCGCGCAGTAACATGCCGGGGCACGCGGTGGTAGGGCCAGTCGGGGGCTACCTGCGTCCGGTGGCACAGGATACAGGCTATCTTGGCCTCCATGTCGCCGTTTCCCGCAACGTCCAGTTCCAGATGCACCTCGTCCTCCGGCACGCCCTGGAGCTCCTGTTCCGGCGACGGCCAGGGCCAGTCGATGCCCTCGCCGCGCAGGGCCTCGGCCCACTGGCGGCGGAACCCTCGTGGCCGCACGCTGTAAAACAGCCGCAGCGGACGGTACGGCTCCAGCCCGTCCGATAGCTGTTCGGAAAAGGCCGAGGGATCGGCGGCCAGGTGGAAGGCGGCGGTCGTATGGTCGCTGATGGCGATGTGGTCGGGGTGGCCGTACAGCCCGTCCGGGCCGAAGGACAGCACCACCTGGGGTCGGAACCGGCGCATCTCCAGCACCAGCCGCTCAACCACCGCAGCGGCGTCGGCGTTGATGAACGCCTTGGGATGATTGTTGGACTCCCAGCCCTGCATTCCCGAGTCGCGGTAGCCCCAGACGGCGTTGCTGCTAAGACGCAGGGCCTGTACGGCGCAGGACAGCTCGACCTCTCGAATCCGGCCCAGCGTTTCGCGGGTCGCCGACCCCTCCTGCCGGATTTCGCCCTCTTCGCCCAGCGTGGTGGTAATCAGGCGCACATCCACGCCGCGCCGCGTGTGCGCCGCCAGCGCCCCGCCAACGGGGAACGCCTCGTCGTCGGGATGAGCAAAGCAGGCCAGCAACCGGTGTTCGGACATATCAACCTATCCATCTAGCAGGGGAGTTTTAACGTGGAGATAATTATGCTAATCTCAATTTCATGTACGCTACCATGCTTGCGTCAGGATTTCAGACACACCTTCGTTGATCCGTTCTCTTTCTTGGTTTCAAAGAAAGTAGGCGTACCACTGGCAATTAGCTTCGATAATTTGCTGTGTCCATAATTCTTGTGCTTGAACCCTGATTTACTGAGATGGGTTCCGACGGCTGCCATATCGGCCCATCCCCCATCCCCGGCAGATGCTTTGACAGCTTTCTTGACGGCAGGAACCCAGTCAGGGGTTTTCGTGGGCGAGGGCGAACTCTTGGGTTTGGCCGACTCCTTTGGTGTAGCAGGGGCAGCCTTGGCTTTGGCTGCCCCTGGCCCAGGCAGAGTCTCGAATACATGGCAAGCCTTTCTGAAGGATTGGGGAGTGTCGGCGCGGCCTACACCCATTATGAACAGCCCCTGTTCCCGGATTCGCATAGCCAGCCGGGTATAGTCGCTGTCGCTGGACACGACGCAGAACCCGTTGACTGTCCCCCCGTGGAGCAGGTCCATTGCATCAATGACTAACGCAATGTCGGTGGCGTTCTTGCCAGCAGTGTATGCGAACTGATGAATTGGCAGAATGGCATGGGAGTTAAGCGAATCCTTCCAGCCGTTCATATTGGGAGTGGTCCAATTGCCGTAGATACGGCGTACCGCTATGTCTCCGTGTTTGGCCGTAGTGTTGATGATGTGCCCGATGTGCGACGGCTGGGCGTTGTCGCCGTCAATGAGCATGGCAATATGTCGTGCTTCCGGTGTCATAGCTCTGCCGGGATGTCAGGAAAGGGATACCAGCCACGGGGCGGACGACGTATCCAGGCTAAGTCCTTGTACCCGGCCAGCGAGGAGCAGCTCCTCAAAATGCCGGTCCAGTTGCACGCGCCAACCACGGTTGCACCAGACGCCGGGCAACTCCGGTGGTTGACCCTGCCGGGCTATCAAGGCGAGTCCGACCTCGTTGACCCTTCCGATGTAGGAGTCCAAGGACTGGCTGGCGTACACGTCTCCGCTTTCCAGCAACACCGCGTCCCGTCCCACCGGGTCACCGGATATGATACCGGACGGGACTCTGATGCCTGCTGCCGCCAAGCTCAGCAACATACTCTCCTGTGCTTGAGTCCGGCCTCGAGTCCGACCCTCTGCCCGCCGCTTTTCTATGTCCTTCTCTCGTTGTGCCAGCGCCCAGAACACCATCCTAATCACCCATTCCGTCATAAAGACTGCGGCGGCGTAGGCCACGGCTCCCAAAGGAACCAGGTCGGCCAGAAAGACCATACTTTCCCGGCCGTTCCAACCCCACACCCCGGCATAGGCCGACAAAAGCACCGTCGTTACCAGTACGCCGATAGGGGCAAACGCCAGGTGCGCCCGCCGCCACCTTCGCTGCCAACCCCTGCCCAGCCATCTCCTTAACCTGTTGAACACCCTTGTATTATAACCACGAATCGGGGCCGAGACCCAAGCGCGGCAAGGGTTAATCCATTCAACTCTGCAACGCCTTATTTGCGGCCTCTCCACTAATGTCAGGGCCTTTGCAAAGTAAAGTCATCCATTGGCGTCCGCTCATCCTGAGCTTGTCGAAGGATGCCGGTTCAAGCCGCTCGTGGTTCGACAAGCTCACCACGAGAGACTTGGGATAGACTTTAGAAAAGGCCCTGCACTAATGTGTACTGACCTGTTCTTATCTGAAAGACGCAAGGGATTATGGCGGCGGCCATTCTGCCAGGGAGAGCATCCCCGTGTACCTAACCGAAACGGAACTGGACATGCCGCGCGCCCCGACTGGCGTTGGCCTGCTGGAGTGGCTGACGCGGCAGGTGGCGGAGCGGTTGCCGGCCGGCGCCGTTCCGTTGCGGCTGGCCGTGACGGAGACCGGCGAGCAGGGCTACCGCTGCGAGGTCACTACGCTGGTTGACGATGGAGTTCACCCCCACCCCAACCCTCCCCCTGAGGGAGAGGGGATTTGTTCAGAGGGGCAAGGAGCTTTCTTGTTCCGGCGGCGGTTGTCGGAGAATACTGGGCAGTTCAACGCCGTGTTGCTGGTGCCCACGGGCATCGGCGCGGCCATAGGCGGCCATGCTGGCGACGCGACTCCGGTGGCGCGGCTGCTGGCCTCGGTGTGCGACACGCTGGTCACCCACCCCAACGTGGTCAACGCCTCGGACATCAACGAGATGCCCGCCAACGCGCTGTACGTCGAGGGCAGCGTGGTCTGCCGCCTGCTGATGGGGACTGCGGGGCTACAGCGGGTGCGGGCCAACCGTGTGCTGGCGGTGGTGGACTCCCATACGAACCCGCTGTTCACCGACTTGGCGGTCAACGCCGTCAATGCGGCTCATGCCTCATACGGGCTGCACTGTCCCGGCGTGGTGGCGCTGGAGCCGCCGCTGGTTATGCGTTCCGAGTACACCGGCTCGGCCCGCGCCGCCGGACGAGTGGAGGACGTAGAGCGGCTGTTCGCTGTCCTGGACTCGCGCCGGGACGAATTCGACGCCGTGGCCCTGTCATCGGTCATCTCCGTCCCGTTTCAGTATCACGCCGACTATTTCGGCAGCGACGGCGGCATGGTCAACCCCTGGGGCGGCGTGGAGGCCATGCTGACCCACGCCATCTCCAGCCGCTACGACGCGCCGTCGGCCCACTCGCCCATGCTGGAGTCGCAAGAGGTGCTGGACCTGGACGTGGGCGTGGTGGACCCGCGCATGGCGGCGGAGGCGGTGTCCATGACCTTTTTCCAGTCGGTGCTCAAGGGCTTGCAGCGCAGCCCGCGCATACTAACCGGCGGCGACGCAATGCGGGAGCCCGGCGTGCTGACGGCCCGTGACGTGTCGTGCCTGGTGCTGCCGCAGGGCTGCCTGGGCCTGCCGACGCTGGCGGCCCTGGAGCAGGGCATCCCGGTGATCGAGGTGGAAGAGAACGCCAACCTGATGCGCAACGACCTGTCGGCGCTCCCCTGGCGTCGGGGGCAGTACCACCGCGCCGCCAACTACTGGGAGGCGGCGGGCGTGATGGCGGCGCTCAAGGCGGGCGTCAACCCCGCGTCGGTGCGCCGCCCTCTTGCGCCCGTGGCAGTTAGCAAGACGGGGGATTATCAGCGCATTTCCCCAAAGTCCCCTCCCCCTCAGGGGGAGGGTTAGGGTGGGGGTGGGGTGACATCCTGCTCTCCAGTAGCACGGCACACAGCGAGGGAACGCCCTCACCCTCACCCTCTCCCGAAGGGAGAGGGAACCGATACAGGCTAGGATTCTGCCAGCCTGTGCTAGAATCGGCTAATGCGCACCGCCAACCTGGACAACCCACCCTGCTTCCCCGACGGGCTGGACGCAATCTCCACCCCGGCTTTCGTGTACGACGAGCGGGCGATTCACCGTCTCCTGGATTACACGGAGCCCCTGCGGGCCGGTGGCCGGTGCGAGGTGCTGTTCGCCGTCAAGTCGTTCTCATTCGCCCCTGCACTGTCGGTAATGGCGCCCCGGCTGGACGGGTTTGCGGTAAGTTCGCTTTACGAAGCGCGGCTGGCCTGTGACGTGCTCGGCGGCAACGGGTCGGTGCATATCACCACGCCCGGCCTGCGCCCCGACGAGCTGGACGAGATCGGCGCGCTGTGCGACTACGTTGCGTTCAACTCCCTGGGGCAGTGGGACGTGATGTCGCCTGGACTGGCCGGGCGGGCCAACTGCGGCCTGCGGGTGAACCCGCAACTGTCATTCGCCGACGATTGCCGCTACGACCCATGCCGTCCCCACTCCAAGCTGGGCGTGCCGCTGGACGCGCTGGAGGCCGTGCTGCGCGATGAACCGGCACGGCTGGGTGGTGTGCGCGGCCTGCTGGTCCACTCCAACTGCGACTCGCCGGACTTTTCGGAACTGCGGGCCACCGTCGACCGGCTGCGGGAGGGCATTCCCGGGCTGTTGCGGCAGACGGAGTGGGTCAACCTGGGCGGCGGCTACCTGTTCGAGGACGACGAGGGCGAGCCAAGCCAGAGCATCGACGAGCTGTGCCGCGCCATCGATGTGCTGCGCTCCGAGTACAGCGTGCGGGTGTTCATAGAGCCGGGTTCCGGCCTCATCCGCGCCGCCGGGTATTTTGTCGCAACCGTGCTTGACATTTTCCGCAGCGGAGGGGCGACGGTGGTAGTGCTGGACACGTCGGTGAACCACATGCCGGAGGTGTTCGAGTACGGTTTCCAGCCCGACGTGGTGGGAGCGGTTGCCAGCGGCCCCGCCTCTCCCTCCGGGGGAGGGCCGGGGTGGGGGCGTCCCCCATACGAGTACCTGCTGGCGGGCTGCACCTGCCTGGCTGGCGACCTGTTCGGAACTTACGGATTCAATACGCCGCTGGCCGTCGGCGACCGGGTGGTGTTCGGCAACTCCGGCTCCTACACCCTGGTCAAGGCCAGCATGTTCAACGGCGTGGCCCTGCCCTCGGTCTACGCGCTAACCCCGGAGGGCGCTCTCGTGTTGCAAAGCAGTCCGTCCTACGGGGAGTTCGCCGCCCGCTGGGGCCTGAGCGCGTAGGGGCGCACAGCCGTGCGCCCACTTCTCAATGAAATGAGGCCGTGGTGGCAAAAGCCCCAGGGCGCACAGCTGTGCGCCCCTACGATACGCGCTAATGGCTGACATGAATCTGATATTGCAACTCCGCGACACCGTGTCCGCCCGCGAGTGCTCGCTGCGGCTGGAGCCATCGGATGCCGGGCTGACTTTGGGCGCGTTGCTGGAGCGTTACCTGCGGAATGCTCCCATCGACCGGCTGCTTGAGGAATCGCGCATCACCCGTTCCTCCGCCGATGCTCTTTTCGCCATGCAAGACCTGGTGTACGCCAGCGACGATGCCGGGCGGCTGATGGGCATGTTCGACGGCGTGGCATTCACCGATTCCGGCCGCCCCATTGGGCTGGACGGGGTTCCGGACGTCCACCAAGCGCAAGCATCAGGGCGGGAAATCGCGCTGCTGGACATCAGCATCGACCGGATCGCCTGCGGCTACGACCGCAACTGGCGAGGATTCCACGCCCGCAAGTGGCGGCGAGCGCCGGAGCGTTACCGTTCGTTCGTTCACGACACCTTGCGCGCCGCGCACGGTGAGGCGGGGGCGGACGAGATTCTCCGGCTGGACACGACGGAGCGCAAGCTGAAATTCGTTGAGTCGCTGGCCCGGCGCATCTGGGATAGCCCGTTCGAGAACTACTCGCGGTTCACGGGCCGCAAGCTGGTGTACAAGTCCGGCGACGAGACCATCGACAACATCCTGGACGGCGGCGGGGCCATCTGCTCGGAGAAGGTGCAGGCCCTCAAGTTCCTGACCGATCGCTACGGCCTGGAATCGGAGTATCTGATCGCAGGCCCGGACGCTCCCGGCCCCGTGCCGGTGGACAAGCTGCGCGAGATTCTGCGCACTTTCGACGCCAGCTTTGCCAAGCGCTACATGCGCTACTGGCAACACACGGCCCTGCTCTACCGCATCGACGGCGTGGATGTGCTGGTGGACGCAACCAACGGCAACATCCCTTTCCTGTTCCTGAAAGACGGCGATGCTGGCCGGCTGCTGCGATGTGACGACAAGCGGCCGCTGCCCGTCAGGATGATCGAGGCGACGGAGGATTTCTACTATCACGGGGTGCCGCAGGACATACCGGAAAACCTGTTTTTCGCCCTCGAGGGCTGGATGTCCCACTCCGACCTGATGCAGGTGTTCGACAACGAGCTGGGCCTGTACCTGTCCGCCGGTTACTACGTTGCGCCCATAGCCTATCGCAGCGAGGGGACGTTCCAGCGGGACATGGAGGAATACCTGGAAATCTGCCGCAGAGGACAACTGCGAAACTCCATCACCCGGGAATGGACGCTGGACACCGAGGTGGGCCGGGCGTTCGCAGCGGCGGAACCCACCGTTGCTGACAAGGTTCTGGCCGCCCGCGAGCATCTGGTCTGCCGCCTCGACCAGTGCGACGGCCCCGGCCACGAGGCGGGGCTGGCGGTAATCGAACTGCGTCACAATTCCCCTCTCCCACCGGGTGCGGGCTAGGGTGAGGGGCGCTCCCTGCGTTCCCTCGCGCCCTCTGCGTTGAACAATTCCCTTGCCGCACTGTATAAACTTGCCCCATGAGACCCAGGCGAGCATCACCCGCAACCCTGCTGGCCCGCGTTCGCGGCCACGACTTTGCGTCGCTCTCCGACGCCGAGCTGCGGGAATCCTTGGGACGCTTGGGACTGCTGGCCGAGTCGTCGGCAGCCGAGGAACTGCTGCCAGAGTGCTTTGCCATCGTCAGCGAGGCCATTGACCGGCGGCTGGGGGCATGGCGGCTGTTCGACGAACCGCAGCCGCGGTATGTACCAAAGGGCGACAGCACCATTGAGAATGCCGTCGCAACCGTGACTGAGCAGCGCCGCCACCGGCGTCCTGGCGACATATTGCTGCCCGCGGAATTCTACGCCGCTGTTCGACGGCAGGACGCTGGCGTCCGCCTGAGGTTCCGGCCCACTGGCGAGCAACTGCTGGCCGCCGTTCATCTGTTCCGCGGCCGGGTGGTGCAGATGGACGCTGGCGAGGGCAAGACCGTAGCCATCGCCATCGCCGCCGCGCTGCACGCTGTGCTGGGCCGCCGCGTGCACGTGGTCACCGCCAACGACTACCTGGCGGAGCGGGACGCGGCGTTGCTAGAGCCGGTGTTCCGCTCCCTGGGCATCAGCTCGGGCGCGGTTCCGGGCTACATGGAGGAGGCGGAGCGCCGGCATGTCTATGGCCGGAATATCGTCTATGGGGCCATGCGGGAGCTGGGGTTCGATTACCTGCGCGATCACCTCAAGACCGCAATCGGGGAGAGGGTGCAGCGGGCGCTGGACGTGGTGATAGTCGACGAGGCCGACCACGCCCTGATCGACGAGGCGTTCACGCCCCTGATTATTTCCGGCAACCCGCTGGGCAGCACCCGCGTACCCGTTCGGGTTAATGCTGCCGTTGCCGAAATGGTACGGCTCCAGCGGGATAAAGCCGGTGAAATGGCGACGGGCTTAAATGGGCAGGGAACCCAATCCGCCGATAGCCGCAGTCTAGGGGCGGCGTTGCTGCTGGCCGACCCGGAGAACCCGGAGTTGCTGCGGGCGTTCGCCGCCCACCCAAGGCTGCGGAGGGAGACCTGGTTCCTGGCCGGGGAGGAACACGTCGAGCTGACGGCGGAACTGTATTACGCGGTGCATCCGGGTAAGAACCAGGTAACGCTGACGCAACGGGGGCAGGAGTTCCTGGAGCAGCGGCTAGGGCCGGTGTTCGGTGAACCTGCCTTAGACGCTGACAACCGCCCGCCCGGCGACCGGAGGCTTTTGTCTCAATCGGCGGCCCGGCGGCAGGCCCGCCGCTACGGGCTGGCCAACCAGGTCTCGCAGGCCCTCCGCGCTCACCTGCTTTTGCAGCGGGACGTCGATTACCTGGTTGACGGCGACGCCATCGTGCTGGTCGACGCTCATACGGGCCGCCCCAAGCCCGACAGCATCTACCAGCACGGCTTGCAGTCAGCCGTCGAGGCGAGGGAGGGAGTGACCGTGCAGCCGGAGCGGGAGACGCTGGCCCAGATTTCGGTTGCCGGATTCGTAGGCCAATACCGGCATGTGGCGGGCATTACCGGAACCGCCGTCATCGCCGCCGGGGAGTTCCGGCGCAAGTACGGCCTGGAGGTGGCCGCGGTTGCCCCGGCGCAACCGCCGAGGCGCGCCAGCCGCCCGCCGGTGGTATACGAGACGCGGGAGGACAAGCTGTCGGCGGTGGCGGACGAGGTGGAGGCCCGCCACCGCACGGGCCAGCCGGTGCTGGTGGGCACGCGCACAGTGGAGCAGACGGATGAACTCAGCCAACTGCTCGCTGGCCGAGGAGTGGCCCACCGGGTTCTGAACGCGGTCACCACCCATGCCGAGGCTGCCATCGTCCGCGAGGCCGGGGCCTTCGGCGCAGTCACCGTCGCCACCCACATGGCGGGGCGCGGCACCGACATCCTGCTGGAGCCGGACCTGGACGCCAAGGTGGTGAGGCAGTGCGCCGCCGAAATCCGCAAGGCGCTGGCGGGCGAGTTCGGACAGGTTGAGGTCGATTTCGCCTCGCCGGAGCAGGCCGAGATGCTGGAACGGGAAATCTCCGACGGGAGCGGTTTGGCGGTCTCTCGCATCCCCGGCGGCAGCATCCTGCGCGTCTCACCGTGGGATTCCAGTTCCCTCCCCCTCAGGGGGAGGGTTAGGGTGGGGGTGAACTCCCGTATCCAAGCCAGCATCGACTTTGCCCTTGGCCTGTGCGTCATCGGCACCGAGGCGCACGACTCCAGCCGCATCACCCTGCAACTCCACGGGCGGAGCGGGCGGCAGGGGCAGTTCGGGTTGACCCGTACTTTCCTGTCGCTGGATGACCGGCTGGTCAACCTGGATGCGGAGGCTATCCTCAGGCTGACGGAGTGCCGCCGGACGGATTCGGCGGGCCGCGTCTGTTTCCAGGGGCCGCAGGTATCGCGCCGCATACAGGAGTTGCAGGATGCCGCAGACCGTGAGGGCGAAGCCCAGCGCGCCTTGATGCAGGACTACGCCGCCGAGTCTGACCGCCAGACCGGCCTGTATCACCAGCGGCGCGAGGAACTCATCAGTAGCTCCCGTCAGAATCCCGATGTCATGCAGGAAATGGCCGGAGAGATTGTACAGAGGGTGGCCTATCGTCTGACCGAATCTCACTTGGGACGGGATGTTGACGGCGATTATGCCCCGCGTTTCCAGCGGTTGCGGGCTGAACTGAGCCGGGCCTACCAAATTGACTGCGATGATCTGTACGGTACTGACCTGGCCCTGCTGCCCGGCGAGATTGCCCGCCTGATTTACCTGCATCTGGACCGCCGGGCTGCGGAAGCAGGGACGGGGGTGTTTCCCGAGTTGGCGCGTCTGCTCTACCTGCGGGTATGCGCCGATCTCTGGCCCGGGCACATCGCCGCACTGCGGGACTCGGTGGCCGTGGAGCTGCTGGGCGCTCGCAGCCACAAGTCGGCCGTGGCCTCGCACATACGCCGCTGCAATGCCGAACTGTCCCGCTACTGGGATATGGTGGAGGAGGAGTTCCTGTCCCGCCTGTGTACCATGCCGGTTACCGTTGACCGTGAGCCATCACCCTGGCCCATTGCCGTCAGCGGCGAAACGGAGCGGCTGCTGTCCGGCATGCCGCCCTCGCGTTCCTGATTGTTGCTGTTGTTCCCCCTCCCCCTCAGGGGGAGGGCTGGGGTGGGGGTGAATCCTGCCCATTAACAGTTTGACGCCGAGACAGGGAACGCCCTCACCCTAACCCTCTCCCGGAGGGAGAGGGAACAACCAAGAAACTATCTCATTGCCAGTGATGGCTTTCTTGGCAGCATCTCCGGGCCGCCTTTTCACCCCCACTCTAACCCTCCCCCGTCAAGGGGGAAGGGATTTTTGAGATAGTTTCCAAACGGCCCCGGCATCTCTCATGGCGGGAATGACGATTCCGCGAGTTGGCGGTTACAATGTCAGCATCGCAACCGGCAACCAGCAACTCGCAGGAGAACCGGCTATGGCTTGGCGCAAGATGAGGCTCGGCACGGCCCTGTCCCTCGGCGGCATCGTTGCCGCCGCGCCGCTGATTGCCGCCTGCGGTGAGCCGTCCTACGAGGACTGGGCGGCCACCGACGGCGCAGCCGGACGCATCAACCTGGACGACGTGCAGGAGGCTTTCAAGAACTCCGACAGCGCCACCGAGTTCGAGCGGCGGGTGAACGAAATCTACGAGGGCGACGGCCTCGTGCTCATCCGCGCCAAGCAGGACGGGGAGCAACTGACGCTGGAGGGCTGGGAGGACCTCAACAACGACAACACCATTGACGAGGCCAACGACGACCAGCTTTTCGCCATCGTCCGGGGCACCAACGGCGACCACGAAATGCGCGGCTACCACGCCAACAGCTACTATTACAGCCATTTCGGTGCTGGCGACTTTCTGCTGACCTACCTGCTGATCTCGGCCATCACGCCCCGTTTCGGCGGTTACTACTACACCACGCCGCCATCGCAAGGGACGCAGATGCGCAACCAGCGCACCACCTACCGCAACTCGTCGGCCTACGGCGGGCAGGTGCAGCGCAACGCCAGCTACAACACCAAGCAGGCGTCCTTTGCCGGTTCCCGCTACCAGTCCACTCGCGGCAACGTCAGCTCCAACCGCAGCTCGTACCAGTCTACCCAGCGCACCAGCGGCTCATTCCGCACCAGCAACACCATATCCCGCACCAGCTCGGTGCGCTCATCGTCGCGCAGCTTTGGGGGAGGATTCGGCGGCGGCGGCGCAATGCGGGTGCGGCAGAGATAGCCGACATCGCGGTGGGCAACGAGTCTTTTATCCTGCAAGTTTTCCTTGCCGGGATGAACCCTGACAACCATCTGGCGATAGAACTGCCTGCCGATTACCTGGCCGGGTCCGTAGCGCAGCTCCTCGAACGGGTCTTTCCGCCGGACGAGGAAAGTCGGTTGCTGATTTCGGAGCGGTTCGACCTCCGCGCCAATCCCGACCTGCCGGGGATTTACGCCGTCCTGCTCGCCGTCTGCGACGAATGGCGCGACTGGCGCTGTGCCCTCGCCGTGTCAACGGGGAGAGACGCCGTTGAACTGCATGCCCCGGTCTCGCAAATCATACAGCCAAGCGAGGGTTCCCCGATTCTGCAACTGCGGCTGGAGCAGGAATACCGGGCGGTAGAGTACGCGGTGCGGCATGGATTCCGGGACAGCCGCGGCGAGCTGCTGGGCTGGATGCGCTCCCTCGTAACGCTCTATTTCCTGGACAAGCACGAGGCCGTCCTGCCAGCGCCGCCGCCGCTTTCGAGTGGGCCGGCGTTGGTGAAGGCACTGCACGACCTTGAGGCGCAGGGCATCGTCGCCGCGCAACACTGGGGCGACGTAGACGGCGCAGAGGATGACGGCGCAGAGGATACGGAGGACGTGGGCAACATATACGCCGTCACTGCCGAGGGCAGAGGGTTTATCGCCAGCCTCCTGGCAGAGACCGAATCGTATATCGACCAGTACGACCACTACCAGGACGCCCTGGCCGACCCCGCGGGCGAACTGGTGGAGTTCGGCACGGGCCGGGGCGTTGACCTGCGGGTTGAGGCGTTTCTTGCCGAGGGACTGGACCCCGTCCGCACCGTGTTCCTGCTGCGACTGTACGACGGCACGCTGGACTCGCGCCTTCGCGACTGGACGGAGGCAATCGAGACCGATGATTTGTTCGAGGGACTGCTGGAGCCAGTGGTGAACCGCCACAGCATGGCGCCCGACGGAATGCTGGAGGTCATGGAACAGGGCCATGCCTGGCTGGAGGAGCAACGGGAGCAGGCGCAACGCGAACAGGATGACCGTGACCTGCTGCGCCGCGCCGGGGGTGAGGCACCGCAGCGATCTACGGAATGGTAGGGGCGCACAGCCGTGCGACCTGTTTGCTGGAAGCGGTGAATTCCCCGTGCATAGACGAGGGCGCACGGCTGTGCGCCCCTACAAGGTCGCTCTACGTCAGATGGCCATGAACAGGATCAGGGCCGAGCTGATGACCACGGCGCTCTCCACCAGGGCCACGCCGACGTTGCGGCCTTCCGCGAGGGCCTGCGACACCTTGGTCGTGGGCAGCATTACCAGATCAACCAGCAGCCGCATCACGTAGAGCAGGACGAAACCCAGCACGCCGAATACCAGGAACGCGGCGATGCTCTCGCCCCAGCCGGCGAAATCCCCGAACACGGCCTTGAGGGTGACCAGCCCGATGGCCACCAGGTTGCCGCCCAGGGCCACGCCGACGGCCACGTTGTCCCGCTCAATCTCGTCGTGGATGTTGAACGACGTGGTGAACTCGTAGAACAAGGCAAAGGCCACCAGCAGGGCCAGCCCCATGCCGAAGAAGGCTAGGGCGACCAGGGCCGCCTCGCCCTCGCTACTGCCGGTGTCGCCAGCCACGGCCCCGGCGATGAGCAGGCCGGTGGCGACGTACATGCCGAACTCGGCAGCGCCCGCTCCGGCGTTGCGGTCTTCCACCACCTCTTTTTCCAACTGGAACTTGTAGAGGATCAGCCGGTCGAACAGCACCCGCACCAGGTTCAGCGCCACGATGCCGCCGAGGGCGTACAGGAACACCCGCAGCACTTCCTCGCCCAGCACCCGGTCGAACCCGAATCCGTTTGCAGCCTCCAGATCGGCGGTGGAGGCCCACCCCCCGCCGGAAAGCGGCTGGTACAACACGCCCGCCAGGATGAGTATGACGGCGATGAGGTAGCCGCTCAGCCGCAGCGCCACGGCCAGGTTGGCCTTGGTGGTAATTTCCTCGTCCACCCGGTAGTGGCGGGTTACGAGATCCCTGGCGAACTTGGCCAGCGCCAGTATGATCAGCCCCTCGGCGACGAATACCAGCCCCCTCGGGAAAGACTGTAGCGCGTCGATAAATGCGTCAATCATCGCCTGCTCCGATTATTGTCTCCGCCCCGTCATTCCCGGTTTTCAGTCCGTCATTCCCGCGAAAGCGGGAATCCATAGGCTCCTGTTACGCGAGGTCGACTACTCCCGGGTGCCTTGGATTCCCGCTTTCGCGGGAATGACGGTATTGGCCGGGTGGTTCATGCGCCTGGACGCTCGCCCTGGTAGAGGGTGATGCTTTCGGGAGCGATGGGGTGGCTGAAAACCACCTCGAACGGCCGGCCCTCCCACTTGGTGATGGTCAGCGCCGTGTCGCCGCGCTCCTGTATGAAATCCCACTGGTAGTAGGCGTCGCCCGCGCCCCTGTTGTCCTGGAAGAACAGCACCTCGGCGCTGTTGCGGTAGTAGTAATTGTCGCCGTCAATGGTGACGTAGTTGTCGATGGAGTGTTCCTCGTCCAGTTGCACCAGGTCGTCCTCGGAGAGGCCGGTGGCGGTCAGCCCCGAGGGGCCGGTATCCTCGGTTACGCTTACCGACAGTTCCCGTCCGTCGGTCCAGTCGAGCCACAGCCGGTCATCGCCGTCGGCGCACAGCAGCTCGTACCAGCTATCGGACGGGCTGGTATAGCGGTGGATGCGCTCGATGAAGAACAGCCGCTCGTCGTATTCCACCGAGTAGCCGGAGATGGTCAGCACGTCGCCCACGCGGGCCGAGCGTATGCTTTCGTCAGGCGCCGGAGCGACCGGTTCCCGCCTGTTCCTGCCCCGGCCGAAAAGGGAGCGCAGCATATTCCTCCTGAGCGTGCGGCTTATAGTGCTTGTGACAAATCCCCTCTCCCTCCGGGAGAGGGTTAGGGTGAGGGCGTCCCCTCGTTCCTCCAAGAATTACGGCCGATGGGAGACGCTGTTCGCGCAAGGTGTATGCGATATGTCACACACCCTCTTAACTTAATCACCCTGAGCTTGTCGAAAGGCTCCGGCGGCCCCGGCCGCGAAATGAGTGTACTCAGGCGGCGGATGCAGGTCAAACAGCGGTGGCCCCAAAGCCATCGCATCTTCTGCAATAATCCCCTCCCCCTCAGGGGGAGGGTTAGGGTGGGGGTGGACTCCCGCGCATCAGACACCGTATCCAACTGTGTCCTGCGTCGGCTGCTAATTCCATGTGTCCGCCGTTACCGTAGGGGCGCCCCTTGTGGGCGCCCTGTCCCCGCGGGCGGCCCAATGTGAATGAATCCCGGAGGCGCAGGCGTCCACAAGGGGCGCCCCTACACCAACTGCGTAACTCCTGTCAGGATTCAGACAGAATTGCCGCCGACGGACTTTGCCATTGCCCCAGGGCCTTTCGATTATTCCCTCCCCCTGAGGGGGAGGGTTAGGGTGGGGGTGAAATTCCCGCATCAACAAACTGGCATGCATCGGACGGCGGCAAATCCTGTGAATCCTTTAATCCCGTAAATCCTGATTCAGACAAATAATCGAAAGGCCCTGGCCATTGCCCCGCAGTTGCTTGCGGTAGGGCGCGTGGCTGCATTATGCTTTAGGGAAGCTGTCCGCTGGCTGGCGAATCCTACTGCTTGATGTTGAGGCGGCGCCGATGAGTTCCGGATTTATGCTTTTGCTCGGCATAGTCGCGTTGGTGGTGGGCCTGTTGATGTTCGCCGGGTGGTTTGACTGGATACTCCGCGTTGGCGGCATAATTTTGATTATTGTTGGGATACTCGCCATAATCGTGGCAATTTTCGGAATGATGGGCAACCGGAACCGGGTTGACAGATTCTGACGCCGCTGCGGGGGGAACGCCCTCACCCCTTCGACAAGCTCAGGGCAAGCCTAACCCTCTCCCGGGGGAGAGGGAACTGCTACATTGGAGGCGCGCATCATGGGGATGCTCTCACGCATGTCCACCATCGTTAAGTCCAAGATGAACCGCATCCTGGACAACGCCGAAGACCCGCGGGAAACTCTGGACTACTCCTACGAAAAACAGCTTGAGATGCTGCGCAACGTCAAGCGCGGCGTGGTCGAGATGGTGGCCGCCAAGCGGCAGATACAGCAGCAGGCCGACAAGGTGCGGGACAACGTGGCCCGCCTGGAGCGCCAGGCCGAGCAGGCGGTGGACGCCGGGCGCGAGGACCTGGCCCTGCTGGCCCTGGAGCGCAAGCACACCGCCGTGCTGGAGCTGGAGGGGCTGGACCAGCAGATCGCGGGCATGGAGGTGGAGCAGGAAAAGCTGACCCAGGCCGAGGCCCGCCTGTCGGCCAAGGTGGCCGCTTTCAAGACCAAGAAAGAGGTCATCAAGGCCCAGTACACGGCGGCCCAGGCCCAGGTGCGCATCGGCGGCGCGCTGTCGGGCATCTCCGAGGAGATGGGCGACGTCGGCCTGGCCGTGGAGCGGGCCGAGAACAAGACCGAGAGCATGCGGGCCCGCGCCAGCGCTATCGACGAGCTGGCCAGCGCCGGAGTGCTGGACGACGTCGCCGGAGGCAGCAAGGACGACATCACCCGCGAGCTGGAAAAGATGGCGGTGAGCAGCAGCGCCGAGACCGAGCTGGCCGCCCTCAAGGCGCGGCGCAGCGGGAGCGGGCAATGATCGTCCGCATCAGTTCCGAGGGCCAGTACAACCTGCCGGGCTCCTTCATCGACCGGCTCAACGAGATCGACAACGCGCTGGTCGAGGCAGTGGCGGCGGAAGACCAGGCCGAGTTTGAGACGCTGCTGAAAAGCATGCTGGACCTGGTGCGCGACAATGGCGCCCCCGTCCCGGTGGACGAGCTGGTGGAGTCCGACCTGATCCTCCCCGAGCCCGACCTAACCCTCCTGGAGGCCGAGGAGCTGTTCGTAGGCGAGGGCCTGCTGCCGGGGTAGGGGTTCCAATCAGACGGTGTAAGCGCCTTGCAGGTTGGCCAAGGCGGTAGGGAACTCTTCCTCCCGGAATATGAGACGGAAAGTGCCTTTGGCCGGACCGTCACTGACTTTCATAGTTCCGGCGTTGAAGGATTGCTCCAGTGTCTCAAGCACCTTGCGTTTATATTCCGTGTCCGGGTTGCCTTCGAGGTGCTGGCCCTTGGTCTCGAATACCAGGATGTGCGGCTTGCCGTCGGTGTTTATGGCCATGGCGATGAAATCGGGCCAGATGCGTTCCTGTTTCCATCCGCGCAGGTAATAATCTCCGTGTTGACGCACGGCTATGCGGTGCCACCATTGCAGCGCCTTCTGCTCGTCCAGATACCGGGCGAAGTTGCGCTCCAGCGCGCTATCGAACTGTTGCGTGTACACCGGCTCAAACAGGTTGAGCTGCAACTGGCGTCCGTTGTTCCCGGCCATCAGCCCGTAGTTTTCCGGCACTGAGATTTCGTAGGCTTCCTTCATCTGGAAGTTGGGCCGGCCAGTCTCCAGGTCGAAGCGGATTTCTCCCTGCTTCAGCTTGGCGCGGAAAATCCGTTCAGCGCGCTTCTCTACTTCGTCCTTGACGTGCTCCCGCAGGGCGTAGGACAGATAGGAACGCCGGTCGTAAATATCGGCGTCAGCCTCGCCGGCTTCCCGCAAACGCTCTACCAATTGACGGGCGATGCGGGACGCCTGCCAGACATTGGGCGTTATGTCCGACAAGCGGCGGGCGAACCAGGAAATGTTGACGTCTTTATCAATGTGCAATTCCTGGGATTCGTGATAAACCGGCAATGTGTCGCCAACATCCACCGACGCCAGTTGACGCTGGACCGGCTCCGGCAGTGTGCTTTGCGGGTCGGGTTCGGTGATAGAGGCCCAATCAATACTTGGCAGAATGTGACGCTGATAGTCCAGCTCATTCCAACCCGCGCCGGTCTGGTGCAATACTAGGGGCAGAAATATGTTCCGCCCCCGGAAGTCTTGCCGCCGTTCTATCGTAACCTTCCGAAAATCCGCGGAAACTCCCATCACTTCGTCGCCTAACCCGCTCAGTCCCTCCTGTTCCAGCCCGTTCTTGACGTGGGTAACTGCTACGCCAACATCGGTGTTCCAAGAGTACACATAGCACTGGTCAAGGGCTTCCCGCCCGGTCTTGCGGGCGTAGGGTTGGCGCAGGACGCGCCCGACCAGTTGGGTTACGGCCCGCTGGGCTTGGGTGTTGTCCAGCATCACCAGCACGTAGGCAAAGGAGCAATCCCAGCCCTCCATCAGCGCGTTCTTGGTGATTATCCAGCGCACCGGCGAGAACTCCGACAGCAGGTCTTCGCCGCGCAATTCGTCGGTGTAGCTGGACTTAACCCGAACAGCGTTTTCAGGCACAGCCAGGTTAGTCATCAAAAGTCTGCGCACGTGCTCGGCGTGGATGTGATCCTCGTCCCAAGGGTCGTTGCCGGTGCGCTCCACGCGCACCACGGCAATGGGGCGGATGTAGTCGCCGCCGCTGTTCTGCAAAGACCTCGCTTCAGCCTCCAGGGCGTCCAACTGCTTGGCGGCTTCGTCTAAAGTCACTATCCAATCCGCGTTAGGATACGACGTTATCTGCACCGGCGCCTTTATCATCTGCGCTTTTTTCAGGTCGGGGCCGGAGATGTCCACCAGCAGGTTGCTGATTCCCCGGTTGGGCGTGGCCGACAGTTCTATAACCAAGCTGGGGTCGAGGCGGCTGACAGCGCGGGCGAATTCCTGATTGGCTTCCGGCTTGCGGGCGCCGTAGGCTTTGTGCGCCTCGTCCAGCACCACCACGGAGCGCAGCATCTTGAACACGTTGAACAGGCTGTGTTTGACCGGGCCGCCCTCGGATGCCCGCTCCAGGTCGGGGTGTTGCTCCAGCAGCTTACCGTCTCCCAGCGGGTCGTCACTATCGGGGAAGAAGGCGGGATAACGCCCCGAATCCCGGAACATCCGCAGGAACTCCCGGTTTCTGTGCCGGTTGGCCGCCGGCAGGCTCAGCAGCATTACGCACAGATAGTTGGCGGCGTCGGCGCGGGTGAAAGGGTCATCTTTCTCCATAAACTTAAAGCGGCCGCCGCTGGCTATCTCCAATAGCTGCCGGTAGGGATGCTCCTTATCTTTCAGGGCGGCTTTTGTCTGCTCATAGATGGCATTGGTTGGCGTTATCCAGAGAACCAGGCCGGTCTGCCGCCGGAGCCGCTCCAGGGCCGCCGCGGCCAGCAGCGTCTTGCCCCCGCCGGTGGGAACCTTGAAACAGACGTGAGGTATGGGACGGCCCGCCTCATCGGTGCGGTCAACATAAGCCCCGGCGCTTTCCGCGACGCCACCCGTTTTCTTTAGTTCCTCCCAAGCATTTCTAGGAAAATTGCGAATGCCCTCCGGTATGGGACGGTCGCGACTGGAGTAGTATTCGACATCCTCCGCAGATTCTTGGCGCGCCTTTTCCAAGGCGTCCAGCCAGCGGCCAAAGGCTTCGAGGGTGTTGGCTTGATAGTCTTTCAGTTCCATGTCATGCCCCTACTGCCCCATCCGGTGCATTTCGTAGGGCAGTTGGCAGAAGGTGATGCCCATGTCCGTCAAGTGCCGCTGGCCGATGTACTTGCCCGCGCTGAAAACTCTGGCTTTCCAGCCATTGGGCCGGTTGGCGTCTCTTATGCGTCTGGCCCGGTGTTCGTCCAGCATCGCCTCATTGCTGGCGAGATATTCCAGGTCGGGCTTGTACAGCAGGTAGTAGGCCGTCTGCGTCCGGCTGTCGCGGTAGTACAGCCCGTCGTCGTCCTGCTGCTCCAACTCGGATTCTCCGACAGCTATGCCCGCCGAGATATGCAACAGGTAGGCGGCCAGCGCCGGATATTCGGGCAGGGCTTCGCCGGTCAGCATTTTTTCCTCGTCTATCGGATCGCCCAGGGTGCAGTAGGTGAATGAGCCGCCCAGCCCTTCCCGCAGCGCCGCGTCGCGGGCGTCCGGCACGCCGTTGATGACCCGGCGGACACGCTCGGCGGTGATGCCGTCGGCGTAGTCCTCGCACTCCACCAGGATGAACTTGCGGTTGCCGCCGTCCTCCTTGTTCAGCGCAAGGACGGCGTGGGCCGTCGTGCCGCTGCCAGCGAATGAGTCGAGGATGATGTCGTCTGGGCTGGTTATGATGCGTAGGATTCGATCTATCAGGGCTAACGGTTTTGGAGTGTCGAAAGCGGCATCATCAAAAATAGCCTTGATCTCATCTTTCGCATTCGCGTAATTGCTTAAACCAGTCCACATTGTTTCTGGAATGCTACCATTGACTTCGTTCAGGAAGAGCTTTCGATATATTTTATCCCCTCGAATGACAAGACGGTTGTCGGAATCTAAATCTTTCATTGTTGTTTCATTCACGAGCCAAAGCCTTTCAGAGAAATACTCGCCGGTTTTGGCAGTGAAAGGGAAACTAGACCCTCCTTGTTGTCTGGACCAAACTCCGAGTAGCCTATATGGGCCTCTTGGGTCGTTATCAGGGTTCTTGTAAGCCTTTTGTGTACTCTTGTCCATCGGCAAGCGCTGTATGGTAGTTGATTGTTTGTCTTTAGCGTACAAGACAGCAAAATCGTGTACGATGCTAAAAAATCTCGCGGAGTTATCCTTCCCTCTTTTCTTGTGCCAAGTAACTTGAGCTACGAAATTTTCCGCCCCGAAAATATCATCCATCAACATCCGTAGATGGTGCTGTTCATTGTCGTCAATGGAAATGAAAATCACGCCGTCGTCGGCCAGCAGCTCCTTGAGCAGTTGCAGGCGGGGCCACATCATGCAGAGCCACTTGTCGTGGCGCTCCAGGTCTTCGCTGTCAACGGTCTGGTGCAGCCACTGCCGCATCAGGGGGCTGTTCACCTTGTCGTTGTAGGCCCAGCCCTCGTTGCCGGTGTTGTAGGGCGGGTCGATGTAGACGCACTTGACGCGGCCGGCGTAGCGGGGCAGCAGGGCCTTGAGCGCCTTGAGGTTGTCGCCGTGGATGATGAGATTGTCGTCGGCCTCAGCGGGGTTCAGGGACTTGTCCGCGTCGGGAACCAGCGGGCGGTAGGGTATGGTCATGTGGTGGGCGTAGACAATCTGCTTGCCCTTGAATTCCAAGCTGGGCATACTCCCCTCCGCTGTCCGGGTATGACCAAAGTATACTACCCTATCCCGCAGAGACTTTCATCGTGACATAAAGCGGCCCCGGAGCATTCCGGGGCCTGCGGGTTTTCACCCCCATCCTAACCCTCCCCCTCAGGGGGAGGGGATTGGGGTTGCGCTCATTCGCCCTGGGCCGGGGCTTGCCCGTTGAATGCGCCGCCGCCGGTGTAATCGCCGGGGAGGAGGCTCCACAGGATTTCGAGCAGGGGTACGATGTCTTCCATAGCCAGTTCGGCAGCGCGCTGGTCCATAAATACTTCGTAGAAATGGCCGTGCAGTCCTTCCGCTACCAAGAGCGCCCGACGAATCTGCCGTTGCTGGCTGGCGTTCTCATCGGCCAGCGCGTAGACACAATCGCGGATGGCCTCGTGGCCATAGTGGTCCCAGCCGCGCAGAGTCGCCACGGCTTTCGTTAGTTGGGCGACGGTTCCCCAGCCCTTTTCGGCGGCTTGGGATATATCCCGCTCGCGCAGGTGTATGGCGCCCTTGACCCAGTATTCGCGGGCCTGGGCCACGTGCTTGCGGATGCGCCGGTCGCGGCTCTCCGGCGTTTCCCGATGGGGTCTGGGGGGCATCCTCTTCCTCCCGGGATTGTCGGGGATTTTAGTTTACCACGAGGTTGGGCGGCGAATGAAAACAAGGCCCCGGAACGCTCCGGGGCCTCTGGGTTTCCACGCGAACCGCCTACTTGCGCGGCAGCTTGTCGAGGGGAATGCCCTTATCCCGCGCCCACTGCTGTAACTCTTCTTTTGTCTGAGGGATCCCTTCAGACAGCATCTCGGCTATCAGCTCGGCTTGGCCCTCCGCTTTTCTCGAGGCTATCATTTTTTTCCTTTCTTCCAGCGCCCAAAACACCATGCGAACCGCCTACTTGCGCGGCAGATTGTCGAGAGGAATGCCCCTGTCTATTGCCTCGCGCTCAAGTCGCTTTGCGTATTCCTCATCGCCCTCGGCCTTAGCATCGGCCAGCATCTCGGCTATCAGCTCGGCTTGGCCCTCGGCTTTTCTCGCCGCTATCATTTTTCTTCGTTCTTCCAGCGCCCAAAATACCATGCGAGCCACCTATCGG
The DNA here is from genome assembly GCA_963664375.1 of Dehalococcoidia bacterium. GTDB lineage: Bacteria > Chloroflexota > Dehalococcoidia > Lucifugimonadales > UBA3495 > VXOI01. Next base: position 31,817 of record OY761449.1, read on the forward strand.
GACGGTTTCCTGTCGCGGTCGATGGTGATGCCATTGTCGCGGGCAAAGCGCTCCATATCCTCCGGTGTCTGAGGAATGCCCTCGTCCAACATCTTGGTTATCAGATCGGCTTGCGCTTCGTTTCGCCTTTTCTCGCGCCATTGTCTCCGTTGGTCCAGCGCCCAAAAAACCATTCGCACACCTCGCTCAACCAGCACTGCAATCATCCCGTAGACCACCGCGGCCAGGTCTACCAGGCTTGCCGCCGGTTCCAGACTGTCCCATCCGCCCCATTGGCCCGACCTCGCCAGCAACAGGAGCGTTACCGCGAAAACCCCGAAGGGCGCAACCATTGCGTGCAGGCGTAGCCACCGCATTCCCAACCACTCTCCCATCACACCCTCCACACCATCATGGTACACGAAAAGCAAGGCCCCGGAAACATCCGGGGCCTGCGGCTTTCCATCGGACTGCGCCAGCCCGGGACTAGCGGGCTACGAAATCGAACTGCTCAAACTGGCCGTGGACTATTGGGTCGGGGTCGAGGCCCAGCCAGCGGTCGAGGATGGTGGCGTAGGTAGAGCGGAAGTCGGTGGTGTAGGCCATGTCGCCCTCGGAGAGGTCCGCCTCCCGCAGAGACGGGTACTGGCCGTACAGCCCGCCCTGCACCGAGCCGCCGAACACGAAGGCCACGCCACCGGAGCCGTGGTCGCAGCCGGTGCCGTTGTCCTTGACCCGGCGGCCGAACTCGGACCACACCAGAACCAGGGTGTCCTCCCACAGTCCCTGCTCCTTGAGATCGTCGGTAAAGCAGGCGATGGCCGAGGAGGCGTCCTGCCACAGCTTGCCGTGGGCCCGCAACTCGTCGCTGTGGGTGTCAAAGCTGCCGTGCTGGGCGTAGAGGATGCGGGTGCCGAGGCCGGCGCTCATCACTTGGGCCGCGTTGCGCAGCCCCTGGGAGATGGGCGTGTCGGCGTACTCCACGCTGGAAAAATAGCGCTCCGGCGCGGTGCGCAGGATGTCGGCGCCCATAAGCGCCTGGGCGCCGTTCTCGCTCAGCGCCTGGGCCACGACGTCCCGGCCGCCCGCCGGGCCATACATTCGGCCCAGGGCGTCGAGGGCGTGGTGGCGCACGTTTTCATCCTCGATGTCCGGCAGCAGACCGTAGGTCTCCAGGTTGCCCACCGAGGCCACCGGGACGCCCTTGCAGACCAGCGCCCGCGTCAGGCCGCGCCCGAAGTTGACGCCGGTCAGCACGTTCTCGCCCTTGGCGTCCAGGTCGCGGATGGCCGCGCCCAGCCAGCCCTCGGTGCCGATGCTCTCCGGCTCGGCGGTGTACCAGATGTCCCGCGAGCGGAAATGCGAGCGGTTGGGCTGCGGGTAGCCGATGCCGTTGATGACGGCCAGGTCGCCAGCATCCCACAAGTCCTTTACCGCCTGCATGTTGGGGTTGAATCCATACTCGGCACTGATGGGCATTACGTCCTGCTGGGGGATGCCGATGCCGGGGCGGTGGTCGTAGTACAGGCCGTTGTTGTAGGGGACTACCGAGTTCAGCGCATCGTTGCCGCCGTTCAGCTCGATGACGACCAGCGTGCGCTCTTTCTTGGTGGATACCATTGTCCTGCTCCTGCCCGGTTGTGTTGAAATAAAGTTTCCACAGTTGCTCTACATTGACTGATTTCCTCAAGTCAGGGCATGGGAATGCCGTCACCAGTGTACATCCCGGTCTTGTCCATATACTGGATTATTTCCCCGGTTTGCCGGTTAATCAATTGCGCGACTGTTTTTGTCTCATCTCTCCACCGCCAGATATTCTCAGAATCCTCGACTTCATGCTTTTCGGTTTCAGGATTGAAAAGGGGCATATTGGTAAATTCGACCAGAAACTCCATGGTAACTTCGTTCTGGCTTCTCAACCCCTCATTTTCTCCGGTCACCTCGCGGGATTCTGTGGTTGACACCACATCCATCTTGTGTCGGATATGCTTTTCCTTGAGAGGCACTCGTTTTCTCCGACGCCAGGCAGTCTGTTTTTTCTCAGTCCCCCTAGCTCTGATTCTGGCCTTGACCTCATCGCTGATTGGAATCCCATGGAACGTTTCGTCACCCAGTTCCAATGTCTCCCGAAATTGCTCCAAGGAAAAAGACGGGCTGACGTCGAAAGCTGTGGATACCGATTCACCCGGACGCTGATAGCCTTCATATACCGGCTGCTGGTTCGCCTTCTGTTGTTGAGCCTTCAAGGAATTGATCCTGTCGTGATGATCAGCCCAAGACTCAGTCCAAGTATCGCGCAACTCCTCCATGGTGTTCTTCCAGACGGCCTTCAGCGAAGCTAGCAAGTCCCGCCAGGCAGTAGCCCAGTAGGACAGCGTTAATACCACTTTCCAGTGACCTTTCATGAGGCCCTCTGGTAAATCTGGATGCGGTGCCGGTTGGTCTCGGTGACGTAGAGGCGGCCCTGGCTGTCCAGCCTGACCGATGAAGGGCACCAGAAATACTTTTCGATGTGGGACGATTCCTCGTGGGGATCGTCGATGAAATAGTCGATGTCCACCATGTCAAGGTCGGCGGTGGCGCGGGCGGCGGCCTCCTCTTTGTTGATGCTGAGGAAGTTGGCGGCCCACTCGGAGATGGTGCCCTCGCCGCGCAGCAGTTGGACGAAATTGCCGTCGGCGTCCAGCACCTGCACCCGCTCGTTGCCCCAGTCGGCGACGTAGACGTAGCCGTCGTGGGCCACGGCGACACCGGCCGGGCGGGTGAACTGCCCCTCGCCCCGGCCCGGGGAGCCGAATGCGGCCAGAAACTCGCCGTCCGGCGAATATTTCTTGATGGCGTCGTTGCCGAAATCGGCGACGTATACGTTGTCCCCGGTGTCGCAGGCCAAGCCCCAGGGCAGGCTTACGCCGCGTTCCCCGTCTCCGCCGATGGTCAGCAGGTGACGCCCGTCGGCAGTGAATTTCTGCACGCGGTTGTTGTAGGTGTCGGACACGTAGAGGTTGTCGTGGCTGTCGAAAGCCAGCCCCGAGGGGGTGTCCATCTGTCCCTCGCCGGAACCGGACTCTCCCCAGTGGAAAAGGTAGTGTCCGTCGGCGTCGTAGGCGGTGATGCGGTTCTGCTTTTCGTCGCTGATAAAGTAGCGGCCCTGGCTGTCCACCGCGCCGCAGGCGGGCCAGACGAACTTGCCGCCCTCCGGCCCGTACCCGCCGAAATTGCCGAAGTACCCGCTTTCGGCATCGCAGAGGGTGACGCGAATGCCGCGGGTGGTTTCCTCCTTGCTGCGGCTGATGACGTAGAGGCGGTCATTCTTCCCCACGGCGGTGTCCACGGGATAGTAGAAACCCTTTCCCTCCATGACCGTCATGCCCATGGTGTGGGAGTATTCCAGTACGTTGGTCTTCTGCGCAGTGGTCATTGCCGCACTTCCTTACAACTCCCTCTCCCTTCGTGAGAGGGTTGGGGTGAGGGCGTTAATTCGTCTCAGAAAGTCTGTTCCCAGATGAATTGCAGATCCAGGACAAAGCCAGGCAATTCCGGCTCGCCGGACAGGGATTCAGGGGATTCCAGTATTTCAACCTCGGAACCGGGCCGGTAAACGTACACCCTCCGTCGGCGGTCAATTGAGTCGATTAACCAGCCCAGACGGGTACCGTTGGCCAAGTATTCCTCCATTTTGCGGCGCACTGAGGCTAGGGAATCTGATTCGGAGCGCAGTTCAATCACAAAATCCGGGCAGATGCGCGGGAAGCCGCTCTTCTGTTCGTCAGTCAACTCCGCCAAGCGGCTTTTGAGAACCCAAGAGGCGTCGGGGGAGCGCAAAGCGCCATTGGGCAAGAGAAACCCGCCTGACGAATCGAATGCCTCTCCGCTTCCGTCTCTCTCGGTCCAGGCATCCAATCTTCCGGTTAGCCTCGAGTTTCTCCTACTGGTAATTCCATGTGCAGGCGGCAAGATTTCCAGCTCTCCTTTGGCGTTGCGCTCCAGGCGAAGGGTGTCATTCAGCGAGCTCAGCTTGAGGAGCACGTCGTCCGTGAGCTCCAACAGAGGGCTCAGCCGCAGTACGATGGGGCCGTATGGTTCCGGCTGCGCTTGCATCGTATCCTGTTGCGGTTTTACCGTCTGCGTGGTCACCGGTAATGCTCCGTCCTATTTTGCTTGAGGGTACGCCCTCACCCTAGCCCTCTCCCGGAGGGAGAGGGAACTGATTATGCCCATGGCGGGAGTGGAAACTGCTTACGACCGCTGGAATTCCTGGGTGGCGGCCACCATCTGTAGCACGTCGGCGATGTGTTGCCGGTCGGTGTTGGCCCCCGCGCTGCCCTGGGCGGAGAAATCCACCAGCGTCCGGCGGGTGGACTCGTCGACTTGCAGCGCCCCGATCTCCTCGAGGCAGGCGTCGACCAGCCTTTCCGGCGACGTGGTCTCGCTCAGCTCACCGCTGATGCGGCTGACCATGGCCTGGATGCCCGGCTTGTCCGCGTCGCCGATCTGCTGGCTGGCGAAGTTGATACGCTCCACCAGCGTGCCGCTGTCCAGCCAGTCGGTGCCCTGGTGCCAGCCCTCGACGCTGGGCGGGTTGTTGAGTATCTGCCCCATGTACGAGGCCTGGTTGTAGCGGTCCAGAATTTCGTAGCGGGGCCGGTCGAACTCGCCGGTGAGCCGCACCACGCCAGCCACCAGCTCCACTGGGCTCTTGACCTTGGTGTAGCGGATGTTGGCCGCCTTGAAAAAGTCGGAGTTGAACAGTACCTGGAGCATTGAGCCGATGTCGTAGCCGCTGTCGAAATATGCCCGCACCAGCGTCTCGATGGCCTCCGGGTCGCGCGGCTCGGTGTACGGCCACTCGGGCACCGGCGGCTCGTCTGCGACGAAGAAACTGTACAGGTGGCGGGCGATGAACCGGGCGGTGGCGGGCTGCTTGCAGATGATGTCCACTATGTCTTCGCCGCCGAAATTGCCGGTCTCGCCGAGGAACGTCTTTTCGCCGTAGTCGTGGTCTTCGGGGTGGAACTCGAAATGCCACGAGATGCGGCCGTAGGGCCAGTCCGAGTCCCGCTGGGAGCGCATTTCCATGTACGGCCGGTTGGCTATGGTCCAGCCGGTAAAGGCCCGGGCGCACTCCTTGACATCGTCTTCGGTGTAGTTGCCCACGCCCATGGAGAACAGTTCCAGCAGTTCGCGGCCATAGTTCTCGTTGATGGCGTCCTTATGGTTGTCCTGGTTGTCCAGCCAGATAATCATAGCCGGGTCCCGGGACAGCTCGACAAGCAGCGTGCGCAGGCTGCCGGTGGCGTAGCGCCGGAACATGCGGGTCTGGTCGGACAGGGCCTTGCCGTGGATCACCTTGTTGTAGCCGGTGGCGAATATGCCATGCCAGAACAGGGTCATCTTTTCCCGCAGCGGCGTGGTGGTGGTGGCCAGGCGGTAGAGCCAGTTTTCGCCGGGGGCCTGGGGGCCCATCATGCCCGACAGCTCCGGGTGGAAGCGGCGCACAAGGTAGTCGCTGATTCGCTGCTCCTCGCCCGGATTGAGCAACTCCTCGACGGCCGCCTCGTATCCCATAGAGGAGTACTTTTCCAGCTCGCCCCGGGTCGCCCCGAATCCGGCCCGTCGAAGCAGGTGGGCGGTCAGTTCAACGTCGGTTTTTGTCTGCACCATAAATTCTCTCCCGTGGAGGCATAGTCGCATGGGAATAGCGTCATTCTAGGGTTCGGTACTCTGGTGCGTCAATCAGCCTTTGCGACAGCGTCGGCAGTAATGCTTGCCCTGCGAGAATGCGGAGCGAATTACAACCCGGTGATAAGGACGTTACCGCCTGGCGCAAAGTCTATGGATAAGTTGCACTGCCAGAGCAACCCGATTCCGGCTACCGGCCATATTTCGGACTCGACGACCGTAATCTCCTTGCGGGCCGCGTCCCACAAAATAGCCGCGCGGTAAGTGTTGAACGTTGCGACGGCGCCGTCGCCTATCTGCATATTCACCCTGCCGTTTGGCGAAAGCCCCAGTCTCTCTATGGCCGCTCTAGGCAGAGTCAGGTCTCCGCTGAATCCGGTATCCACGTAGGCTTCCGCGCTTCGTGGCTGTTCGTCCCGGTCTATGAGTTCGGCGACTATGATGGGACGCCTTAACCGGCCCACCGTCCCGGTTATCATCGTTGACCGCCGCCGAAGATGCTGCTCAAGTGGTAGGCCGACGGGAAGCCAACGCGAATCGTGAATACGTCGGCGTCGGGGCGGCGGGCCAGCAGCCGGCTGGACGCTTTGCCGTGGTTCTCGTCCAGTTCGTAATCCTCGCTGTTCAGGTCAACGGACAGGAACCAGCCAACCGGCTCTTCCCGCAACGCCGGGCGCACCTTATCCCGGTAAATCCGGCCTGCAAAAGCCTCGTATTCCTCCGGGCTCGCGTCCTGCGGCGGCGGGTTCGCGGTTCCGGGGCGCCACCCTTCAGGCAAAAGGGGCTTGGCCATGCTGTCCACCTCCGAGCCGTTTCCTTGCAGTTCATGGTAGCACACAAAGTTGCGGCGAAAGGGCGCGGCCCGGCGCCTCACCCGTCGGGCTGGCCTACGCGGACGGTGATGATGTCGGTGTCGTGGTACTGCTGGTGGCGCACCGACTGGGCGAAGCTGCGCAGCAGCCGCAGGGACAGCTCCTCCTCCGCCGGGTCCTGGGTGTCGTGCTGCTGCAACTGCCGGATGCGGTCCTCGAGGTTGGCCTCGTTGCCGCCGCCGATGAACTCCAGGTCGGCTATCGGGCCGTCGCTGGAGGCCAACACGATGAGTTTGCGTTCGGTCTCGCCGTCGTCCCCGTCGTCGTCGTCGAGGGTCAGGTCCAGCGGCGCAAGGGTCAGCAGCGTCTCCTCGGCCACGGCGCTGAGCCGGTCTTTCATCGCGTCGTTCCAATGCCGGTTGGAGGCGAACCGCGCCATGAATTCGTTGAGGTCGGGAAGGGAATCTATGTGCAGGGGGGCCTGGAAACGCATACGCCGCGGGCTGGTGACCTCGAGATAAAGAATCATGATGATTGCGGCTAATCCGCCGGTGGTGATGGCGCTCTTGAACAGCCCGTCCAGCACCGCGCCGAAAGAGGGCAGGTGAAACAGGTCGAAATGGAAAGATGCCCCGATCCAAAAACAGATTCCGGCGACGACCACTTTCTGCCGGTTCGGCTCGTTCTGGATCACCGTTCTCGTGCCGTCCACCAGCAGCGTGCCGGTCACCAGCATCAGGTATCCGGTCATTACCGGGGCGGGTATGGAGGCGATCAGCCCGGACACCTTGGGCAGAAACGCCGCGGCGATAAAAATGAGGGCGACGAAATAGCCAACCCTGCGGGAGGCGACGCCGGTGGTCTGGGAAAAGGAAATGATTCCCGAATTGATGATGTTGGGCACCGCGCCGCTGAACCCGGACAGCAGGTTGCTGACGCCGGAACCCATCATCCCGCCCTGCACCTGGCGGAAATCCACCGCCCGGTTGTCGCGCCAGGCCACCCGCTGCTGGGCGATGGTCTCGCCGTTGGAGTGTATGGAGAAAATGATGGACAGGAAGAAGAACGACGGCAGCAGCGCCCAGAACGGGATGCCGAACTGGGGCGTCAAGTCCGGTACGGCTGTCGGCAGTCCGATCCAGGGAGACTCAACCACCAGGGTCGTATCGAACATGCCGAACCCGGCCGCGGCAATGCAGCCAGCCACGATGCCGATCACCGGCCCCCAGAGCCGGAGCGCCGCGGCCCGGCGCAGGCTCAGGCCAGCGACCACGGCCAGGGTGATGAGGGCGGTGAGAGGGCCGGCCACCGGATCGTCGCGTGACGACCCGTCCAGCAGGGCGAATACCACCGAGGCGAGCGTGACGGACAGCACCATTATGACGATGCCGCCCACCACGGGCGTTACGATGCGGCGGAGGATGACCACCCACCTTGAAATGATGAGCTGGATTATCGCGGTCGCCAGCACCAGGCTGACCAAAGTGCCGGGGCCGCCGTCCACCACCGCCGTGATGCAGAAAGGTATGGAGACCGCGGCGGTGAACATGGGCAGGAGGGCGTTGGCACCCACTGGCCCCAAACCCCGCGCCTGGACCAGCGTGGAGATTCCCACGACGATCAGGGAGGCGAAAACCATCCACAGCAGGTACGGCTCGCCCAGGCCGGACTCCCTGGCGACGATGACCGGGGTGACCAGCACCGTGGCCGCGGCAATCAGGCTGAACTGAGCGCCATACCCCAGCGAAGGCAGAAAAGGCGGGCTTTCGTCCACCTCGTACCGGGGATTCCTGCCAGCCGTCGTAGCCAGGTGACTCTCCCAGGGCAATCGGGGATGGGATGATGACGCACAGGTTACGTTTCGTTGCCCGATAGAGAGATTTTACCCTATTAACGGCAAGCAAAAACGCCCAAGGGCTGAACCATTTACCCCGGGCGTTTCGCCATGCTCCCAGAAACTTTCTCAGAGGCCGTTTCCAAAGTTCCCTCTCCCTCCGGGAGAGGGCTAGGGTGAGGGCGTCCCCCCCGGAATGACGGGGCCTCCAAATTCTCCCTCCCCCTCAGGGGGACTTTTGAGATAGTTTCTTGTGGGCCTACTTGAACTTGGGAATCACCTTGTCGGTCAGGCACTTGAGGGTGTTCATCACCACGTCGCGGGGCACCGATGATGTCCAGTTGACCTCGAACATGATTTCGTCGGTGCTGAAATCGTCGCGCAGCACCTCGATCTTGTCGCAGACCTCCTCCGGGGTGCCGAACAGGTTGACCTCCTCGGTGGCCTCGGGGCTGGCCGTTCCCGCGTCGGTGCTGCCGATGGCGATGCGCCCCGCGTAGTAGCGGCGGGCCAGGTCCATCAGGTTCTCGGTCTGACGGTCGGCCTCGGCCTTGGTCTCGGCCACCAAGGTCGGGATGCGCACCACGGTGGCCGGTTCGCCCGGGTGGCCCGCGTCGGCCCACGCCTTGCGGTATGCCTTGACGTCCTCTTTCAGCACCGCCGACCCGCGGGGATTGTGGGGCGAGCTGCCCGCGCCGATGGCGATGCGGTAGCCCTGCTCGCCCATGGGCACGAAACTCTCCTGGCTGTCCACCGGCAGCAACATGGGCGGGTAGGGTTTCTGGTAGGGCTTGGGAATGGCGAGATAGGATTCGTAGAATGCCGGATAGTTGTAGTATTTGCCCTCGAACCCGGAGAAATGGTCCTCCGTCCAGAGTTGTTTCATGACCTCCAGGTACTCGAAGAACTGCTCGCGGCGCGAGGCCGAGCCGCGAGTGCGCCCGCCCGCGCCGTAGATGAACCGTCCCCGGCTGACCTGGTCGACGATTGCCACCTGCTCGGCGGTCTGGATGGGGTCTTCCATCAGCAGGTTGTCGAAACCGTAGCGCTCATGCGGCAGGGCCGCGGCCGACAGCGTCTCCCCCTCCTGCCTCATCACGGGGCGGTGGATGGAGGAGCCGATCCTGATGCGTTCGGTGCGTTCGGCGATGACCGCCGCCAGCATCAGCACCTGGGGGTCCATGCTGGCCTGCTTGGAGAAATGCCCGCCGCCCAGCCAGACGTAGTCCCAGCCCATGTCCTCGACGGCGTCGATCTCCTCGTAGTTTTTCAGGTACGCCTCCTCCTCGAGGAGCGTGCCGCCCCGGTAGTCGGGATGCCAGGGCACCATGTCGCCCTCGTACAGGGCATTCCAAGTATTGAACAGTCCGAAATCCATAGCGATCCTCCTGGACCGTTTGCTAACCCAAGCGTTCCAAGCCAAATCTAGCACCGGCGCCCAACAGCGTCAACGGCGCCAGTCACAGCCGACGGCTGGAGACCACCGGCCCGGCGGCTGGCACCCGGCGCAGGGCGGACAGTCCGAGGATGGCGGATAGGCCGCCGTACAGGGCGCGGCGGGCCGGGATTATGGTTAGCTACGGCTCTTGCCGACAGCCAGTGATGACGTAGCGGGGGCGTCCCTGCCCCACCCGTCTGGTTCGGGCCTCTATAGTGGCGTCCGTGTTCAGTATTTCGTTGATATTGACCGTCTCGTCCACATCTGGTTCTACCCTGCCGGACACGACAGTTCCGATGGCATCCTGCAAGAAATCAGCGCCGGTTGCCGAGAGAAGAAACTCCGCCCGTCGGCTGTTGGGCAAGAATCCCTGGAATTGACCGGAGAGGGTTACATTGTTTTCTTGTATGTTGTCATTGCTCAAGCGGCTTTCGCTGAGCCGCACTTGGGCGGTGTCGCGGAAGCGAAACTCATCTCCCTGAAACTCCAGGGCGCACATCGCCCCGCTGTCCGCCATTTTCTTGAGGAACGCCTGTACTGAGTTCAACGCCCGCCGGTCCGTGTCGGCTATGGCATCCGACAGTTCTTCGTCAGTGGCTGTCGACGCCTTCAGGATTTCTTTGACTTTCTTGATGGCGAGTTCAACGGGGGTGGATTGCCCTTCCAGCGCGGGCTGTTGCGCGGCGTCTTCCAGTTGAAAGCCAAAAGAGCCGACAGCCGTGCCGGTAATCAACAACTGGTACTCTGCGGCGTTGGGAATCCGGCCGCTGGCGGGCAAGGGCGAACGCCAACCGGCGCCAATCAAGGTAACGGATTCGGCAAAGGCTTTGGCGGCATCCGCGCCAAACCCGGCATTTATGCCCCTGCTTCCTGCTACCGGCTTACCCTGAAAAGTCAAGCGGGCATTGACCAGACGCGGGGAGTATCCCTCATAAGCCTCCAGTTCCTTTTCGACTTCCCGCAGGCGAGCCTCCAGGCTCCATCGCCCCAGAAAGTTACCGGGGGATGATTCGCGAATCATCCTTTTCAAGGTTCCCCGCTCAGACAAGAGGAAGCGGTAATCTTGAACATTCACGATTGATCTCCCTCATACCTGTCCAGTTGGTCAAGTTGTAATCGGGCTTGTTCGTCATCGTTATCTGCCAAATCAATTTGCAGATAACCTTTCCATTGGCCGCCGCGAGTATGTGACCAGAGGCTATACCAGTATGTAGATTCCTTGATGATCTCTTCCGGAGTAGTCTGGTTCAACTGAGAATAGTAAGCATCAACGGAGTAGTCATTCCTCAAGGCGATTTTGTCAAACAGAGAAGGGAAATTACGCAAGAGTGTCTCCCCTACATACCCGTCGGGGATGTAGAGGAATGTAACCACGTCAATGTCATTGGGAGACCGGGCGTCTCTTTCCTCAACATTCTCGGCAAAGCTCCCGTCAATCCACTGGAACCCGCGAATCAGTCCGGCTCTATGCAGCTCGGCACGAAAATTCAGCAGTCCGCGCAAAAAGCCGCGACGATGTTCCGTGTTCCCGAAACGCGCTACCAGTTCCAAGAGCGAAACAACATAGGGAGAACGAACCGCCGAGGTTGGATCCCCCACGTCATTAGCTGGCAGAACACCGTCATAGTCCCAATCGGGAATGGCGTTTAGGGCACCTACCACTATCGCGTCAAATAACCTCTCTCAAGTCCGTCTGCCAATGGCGCAGGTCAAGCAACCGGCTAGGACGATAGGATACCAATAACGCAAGGCCTGTCAATCGAGCCGTTGAAAACCGCAGCGTCAACGGCGCCCCGCTACAGTCGGCGGTTGGAGACCACCGGCTCGGTGGCTAGCAGGCGGCGCAGGCTTACCATGTCGGGCAGGTTGAGGATGCGCGAGAGGCCGTCGTCCAGGGCGCGGCGGGCCGGGCATTGCCCCATATCGGGCAGGCGTTGGAACTCAGTTTCCGCCATCTCGTCGAACAGGTTGGACAGGGCTTGCAGTTGCTCCGGCGTCAGGGCGCGGGGGTCGAGGACGGCCAGCTCCGCCAGCTCCGCTTTTTTCAGGGCTACCCAGCCGCCTTCGGTGCTGGTGCGCACGGCCAGCATGGCCAGGATGCCAAGGCTGCCGTTGAGCCAGAGGGCCAGGGGCTTGTCCCAATCGGGGTCATGGGCCTTGAACGGCCACCAGACGTTGGACAACACCGGCGTGCTGGCGCACATCGCCACCACCCGCGCCGTATTGAGACGCAACCGCTCGGCAATCAGCAGTTGCCCGGCCATGCTCCAAAGGTGTTCACCGTATCCCTCTTGCTGGCCTCCCCGCGGTTCAGGCAAAGGCGCCAGATAAGAGTCAGGGGAGCGAACAACCATTGACCGGCGTATTTCCGTATCGTGGTTATCAATGAAGGGGTATTCGGTTGCTTCGCTTGTGCGGTTAAAGCCGTCAACGATCCTGCGGCGGTCCGGGCCGATTTCCCCCAAATTATCCAAAGGGCACAGGGGAACGGGAGCCGAGGGAGTCCGGCGGGTTCTGGGAGCGCCGCGGGGTGTTGGCGTGCCGGGGATGGCCACATGGTTCTGGTTTATTAAAGTCAGGGCACCGCGCAATAGGGCCCCGCGGGAGAACTGCCCGCCGTACCAGCGGTCATAGGTCGCCGCGGCTGGCAGGCCGGTTATTTCACCGACTCCCTGCTCGTTCATCCTTATCGTATTAGTTGTGATGTCGTGGGATTCGAAGCCGCGGCCGCGGGCGCCGCTGATGGCCTGGGCCGTCAGGTGAGCGTCAATTATGCCGTCGGGGTTGCGCCACAGGTTGACGTAGTGGACGCGGCGCGTCTTGGAGACCTTTTTTCCGGAGCGGCGGGTGGCGATTATCAGCACCTCGGAAAGGCCGGTGCTGTCGGAAAAGTTCCAGCGCTGCGGGTCGTGGGACGTTATGACCATATCCAGTTCAAAGTCCCGCTCGATGAGTTCGCGCGTCTGCCGCCACGACGGGCCGGTGCATACGGTAGCGGGCAACACCAGGGCCAGGCGGCCTTCGCCGGGGTGCAGCCGGGGGGCGGCGGCGGCCACGAAAGCCGCGCCAAGACCGGCGGTGGCCGACGCATCCCGCGCCCGCAAGCGGCGCGAAAGCTCGTCCTGCAATTTGCGGCGGTCGGCGGGCTGGCGGTTGCCGAAAAGCAGGTTGCCGCCCACGGAGCGGGTGAACGGCGGGTTCATAATCGCCAGGTCCAGGTCGGGCAGGGTGGTGCTCGCCACCCTTTGCGTACCGCTGCCCGTCACCTGCCCGACCACTTCCGCCTCCACCCCTAAAGTTTCCGGGGACAGGGCGTATTGGACTGTTGCTCGCTGGTCGAGCAGGAATTCCAGCGAACCCAGGGAAATTTCCTCTTCCTCCACTCCCAGGGGCATGACGTACAGGTTCATGCGGTCGAACTGGATTTCAGGGTTGAGCATTGCCAGGCTGGTGGCAGCGAAATGGATGGCGGATAGCTGCACGTCGTAGCCGTGGAGGGCCTGCTCGACCATGGCCTTGTGCAGTTCCGGGGCATTCCGTCCGCCAGCGGATTCGTGGCGTCGCTGGGCTTCGGAGGCTACGGCCATCAGCAGGGTTCCAGTGCCGCAGGCCAAATCAGCAACGTTCAGGGATGCCGGGAATTCGTGGTCGCTCCAGTCCACGCCAGCCGGCCAGTCCTCAAACACCAGCCGCGCCAGCATGGTCGCCGCCGGAACGGAGGTGTAGTAGGCGCCGGTAAACTTGGCCGCGGTCAATAGAGTGTGGAACAGCCGCCCGGACAGGTCGTGTCCCTCAAGGCCGCGGGTGTCCACCATCGCCTGAATCAGCGGCTCCATTACCGACTGCCGGAGCTCATCCGGGCCGTCGCTCAGCACGTCGGCAATCTGCCCGGCAATCTCGAATACCGGCACGTAGTCGATTTCGTCGCAGATGGCATCCCATGCCTGACGGATACCGTCCAGTCCGCTGCCCCACGACTCCCGCACTGTGGGCACGTCCGGGTTGGCCTCAGCCAATCGGTCCTGGAAGGCCAGGGCGTTGAACAGCACCAGGCAGCCGATTTGCAGCGCCGCCAAGCGGTCGCTCTCCTTGTCGGCCTCGGCGATGATTGCAGCGATGCGAGCGGCAATGCGCTGATGCCGACGGATGGGGGCTACGGCCCGGTCAACGCCATTACCGATTACAGTGGCGGCAGCGGAGACCAGATCAGTGCCTTCCATATCCAACGGGAGGGCAAGTAATTGATCAGCCAAGTCCTGTGCGGAACCGGATCGCTCCGGCCGGTCTTGGGCGACAACTCCGCGCGAGCCATATATCCGCCAGCGCAGTTCGGCAGTGGATTCTAGGGCGGCCTGGGTGTCGTCAACCTCCCGCAGGCTGTCCGGGTAGGTGACGCCGACAACGGCGACCGCATCGGGGAACTCGGTCAAGCGTCCCTCAAGCTGTTCGTTCAACTGGGCGGCGGTGCTTTCCCACTTGCATTCCAGTAAGACCAGTTCGCCGCCGCGCAACTCGATGCGCACGTCGGGGACGCCCTCCCGCCCGCGCCTTTCCGGCGCAGCCGACAGACCATGCCGCCGTAACTCCTGGGCCAGCAGCGTATTGACTGCTTCCTCGCGGGTCGTTCCCCGCCGTCTTCGCCGCGTAGTCATGCGACGATTATAGTGCATGGAATCGTTGACGCCACAGGGGAAGGATGAGGCGAGCGGGGCCTTTCGATTATTTGTCTGAATCAGGATTTACAAGATTAAAGGATTCACAGGATTTGCCGCCGTCCGATGCATGCCGGTTTGTTGATGCGAGAATTTCACCCCCACCCTAATCCTCCCCCTCAGGGGGAGGGAATAATCGAAAAGCCCTGATGAGGCGAGGCGGGTACCTTGACAGCAACCCGTGTGCGCCGTTCCAGCCGGGCGCTAGATGCCCAGGCGGTCGTAGACCTCGGGGTTGGCGCAGTGGACCAGGCGCTGGCCGCTCAGTCCGTTCACCAGGTTCTGGGCCGCCATGATGCTCATGGCGCGGCGCGAGAGCACCGAGGCGCTGCCGATGTGGGGCGTGATGGTCACGTTGTCCATGGACATCAGCGGGTGATCGTCGGGGATGGGCTCGGGGTCAACAACGTCCAGCCCTGCGCCGCCGATCCAGCCCTCGCGCAGGGCGGTGCAGAGGGCATCGGTGTCCACCACCGGCCCGCGGGATATGTTGACCAGGATGGCCGTGGATTTCATCTTCCGCAGGGCGTCGGCGTTTATCAGGTGGCGCGTTTCCGGCGTCAGAGGGCAGTGCAGCGAGACGAAATCGGACTGCGCCAGCAGGTCGTCGAGGGTGGCATACGTTAGCCCGTACTGCGCCTCGGCCTCCGGGCGGCGGTTGCGGGAGTGGTACAGGACGCGCATATCGAAACCCTGGGCGCGGCGGGCCACCTCCAGCCCGATCTGGCCGAGCCCGACGATGCCCAGGGTACTGCCCTGCACCTCGGTGCCCAGCCAGTAGTTGGGGTGGAAGGCCAGCTCCCAGTTGTTGCCGCGCACCCACTTGTCGCTCTCGACCACGCGGCGGGCGGCGGACAGCAGCAGCGCAAAGGCGTGGTCGGCCACGGCCTTGGACAGAATGCCGGGCGTGCTGCCCAGCAGGATGCCCCGCCTGGTGCACTCGGCTACGTCCACGTTGTCCAGCCCGGCGGCAAGCTGGCTGATGACGCGCAGGTTGGGCGCGGCGTCCAGCAGGGCGGCGTCGACGCGATCCATGATGTTGATCAGCGCGCCATCGGCGTCGGCCAGCTTTTCCCGCAACCGCTCCGCCGAGGGAGGCGGGTCGTCGGGCCAGACCTCCATGTCCGTGGCCTCGCCGATCAGGGCAATGGCGTCCGGGTGCATCATGCGGCTGACAAAGGCGCGGGGCTGGCTCATCGCTAAACTCCTGCGGCCCCTCTTGATGACGGGCATCGGTTTCAATTGTATCCAAGGCCCGCGCGCCTTGCCAGAATCGGGTATTCTTGTTGCCGGAATCAGGACAGGACTTACGCAGTTGAAAGCTATCCCCTCCCCCTCAGGGGGAGGGTTAGGGTGGGGGTGAACCCCTCGACTGCGCAAGCCCTATCCTGATTCAGACAATTGTTGAAAACGGTATGTAGAGAGGAAGCGGCATGGCCCTGTTTCTCAACGAGCAGGAGGTGGTTCAACTCCTGCCTATGGACGAGTGTATTGACGCGCTGGAGCGGGCTTTCGCCCACGCGGGCGCCGGGCAGGTGGACAACAAGCCACGTTCCCGCATACGGATGCCCGGCGGGTTCTTTCATTTCATGGCCGCCGCCGATGGCGGGCAGGGCGTTTTCGGCTACAAGGCCTATCCGTCCTTCGCCGGGCCGGGCGGGTCCAAGATGATGCTGATGCTCTACGATTACCGGAGCGGCGAGCTGCTGACCTGCATGGAGGCGGGGCGCATGGGGCAGATTCGTACCGGCGCGGCCAGCGGGCTGGCCACTCGCTACATGGCCCGCGAGGACGCCGCCACCGTTGCCGTCATCGGTTCCGGGTTCCAGGCCCGGACGCAGTTGGAGGCGGTCTGCAAGGTGCGCGCCATCAGCGAGGCGCGGGTGTTCAGCCGCCGTCAGGAGCGCCGCGAGGACTTCGCCCAGCGCAGCAGCGAACGGCTGGGAGTGAACGTTCGGGCGGTCGAGAGCGCCCAGGAATGCGTGGAGGGTGCCGACATTGTTATCACCATCACCTCGGCCCGGGAGCCGGTGGCCCTGGGCGACTGGCTGGCGCCGGGCGCTCACGTCAACGCCGCCGGGGGCAACCACTGGCTGCGCCGCGAGATCGACGAGGCGGCGGTGTTGCGGTCGGAGGTGATAGTGGTGGACGACCTGGAGCAGGCCAAGATCGAGTGCGGCGACCTGATGTGGCTGGAGGCCCGGGGTTCTTTCCGCTGGGACATGGCCCATGAGTTGCGGAACGTGGTGGCGGGCCGAACGCCGGGGCGCGTTACGCAGGACGGGGTGACGCTGTTCGAGTCCATGGGTGTCGCGCTGGAGGACATCGCCGCTGCGGAGCTGGTGTACCGCAAGGCCAGGGAACAGGGAATCGGCCAGGAATTGCCCTTTTAGAGGGTGTTAGATAAGTCCCCTCTCCCTCCGGGGGAGGGTTAGGGTGAGGGCGTCCCCTGGTTCTCTCAGAGTGTGTTTCCAAAGTTCCCTCTCCCTCCGGGAGAGGGTTCGGGTGAGGGCGTCCCCTTGTTCACTCAGTGGATGTACCCAAAATTCCCTCTCCCTCCGGGAGAGGGTTAGGGTGAGGGCGTCCTCTTCGTGTTATCAGGAATGAATGGCGCGGCCTCAGCCTGCTCGATTCTGCTTGCCAACGAGCAAAGGGGCGGATGATTGCATCCACCCCTTTCTGTTCGCTGAGTGCTCGGTAGGGAGCCGGTTGCCCGGTTCCCCCGTTTCGTGGCCGGTTAGCTGGTTAGAGGGGGCTATCCATGCCTCGGCGAATGGGCTCGGTCACCTGCAACTCGTGCTGCATCCGTTCCCGTTCCGTCATTGCCGGGCCGGACACCCAGTCATAGACCGTGGCTACGCCAGCCTCCACCTTGTGAAAGAACCTCGACCCCACGTCCCTGACTTCCTTGACGCCCTGGTTCATGGTTACCATCTTGCGTTGTTCCCTCCATCATTGGAAATGTTTGATATTCCGATATAAGACCAGCGATTTGATTTGAATTCATGATATACCCCCTAGCGCGGGCCGTCAATAGATAATATGTCAAGAATATTATTTGAAATCATGAGGGTTTGCGGACATTCAGCGGCGGCAAGAGGGGCGAGAACCCCGTCCCGCTACAAGCCGGGAAAAGTCGGGACTAGCCGGGGAAGGCGGGCATTACCTCGGAGGAAAAGAGGCGGACGGAGGACGTAGCTTCCTCCAGCGTCACCTGGTGGAAGTTGACCTGTAGGGAGGCAGTGTCAAAGCCGCCCACGGCGTCGTGGTAGGTGGCGATCTGCTCCCGGATGTCGGACGGGGTGCCTACCCAGATGGTGCCGCTGTCCAGCAGCGAGTCGAAATTGGACTGGCGCAGTTTCTCGTGGTGGGCGGCGTAGTTGGGGTAGTCGCCGGACGACGCCCCCGCGCCCCAACCGGAATTCAGCTCGACGGCGGCGGTCAGCGACTTGAAATAGGCGTTGATGTTGGGCCGCGCGATGCGGTGGGCCTCCTCGCGGTCCTCGTGGCAGAACATGTGAAATCCCAGCGCGATCCGTCCCTCGCCGGGATGTCCCGCCTCGCGCCAGGCGTCGCGGTAGACCCGGATGGCCTCGTTCATCTGCGGGCCGGAGAATGGCACCAGCATCAGGTTGAATCCCCGCTCGCCAGCGCGCCGCAACGACTCCGGCGTTCCCAGGGCGGCGGTCCAGAATGGCGGCCGCGGCAGTTGCGTGGGACGGGGCAGGGAGGTAACGTTGCGGAACTTGTAGAACTGGCCCTCGAAAGTGACGTTCTCCTGTTCCAGCAGCAGCCGCACCGCCTCCACTCCCTCCTCGAACCGGGCGCGGGATTCGTTCAGGGAGCGCTCGAACCGCTGGAACTCGTGGGGCAGGAAGGCCCGGCCAAAGCCGCAGTCCAGACGGCCCCCGGATATGGCGTCCAGCATGCCGATCTCGCCCGCCACCTTGAGCGGGTGATTGAACACGGGGAGCACCGCCCCGGTCAGCAGACGGGCATGCCTGCTGCGCTGCGAGGCGGCCGTCAGGAATACGTGGGGTGAGGGGCTGTAGCCGCCGTATGGCTCAAAGTAATGCTCGACGGTGCGCACGTGGGTGTAGCCCAAATCGTCGCACAGGTCGACCAGCGACAGGCACTCCGACCAGTACTGCTGGCCGGATTTCTGTTCCGGCGACACGTCGGGGAAGAATTGAAAGCCGAATTGCACGTTACATTCCCAGTTTGCCGGGATTCATGATGTTGTTGGGGTCAAGCGTCTGTTTGAGTTGCCGGATTACGTCGTGGCCAACGCCCAGCTCGCGGGCCAGCAGGTGGTTGAGCTTTACGCCGACGCCATGGCAGTACTCCATGATGCCCCCCATGTTCTGTCCCAGCTCCAGCACATGGTCGACTGTCTTTGCCAGTCGCTGACGGGCCTCGGAGGGGTCGCCCGACTCCGGCAGGACCAGCATGGAGAACATCTCAGGCCGGCTCCAGATGGCGTATTCTGCAACGGCGATGCCTTGGGCCGCCAGTATCTCGCTGGCGCGGGCCTTGTATTCCAGCACTTTCGATGCGGGCAGCGCCAGGTGCAGGTAATCGAATCCGCGCCGACGCCGCCAGCGGTTCCAACGCACCTTGCGGGGCTGGCCCAGCGCCGTCAGCTTGTAGTTTTCGGCGGAATCGCGCCGCTCCGCCCAGTAGTGCTCGGTGGGTTCCGTGCCCAGCGAATAACCGCCAGCGGCATCGCAGATCGCCTCAGACCGTTCCGCCTGGGCCGCAACCCCCTCCGTGAATCCCTCAAAGAGCAGGTGCATGGTCACCTCGCCGTCCTCCTCGGTCAGGTCAAGGAGGGACGGGCGGATGCCGATGGCCAGCATTTCCGAGGCGGCGCGAAATCCCTCGTCGAAAGTGTCGAACCCGACGCTGGCGAATCGAGCGCTTTCGGGCAGGCGATAGACGCGGATGGTGGCGCGGGTGATCACGCCGAAAACGCCCTCTGCGCCGATGAACAGGTGGTTCAGGTTGGGGCCGGAGGAGTACTTGGGCACGTCGCGGGTCTCGATTACCCTGCCATCGGGCAGGACGGCCTCCAGCCCGATAACCTGATCGCCCATGGGCCCGTGGGCGCAGGCCCGGTAGCCCACGCCGTTGGTGGAAATGGTGCCCGCAATCGTCGCAATGGGCACGCTGTATGGATCGTGGCCGATCATCAGCCCATGTACTGCCAGGGCCGTTTCCATATCTTGCAACACGACCCCCGCGTCGGCCCGGGCCGTCAAGCCGTCGGCATCAATGTCGTGGACGCGGTTCATCCGCTTGACGTCCAGCACCAGGCCGCCCTGAGAGGGAACCACTCCGCCCATGACGCCGGTGCCGCCGCCGTAGGGGATGACCGGAACGCGCCGGTCGTTGGCCCACCGTACCAGGTCGGAGACTTCGGCGGTGCAGCCGGGGCGTACCACGACGTCGGCCAGCCGCTCGAAAGCATCAGCGGCCCCGAAGGCGCGGCTGGGCGACAGGGAGTCGCCGGTGTACCGGTCCAGGGAGTCAGGATCGGCCAGCACGTTCTCCGCCCCAACAATGCGAGCCAGCGAGTCGATGGCGGTGTGGTCCAGCGTAGTGGTCACTGGCAAGTCCCATTCGCCTGGACTGTCGGATGCGGGAATTTCCCGGCGATTCCATTCATGACGAGGCCAACCTTTCGGCCTGACGGATGTAATCGGCCGTCCCGTGGATCAGGTCAGGAATATCAGGGTCGTCGATATGGCCGTCATAACAGGCCTGCTGGTGCAGAAAACGAGCGCGAGCGCCAAACTCCAACGGCATAAGCTCGAACCCTGCCTTCTGTCTGCCAACCTGCCTGATAAAGCTGGAAATCTGGTTGGTGTTTTGTGGGTTTTCGCCGTGGGCGAGCGCGGCAGCGCGGGTGGCAGCGCGCGTTGCATTCCACGCTTTGCCGCAGGCGTCGCGGATGTCGCCTGCGTCAAATCGCTCCAGGGCGGAATCGTACTGCTCCCATGCATCAGTGAACGCGGCATCGGCCGCTGATCTCAAGTCGGTGGTCATTCCGATTCCTTTTCTCGCGTTTCTTTCAGTGATTGGCGGTCGCAGATCTCACGACGAGGCCAGCCGTTCCGCCTGCCGGATGTAGTCTGCCGTTCCATAGATCAGGTCGGGTATATCGTCATTCTCTATGAATCCGTCGTAGCACGCCTCCTGATGGAGAAACCGAACTCGAGCACTGTACATTAAGGGCATTGACTCAAAACCCCTAACGCTTCGGCCCATCCGCCTGATCCAGCCGGAAATATGGTTTGTAGACTGCGGGTCTTCGCCGTGGGCGAGCGCGGCGGCCCGGGTGGCAGCGCGCGTTGCATTCCAAGCCTTGCCACAGGCGTCGCGGATGTCGCCTGCGTCAAATCGCTCAATGGCGGATTCGTACTGCTCCCACGCATCGCTGAACGCCGCGTCGGCCGCTGATTTCAAGTCGGTGGTCATATTGTTCTACCTGCTACTTGCTCATTCCTCGTCGATTGTGACTGATGGATTTACCGGCGGCAACTCCGCGGCCTCCTCGGTACTGAACTGCGGGCCGTGAGAGTACTGGTTCTTGCGCGTGAGCATGCGAAAGCGTCTTGCCTGCCCCGCCTGTTCGAGAGGCGATAGGTGAGACTGGTCTCCAGGCAAGTCGGTAATGGGCAGTGCGGCAAATTCCTTGACGAAATAGGCTGCCCGGTTTACTTCCAATCGGACTTGATCAGCCTCTTTCTGGTGTTCGTAGAAATTGGTGTGCATCGCCTCCAGGAATCCGAACGCTTCCATCAAGTCATCACGGTTGAGACCGGAAGAAACGTAGTTGGCGGCGGCGCTGAGGTGGTTGTGGGCGTGATGGTTCCAGCCCATGCGCTGGCAGACGGCCTTGATGGCATGAGCCGTTGCGCCCCACACCTTATCCGAGGCTTGCAGGATGTCACCCTTGTCCAGCTCGTCCCGGGCCTGCCGGAGCAGGTGGCGGCTGATTTCCTCGTACCGCTCGGGCGGCGACGCTTTGAGATGGCCGGTCATATCGCACGCTCACTGCTATTGAGCATAGCACAGGGACAGGCGATATTCAGCGGAGATTCCGGCAATGCGACGAACCGCGTGCGGGCGCAATCAGGAATTGCGGAACTGCCAGACGGGGCCGCTTGGGGTGTCCTCAACCGACACGCCCAACTGCTCCAGGCCGTCGCGGATGCTATCCGCCTGCTCGAACTGGCGGGCCTGGCGCAGCGCCGCCCTCGTTTCCAGCAGCAGATCGATGAACGGCGCAGCGCTCTGGGCGGCCGCGTCGCTCGCTTCCGGCTCGGCGAAAGTCAACCCGAGGATGGCTCCCAGATGACGCAGGCTTTCCTGTGCATCGGCGACCGGGTGCCCTGCGTCGCTGCTGCGGTTGATTTCCCGCGCCAGGTCGAAGAGAGACGCCAGGGCGCGGGGAGTGTTCAGGTCGTCGTCCATGGCCTCAAAGAACTGCTGCCGGTACGGTTCGGCGTCCAGCGGTTCGCCGACGCTGCCGCCGTTGCGTCCCAAGGCGTGGCGCAGACGATCCAGGCTGCGTTCCATGGCGGTGCAACCCTCGTCCGAATACGAGAGCGGGCTGCGGTAGTGGGAGCTGAGGAAATAGAGACGAATGGCATCGGGCGAAAACTGCTGGAGCGCCTCCTCCACCGAGACGAGGTTGCCCAGCGACTTGCTCATCTTGTCGCCGCCCAGCCGCAACAGCCCGTTGTGTACCCAGTAGCGGGAGAAGGGCACAACGCCGGTGGACGCCTCGCTCTGGGCGATCTCGTTCTCGTGGTGGGGAAAGACCAAATCCTGACCGCCGCCGTGAATGTCCAGCGACTCGCCCAGATAGGTCATGGACATGCTGGTGCATTCGATGTGCCAGCCGGGCCGTCCCGGGCCCCACGGGCTTTCCCACGACGGTTCGCCGGGGCGCGCCCCTTTCCAGAGGGCGAAATCCATGGGGTGTTCCTTGTTCTCGTCGATCTCGATCCGGCTGCCCGCCTGCATGCCCTCCAGGGTGCGGTGGCTCAGCTTGCCGTACCCGTCGCTTTTCTGGACGCGAAAGAACACGTCGCCGCCAGCGGCGTAGGCGTGGCCGGAACCAATCAGCCGGTCAATTGTCTCGATGATGGGGCCAATTTCCTCCGTGGCCCGCGGGTAGATGTGGGCGCGGCGGATGTTCAGCGAGTCCATGGTCTGGAAGAAATCATCGATGTACCGCTCGGCCAGCTCCGTAGGCTCGATGCCCTGCTCCTCGGCCCGCTGGATTATCTTGTCGTCGACGTCGGTGAAATTCTGGACGTGACGCACCTCGAACCCGATATGCTCCAGGTACCGGCGCAGCACGTCGAACGCGACGTAGCTGAGCGCGTGGCCGATGTGGGTGGCCGAGTAAGGCGTAACGCCGCAGACGTACATCCTGACGGTGTTGCCGTCTGCGGGAGCGAACTCGGTGGCCTCGCCGGATAGGGTGTTGTACAGCTTCATTCGTCTGAATCAGGATAGGACTCACCCACTTGAAAGCGATTCCCTCACCCTCAGGGGGAGGGTTAGGGTGGGGGTGAACTCCTCAACTGCGTAACTCCTATCAGGTTTGAAGGATGCCGTAGGCGCTATGGCGACACGACGCAGGCGACGGCAACGGCGGCGATGCCCTCGCTCCGCCCCACGAACCCCAGGTGGTCGGTGGTGGTGGCCTTGACGCTGACCCGGTCGGGGGAAATTCCCAGCGAGGCGGCGGTGCGCTCTTTCATTTCCGGTATGTGCGGCCCAAGCCGCGGCGATTGCGCCAGCATTGTAGCATCAACGTTTGACACCCGCCAACCGGAGTCGGCCAGCAGCGCAGCCACCCGCTCCAGCAGCAACAGGCTGAGGATGTTGCGGTATTGCGGGTCGGATGACGGAAAGTGCGTGCCTTTGTCGCCCAGGTTGGCGGCGCCCAGCAGGGCGTCCATGACGGCGTGAACCAGCACGTCGCCGTCGCTGTGCCCCTCCAGCCCCCGGTTGTGGGGAACCTCCACGCCGCCCAGCACCAGCCGCCGCCCCGCCACCAGGGGGTGCGAGTCAAACCCGATGCCAACGCGAATGTCGGGAACACTTTGGGACAAGGCAACCTCACATTGACGCTAGACCAATTCGGAAAAGCAAGCGTAACTTTAATGCTTGCTCAAAGCTGTCTTGTCCCCCGGCAAGCAGGGTACCTGGGGCATCCCCAAAACCTGCCGCGGTACCCTTTGCGTAAAACCATTGTCCTTCCGCACTCGTCATTGGGGCAAATCGGCCCATCTAAAAGCGTATCCTGCACTTCCCCACCGGTAGCCTCTGCAACACGCGCTATGTCCCTTGAGGATATGAGTCGTATCGGTTTCCCTTGAGCGAACTTAAAAACACCGTCCGTGAATCCACCGGTGCAGGCCAGGATTGCGTTGTCGGCCTTGTAGGCAACCATGCTGCCATACAACTCCCTGGCCACTGCTGGCCCGACAGGGCGGCTATGGGCCTTGCATTGAACGACCGTAGTCTTGCCATCCTTCCTCAGAATTAGGTCAATACCTTGATCTCCCACTGTGGGAGTAAATTCCACACGGTAGCCCCTGGCTCCGAACAGCTTTCCCAACTCCCGCTCAAACTCTATCCCGCCCAGTGATTCCCAGTATTGTTCCCGCTTGCGTTCCTCTGCCAGCAGCGCGGCTTGCCTCGCCCTTTCGTCCTCCCGACGCTGCCGCTCAGCTTTTTGACGTAGTTTCTCCGTTTCCTCCACTGTCGCTTGATAAGAGACTACTGCGTCTTCATACAGCTTGATACTAAGGGCAACGGGACTCTTATGGAGCCTGCGTTTCTTGAATACAACGGCAGACCATTGCACAAACCATCCGATACCGACCGGGATAAGGAGGGGCGCGAAAATCCCCACGAAAAACCCGCCACATAAGGCGTCCGTTACGTCTCTACTAGATGCTCGGTGATCGGATACAAAAACAAACACAACGGAGACGAAAGGTATTATTAGTGCGCCGGTGACACCCCACGCCACGAAAAGCGGTTCAGCTGCTGCGGAGAGCCATCCAGGGCCCAGTTCAAACCAGACAAAGACAGAAATGGAGATTGTCCATCCGACCAATTGCGACAGAATGGATATCTCTTTCTTTTGGACGCCTCTGTATTGAGCATATTGCTCCGGAGTTACCCCAAAGTCCTCGAACTCAGGCTTTCTCATGTGTCTGATCCCTAAATCTTACAACGCTTCATCACGTCTGTGGGACTGCCCCTGCTCGCCAGCACAGTCAGCTACATAAGCTTGGAGCGTTTGCTCAATAAGCTCGATCCACGCGGTGCCGCTGGTCTCGCCGTCCAGACCCACCTGAGCCTTGAACCAGGCGACGACGTTGGCGGGCAAGGTAATCCGTACTTCCTGGATAACGTCGGCTTCAAGGTCGGCTTTCCGCTGCATGGCCCAAAGGTAGGTTTCAGGAAAGAGTTCCTTGGTGGGCTTGGCGTTTTTGAACCATTCCTCGTCAAGCTCGAAGTCGTCCGGGTCGGCGGCAATCTGGGCGTTTATTTCTGCGTCCTCCTCCGGTGTTGGCAGGATGATTTGGTGGCCGTCGGCGGTAATCAGCGTTTCAATTTCTTGCTTGCGCATAACTGTGCAAGTCCTATCCTGTCCATCCATGTTAGCAATATGCCGGAAACAGCTTAACTAACCTGGATGGACCGGATATACAGGATGAGAATGGGGTAGTCTTCATATCTATAATACTCCCGTCGGCGGGAGAGGAGTATCCTGGATTTCCCGCAAGAACGCCTCCGCGATCAACAGGTCGCCGGCGGTGGTGACTTTGATGTTCTCGTAGCTGCCCTCGAACATGTGGACGGGGTGGCCGAGGCTTTCGACCATCGCGGCGTCGTCGGTGTAGTCGCCGTCGCACTGGCGGTGGGCCTCCAGCAGCAGGCCGTAGCGGAATATCTGCGGCGTCTGGGCTTGCCACAGCGGGGAGCGGTCTGGGGTGTCCTCGATGGCCAGACCGGGGCCGACGCGCTTGATGGTGTCCTTGACCGGCACCCCGGCTACCGCCGCGCCGTGCTCCACTGCCGCCGCGGCGGCCCGTTCCAGCATGGAATCGTCGACGACGGGACGTGCGCCGTCGTGAACCATCGCGTAGTCGCAGGGGGCGAGGGCCAGCAGGCCGTTGCGCACCGAGTCCTGGCGTCGCTGGCCGCCAGCGACCACGCTGCTCACCTTGTGGTAGCCGCCGTCGGCCACTATCTGTCGGCCACGTTCGACGGATTCCCCGGAGAGGACCAGCACGATTTCCGAAACTACGGGAGAGGATTCAAGGCGGCTGAGGGTGTGGGCGATGAGCGGTTTGCCAAGCAGCGGGACAAAGGTCTTGTCCACGCCGCCCATGCGGGTGCTGCGCCCGGCGGCTACGATGACTGCGCCGATGCTGGGAGGGGATTCGGTGCCCATTGGTGCTGCCTTGCCCTTTTGTCTGAATCAGTATAAGACTTACGCGGTTGGATACGGTGTCTGATGCTAGGATTTCACCCCCACCCTAACCCTCCCCCTAAGGGGGAGGGGATTGCTTTGAACTGCGTAAGTCCTATCCTGATTCCGACAACCTATCTAGGCTGGGCGAAGATTATACGGCCTGCCGCCGTTTGCAGCACGCGGGTTACCTGTACCTCGTGGCTGGAGTTTATGTAGCGGCGCCCGTTTTCCACCACCACCATGGTGCCGTCATCCAGGTAGGCCACTCCCTGGCCGGCCTCCTTGCCCTCCTGCACTATGTCCACCCGCAGGGTTTCGCCGGGCAGCACGATGGACTTGACCGCGTTGGCCAGTTCGTTGACGTTCAGCACCTTGACGCCCTGGATTTCGGCGACGCGATTCAGGTTGTAGTCGGTGGTCAGGATGGACGATTTCATGCCCCGGGCCAGTTCCACCAGCCGGGCGTCAACCTCCACGCCGTTCTCAACCCCCACGTCCAGCACCTGGAGCGGCACCGTCGTGTCCTTGCGCAGGCGGCCCAGCACCTCCAGGCCGCGGCGGCCACGGTTGCGGCGCAGCGAGTCGCTGGAATCGGCGATGTGGCGCAGTTCGTCCAGGACGAACCGGGGCACCACCAGCGAGCCGTTTATGAACCCGGTCACCGTCAGGTCGGCAATGCGCCCGTCGATGATGGCCGACGTGTCCACCAGTATGGTGTGGGCGCCCCTGGCCTGCTTGAACGAGCCGTTCGGCGGCGGATCGAGACCCGGAATGATGGCATCGCCGACGGGCATGGAAGCGGCGGGCTGGCTGGGAACATCCAGGCCCGGCAGGATTGCCCTGATGTCCCGTTCCCGCTGAATGCCCAGCCACATGCCGCCCGAACCCAGCGCCACGCTGATGACCACGGGAACGGCGACGCCAGTGATTCCGCTGACTGAATAAAAGGGGATGGACACCAGCGAGGCAACTATGAGGCCGACCACCAGTCCCACCACGGCGGCAATGAGAGTGGCGCCCGGCATCTCCGAAATGTATCTGCCCAATCCGCGGCCGGGGCCAGCTACGAGAAACGGGATGACTGCGCCGCCGATGACGACACCCGAGGCGGCAAACGCCAGTCCCCACGGCAGAAAGCTGCTGTCCGTGGCGGAAAGATCGACTGCGAGGCTCAGCCACCAACCCAACGCCCCGAACACCGCGGCCGCCATCGCCCTGAGTGTCCATAGGACCAGCAAACCGGCACCAACCCTAGTGGTTTCTAAAACAGCGTTTTTGCGCCTGGGGAAATGATATGAAACATTTCGACGACCGGTAATCACAAATCGCAGAAACAGGAACGGTCAATATCAGATTACCACAAGCGATACAGCAAGACTACGAAAGTTTACCCCAGTTTCAGCGGATTTCGTTATGTATAGCCGTGACTGTTGATACTGGCATTGCATAAATAGTTATTTAATCCAATTTAGGGAGTGTCGTCAAATTACCCCGTCATTCCGGCGAAAGCCGGAATCCGGAATCGCTGAATGTCGCAGGATGAATCCGGCGCGAAACCGTCTGGATTCCGGCGAAAGCCGGAATGACGGAAATAAAGCCGCCGTGCGCCTGGGAATCCAATTTGACGACACGCTCTAGGGATACTTCAGGGCGTAGAGTGCGATGGCGGCCGACGTTGCCAGATTGAGGCTGGAGACGCCGGGAACCATGGGAATCGCCAAGCGCCGCGTGGACAGCGCCAGCAGCTCGGCGCTGATGCCGTGCCTTTCCGTGCCGAACGTCAGCACCGGGCCGGGAGGAACGGCGTCCCACGGCATCTCCTCTCCTTGCGGGTCTATGGCCAGCACCGGCCGGTTGCACGGCGGCAGGGAATCGACGCGCGCCACGGGCAGAGCGAATTGCAGGCCGGCCGCCGACACAATAGCCGCCGGATGCCAGGGGTCTTGCCGTCCCGTCACCAGCACGCCCGCCGCCCCGGCTGCCGCCGCGACCCGCACCGCCGCGCCGATGTTGAACGGGTTGCGCGGGTTTTCCAGCAGCACAACGGGTGAATCCGCCGGGCCAGCGAGCACCTCGTCAGGCCGGACCATTGGACGGCGGGCAATGGCGATGACGCCGGTGTCGGGAGGGACAGGGGAAAGCTGGCGGAAGTCCTCCGCGCTTACGGGGGCAAGTCCTGCGGCCAGTTGGGCGCAGACATCGGGCGCAACCTCTGCGGCCAGACCGAGTGCGGTATCCACGCCGGGGCTGACAATTTCCTCCAATTCCGCGCCAAAGCGCAGGGCGTGTTTAACGGCGTGTAACCCAACGAGAACCACAAGGGTACGGTCTCTTCGGGCTTGCCTGAATCTGTCAATCAGTGCATGGTCGGTCATTGGTGTATATTAAACGTAAAGACGCAATGGCGTAGAGGGGCAAAAGAGGGGTCGTTTCGCTCCGTTCTCCGAATCCTTTGCGCCTTTACGATTCATAATCCTGTCAGGTGATGCGCCATGGTTGAACAGGCTGAATGGATTCCCCCCGCCTCTCCCGGAGCGCCGCAATACCTCGAACAGGCCATGGCCTGGTCCGACCGGGTGCGGGCCACCACCCGTTGCGCGCTGGACATCCCCTACGGCGACGACGAGCGGCAGAAACTGGATGTCTACATGCCCGGCGACGTATCCGTGGCCGACGCGCCGGTGTTGATGTTCATGCACGGCGGCTACTGGGTTATCGGCCACAAGGACTTGATGGGTTTCATGGCCCCGGCCATCACCCCGGCGCCCGCGGTGCTGGTGTCGGTGGGCTACCGCCTGGCGCCCGGCGCCAAGTACCCGCAGCAGGTGGACGACTGCCGCGCCGCTCTGCGCTGGGTCTACGACAACATCGCCGGATACGGCGGCAGCCCCGACCGCATCTACGTCAGCGGGCATTCCGCGGGCGGGCATCTGGCGGCGATGCTGGCGTTGCAGAGGGAGCAGCGGAACGCCCTGGGACTGCCGGCGGACGTAATCAAAGCCTGTTTCCCGGTGAGCGGCGTTTTCGATGTCGCCGATACCCTGCAAGACCGGCGGGAGGCGTTCCTGCAAACTGAGGACGACGTGCTGGATGCGAGCCCGCTGCACAACACCGCCGGAAACACGGTGCCGTTCCTGCTGGAGATAGGTTCCGACGATTTCGACAACCTGCGCTCCCAGCACCCGCAGATGATGGCGGCCCTGCGCTCCCAGCCGGGGTACGCGGAGGAGATGGTGCGCGAGGGGCACAACCACTTTGGGATCAGCCTCGACCACGCCAACCCTGACAGCCCGTGGGTCAAGCGCGTGCGGGAGTGGATGGCGGGGTGAGTCGCTGACGGCTCCGTTTGTTGCATGCCGGGTGGTGGGACTCAGAGGGTGTGTGACAAATCCCCTCTCCCTCCGGGAGAGGGAACTGCGGATTCTACTTTGGTTTCAGTTTAGTCCGAGGTGCCCGCCGGGTACCGGGCGTCCGCCGCGCGCAGCAGGTCGCTGATCAGCTCCCTGGGCGTGAGCCGGACGACGACGACGATCATCAGCAGGGTGAAAGCCAGGTCGTCGGCCATAAAGCCGGGGATCAGGTCGATGGGGCTGATCCAGTAGGCCAGGGCCACCAGGGGCAGGGCGCGGACGTACCACGGCAGCCGCGGGTCGATTGCCAGCATGCGCAGGAAAGTCAGCTTGGCCCTCAACCGCAGGCGCATGAACGCCGCATACGGCTCCCGCCGTCCCAGCCATTTCACCACGGCGGCGCACATCAGGGCCGACAGCAGCAGCCCGGCGATCCCCAGCAACAACAGGAATTTCCAGTCCAACTCTTTAGCCTTGTACTCTATCCTTCAGTTAGGATCTACGCAGATGAAAGCTATCCCCTCCCCATCAGGGGGAGGGTTAGGGTGGGGGTGAACTCCTCAAGTGCGTAACCCCTACTAGTAATCCAGCATACACTAGAATGGCCCCGGACGATTGTTCGGAGGGCCGCCTTTTCGCAAAAGCTCAAGGGCCACATATTTCGTCATTCCCGCGAAAGCGGGAATCTAATGGCCTGCGTCAACGCAGAAATTCGACTTGGCTAAGGTCTCTGGATTCCCGCTTTCGCGGGAATGACGGGGAGAATGCGTTTGCCTTGGACCATCTGCTAACGGTCGCGTAGCCGCGGTAATAATCTGACTCAGAATAGAACTTACTCAGTTGATGTAGGGGCGCCCCTTGTGGGCGCCCTGCGTTCATGGCCGGCCCCATTTCAGATGTCTCCCGGCAACGAGGGCGCCCACAAGGGGCGCCCCTACGGGAACGACAGTAGTCGGGAATTAGCAGCTGACGTATCCAACTGCGAAACTCCTATCAGGATTAGCTGGATTTTAGGATATTCCTCCATCCTGTAAATCCTGATTCAGACAATAATTTGCAACCGCTAGTGCCGGTGTCCCGTGGAGTGCATTATCAGGTTGCCCTTGGCCACCTCGGTCATCACCTCGACCGCCTCGGCCAGCGTGGCGTCGTCAACCCCCAGATGCTTCACGGCATCCAGATGGAACCGCACTCAAACGCCGCAGTTGTTCATCGCCGAAACTATGTATGCGATTAGTTTCTTGGTTTTCAGGTCCAGCCGGCCCGGGGCCATGGTCTGCCTGTAGTGCTCCCAGTAGGATTCCAGGTGGTCGGGGTTGTGCGCGATCACCTGGAAGGTCTGAGGCACGAACTCCCAGCCCATGGTGGCCTTTATGTCCTCGTAGATTTCCCTGACACGGCCAGTGGCCTGCTGTTCCGTGACCAGTTCGACTCTCGCCAATTCCCGCCTCCTACTGTGTGTAGCTCCGGCCATTAAGAAAGTATCTTAAAACAGTAACGTACCCAACCTGGTGGCCAGTACGTGTTTGCAAATTCAATCAACTGCGGGAATTTGGGCATAGGAGCGTCGCTTATGCCGGGGTTTCACCCCCACCCTAACCCTCCCCCTGAGGGGGAGGGGATTTGCCCGTCACACCTCTGTAGTCGGAAACGTACCCGGCGATCCAGCCCAGTTCCACCTGGGTCTCCAGCGGCACCTGGGACGGCGCCCGCCCGCCGATGGGTTCCGTGCCGATGATCTCCGCCTCGACCAGCGCGTCCATACGGCTCTGCGGCAGCCCCAGCAGTTCCCGCAGCGCGTAGCCGTTGGCCTCGCCGAGCAGGGGCGCTGCCCCGCCGATTTCCGCCGCGCTTTCGGAAAATTTCCAGCCACGACCGATGTAGTCCCTGCTGCCCAGCCCCGTCTCGTCTGGGTGACTAACGTTCTCGAAAAAGCCGCGGTGGCGGAAATGCGGGTCTTTCAGCGCTTGGGCCGCTGTCAGCACCGGCCCGGCGGGCACACCGGCGCGCTGGAGCTGCTCCATCACGTCGTATGAGGTGCGTGCGCGCGTCCACCCGGCAACTATGCCGTCGAGTTCGTCCTGATTCTGCAACCGCTGTGGGGTGGTGGCGAACCGGGCCAGTGCCGCAAGTTCCGGCTGTCCCACGGCAGCGCAAAAGGCCCGCCAGTCCTCGTCGTCGCGGACGGCGATGGTCACCCACTGGTCTTCGCCCAGGCAGGGGTAGCAGCCGTGGGGCGCCATGGACGTATGGCGGTTTCCAATGCGGCGGGTGCGCTCGCCGTTGAACGAATAGGCCAGCAATCCCTCGCCGATGAAAGCGGCCCCGGCCTGGTACATGGCCAGGTCGATCCACGTCCCGCGGCCAGTCTTTGCCCGGTGCAGCAGGGCGGCCATGATGGACAGGAGCGCCGTCCAGGTGGCGAGAAAGTCGGTGTAGGAGTTGCCCAGCTTGTTGGGAACGCTGCCCGGACTCAGCTTTCCGGAACCGTTGTCGTCCAGGTAGCCCATGAACGCGCCCGTGCCGTGGGTTGGCTCCAGGGCCGAGGCCATTGCGCCGAAATTGCTCCACGGCCCGCTGTGACCGTAGCCGGTGTTGGAGACCATTATCAGGTCGGGCTTGACGGCGCGCAGCGAGGCGTAGTCCAGGCCGAAACGGGCCATCACGCGCGGGGTGAAATTCTCCAGCACGACGTCGCTCACCGACACCAGCTCTTTGAGGATGCTCTGCGCTTCCTCCGACCGCAGGTCGAGGGTGAGGCTGCGCTTGCCCCGGTTCAAGGTCTGAAATGTCCCGCCCTGCTCCCACCACAGTTCACCCGGTTGGTTGCCGGGGAACGGGCCGGTGATGGTGCGGGTGGTCTCCATGAACTGGGCCTGGCAAGTGTCTATCTTGATCACCTCAGCGCCCAGGTCGGCCAGGTTCGCCCCGGCGAATGGCATGGCGAATACGCGGCTAAGGTCGATGACGCGGATGTTCTCCAACGGGCGATTGCTCATATCACCCCCGTATAGCGCAGGGCGGCCAGTTCATCACCGCCGTAGCCAAGCTCGCCGCTGTATATCTCGGCGTTGTGCTGCCCCAGCAGCGGCGCCGGGGCTGGCGCCTGTTGCGGCCGTTCCGAAAGCGCTGCGGCCATGCCCGGATAGGTCGCCGTTCCCGCAACCGGATGGTCTACCTGGTGGTAGAAACCGCGGGCGTCCAGGTGGGGGCAGGCCACCATGTCGCCCGCATCCTGGGCCATGCCGAATACCAGCCGACGCTCCCCCGATGCGACGAACAGGGGCAACCTGTCCCATTGCGCCAGCCCTTCCACGAGCAGCGCTTTCAACTCCTCGCCGTTGGCGATCCGGCCCGCGCCGGAGGCAAAGCGCGGGTCGTGCAGTTCCTCAAGCCCGATCAGATCGGCCACCGTCTCCCACGGCTGCGATCCCTGCACCGATGGCACCACGTAGCCGTCGCGGGCCGGCATCAGCTCCTCGAAACCGGAGCCGCGCACCGGACGGCGGCCCTTGGTGGCCCCCATGTAGTTGTGATATGGAACGGGCTGCACCAGGTGAGCAGCCAGGCACTCCGAGATGGAAACGTCCACGTGTTGGCCCTCGCCGGATGTCAGACGCGCAAACACGGCGACCAGCGTCGCCGCCGCGGCGTTGGCCCCGGCCACGTACAGCGACTGGTCCAGCGCGTTGCGCAGCGGTTCCCGGTCGGAGTCGCCGGAGTGATACATCAGCCCGCTCATGGCGCAGGTGATGATGTCCGTCGCCTCGAATTCGCTGTATGGCCCGTCCTGGCCGAATGGAGTAACCGACGTAACCACCAAGTGGGGATAAGCCTGAGCGAGTTCACCATAGGAGATGGAGGAACTGGCTGTTTCCGATGGCGAAAATCCTTCCACTAGTACGTCCGATTCGTCCAGCAGTTTGTGCAGCATGGTGCGCCCGGACGCGGTAGACCAGTCAAGGGTGATGCCCCGCTTGCCAGTGTTCGCGTAGAGGAACGGGATGCTCTTTTCCGGGTTGGGATCATCGCCAACGAACGGCCCCATGCGCCGGGCCGGGTCGCCCGCGGCGGGTGGCTCTACCTTGGCCACCGATGCGCCGTAGTCGGCCAGCAGCTTGGCGCAGAAAGACGGGGCAATCCCCGGCCCCAGGTCCAGCACCCGCAGTCCGTCCAGCAAGAATTTCACCCCCACCCTGGCCCTCCCCCGTCAAGGGGGAGGGAACTACGTTCGGCCCGCAGTCCGTCCAGCAAGCCTATTCCTCCGGCTGCCAGACCAGGGGCAGTTCCTGGCCGCGACGGGGCAGCGCCACCGTGCCGACGCCCGACGCGGTCTGGTGTCCCCGGCTGTTGGTCAGCGTGACGGTGCAGTCCACATGGCCCACTCCGTCCAACTCCCGCAGCCCGCTGACGATCCCGTTGGCCGTCAGCACGTCGCCGGGGTAGTCCATGCCCCGGTGCTGCACGTAGAACCGGCGCAGCCAGCCGCCCGGCCCGGCAAAGTCCACCAGCAGTTGTCCGAGGTACTGGTTCTTGAGCGAGCCGTTGACCACCACGTTCTCCAGCCCCTGCTGCGTCTGGGCGAAGGGCAAGTCCCAGTGGATGCGGGCGTAGTTGCCGTTGGCCGCCGCCCAGCGCACCAGGTGGGTGGTGGTCATCGGCCCCTTGACCACCGGCGGCAGCGCCATCCCCTCGGTAACGTCCTCGAAATGTAGCTGTGGGCGGTCGGATGGACTAGGGCGCGGCACCTCCTCGCCGGGGCCGGGCGGTGACAGGTTGACGTTCTGCAAGTCGTCGGCCACCGTAGCGCCCTCCCGCGGGGATGTGGCGTCCTGGTCAAGCGCGCGGTGGATGCTGACGCGGCGGGCCAGCAGGATGACCTGGCCGTGCTGGTCGGTCTGCGTCTCCAGGCGCTCGACGAATACCAGCGGCCCGGAGCGGCCCTGCTTCTGGAAAATGTCGAGGATCTTGAACTGCCGGGTAATCCAGCTGTCGGCGTAGGCCGGTCGGAGGAACTGCCAGTCGCTGCCGCCGTTCAGTCCGTAGCTGTTGAAGGGCAGCGGCACCTCGAAGTGCGATTCCTGTCCGGCGCCGAAGTACCCGATGGGCGGCGCGATGTCTTTCCACGTCGCCAGCGGCGGGCAGATGATGCCGCCGAACCGGCTAGCCTCCGCGGCCTCGCGGTCCACGTACAGCGGGTTGGGGTCCTCGGTGGCGTCGGCCAGGTCGTAGACCATCTCCTCGCTGATGGCAAAGCGGTTCCGTTCGGGTTCCGTTTCCGTCCCGATGAGGGCCCGCACCTCGTCAGTAATCAAGCTGTCGGCCAATCCGTTTCCTCCGATGCTGAATCCTGAATTCGTAGGCAGTTTACCATGTCTAGTGGTAGTATTTCCTTGTGACAGGAAGACACAGACGCACTCTGGAGCGGATATTCACTCATCCTACACCCGCTAACATACGTTGGGCGGAAGTGGAGTCATTGATGGGGGCATTGGGTGTTGACGTCGAGGAAGGGTCCGGCTCTAGGGTCAAGTTCAGAAGGAACGGGGTAGTGTTTACCTTGCATCGCCCGCATCCCGGGCCTGAGGTTAGGAGGACTACTGTAAGGAGCATCGCCGATTTTCTGACACGAATCGGAGTGAGTTTGTGATGGAATATAAGGGGTACGTGGCAGCCATTTCCTATGATGATGACGCTGACATGCTGTTCGGCCATGTGGTGAACAGCGGCAGTTATTCGATATGCACGTTCATGGCCCACGACGTTGAGGGGCTTAAGCGGGAGTTCAAGATATCCGTTGACGATTATCTTGCTTGGTGTGAGGAGGACGGCGTCGAGCCTGTTGAGCCCTATTCCGGCGAACTGAACTTGAGACTGGGGCCAAAGCTCCATCACACCGTCACGCTTTTGGCGTTGGAAGAGGAGATAACTCCCCACGACTGGATTATGCAGACAGTTGAGGAGAGGGTTTGGAAGCTGGCAAACCCAGGTAAACAGGGGAAATGGTAATCGGCCCCTAGAACAGTTCCCGGCTGGCGAGATCTGCGCCCTCCCGCATGGAGCGTAGCTTTAGCCAGACCACCCCCCGGTCGACGCGGTTGGATCCCGCCGACGTGTCGAATCCGCAATCGGTGCCCGCCAGCACTCGCGCCGGATCGCCGCCCGTGGCCTCCACGGCCAGACGGAGCCGGTCAGCCACCACCTCCGGGTGCTCCACGTAGTTGGTCTTGGTGTCGATCACTCCCGCTACCAGCAGCATGTCGTCGGGTAGCGGCATCTCGCGATAGACCTTGTACTCGTGGGCATGGCGCGGGTTGGCCATCTCCATCACCAGCGCCCCGACATTGGCGCGATAGATGATGGGCAGGATGTCCCGCACCGGCACGTCATAGTGGTGCGGCCCCTCGCTGTTGCCCCAGCAGACGTGCAGCCGCACCCGGTCGCGGGGGATGTTCGCCAGCGCGCGGTTGATGGCCTCTATGTGCAGCTCCACCACCTCTTGAAACACCTCCACCGGGTCATCCTGGTAGGTGATGTGCCGCTCCATGGCCAGGTCGGGGCAGTCAAGTTGCAGCACAAGGCCCTTGGATACGATCAGATCGTACTCCTTGCGCATCTCCTCGGCGGCGGCGAACACGTAGTCCTCGTATGAGGGGTAGTGTTCGTTTTTCATAGTGAGAGTGATGATGCCCGGCGAGGCGGCGGTCATGAACAATTCCTCGTGGGCAACGCCGGATCCCTCGACCGCGCCGAGCAGGTCGTCGCACTCCTGTTCGGCGGCGTCCAGCCTGTCGTAAGACAGAGGGGCGGTGCAGGTGGGAACGCCCTCCATGAGGTTGACGACCCGCTGGCGCAGAACGGAGGGGTATTCCATCTGGTCGCGCTGCCCGCGGCGCGTCCACGTCCCCCCGAATCCCGACATACGCTGTGACACGTAGGTGGAAAAGCTGATGCGCGGCTGCTCGCCGCCGTTGATGACATCGACTCCGGCCTCCGCCTGCGCCCGCACTGCCTCGGCGGTGGATTCCCGGGCCGCGCGGGCCAGCGCCGCCTCATCGACGGGCTCGCCCCGCGACACTGCGCCCAGCATCTGCGCCAGCCCCTCGGGCCGGGGCAGGCTGCCGGTGTGCGTGGTCAGTATGCGCGTCTCGCTGCGTTTCATTGCCGCCGCGTCCGTCGGATCATTCGCTAGGTTCTGTTGACATTTAATTATAATGGCCGGATGAGCAATATCAAATTATCACCGGAGCAATGGGGCCAAATTCTTGATTTCCTGCGCGGCTGCACCGGTCTCTACGTGGGCCAGGAGGCGGAATGCCGGCGTTTCATCGAGGCGGTCCTCTGGATTACCCGGTCCGGCGCCCAGTGGCGTCTGCTGCCGGCTGAGTACGGGAACTGGAACAGCGTCTACAAGAGGTTTTCCCGCTGGGCGGATAAAGGCATCTGGGAACGGATGCACCATCACTTCGCGGGAGACCCGGACCTGGAGTATCTCATCATCGACAGCACGGTGGTTCGGGCTCATCCCTGCGCCGCCGGAGCGCCCCGGGGCAAGGGGGGCAGGAATCCCAGGCCCTGGGCCGCAGCCGCGGCGGTTTCAGCACCAAGGTCCACGTGAGCGTGGACGCCCTGGGCAACCCCCTGAGGTTCATCCTGACCGGAGGTCAAGCGCATGACATTACCCAGGCGGAAGGTCTGATCGCCGGTTATGAGGGCGAGTACGTGATCGCCGACAAAGGGTACGATTCCGGGCAGTTCCGCCAGTCCATTGCGGAGCGCGGCATGACCCCGGTGATTCCGCCCCGCTCCAACCGGAGGGAGCCTCACGAATATGACGCCCATCTATACCGGGAACGGCACCTGGTGGAGTGTTTCATCAACAAGATGAAGCAGTTTCGCCGGGTCTTCTCCCGGTTTGAGAAACTGGACGCCAGATACTTGGCCTTCCTCAGCTTCGCCAGCGCTCTCATCTGGCTCCGGTAAAATGTCAACACGCCCTAGCCTCCCCGCTGGTCAGGTGGCGGCTCGTTGAACGACCGGCCCTCTGCTTCGGCCTCCTCGCGATCCCTGAGCCAAACACGCCACGCTTGGTTGGATTCTTCTACACCTTCCGCTCGCCCTTCCTCCCGGCCTTCCTCTCGGCCTTCCGTCCGCCCTTGCTCCCGGCCTTCCATCCGGCCCTGTTCCAGACCTTGCTCCCGGCCTTCCTCCCGGTGTCTTTCAATGGCTGGCAAAGTGAACCAGTTGGTTATGATGTGATACAGAGACACGATTAGCGCTGCCAGCTAGCTTGCCCGCTGGTCAGGTGGTGGCTCGTCGAACGGTCGGCCCTCTGCTTCGGCCTCCTCGCGATCCCTGAGCCAAACACGCCACGCTTGGTTGGATTCTTCTACACCTTCCGCTCGCCCTTCCTCCCGGCCTTCCTCCCGGCCTTCCTCCCGGCCTTCCGCTCGCCCTTCCTCCCGGCCTTCCTCCCGGCCTTCCGTCCGGCCTTCCGCTCGCCCTTCCTCCCGGCCTTCCTCCCGGTGTCTTTCAATGGCTGGCAAAGTGAACCAGTTGGTTATGATGTGATACAGAGACACGATTAACGCTACTCCTTGGACGGCGATCAGGGAGCCTATCGCTGCGCCAACGCCCACGGGAGCGAATTCGGACGCCGATTCCCTTGCCAGATGAATCCACCCGGCGTGGGGGTTGGCGGCGATTTCCTCCTGCACGATGCTTATGATAATCGGAATGCAGATTCCGATGAAAATCAGGAAATAGAGTACCTGGAACACCCTGGGGATGCTCCAGATGGCGTTGCGGTCCTCTGGCAACGGCCTGGCCGAAGCCAACAGGATTCGAACTAACAGGCGGCGGAGTTTCCGAAACAGGTGATTCTCTCTCAATGGGATAGGAGATCGCAGTTGGATACGGTGTCTGATGCGAGGATTTCACCCCCACCCTAACCCTCCCCCTCAAGGGGGAGGGAATTTTTGTCCAACTGCGTAGCTACTAGGCTCTGTTGACATTTGGAATTTTAACCGTCATTCCGGCGAAAGCCGGAATCCAGAGACCGTCGAGTGTCCAAATTCTCGACTACAATTGCGGGTTCCGGTACTGGATTCCGGCTTTCGCCGGAATGACGGTGAAATGTCAACACACCCTAGTAGGATTATCTTATCGGGGAACCCGGCTGCTGGCAAACTCCGGCGGCCCGGGACATTCAGGCAGTCGCCCGGTCGTGGCTGCCGGGTCACGCGGGGGGCGCACGGCTGTGCGCCCCTACGG
This sequence comes from Dehalococcoidia bacterium, assembly GCA_963664375.1. GTDB lineage: Bacteria > Chloroflexota > Dehalococcoidia > Lucifugimonadales > UBA3495 > VXOI01. The sequence continues at coordinate 70,409 of OY761449.1, forward strand.
TTAGGCGGAGGGGTTACTGGAGGCTACTACCTGCCTGCCTTGATGAAATCGCAGAGCCTCTCGGCGATCATGATGGTGGTGGCGTTGGTGTTGGCGCGGATGCAGTCGGGCATGACCGAGGCGTCGACCACGCGCAGGTTCTCCAGGCCCTTGACCCTCAGGTACTGGTCGACCACGGTCAGCGGGTCGCTGTCCGGCCCCATCTTGCAGGTGCCGGAGATGTGGTGGGACGTGCCCGAGTTGCGCAGCAGCCACTGGTCCAGCGCCTCGTCGGTGGCCAGGTCTTCGTCGGCGGGGGTGACGCGCTCCTCCAAGATGCTTGCGTACGCCGTCTGCTCGGCCACGCGCACGCCCAGGCGAATGCCGTCCCGCATGCGCCGCAAGTCCTCGGGGTCGCGGTAGTAGTTGTAGTGGATGTAGGGCTGGACGTGGGGATCAGTGGATTGGAGCGTCAGCTCGCCCTGCCCCAGCGCCAGTTGCAGGCTGGCGTTCATGCCGATGTAGTTGTCGTCGTCGCTGATATCCACCTGCGCCGGGCGGTGCTCGCTGGTCATCAGCATGGGCTGGAGCTGCATGTCGTTGCGCAGGGGCGAATCCGTCGCGGTGTAGCGCAGGCCCACCTGGGTCATGGGCGCCTGCACGTCGGGCCGCTCCCCCGTCGCGCGGTACAGCACCGCCGCCGACGGGTGGTCGCGCAGGTTCTTGCCGACTCCCTGGGCGTCGAGCACCACGTCGATGCCAAAGCTCTGCAAGTGCTCCGACGGCCCGACGCCCGACAGCATCAGGATTTGCGGCGACGCCACCGCTCCGGCGCATAGGATAATCTGGTCGCCCTCGACGGTGAACGTCTCGCCGCCGCTCTCGGCCCGCACGCCCACCGCTTTCTTGCCGTCGAACAGCACGCGGTGGGTGGTCACGTTGCCCCGGATGGTCAGGTTGAGCCGGTGCCGCGAGAGGCCGAGGTAGTTCAGCGCGTTGCTCATCCGCACGCCGTCGATGGTGTTGCGGGCGCGGGGCGACACGCCGGTGGAATCGGGGTCGTTCTGGTCCTCGTGGACCGGGTAGCCCTCGGCGACACATGCCTGCTCGAACGCCGTGGCGTGGGGCATCCACTCGGAGCGCGGGTAGCGGCGCACCGGCACCGGCCCGTCGTTGCCATGGATGTCGCCGCCGCCGAAGTCCAGGTCGGTCTCCATCTTGTTGAAATAGGGCAGGCACTGGCTGAAACTCCACTCGTCGTTGCCCCACTCGGCCCAGCGGTCGTAGTCCTCGGGGATGCCGCGCAGCAGCACCTGGCCGTTGATGGCGCTGGAGCCGCCGGTGGCCCGGCCCCTCGGTATCTCCAGGTCGGTCATCTCGTCGGTCATGTGGCCGCGGTAGGCCCAGCTGTGCGGGCCGTAGGCCGAGAGGAACACGTTGTTGCCCAGCTTGATGTCGTCGGGCAGGTGGTCGTAATCCGGATAGTCCGGCCCGGCCTCCAGCAGCAGCACGGTGACCTCCGGGTCTTCCGAAAGCCGCGATGCCATCACACAACCCGCCGAACCGCCGCCAACCACGATGTAGTTGTATTTCATCAGAACCCTCCAATCGTCATGAATTGAAAAAAGCGCGGAGGCTTAACCTCTCGCACCTGAAAATAAAGGGAGAATTACGCAAACGCAAGCCAAACGCCGACAGCCTGCCGGTTTGGTTGCGCTTCATGTTCCGTATCGTTGACGCGCAGTTAGGGTTCCTGATCCTCCGGCGGCGCTGCGGGCGGCGGAATACGGAAACGGACAGTGCCGTCGAGATCGTGGCTATGGGACAGCAAGGCGTCGGTAAGGCGCTGGAAGGCAGCCATCGTTTCTGCGTGCTGGGCGTCGGCGCGCTCACGCTGGGCCGCGATTTCCTGCATTATCATTTGGGAGAGCAACTCTCGCGTGTGAGCGATTTCCTGGGTCAATACCTCCCGAGTATGTGCGTTCTCTTTGAGCAGCATCTCCCGGGTTTCGGCGAGCAACTCCCTGGTATGGGCGTCTCCTTCGACTACCATCTCCCGGGTGTGGGCGTCCTCTTTGACCAGCGTATCCCGGGTTTCGGCGATAATCTCCCGGGTGTGGGCGTCCTCTTTGACCAGCGTCTCCCGGGTTTCGGCGATAATTTCCCGGGTGTGGTTGTCCTCTTTGACCAGCGTCTCCCGGGTTTCGGCGATGATTTCCCGTGTGTGGGAGTCTTCCTGGGCCAGGGTCTTTTGCCCCTGTTCCAGCTTGCCCAGCCGGTAGTGGACGCCGGACATCAGGCCGATGACGGCTATCAGGACAGCGCCCGCGGTGGCGAAAAAGGCGGCGATCAGCGGGGTTTCGACGGTCATCGTTCATCTCTCGACAGGATTTGCCGATGCAATGCGCCTATATTAAAGCCGAATCCCGCCCTTGAGCAAATCCCCGCAGGCAACATGCGCGCCAGCGGCTATAGTCGCTGCCTCTTTCACTGGAACCAACCGGTGTTGTTTCTTTTCGATTTCAAATGTGATAGTATCTTCCACGCTAGGGTCATAGGTCTAAAAATCGTCTCGCGTTGAGTTCTCTTGGGTATGGCAAAGCCATGCCCCCTGTTAGCTCAACGCGGGACCAGGTGGCCCTAGCAAGTTGCCTACCCAATCAGCTTGCAGGGGGTACCATGGTTCTGAAACGCGCCTTCTTTTTCCTGATCGTCTCACTGCCTCTATTGCTCGCCTTCTCCTCATGCGGATTAGTTTCCTCGATTGGAAGTGACTGTTACGTAGACGATTTCAAGATCACACAAGTAGTGGACGATGATGGAATTGAATTCGAACCGCAAAAAATGACGCTGGTCAGTTTCGGAGTATTCGAAGAAGATTATTGTGGAATACCGTCTGAAGCAAAGCCTATTCGTCGTATATTCATAGAAAAACATCCTATTTTCGACCAAGATGTCGAACGTATGTATCCTGCTTTTGCCATACCTAATGATGGTGTTGAAGACACTAGAAAGAGTTTAGCCGGAAATGTAAGAGACTTTCCGGCCTTTGTGATTCTTGGCACTGAACTTGGAGGCAAAGGCGAATTCTCCGACGACCTCTCAATGTGGCCTCTGTACAATTCCGAGTGGCGTTAAGTCAGGCAAATAAGGAGGTCTTAATGAAAAACCTTTTGACTGGTGGTGTCGTCGCTGGCATAATTGCCGTAATTGCCTTTGTCGTAACCACCTTTATAGCATCTCGAACTGATGAATATCTGTCTAGGGCCCTCCTCGAAGGGCCGGAGGCTGCTGACCAGTGGGTAAGGAGCCTATCGATAATAGTAGCGTTGATTGCCTTCGCTGTGGTGTTTCTCAGATATGCGTTAGGGGGACGACGGTAGTTCTGTTCAGGCTAACCTCAAGGCCCCGGCGATACGCCGGGGCCTTCTCACACTTGACCTGTGCCACCGCCTGCGGATCACCGTCGCAGGCCGCCGCCAGTAGCAGGGTGATAATTAAGAGCACTGGAATGTACGCCCGGAGTTTCACGTCCATCGTTCATATTTGCCAGATGTCCAAATTTTGCCAATCAGATACGAATCCCATTTGATTTTGCGGGATATTAGGGTATCTGTTCATCAGGTTCACTAACCTTTGCACCCAATCCGCGTTGTCCGTAATGATCCTGGTCAAGTAAGCCGCCATTACAAGGGTGTTGTAGAGCTTGTCCGTATCGTTAGCATTGAAGAATGACATCGGATTCTTATATGGCCCCAGCCTGTTTGGCACCTTCATTTTGGTATTGAGCTTCTTGTCCCAAAGGCGCTCGTGGTGAGCGCAGACGTTTCTTACCTGCGACAGGTGCTGCAACAAAGGCCGGAATATATTTTCGTGAAGCTGGTAGTGGTTAGCGACCTGGCGCTGAATTGACTTCACTGTGTCGCTGTACCACCGGGACAGTTGACCGAATGACATCACCTCGACAATTGCCCAGATTGGACAGGCACTGAAGTCGTAAAGGTGCTTGGCCTTACCTCGCCGTTGATATTCTTGGGCAAGCTCCGTCAAGTTTTTGTTGTGGTCTTTGGAAAACAGGTTTGAATTATGGTGGGAGTATTCCCCTCCGCCTTGAGTGTATGAGAGGTGATAACTCCATTGGGCGCGAATCGAAACTTCGATGCGGTTGAAGGCATCCAGAAGCAGTGTACGGAGTCTTGCGTCAAAATCATAACGCTCGACCACTGACTCGAATGAGGTGCCGGTCCTAAAGGGACGCAGGCTGCCTCTCGCGGCAGGGTTGACGAAGGGTTCCAAGTAGCCTCGAAACCGGTAGAAACTGACGTTGCTCAGAAAGCGGGATGCTTCCCCTGAGTCGGGTATTAGCATACCACGCTGGGTTAGCCGGTCAATCTGGTCTTTAATTGAAGTAGGCGGCCCAGGGGGACTTTGAGCAGCTTGCGGAGAAGTCATCTGATGTCCTGAAAAAATAAAACCCCCCTGGTGCGCGTCGCAGTGAGAGGCGTGAGGGGTATATCACAGTCACAGTAAAGCATATCTCCCAGATTGTCAAGCGCTTCTCGACCCGCCGCTATGCCGCAAGGGCGCACGGTTGTTCGCCCCTGCTGCACGGCGAAAACGGTTAAAGATTTGCCAACCGCTCTGCGTCCTCGATGTAGATGTCGGTTTCTCTGATGCGGCGCTCGGTTTCAGGAGTGGGGGGCATATCGAGATAGAAGCAGTGCCCATGAAGCGTCATCTGCCGGGAGTAATACCGGCCCACCAATGTCTCCAGTTGCCGATCTTCGGTGGCCAGTCTGTCCAGTTCGCGGCCAGACACGGAGGAGTGTTGCGGTTCATGGCCGGTAAGGGACAGGACGAGGGCATCTGTGGCCCTCAAAGTGGCGCACCATGCTTTTTCCGCCGCGTCGCGGATGTCGTCTGCCGCAAGGCGTTCCAGCGACTCTGCGTGCACCTCTCTAGCATCGGCGAATATGTCTTGCACCCTGCTTGTTGCTACCAGCGTTTCTTACTCCAAAGGACATAGGGGCGCACAGCCGTGCGCCCCTACAATCCGGTTGCGGCCCGGTTGCGGCCCGGTTGCGCCTGCGCTACTTGCCGTCTTTGATGAAGTCGGCGCAGCGCTCGCCGATCATTATGGTGGTGGCGTTGGTGTTGGCGCGGATGCAGTCGGGCATGATGGAGGCGTCGGCCACGCGCAGGCCCTCCACGCCCTTGACGTGCAGGTGCTGGTCGACCACCGACAGCGGGTCGCTGTCCGGCCCCATCTTGCAGGTGCCGGAAATGTGGTGCGAGGTGCCGGAGTTGCGCTTGAGCCACAGGTCCAGCGCGTCGTCGTCGGCCAGCTCCTCGTCGGTGGGCATGATGCGCTCGATGATGATGTCCCGGTAGTGCTCGTGGTTCTCGGCCATGCGCACGCCCAGGCGGATGGCCTCGCGCATGCGGCGCAGGTCTTCCGGTTCCTGGTAGTAGTTGTAGTTAATGAACGGCTGCTCGTGCGGGTCGGCCGAGTTCAGGGTCAGCTCGCCCTGGCCCAGGGCCAGTTGCAGGCTGGCGCTCATGCCGATGTAGTTCAGGTCCTCGTCGATGGTGACCTGGGCCGGACGGTGCTCGCTGGTCATCAGCATGGGCGAAAGCTGCATGTCGTTTTCCAGCGGGCTGCCGGGCACCTGGTAGCGCAGGCCCACCTGGATGACCGGCGCCTGCACGTCGGGCTTGTCGCCCTGCGCCTGGTAGATGGCGGCGGCGGAGGGATGGTCGCGCAGGTTCTTGCCCACGCCGGGGGAGTCGTGAACCACGTTGATGCCCAGGCTTTCGAGGTGGGCCTTGGGGCCAACGCCGGAAAGCATGAGAATCTGCGGGGAGGCCACTGCGCCACTGGACAGGATGATCTCGTTGCCCTCGACGGTGAACACTTCGCCGCCGCTCTCGGCCTCAACGCCGACGGCCTTCTTGCCGTCGAACAGGATGCGCCGACAGACCACGCTGCCGCGGATGGTAAAGTTCAGGCGGTGGCGGGCCATGTCCAGGTAGTTCAGGGCCATGCTCATGCGCACGCCGCTGCTGCCCTTGAAATTCAGGGTGTTGCGGGCGCGCGGCGACACGCCGGTGGACTCGGGGTCGTTCATGTCCTCGGAGATTTCAAAGCCCTCGGCCAGCGCCGCGTTCTCGAATGCCACGGCGTGGGGCAGCCACTCGCTGCGCGGGGCGCGCCGCACCGGCACCGGCCCGTCGGAGCCGTGGAAGTCGCTGCCGCCGAAGTCCATGTCCGTTTCCATCTTGTTGAAATAAGGCAGGCAGTTGGTGAATCCCCACTCGTCGTTGCCCCACTGCGCCCAGCGGTTGTAGTCGTCGGGAACGCCGCGGTACAGCACCTGGCCGTTGATGGCGCTGGAGCCGCCGGTGGCCTTGCCGCGGGGAATCTCCAGGTCGGGCTGCTCGTCGGTGATGTGGCCGCGGTAGGCCCAGCTGTGATCGCCGTATGCCGAGAACCAGACGTTGTTGCCCAGCTTGAGATCGTCGGGCAGCGTCTCGAAATCGGGGTAGTCCGGCCCCGCCTCCAGCAGCAAGACCGACTTTGTCGGGTCCTCCGACAGCCGCGTGGCGATGGTGCATCCCGCCGAACCGCCTCCCACAACGATGTAGTCGTACCTCATGCGTGAACCTCCACTAATTAGAATTTCTGCCAGTGCCCAGTCCTCGCGGTCCCAAGCGTTAAAGATTTTATCAGCTTGGGCCTTCACGTATTCAGGGGCGGCCAGTTTGGGGTTACGGGCTATTTGCTCAGCGCGCAGACGGGCGACTTCATCGTCAATTTCTTGGCGGTCTTCGTCTGTGAAATGTTTGGTAAGCTCAGAATATGGGTGGCGTCCGCTCATGGAATCAAACCTACCTGAGCGCATCTTCAACTATGGCGGAATCCTCCTTGCTCAATTCCGCCAGCGCAATCCAGCCGCGCACTTCGTCGGTAAGCTCCTCGATGCGCCGACGCTGCTCCGGGGTAAAGTCCTGGGCTGTCCCGGCGACCGCCGCGACCTGCTCCTCGATGGCCTGAACCAACTCCTTGTCGGAGAAGTCCAGCGACGCCTCGCACAGCAGGTCGGAAAGCTCGTCGTTCTTGAGCAGCAACTCTTCGCCGATGGCTCTGGCAATTTGAACTTTGACTTTCAGACGCGCAGAGCCCAACTTCATTTCACGAATGCGTTCCTCTGGCCAGTCCTTAATCAAATCGCGAAATGGTCTATGTCCGCTCATGGAATCAATCCCTCCTGGCGCAATTCGTCAAGATACCGGTCATATAGCTGGTCAGCGATGGGAACGTACTGCCGATAGAAACGGTCCTCATGGGTCTTGAAGCCGCCAATCAGCAGTATTGACGTACGACGCGGGTCAAAGACATAAAATACACGAATCGGACTCCGCCCCGCTCGCACCCTCAATTCTCGCATATGCCCGTGCCGAGAAGAATAAATCGCTGATGAGTAGGGAAAATCGAGGCCGATTCCCTCGTCAATCAGACGGTCGACCGATTTTGAAATTGAATCCTGATCTCTGCTGGATATTCGGTTCCACCACTCAAAGAACTCGTCGGTGTACTCTACGTCCCAAGCCATCGCGTGCGGCGCTCCGGTTCAAGGGTAGCTAATTATACAATAACCGGCGCGGGTTTACGCCTCCCGCTCTCCGGCGGCCGTCCGCCCGGCGGCCAGCTCCGGGTGGGTGCGCTTCGGGTGGTGCCGCTCCGACACCGGGCGGACGGCCATGTTGGCGAAGAAGGCGAGGGCCAGCAACCCGGCCATCACGAACATCGTGATGTTGTAGATGCCCGGCGTGGGATCCACCGTCCCCGGCGGGGCGATCTCCATCAGTTTGCTGACGGTGACCGTCTTGGTGGCGATGAGCTCCTCCAGGGCGCTCAAGGGCGCGCCGAATTTGGCCTCGAACTCGGCAGGGTCAACTTTGGCGGCCAGACCGTTGATTGACCGCTCCACTGAGAAATCGCGCAGGAAGGTTATGGCAAACGGCCCCAGCAGTCCCGCCGCGCTCCACGCCGTCAACAGCCGCCCGTGAATGGCCCCCACGTGCAGCGTGCCGAACACGTGGGCTGTCAGTCCTCCCAGGCAAACGCGATGTCCGGCTCAACCTGTATGAGCTGGACTCGCCAGTTGGCCAGGGCCTTTAGCCGGGGTAGCCCGATGCGCACCCGGAAGTCCTCTCCGCGTGTCGGCGCGTTTCTGCCCGCCATCCAGAACGTGTTTTGAGCGTCTGGGTTGTATCGGTCTTGCAGCATTCCATTGGGCAGACACGTAATGCTGATGGATTCCAGTTGATTCTGCCTATCTGCGATTTCTAGGTAGTTGTATTTCACGAACACGGTGGTTGTCAGATAGGATATGCCGTCACGGTCGAGGTAAACAGTAGGCACTTCGCCAGCCTCGTCCACCTCTGCGCCTGCTCGCATTTGGCGAATTCGCATAGAGGTTTGGGAAGTCTGAATGGTTACAGTTCTGGCGCCTTCAACCTTCTCGGCCTTCGAGTCCACAAACAAGGCTTGCCGCAAGGAGAAATCGGGAGAGAACAGGTAGCGGGCACGCTTGTAGTCTATGGTGCCAAAGAGCCTTACCGGAATGACGGATGTGCCAATCCGGTCCATCGATTCCCTGGTAACGTCCTCGGCGATGTCCTGTACGTCGTCGCGCTCGTTGCGGAATATATCCGCCGCCTCTCCGGCAAAGGAATACATAGCTTGCACGACGAGCCGAAGCGTAGCTTTCTCGATGGATTCCAACACATCCAGGTTATCGGGCAGTTCGGCAGGGTCCAGCGTCATCGGTCACCCTGCCGGTTCCAACGCGATTCGGGCCGCCGCTTTTTCGACGTATTCGGCAACGTAGTCTATGCCGATGTAGCGGCGTCCCTCCCGGATTGCCGCCACCGCCGTTGTTCCCAGCCCCATGAACGGGTCCAGCACCAAGTCGCCTTTGGCAGAGAAAATTCGGATTACCCGGCGGGGAAGTTCGAGAGGGAATTGTGCTTCGTGCTCGGTGTTGTTCCTTACCGATGGAATCTGCCAGACGGCCCGGGAACCCCACTCGCTCCATTCTTCCCGGCTCAGGCGGTTGCGGTCTATGACGGTTATGCCGGGCTTCCAGAAGATGTAGACGTACTCGAATTCGTCCACGGCGCGGTAGGAAAGACTGTGCCATCGGGATGTTTCCCAGCAGGGGTCTTTCACCCAGGCGCGGCGGTCATAGAGGAAGAACCCGGCATCCTCGGCCCATTGCTGTACCAGACCGCCCACCAGCTTTACCTTGGTCTGGGGGGCGTATTTGCCTCCCCGGACGTTGTTGTGGTTCAGCCGCCGGTCAACGGTCTGCTCGCTGCAACCCAGCAGCTCGGCGAGCTGGTAGCGGTTGAAATCCGGGTGTTCCTGCTGCGCCGCCAGCACCTGCTCCTTGGTGATGCCCGACTTTTTCGACGATATGTTGTCGGCCTGGATGCGGGGCATTTCGGGGTCGGGGAAGGCCAGGATGTCGGCGATGTTGACCGCCAGGAATCCGCCCGGCGCAATAATGTCGAAATGCAGGCGGATTACTTCGCTGAGCATCCCCTGCCATTCCTCAAAAGAAAGGTGCCTTTCGTAGCTTTTCCCGACGAAGTATGGCGGCGACCAGAAGCTCAGGGCGACCGTTTCCGGCTCAATCTGCCGCAATAGGGCGCGGGAATCCCCGTAGTACAGGCGGTTGTCGGCGAGGAATCCGCCATCCCCCGGTTGACTGATGTTCAACCGGAAGGGCAGTTGACCCGGTTTGGTTGATTCTTGGTTCACCAATGAAACACCCGCAGACGCCGGATAATGAACACTGGCCTATTTCACTACATCAGCCTGCCATCGGGCAATGGTCTCTTGTCACTCTCCTGAGGGATTCACTCCCACCCTAACCCCCCTTGAGGGGGAGGGAACTTGGAGGATGCCCTGCCTACTCCAGCTCTATGAGGGGGTCGTTGGTGCGGACGGAGTCCATGGGCTGGACGCGGATTTCCTTGACCACCCCGTTCTGGGGCGAGCGGATGCTCTGCTCCATTTTCATGGCCTCGACCACGCACACCTCCTGGCCGACGGACACGCTTTCGCCGGGGCGCACCATGATGGAAATGACGCGCCCGGGCATGGGCGAGCGTATGACGTTGCCCCCGGTGTCGAAAGGCAGGCTGGTGGGGTTGACCCGGCTGGCTGGCGGCGGCACGACAATGCCCGGCGTCTGGGTGCGCCCCCGGCGGGGACGGGCCGGAGTGTCGCCGCCGAGGCCCTCCACTTCCACGGAAACGGTCTCGCCGTCCACCGTGACCTGCACGGGCGAGGTGGTAAGGTCGCCCACCTCGACGGTGTACCAGTTGAACCCCACCCGGACTCGGAGTCTGGTTACCGCCAACCCCGGCTCCCCCTGCCCGAGTATAGCTGCTCGCGGCGGCGCTGCACCCGCCACTCGCTGGGCTTGTCCGCAGATGACTGTTCCTGCATTGCCATGGCCAGGGTCACTCCGATGGCGGCCGCCAGCTCCTTTTCAGACACGGCGTGTTGCGCCGCTCCGTCGGCCCTTGCGCTGACGTGGTGGTGTACGGGAATGCCCGACTGGTGTGCCAGGTTTCTTTGTCGCAATTCCTCAACCCAGTGCGGCACCGACCCGGTGTGATGGGTGGCGTTGGTGAATTCCTTGCTGGCCAGCATGCTCCGCAGCAGTTCCACGTTGTTCTTGACGCCCTCCAGCCGCAATTCCAGCAGGGCGCGCTGCAAGGTGCGGATGGCCCGCTCGCGGTCTTCGCCCCAAGCCATCACCTTGGCCATCAGCGGCTCGTAGTCTAACCCAACGGTGTAGCCGTCGCAAAGGGCCGTGTCGATTCGCACGTTGTCCACCGTGGGCAGGTGCAGGTCGGTAATCTCGCCTGCGTCCGGCAGGAAGGTTTCCGAGTCCTCCGGGTAGACGCGGACCTCGATGGCGTGGCCGTTCTGAACGATGTCATTCTGGGATACCGGCAGCGGCTCGCCCGCCGCCGCCCGCAACTGCAACTCCACCAGGTCCACGCCGGTAATCATCTCGGAAACGCCGTGCTCGACCTGGAGACGGGTGTTCATTTCGAGGAAATATACGCTGCCGTCCCTGGACACCAGGAACTCGACGGTGCCAGCGTTGTTGTATCCGATGCGCTGCCCCAGCGTGACAGCCAGGTTCGCCAGCCGCCGCCGTAAGTCGGGGGCCAGCTTGGTGGATGCAGGCGTCTCCTCTATCAGTTTCTGGTTCCGCCGCTGGGCCGAGCAGTCCCGCTCGAACAGGTGGATCAGGTTGCCGTGATTGTCCCCCATGAGCTGCACCTCGATGTGGGACGCATCCTTGAGGTACCGCTCGAAATACAGGCGGCCGCTGCCGAAGGCTCCCGACGCCACCTGCTGGGCGCGTTCGATCAGGGGCGCCAGCTCCTCGGGCGTCATCACGGCGTGAATTCCGATGCCGCCCCCGCCCTCCGCCGCCTTGACCATCAGCGGGAAGCCGAGGTTCCAGGCGGTCTGGGCCGCCTCCTCGTTGGGAACGGCGTCTTCGGTTCCCGGCAGCAGGGGCAGCCCCGCCTGCCTGGCCAGACGGCGGGCGAATACCTTGTCCCCCATCTGCTCCATCACCTCGGGGCGGGGGCCTATGAACACGATGCCCGCATCCTCGCACTGCCGGGCAAAGCGGGGATTCTCCGACAGGAAACCGTAGCCGGGGTGGATGGCCTCAGCGCCGGTGCGCCGCGCCGCGTCCAGGATTTTTTCGATGTTAAGGTAGCTTTCGTGAGGCGCTGCGCCGCCGAGGAGGATGGCCTCGTCGGCCTGCTGCACCGGCAATGAACCGGCGTCAACGTCCGAATAGACTGCCACGGTTTCCACGCCAAGGCGCTGACAGGTGCGGATTACCCGGCAGGCGATCTCGCCACGGTTCGCTATCAATATCCTGGAAAACATTGGCGCATCCCCCCGGTATTACCGTCGTGAATCCCCGGTTCACCGTTGATAGGGCCAGAGCCGGTAAAATTGGTGGGCATAATATCAGCAACGCAATCAGTACGCATTGTTTTACGCCAGCGGATTTAATCCGTTCCCGACTCATTCTCATTAGGGATAGGAGTTACGCAGTTGGAGATTTTCACCCTCACCCTAACCCTCTCCCTCAAGGGAGAGGGGATGATTTAACTGCGTAAGTCCTATGGGAGTGTCGTCAAAATGGATTGCCGGATTTGAGGCGATTCTAATTCCGTCATTCCTGCGAAAGCAGGAATCCAGAATACCCCGACGTTCCGGAACTGTCTGGTGTCGAAAACGCCTGGATTCCTGCTTTCGCAGGAATGACGGGGCAATTTGACCCCGCTACGTGGCCGTATCTACGCGCAGGCGCTCCAGGAACGCATTTGATCGAGTTTCACGGCCCAGCCAGTACCTCACGGCGCCCGACAGGACGGATTTCAGTTCGAGGGAGAGAGACGGGTTCAACTTGAGAGCGGAGACCTCGGCGAGGCTGCCCCGGTGCAACAGGCGTAGCACTTTCATGGCCCGCAGCGACAGCGGCCTGACCTGCGCCTCCAGGGGCCGGCAGTCGGGGCAGAGCACGCCGCCGAGATTGACGCTGAACCTGTGGGAGTCGGGTTCCACCTCCCGGCGGCATTCCACGCAGTTGTAGAGTTCGGGCAGCATGCCAGTGAGCCGCAGCAGGTGAAACTCAAAGTACCGCAACGGCGATTCGGGATCCGCGGCGTTGGGCAAAACCCGCAGCACGTTGACCGCCAGCCGGAATAGTGCGGGCGATGGGCTGTCCTCCGGGCCGAATCCGTCCAGCAACTCGGCCACGTAAAGCCCGCGGGTCATCATGTCCAGGTCGGCCTTGATGGACGCGAACCCGTCCAGCACCTCGGCCTGCGAGACGATGTCCAGCTCCCGCCCGCGGGCCATGGACATCCGTGCCAGCGTGAGCGGTTCCAGGTGCCCCACCAGCCTGCTGCTGGACCGCCGTGCGCCCTTGCCCACGGCCCGCACCTTGCCGTACTCGGCGGTGAACACCGTCACCACCAGGTCGGCTTCGCCGATGGAGGCTTTCCGCAGCGTCAGGCCCTCGCAGCGGTAGGCGCGCCCCCGTTCCGCTCCGCCCGCCAGGGTCATGCGCTAAAGCTCCTGCCGTCCCTGAAAGGCGCGTATCAGCGTGGTTTCGTCGGTGTGTTCCAGCGACCCGCCGACGGGCAGGCCGCGGGCCAGGCGGGTCAGTTTCAGGTCATCGCGCCCCAATTGCCGCTGGATGTACATGGCCGTGGCCTCTCCCTCCATGGTCGGGTTGGTGGCGACGACAAGCTCCGTGATTTCGGGGTCGGCCAGCCGTTCCAGCAACTCCCGTAGCTTGAGCTGGTCGGGCCCGATGCCGTTGATGGGGGAGATGACGCCGTGCAGCACGTGGTACAGCCCCCGGTAGCTGCGGGTGCGCTCCAAAGCCAGCACGTCCAGCGGTTCCTCGACGACGCAGATGATTGACCGTATCCGCCGATGGTCGCCGCAGACCTGGCAAGGACTGGACTCGGCCAGGTTTTGGCACTCGCCGCAGTACACCGTGTTCCGCTTGACCGCCGTCACCGCCTCGGCCAGGGCGTAGGCCTCCTCGTCCGGCAGGCGGATGATGTGGTAGGCCAGTCGCTGGGCGCTCTTGGGGCCGATGCCCGGCAGCCGGTTAAGTTCCTGCACCAGCCTGGCCAGCGAGGGAAACGCGGAGGGAAGGTTGTCGGGGGTCATAAGGGAACTCTCAGAGGGTGTTTAACAAGTTCCCTCTCCCTCCGGGGGAGGGTTAGGGTGGGGGCGTACCCCCGGTTGCTCAGGAATGACGGATGATGCTGAGACGAGCTCTTTGTCAGTGAACCGAACTTCTTAAACACCCTCTCAACCTGAACAGTGAAAGCTCGCGATTCAATCTTGTGAGGGTCTCAACTGACGCTATCGGAGATGGCCCGAAAAACAATCTAACTGCGCCTTTGACCGGCAATTTCTTATCACCAGGGTACGCCCTCACCCTAACCCTCTCCCAGAGGGAGAGGGGACTTGTTAAACACATTATTGGACTGATAAGCCTCACGGATTGCAGGCAAGTCTTTCCGCTCGTACTCCTCAAGCGTTAGTTCCTTCCCGTCGCTGCCTAGTCCGTCCAGCCAGTCTTTGAATTGTTCCAATGTGCCTCGTTGTGCCATCATCCAACCCGCGCAGTAATACTCTGCCGAGTATTGGCGCCAGAGATAAGCCAATTCCAAGTCGCTTATCATGGTTCGCTCCATCCTCTAGGGAGTGTCGCCAAATCATCCCGTCATTCCGGCGAAAGCCGGAATCTAGGCATTTCCGCTACCTGATCGTCCCGGAAGGTTGCCGCGTTCCGGATTCCGGCTTTCGCCGGAATGACGGAAATAAAGCTGGCGAAGGCTGCCGTATACTCGGGATTCAATTTGACGACACGCCCTAGGTCAAACCGGGGATGTTCATCCCTCCGGTGATGACGCTCATCTTGCTGGCGGCCATTTCCTGGGCCTTGGTCGCTGCGTCGTTGAAAGCGCCGACCAGCATGTCCTGCAACAGTTCCAGGTCCTCCGCTGCCTCCGGGTCGATTTCGACGGATTCCACGGCCTGCTTGCCGGTCATCACGACCGTGACAGCGCCGCCGCCTGCGGTTCCGGTAACGGTGAGCGTCTCCAGTTCCTCTTGAATCTTCTGTAGCTGGGCCAGTTGCCGCTGGGCCTGGCGCATCATGTTGCGGTTCATTCGTCCTCGTCCCTAACTTGGATTATTTTTGCGCCCATGCCCTGGGCGGCGCGGACCAGGGAGCTTTGCTGTGCCGGGTTGCTGGCTTGTCCCCCGGCCTGTTGTCCGTTGGCCAGGGTTAGCTGGTAATCGCAGCCCTCGCCAAAGGACTGCGTCAGCGCCTCGGTGAGCCGCTTGCGGGAGGCCGGGTCCTCCAGCTCCTCCTGCATTCGCTCCAGGTTGGCCTTGTTGGTGAACGGCAGTACCAGGGTCTTGTCGTCCAGCGATATGCTGTTGACCTTGCAGTCGCGGAGGAGGGCGCCCAGGTTGTATTTTTTGCCCTTGTGCCGGGACAGCGCCTTTACGGTGTTGTTCCACTGTACCCAAAACTCGCTTGATTCGCCGCCGGTGCGACCGGAACCGGCGCTAGCGCCAGCGGCCGCCGGAGTCGGCGCTGGCGACTGGCTGCGAGGGGCTGCCGGGGCCGGCGCAGGACGCTCCCGCTGTGGCGGCCGTTCGGCTCGCGGCTCGCGGGGTGGCGGGGCCTGCCGGGGCGCCTGCGACGCCGGAGCCCGTTGCGCGGGCGGCGGCTCAGCGGCGGGCGCGGGGGCCGCCGATTCCTCGCAGATCTCCACTACTGCCAGCTCCAGGGGCAGCGTCGACGGCGCGTCGTAGCGCATGTTGACCGCTCCCCAGACTTTCAGCGCGTGAACGATGCGCCAGGGTGGCGGCTTGCCGACCAGCTCCCGGAGTTGCGACTGCACGTACTCGGGCAGGTCTACCGCGTCCTCTGATCCCCACTGGAGATGCATGAATCCGCGCAGCAGGTCGCTGGTCTGCCGGTGCAACTGCCGCAGATCGCTGCCCTCCCAGGCCGCCTGGTTCACGGCGGTCAGCGAGGCGGTGGTGTTGCCCAGCAGCAGGAACTTGACCAGTTCCAGGGCGGTCTCGTCGCTGCCCAGGCCCAGCAGTTTCTCCACCTGCTCGGCGGTTACCCCGTCGGGGCAGGACACGACCAGTTGCTCCAGCAGGTTCTCGGCGTCGCGCAGGCTGCCAGCCGCGTAGCGGGCCACCATCCGCAGGGCCGCTGGCTCCACCGTTACGCTCTCGGCCTCGGCGATCTCCGCGAGCCGCCCGAACACGGTTTCGGAGGGAATGCGGCGGAAATCCAGCCGTTGGCACCGGGAGATGATGGTGGGCAGTATCCGGTGCGCCTCAGTGGTGCACAGCACAAAGATGACGTGCTCCGGCGGTTCCTCCAGCGTTTTCAGGAACGCATTGGAGGCCGCGTCGGTGAGCATGTGGGCTTCGTCGATGATGTAGACCTTGCGGCGGCCCTGGACCGGCGCAAAGTTCACCTTGTCGCGGATGTCGCGTATCTCGTCGATGCCCCGGTTGCTGGCGGCGTCCAGCTCGATGATGTCCATGAACCGGCCGTCGCCGATGGCCCGGCAGACGTCGCAGTCGTTGCAGGGGTCGCCGTCCTGGAGGTCAAGGCAGTTGGCGGCCTTGGCGATGATGCGGGCCGTGGTGGTCTTGCCGCATCCTCTCGGGCCGCAGAAAAGGTAGGAATGGGATATGCGGCCCAGCCGCACCGACTGGCGAAGCGTGGTCGAAACGTGCTCCTGCCCAGCCAGCTCGCTGAAGCTGGAGGGGCGCCACTTGCGATAGTAGACTTGGGAGGTCATGCCTACGGACTGCTCCCACGAGCGGCAGCCGAACCGAGTTCAGGAGCTGCCGCCAAATTCATGCTCATGGGCCGGTCGAAAGACAACGATTCCAACGCCTCACGCTCAAGCGCCTGCATGCGCGGGGTATCCTCCGGCCCCAAGTGGTCGTATCCGACCAGGTGCAGCGCCCCGTGTACCACCAGGTGGGCCAGTTCCCGCTCCGGGCTGACGCCATGCTCCACGGCCTGCCGCCGCGCCTGGGGCCACGATACGATTATCTCGCCCAGAGGCCGGGGCGTGCCGGGCGGCAGCACGAACTCCTCCTGTTTCTCGTCATTCCCGCGAAAGCGGGAATCCGGCGGCCCGTCGCCGTCTCCCTCCCAGTGTCCCGGGTGGTCAGCGGAAAATGAAAGGACGTCGGTCGTTTCGTCCAGCCCCCGGTACTCGGCGTTGAGGGCCCGGACGGTTTCGTCGCCAGTGATCAGCAGACTGACTTCGGCATCTCCGCCAATGCCCGCCGCCACCAGTCCCGCCTGTACAACGCCCTCAAGCCAACCGGCGTCAATCCCGTCGCCGAACGGGTCATCCAGGGAAACAAAAACGCGCAGTCCGGACAAGTTCAGCAAGGAAAACTTCTCAAGGGCGACTTGGGGGAGGCAGCCCGCCGTCCAGCGGAACGCCCTTATAATAATCCAAAGGCCGAGGCCATACCAGCATTTCCCAGCGGTCTCCGCTCTATACCGGTCGTCGACGGTGCCGGAAAATGTCGGCCAGCGGAATGGACAGGCCGGGCAGCAGCGGGGTGGTCAGCGTGTCGTCAGCCGTCAAAACCGCCCGCTCGACGTACTCACCATCCCTCAGTTCCAGCAGGGTGGCGGTGTCGTTGGACGCATCGAAAATCCAGTATTCCAGAACACCCGCATCGGCGTAGGCTTGCCGCTTGCGCACCAGATCGCGGTTGCGGTCGGTCGATAGAATCTCGACCGCGATGTCGGGCGCGCCCTCTATCCTGCGACCTGTAAGGATTTGGAACCGTTCCCGTAGGACAATGGACAGGTCTGGGGCGTACAAGACACGACGTTCCAGAGACAATGCGACAATTACGTCGGTAAACACCTCTGCTGGGGGTTCTTCGAATTGCTCCAAGTATTGGTCAACAAATCCGACCAGCTTGATTTGAAAGAACTGATGCACCAACCCGGGTTTTACCATTATGTACAGCACTCCCTCATCCAGCTCCATCTTCCGCCGGTCGTCCGTCTCCGGGAGTTCCATGAACTCGTCCACGGTCAGCCGCATGCCGGAGCGCGGTTTCAGCATAGTCATGGTCAGAACCTCCGATGTCTCCCTATTATAAGGCCACCGTGCCGCCGACTGCTTCCGCCTGTGGTTGTGGGTATTCTCAGTGTGTGTTGGTATTCCCATGTAGGGGCGCACAGCCGTGCGCCCTGGCCCCCGGTTCCAGCGTAATTCTCTCCTGCGCAGACACGGGCGCACGTCCCTCGACGTGCTCGGGAGTGCGCCCCTACGCGGCAGGGCCAAGCAGACAAATCGCGTCCGATACCGACACACGTTGAGAATACCCCGTCGTGTGCCGTGCTGCACCCTCTGGTATCATTTGCGGAACTGAAATGAAACAGGGAGTAAATGATGCGTGGAGTCACGTTCAAGGGCAACCGCGAGGCCGAGATACGCGAATTTCCCGACCCTCACGCCGGGCCGGGCGAGGCTGTACTGCGGATAATGGCCTCCGGGCTGTGCGGCACCGACCTGCACCGCTACCGCGATGGCGAGCCAACGGAGATGATCACCGGCCACGAGCCATGCGGCGTTATCGAGGAGCTGGGCCCCGGCGCGCCTCCGGGCCTCAAGCTGGGCGACCGGGTGATGTGCCACCACTACGAGGGCTGCGGCGTCTGCGAGATCTGCTCCATGGGCTATGAGCAGTTGTGTCCCATCGGCCACGTGACTTTTGGCGGCGGCACGGGCCACGGCGCCAACGCCGACTACATGATCTGCCCGTCCCGCACCCTTGTTCACCTGCCCGACGAGCTATCTTTCGAGGAGGGCGCGGCGATTTCTTGCGGCACCGGCACCGCCTGGAACGGGCTGAACAAGATGGACGTCAACGGCAAGGACATCGTGGCCGTGTTCGGGCAGGGGCCGGTGGGCCTGAGTGGTACGCTGTCGGCCAAGGCCATGGGCGCACGAGTCATCGCCATCGACGTGATGGACGAGCGGCTGCAATTAGCCACGGAACTGGGTGCTGACCATACCGTCAACGCCGCGAGCAATGACGTGGCGCAGGCTATCCGGGACCTGACTGGAGGGCAGGGCGCCACGGCGTCGCTGGAAACGTCGGGCAACCCCACGGCGCGCCAGCAGACTCTCTCGTGCCTGCGTCCCTTTGGCCGTGCCTGCTACGTCGGCATCGGCGGCCCGGCGGAGATTGATTTCAACCGCGACGTGATATTCAAGGTACTGACCGTTTTCGGATCGTGGACGTTCAGCAAGGCCGAACTGATCGAGATCGCCCGGTTCTTTGTGGATACCAAGGCCCCGCTGGACCGGCTGATCACCCACCGCTACACCCTGGACCAGGCCATCGAGGCGTTCCAGACCTTCGACGGCGCGACCACGGGCAAGTGCGTGTTCGTGTTCGATTAGTTTTGACGCAAAGGCGCAAGGACGCAATGATTTTTGTATCTTCCCTTGCGCCTTTGCGTTAGTCTTTCCCCGGCCATACTTGGCGGTGAAATTCCTCGCCCTCCAGCCGTGAGAACACGACGCTCTCGATTGCGATGGCGAAACAATGGCCCTGGCCCTCCATGTCCTCTATGTGTAGGCCGATGGCGGCGTACACCGCGTCGCAGAACCGCCGCAACTCCTCCGGGTCGGTCACTTCCACGGCGCGCCCGTAGACCTTGAACTCCCCCTCGGTGCCGTCGCGGTTAGATACCGTGCTATGCACCACGCAGCGGGGATCGCGCAGCAGGTCCAGGGCCTTAACCGAACGCCACATCATGCCCAGGTACAGTTGCCCGTTGGCGATGAACGGCTCGACCGGCGAGATGCGCGGCCACCCGTCCCGGCGCAGCGTCCCCACCAGCGCCAGCCCGGTACGGGCAAACTGCGCCTCGCCCAGCGCTGCCAGCTCGGGCGCGGCCTCCGCGAATACAGCCCACGATACGTCCGTCGCGGGAAGATCACTCTTGGTCATCGGAATCTCTGTCCCTTGCCGGTGGGAGGAAACCCAGAACTATTTCTTTCCGGGCTCTGATGCCGTTTCGGGTGCGCTCAATCAGCCCTGACTTTTCCAGGTCTGCAATGTCCCTGCTCAGGGTTCTTTCCGTTACTCTGGCGTAAGTCGATGCGACCGCGGGGGACAGCAGGCGCAATTCATGCCTCGGCGTGGCGGCATTCAGGCGCGACAGCCCCAGTGCCAGTTCCCGCTTGCGTATGTTCGACCGGCCGCTTCCGGGTAACTGCGTGTGGACATAGTTCTCCCATAGGATGGACAACTGCTGTTCCTGAATTTGAGACATTTGTTCCTTGAGGCCGTCCACGAACCCTTGGAGGGAATAAACTGCGAATCCAATAGCGCCATTATTGACCCTGCTGGACAGCCGCAGCTGGCGGTAATACTCCGTCCGAGTTTCGTTGTAGTGATTGCTCAACAGGTGTGTCGCAGGACTTGGCACACCGGCGGCGGCAAGAATCTGGTGCTCCATCAGACGGGCGGTCCTGCCGTTGCCATCGGCGAAAGGGTGAATCCAGACCAAGTACAGGTGGGACAGAATGGCGCACAGGATAGCAGTGGCAGTCCTGTCATCCAGCACCTGGCCGGATTCGATTTCCTCCAGCCAGTCGCACAGTCTGGAGAGCAAGTAGTCGCAATCCTCGCGGGGCGCCGCGACATAATCCGCGACCCCGTATTGGCGTGCAGGAATCTCTCCTGGAATGACTCCGGGATCCAATTCCAGCCCCCTCAGAACTGCCCGATTAAGTTCCTTAATGCGATCAGGAGTCATCGGAATAACATCGCCGCCGGTCATGCTGTCCAATATTTCGTTGCAAACTTCGATGATATTGTCCACCTCTTGACCGAGATATTCCTTGGACGGCGGCAGCTTGAGCAAACCTCTGATTCGCTGCGAAATTTCATCAATTGTCAGGGTGTTGCCCTCAATGGCCGTGGTGGCTTGGACACCCCGCTCCAGATAGATTTGATGCAAAGCCGTAAAGGTCTCCGGCAGCAACGGTGACCGCCTGATTTGCTCGCACAGTGAGCAGGCTTCACCCAACAGCATCCAGAACCGGCTTGGCGCTTGCTCCAAATGCAGGGTGAAGCTGATCCAGGGATGGGACGACTGGTATGAGCGTGACATGCAGTCTGTCCTTTACAGTGTCTATATTTAACATCTATGTTATAACTATCAATCGGCATTATCAACAGAGTTTTGTCAGTAAAAATGTCCAGATAATACGGCGCGAATCTCGTATATTTATGGCCTACTCCAACAAGCCGATTCACGCAAAAGAAAACCCGCGACGCTTTCGCCGCGGGGCCTGATTATTTCGTGGGTTGGTACCCCGGAGGGGCTTCGATCCCCTGATCTCCACCTTGAAAGGGTGGCATCCTGACCTGGCTAGACGACCGGGGCACACTTGGTACTCTATGAGTATAGCATAATCGCTGGCCCGGCGCTACGGGTAGACCGCCAGCTCGTCCAGCGACGTGTCCTCGGGGAACCCGGCCATCAGGTTCATGTTCTGCACCGCCTGACCGGCCGCCCCCTTTACCAGGTTGTCCAGCACGCTGAACACCGTCAGCCGCCCCGTCCGCCGGTCGATGACCGGGTGCAGCAGGCACATGTTGTTGCCCAGGGTCTGCTTGGTCTGCGGCGGGGCCGAAACCACCCTGACGAACGGGTGGTCCGCGTAGTAGTCGCGGTAGATGTCCACCAGGCGCTGCTTGCCCTCGTCGCCCGCCCACTCGCTTGGGTTGGCCAGCGGAGCGTAACAGGAGCTGAATATGCCGCGGGTCATCGGAATGAGATGCACCTGAAAGGTCACCCGCACTGGCTGCTCGGTCAAGGGGTCGAGTTCCTGGGTAATCTCCGGCAGGTGGCGGTGCCCGTTGACGGCGTAAGCAAAAGCGTTTTCGTTCACCTCGGAAAAGTGGTTGGTCATCGTCAGGCTGCGCCCTCCGCCGGACACGCCGGACAGGCTGCTGACGATGATGTCCGGGCTGATGATGCCCGCGGCCACCGCTGGCGCCAACCCAAGGATGGCGCTGGTGGGATAGCAACCGGGGTTGGCCACCAGTCTGGCCTGCCGTATCTCGTCGCGGTGCAGCTCGGTTAGGCCGTAGACCGCCTCCTCCAGCAGCGAGGGTTTCTGGTGCTCAACGCCGTACCATTCCTCGTACTCGTCGGCGTGTTTCAGGCGGAAGTCGGCGCTGATGTCCACCACCTTGACGCCCTGATCCAGCACGGGTATGCAGGCCTCGGCGCTGGCTTTGTGTGGCAGCGCGGAGAATACCAGGTCAAGGCTGCCGCTCAGTTCCGGCTCGATGGTCAGGTCCAGGCTTTCCAGGTGCGGGAACACCTCGCCCAGTTTCTGGCCAGCGGCGCTCCGTCCGGTTACCGACGCGATTTCCACCTCGGGATGACGACGCAGGATACGGGCCAACTCCGATCCAGAGTATCCCGTGACGTTGATGATTCCTATTTTCACCTTTCCGGCCCTCCTTTGTCGCTGGCCCGTGTCTCAGAGTGCACGTATGTTTACGGGCCGCGCGTTCGCGTACGCCGCAAGCGCCTATCTTATCTTACTCTCCACCCAATAGAACCGGGGGCACGTGTGGCAGCGTGTTTGAACCGGCCCCCCTGGTTTTGACGCCCTTTTCGGGAATGACGCCGTTGTCCGACTTGGCAGTCTTTGCCATCAGCCTGCCCCGGGACGGGCACATTTCGCCCACCACGCATTCGACGCAGAGCGGACGCTGCGCCCGGCAGACCCGGCGGCCATGGGTGATGAAAGCGATGTGGAAGTTGAACACTTCCTCGGGCGGAACCTTGGCCTCCATCACGTCGTGGGCCTTGTCTGCGTTGGTCTTGCCGTCGATGGCGCGGAGCCGCTGGCACACCCGGTAAATGTGGGTGTCGATGGCCATGGCAGGCATGCCGAGGGAAAAGTTCAGGACAATGCCTGCCGACTTTGGCCCGATTCCGGGCAGTTGCCGCAGCCAGGCCTTGGCCTCTGCCAGCGGCATTTCCCGCAGGAACGACAGATCCAGCGAGCCGCCGTTAAGTTCCAGCACCTTTCCCAGCACTTCCTTGATGCGCGGCGCTTTCACCTTGGCCAGCCCGCCGGGTGATATGGCCTCCTCGATTTCGGGGATGCTGCCCCGGGCCACTGCCTCCAGCGTTCCGAACCGCTCCATGAGGCGGGCGAAAGCGCGGCCGGAGTTAATGTCCGACGTGTGCTGGGAAAGGATGGTAAAGACCATCTCCTCGGTCGGGGGCAGGCGGCGCTCCTCGGGGAAGGGGCCGTACTCCTGCGCCATCAGCTCCACGGCCCGGGCGATGCGCGACGCCGACATTGTCGGACTGCGGCGTGGTTTCTTCGTCTGTGCCTGCGTCGGCATTGCCAGATTCTAGCACCGGCGGAATGAATTGGGAATGTCGCCCGCGCTGATACAGGACTATTGCAGAGTCCAGTCTTGTCCCCGGCGCTGGTCGAAGGGCGTTGTCCTGGCTGCTTGGGGGTTCTGCGCTTTCGGCAAATTAAGGGTCAGGTGGACAGGATACGGCGGCTACCTTGCTGCAAGTCGTCGGTTAGCTACAAAGAGAAACGCCCCCCGATAGGGGAGCGTCAGCCTGACGATGCTATCGTCAGGGGGGTATGGGTATAATGTAATCAACCAGACGCATATTGTCAACAAAAATTTTCTGGTTCGCTAACAAAGAGATCGCTAATGCAGCGTGTATCGGTTTACGTTGATGGATTCAATCTCTACCACGGCCTCAAGTCCAAAGGCTGGCGGCGGTATTACTGGCTTGACTTGCACCGTCTGGCCCAAAACCTGCTGCAACCCGGCCAGTATCTGGTGGCGGTCCGGTATTTCACTGCCAGGGTACTGCAAACTGCCTACGACCGTGGTCAGTCCTCACGACAGATGACCTACTTGGAAGCGTTGGAAACACTCCCGTACTTGTCTATCCATTACGGGTATTTCCTTCCCAAGAGCGTGACCTGTCAGCATTGCGGAACGGTATGGGCTACCTACGAAGAAAAGATGACCGACGTGAACCTTGCCGTTGAGTTGTTAGGCGACGCACAAGACGACGCCTTTGATACGGCGATAATCATTTCTGGAGACAGCGACTTATCCGGCCCGATAGAGGCTGTCCGCCGTCGTTACCCAAGGAAACGAATAATTGCCGCATTCCCTCCGAATCGCAGTTCTTTTCGTCTGCGTCAGGCTGCAACAGCATCGTTTGTCATTGGCCGAGGCCGGATTAGCTCCAGCCTGCTGCCGGAGCGAATAACCAAGCCCGACGGATTCATTCTTGTCAAGCCCCCGCAGTGGAGTTAAGCGCCCCGCGCCGTGCTGGGAGCTAGAACAGGTGGCAGGCGACGGTGTGGCCCGGGGAGACATCCTTGACCACCGGGTCTTCCAGGCTGCACACGTCCATCACGAAGGGGCATCGCGTGTGGAAGTGGCACCCGTCGGGAGGGTTCAGCGGCGAGGGAACCTCCCCGGTAAGGATCATTTCGTCCTGCACCGTGTCCGGGTGGGAGGGCAGCGCCGCCGACATCAGCGCCTTGGTGTACGGGTGGGACGGGTTTTCGAACAAGTCCCTGACCGGCGACATTTCTACGATGCGGCCCAGGTACATCACGGCCACCCAGGTGCACATGTAGCGCACCGTCGCCAGGTGGTGGGCGATGAGCATGTAGCTGACGTTGTATTCCGCTTGGAGGTCTTTCAGCAGGTTCATGATCTGGGCGCGAATGGAAACGTCCAGGGCGGAAACCGGCTCGTCCAAAACTATGACCTTGGGGTTCAGGGCCAGGGCACGGGCGATGGCCAGGCGTTGTCTCTGACCGCCGGAGAACTCGTGAGGGTAAAGGTTGGCGTGGTAGGCGTTGAGGCCCACGTCGGTCAGCAGTTTCATCACCCGATCCTGGATTTCGCCGCGGCTCAGCTCCCAGTTGATCACCATTGGCTCGGCGATCAGGTCGCGCACGCGCATCCGCGGGTTGAGGGAACTCCACGGGTCCTGGAACACGGCTTGCACCGACCGGCGGTACTCCTGTCTCGTCGCCGGGTCGGCGTCCCGTATCGCCTTGCCCTCAAAGAGAATCGAACCCTCCGTGGGTTCCTCCAGCATGAGCATCATCTTGGCGGTGGTGCTCTTGCCGCATCCCGACTCGCCAACTATTCCCAGCGTTTCGCCAGGCCGCAGGTCAAAGGAAACGCCGTCAACCGCCTTGATGTGCCCGACGGTCTTGCTGATCAGCAGGCCCTTTGTCACCGGGAAATATTTCTTGAGATCAACGGCTTCCAGCAGGGCATTTTGCCGCCCGTTCCCGTTTCCCGGAGCAGGGGTTGAGGCGTCAAATGTTGGTGTGTTTGCAGTCGTCATGTCAGCTCAACCGCCAGCAGGAGGCGTGGTGGCCCTCTCTTATCGAGATTCGGTCAGGGTATTCCTCGCGGCACCGGTCCATAACGTACTGGCACCGGGGGGCGAATGGGCAGCCAGCCGGCAGGTCGTGCAGCGTGGGCGGCTGGCCCTCGATGGAATACAGGCGATCCACGTCCTCCTCCATCTTGGGCACGGAAGCCAAGAGAGCCTCCGTGTATGGATGGGACGGGTTGTTGAATATGTCGCGGACGCTGCCCTGCTCCACGATGCGCCCGGCGTACATCACCGCGACGCGGTCGCACATCTTGGCGACGATGCCGAAATCGTGGGTGATGAAAATCAGGCCGACGTTGGAATCCCGCTGCAACTCTTTCAGCAGGGCGAGGTACTGGGCCTGGATGGTCACATCCAGTGAGGTGGTCGGCTCGTCGGCGATCAGAACCTCGGGTTGGCAGGAAATCCCGATGGCCCCGACCACCCGCTGCCGCATGCCGCCGCTCATCTGGTGAGGGTAGTCGCGCATGCGTGTCTCTGCGGCGGGAATGTTCACCTTTTGCAGCACCGACAGGGCCTGCTCCATGATCGAACGCCTGGGAATATCCTGGTGGATTCTGATGGCCTCGGATACCTGGTTGCCGATGGTGAACACCGGGTTCAGCGAGGTCATCGGGTCCTGGATGATGAGAGCAATCTTGCTCCCGCGCACCTTGTTCATCTCGGCGTCGGACAGTTGCAGCAAGTCCTCGCCGTCCAGCTCGATGCTCCCGGAGACGATCCGGCCCGGCGGCATGGGTATGAGCCGCATGAGCGACAGCATGGTGACCGACTTGCCGGAGCCCGACTCGCCCACGATCCCCAGGGTCTCGCCCCGGCGGAGATCGAAACTGATGCCGTCCACGGCCTTGACCGTGCCCCATCTGGTCTGGAAATAAGTCCGCAGGTCGTTAACCCGCAGGACTACTTCGCGCTCTGTTGCTACGTCGGTTGTCATATTGACCTTTGGCCTTTGCGTATGTTGCGCCATTGTAGCAGTAGGGGCGCACGGCCATGCGGCCCTACACGGACGGAGCCTATTCGATCTGCCTGAGCCGCGGGTCCAGCTTGTCGCGCAGCCAGTCGCCGAACAGGTTCAGCGACATCACGGTTAGCACGATTGCCACGCCGGGGAACGTGGAGATCCACCAGGAGCCGGTCTCGAATCCGCCAGCCAGGTGTCCCCGTCCATCCGACACCATCCCGCCCCAGGTCGCGGTCGGCGGCGGCACGCCGGCGCCCAGGAACGACAGGGTGGCCTCCAGCAGAATCACGATGCCCACCTGGAGGGTTGCCACCACTATCAGGGTATTGATGGTTCCGGGGAATATGTGCACAAAGAGTATGCGAGGGGTGGACGCCCCGGCAACCCGGGCCAGCGCCACAAAGTCCATGTTCTTGAGTTGCAGCACCTCGCCCCGCAACTGGCGGGCGAAGCGCGGCCAGATGAAAATCGTCAGCACCGCCACGATTATGGTCAACGACGTGCCCAGCGTAGCCACCATCGCCAGCGCGATCAGCACCAGGGGTATGGCCAGGAGGATGTCGACGAAACGCATCACCGCCTCGTCCACCACGCCGCCGTACCAGCCGGCGATCAGGCCCAGCAGCACGCCGATGGAGCCGCCGACGCCCAAGGTAACCGCCGCGGCCAGCAGGGAAATGCGGGCCCCGTAGATAATGCGGGAAAGTATGTCCCGCCCCAACTGGTCGGTGCCCAGCCAGTATTTGCTGCTGCCACCGGCGCGGGTCACATCCTCAAATTCGATGGAATCGCCGATCTGGACGTCGGGATTGACTGCCTGAGCGTCTGCCAGGGAGACCTGATCGTCCTGCCCTGGCAACACCCTTTGCACCACCGTCTTGACGGAGACATCGGTTCTGGCCTCATACCAGAAAGGCGGCAGCTTTCGTTCCGACAGCGACTGCTTGTTGGGGTCGTGCGGCGATATCAACGGCGCGGCAATGCCAGCGAACAGGACCAGCGCCAGGAGCAGTACGGGAATCAACGGCCAACGCCGGAAGATACGATAGGCCCCGGCCAGCTTGACCATAATGCCGCCGCTGGACGGAGTGAGAATCTCGGTTGTCGAGTTGACCGCCATGATGACCTCTTACCTGCTTATGCGTACCGGATGCGGGGGTCTATGTAGGCGTAAAGCACGTCTACCGCGAACGCTACCAGAACGTAGAGCAGCGTAAAGACGACCACCACCCCTTGCAGCAGCGGATAATCGAAAGCGTAAAGCGCGTCGATGGCCAGCTTGCCCAGGCCCGGCCACGCGAACACCGTTTCCACCACCAGCGAGCCGGTTACCAGCGCTCCCAGGGTCACCCCGGCGAAGGTGAGGGGCGGGATAAGGGCGTTGCGGAATGCGTGTTTCATGACAATGCCCCAGTACGGCACTCCCTTGGCGCGGGCCAGCTTGATGTATTCCGAGTCCAGCACGTCCAGCATCGCCGAGCGGACCAGCCGCAGGTTCGCGGCGGCATAGTACCAGCCGAGGGTGACAGCGGGCAGGACTATGCTGTTCCAGTCCTCCCGCCCGGACGTTGGAAACGCTCTTATGGACACGGCAAAGAAAATTATCAGCATGATGCCGAGCCAGAAGGGCGGCGCCGCCTGGCCCATCAGCGCGACTACCTTGCCAACCTGGTCAATCAGGCTGCCGCGCTTGATTGACGACAGTATGCCCAGCGGTATGCCCACCAGCAATGAGACTATGAAAGCCGTCAACCCCAGGTATAACGTCGCTGGAAGGCGGTCCAGGATGACCTCCCTTACGGGACGCCCCTCCTTGATCGAAACGCCAAGGTCTCCCTGGACGGCATCGCGCAGGAAGATAAAGTACTGCTGGTAATAGGGCTTGTCGGTGCCCAGCTTGGCCATCATCCGGTCTATGTCTTCCTGCGTGGAGTATTCGTCCAGCATGAGAGAGACCGGGTCGCCCGCTGACCGGCTGAGTATGAAAATAATCAGCGAGACGGCCAGCAAGGTGATGACGGCCAGGACCAACCGGCGTAAAAGGTATCTCTGCATATCTGTCTGCTTATTTCACTTTCAAAGGCTTTAGGGCAGGCTCAGGGCGGTACTCTATTAGTGTTGCGACAGCATTGAAATGACGGGCGACATGGGCAACCACAAGGGTTGCCCCTACATCATTCCCCGTAGGGGCGCCCCTTGTGGGCGCCCGCATCTTATCGGTCACCTACCATCGTCGTTGGCCATCAGTACAAATTTTTTCGCATAACGGTGTGAGGCTCGTTTTTGTCATTCCCGCGAAAGCGGGAATCCAGAGCGTCCGGTTTCTGCGTCGCCGCTATCGTGCGTGTGGGTTCTGGATTTCCGCTTTCGCGGGAATGACGGGAGAGCGCGATTGCTCGGCTTCCCCGTCATTCCCTGGCTTACATTCCGCCGGGGCTGGGCGGCCCCGGCGGACGCCTGCATCGGCTACTACCGGTGCTTGATGTACTCGAACCCGGACGGCGACCGGACTTCGCTGAAGTCGATGGGCGTCCAGTCGGGGTCAAGACGAATACCTACCGGCCAGATGCCGTCGTGAGCGTAGAGGGCGAAGGCCATGACGTTGTCATAGAACCAGCCGTAGACGTTCCGCTCCTTTTCGGCAACCAGGTTCGGGTTGGTCTCGCCCAACAGGTCGGTGATGTTTTCCTCCATCCACGGGTGTTCCGTGCCGTAGCTGAAGGTGGACTTCGCCACGTAGTTGGAGGCGCCGATGGCCGGGGTCAGGCGCTGGCTGACGGTATGGCAGGTCGCGCCCTGGAAAGTCCGGGTAATCAGTTCCGGTCGGATGGTGGCGTAAGGTATGCGCTGGAGATCGACGTTGATGCCGACATCCTCCCAGAAACCGGCCACGGCCTCACAGGCCTCCACCTCGGCGGGCGCGCCGCGGATGGCCGGAATCAGGGTGATGGTGAACTCGTTGCCGGGGCCGTAACCTGCCTCGGCCAGCAACTGCTTTGCCGTTTCAGGGTCGTAGTCGTGAACCCAGCGCGGATCGGCCTTGGCCTCGTGGCCCATCCAGTCTCTCAGGTACAGCACGTCGCCGAAGCCCGAGAGCAGGTTATCAACGATTGACTGCCGGTCGATGGCAATGGCCATGGCCTTCTTGACCTTGACCGAGTCCTGCCACTCCTGGGAGGCCGGGTCTTCGTCGCAGGACACCCAGGCGTTGTCGCAGTCGAGGTGCTCGTATGGCTGGCCGTCCTTGTCCACGCCGTAGGTCTGGCCGTATATGTTCAGGCCAGCCTGTCCGGCGAAGGGCCACGCCACGATCTCCGTGCCATCAACGGCCTGCACTGCGTCCAGCGAGTCGAAGGCCATTTCCATGATGTCCAGCTCGCCGGTCTGGAAGGCCGCAACGCGGGTAGCCTCCTCCGGGATGGACCTCATGTTGAAGTCTGCGAAGTAAGGAGTCTGCCGCCAGTGCCCTTCGACGGCCTTGAATTCCCAAACGGTGTCGCTGTTGGTAGGCCCTTGAATCTCCCACGGACCGGTCGCGGAGATGTTCTTGCTCGCTTCCTTCGCGGCCGCCTCGTATTCCTCGGTGGCCACTCCGGGCTCGCTGTAGCGGTCGTCCCAGTTGTTTCCGGCCCTCTCGAAGATGTCGCGGGTCTGTTGCATGCTCACCAGGGTGGTGCTGACACCGCCCAGGTGGCGCATGAACTCGAAGGCCCGTTCCCTGAGCCAAGGCTCACCGGTGTCGATTTCAACCGTGTAGTCGTCGATGACATTCTGGGATCCGCCAGCCTTGCCGACCCAGAAGTCCCCGATGATCCCGGCGCGGGCGTTCAGTGAACCCTCGTGCCATTCCTTGTAGTTCCAGAGAACGTCGTGGACGGTGAAATTGCCGCAGCTCTCAGTGCCCGAGGCGCCGCACTTGGGATGGAACATCACGTCATCGCGGACGGTGAACGTCCATATCTGGCCGTTGTCCGAGATGTCCCATTCCGATGCGAGCAGCGGGCCAGGGGACAGGTCGGGTTGGATCGCGACCATGGACTCGCCGAAGCTGACGGCGGAGTACTGGACGCGCGGGCTGGACATGTACCGCGGGTGACCCTCGAACACGCCGGTCTCCTTGACCGCATAGTTCATCACCCCCTCCGGCGCATGCGTCTGTACCGCCGTGGTGGGGGCGGGCCGCGGAGTTGAGGTCGGCTGAGGCGCTGCCGCCGCTGTTGTTGGCGCTGGCTGCTCTTCCTCTTCGTCTTCCGCCGCGGGCGCTTCAGTCGCTCCCGCTTGCGGCGCTTCCGTTGCCTCGGGCGCGCTTGTCGCCACTGGCGCTGCCGTCGGCTCCTCGGTCGCGGACTCGCCGCAGGCGACAACCAAGGCCAACGCCATCACCAGCAGGACTGGCAACCATAACTTTGGGAAAATTGATCTTAGACTAAACACTACCTCTCCTTTGAGATTGGGAAATCTGTTCCCCAACCTGAAACTAGCTGGTCGACGGATGAAAGCCGCGGGCCGCCGACAATGCAAACTTGTGGGATTATATGGATTGTGAAATTTTTGTCAATAAGCGTATCGCAATCCGATGCAGGTAGAGGTCAACCGCTTCCGGCCCTATCATTTGATACTTGCGGCTAAAAAGAACGGAAACTTTTCCGAATTACGGAATAAAGGCACATCGGAGTTCACAAAAAAGGAAACAGGGACTTCGAAAATGATTTCCAAAATGCCGGAGACGGCCTCCCCCGGTCGCCGGTTTCCTGCGGATCAGGCTTGGGTACTGCTGATTGGGCGGCGGTTGCCCGGTGCGCCGCTCTACGACAGCATTGCAATGGTGGGCGACAGGGCAACCACAAGGGTTGCCCCTACATCATCCCCCCGTAGGGGCGCCCCTAGCGGGCGCCCGAATCACATTCTACTAGCGCTCCCCCCTCAGGAACCTCTCTACGTCCCGTACCAGGTCTTCGGGGTCGAGAATGGCGCTGGCGGCCACGCTCTCGTCGTACTGTCCCTCCAGCTTGGAGACGTATGAACCGATTTGTTCGTCGGCCTGCACCGCCTTGGCCACCTCGTCGTCGAACTTTGCCGCTGCGCCGCGCAGTTCCTCCAGGTCGAGGGGCAGATGCAGCAGCCGGGTCAGCGTCTGCAACAGGGAGTAGGCCACCCGGTAGTTGGGGGCGGCCTGGAGGTAATGGGGCGTGTGCCCCCAGATGGATGAATAGCCGAGGCCCTGCTTGACGCAGGCGTCCATCACCGACGAGCTGATCCCGGTGGGGCCCTGGTAGTTGGAGGAGCGTATCTCGCGGCCCTCCAGGAACTCCGACAGGTCGGGGCGGGTGGCCGTGCCGCTCAGCTTGACCGGGCGCGTGTGTGGCACGGCGTCCAGCAGTGCGCCGACGTGTACGACCGTTTCAACTCCCTGCTCAGCGGCCAGCCTGGCCACGCCCTGCGAGTAGGATCGCCAGCGCAGGTTGGGTTCAACCCCGGTGAAAACCATGATGCCGTCGCCGGTTTCGGGGTTATCCAAGTGAAAGAACTCGTTGGCGGGCCAGTGAATATGCCTCTTTCCGTCGCGGGTGCGGGTGGTGGTGGGACGAGTCTGGGTGAAATCGTAGAACTCTTCCGGGTCAAATTCAGCAAACTTGCTGGCGTTCAGCTTGCGTTTCAGGAACTTCATCGCGCTGGTGGCGCCCTCGGCGGCATCCGCCCACCCGCTGAAAGCGATCAGCAGGGTACTCAGCTTGCGTTCCGGCTGGTGGTCAACGGAGAGAAAGTCCATCGTGCTCCCGCGCTGGTCTGGCTGAATCACCGGATTAGTCTAACACAGCCAGCCCTGGACTGCGCGAGACGCTACAACTGCCAAAGCACAAACGCAAAGCCCGGCAGAGTCGTTTTGTCTGAATCAGGTAGGACTTACGCAGTTGCACAAAAATTCCCTCCCCCTTGATGGGGGAGGGTTAGGGTGGAGGTGAAAATCCGCGTATCAGACGCCGCCGTGTACCCGGTTTGTCTGAATCAGGATTTTCAGGATGCTAGGATGCACAGGATTGGGAACATTCATCCTGTAAATCCTCTAATCCTGAAAATCCTAGTTCAGACAATAATCGAAAGGGCCGGGGCTTTCACCCCCACCCTAACCCTCCCCCATCAAACGCTTGATGCACATTAACAACTGAAAAGTTAAGGAAAGCGCCGGGGATGGCTTATGCTGACCTCACCCGCTCAAAAGGATGTCAGCAGCCATGAACCTGGACACTTTCCTTGTGGCATTGTATACCATCGTGGACGACCTCTATCAGGCCAATATCGCCCCCCTTCTGCCGGTTCGCTGCGGCCCCAAGCCCCGGCTCTCGGACAGCGAGATGCTGACCCTGGCCCTCTGCGCCCAGTGGCATGGCGCATCGGAGCGGGCTTTCCTCCGCTACGCCGCCCAGCACTGGCGCGGCTATTTCCCCAACCTGACCAGCCAAAGCGCCTGCAACCGCCGCATCCGCAAACTGGCCTGGGCCTTGAGCGCTTTGGCTCAGGCGGCGGCCCGGGAACTGGCGGCTTACGCTGCTCCCTTTCAGGTGCTGGACACCGTGCCGCTGCCCCTGATGCGCCGTTGCCGCGGCCGGAAACACAAGCTCTTTGGCCACGAGGCCGGCATAGGCCGGGGCGGTTCAGACCGGGACTGGTATTACGGCTGCAAGCTGATGCTGGCGGCCACGGATCAGGGTGTGATCACCGGCTTTCTGCTCTCCCCCGCCAGCACCGAGGACCATTGGGCCGCCGAGGCCTTCCTCTGCTGGCGGGCCAACCCTCTGGGCGCCCCGGTATCCCCGGAGGAACTGCCGCGCCGGCGCAACGGACAAAAGCACGTAGGACCCAATGGCCCGCAGTGGCCGCGTTACGGGCCGGGCCAGCCGACGGCGGCGCCCTGCCTGGGA
This sequence comes from Dehalococcoidia bacterium, assembly GCA_963664375.1. GTDB lineage: Bacteria > Chloroflexota > Dehalococcoidia > Lucifugimonadales > UBA3495 > VXOI01. The sequence goes on from OY761449.1 coordinate 103,447, forward strand.
GACAACGGCTTCTTCGGGGCCAACTGGCAACGGCGCTGGCTGGAGGAGTACGGCGCGGCGGTGCTGGCGCCCCTCAATTACCGCGGGGAGAGCGCGAAACACTGGCGGCGGCGTCACCGCTCGCGGCTGCAGGTGGCGGAGACGGTCAACGGGCTGCTGGAGCAGGTCTTTCACCTGCATTACCCCAAGGCGCGCAGCGTGTGGGGCCTGCTGGCACAGGTGTCGGCCAAGGTGGCAGCTCTGAACCTGGGCATCCGGGTGAACCGGCAACTGGGCCGCCCCGGTTTGGCTCTTGCCACTCTTTTCAGTTGTTAATGTGCATCAAGCGTATCAAGGGGGAGGGGATTTTGCCGGCGAATTCTGCCCTGTGGATGGTTTGCAAACACACTCTACATACCGCGTGAGTTTCCGGTTCACGCGCTTGCAAAGCGGGCCAGGCGGAACAGCGACAGGTCGTGAGTGGTCTCGCCGAACATGGCCAGGTCGGCCATTATCTCGCCGACGACGCTGGCGAACTTGAACCCGTGGCCCGAGAAGCCCGCGGCCAAGGATACCTGCGGGTAATCCGGGTGCAGGTCGATGATGAAATGCCCGTCCGGTGAGTTGGTGAACATGCAGGTCTTGAGCGACAGCGCTGGCCCGGCGGCGGCCGGAAAGTAGCGTTCGACGAACTGCCGCAGGACGGCCTCATCTTCGTCATAGATGTCCCGGTCAAGCTGGTCGGGGTCTACGGCCTGGGTTCTGTGATGGGTACGGCCCACCTTGAACCCAGGCACGCCAAACACCGGAAAGCCGTAGAAACGGCCCTCCTCCACGTAGAGGCCGAATACCGGGAACGTGTCTGTCCTGAAATGCTCCGGCCTTTCCGGTTGGAACCAGCCGAGCACCTGCCGCTCCGCCACGGCGACCTGCGACAGCGCCGGCGCGATCTTTGACGCCCAGGCGCCCGCAGTAATTACCAGCCGTCCGGCCCGGTAGCTGCCCCGGTTGGTTCGCACAATGACGCCCTCGCCCGACGGTTCCCAGTCCAGCACCCGTTCCCGCCCGTGCACCTCCGCGCCCGCCTCCAGCGCGGCGTTCACGTGGTCCACGATGCACCGCTCCGGCAGCAGGAATCCGCCGTCGGCCTGGTAAACGGCCGCTATGTCGTGATCCAGTTGGTATCCGGGGAATCGCCTGCCGGTCTCTGTGCCGGTCAGCACCTCGTAGGGTATGTTATGCTGCTCGCAGGCGGCCACGGCCCCCTGGAAAAACTCGCTCTCCGCGTGCCCGGCGCGTATGGAGCCGGTGGTTACCAGCAGGCGCTCCCGGGCCGCGTTCTCCAGCTGGTGCCAGAGTTCATAGGCCCGCCGCACCAGTGGAACGTAGGACGGGTGTTCCTGGAGAGTGTAGCGGATCATTCGCGAGTAGCCGTGAGAGGAGCCCATCTCATGGGGCACGTCGAACTGCTCAAGGCCCAGGACGCGCCAGCCCCGGCGCGCCAGGTGGTAGACCGACGCGCTGCCCATTCCGCCCACGCCGATGACGATGGCATCGTATTCGTTCATAACATCGTTCCGCAGCAAAAAGTTCCCTCTCCCTTGAGGGAGAGGGTTAGGGTGAGGGTGAACTGTCCAAAAACATCGGTTCTCCCGGATGTTACCCGATGGGAATGGCCGTGCCCGGAGTGGTCATTCGCAGCGAGTAGACCGACGTGCGGGCGGTGAACAGCATCGTGCAGTTGTCGTCTCCGCCCCAAGCGCAGTTGGCCGGGATTTCGGGCAGCACGATGACGCCCAAGTGGTTGCCCGCCGCGTCGAAAACCCAGCACCCGCCCGGCCCGGTGCAATACACCCGTCCTTCCACGTCCACTTTCATGCCGTCGGGTACGCCATCCTCGGCGGAGTGCATTTCGGCGAAAATCCGGTTGTTGCTCAGGGAGCCGTCAGCGTCCACGTCAAAGGCGCGGATGAACTGATGCACTCAATGGTCGCCCCTGTCCTTCTGGGTGACGCACCTTTCGTCGCGCCGCGTGATGGCGACGTACAACACACTCTCATCGGGCGAAAAGGCCAGGCCGTTGGGGTACTCGGTGTCGCGGGTGGCGATTGTGTGCTGCCCGGTGAGGGACACCCGGTGCACGCCGCTGAAATCCAGTTCCCGCTCCTCTTGGGTCAGCCGTCCGTTGGGGTCGGTAAAGTACAGCGAACCGTCGGAACGCCCCACCACGTCGTTAGGGCGGTTGATGCGCTTGCCGTCGATATGCGTCGCTATGGCGCTGTAAGTGCCGTCCTCGTTGCGGCGGCCCAGTTGCCGGTTGTCCCCCTCGCACAGCACCAGGCGCCCCGCCGCGTCGAAAGTGAGGCCGTTGGAACCGCCGCTGTTATCGCGGAAAACCTCGGTCTCTCCGTCCGGCGTCATCCGGTGCACCAGCGACGCCCGGATGTCCACGAAAAGCCAGTAGCCGTCGGGATGCCACAATGGCCCCTCGGTGAATCCGAACCCGGTGGCTAACTGTTGCGCATCGGCGCCCGATTCAACGATTCCGGGTAGCAGGTCAGCCATGACAGCCTCCTTTCGGTGTATTTTCCCGCTCCCTTTAACAACCTCCCTACCTTTGGGGGGAATATAGGGGCGGCGTGAGGGTGAAATCCTGGCATGAGCGCCATTCGACAAGCTCATGGTGAGTCTGTCGAACCACGCCCCCACCCTAACCCTCCCCCGGAGGGAGAGGGGATTTTTACAGATGCGCCAGGTACTGTCACCCTAACCCTCCCTTCGAGAGAGGGGGAATTTTTACAGGTGCGCCAGGTATTGTTCCTCGAAGTCCATGCCAGCGAGGTCGGTGAAGGCTTGCATGAGACGGCGCGTGACCGGGCCCGGGGGGCGTCCGCCGCCGATGACCGTGCCGTTGACTGCCGACACCGGGCAGATACACAGGCTGGTCGAGGTCAGGAATGCCTCGTCGGCCGTGTAGGCGTCGAACAGATCCAGGTCGCACTCTGCGGTCTGCATACCCAGGCCATCGGCCAGGTCCAGCACCGTGCTGCGGGTGATGCCCTCCAGCACGTACTGGCCTTTGGGCGTTGCCACCATGCCGTCCTTGACCAGGAATATGTTGGAGCCGCGGCCCTCGGTAAGGTTCCCCGCCTCGTCCAGCAGGACGGCCCATGAGCCTGGGTCGGTGCCCTGCGCCTCCAGGTCGCCCAGCACCAGGTTCAGGTAGTTATGGGTTTTTGCCCGCGGACTCATGAACCGGGGCGGCACCCGCGGGACGGATGGCGTGGTCACGCGCGCCCCGTCGCGGTACAGCGGCGCCCGGGACGCGAAGGGGATGGCGTGGGTCTCAATGAGTACCGTGGGAGTGGATTCGGCGCCCTCGACGCCGCGAGTGATACGCTGCATCACCCACATGTCCTGGCCGGGCGGCAGCAACGGGTGGTTGTGCTCCACCACCCGGCGCGACCACATTTCCATTTCAGCCATGTCCATTCCGGGGTCGATGCGAACGTAGCGCAGGGAGTCGTACAGCCTGCGGACGTGCTCGGTCAGCTTGAATGGCACCCCGTTGAACGTGCGGGCGGCGTCAAACACGGCGTCGCCGTAAATGAATCCGCGGTCGCGTATGGGGATACCCGCCCGCGACTCCGGTACGAGTTCTCCGTTCAGGAAAGCGATGGGTTCAGTCTGTGCCATGGGGCCTCGCCTCCGGTGGCATGGACATTGCTGTCCGTGCCGGTATGGTCTCTCATTATGCGGGCAAATGATACCAGCATACCCGCGCCCCTGCCAGCGGGCGGGATTTCGGGTATTCCCAACGTGTGTTGGTATTGAACGCGATTTGTCTGCTTGGCCCCGCCGCGTAGGGGCGCACTCCCGAGCGCGTCGAGGGACGTGCGCCCGTGTCTGCGCAGGAGAGAATTGTGGCTGGAACCGGGGGCCGGGGCGCACGGCTGTGCGCCCCTACATGGGAACACCAACATACCCTGAGAATACCGGATTTCGGACATTCTCCGTCATTCCGGCGAAAGCCGGAATCCAGCAGGTTAGGCAGGGCAATAGCTGCTGTTGCCAGGGGCACCCTGGATTCCGGCTTTCGCCGGAATGACGGGAGGCGGAATGGCCCACCGGCAGCACACGTTGAGAACCACGGCTTTCGCCGGAAAAGGCGATGGCCGGAGGCAATGCCTCCGGCCATCGATTGGTCTGCCTTGAGCGCGGGGTTAGTTGACCGAGAAGGGCAGTGTCTGGGTTTCGGTTTCGTCGGCGTCCGTCTCCGGGTTCACCGAGCCGCCCAGCTCGTCGGTGCCGTAGCCGTTGGCGGTTACGTCGATGCCGGTTGCTCCTGATTCAAGCAGGACCACGTTTCCGGCCACGCCGACCACGACTACCCGCCATTCCCAGGTCTCGCCGGGGTTGAGCACGTCATCGTCGTTGGCGTTCTCGCCGGTGCTGCGGACGAACTGCGGGGAGTTGCGGTCCAGCCGCATGCCCGTCAGGTCGGGGCCGATGCCAGCCGCATCTACGTCCACGTAGACATTGGTGAGGTCGGAGTCGCCGTCATTGGTCTCCGTAATCACCACTGTCTGCACCACCAGTTGAATCACCATCGATCCGGCACCGGATGCGCTGTCAAGCAGCGAGACGCCGACATCGGTGCTGGGGGACAGGATTCTCACGACGGCGATGGCAACGCCCGAAGGCTCTGTGGTGTTGTCCCGGGCAGTGCCTATGGCGACGGCCTCGTAAGAGGTCTCCTCGGTAAGGGCTGCCGTGGAACATACGATGACTATCTGCTCGTTGGCAGCAAGGTCTCCAATGGCGTCCAGCGAAATCGCATCGCTGTTTAAGCCAGTGATACAGCCGCTCAGGTCCAGACCGTTCTCGTTGTTCGGGTCAGGGTCAACGACTGACACGCCGGTCAACTCGGAGGCCCCGTTGGTAACGGTAACGGTGATGGTTGCGATTTCCCCGTTACGGATTGTCTGGTCCTGCGGGGTCAATTCAACGGTCAGCCCGGGAGAGATGGCCTCTACCGTAGTGCTGGCCGTGGCCGTGAGCACGGTTTCGGTGCCGGGAATGGTTCCCTGGATGGTGGCCTCGATGGTGTTGACGCCCTCGTTCATCTTGGCCGCGCACCCGTAGCCGTCGGCGCCCAGGTCGGCGGGTTTGGACGCCGCGTCGGCCGCTACCATCTCGAATTCGCGGAGACAGTCATCGGCGGCAGCAGCCACGGCATCGGCGGCAGGGCCGGTTACGGTGACCCTGACCGAAACGTTCTCCAGGGACGTGGCGGTGGGAGTGGTAGCGACTACGGTAAAGCTGCCTTCCATCGCCTCCGGGTCGTCAACGTACCGGACCGGGTCCTGGAGAGCGGTGATGCTGATGCCAACTTCCACCGTGCCGAAGAACACCGCGCTGGTGTCGTCGTTGGAGACATCAAGCGCTACGGCATTGCCGACCCCATCCACGGCGCTGCCGGAGGCGGTCACCTGCGCCCGCACCACGAAAGAGGAATCCGTGGTGGTGCCGCACTGGTAGGCCGTGGTGGATGCGCCGACCGCCAGCGGTTCAAAGGCTGAGGCGTCTCTTTCGCAGTCGGCCACCTGCATTTCGGCGATTTCGGCCTCGGCGTCCGCCAGAGTGGCCACCGCGATGTTGGACAGCTCAAATCCGCCGGTGTTGGTGATGACCACGTCGAAGGAGGCGGTCTGCCCCTGGAGGACGGACTGGCTGTCGGGGTTGTCGGCGTCCGCCACGGTGGGGGCGATGTCGATGCTCACGCTGGGCGGGGTAATCCTGATGATGCTGGTGGCGGTGGCGTCCACCTCGTTGGGGAGCTGGTTGCCGTCAGCATCCAGCGAGCGACCGTTCCGGTAGTCCGCGCGCACCGTCAACTCCACGCTGGAGTCGTCGCCGACGGTGGCCTGCACGCCGTCGTCCTGATCGACGGTGTACCCGATCCGCCCGCTGTTGTAAGAGCTGGCGAGGGTCACGATGATGTCGGATTCGTTCCCGACGCCATCGGTTTCGGTGAGGTCAATGGCGACCACTCCATCCGTGTACTCGTCAGTGACACCGGGCAGGGTCAGGTTCAAGGTGCCGCCACCGAAATCACAAAGGTCGGCGTCTTTGAAGAGCCTGACAGTGTAGAAGATTTCGTCGCCATGGCTCACCACCGCAACTGTCTGGCCGTCCGCGTTGGTGGTGGCGATGCTGATGCCGACGCCCGGTTCGCAACTGTTGGTCTCCTGACCGGACGCGAAGGGGCTGGTGACCGCCCAGATGGCCAAGCCCACGCCGACAACGGCAAGCAGGACAAGAATTGGGATCACATTGCGTTGAATCAAGCTCATCTAATTGGCTCCCCAAAACTTGTGTCATCCCGATACCGGCAAGCTCGCACCGGCCGGGGAACACAACTCAAAAGTCCGCGAATCCAACCCAATCCGAGGCAGTCGCAGCGCGGCCCCGCACTGCCCGGAAAATCCCGAACCATCATACAGAAATTGAGTACGGGAATTCAACCATTTTTCAGCTTGCGAAAAATTCCCATTCCCAAGTTCCTTGCGGTGCGGGGCCGGTATGGGGGGCGATTGGCCCGCAGTAGTCAATCACAGCGGATGTTCCGGGTCAACCCCTGTCCCCTGTCAAACTCAGGGGAATAGGGTACAACGGCCGGAGGGGAGGGGCCTCCGGCCGTTGGGCGGGTGTTGCGTACCTGCGTTTGGCGCACGGCCCGGATTCGCGTCGCGCAGATTCGGTCGCCGTTTGGCGGCGGATCTCCGGGCGCGCCGAACTGCCGCACTGTCCGCGGGCAGTGCCTGCCTGGCTTTCAACGCCTGGTCAAGGAAAGAGAGGGGGCGCCGTTCAGGACAGGGCCTTCTCCAGTTCCTCAGCCTCGGCCTTGCTCAGAATCCTGAAGACCGAGAGGCTGGGATCCTCCTTGGCCACTCCCTTTGCCGCGGGACGGCCATTCTTCATGATCACCAGCTCTATCTGGTCCATCTCCACTTTCTTGCGCAATTTCGTGCAGTATGCGGTCAGGACAGGCATGGTGGTCTCCTCCACGGGTTCTTTCTTGGCGCGCGACTTTCGCGGAGGCATATCCTCACCTCGTTTTTCCTACTTGTACAGGTTTGGGGCGCTACTTGCAGTGTCAAAATATTGTAGGAACGTGATAGGCCAGTGTCAACATAGAGTAGAGATGACTTTTAGGGAGTGTCGTCAAATTCCTCCGTCATTCCTGCGAAAGCAGGAATCCAGGGGTTCCCGCAGACAAATCATTCTCCGGTATAGAGCGATTTTCTGGATTCCTGCTTTCGCAGGAATGACGGAAACAGGTCTGCTGACTGTCCGGCAACTCAATTTGACGACAGTCCCTAGGGCGTGTTGGCATTTGCCATATTCTGCAATCCGGCCACCCCTTACCGTCATTCCGATACTGCCGCAACGCTTGTTCCTGCTGCTTCCGGCGGGTTTGGCAGGGCCGGAACATGCAATTTTGATCGGCGCTTCGCAATACGGTGGGCTTTACTGCGTGCTAGAATAATCGCGCCCAGATTGCTTAACGCTGAGGGCTGCGGACGAAAATGGGTCAACTTTTCATTGTGCGCCACGGGGAGACAGTCTGGAATCGCGAGGGCCGAATCCAGGGGCATACGGACGTAGCCCTCTCGGACAAGGGAATCGACCAGGCCAGTCGGCTGGCCCGGCGGCTCAGCACTGTCAGCTTTGACGCCGCCTACGCCAGCGATCTTTGCCGGGCCTCCGCTACCGCCGCCCTGATCCTCCAGGGCCGGGATGTTCCCCTGCATCCAACGCCCGGTCTCCGTGAGTACCACAAGGGCGCTTTTGAAGGGATGACGGAAGCGGAGCTGAGGGCGCGTTTTCCAGGCGAATACCCCAGCTACGTTGCCAAAGACCTCGACTACGCCCCGGACGGCGGCGAGTCCACCCGCCAGGTCAGCCACCGGATGACGTCCACAATCTGCGAGATTAAGGAACGGCATCTGGAGGACACCGTGCTGGTGGTGGGCCACGGCGGGTCGCTGCGCGCCGCGATGATGGCCCTCTTGGGAATGCCGATGGATGCCAACTGGCGGTTCGTGTTCGGGAACTGCACCTTGACCATCGTGGATACCTACCACGACAACGCAGTGCTTCGCCTGTTCAACGACGGCTCCCATCTTGCTTGATGCTTGATATTCGAAAGGACTTACGCAGTTCAAAACGATCCCTTCCCCCTCAGAGGGAGGGTTAGGGCGGGGGGTGAACTCCTCAACTGCGTAATTCCGTAATCTGACCGGGGGATATTTCAGTTGACCAGCGGCAGCGATTCACGTCCCGGCCCCTCCACCACCGGCGATCCAATCGGAGCCGCCACAGCCCGCGCGCCCGGCGTCTGCGGCGTGCTGGCCCAGGGAGTGCTGGGAGACATGCCGTTCTCGGTAACCTGCCCCGTCGACTTTTTTTCCCGCGTCAGGGTGCAATTGACCGGCGACGGCCCGGGAGTGGTGGCCACCGGCGACTGCGACAAGACGGTGGCGGCGGTGCGGCGGACGCTGGCGCATCTCCGCCAGGCCAAGCTGCGCGCCGAGGTGCAGGTCAACAGCCCGATTCCCCGCGGCAAGGGCCTGGGGAGCAGCACCGCCGATCTGTCGGCGGCGATTGCCGCGACCGCCCTGGCGCTGGGCCGGGAACTGAGCCCGTACGACATTGCGCAGATTGCGCTCTCCATCGAGCCGTCGGGGGGGGCCATGATGCCGGGCCTGGCGCTGTTCGACCACCGCGCCGGAATGGTGCGCGAGAGTCTGGGGTCTCCGCCCCCGATGGAAATCGTCGCCCTGGACTTCGGCGGAACGCCCGGGTCCAGCCTGGACGACCGGACGCGGCGCTGGCAGGCGGTCAACGACGGCACCGGCGAGGCCCTGGGCCTGATCCGGCGCGGAATCGCCGAGGGTAGCGCCGAACTGGTCGGGCGGGGAGCTACCGTAGCCGCCAGGGCGGCGAGCCGGATAGAGTCCCGCCCCAGACTCGAGGAGCTGGAGTCGTTCGCCGCCCAGGTCGGCGCGGTCGGCGTCAACGGCGGCCAACGCGACGGCGTGTCGGGAGTGCTGCTCGACGCAACCCAGCGGCGCGGCAAATCGACTTACATAAAGGCGCGAGAGGCGTTCCCCGACGCCGAGACGGTCTACCATTTCCGGGTGCTCGGCGGCGGCGTGCAAACTGTCTGAACCAGGATTTGCCGGATTAAAGGATTTTCAGGATACTCCAAATCTAAAGAATCTTTTTGTCGAGAAAATCCTGATGGGACTCACGCAGTTGATGTAGGGGCGTCCCTTGTGGGCGCCCACGTTGCCGAGGCCACCTGCCTTGGGGCCGCCAGTGAGTGCAGGGCGCCCACAAGGGGTGCCCCTACGGGAACAATGGGCAATGGGAATTTAGAGGCTGACGTATCCAAACTGCGTAACCAGCCCTGATTTTGACAAACCTAAACTGAAAGGTGCAGCGAGATATGGCGGAATACAACCTGGCGGTAATTGGCGGCGACGGCGTGGGGCCCGAGGTGATAGTTGAGGGGCGGAAAGTTCTGGAGGCGCTGACCTCGTCCGGCGGCCCGTCCTTCCGGTTCACCGAGTTTCCTTGGGGCAGCGACTACTACCGCGAGACCGGACGGCTGATGCCGGAGGACGGTCTGGAATTGCTGTCAGGGTTTGACGCCATCCTGTTCGGCGCCGTGGGAGACCCGAACATCCCCGACCACATCACGCTCCACGGCCTCCTGCTGCCCATGCGCCGGGGCTTTGACCAGGGCATCTGCGTGCGGCCCGCCTACCTGTATCCCGGGGTGACCTCTCCCCTGGCCGGAAAGAATGCAGGCGACATCGACATGGTGATATTCCGCGAGAACACCGAGGGAGAGTATGCGCCCATCGGCGGCCGCCTCAACGCCGGAACGCCCCACGAGACCGTCATCCAGAGCAACGTGTTCACCCGCCGGGGCACCGAACGCATCATCCGCGCCGCTTTCGAGCACTGCGTCCGGCGCAACAAGCGGATGAAAGTAACCTCGGTCACCAAGTCCAATGCCCAGTCCTTCGGCATGGTGTTCTGGGACGAGGTGTTCGACGAGGTTGCCGCCGAGTTCCCGCAGGTAGAAACCGAGTCGCTGCTGGTCGACCGGGCCTGCATGGACTTTGTGCGCTGGCCCGAGGATTTCGACGTGGTGGTGGCGTCCAACCTGTTCGCCGACATCCTTTCCGACATCGCGGCAGTGGTGTCGGGCAGCATGGGACTGGCCCCCAGCGCCAACATCAACCCCGGCAGGGAGCACCCATCGCTGTTCGAGCCGGTGCATGGCGCAGCGTTCGACATCATGGGCAAAGGCGTCGCCAATCCCATCGCCACCATCGCGGCCGTGGCCATGATGCTTGACCATCTCGGGGAGGCCGATGCCGCCGCCCGCGTGGACGCCGCCGTGGCCCGCTGCCTGGAGGAGCGCCGGGTGGTCACCGCCGACCTGGGCGGCAGCGCCAGCACCGCGCAGATGGGCGACGAGGCGGCAAGGCTGGTGCGCGAGGGGTAGGGAACGGAGCGGGCATGGCTACCAGCCGAAAGGCAGCCAATCTTCTTGCTTTGGGCGCCATTCCCACATTTGGCTGTCTATATTTTGACTCTCGGACACGAAGGCGTTAACGGTAATTGCCCATGGAACTTCGTCAACATCGCCCCAAGAGGTCAATATGCCCGCGTGTTTTCGGTCAAGGCTGCCCCAAATGTTGAGTGCGGTCCATAGCCGGTGCAGGTCCCGAAAGTCATGCCGGTTAAAGGTGATCAGTATTCGCCCGGCTTCGGCCGCAACCCAGAGGTGTTCAGCGTCGGATACGGCCCGATTCCCCAAATCGTAAGCATGAACGACATCGTGACCGTTTTGCGTCAGTATTCTCTGGGTAGTAGGGGATATATTCTCGTCCAAGTAGAGGAGTGCCATTTACTTGGAAATCTCCTCTAACTTGCGATCTATGATGTCGTGATTAGCCCAATAATACGCTAGAGCCGCCTCCAGTTCTTCTCTGGTCAGTTCGCCGAGGTAGCTGGACAGTATGCGATCTTTGTCTCCCCGGCAGATTCGATAGAAGCGCACCAGAGACCATACCGACCATCCCTTGTTCCGAACGATGGCTATGTTGCGTGATTCCTCGTCTATGTACTCTTGCCATGGCGGTTTGCCCTTTTGCGGTAAGGGCGTATCCACGGCCCTGCCATAGCCATACACCCCGGTGCTTTCCCCGGAAATCTCTTCCAGCTTTTCGTCAATGGCGTAGGGCTTGCTCCAATAGTAAGCCAGAGCCGCTTCCAGCTCCTCGGCGGTCAGTTCACCGCGCCAAGAGGACAGCAGCCTTTCCGCGTCGCCTTGGTAGAGCCGGTATTTGCCGATGAGCGACCAGACGGACATTCCCTTGTCGCGTATTACGGCCACGCTGCGGGATTCCTCGTCGATGTATTTGTGCCACCAAGGCCGTTCCCGGGATTCCCACCCGTTCGTCTCGTTGCTCACTTTCACACCCCCAGCACTATCGACGCCATCCGGCGCTCCAGGGCCTGGCCGATCTCCATCGTCAGCTCGGGCCGCGCGTGGTCGCCTATCGTTCCGACGAAGGCCACTCCCAGCAGGCGGCCCAGGCGAAAGTCCACCACCGTTGACGAGATCAGCCCGGTGGGCCCGCCTTGCAGCACACGGAGCGCCACGGACTCGTCGAAAAATCCGCCGGTCTCCAATCGGTTGGCCGCCACCAACTGGTGCCCTTGACCCACGCTGTCGCCTACGTGATCCTCAAAGTCCTTGAGGAAAATTTCGCGCATCCAGGTGCTCACCGATTCGGGCGTGTCAAACAGATGCACCACCGAGGCCGCCATAAAGTCGAATCCGTCGCCCATGTCCATGTTCGAGGTTGGCCCCAGTTCGCGCATGTGGCCGGTAACCCTGCCCGCCTCGGTAAATCGCTCGGCGGTGCTCCCGGCGAAACCGTTGCGGGCCAGGCGTTCGTTGTCCAGCTCTCCCTCGCGCACCACCTGGTGGGCCTGGAAGTCGCCGGGAAACTCCCCCTTGTCCAGCACCATGTCTTGCAGTATGTCCTCGGTAACGCGATAGGTGGCTCGTGTCAGTGCAGAGTCCGCTCTCAAAAGTGTCTCCCCAAAAGCCGTAACGTCATTCCCGCGAAAGCGGGAACCTCCGGGAATGTGAAATTGTGGTGAGGAATTTTCGGTGGCCGTGTCCCTTTAGGGGCGCACGTCCCTCGACAAGCTCGGAAGTGCGCCCCTACTACGCCGTGCGCCCCGATGGTCATTCCTGCGAAAGCAGGAACTAACCGCAGACCAACGGATAGATATGCAGCGAGCGGGTGGACTCCACCGGCAGCAGGCTCTTGCTCCAGGTCTGGCCGCCGTCGCTGCTGCTGTAAATCTCGCCGGAGTATGCGCCGCAGCTGATGCGCGACGGCGCGGCCGGGTCGATGGCAACCTGCATCATCCGCCCCGGCGGCACGTCGCCCAGGTCGAGGCGCTCCCAGGTCTCGCCGATGTCGCGGCTGCGGAAGAGCGCTCCCTCGGGCACGGTGTCGGGCGGAGCGGCACCGCCGCCGGCGCCCGAGGCCAGGTAGATGGTCTTGGGATCGTCCGGGGCCACCGCCAGGTCGCGGCAGTACGATCCGCCCACGAACATGTCGTCCACCTGCACGTGTTCCCAGCGGGTCGCGCCGTTCTTGCCGCGGAACATGGCGATCTGCGTGGCGATCTGCACCGTTTCGTGGTCAGCGGCGCTTACTACCACCTGGTGCAGGTCGAGGGTGTTGTTGCGGAGATAGGGGCCGTCCATCATCTGCGCCCAGGTCTCTCCGCCGTCGCGGCTGGCCAGCAGGCCGCCCACCTCGATGGCGGCGTACACGTTGCTGCTGTCCACCGGGTCAACCGAGATGCCGATGACCCGCTTGCCCAGCGGCGGCATGTAGGTGGTGATGTGCGGGTAGATGACCCCGCTGGTGTCCATATCCTGCCAGGTGTTCCCGCCGTCCCGCGAGCGGGCGATGGCGCAGGGCTCGTAGCCTGCAAAGATCGTGTCGGGTTCCGTCGGATGCGCCGCCAGCGACCACACCTCGCGGCCGTCGGCGGGATCCGCCAGCCTTTCCCAACTGTCGCCGCGGTCCTGGCTGCGGTAGACGCCGTCCTGCGTGCCCGCGTAGATAGTGGATGGATTGTCCGGCTTGAGCAGCAGGGCGCGTACCTGCGGGTTGCCGGGCAGCCCGGCGGAGATGTCCTTCCAGTTGTCCTCGCCGTCTGCCTGCCGAAGCAGCCCGCCCTCGCCGATGTAGTCGCCCTCGCCGCCGAGGCCGACGTATGTGTAGGTACGGTGGTTGCTTGCAACCATAGATAGACTCCTGTATGGATCGATTGCTGTCTGGATTTTTGGCCTATACCTTCCTGTTGTCAAGTAGCGGTTGCTATCGCGCTGCATAGGCAGGGTTATGGTACTGGCCGCCGTGAATGCTAAAATGGGCGGTAATAATCGAAATCGAAGAATCTGAGGGCCGTTGGCGTCTAAATCGACATCGACATAAGGCGAGAGATGTTTAAGCGATTGACTGGGGTACGGCCTGTCCCCGGAATTTTGGTTGCTCTAGTCATCCTGGCAATTGCGGCTTCGGCGGTTTCCGCTGGATTGTTGTATGCGGCAAGATCCGCGCAGGCTCCCCCTACGCCTCCGCCGGTGCCGCTGGGCAATCCCACCGAGCTGACGGCAGTTCCGGGCAGCGACTCCGGCGACGTTCTGCTGAGCTGGACGCCTGCGATAGGCGCAAGCCTGCACATCGTTTACCTGACTAAAGTTGGCGACGACGATGGGCGCTACTGGCCCGCATTGGCGGGCGACGCGGATACTGAAACCATCACGGGACTGGAACCGGGACATTATTATCTGTTCATCGTTGTCGCCGGACGGGAACAGGGCGACGACGGTTCGTTCCAGTGGTCGGAGTGGAGCAATTGGGCGCAGGGCAAAGCCAAGGCAACGGCGCTGCCAACTCCGCCGGCAACTCCCGCGAGCACCCCGGGCGGCACGAGTACCCCCACAGGCACAAGCACCCCCGGTGGCACGAGTACCCCCACAGGCACAAGCACCCCGGCTCCCACCGAAACAGTCTACCAATATGCGGAAATCGAAGGCGTCGTAGTATCGCTGAATACCGCCGCAAACACCTTTACGATGAACGTCAGGGAGTATGAGCATTTGGGCGGGACACGCCCGAAGAGCCCGGTCACCGTAGACTACGATTCGGTGGAGTCTGCCGAAAACTGGCTCCGAAAGGGGCTTTACGTCGAAGCCGAGGGAACATACTACCCGTCCCGCAATGTCCTGGTCGCCTACGAAGTGGAGCGCGAGGACAGCGACGATGACGATGATTAAGGCGACGACGATGATGAGGAAGAGGACGACGATGACGAATAGGTAGCCCTGAATCCGGTTTCGCAAAAGGGACAGTTCCAGCAACTGTCCCTGTCAAACGTGTGGAATAATGTCTCAGTCCGAAAGAGGGCAATATCTCATAACCGACGCCCGGTCTCTGCTTGAGGACGCCCTGGAGATGCTCTCGCAGGGCCGTCTGCGGAACGCGGCGGAAAAGGCATGGGGCGCCACCAAGCGGGCTACCGACGCGCTCATCCTGGAGCGCACCGGACGGGAGCCTGCCCGAACGGCGCAGACCTCCAGCGGGCTGAAGGCGCTGGCGTGGGAGATACCGGAAATTGCGCCACTACGACGTCAATTTGATGACCGCGTGCGGTATCTGCACTCACAATGCTTTTACAATGGGAACTGCGAGCCGGAAGCCTTTATAACCGGCCTAGTCTATGATACTGCTGACTACATCAGGGACGCCGAGAATTTGGCTGACAGCCGGAATCAAGGAGAAACTCCAGTGCTGGCTACAAAGCGGGCCAAGGAAATGATGGCAGAGGCTTGGGCGTTTTATGTCGAGGCCATTCAGTTGCTGGAGCAGGGCGACCTGCGCAACGCGGCAGGGAAGGCTTGGGATGCGTCGGAGAAGGCCACTGTTGCCCTGGTTTTTGAGAAGACCGGGAGGGAGCCGCAATTCGTCCGGGATTTATCAGTGGAAGTCGCTTATCTGGGTCAAGAAAGCGAGTCCCACGCTTCCTTTCGCTCCCGTTTTGCAGGTCAAGTAGAAGACCTGTACGGCGATTGCTACGTTGACAATCATTGCGACCCGGAGGATTACCACGAGGATATGATTCGCAACACCGATAGCTTTATTCGAGAGGCTGAGCGGCTGGCAGGTTAGCCCGACTCGCGGCGGCTGCCCGGTGGCGCGCTGTCCCTCTGTGCGCTACTATTTGTCTCAATTACCCACGGAGGGTTGCCAGACAATGAAAAATAAGGTCTACGCCACCATGGACGAGGCGGTGGCCGACATCCCCGACGGCTCCACGGTCATGTGCCCGGGGTTCTCGGGCGTCGGCGTTCCCCGCAACCTGCTGGCGGCGGTGAACCGGCAGGGCGCAAAGGAACTGACCTGCATCTCCAACAACGCGGGCACTCTCGACGAACTGGTGGACGTTGGGACGCTGGTGGAGGCCGGGCAGGTCAAGAAGATGGTCTGCGCTTTTACGGCGCCGACTCATCCCTCGATGGTCACCCCGTTTGTCCGCATGTATAACGAGGGACTGGTGGACGCCGAGCTGGTGCCCCAGGGCACCCTGGCCGAGCGCATCCGCATCGCCGCATTCGGCATCGGCGGGTTCTATACGCCCACGTCCGTCGGCACGGAGCTGGCCGAGGGCAAGGAACACCGCGAGATGAACGGCCGCACCTACGTGCTGGAGTACCCCCTGCCCGCCGACTACGCGCTGGTGCGGGCCTGGCGAGCCGACAAGTTCGGCAACCTCCAGTTCCGGCTGTCGCAGCGGAATTTCAACCCGATCATGGCCATGGCCGCCACGACCACCATCGTAGAGGTGGAGAACGACGTGCTGGACATAGGCGAGATCGACCCGGACCAGGTCCACGTCTCCGGCATCTACGTCGACCGCATCGTCAAGATTCCCGACGACGGCATCTGGGACGGCGCAAAGCCGGGCCTGTAAACAACGCCCTCACCCCAACCTTACGCCCAGAGGGGGAGGGAGTGAATTCTATTCCCTCCCCCAGCGGGGGAGGGTTAGGGTGGGGGAGAATTCCTCGCGATTGAGCATCCAAAGGAGTACCGAAATGACCGCCGAAAAGACAAAGCTCACCCGCCAGCAGATGTGCGACCGCCTGGCCATGGAGTTCCAGGATGGCTGGATCGTGAACCTGGGCGTGGGCATGCCCACCCTCTGCTCCAACTACGTGGACGACTCGAGAGAGATCATCAACCAGTCCGAAAACGGCGTCGTCGGCTACGGCCCGCTGGCCGGTGAGGGCGAGGAGGACCGGCACCTGGTCAACGCCGGCGGACAGCACGTGACACCCCTGGCGGGCATGGGCATCGTGCATCACGCCGACTCTTTCGGCATCATCCGCGGCGGCATGATCGACGTGACCGTGATGGGGGCCTACGAGGTGGCCGAGAACGGCGACTTCGCCAACTGGCGCATCCCCACCCGCAAGGGCGGCGGCATCGGCGGGGCCATGGACCTGGCGGCAGGCGCCAAGCGCGTGTTCATCGCCCTGGAGCACACCACCCGCGAGGGCGAGCCGCGCCTGCTCAAGCGCTGCACGCTGCCCATCACCGCCCCCGGCGTCGTAAAAATGGTCGTAACCGACCTGGGCCTGTTCGCCATAACGCCCGCCGGGTTCGAGCTGCTGGAAAACGCCCCCGGCTGGAACCCCGAGGAGATCCAGGAGCTCACCGAGGCCAGGATAAACATCTCGCCGAACCTCAAGGATTTCAGATTCCGGGGTTAGACGGTTTAGGCATCGCAGATGTACAGTTCGTTCAGCATAGAAAATTTCCGCCTGTTCGGCAAGTTAACTGTCGAACCACTGGCCCGCGTCAACCTAATTGCGGGCGAAAACAACGTGGGCAAGACTGCTCTGCTGGAAGCCCTGTGGTTACATTCGGGGCCCAACATGCCTGAGCTGTGTTTACGGCTATCCGGTTTTCGGGGCATTCCGGGACCAAACCCGCGCCGATTCCTGCACGACGTTTTCTACGATTTTGACGCAGAGAGAGTAATAGCTCTGTCTGCGTGGGGGGACTGGGGAGAATCCAAACGTACATTAACAATTTCATCGCGAATTGCGGAAAGCGCTGTTGTGGCTATTCCCGCCTCGAATCTGCCTGATACACCTCCACCAGGTTCTCAGGAAAGCGATTTTTCGGCGGTGTCCCCGTCTGAAATAGTGTTCGAATATACCGACGAACGCAACGAACAATTCGTCTCTACCAGCAGGTGGGTGCGTTCCGATATTCCAGTTGGAATTTCACCCATCCTCCCTCCAATCTCCAGTGAAGGCTTGGTTTCTCAGCACGCGAGCATGCCGGAGCGACCTTCTGCCGTGTTCCTCAGTGCCCGGCAACGCAGTGGACCTGAGCAGGACGTGATCGGGTTTGGGGAAGCGGAATTGGATGGATATTCTGACCGTATCCTCGATTGTCTGCGAAAAGTTGATCCCAGAATCAAGAGGCTTATTACCATACAGAATCCGCCTGCTCCCATGGTGTATGTTGATGTCGGATTAAGCCGTCCGGTGCCCTTGGGATTCCTGGGAGACGGGATTGGCCGTCTCTTGTCTATGGTACTGGCATTTCACAATGCTCAGGACGGAGCGATTCTTATCGACGAAATTGAGAATGGTCTGCACCACAGCAAGTTGGAATCTATATGGGAGCGCATTTTATGGCTTTCCTGTGAGTTCAACGTGCAGGTGTTCGCCACCACCCACAGCTACGAGTGCATCAAGGCTGCTCACGCGGCGTCGAAAGCTGTCGGCTTTCGCACTGACCTGGCGCTTTTCCGGTTACAAAGGAACTACCGAACTCAGCAAATTGAGTCCGTGCCGTATGATGACGCCGAGGCTTTCGATTACGCTATGGACTATGAATTGGAAGTTCGGTGATGACCGATAGGGATGCGCTTTCAACGCCAATGAAATTTTTGTTAGTGGAAGGCAACGACGACAAAAGGTTTTTTGAGGCGTTCATGCGGCATCTGGGAGAAACTGCGGTTGCTGTCGAGATTTACGGCGGCAAGGAAAACTTGGGGAATCGCTTGGTGAATCTATCCGGCCGTCTCAATTCTCTTGCGGCTGCAAGCGTAGGAATCGTGAGGGATGCTGACGAAAGTGCACAATCTGCTTTCGATAGCGTTATTGGTTCGCTACGAAGAGTCAATCTGCCCACACCGGATGCGCCTAATACTCCCACGGATAGGGATGGGCTGCGGGTTTCAGTGCTCATCCTCCCTCCAGACCGTGAGCAAGGCGAGTTGGAGAATGTCTGCCTTCGTTCAATCGAAAGTGCGGCGGACTTGCAGTGTGTCGAAACCTACTTTGACTGCCTGAGCAAGGTTGAGCCTTTGATTTCTGCAAACCATTTGGCCAAGGCCCGGCTGCATTCATATCTGGCAGCCGGGCCTGTCTACGCTACACAAGGCAGCGAATCTGTCAGGCGCCGGCCCGGGCTACGTCTTGGCGAGGCAGCAGAGGCGGGCGTCTGAGATTGGTCATCTCCAGCGTTTGACAGGGTTGTCGAGTTCCTGCGTAACCTGTGAGAGACCCCGATTTCCTTGCCTAGAAATACGCGGTGCCGCCGTTTACGTGGATGGTCTGGCCGGTGATGAAGCCGCAGTCGTCGGTGGCCAGGAACGCCACGGCCGCCGCGATGTCGTCGACGTGCCCCAGGCGGCCCAGCGGTATCTCCGACGTGTCCGCCATGTTCTGGCCGGGGTACCAGGCCAGGTCGCGGCTGGTGTCGATGCGGCCCGGCGAGACGACGTTGACGCGGATGTTGCTGGGCGCGAACTCGGATGCCAGCCCGCGGGCGAGACCGACCACGCCCATCTTGGCCGCCGACACATGCGAACGCTCCGCCGAGCCGTTCCACGCGCCGTCGCCGGTCAGGAACACGATGCGTCCGAACCCGTTGGCCTGCATGGACGGGATGGCGTTGCGGGCGCAGTAGAACGCGCCGTCCAGCACCACGCCGCGCACCTGCTCCCAGTCGTCCAGCGTCAGCTCGGTGAAGGGCTTGTGCGGGCGGATGGCGGCGTTGCTGACCAGCACGTCAACCTGGCCGAACCGTTCGGCGGCAGCAGCAAACATCGCCTCCACCTGCTCGCGGTCAGCGACGTCGGCCAGCACTGGCAGCGCGCCGACGCCGAGGGCGCGCACCTCCTCGGCCACCGACTCGGCCTCCTCGCGGTTGGAGCGGGCGTTGACCACCACGTTGGCGCCCTCGGACGCCAGCTTGAGGGCGATGGCCCGCCCGATGTTGCGCCCCGATCCCGTTACCAGCGCGGTCTTTCCTTCCAGTTTTGGCATAAACATTTCTCCTCGCCGGATACTCTCCCCGCCATTGTCTGAATCAGGATAGGGGTTACGCAGTTGAGGATTTCACCCCCACCCTAACCCTCCCCTTCAGGGGGAGGGGATTGCCTTTCACTGCGTAAGCCCTATCCTGATTCAGACAACTCGCGGTAGATTATACTTGCCTTTGCGAAAAAGCCCGGCCATACGAGGCGGGCCTGAATTGACGGAGAGAAGAATTATGCTGGTACGCATTTACACCGGCGACGACGGACAGTCCCACCTTGAGGAACTGGGCATGCCCAGCGAGGATGTGTTGCGGGTCACCACCAAGCCCGGCGAGGACCTGGTTTTCCGCAAGTCCGCCGAGGACAGTTTCAGCGATTGGCACCATCCCACCCGCCGCCAATACCTGATTGTGCTGGAGGGCCGGATGGAGGTGACCTGCGGCGACGGCTCGACGCGGCAGTTCCAGCCCGGCGACGTGCTGCTGGCCGAGGACATGACCGGCCAGGGCCACCAGACCCGCGCCATCGGCGGCAGCTACCGCAGCGTCAGCATGGGCATCCCCGACTAGCGCGGCCCGGCAGGTATGCAGGAGACGCCTTATGACGTCACCGTCGATGGAGTCCGGCTCATTGTTGGACAAGGCCGAACCCTACCGCCTCAGCTTGGTCATCACCGGTCCCGGCCCCGGCGGACTGCTCCTGTTGGAACGGGTGCAGGCGCTGGTTAGCGAATGGCTGTCGCAACGCTCGCAAGAGCCGGAGAATGACCAGCCGACAGGCAGTTGGGCCACTGACGATTACGAAATCAGTGATAAAGAGCGGGATTTCTTGGGCAATGCCGGCTATGCGTCGTTCAAGTGGGAATGCGAGGACCGTCGCTCTCCCGGTTCTTGGCTCAGGCTGGACGTGGATCTGGCCACCGCGGGCGGCCTGGTAGCGGTCACCGTCGAGTCTTACTTCTTGGAGCGGGAGGACGCCGAACCGCCCGACTTGTTAGCTGGGCCACCGCCACTGATTCACGAATTGCTGGATGCCTTTGATTGTTACTTGGGCGAGGAACGGCTTGCCAGTGGAGTAACCAGAGTGCCGCTGGACGAGGCGCCGGCATTCGCTGCCGGGCGCATTCTTTCCCCGGAACGCCAGTTGCCCGTGGTGGCCGTATCGCAGGACGGGCGCGGTAACACAGCCGTCGACCCGGAACGATTGCAGCGCGTCTTGACCGGCGTCGCTACGGTAGTAACCTACGGCAACTCCGCCGCCGCGGGTCTGCGCGACCAACTCGGTTGGCAACTGGCCTGCTACAACGGTGCAGTGCGGGTCTACTGGCCCGGCTGCGCCACTCCGGACGCCAGCAGCAGCCACCGGGTTTGGATGGGGCGGGATGCCGCCAGACTGGGTTTCTTGGGCCTGGCCCGGCAAATCCAGGGCGAATGCCTGCGCCGCAGCGCCTCCGCATTCACTCGGGAAATGTTCGAGTCTGTCCGCAGCAGCGTGGAACGGGAAAAGATGCTCCAGCGCATCGCCGAACTGGAGCGACAATTCACCGCAATTCCAGAGGAACGGGAATCAGGCGCCGGGGACAAAGTGTCGGAACTGGAGGCAACCGTCGTCGAACTGAAACGCCAGTTGCGCAACCGAACCGGCGAAATCAATGACCTGCGCCGCTCTATCACGGATACCGCCAACGCTCATCAGTCCTCCGCCGCAGCCGCCGGGCAGATTGAGCAGATGCAGCGCCGCATGGATGAGCAGGAAGGCCAGATTGACGAACTGGAGACGGAAGTCCAGCACTGGCGCAACCAGTACGACGTCAGCCTTCGCCGCTATGACCATGAAGCCAACTACTGGAATGGCCTTCTGACTTCCAACGACTGGGTGGGGCGGGGACTCTGGGAGCTTCGGATAGGATTGGCTCCCTACGTGGAGCGGTATTTCACCGCCAAGTATCCGGGGAGGGTTACAAATGAATTAGAGACTGTCTTTCGCAATCGGGATGGCACTGCGTCCCTGGATTGGCAGGAAATCGAAAGAGACTCCGGCAGGTTAGGAGTGAGTAGCTTTCAGGTGATGGACGCGGCGGCCCTGCTCAGGGTGATGGACCATTGCTGGAACGAAGTGTTCAGGGGGACGTCAGATTACGTTGGGCCATCGGAAAGGGACAGGGTCAAGGAATTGCGGAGGTGCCGCAATGATTGGGCGCATCAGAGGAGGTTTAGCACAGAAGGCGCGGTTCGATCCCTGGATGCCATGCACCGCCTTCTCTCGGCCATAGATGCCACCCAAGCCGGAGCGGTTGAGAATCTCAAGCATAGATACCACCAGTCCAACCCCGGATCGAGACGCCGCCGTGCAGTGTGACGCGGAAGTAAACTCCGGGGCGTCCGCCCGGGGCGCGGCCCGGCTGACAGCAGATGCGCCACTATCACCGCCGCCCGCCGCGCCCTCGTTCTGGGCTCGCGCCAGGGGGCCGTGGCAGGAGCCTTCGTTCCGCTGGTACTGGGCGGGATCCCTGGCGCAGGCGGTGTCCCACGGGATGCAGTTCCTGGTGCTGGGGTGGCTGGTGCTGGAGGTCACGGGCGACCAGACCCAGTTGGGGCTGACGATTTCGCTTTACGGCCTGCCCAACATCGCATTCCTGATGGCGGGCGGCATCATCGCCGACCGGATGGACCGCAAGCAATTGCTGATTGTCACCCAGGCGATGGTAGGGGCGATGATCGGCGTGCTGGCGGCGCTCACCATCACGGAGCAGGTGGCGCTGTGGCACATCTACCTGGCGGCGGCGCTGCTGGGAGTGTTGCAGGCGCTGAACATGCCAGCCCGGATGGCAATGCTCTCCGACCTGGTCGGGGAGCGCAGGCTGCTGGACGCCGTGGGGCAGTTCAACGCGGCGCAGCACGCCGGGCGGATCGTCGGCCCGCCCGTGGCCGGGGTGCTCATCGACCAGTGGGGCATGGGACTGGTGCTGGTACTGAACGCGGCATGCTACGGCGTCAGCGTCCTGCTCCTGACCATGGTGCGGGGAACGTTCAGCAGGCCGGAGGCAACCAGGCAGCCGTTGTTGCGCCACATATCGGAGGGAGTGTCCGTCATCCGCGACACGCCGATGCTGCTGACGGTGCTGGTGGTTACCTGTGTCTTCGGCGGGTTCGGAATGGCGCACTTGCAGGTCATGCCAGCCTTTGCCAAGGAAATGCTCGACAGCAGCGCCTCGGAGGTTGGCCTCTTGCTGCTGGCCTCGGGCATCGGCGCACTCACAGGCAGCCTGACGCTTACGTTCATGCACCGCCAGTGGCTTTACCGCTGGCTGCTGTTCAGCATCTCCACGTTCACGGTGCTGCTGGCAGTGATGGCATGGAGCAGCGCGTTCGATGATATTACGGGCACGGTTTGGGGCGGATGGTTCTGGATAACCTGGATATTCATTCTGCTGGTGGGAGTGGTGGCCATCGGATGGGTTTGGCCCCTGACTACCACCATCGCGCAGTTGTCCTCTCCCGCTGAACTGCGCGGGCGGGTCATGGGCGTGATGCACCTGGTGCCCGGGCTGCACCTCCTCGGGGCCTGGCCCCTGACCCTGGCCGCGGCGGGCATCGGCTGGCCTCTCGCCATTACCGGGGCGGCGGCAGTCTGCTTGACGGTGACCTTGTCCTACGGCCTGGCCCGCAAGGGCGGGCGCGAGCTGGCGGCGCACCCGGCGGCCGCGTAACCGACTGGTATTCTCAGTGTGTGTTGGAATTCCCATGTAGGGGCGCACAGCCGTGCGCCCTGGCCCCCGGTTCCGGCGCAATTCTCTCCTGCGCAGACACGGGCGCACGGCTGTGCGCCCCTACGCGGCGGGGCCAAGCAGACAAATCGCGTCCAATACCAACACACGCCGAGAATACCAACCGATTTGAATGCCGCGCAATTGCAGCCGGATACGGTTACACTGTCAACGCTATGTGACTGCCCCGCATTTGTACGTTGGGGCCGGAGAATCGTCTTTAGCTATGATTCAGCCAGTGACCCAGTGAGAGCGCATCGTTGGTAACCACCGCTGCTTCGTCCCCGGCGCCGTCCTATTGGGCCAGATCCAAAGGGCCGTGGCGATTCGCCGGATTCCGCTGGTACTGGCTTGGGTCGTTTTCCCAGGCGGTGGCCCAGGGCATGCAGTTCCTGGTGCTGGGATGGCTGGTACTGGAGCTCACGGGGTCGTCCATCCAGCAGCTTGGGCTGGTGGTTTTCCTCTACGGAATCCCCAACACCATCCTGCTGCCGGTTGGCGGCGTTATTGCCGACCGTATTGACCGCAAGCTGCTGCTGATTCTCACGCAGGCGGCCGTCGGTCTGCTAATAGGCGTAATCGCCATGCTGACCGTGGCGGATGCGATCACCCTCTGGCACGTATACCTGGCGGTGGCGCTGCTGGGGGTGTTGCAGGCCCTTAATCAGCCGGCCCGTGTGACTCTGTTAGCGGACATCGTGGGGCCGACAGCCCTGCTGGACGCCATAGCCCAGTTCAATGCGGCGGTGCACATCGGGCGGATTATCGGCCCGCCCCTGGCCGGAGTGCTCATCGATGGCCCCCCTCTGATCGCGAATAATTTCGATGTCTGGGGATTGGGCGCCGGGCTTTTTGCCAATTCAGTCTTTTATTTCATCAGCGTCATTTGTCTGTTGCCCATAAGAGGCTCATTCAAGGCCGAGTCGGTGGCCCGTGAGCCGCTGGTGCGTAATTTCATTAACGGCTTTTCCGCCATCAAAAACAGCCCGGTTCTGTTGACCGTGATCGTTCTGGCCTGCTCATTCGGCGGATTCGGGATGTCTCACATGCAGGTGATTCCCGCATTCGCCAAGGATCAACTGGCGGCGGACGCGACCCAAGCCGGACTGATTCTGCAAGCGTCGGGTGTGGGGTCTCTGATCGGCAGTATTGCGATAACCTTTATGCACCGGGCGTGGCTCTACCGCTGGCTGCTGGTGTGCCTGGTGGTGATGGGAGCATTCCTCATTCTGTTCGGCTGGACGACGTCGTTCTGGCTGTCGTGGGGGCTGTTTGTAGTGGTGGGAGTATTCAGCCTGGGCTCCGTTTGGCCGCTGGCCACCACCATCTTGCAGCTTTCCACGCCGCCCGAGCTGCGGGGACGGGTGATGGGCGTCTTCCACTTTACCCCCGGCTTTCATTACATCGGGGCGCTGCCGCTGTCGTTCGTAGCCGCGAGCGTGGGTTGGCCTTTCGCCATCACCATTGCGTCCGGCCTGATGCTGCTGGTTACCGCCTGGTTCGGACTGGGCCGCAAGGACGGGCGGACATTGGCGGCCACGCCGGCCAACGCCTGATTTGCTGAATTCCGGTCCACTCCTGGGGACGGTCGCATTTGGAATCAGAGGCGCTCGTGGTTTCATTCCACTTTTCAGCGAGGGCGTTTTTGCCGGAGTAGCGGGGCGGATATTCTCTGTAAACCCTCGCTTTTCCTCTTATTTCCTCTCTTTCCTCGCATTTTGGCCTGTAGGTCCAGGTTCCGGCGGGATAGATTCGGGTACGACGTTGCATACAGATAGGAGTTACGCACTTGAGGATTTCACCCCCACCCTAACCCTCCCCCTGAGGGGGAGGGGACAGCTTTCAACTGCGTAAGTCCTAACAGAAATAATGTTAGGGACGCGGTATGGGGCTTGACAAGGGCGAAATGTCACCGGAGTGTCCTGATGCGATTGGCCCGTCCGTTCTTGACACTCCATCGTCCAGTGGGTAGATTGCGGAGAGGCGCAGGTTCGCTCTTGAGCTTGTCGATGGGGGCGGGCCTGCCGGTTATTTATGCAATCTCGCAGGAGCCGCCGATTCATGAAAGACACGATTGAGGTTTTCTGGTTCTCCGAGCAGCCCTACGCCCATATCACCGACTCCGACCTGGAGCAGTACGACTCCGGCAGGCTGGGCTTTCCCAACACGTTTTTCGATCCCGAGAAAGCCCACGTTCTCTACAACCAGTACCATGAGCAGTACGCGCTGGCCGACGAGGTTGGGTTCGACGGCATCATGTCCAACGAGCACCACGCCTCCTACTGGTGCATGAAACCGGCCGTCAACCTGGACGCCGCGGTAATCTCCAAGATTACCAAGAACACCAAGATCGCCATCCTCGGCAACGTGATTGCGGTCAATGACCCCATCCGCATGGCCGAGGAGATCGCCATGCTGGACTGCTTTTCCAACGGCCGCATCATCTCCGGATTCGTGCGCGGCACCGCTGTCGAGAGCCTGACCGGGGGCATCATTCCCGCCGAGAACCGGGCCCGTTTCGAGGAGGCCCACGACCTGATTATCAAGTGCTGGACGGAGCCGGGCCCCTTCCGCTATGAGGGCAACTTCTACCACTACCGGGCCGTGAATCCGTGGGTACTGCCGATGCAGGACCCGCACCCGCCCATCTGGTTCCCCGGCCTCTCCAGCGCGGAGAGCGTGGTCTGGGCGGCCCGCCACCAGCACCCGTACATGAACCTCGGCTCGCTGCTGGATTACACCGAGGGACTGAAAGGCGTCTACATCGACACCGCCAGGGAGGTCGGGTTCACTCCCGGCCCGGAGCATTTCGGCTACCTGCTGAGGGTGTTCTGCGCCGACACCGACGAAAAGGCCCAGGAAATCGGCCAGACTTTCCTGTGGACGGAGAATCACCGCAACCGCGGCCCCGCTGAGCACAACGACCCGCCCGGCTACCAGTCCCGCGAGGCCGTGCGCATCCAGCGTCAACTGCCGGGCGCTGGTGGATTCGGACGCCGCATGACCTACCAGGAATTGCAGGACGTGGACAACGTCATCGTGGGCAGCCCGGACACCGTGACCCGCAAGCTCTCCAACATCATCGAGCGGCTGAACCCCGGCTATCTGCACATCTACGGCAACGAGGGCGACATGGACCACGCCGACGTCATGCGCTCGGTGGAGCTGCTGGGCAAGGAGGTCATTCCCGCCCTGCACGAAATCCAGCTCCAGCCGTATGAATAATCAGCCATCGCCTATCTGATAGTAGGGGCGCACAGCTGTGCGCCCCTACGGACGAATGACCGCTTGGATTATCAAATCGGGACAATCGCCAGGAGGAGGCCCCCAATGATCACCAAGTTTGACAGCCTGTTTGCCGGCCACGTCGACATGACCAACATCGGCTACGCTGGCACCGCGGTCAATGATCGCGTATTCGACAACGACCACCTGTCCACGGTGTTTCCCAAGTCCGAGGCCATCGCCAAGACCATGGACGAAAACGGCTACGACACCATGTGGATGGCCGAGCACCACTTTCAGCCGGAGGGCTACGAGTGCATCCCCAACCTCATCATGCTCAACGTCCACCTGGCCCACTTGACCAAGAACCTCAAGTTCGGCTGCGGCTTTAACATCGCGCCCATGTGGAATCCGCTGCGTCTGGCCGAGGACTACGCCACCGCCGACATCCTGACTGGCGGGCGGGTCATATTCGGCGTGGGCCGCGGCTACCACACCCGCGAGGTGGAGAGCTTCGGCTCGCCGTTGCAGGACCAGGACGCCAACCGAGAGCTGTTCGAGGAACAGGTCGAAATCATATTCAAGGCGTTCAACGAGGAATCGTGGTCGCACCAGGGCAAATACTACACCCTGCCGCCCGAGGTGCCTTACCGCGGCTACACGCTCAAGGAGCTGACCCTGGTGCCACGGCCTGCCAAACTGCCCGTGGAGTGCTGGCAGCCGATCCAGGGCGGAACGCAGCGGGCGCTGGATTTCATGGTCAAGCACAACATCAAGGGCATCCTTGGCGGCGGCGTGGCCGAGGGCGGGGCCATGGACAGCGTTATCTACGGATACCGCGACGCCATGATCCGCGCCGGACACGATGAGCCGGAGCCGGGCACCAACCTGAGCGTCGGCTTCCACTTCCACCTGGCGCCCAGCGTGGAGCAGGCCATGGATGAGGCCCAGGGCTTCTTCGAGGAGAACCTCAAGATGTTCGGCCCGCTGCGCCTGTCGCGGCGGTTGTCGGACGAGCAGATCCGCGACATCAGCGACCCGAGCCGCGCGCCAACGGCCGGTCTGCCCACGATACAGAGCGCGGTCGAGGGCGGCGCGTTCCTGGCTGGCCCGCCCGAGCGGGTCATCGAGCAGCTCAAGGCCGTCGAGAAGGAGTATCCCGGCCTCGACCGCGTGGGAGTCAGCCACCCCGTCGGCACCCCCGAAAGCGTGATCACCGAGCAACTGGAGTGGTTCGCCAAGGAGGTAATGCCCGAGTTTAAGGGGTAGGCGGAATAGACTTGTTGCCGCAGCTCGGAAACCTCGCGCAATGTTGCTTGACAGTAGTATAGCCATCGGGTAATCTAGGATTTCATCGCCCCACTCGCTTCATAGCGGCTGGGTGTCAACGGCCACCTCGCAAGGGGTGGCCGTTGCATTTGGGAAGAATTCGATGAAAGCCAACGTCTACATTGATGGATTCAACCTCTACTTTGGCGCACTCAAAGGGACGCCGTACAAATGGCTAAACCTTTTGGTGATGTGCCAAAGGCTTCTGCCCGGCCGCACCATTGGCAAAATCAGATATTTTACGTCTCGTGTCATCCCTATGCAGAACGATTTGCAAGCTCCTAACAGGCAGGACACTTACCTGAGAGCATTGGAAACTATCCCAAATTTGTCCGTCCACTTTGGCAGATTTTCTTCACATCCGGCCTATGCCCCTGCCTTTCCCTTAACCTATTCTGCTTCGGATGGGCGGGCTAATACTGTGCGTATCTTGAAAACCGAAGAAAAACGTACCGATGTGAATCTGGCGACGTTGCTGCTGATTGACTGTGTTGATGATGTGTTCGAGGAGGCCGTAGTAGTTACCAACGACTCAGACCTCATGCTCCCAATCGAGTACGTCGACAAGAGATTCGGCAAAACCATAGGCGTGATTAACCCTCATCACCGCAGAAAAGTCAGCACTGAACTTTTGCAGGTGGCAAGCTGGTCCTTCAAGGAAATCAACCGGAGCGTTCTCGCTGCCAGCCAGTTTCCCAACATGGTCAACCATCCCCGCGGCCCAATCGCCAAACCCTCCACCTGGTAGCCCCCGTCCACCTGACGCGTTGACACCCCAACTCGCGCCGCCGTACACTCGCAGGTAGCGAGGGCCGACTCGCCGAGACACTGTTGCGGGCGAATTCCGAATGTTATCTACCCAGATTAACGACGCCATTGAGTTGATGTTCGAGACCGGCTGGACCGACGGGCTGCCGGTCGTTCCGCCGTCGGAGGAACTGGTGCGCCGGTTCGTGGCGCACACCGGGCGGGATGGCGGCGAACTCATCGCGGAGCTGCCGCCTCTGGGCGGACGGGCCACCGTGGAGCGCATCGCCGTCAACGCCGTGATGGCGGGGTGCCTGCCGGAGCACATGCCCGTAGTCATCACCGCCCTGCAAGCCATGATGGACGAGCGTTTCAACCTGCGCGGCGTGATGTGCTCCACCGGCATCCACACGCCCCTGCTGATCGTCAACGGGCCGGTGGTGCAAGAATTGGACATCAACGGCGGTTACAACTGTTTCGGCGCAGGCTGGCGGGCCAACGCCACCATTGGCCGTGCCGTCAAGCTGGCGCTGGTCAACCTGGGCGGGGCAATCCCCGGCGAGACCAACAAGGCCACATTCGGCCATCCGGGGGCCTACACCTACTGTGTCGCTGAGGATGAGCCAGCCAACCCGTGGATGCCGATGCACGTCGAGATGGGCTACGCGCCCACCGACAGCACGGTAACTGTGTTCCCCGCCGAGGCGCCGCACAACATCATGTATCACGCCTCCAACTCGCGGGACTTCCTGACCGTGCTGGCCGATACAATGTGTACCCTGGGCAATGTGCAGATGTACGTGATGGGCGACACCTTTGTCGCCATCGGCCCGGAGCACGCCAAGTTCCTGCACGCCGACGGCTGGAACAAGCGGGACATCCGGCAGTTCCTGTTCGAGCATGCCCGCAAGCCGGTGCGCATGCTCAAGCATGGCGGGCCGCCGCAGGGCGACGCTCGCCGGGGGCATTTCTGGCCCCGTTTCATTGACGCTGAGGACGACGACCAGATGGTTCCGGTGGTGCGCGCGCCCGACCGCATCCACATATTCGTCGCCGGCGGCGCTGGCGGCCCCCACTCGGTCTACCTGCCCGGCTGGGGATCCCGCGCCGTAACCCGCAAAATCGAGGGTATCTAAGTACAAATCCCCTACCTAAACATTCCCTCCCCCTCAGGGGGAGGGCTAGGGTGGGGGTGAAAAGTGAGAGAAAAATGACCGCAACCAACGTCGAAGAACGCCTGCGGCTGATGGGGCTGATGAGTCCTGTCGACCCCGACGCCGCCAACCGCTGGCGGCCCGCGCCCCGGCTGGACACGCTGCACGGCAAGGTCGGCGGGTTCCTGGGCAACCGCAAGGCCAACGCCGCCCTGCTGCTGGACAACGTGCGGGAGCTGCTGGACCGGGATATGGAGCTGGGCGACTCGCTGGCCGTGGACAAGTACGTCTACTCCCGGCCTGCTGCCGACGACATCATTGATGGTCTGGCGACGAGCTGCGATTTCGTGGTGACCGCCATCGCCGATTGAGGGTCCTGCACCGCGTGCAGTGTGCACGACGCAATGACTCTCGAAAACCGCGGCATCCCGACGGTGGTGCTGTGCACCGACCCGTTCCTGAACTCGGCCTTCCGGCACGCCAACACCTTCGGGCGCAAGGACTTCCGGCCCCTCGGCTTCCCGCACCCGCTGGGCGGCCTCACGCCGGATCAGGTTTCGGTACGCGCCAGCGAGCTGGAGCAGGCCGTCATCGAGACGTTGACCACTTACTGACGCCAAGCCAAAGCCCCCTCCACTGTATGAGGGAGGGGGCTTTGCGCCAAAAGCCATTATTCCGCACTAAAGCCGGTCAATCGACCACGCTTGGATAACGTGGGAGGTTTTCAGGCGGCCCGCGCCACCGAAAGCTCCCTGCTGGTCATTGGCAAAAGGGGCGTTGGCGGTTAAGAGCCTTGTGATCGCCGCAGGCGTTCCATGGCGTCTCTGAGGTTTTCGCCGGGAAGCCTCTCTCTGTCAGCTTGCAAAGCTAGATTCTCTACCTCTTGGCGTCCCTCTTGGCGTCCCTCCTGGCGTCCCTCTTGGCGCCCCTCTTGGCGTCCCTCTTGCAGCCCCTCCTCGCGTCCCTCTTGCAACCCCTCTTCGCGTCCCTCTTTTAGCGCCTGTTGGCGTGCCTCTTGACGTGCTTCCCTTACACGTTTGCTTTCGAATATACGAGACGTCAACATAGCCGTTCTCCCGACACTGAGTAGTACAATGGCGATTGCAAACGATGTGCCTGAAATGTCAGCGGCCATCCCCATCGGCTTTCGCGAGTCCCAATCGTCGCCGTAAAAGAATGCGACCACGGAACAGATTATCAATGCGGCGACGAAGAGGCCACAGAAAGCGCCCCCTATCGACTTGACATTTTCGCGGATGGAACTGCCGACGGAACTGATGAAAATACGTAGCAGATTGATAAAGGTTTGCCCTCGCTGGTATTTTTGTCTGCATCCATGTCATTATGGGGTATGTCGTAATGATATGCCCTTTATCTAACCGGCGTCAAAGGTTGGATAGGATGGAGGGCGTTTCCCTAATCGCGCAGTAGAAAGGAGGCCCGCCATGGCAACCGTTGGCAGGGGCAAGTACACCTACGAGCTGGTACCCGACTGGGAGAAGCTGCCCGAGGGCTGGGCGCTTGGGCAGACGGCCATCGTCACCGACAAGCAGGACCGGGTGTACCTGTTCAACCGGGGCGAGCACCCGCTCATTGTCCTCGACCGCGACGGCAATTTCCTCACGTCCTGGGGCGAGGGACAGCTTCCCGACGCCCACGGGATGTACATCGACGATGACGAAAACCTGTATATGCCGGTCAAGAACAGCCATGTTGTGCTGAAATACGACCCCAAGGGCAACCTGCTCATGACCATGGGCGAGTGGGACAAGCCCTCCGATACCGGCTGGTCGGGGCGATACAGCGACGTCGTCGAGCGAGCCGCCGGGCCGTTCAACAGCCCCAGCGACATCGCCATACATCCCAACGGCGACCTGTTCATTTCCGACGGCTACGGCAACGCCCGCGTCCACCGTTTCACCAATGACGGCAATTTGATCGAGTCGTGGGGACAGCCCGGGAAGACGGGACACGGCGAGTTCCACGTGCCACACGGCGTCTGGGTGCATACCGACGGGCGGGTATTCGTGGCCGACCGCGAGAACAACCGCATCCAGATTTTCGACGACCGCGGCAACTTTCTGGAGCAGTGGCTGGGCCTGGCCCGCCCTTGCGACATTTACATCGATGGCGACGAGGTGCTGTACGTTCCCGAGCTGGACGGGTTCATGACCATCCTTGACATGGACGGCGACATCCTGGCCCGCTGGGGCAGCCCCGTCGAGGTAGAGCACGGCCAGGGCGCCCATGCCGTCTGGGTGGATTCCCATGGCGACATCTACGTCAACCAGAATCTTGAGGGCCACCGGCTGGTAAAGTACCGCCACGTGGGCGAATAGAATCAGAGCAAGCGGAATTCATTGTAGGGGCGCACAGCCGTGCGCCCTTTTTTCTCAATAACAATCAAATTAAGAGTGCGGAGAACATCATGCGCGTAGGCTATCAGGTTGGCCATGTCGTCCACCGTGATTCCATAGACCACCAGCAGCAGTGGCAGAACCATCTGGAGCAGTTTCGGGCGTCACGGGACGCCGGGTTCGACATCTACTGCTGGGGCCATCACTACCTTATCGACCCATTCCAGCATTTCCAGCCATGGCCGGTGCTGGCGCGGCTGGCAGCCGAGCCCGGCGATATGACTCTGGCCACGTCAATACTGCTGCTGCCCCTGCTGAACCCGGTGGACGTGGCGGAACAGGCCGCCACGCTGGACCACATCGCGGAGGGGCGCTTTGTCCTGGGCATCGGGCTGGGCTACCGGCCCGAGGAATTCGAGGCATTCGGCGTTGGCATGTCGGAGCGTGGCGCGCGTTGCACCGAGGCTATGCACCTGATGCGCCGGCTGTGGAGCGAGGATGAGGTCACTCACCACGGACGCTTTTTCAACGTAACCGGCGCTAAACCCACTGCCCGCCCCTATCAGCAGCCGTATCCCAAGGTGTGGCAGGCGGCCATGAGCGATCCGGCCATCCGGCGCGTCGCCCGCGAGGGCGAAATCCTGTACGTCGGCCCGGCCCAGTCCAACGAGTCCATTCGCCACCAGATCGACCTGTACCACCGCACGCTGGAGGAGTACGGACGCGAGAAACCGGAGGACATGGTTATCGTCCGCGAGTTCTACTGTGCCCCGACCCGCGAGGAGGCCCTCACCAGGGCGCAGGCCAATTTCGCCACCAAGTACGAGGTATACGCCCAGCATGGCCTGCACGGCACGGACGGCGAGTTGACCCGCAAGGTCACCGGCGACCTCGAGTCACTGATGGACGACACGTTCCTGGTCGGCAGCCCGGAGGAATGTATCGAACAGATCGCCGTTTACCACGAGATGGGATTCACTGACGTTGCCATCCGGCTGTTCTATCCCGAAATGTCGCAGAGCGAGGTTCTGGAGCATATCGACCTGGTGGGCAAAGAGGTCATCCCGGCGCTCCACTCCCTCTAGCCCGCTGGCTGCAAGGTTCTCCCATCGGGTTTCAGGCGTCTTGACTGGTGGCTGGCCGGTGAATGGCTCGCCCAACAGTCCCCATGTTCAGGCAGTCCGCCGTCAGTGTCTCTCCCCACGTAACGGAGGGTTTTTGCGCCTTGGTAAAGATGCCGGAGTTGCACCGCGTAGAAAACTTTGCTAATTCGTTTAGCGAATGGAAATATTCGTTCAGATTGCGGGTGAATACGACGTGATTCGGCAATTGTGAGCATCCCATTCGTACTTTGTAGCTGCGGCTGTTAGAATGCTCTTTTCCGTGGCGCCGCACTACCCTTCCGAGACGGCGTGGCCTTTTGGGGAGTGGCCCGGCGACCCAGGCCGCACCAGGCACGAAAGATGCTTGAACTTGCCATCTGGATCGGGATCGCTGTCTGTGGCGTGGCCTTTCTTGGTGTTGTCGAATACCTCCGCGCCAAGGGAATACTCAGAGTAAACACGACCGCCCTGAAGTCGGTACTGCCGATTGCGGCGCTGATGCTCCTTATGGGCGTGGCCGGGGCCATGGCGGTCCTGTTCTTTTTCCTCTTTTTCCTTTCTGATTACTGGGAGTACGCCCTTATATTTGGCGGTCTCCTTTTCGCTTTCCTGGTGGTCAGGATAAGAAAGGAGCGGTCGTTTTTCGCGCCCGCCTCACAGGGCGAGGCGGCAGGAACGGAACCGGAGGAAAGCAAGGGGGCAGTTGCCGACATTGGCAGCCTGGCAATGCAGATTGGAACGGCGGCCGCCATTCTCGTGATGATGGTTCCCGTGCTCACCGGCGGATTCCTGATCTACATGGTGCTGGACTTTATCGCCGGAAAGATCGTCGGCGGATGGCCCGTCCTCATCCCAGTCCTGGTCGTCATCTGCCTGATAACTTACGCTATGATCCGCAGACGCATTTCTCCGCCGCCCTGATTCCAGCGGATGATGGTTGCGGCCAATTCGGAATTCATCAGTTGCCGGGAGAGATACATGACTACTCAGAACACCCTGCTTACCATCGGAGACTACGAGGCCCGCGCCAAGGAGACCATGCCCAAGGCGCTGTTCGACCGGCTCTTCGGCGACCTGGACGCCCACGACTGGACCACCAACACGGCCAACGTTCGGGCTATGGAGGCCGTCAAGCTGCGTCCCCGCGTACTGGTAGACGTGAGCGACATCGACACCTCCACCGAGGTGCTGGGCCAGCGCATCAGTCTGCCGGTGATGCTCGCCCCCACGGGCACGCACCAGAGGGCGCATCCCGCTGGCGAGCTGGCCTCCGCCCGGGCCGCGGCGGCGGCCGACACCATCATGGGCCTGAGCACGGCGTCCAGCTACAGCATCGAGGAGGTGGCCGGGGTTGCCGAAAATCCGCTTTGGTTCCAGCTTTACTTTTTCCAGGATCGCGAGCTTACCGAGATACTGGTGCGCCGCGCCGAAAACGCGGGCTACACCGCCATGATGCTGACGGTGGACAACCTGGGCGCCAACTCCAGGGAGCGCGAGTACCGCTACGCCTACGTGCTGGACCAGGAGCGGATTCTCAAGAACTTTGACGGCATAGAGCTGCCCAATCTGCCCAACCAGGGCAATTTCGCCGAGAGTTTCGAGCACTCCCTGAACTGGCGGGACCTGGAATGGCTGCGGTCGATTACGTCCATGCCCCTGGTGGTCAAGGGAATTCAGACCGCCGAGGATGCCCGTCTCTGCGCCGAAAACGGCTGCGAGGCACTGGTGGTCTCCAACCACGGCGGCCACGCGCTCCAGGGCACTGCCGGCTCCATCGACATGCTGCCGTCGATAGCCGACGCTGTGGGCGACCGCCTGGAGGTCTACTTCGATGGCGGCGTCCGAAAGGGGGCCGATGTCCTCAAGGCGCTGGCCCTCGGCGCCAGGGCCACGTTCGTCGGCCGGCCCATATTCTGGGGCTTGTCCGTTGCTGGCGAGGATGGCGTGGGGCATTGCATCGAAATTCTGCGCCAGGAATTGAAAGTCGCCATGGGCCTGTGCGGAGTGACCGACGCACGCAGGGTTGACCGGTCGGTGGCCGAGGACCCGGCCGCCAGCGGCGCGCCGGTCGTCGGCGACCTGGAGCGCCTGGCCCGCCTGTTGGAGCAGGGCTACCTAACCCGCGAGGAGTTCGAGACGCAGAAGGCCCGCCTGCTGGGGTAGAATGGACGTGGGAGGAGGGCGATGTCTCAGAAAATAAGAGCGTGGTACGCCAACGGCGTGTTGACGCCCCTTGAGCCGCTGGAGCTTGAGGAGGGCGAGGTGGTGGAGCTGGACATAACCTCCACCCAGGTCCCCGACCGTGAAGAGGATTCTGCCAAGCCAAAGTTTCGGGTGGTTCCATTTCACAGTGCCTTTTTACCTGGCATGGATGACCCCAAGAAGATGAAACAACTTTTGGAGGATGATGACATAGAGCACTTCTTGAGAGTCCAGGAATATGGTCGAGGAACATGATTGTCCCTGACGTTAACATGCTGATTTATGCGCACAATAGTGCCGCCCCAGAGCATAAAGACGCTAGACCATGGTGGGAGTCTCTTCTGAACGGGACTGAAATAGTTGGACTTCCGTGGATAGTCTCGGCGGGGTTCGTCCGGGTGGCCTCTAATCCGAAGGCATTAGAATCTCCGTTGCCCCGCGAGATGGCCGTGGATTACCTGATGGGTTGGTTCGCTCTCGACCACGTAATCCCATTGAATCCCGGGCCAGGCCATCTGAGCCTTTTCAGGCGGAATGCGGCGGTTTCCGGTGGAGGTCCCAACCTAGCCACAGACGCCCACATCGCCGCAATTGCGATGGAATACGACGCCGAGGTGCATTCGGCCGACAGAGATTTCGGCAGATTCCCCGGCGTCCGGTGGCGCAACCCCCTCGCACAAGAGACCACAGGCTGAACAACCCTTTGCAGTAGACTCTCTTTGTCGGAGCGCACATGGAAATCGGAGTTATTTTCCCGCAGACCGAAATTGAGCCTGACGTTGTGGCCGTCCGCGACTTTGCGCAGGCCGCGCAGGATATGGGCTATTCCTACCTGTTCATTGCCGACCACGTGCTGGGCGCCGACGCCAGCGCCTACGACCATCCCCTGTTCGGCATGTACAACCATGAGACCGTCGTCCACGAGTCGTTGACCACCATGGGTTACCTGGCGGCGGTTGCTCCAAAGCTGGGCCTCATGTCGGGGATTCTCATTCTGCCGCAGCGGCAGACCGCGCTGGTGGCAAAGCAGGCCGCCGAGATCGACGTCCTTTGCGGCGGCAAGCTGCGTCTCGGCATCGGCGTGGGCTGGAACTTTGTGGAATACGAGGCCCTGGGCATGAACTTTAACGACCGGGGCGCCCGCAGCGCCGAGCAGATTGAGGTAATGCGGGAGCTGTGGACTAAAGAGTCCGTGGACTTCCACGGCAAGTGGCACGACATCACCCACGCTGGCATCAATCCCCTGCCGGTGCAGCGCCCCATCCCGGTCTGGCTGGGCGTGGGCAGCCCGCTGGCGCCCATCCCGCCCGACGTGGCCCTGCGCCGCGTGGCGCGCATCGCCGACGGCTGGTGCCCCAACTTTTCCCCGGACGAATCCGGCTACGCCTTGCAGGAAAAGGTCCACAACTACATGGCCGAATACGGCCGCGACCCCTCG
The DNA here is from genome assembly GCA_963664375.1 of Dehalococcoidia bacterium. Classification (GTDB taxonomy): domain Bacteria; phylum Chloroflexota; class Dehalococcoidia; order Lucifugimonadales; family UBA3495; genus VXOI01. The sequence goes on from OY761449.1 coordinate 140,274, forward strand.
GAGTTGGGACTGGATGGCCGAATGGGTACCGCCGGCTCACCTCCTGATGCTTGGGGCGAGCGGGTAGCAGCCTGGCGCGAGATGGGCGCGTCGCACCTGTCAATTGAGAATCGCCGCGCCGGTCTCAAGACCGCTGGAGACCACATAGAAATGATGCGCCGGTTCAAAGATGCCGTCGAGTTTTAGGCAGGTCGTTCAATCATGCCAAGCTTTCAGCCACGCGATCCCGATTTCGCCGACCGGGTAACCGCCACGTTCCTGAACGAGACCATCGCATACCACTGGGCCGGCGAACTTATGTCGGTCTCTCCGGGAGAGGTGGAAATCGAACTTTCCTTCCGGGATATTTCCACTGGCGGCCCCGGCCTGCTGCACCGCAGCATAGTAGCGGCCGTGCTGGACGACGCCTGTCTGCTGGCGGCCCTTAGCCTGACTTCCTCTGGGGATTCGGTAGCCACAGCCGAATACAAGCTCAACTTCCTTGCCCCAGCGCGAGGCGAGGAGGTAACCGTCCACGCCGAGGTGGTGCGTCCAGGACGGAGCGTCACCGTCTGCCGGGCCGAGGCATTCGCCAGCGACCGGCTTGTTGCCAAGATGCTGGCGACGCTGGCCGTGTCTCACCCAGGATAGCGCGGCCACGCCGGGTTTGCTAAACTCGAACCATCAGCAGGCGGGCAACACTGCCCCAGGATTGCCGAGGAGGCAGGAATGATCGGACAGCAGGTACGCTACGAATTGCAGGACGGCGTTGCTTTCCTGACCCTGAACAACCCCGGACGCCGCAACGCGCTGTCAACGGAGTTGCTGGGCAAGCTCAAGGAGCTGCTCCGCGAATTCGAGCAAGACGACTCGGTGCGCGTGGTGGTGCTGCGCTCCGAGGGCCCGGTGTTCAGTTCCGGGCACGACCTGAACGAGATGATCGACCGGGATGCCGACGCCTACACCGCCGTGTTCGCGCTGTGCACCGAGGTGATGGAGGCCATTCGCCTGCTGCCCAAGCCGGTCATCGCGCAGGTGCAGGGCCTGGCTACCGCCGCCGGCTGCCAGCTCGTCGCCACCTGCGACCTGGCCGTGGCCGCCGAGTCCGCCGCTTTCGCCACCCCCGGCGTGCAGATTGGGCTGTTCTGCACCACCCCCGGCGTGGCCCTGGCCCGCTCCGTCGCCACCACCAAGAAGGCCATGGAGATGCTGCTCACCGGCACGCCCGTCCCGGCATCCGAGGCCCTCGAAATCGGCCTGATCAACCGCGTAGTCCCCGACGCCGACCTCGACGCCAGCGTAGCGGCCCTAGCCCGCCAGATTGCCTCGGCCAGCGCCCAGACCCTGGCCATAGGCAAGCCCGCGTTCTACCGGCAGATCGAGCTGGACCGCCCCGCCGCCTACGACGTAGCCCAAAAGGTGATGGTAGACAACCTACTGAAAGAAGACGCACACGAGGGCATCACCGCGTTCCTCCAGAAGCGGGAACCGGAGTGGCGGTATTAGAGGGACTGGATTTCTACCAAATGCTCCGGGGTAGCGCCCATGACGGCGTAACGGGGGATGCGGGTATCCAGCGTTACAAACCTTGCGTCGTGGGCCACCGCCAGGGCCAGCAGGTAAATGTCGGTTAGCTGCCCGTGTCCTGAAATCCTGCCAGTGTCCACCAGCGCGTCGTCCAATAGGCTAATGTCGTCGGCTATGAAGCGATGTAACGGGGAGGAAACCCCATTGCGCAGGATTCCAAGGGCATCAGGGAGGCTAATCCGATTGCGATAGCGCTCCTGGCTGACGATGCGCAGAAAGCCGTTCTGGGTTAGTGGACAAGATGCCCAACCCTCGCCTGCGTTGGCAAAGAACCAATCCGACACCGGCTCGTGCTTCTCGTGGTTTTCGTCGAGCAGGGCAATCAGGGCGTTCACGTCATACAGGTCTACCAAGATTCAGATTCCCAATTCCTCGCGTATTTCGTTTACCATTTCGTTAGTGACCGGCGTTCCTCCGGCAGGGATGGGCGTGATTCCGTACTTCGCCAACATTTCCCTTCTGGCGAGCCTTGCCTCGTCCTCATCTGTGGAACGGGTTATCTCTGCCTCCACGCTCTGCCCCTCCGGCAAGCCCAGCGGCTCGTCGAACACTATGCTCTGTCCTTTGACTGTGCCTTTCAGTTTCATTTCCCTATCTCCTCGCTGACACCATCCTACTCCACGTAGCCCGCGCCCGCGGGGCGGCGCTTGCCGCCGTGTACCGACGGCTCGGCGCACCACTTGGCCGCCAGGCGGCGGACGGCGCGGTACACGTCGTCGCCGAGGCCCAGCAGGTCGCAGACTACGCGGCGGTCCAGCAGGGCGCGGTTGGCGTCGGCGTCGGCCAGGTAGGCCGGTTGCAGCTCCAGCTCGCGGAACTCGCCGAATATCCGCTCTGCCGTCGAAAGCTGCTCGTCGCTCAGGGCGCGAAAATCAAGGACGGGCAGGGTGTCGGCCTTCCGTATCGTCATGCGTGCTTTGCTGGACTGCTGACGGCTGGAGTGTCTCCAGTACAACAGCAGCCCCAAAGTGCTGTTGCTCCATACGGAGAAAGCGTAGTCAAATCTCTTGTCGTCGAAAATCACATTGGGCCATGCGCTGCCGCCCATCGAATCCCGTTCCGTGAAAGCGGCTGCAAGTGCCTGCGAGCCAAACGTAAATTCACTGTTTACGTGAGAACGGCTCGCTGTGGCCCATGCCGTAGCAGCTTTGGATTCCATTCCCATTCTTACTACCAATTGGGAATCAGGCGCGCATAGCATTCGTTTTTCATCTGTTGCTTTGTGATTCCAAAGACTTGGGTAAGTTGACGTAGGGCTGGGCGCCACTTTGTTGAAGGGGCCTCTTGGCGCTGGTCCATTTATATCCCGGTGAACCAACCCTAGTTTACCGATTGCTCCCAAAGTAGATGTCTGCAAGTCAACAGCATTGGCAATTCCGGGCAGCCACAGCCTTGAATTGATGAGCGCATACGCAGCTTGCGCCAGTGAGTAATCCAGCAACCGCACGCAGCCCCACAGGTCGCCCCTGGGAACCGACAGCTTCTCCCCTGCCAATTCATCGCCGATGGTCAAGCGCGTTCCGCCATAAGGCCCGCTCCCGATTCCCCGGAGATCGCCGTTGGCGATGATATTCCTGGCAATCGATTCCGCCGGAGCAAAGCCTGCCGGCCGCCGGAGCAGCGACGTAAAGTTAGTCCATTGTTCCGAGGCAACGCCATTCCCTTTCTTACGGGCAATCACCAGGCACTCCGCCATTCCCGTATCCGACGAGAAAGCCATGTCCCTTCCGTTGGCGGCTATGCTCAGTACGGTCAGGTCGGTGTAATCCGTCCTCAGCAAGTCACGGAACTTTTGCCATGAAACTCCGGAAGCTACGGACAATGGTAAGACCAGGGCCAGCACACCGCCGGGCTTGAGCTTGCGGTGCGACAGGGCGGCGAAAGCCGAGGCCATACCGGCGTTGCCGTGGTAGCAGGAATTTTTGCCGACCTGATTCAGCCGTTTGCCCATTTCGTCCATATCCTGCTTGCTGGCGTTAAATGCAGCAAACGCTGGATTGACGACATTGGCATGGGCGCCCTCGTGGTTGGTAGCGCGGGTGAACGGCGGGTTCATTATCACCAGGTCAAAGCTGGCGTCGGGGATTTCGGCGTTGACTTGGGCGGCGGTTTCCTCGCCCGCGCTGCCGGTGCGCATGGCCGGGTCGCTGGTGTTGAACAGGGTCAGCACCGACGACGATTGCAGCAGCTCCAGGGAGCCGATTTTCACGCTGCCGTCGTCCTGCCGTCCGTAGGGCATGGTGTAGAGGCGGGAGTTGCCGAATCCCACCTCCGGCTGCATTCCCGACAGGGTGGAGCCGGTGATGTGGATGGACGAGGGCATCACGTCGCAGCCGTAGAGCACCTCCTCCATCATCGCCGGGTGTATGGCCGCGGCGTCGCCGCCGGCCTGTTCGTGGCGGGCCGCTATCTGCTCGTAGACCGCCGACAGCAATGCGCCGGTGCCGCAGGCAAAGTCGCCGACGCGCAGGCTGCCGATGGCGGCGGGGTCTGACCAGTCGAATTCCGCTGCTGTGGGATCACCCCCGGCGGGTTCCGCGCCGGTGGGTTCACCCCCACCCCAACCCTCCCCCTGAGGGGGAGGGGGATTTCGGAGTTTGGCGACGGCCAGGCGGGCCAGCAGGGCGGCGGACGGCGGCAAAGTATAGAAAGTCGCCAGGTACTTGCGGTCGGAGATGAGCCTTTGGAAGACGCGGCCAGTGAGGTCGTGGGCGTTGTCCACGCCCTCGCTGTTGACGCTGGCGGCGGTGCGGCGCAGGCGGCGCAACACCCGCGCGGCGAATTGCGCCGGAAGCTGGGAAAGCAAGTCGCGCCCGATGGCGAAAATGGGGTAGTAGTTGATGGCCAGGATTGCGGCCCAAGCTGAGAGCGTTTCGCCCTGAGGGTCGGGGATGTCGTCTCCACACGCCAGGTTCAGGGGCTTGACTCCGGTATGAATCCCGGCGATGCGTCCGTGGAACACCAGCGCATTGGCAATGATGGCGCAGGCCATGCGGCGGGTCTGCGGCACGTTGTCCATGCCCAGCAGCCGGGCAATCTCGCGGGTAATGGCGGGACGGAGCTTGTCCAGTTCTTCCAGGATGTTGGCCCCGTCGTCTATGCCCTGTTGCAAAAAGTCGGTGGCGCGGTCTACCGCCCGTTGCGGAACGGATACCAGCCGGATGAGGTCAGCCAGGTCTGCGGCCCGGCCGTTGAGCCAGCCGGATCCGGGGAAGCGGTCTATGGCGTCGCCAGGGCCGCGGGTGAATGCGGCGTATTCCAGCGGCGTCTCTATGTCCACGGCGGTCATGCCCGCCGGATAGCGCAGGGCTATGACCGCCTCCAGTTCGTGCCCGCCGATGGAGGCGTTGAATGCGAAACGGTCGGCGGCGTCCCTTTCCAGGTTGGCGGCGGGATGGCGGCGGGCCTCGACGGCTACCGGGCTGCGGCCCGGGGCGGTAATCAGCAGGTCGGGTCGGTTGCCGCCGGGGAAAACGTCCGTCGGCTCCGGCTCAACCGTAGCGGCCCCGGCCATCCCTTGCAGGATGCGGGCCAGGTCGGTGTTGGCGACGGATTCGTACATGGTGGTCATAGTACGGCATTATACGGAAAGGGCGCCCACAAGGAACGCCCCTACCGTGCGGGATTCGACTGCCAACCGCTAGAACGTGATTACGCTGCGGGCTACGCTGCCCTCTTTCATGTACTCGAAGGCGTCGTTGATTTCCTCGAGGTTTATGCGGCGGGAGACCAGCTCGTCCAGCTTTAGGCGGCCTTGCAGGTAGAACTCCACGTACTGCGGCATGTGGGTGCGGAAGTGGTTGCTGCCCATGCTGCTGCCCTGGATGCGCTTTTCCCGCAGGAACGACGGGCCGTCCAGCTCAATCTTGGTTCCCTGGGGTATCATGCCGATGACGGTGGCGGTGCCTCCGGGGCGCAGCATGTGGAACGACTGCTCGGCCGTCTCCTTCTTGCCGATGGCCTCGAAAGAGTAATCCACGCCGCCGTTGGTCAGGTCGCGCACCTTTTCCACCACGTCGCCGCCGGAGGCGTCGATGACCTCGGTGGCGCCGAATTCCTGGGCCAGTGTCAGCTTGGTCTCCACGGCGTCGATGGCGATGATGCGCAGGGCGCCGGCCAGCGCCGCGCCCTGGATGGCGTTCAGGCCCACGCCGCCGCAGCCGATGACCGCCACGGTGCTGCCGGGCCGGACGGCGGCGGTGTTCAGCGCCGCGCCGAGGCCGGTTGTTGCGCCGCAGCCGATGAGGGCCAGTTGCTCAAAGGGAACGTCGCGGTCGATTCTGACCACCGCGTTCTCATGCACCAGCATTTGCTCGGCGTAAGAGGACAGGTTGGCGAACTGCATCACCTCCTCGCCGTTCTGGCTTAGGCGCGGCGTCTCGTTCCGCCCGCGGGTCAGGCCGGTGCGGGAGCAGAGCACCGTGCGCCCCTCGGTGCAGCGCTCGCAGGTGCCGCAGAATACGGACAGGCAGGTGATGACCCGGTCGCCGGGCTTGACGTAGTCCACCAGGTCGCCCACGGCCTCGATGGTACCGGCGGCCTCGTGGCCCAGGATGATGGGGGTGGGGGTGGAGTACAGCCCCTCGATAAAGTGCAGATCGCTGTGGCAGACGCCGCTTGCGCCGGTGCGGACCAGCACCTCGCGCGGGCCGGGCGACGCAACGTCAATTTCCTCGATTTCCAGGGGCCGGTTGACCTCGCGCATCACTGCTGCTTTCATAGCTCACCTGTCTCAATTAAACGTTGGAGTGAGATTGAATTTAACCAGCCGCGTCGCCAAGTGTCAAAGCGGCGGTTTCACGCGGAAATCGCCACTGGGTAGTTTCATGTGTTCCTGGGAACGATCAGGCAGGCTTTAGCAGACTGGTGACCGATACGTTTCGTGCCCAAGGAGTCAAGTTGACGTGTCATCATTTACTTCCGCGACAATGGGGAACGCCCTCACCCTAACCCTCTCCCGGAGGGAGAGGGAATTTGCCATACCTCCTTGTAGCGGCCGCTGGCGCGATGTGCAGAACGCCTTGGACAGCCTCCTATCCCGCCGGGCGGAAATAGGGGACGCTTATCTGGTCGGTGGCCCGCTCGAAGGTGACCTCGACGGGCATGCCGATGGTGACCTCGCCGGGGTCGCAGCCGACGATGTTGGTGAACATTCGCACGCCCTCCTCCAGCTCCACCAAGGCCAGGACGTAGGGGCCCTGGTCGAATCCGGTGGTGCGGTTCTGGTAGGTGACGGTGTACGTCCAGACCGTGCCCTTGCCGCTGGCCTGCACCCAGTTGGGCGTCTCCGTCCAGCAGTGGGAGCAGATGCCGCGGGGATAGAACTGGTATTCGTCGCACTTGTCGCAGCGCTGGATCAGCAGTCGGCCCTGGCGGCAGGCGTCCCAGTATGGGCGCGTCTCTCCGACCACGGTCGGCAGCGGCTTGTTCCATTCGGGCATGGTTAGCCTCTCCATAGTAGATGTGGGGCAAGAGTTTTCACCCTCACCCTAACCCTCTCCCTCAAGGGAGAGGGAATTTTGCTGGCCGCCCTCACCCTCAAGGGAGAGGGAATTTTGGTGGCCGCCCTCATCCTCAAGGGAGAGGGAATTGCTGGCCTTTAGTCTCTCCCCAGGATTACGGTGCCGCCGCTGTGGCGGGAGCCGAGCGCGCCGCCGGTGCCGTGGCAGAGCGCGATCTTGCAGTCGGGCACCTGGCGCGGCGTGCCCTCGAACTGGTGGCGGAGCTGGCGGGTGGCCTCCATCAGCAGGAAAATGCCGCGCATCCCCGGATGGTTGGACGACAGCCCGCCGCCGTCGGTGTTGATGGGCAGCCTGCCGCCGATCTTGAGCGCGCCGCCGCTGACGAACTGGCCGCCCTCGCCCTTTTCGCAGAAACCCAGGTCTTCCAGCGTCTCCAGCACGGTGATGGTGAAGGAGTCGTAGATCATCGCCATGTCGATGTCGTCGTGGGTCACTCCCGCCCCGGCAAAGGCTGGCTCGTGGCTCTGCTTGGCGGCGATGTAGATAAGGTCGCGCTTGCCCGCGCCCTGGTGGGCCACGGCCTCGCCGGTGCCCAGCACCCAGACGGGCGTATGCTTGCAGTTGCGGGCCACCTCCGGCGACGCCACCACTACCGCCCCGCCGCCGTCGGTGATGACGCAGCAGTCGTTCAGGCGCAACGGCGACGAGATTACCCGGGAGCGCATCACGTCGGCGACGGTGACCTCGTCGCGGAACAGGGCCTCGGGGTTCATGGCGGCGTGGTGCCGGACGGCCACGGCGATCTCGGCCAGTTGCTCCGGCGTGGTGCCGTACAAGTGCATGTGGCGCTGGGCGATCATCGCGTACAGGCCCACGGTGGTCAGACCGTACAGCTCCTCAAAGCTGTCCGGGGACGGGTCGAGGCGCGGGTGGCCGAACCGCCCCACGCCGCCGGTGCCCACCGACACCCCGCCTGAACGGGCCAGCGTGGCGTAGGTGATGACGGCGACGTTGATGCGCCCGGCGTGGATGGCGTTGAGGGCGTGGGCCAAGTGGAACTCGAATGAGCCGCCGCCCACGGTGGTGTTGTCGACGTGCTTGGGGTACATGTTCAGATAGTCGGCCAGGTTCAGGCCGCTGTTGCGCACCGACATCGAGGCGGTGAACAGGCCGTCGACGTCGTTCTTGGACAGCCCGGCATCCTCCAGCGCCTTGATGATGCTTTCGCCCTGTATCTGGAGCTCGCTCTTGTCGGGAGCGTAGCGGGTAACGTGCTCGTGGACGCCGACGATGGCCGCCGCCCGTCTGAGGTCAACCATGGGCAGGATACCTCCGGGGTTGGTTGGAATGAGACCCTGAGTCTCAGTAAAGCGGAACCATTATCACCGAGGCGGTACGGCAACACAAGGCGGGGCAGCGCGGGGGTTTCTGCCCGCTGTCGAAAGCCACAAGGGAGGGGAGCTTTATCCAGTCTCAGTTTAGTCGAGAAATGGATTGATGACCCGGAGTCCGTCGTAGTCCTGCGAGTGGCTCAGGTCTTCCGAGTACACCGCGTCGCAGCCCAGCATTTTCGCTGCGGCCAAAATCGCAGCGTCCCAGTAGGAAACGCGGAAGCGTTCGCAGAGTTCCGTCGCCCGGAGAAAAACCTCGGCTGTTACCGGTTGGACGGGGAGTCGCATTAGCGGCGCCAAGAAATCCAGGGTCTGCTCATGTGTAAACGCGAGCCTGCCCCTGGGTCTGGTAGCCTGATGGTAAAACTCTTGCAGGACTTGGACTGACAGACCCAGATCGGCCTCCTTGAGAACCTCGGCCGCCCTGATTTTCTTCGCCACTTCGTCCGGCGACGTGTCCGCAGCGTATATTAAGATGTTAGTGTCAGCGAGGCGCACGGGTGTTGTACATTTCCTCCCTGGTCAGTCTCTCGCTGGCATCGAGTCCTATGCCTTCTCTTTCAAATCTTGCCATCACCTCGTCCAGCATTCGAACACGCCTTTGATGTTCGGTCTCAACGGGAGCGGGTTCCGGGGGACTTTGCAGCAGGGCAGTCAACAGCTCTCGCACCATCGCCGAAACCGTGGTGCCGGTCTCGGCGGCTCTGATTTTCGCCAGCCTGTGGGTCTCGTCATCGACAGATACGCTTATGGTTTTCATCGGCTCAACTCAACAAAATGTTGTTCCACTAAACTGCTGCTCAATTTTACCAGAGCAAACCGCCATGGCAACGGCCACTCGCGGGATTCGGTCTTCTCGGCGTGTGTTGGTATTGGACGCGATTTGCCTGCTTGGCCCCGCCGCGTAGGGGCGCACAGCCGTGCGCCCGTGTCTGCGCAGGAGAGAATTGTGCCGGAACCGGGGGCCAGGGCGCACGGCTGTGCGCCCCTACATGGGAATACCAACATACGTTGAGAATACCCGGGATTCTCGGATTGTTGGCTATCGCTATGGGCCAGGCAAGGCCGATTTAATGACAGTTGCCCATTGCCGACGGTAGCGCGGCGTGTTGTATAGTAGGGCCGTCATCTCACCGTTCGGGAAATCAGGAGGGGCGATGCTTGCGATTCTTGGGGGAACCGGGCCTGAGGGCAAAGGGCTGGCGCTGCGGCTGGCGCTGGCGGGAGAGGATGTGATCATCGGCTCCCGCAGCACCGAGCGGGGCGCGGCAGCGGCGGCCGAGCTGGCCGGGGACGCTCCCGGCGCCAGCATCTCCGGCGCCGACAACGCCGGGGCCGCCGCCGCGGGCGACGTGGTGTTCCTGGCTTTTCCCTACGAGGGCCAGCGTCCCGTGCTGGAGGAGCTGTCCGGCTCCATGGACGGCAAGATCGTGGTCAGCGTCATCGCCCCCATGGTTTTCGAGCGGGGCAAGGGAGCGCGCGCCGTCGAAGTGGAGGCGGGTTCCGCCGCACAGGAGGCGCAGGAAATCCTGCCCAACGCGCAGGTCGTAGCCGCCTTTCAGAACGTCAGCGCCGAGGAACTGCAAGACCCGCAGGTGGACATGGAGGGCGACGTGGTGGTGTGCTCCGACCACGCCGACGCCAAGAAACTGGTGATGAGACTGGCCGACAAAATCAAGAGCCTGCGGGGCGTTGACGGCGGCGCGCTGGCCAACGCCAAGTACGTTGAGCAGATAACGCCGCTGCTGGTCAACATCAACCGCATCTACCGGACACATTCGGGCATCAAGATCACCGGAGTGTGAAATACGGGGGTTCGCCCTCACCCTGACCCTCTCCCGGAGGGAGAGGGAATTGCAAGGAGGAACACATGCCGCGATTTCCCATAGACATCAACAGCGCCGAAGGACAGGCGGCGGTCAAGGGCCAGTGGCGATACGCAGAGGGGTACATCCCCGGGGCCGACAACTACGGGCTGGATGAGCGGGCGGTAGGCAGCCCGGCCCGTCTGCCGGACTATGACGATTCCGGGTGGGAGGTCTGCTCCGACACCAGCGCGTGGGCCAGGTTCGGCGGCGACTACGTTACCGGGTTCTCATTCGTCTGGTACCGCATCAACATCACCGTACCCGAAACGGTGGGTGGCCGTGACCCGCGCCGCACCCGCCTGCTGTTCGAGACGTGCGTAGACGACTACGGCGAGATATGGATCAACGGCGAGTGCAACCGGGAGCGCGGCACCGTGGAGGGGTTCAACCGCCCGCAGCGCATTGAGGTGGCCAACAACCCCAACCCGGGCGACCAGTACACCATTGCCGTGCTGGCCGCCAACGGGCCGCTGGGCGCTCCGGGCGGCGGCGTCTTTGTCCGCTACACCAACCTCAGCTTTGAGTGGCGCGACGACGACCCGTAGAGAGCTTTCCCCGTGGCAGGGGATTGTCTGAATCAGGATAGGACTCACGCAGTTGGGGAGTTCACCCCACCCTAACCCTCCCCCTCAGGAGGATGGGATAGCTTTCGGCTGCGTAAATCCTATCCCAATCAAGATAGGAGTTACGCGGTTGGACAAGAATTCCCTCCCCCTTGAGGGGGAGGGTTATGGTGGGGGTGAAATCCTCGCATCAGACACCGTATCCAACTGCGTAAGTCCTATCAAGACAGGGAGTTAAAATGAATCCGGGGCATACATGACTCGGCTGAGATTCGTTCACGCTGCTGACCTGCACCTTGACAGCCCCTTTCGCGGCATCAGGGCGGAGGCCCCGCCGCACGTTGCGGACACCCTGCACCGGGCCACGTTCGACGCCTACGAAAACATCGTCAGCCTGTGCCTCCGGGAGCGGGTGGACGCGCTGCTGGTGGCTGGCGACATCTACGACGGCGCAGACCGCAGCCTGCGGGCGCAACTCCGGTTTATCGACGGCCTGAACCGCCTGGACGCGGCTGGCATCCGCACCTTCGTATGCCACGGCAATCACGATCCTCTGGATGGCTGGGAGGCGCGTCTGGACTTGCCGCCCGGTTGCGTCCGTTTCGGCCGGGAGGTCAGCCGGGAGCCGGTGTTTCCGGATGACCGCGGACGCGCCGCCGTGTACGGAGTCAGCTACCCCACCCGCGAGGTTCGGGAAAGCCTGGTGCCGCTGTTCGATTCAGCCGTTTCAACAGTGCCTGTCGGGTTCAACATCGGTCTCCTCCACGCCAACGTGGGCGGTCACCCCGACCATGATCCCTACGCGCCTTGCTCCGTCGCCGACCTGGCCGGCACCGGTCTCGACTACTGGGCGCTGGGACACGTCCACACCCGCCAGGTGCTGCGTGAGGAACGGCCCGCCGTGGTGTATCCGGGCAACCCCCAGGGGCGCAGCCCCCGCGAGACCGGCGAACGTGGCGTATACCTGGCCGAAGTGAGCGACTATGGTCAACTCGATCTGAGTTTCCGCCCGGTGGACGTTGTGCGCTGGGAATTCATGGAGGTCGATATTACCGGTCTCGAAACCGAGCAGGAACTGCTGGACGCCATTGATTACTCCATCGCGCGCTGCGCCGATGCCAGCGGGGGGCGCCCGGTGGTGTACCGGCTCTCGTTGACTGGCCGCGGGCCGCTGAACCGCTGGATTCGCAGTACCGGAACGGTGAACCAGCTACAGGAACAGGTCAACGACCGGCACGCCCATGAGTCGCACTGGCTGTGGTGCGAGCGAATCCAGGTGAACACCGGCTCGCCCGTGGACCGCGAGCAGGCAGCCAGACGCGAGGACTTTACCGGCGACCTAGCGCGGCTTGGTACCTCGCTGCGGGAGAACCCCGCTGCGCTGGCGGAACTTGGGGATTCGCTGCGGACGCTCTACGTCAGCTCCAACGCCGCCCCGTACCTGCGAACGCACCTCCCGTCGGACGATGAGTTGCTGGAACTGCTGGCGGCCGCCGAGGAGGAATGCCTGTCCTCGCTGGTTAGAGAAGAGGATGAAGAGTGAGAATCGAGGAGCTGTACCTGGACGGCTTCGGCCACTTTAACCAGCACGCCATCGGCCCGGTTTCAAGCACGGTCACGGTATTCTACGGCCCCAACGAGGCAGGCAAGAGTACCACGCTGGCCTTTATCCGCGCCGTCCTGTTCGGCTTTCCCGCCCGGTTCAACGGCCACTATCCGCCGCTGGCCGGGGGACGGCACGGCGGCCGGATTACCCTGCGTGACGACGCGGGCGCGGCCTATTCCGTTGAGCGGTATGCTGGCGCGCGGGGCGGGTTGGCCGTTGTCACTCCCGACGGCCCGGTGTCCAACCCCAGCGCCCTGATGCAGCGGCTTGCGGGCAACGCCACCCCGGATCTGTTCCGCAACGTGTTCGCGTTCAGTCTCGACGAACTGCAAGCGGCAGCCTCGCTCAACGACGCCAGCGGCGCCATTTACAGCGCCGGGCAGGGAGCGCCGGGCCTGCCCGCGCTACTAAAATCGCTGGGCGATCACAAGGGGGAAATCTACCGCAGCCGGGGCAACAATCAGGAAGTGCCCCGGTTGGTCAATGCCCTGAGAGACGTTGACGGCCAATTGAGAGTGATTGAGGGAAACGCGGGAAAGTACGGCGCGCTGACCGAGCGCAAGACGGACATCGACGCGGAGCTGCGGGAGGCCGACGCGGAACTCTCGCGGCTGAACGCCCAGCGAGGCGACATTGACCGCCTGCTGAATGGATGGGAAGACTGGCTGGCCCTGGCGGCCTGCGAGTCTCAGTTGCAGGCTATGCCCAGGTACGTGGACTTTCCCGAAAATCCAATAGTGCGACTCGACAGTCTTGCGGACCGGGTGCGCCAGGCCCGCGAAGACCGGGACGAGACCGCCGGGCAGTTGCGGCAAGTAGAGGATGCGGCATCCGTCGGCATCCCAGGCGAGGACTTGCTGTATGACCGGGAGCGCATCGAGGCCGTGCGCCGCGACCGCAACAGGTTCGACGCCGCCGTGCGCGATCTGCCGGAACGGGAGGGCGAGTTGCGGGGAATGGAGGCTGACCTAGCCGCGCAACTGTCCGACCTGGGGCACGGCTGGGGTGAGGCGGAATTGCGGGCCTTCGACACGTCATTGGTGGTCAGAAACCAGGTGGATTCATGGAAAGAGCGGACTACGGAGGCTGACGGCCAGGCCCGCCAGTCGGAGTTTCAACTGGCCCAGGAACGCCGCTCCCTGCTGGAACTACAGGAACAGACCAGAGAGGCGCGGGAAAAGCTGCCGCCGGAGCCGCCACTTGACGCCGCGGGCCTTTCACAGCGGCAAGATGCGCTCCGCACTGCCCGCAGTCGGCTGGCCGAATACGAGCGGCAGCGCCAGAATCACGAAACACTTCGCGCCCAGGTCAACACACTCGCCGCCAGCCAGGAGACCCCGATTGGAGAATCGAGACGCATCAGCCCTCTGCCAATGATCGCACTGGTCGTGGCAGGGGCTATTTTGGCTGTGGCAGGAATCCTGATCGGTGGGGGCGCCCTGATTCTGGGCGTTCTCTGCGGGTTGGTCCTGTTGCTTGCCGCTGCAACGCTCTGGGTTATGGGAAGGCCAGCGTCGCCTGCTACTACTGCGCCGTCGCCGGTGGCGTCCACGCTGGCTAGACAGGCTACCGACGCTGAGGGCGCCGAGGAAACGGCCCGCCGGTCATTGCTGGAATCGGCGGCTACCCTTGGCCTTCGCGAACAACCTGATGCCGCAACGCTGAACTCGGAGGAAGAGCGCCTCAACCTGGCGCGCAACGCACTGGAAGCGCGGAAAACCGCCGAGTCCAGGCTCGACGACGCGACTCGCCGGGAGGAGTCGCAAGGGCGGAGGCTGGAGGCCGGGGTCAAGGAACACGATAGCGCACAGGAGGATGCGCAGCGGGCGCATCAGGAATGGCAACGATGGCTCCAGGAGCGCGGGCTGGACGAAACGCTGACGCCGGAGGCCATGACCGCTTTCCTGGCCCGCGTCGAAACGGCCCGCGGCGCACTGTCGTCCACCGGCCAGATGCGCGGGCGGGTGCAGGCCATTCGGGACGACATCCAGGAGTTCCGCCAGTTGGTGGAGCCGCTGGCGCAGCGCCACGGCCTGCGCCTGGACTCAGACGGCCATCGCCAACTCCCGATGGTCGCGGACGAACTAATCCGGCGGCTGGACGATATTCAGACGGCCTTCTCCGACCGGGAACGGGCCATGGAGCAGGCCGAGGAAGTCCGGCAAATTCTGGAGGGCAGAGACCGGCGTCTGCAAGGGGCGGAGCGGGAGTTGGCCGAGTTGCTGGCCGCGGGTGGAACGGAGGACGCCGAGGATTTTCGCCGCCGGGCGCGCCAGCAGGATGAGCGGTTTGACCTCGAACGGACGCAGGACGAGCATCGTCGCAGCCTGGAAAGGCTCAGCGGCCCCGGCGAGAGGTTCGACGATTTCTGCCGGTCGCTGGCAACCTCCGATCCCGCCCAACTGGAGGAGGAATCATCCCGGCTGTCGGACATTCACGCCGAGATCGCCGGAAAACGCGACCTTCTGCGGGAAGAGCGCGGCGGCATAGACACGGAACTGGCATACCTAACCGGCGAAGAGGAGTCGTCGGCATTGCGCATCCGCCGCAATACCCTGGAGGAGCAATTGCGGGAGCAGGCGCGCGAGTGGTCGCGTCTCACCATCGCCGAGGCCCTGCTGGAAAAAACCCGGCAAAAGTTCGAGCAGGAACGCCAGCCCGGCGTCATCCGCCACGCCCAGGAGTTCTTTTCCGGCGTCACCGGCCAGCGATACCAACGGCTGTACGCTCCCATCGGGGAGCAGACCATAACGGTGATCGACGCAGCAGGGGCCAGCAAGCAGCCCGCCGAACTGAGCCGGGGCACACGGGAGCAGCTATACCTCGCGCTGCGGTTTGGGCTGATCCGCGAGCTTGGCGAGCACGCCGAGCGCCTGCCGGTAGTGGTGGACGAGGCGCTGGTCAACTTTGACCCCGGGCGGGCCCGCCTGGCCGCGGAGGCATTCGGCCAACTGGCGGAAACCAACCAGGTGCTGGTGTTCACCTGCCACCCCGCCACCGCCGACATGTTCGCCGAAACCGCCGGAGCGGAGGTGGTGGATATCAGTGGGTGACAGCCCGCGCAGATAGGACTTACGCGATTGAAAGCTATTCCCCCCTCAAGGGGGAGGGAACATTTGAGATAGTCTCCTAGTCCTCCGGGGGCCACTTGGTGCCGCCGACGGCGGGCCGCTCGGACGGCGATGACTGCAATCCGGCGTCAACCACCTCCCGGAACTCCTTGAGGATGACCTCGGCCCAGTCTTGGGTGTGCGCCACGCGGTGGGCCATCCGGCGCCCGCGGCGGGCTTGGCGCTGTGCCGCCTCATCAAGTCCCTCGGTGTCCCGGTTGATTGATTCGTCCATGGCGTCTATCTGCGGAACCAGGCCGTGGGCCGTCTCAACGAAGCGGGCGACCTCGTTCATGTCGTCGTCGAGGACCACGAATATCGGCACGGTGCCGGCTCGATGTTCGGGCAGGAAAGTGTCGGCCAGCGGCACGTCATCGTCGCGGTTGAACACTTGCAGATTGACCTTGTCGCTACTGTCGGCCAGCCTCAGGATGACCGGCGTGGTGCTGACCGCGTCGCCGCACCAGTCTGCGGTGAACACGGCCAGGTTGATGGCGTTGCTCAAGCCGTCCGCCCAGCCGGTGGCCTCGGCGGGGAGTTTCACGCCGCTGTAAATCTCGACGAATGGGTCCTTGTTCACCTTAATCTGGCCGATGTATTCCTCGGTGCTCATGCCGGACTCGAACCGCTCTCTGCTGATGGGCATGATTTCCTCCTGACATTCGCTACTGTTTGGCGCATTATAATCCAAGGCCGCGGCCTGCGTTACGGCGCGAACCCGTGATAGAATCAGGCGTTGATTATTTGCATTTCAGGGGATGAATTGGTTGACGACTCCCATAGATGATCCGTATCTCAAGTATGCCCTTTTCTGCCGGAGCACCGACGAGGGGAACGACGGCGAACTGAACCTGAACGGCATCGTGGACCTGGTGGACCTGCCGGAGCCGCCCCCGGAAGGGGAGGCAGGGCAGGTGCTTGCAGAGGTCGACGTGAATCTGGCGTTCTGCATTGGCGGAGCGTTGCCGGGCGATCATCACCTCTTTGTGGCCCTCAAGACTCCCGGCGTGCCCCTGGAAACGCCGCCAGCCCAGCGGGTGCAGTGGGACGAGGGCATCCTGTTCCAGCGCTGGATCAAGACGTTCCGCATACCGGTACAGGGCGCCGGCGAGCATTCCGCCGCGATCCTGTTCGACGGCATCCCGCTGGGCGAGGCCAGTTTCCTGGTACGATTCATGCCGAAATAGCGCCACGGCAGCCAAGTTGAAAGGGAGTTGCCATCGGGCTAAAATTGCCAGTATCAAAATCGGAATCGGGGAGCTGACTAATTGGCTAACCAGACTGGCAAGCGTTACGTCTGCGCACAGTGCAACGCCGAATTCATAGTGACCAAGGGCGGTAACGGAAATCTCAACTGCTGCGGTCAGCCGATGCAGCTGAAATAGGGGTGTCTGATATGGCTAATCAGCTGGGCAAGCGGTACACCTGCGAGACCTGCGGCAGCAGCGTCCTCTGCACCAAGAGCGGCGACGGCGAGATCGAATGCTGCGAGGGCAAGATGGAGCTGCAAGAGCCGCGCAAGCTGCCGTCCTCCGACTAACCTCTGCGGACGCCCCTGCCCTAACCCTCCCCCTAAAGGAGATGGAACTAACGGCGGCAGGGCTGGACGAAAATACAGGGGCGCACGTCTGTGCGCCCCTGTATGCGTCAAAAGCGAGTGAGCGCCTCGTCTACTTGAAATACGGGATCACGTGCTTGCCCATCAGCTTGATGGAGTCCATGATGCGGGTGTGGGACAGGTTGCCGGGCTGGACGAAACACAGCACCTGGTCGACACCGGCCTCCTGGTACTTTTTCATCACCTCGATGATCTCGTCCGGCGTGCCCATGGCGAAAGCGCCTGACTCCAGGTGGTCCTGGGCGGTCTTGTCGACCCGTTCGGTCTGGATGGCGTCGACGGCGAACTTGTAGCTGTCCGGCACCTCGCGCCCGGCCCACGGAGCATACAGGTTCTCGGCCATCTGCACGAACCACGCGCCCTCCGGCCCGCCGACGCGGCGCGCCTCCTCGCCGTCCTCGCCGCAGTGGACGATGCACAGGGCGGCCACCTGGTCGTTGACGAAAGAACCCACCGGGTTGGCGGTCTGGATCGCTTCGCGGTAGGCAGCGACCCGCTCCTCCATCTGGGCGTATCCGCCGAGGTTAAAGCACAGGACGCCGAGGCCCATTTCACCGGCGCGGCGGAAGCTGTCGGGCTGGCTGCAAGCGACCCACATGGGCGGGTGCGGCTGCTGCACGGGCTTGGGAATGACCGACCGCTCCGGGATGTTGAAAAACTCGCCCTGGTGCTGGAACGGGTCCTCCGTCCACATCTTGGGGATCATCTGGATGGCCTCGTTCCACTGCGCCTGGGTCTGCGCCGGGTCAACCTCGAAACCGTCCATCTCGATAAGCGTGGTCGAGCGGCCGGTGCCCAGCTCCATCCGTCCGTCGCTCAGGATGTCCAGCACAGCGGCGCGCTCGGCGACGCGGACGGGGTGGTTGTACTGCGACGGCAGCAGCGCCACGGCGTGGCCGATGCGGATGCGCTTGGTGCGCTGGGAGATGGCGCCGTACAGCACCTCCGGCGCGGAGCAGTGGGAGAACTCCCGCAGGAAGTGGTGCTCCACCGTCCAGAAGTACTCAAAGCCAACCTCGTCGGCCAGGTCCACCTGGGCCAGCACTTGCTTGTAGCGCTCCGCCTCAATACCGGGATGATGGGGCTCGGGAATCTGGATTTCATACATCAGGCCAAATTTCATGCGTCAATCCTCGCAAGGGAACTTTCTGGGGGCATTCTAGCATACGGGCCGGGATTCGAGTTGATCACGGCAAACCTTGCCCGCCTGTTGCCTCAGGCCAGTCGTTCTCCGGCAAGGTAGGCACCTTGACCGGCGGCAACTGCTTAACATTCTTGAGTATGTGCGGGCCGGATTTCTTCTCGGCTATTTTCAGGTCATAAGTCACTTGCAGATTCATCCAAAAACGAGCCGCGGTTCCCAGAAAGTGAGAGAGCCGCAACGCATAGTCAGCATCAATGTCCCTTTGTCCCTGGACTATGGCAGCGGTCGTTCCCTGTGGCACAGCCAGATGGCCATCCATTTCGATTTCGGTAATCTCCAATTCGTTCAGTTCGTCAGCCAACGACTCGCCAGGATGCATGGGCGGCATCCCGTTCTGAAATGGTCTATCGTCTATCCTCATGGCTCGTCTCTCATTAGTGATAGTCCACTATCTCTACGTCGAAAGGCCCATCATCTGACCAGCGAAAGCAAATCCTCCACTGGCGATTGATCCTGATACTGTACTGTCCTACCCGATCGCCGGATAGAGACTCAAGCCTGTAACCTCGAATAGCCCGCAGGGATTGCAATGAAACCGCACCGTCCAGATCGTTCAGCCGACGCATGGCTTGCCGGGCAAAGGACTGAAATTCGGGAACTCGCTGCCCAAGGAACAGCCGTTCAGTGTCTCTATCCTGGAAACTCTGTATCATCTTATCACGCGGACGGCCCCGGAATTGCCCCCGGGGCCTGTCGAATGTGCAAGACACCGCGACGTATGTACACCTACCGCTACGGCACCAGCATGGCGCGCGTTATTTCCGGCTGGCGCTGGTCCCACTCGCACTGGGGGAAGGCCTCGTTGACCTCGGCCAGAGGGAACTTGTGGGACACGATGCGCTCGAAAGGCAGAGTCTCCTTGTTCCGCACCAGGAAGTTGAGCAGGCGCGGCAGCAGGTCGGGCTTGTACATCAGCGATCCCATGATGTTCTTGCCCTGTAGCAGTTTGGACGGGTCGATGGACACCTCGCGGCCCCGCACGATGTCGCCGATCTCGACGAAGGTGCCGCCGTTGCTGAGCATGTCGATGCCCTCGGCCAGCAGCTCGGCGCGGCCCACCAGCTCCATCACCACGTCTGCGCCGCGGCCGTCGGTCAGCTCCTTGACGCGGCGCACGCGGGTCTCCGGGGTGTTGAACTCCTCGATGTTGATGGTATGGTCTGCGCCGAAAGCCTCGGCCAGCTCCAGCCGGTTCTCCAGGCGGTCGAGCACGATAACCCGGTCGGCGCCCATCTCTTTGGCCATGGCGGTGGCGTGGACGCCCAGGCCGCCCGCGCCCTGGATGACCACGTAGTCGCCCTCACCGGCCCCGGCGCGGATCAGGCCGGTGGTCACGGTGCCCATGGCGCAGTTCACCGGGCCCAGCAGGTCGTCCTCAAGATCGTCGGGCACGCGGAAGAACGGGTGACGCGGCGGCAGGTACAGGAAGTCGGCGTAGGTGCCGGTGAAATAGGGCCACACGCCGGCGGCGGGATAGTTGCGGTTCATGCACCAGTTGGTGTTGCCCCGCAGGCACTGGTGGCAACTGTAGCAGGGGAACACGGCGGCGTAGACCACCCGGTCGCCTTTCTTGACCGGGGTGCCGGAGGAGTCGGTGGTCACGCCGTCGCCGAGGATTTCGACGACGCCGGTGCCCTCGTGTCCCATGGCCCGGCCGGTGGGCGGCAGCGGCACGTTGACCTGGTCGCCGCGCCAGACATGCAGGTCGGAGCCGCAGATGCCCGCCTGGGTCATCCGCAACAGCGCCGCGCCCGGGCCCGGTTCCGGTACGTCGTACTCCTGAATCTCGAATGGCTTGCCGTATTCCGCGCAGACAATCACTCGGCCTTTCATGGCGCACCTCCTGTCAGCTAGGTTCGGAGTGGACGCAATGTATCACAAGGCCAAGCGATTTGATACCGGCGGGTCAGTCGTTGGCGCCATCGCGGTTGAGCACTGTCCTGAAGGTCATAGACAGGCGGCGCTGGCGACGTCTTGCCCACCATCAAGAAACTTGCCCTTTCATGGGGATTGAGTGAATGCTGCGCCGATGTTAAACTGAGTTCTCAAATTTTACGGGAGGGACCTGGAAAGTAGCTGAAGTCCATCACAGAGAAGTGTGTCTTGCAACAAAATATGCTACTTGAATCAGATTCGGTTAATCAAAATCAGTTGCGGCCAGAAGACCGAGCAGTCCATGGCTGGTACCGCTTGGTTCAATCTTTTCCGCCTCACCTAGTCAGATCATATCTGGAATCTTTCGGTATAGACGGATCCCAAGTCGTCCTAGACCCTTTTTGTGGCGCAGGAACGACTCTGGTAGAGTGCAAGAAGACAGGCATTGCCAGCATAGGAATGGATTCTCACCCGATGGCCCACTTTGCGAGTTCGGTCAAAGTTGACTGGTCAGTAAGTAGTGATCATCTTTTGTCCTATGCAGGTCGAGTCGCGGAGTCATTCAATGAGGTTATGGGCTGTGGGGAACGCGCAGCGAAGGGTCGCGATCGCGATGATTTCCAATCCCAAGATTCGCTTGCTGGGATCTTGGGAATAGAGGAATCCAAGTTGTTGATAAAGAACTCAATCAGCAGGCGGCCAATACGTAAGGCATTAGCCTTATTGAGTACAGTCGATAGCCCTGGCGACGGTAAACTCTGCCAGTATGGTCGCCTAGCCCTCGCAGGGGCTCTCGTGAACGGCGTCAGCAATTTGAAATTCGGTCCAGAAGTGGGAGTTGGCAGAATCAGGACTGATGCTCCTGTCTTGGAGGTTTGGGGACAAGGTATGCAGCGCATAGCGGACGATTTGCGATTTGTCTGTGACAGGTCGGACATTTCTGCGCAAATCCTTGAGTCCGACGCTCGAAGAATAGATCTAGTACTAGCACCCGAATCTATAGATGCAGTGATTACTTCTCCACCGTATCCAAATGAGAAAGACTACACTCGAACCACTCGTTTGGAGTCGGTTATTTTACGACTTATTACGACACGCAAGGAATTAAAGAGAGTCAAGCAAGGTCTCTTGCGTTCAAATAGTAGAGGAGTTTACAAAAATGATATTGATGATCAGTTAGTTACCTGTTTCCCTCGTATTGTAAATATCGCAGATGAAATAGAGCGACGACGTATCGAATTAGGTAAGACGTCTGGCTTTGAACGACTGTACGCTAGGGTTACCAAGTTGTATTTCGGGGGCATGTATAGGCACCTCGCTTCTCTGAGGCCCGTTCTACGCCCTGGCGCAAAACTAGCATACGTCGTGGGAGATCAGGCGTCATTCCTCCGGGTAATGATCCCCACGGGTCAGATCATAGCAGACATAGCAGAATTTCTGGGTTATCGTGTTACTAGCATAGATCTCTTTCGTACCAGATTTTCCACCGTGACTAGCCAGAATCTACGAGAAGAGGTCGTTGTGATGGAATGGCCTAACAATTGACCATTGGAGATAGCATATGACTGAGCAAAACAATTACGAGCAAATTCTGGCAAAGGTCTTTTTGGACAAATACGCGCCTGGTTCTCGCCAAGTTGAGTTTACTCGACAAGATTTGGTCGATGCTGCGGAGGAACTGGGAATAAACCGTCCCTTAAATCTGGGAGATATACCTTACAGTTTCCGATACAGGGGTTTAAGGCCTGTCCAGGTCATGGAAACTGCACCTGCAGGTGAAACATGGATCTTGAGGAGCGGAGGCAGAAGCATCTACCGTCTCGAATTGGTCCCGGACAGACCTATCTCACCCAATCCCGACCTCGCGGTCACCAAGGTGCCGGATTCAACTCCAGGAATAGTAGCTTGGCATTCAAAGAGTGACGAGCAATCATTGCTGGCACGCCTACGTTACAATCGTTTGATTGATGTGTTTCTGGGTATAACCTGCTATTCACTGCAAAACCACTTAAGGACAACCGTTGAAGGCATCGGACAAGTGGAAACTGACGAGATTTATGTGGGAATTGATAGACGAGGGTCGCAGTACATAGTACCCGTGCAGGCAAAATCCGAGCGCGACCAAATTGGGAGAGTTCAGCTTGAGCAAGATATTGCTTTGTGTCAAGAAAGGTGGGCTTCACTCATTTGTAGGCCGGTAGCCGCACAAATAATGGATAACGATACAATCGCTCTGTTTGAGTTTGAATTGCAGGAAGATGAAGTGAGGATAGTGTCAGAAAAACACTATCAACTTGTCGAACCAGATCAGATGACTACAGATGATCTGCAAAGGTATCGGCAACGCCCATTGGACTAACGTGGACTAACGGGAATTTGCGGCAGAGGTCGTATCAGTATCTGATTACAGAAGTGTAAGCGCCAACCATGCCAGCGAATGCCGGAGAGCGGTACATCGCCAGCCTGCGGGAGAACGCCGCCGAGGTCAGGATGCGGGGCGAGCGAGCCGCTGACGCCGCGGCGAGCCGGAGCTATTGGTTGCGCAGGCGTTGGTTCTCGGCCTCCAGTTGGCGGATGCGGGCCTCGGCTTGGTCGGCGCGGGCCTCGGCGGACAGGCGGGCGGTGCGCTCGGCGTCGCGGGCTTCCATCACTGCGTCGTAGCCGGGCAGGTAGACGCCCTCTACCGGGTCGTACCATTCCAGCCGGGCGTCTTCGCTGGCCTGTTCCCAGCACACGTACAGCCGCAATACCTCGCTGTAGCCCCGGTAGTGGCCCGGCGCCCATTCCTCGATGGGCAACGGCTCGTACCGGCCGTCGGCCAGCCGGTCGCCGGACAGGCGCGGGAAGTCCCGGGGGCCGACGCCGGAGTTGAACCGCCAGTACTCCCGGACGCCCAGGGCAGCATAGCCTTCCCGCTTCCGGGTCGCGTCGTTGCGGAAGGTGCTCCCCGACGCAACCTCCATTATCAGTTCAGGAGGCTTGCCATGGTCCGAGATGGCGTATCCGTTGCGGTTGGCAACCACCTGCGGGTCCACGTCTAAGGCAATCATCATATCGGGATAGAACACGTCGGCGCGGCCCTCGATTTCCCGCAGCTCGGCGAAGGGCGCCGGGCTGAGGAACAGGTCGAAGGTGATTAACGTGGTCTCGAAGTCGCCCAGCCAGTGGCGCAGGGCGCGGGCCTTGCCGGGATCCAGCAGGT
Organism: Dehalococcoidia bacterium; assembly: GCA_963664375.1. Classification (GTDB taxonomy): domain Bacteria; phylum Chloroflexota; class Dehalococcoidia; order Lucifugimonadales; family UBA3495; genus VXOI01. The sequence continues at coordinate 163,739 of OY761449.1, forward strand.
ATTCGGGACTGGTCATTTCTTCCTTCCGGGGCGCGTCCGGGAATTGGACGTAGCCCGGAGTCGGGTCCGGAATCCATTGGCGCGGGCCGGTAACGTCGGCGCGTCGCTTGATGGTCATGCAGAGCCTCCGGGCAAGGGAGTAGCGGGGATTATATGCAGTGGGGGTCGCGAGAGACTGGGCAGTATGTCCGTGATGATACACTTTGTGGGCTTTTAACTGCCACGCCTGTGATCTAAGAGGGTGTGTGACAACCGCCATTTGCGGACAAAGTGGATGCCAAAGCGGCCTTTCTCGTTAATGCGACAGTCAAGGGACGCCCTCACCCTAACCCTCTCCCGGAGGGAGAGGGAACTTATTAAACACACTCTAAGCAATAAGCCAAGCGGCGCCAGGAGGCCAGCTATGCCAGCAAAGACCGGCGCACAGTACATCGCCAACCTGCGCGGCAACCCCGCCGAGGCGTGGATGCGGGGCGAGCGCATCAAGGACGTTACCACCCACCCCGCGCTGAGGGGAGGCGTCGGCTCGGTCGCTGCCCTGTATGACCTGCAACACCGGGAGGACATTCGGGACGAGATGGTCTTCCCGTCGCCGACGTCGGGCGACCCTGTGGGGCGCTCGTTCCAGGTGCCGCGGACGATGGAGGACCTGCTGTTGCGCCGCAAGATGATGACCCACTGGGCCTGGGTGGGCTGCGGCATGATGGCCCGCACGCCCGATTTCATGAACGTGTCTATCGCTGGCTGGGCCGGGGCCGCCGAATTTTTCGGGCAGAATCGCCCGGAGTTCGCAGCCAACGTGCGCAACTACCATGAGTACATCCGCGAAAACGACATCACGCTCACCCACACGCTGGTCAACCTGCAACCCCGCCGCACCAGCGGCACGGTGGACGACCTGGACGGCCAGGTGGCGCTGACCGTGGTCAAGGAAACCGGCGCGGGCATCGTCGTGCGGGGCAGCCGCGTGCTGGCGACACTGGGCCCCATTTCCGACGAAATCGCGGTCTACCCCACGCGCACGCACATGATAGGGCCGGACGCCTGGCGGCAGGCTTTTTCGTTCGCCATCCCCAACAACACGCCCGGACTCAAGTTCATCTGCCGCGAGAGTTTCGACTACGGCCGCTCGGGCTTCGACCATCCCCTCGGCTCCCGATTCGAGGAAATGGACTGCATCGTATTTTTCGATGACGTGCTGGTGCCGTGGGAGCGGGTGTTCCTGCTGGGCGACGTTGACATGTGCAACAACTACTCCGCGGCCACGCAGTCCGTGACCCACGCGGGCTACCAGGTGGTAAACCGGTGCGCGGTCAAGACGGAGTTCATCCTGGGGCTGGCCCAGATGATGGTCGATACCCTGGGATCGGGCGGCTTGACCCACGTTCAGGAAAGGATTGCCGAAATCATCATTCACCTGGAGACGCTCAGGGCATGCCTGCGGGCGGCCGAGGCCGATGCGTGGTTCAACGATTACGGGGTAATCTGCCCCGCCCAGGGGCCAATCACCGTGGGACGGGCGCTGTATCCCACCACCATCTACCCGCGCTTGGCCGAAATCGTGCAGCTCCTTGGCTCCGGCAACCTGATGGCCTTGCCGTCGGAGGGCGATTTCGACGCGCCCATCGGCCCGGAGGTGGAGCGCTACCTGACCACCGACACCGCCGAGGCCCGCGAGCGGGTGCGGCTGTTCCGGCTGGCGTGGGACGTGGCGTGCAGCGCTTTCGGCGGGCGGCAGGTGCTCTACGAACGCTTTTTCGGCGGCGACCCGACACGCAACGCCCTGCTGCTCTACGGCGCCTACAACCGCGACGGCGCGGCGCAGCGGGTGCGGGAGTTCTTGGGGCGCGACGGCTGAACGGGATGGTACAATAATTGCAGGTAACCCCCGGCCTCGAGGAAATGAGGCGGGATGGTGATTCCTATGCAAGTTTGGCAGTGGATAAACAGGAATAGCGGTGCCGTGATAGCCGCGTTTATGGTCATAAGCGCCATCATTGGCGCATACACCTATATGTGGACTGAAATCAATTCGGTCAGAACTGAAGTCCAGGTAGCCAGAACCGAAATCAATGGGGTGCGTGAAACCAATCAGCTCATCTTGGATAACATCCGCGTGTTGCAGGAAGATAATCGCCTGCTGCGAGAGGAAATGCGCTTGCTCCGCTTGGAAATGCTAGAGGAGATTGACGAGCTGGAAACCCGGTTGCGGGCGGACATGGAGCGCAATCATCAGCAGTTGACACAGGCGTTGATAAACCATCTCCACGGCGACGACGGCTCGGCGATATTCAAGGCACCTCTCGATTCCGGCCAGTGAACACCGCTCCGGCAGTCTTGGCAAACGGCGGGGGCTGGCGTATAGTAAGCATCACTAGAAAAGTGACTCGCCGGGAGTCATACGGAGGGAACGATGGCGAAACCTAAGAGGATCGGGCATCTGGTTATCAACGTCAAAGACCAGGAAGCGTCGACCAGGTTTTACACCGACGTGCTGGGATTCGAGATCGCCGTGGAGCGGCCGGGGTTCGGCACGTTCCTGACCTGCGGCCGCATCCACCACGACCTGGCCCTGTTCCAGGCCAAGGAAGGCGCGCAGGAAGTCGTCGACGGCGGGCTGGGCCTGAACCACATGGCCATCCAGGTCGAGGACTACGAGGAGCTCAAGGACTACTACCACAAGCTCCAGCAGTACTACGAGGTCGACAAGCTCCGCACCGTCGACCACAGCATGACCAAGAGCATCTACATCCAGGATCCCGATGGCAACGGCATCGAGCTGTTCTGCAACACGTTCGACACCGCCGAGGAAGGGCTGGAAGAGATGCGCCGCCCCGGCCGCCAGAACACCGCACTGGTCTTCGACTAGACTGCCGCTTGAATCCTGATTCCCAGGTAGGGGCGCACAGCCGTGCGCCCCTACATTCATGTTGTGGACCAACTATGACGATTCAACCCAACCTACGCATCAGGGCCGCCGCCCTTGACCTCGACGGCACGATCATCGGCCCGGACGAGCGCATCACGCCCACAGTGATGGACGCCGTCGCGCGGCTGGCGGCGCGGATTCCCGTGTTTATCGCCACGGGCCGCGAGCCGCAGGACGTGTTCAACTACGCGGAGCAGTTGGGGCTGACCGGTCCGCAACTGTCCGACGGCGGCGCGGCCATCCTGGACCCGGTGGAGTGCCGACACGTCTGGAGCGCCAATCTGGGGCGGGAACTGGCGCCGGAGGCGCTGGCGGTAATCCAGCAGCTTGACGTGAATTTCGTAGCCACTCACGTCTGGGGCACGTTCCGCCGGATCGCCGACATACCCGACTGGAACATCGTGCGCATCTCCGCTCTCGACCTTTCCCGCGAGGCGGCTGAGGAACTGGTCCAGCGGTTTCGGGAACACCCGCGGATGAGCATCATCCTGGCATCGCTGCCATACAACGGACTGTGGGCGGTGGATTTCACGCTCAAGGGTGTTGATAAGGGGAGCGGCGTGGCCCGTATGGGCGAGATGCTGGGCGTGAAACCGGCGGAGATGGCCTGCGTCGGCGACAGCTATAACGACCTGCCCATGTTCGCGGCCTGCGGGCTGGCCATCGCTATGGGCGGCGCGCCCGACGACATCAAGAGCGCCGCGCAACTAACCGTCCCCACCGTTGAGGAAGACGGATTGGCCTACGCCATTGACCATCACATCCTGCCGAGGGTGGATTGAGCGCAACGCCTGGCCCCGGCGATTCACCCCCACCCTAACCCCAAGGGGAGGGAACTTTTAGCGCAGGGCGGGGGCGACCTCGGTGGCAAACCGCTTGACCGATGCCAGCACCTTGTCCTTGGCGATGCCTCCGCCCACGTTCACCTCGGCCACCACGCCCGACAGTCCCTGTTCCTCGATGATCTCGCGCAGCAGGCGGGTCACTGTGTCCGGGCTGCCGTAGGCCAGCCGGTCCCGCAGCAGGTCCTCATAGCCGATGGCTGATAGCTGGTGGCCGCGCTGGACGCGCTCCTCGCTGGGCGTAGCCCCGGCGACGGTGGCGCTGTTCAAAAAGTTCTGGGCCAGACGCCGGTAGGAGCGCATAGTGGATTCCTCGGCGTCGGCGTGGGCCTGCTCGTCAGTCTCGCCCACGTACACGGGGATGCGGAGAAAGACGCTGGCGTCACCCCCGTGCCCAGCGGCCTTCCATGCGGCACGGTACTCGTCCAGGCTGGCGGCCAGCGTCGGACGGTCCATCCCGCGCAGACCAACGAACACGGGCAGACCTTGCCGGCCCACCTGTGGGAAAGTCTCCTTGGTTGTAGCGGCGATGCGCAGGGGCGGGTATGGTTTCTGGAACGGCTTGGGGATGACGCACACGTCGTTGAACTGGTAGTACTTGCCCTCGTAGGAGAAACGTTCGTTGGTCCAGGCGGACAGGATGATGTCCAGCGACTCCTGGAAACGCTCGCGGCTCTCGGCGTAGGAAATGCCGTAGCCCTCGTAGGCCCGGGCGAATCCGCTGCGGCCTACGCCGAACTCCACCCGCCCCCGGCTGATGTGATCGACCGTGGCGACCTCCTCGGCCAGCCGGATGGGATGCGCCAGCGGCAGCACGTTCACCGCCACGCCCACGCGGAGGCGCTGGTAGCGGGCCACGATGGCGGAGGAGATGATCAGCGGCGCAGAGACCACCGACGGAATGCCAGCGCCGCCCGTGTCCAGCGGACTGCGGGGCGCGGCAAAGTGCCGTTCCGCCAGCCACACGCCGTCCAGTCCACCCATCTCGGCTGCGTCGGCCATGGCAAACGCCTCGTCGAAAGCGGCCTGCTCGGTCTCGCCGTAGCGGTAGTCGCATTCCATCACCAGTCCGACGTGCATGAATCCTCCAGAAATCAGTCCTTTCTGGCACTCGATTCTAGGTTGCCCCTTATACAGTGTCAAACCTGCCGGGGCAGGTTAACCACGGGGGCCTCAAAGGGTGTTTAACAAATTCCCTCTCCCTCCGGGGGAGGGGATTTGTCGCACAGACTCTTAACGCAGGTTGGGGGCTACCTTGGTGGCGAAACGGTTGACCGAGGCCAGCACCTTGTCCTTGGATATGCCGCCGCCCACGTTTACCTCGGCGATCACGCCGTCCAGTCTCAATTCCGCGATTATTTCGCGCAGCAGCCTGGTGACGGTGTCCGGGCTGCCGTAGGCCAGGCGGTCGCGCAGCAGGTCTTTGTAGGTGATGGCGGCAAGCTGCTGGGCCCGCTGGACGCCCTCCTCGTCGGGCGCTGCTCGATCTAAGGTGGCGCTGATGAGGAAACTCTGGGCCAGGCGGCGGAAGGCTTGCATGGTGGAATCCTCAGCGTCGGCGAATGCCTGCTCGTCGGTCTCGCCCACGTATACCGGGATGCGCAGAAAGACGCTGTCATCGCCGTCGTGGCCAGCGTCCTTGCGGGCTGCGCGGTACTCGCCCAGACACTCCGCCAGTTCGGGGCGGTCGAGACCGCGGAGGCCCACGAACACGGGCAGACCGGCGCGCCCTACCTGCGGGAAGGTCGGTTTCGTGGTGGCGGCAACGCGCAGCGGCGGATGGGGTTTCTGGTAAGGCTTGGGGATGACGCAGACGTCGTCGAACCGGTAGTACTTGCCCTCGTAGGAGAACCGTTCGTTGGTCCAGGCGGCCAGGATTACGTCGAGGCATTCCTGCAACCGTTCGCGGCTCTCCGCGTATGGGATGCCGTAGCCCTCATAGGCCCGGTGAAAGCCGCTCCGTCCGACGCCGAACTCCACGCGGCCCCGGCTGATGTGGTCGATGGTAGCGACCTCCTCCGCCACCCGGATGGGGTGAGCCAGGGGGAGCACGTTGACCGCGACGCCAACGCGGAGGCGCTGGTAGCGGGCCACGATGGCGGAGGATAGGATGAGCGGCGCGGACACCACCGACGGTATGCCGAATCCGCCGGTGTCCTGCGCGCTGCGGGGCGCGGCAAAGTGCCGCTCGGCCAGCCACACGCCGTCCAGCCCGCCCGTCTCGGCGGCCTCAGCCATGGCGAACGCCTCGTCGAAAGCGGCCTGCTCGGTCTCGCCATAGCGGTAGTCGCATTCCATCACCAGTCCGACGTGCATGAACCCTCCAGAAACGGCTCCAGCCTCGGATTCGATTCTAGGTTGACCCCTATTGAGTGTCAAACGAATCAACGCCTTGCCGTGGCCGGGATGATGATAAACTTTATCAATGACTGACCTGGCTAAAGATCGGGCGGCCTTGATGAATCACCTGGCCCGCCGCATACGCTCCGCCGAGGTGTTGCGCGCCATGGAGGCAGTGCCGCGGGAGCGGTTCGTGCCAGACGAATTGCGCAGCATGGCCTACCAGGACATACCGCTGCCCATCGGCGAGGGGCAGACCATATCGCAGCCGACGATGGTTGCCGAGATGACGGCGGCGCTCCGGCTCACGGCGAGGGAAAAGGTGCTCGAGGTCGGGTGCGGCTCCGGCTACCAGGCGGCTGTGCTGGCGCAACTCGTCTCCGACGGGCTGGTGGTGACGGTGGAGCGTCTGCACTCCCTGGCGGCCCGGGCCGAGGCGACGCTGCAAGAACTGGACTACCGCAACGTGGTGGTGGAATTGGCCGGGCCGGTGCCCGGCTGCCCGGAGCGGGGGCCATACGACGCCATCCTGGTGGCCGCCGCCGCGCCCGCGATACCGCCGTCGCTGCTGGCCCAACTGCGCGTCGGCGGGCGGATGGCCCTGCCCGTCGGCCCCCGCGAGGAACAGGAGTTGCTGCTGGCGCTCAAGACCGGCGAGGGAGTCTCCGTCAGCACACTGGGCCGCTGCCGATTCGTGCCGCTGCTGGGCCCGGAGGGGTTTGGGGAGTAGCAAGGACTTGCCATCGGCTCCTTTCTTGGTGAGTTAGCGAGGCGACATCTTTGTAATGAGAGGTAGCCGCAATGGTGGTCGATTGGCGGGATGAGGGCGCCCACAAGGGGCGCCCCTACAAGTGATGTGATATAGGGGCAACCCTTGTGGTTGCCCACGTCGCCCATCATTTCAATGCAGTCTCCCCGCTAGTGTTGCGACAGCATTGAAAAGATGGGTTACTCGCATATTCCTGCTCCCAAGGCGCGCTACCTGCCGTGCGTTTCCAGAACACTAGAAAATATGAGTGGTTCTTTCTGGCGTGCACCTGCTTGACGGTGCGGCTCACGCCCGGCCGGTTTCGCCGCATAACGACGAACAAGTCCTCTGCTACGAATCCAATCTGTTGATATTCCTGCATGATTTCGACATGAGTGAATCTTTGGCGGTTGGAACATACCTCGTCCTGGCATTTCACTATGAGTACGCCGCGCTCGCGCAGAACCCGGAACGCCTCTTGACCTGCTTGTACATATAAGTCCAGGACGGCCTCGTGGTATTTCTTTTCAGTCCTGTTGCCGGTGCCGTTGTTTCTATAATGTGCCTCGAATGCCGAATGAACCGTGTGTGCCGTTCCACCAGGCGAGTGCATGTAGGGCGGATCAAGCACCACGCAGTCTATTGAATTGTCCTCGTAGGGCAGATCGCGGCAATCGGTACCGTACTCGATGTCACTGGCAAGCAACCGGTACAGATCGTCCGGCACGTTTCTCCAGAAAACCCCCAGCCCATACGTTACGTCGGCAATCTTGCTGCCTGGAGCGACGTACAGGCCCAGGATTTGCGGGAATACATCATCGTTGCCGCCAACGGATGCGCTGAAAACTAATTCGTTTGTTGGTTCGCCGTTGCGAACCCGTCTGCGTTCGGTCATTGGCGATTTCCTTGTTCGATGCGTTCTTGCGCCATCGCCATGTAAAATGGGGATTTTTCAATGCCAATCCAATTTATTCCCAGCCTTTCGGCGGCGATGGCCGTTGTTCCGCTGCCCATGAAAGGGTCGAGCACGGGCCCGGCCTGCACGGCATTGATGCAGCGTTCGGCCAGTTCGAGAGGGAACGGCGCTGGGTGGGGGTTGTCGCTTTCCTGGTTGATTCGCCATACGCAACCCATTGCATTGGCCTTGGGAGCGAGTTTGAATTCCGGTTTTGCGATGAGATAGATTACCTCGTAGTTGGGCAGAAAGTAGCCGGGGTTAAAGTTGATTCCGCCCGCGCGCTGCCAGATGATGATTTGGCGGACCGGAAACCCGGAGACGATATCCGCCCGATCCTGCAAGAGGCCGTTTTGAACGCGCCACTTGTGGTTATAGAATATCGCGCCGTCCGGCCGGAGCAGCCGCATCATCTCAGTTAAGCAGGCGCGTTGCCACTCGACGTATTCGTCGTGCGGCATGCTGTCGTCGTGCTCCGCGTACCCGGATTGCAGCGCGGCATTGGGCCATTTGCCGCCGTTGCCGTTTTTCAGGCCGTTCCCGGTGCTGTTCTTGATGTTGTAGGGCGGCGACGTCACCACCAGACGAATCGACTCCGCGTCAAGCAGCCTCATCACCTCAATACAGTCGCCCAGATACATGCGGCCCTTGGCGCCGGACTCGACGCGGCCTGCCAGAGGGCCGCTCGCTGACTCCGTATCACCTATCGGAGTCGAGTATCTTTCGAGATTCCCGCGGGTACGATTACTTGTTTTCGATGGCACGTCGGATATCAACTTCTGCCTCCATCGGGAGTTACGCAATTGGGGATTTCACCCCCACCCTAACCCTCCCCCTCAGGGGGAGGGAACAGCTTTCGACAATTTCTCACGTGCAATGCCGACGTAGCGCTCGTCGATGTCGCAGCCGGCGAAGGCGCGGCCGGTTTTCAGGGCGGCCATGGCGGTGGTGCCCGCGCCGAGGAACGGGTCTGCCACCAGGTCGCCAGGGTTGCTGTGCTTGCGCACCAGTTCGGCGAACAGCTCCTCCTCTTTCTGGGTGGGGTGCTGCCGGTTGCCGTTGTGCCGCGGAATGGGGTAGCTGTAAATTCCCGAATCGTACTCGCTGTGGAACGTGGGCTTGCCGCCCTTGACCCCGGACACCGCCATTTCGCGGCAGTTGGACAGGTAGGTAGCCCGCATGTTCAGCGGGACGGGATTGGTCTTTTCCCAGATTATCTGGCGGAGCATCTTGAATCCGGCTTGCTCCATGGCGTCCTTAAGCTCACCAATCTTCCAGATGTCATACCACACGATGGCGGTGCCGCCCCGGCGCAGAGCGCGGTAGAAAACACGGGCCATCTCGGCCAAATCTATCCGGCAGTGGTCCCACTCGCCGAAATCCATGGACACGGCGAACCGCTGCACGCCGTTGACCACCGACTTGAACCCGGTCTCCTTGCTGATGGTGTAGGGCGGGTCGGTCAGGATGAGATCGACCGCTCCGCTCGGCAGCGAATTCATGAACTCGCGGAAGTCGGCTACCTCTATTCGTGGGGACGGTACGTCCGTTTCTTTCGGAGGCATAGACATCATGTCAGCCAGAATACGTTGCGCCCGCCGGACGGTCAATCGCGTTGTACACGGCTAGGGCGTGTTTGCAAACTCAATCGGCGGGGAGAATTGGGTATAGCCACGTTATTTGATGCAGAGAGTTCACCCTCACCCTAACCCTCTCCCTCAAGGGAGAGGGGATTTTGCAGGGGATTTCTGGCCATGTGTGGTTTGCAAACACGCCCTCGTCCAGGGGTTGGGCGATAGCGGCGGGTGGTGGCCTTGACCTCGGTTTCGCATCCCGTTGCGGCGCTCCGGAAGACCGGAAATTTTTGGTTTTCCTCTCAAATCCTTGCATTTCCTCTCATTTGCGAGTGGGTGATGGCGGGTTGGTTGAAATCCTTATGTGAGTTACGCACTTTAGGATTTCACCCCCACCCTAACCCTCCCCCTCAGGGGGAGGGGATTGCTTTCAATTGTGTAAGTCCTATCCTTAAATTAGGGTATCGCCAGTTAGTAGAGCGGTAAAGGGGCAAATGTCAGCAATTTGGGCGTGTTAGAATCGGGCCATGGCCGGTTTGAGTGAGGACATACGGCGGGCGGCGGCGCTGGTGCGGCAGTCGCGTTTCCTGGTGGCGCTGTCGGGCGCCGGGCTGTCGGCGGGCAGCGGCATACCCACCTACCGCGGCGCGGGCGGGCTTTGGACGCAGCACGGCGCGCCGCCTTTGCTGTCGTACCGGGAGTTTGCCGACGACCCGGCGGGCTGGTGGGCGAAACGCCTGGCCGCCGAGGAGGACCCGTCGCATCCCGTCTATCACATGAAACAGGCGGTGGACCGGGCTTCGCCCAACGCCGGGCACCTGGCGCTGGCGGAACTGGAGCGGCGGGGCGTGCTGCGCTGCGTCATCACGCAGAACGTCGATAACCTGCACGCCGAGGCGGGCAGCGAGTCCCTGCTGGAAATCCACGGCAACCGCACGCGCCTGCGGTGCCTCGAGTGCGGGCTGAGGTTCCCGCGCGACGGCTACGGCCTCTCCGGTTCCCAGCCCCTTTGCCCCGAATGCGGCGGCGTGGTCAAGCTGGATACCGTGATGTTCGGCGAGGCGATTCCCCCGGACGTGCTGACGGCCTGCCGGGAGGCGGCGGAGCGCTGCGATTGCATGCTGCTGGTGGGAACGTCGGGCACCGTGAACCCTGCCGCACGGCTGCCGCTGGTGGCCAAAGAGAACGGCGCGGCGCTGATAGAGGTTAACCCGGAGGACACGCCGCTGACCGGCTGGTGCGACATCGCCCTGTCTGGGCCGGCCGACGTGATTCTGCCGGAGCTGCTGCGTTCGATATAATTGATAGGATTACGGAGTTGAGGATTTCACCCCCACCCTAGTAGAGCGAAATCTTTGTAATGAAGGGTGGTTGCGATGGCGGTTGATTGATGGGATGTGGGCGCCCACAAGGGGCGCCCCTACGGAGGACAATGTAGGGGCAACCCTTGTGGTTGCCCCGTCTCCCATCATTTCGATTCTGTCGCAACACTAGCCCTCCCCTGAGGGGGAGGGGATGATTTTCAATTGCGTAAGTCCTATGGAAATATCCCCCAGTTCCTTTGTGGTTCGACATAGCCGGAGCAGAATAAATGCCCTTCCTGCTTGCCCAATTCGGACTGCCCGACCAGCCGTGGGTGGATGCCGTGCTTGCGATTGCGGTGGTGCTTATCTCCGTCATCGTGGCCGCCATTGCCCACTTTGCCTTGTTCCCGCTGGTAACGCGCCTGACACACCGCACTCCCACGGAACTGGACGACGTGCTGATACGGGCCGTGCGGTTGCCCATCAACATCGGCATCGTGGTGCTGGGCATTTACCTAAGCCTTACGATTACGCTTGACCTGCCGTCGGGGGTGCAGACAGGCATAGACCTTGTGGCGCAGGCCAGCGGCGTCTTGCTTTTCATAGTCGTGTTTGGACGCGCGGTTTCCCGCGGCATGGACTGGGCCATAGCCGAGCAGGACAAGAAAGAGCGGCGTATGGTAGACGCCCGGTTGCTGCTGATGCTGCGGCGGATTCTGGTCGGCATGATATACGCGGTGGGCGTCCTGCTGGTCATCAACACCCTGGGCATTCCCATCAGCCCGCTCATCGCCGGCCTGGGTCTCGGCGGCGTGGCGGTGGCGCTGGCGATACAGCCCACGCTGTCCAACCTGTTCGCTGGCACGTATGTCATGACCGAGGGCGTGGTATCTCCCGGCGACTACATCGAGATGGAGGGCGGCGTGGCCGGATACGTGGTGGAGGTGGGCTGGCGCAGCACCCGCCTGCGGACTTGGAGCAACACCCTGGTGGTGGTGCCCAACGCCCGGTTCGCCGAGACGATCATCACCAACTACTACGAGCCCACGCCGCCGGTGAACGTCTACCTGACGTGCGGCGTCAGCTACGACAGCGACCTGGCTCGGGTGGAGGCGGTGTCCATGGACGTGATGAACGGCGTCTTGCAGTCCAGCCCCCACGGGGTGCAGGAATACGGCGCATATTTCGGGTTCGAGAATTTCGGGGAATCGAACGTGGATTTCTGGCTGTTCGTGCAGGCCAAAGACCGGCTGGCAAGTTTCGAGCTGCGGTCGGAACTGATTAACACGCTGCACCGGCGGTTCGACGAAGAGGGCATCGTCATCAACTACCCGGTGCGCGCCATCCAGTTTCCCAACGGCGCATCCCCGGAGTCCGACGGCCATCGGGGCGAAAGGGCGCCCGCGTTCGTGCGCCGCCCCCCGCCGGCTGACACGCCGAACATCGACGCTGTTGGAGAGGGAGATGGCCCTGATGGGCCGAGCTAGGGGAATCCGCGCTACTTGTGCGGCCCGCGGCGGGCGGATATAATATCGGGGCAGTGTAGCCAGCAGCTTTCGCCCGGAGGCTGCAACGCAAGGCGCATCCCTCCCCCGGGCCTGTAGCTCAGGCGGTTAGAGCGCGGTCCTGATAAGACCGAGGTCGATGGTTCGAGTCCATCCAGGCCCACCACATACGCCTTTCCCCGTGAGGCCGGAGCCGGAACGGCGGCCTTGCCTTTCATACGCCGCCGGATGACTGTCGCCAAGCAGGATTTGGACGCAGCCTTGGCGTAGCCGCAAAGCCCTGCATCTCCACGAATCCGAGAGCAACTTTAACTCTAGCCTGAGTGCAGACCTCAGCAGTATGGGCAATGGCCTTAGTAGGGGCCTTTCTTTCAATTATGGCCACGAGATATGTGACAGAGGTATTCTCAACGAGTGTTGGTATTCCCATGTAGGGGCGCACAGCCGTGCGCCCTGGCCCCCGGTTCCGGCACAATTCTCTCCTGCGCAGACACGGGCGCACGTCTGTGCGCCCCTACGCGGCAGGGCCAAGCAGACAAATCGCGTCCAATACCAACACACGCTGGGAATGCCGTGACAGACAGTTGCTTGACACGGCATCGAAATTCGCTGGAATAGATTTGCCGGATAAGACTTGGTGGCAAATTCCATTCAATCGAGATCCAGACCTTTCTGACAGCACTTTTCCAAGGTCTACAAGCGCTCTGGATGTGTTTCTAACTATCCAACCACTGGTGAACAAAAAATGGCGCGTTCGAAACCAAGTCGCCGCGCCAATTTGGTGACTCCTGCGATGTCCACGTCGTCGGCGAGGAAGGAGAGGGGACTTATTGAACACCCTCTAACAGGGTGATGCGGGCCGTAACCGTCTCGGAGCGGGCAGATTGCAGTCTGGCGTGTCGGGGATGTTGCCGATCTTTCACTCAGCCAGCCCTGCCGCGGGGAAAGCCCTGGTTCCGATGGGGTGGGGACGGAGCGCGTGGCGAACTTGCTGTTGCGCCCGCGTGGCCGCCAGCGATTTCAATGCTGGACAGACGGAAAAGTAATGGGCCGTCCGATTGCCGGACGGCCCAAATGGTTTGTCCCGGCAGCGTCTCACGCCCTAGTCGGGGTCCAGCTCGGCGAAGCGGGGCATCACCTCGTTGGCGAACAGGTTCATGGACTTTTCCCAACCTTTCTGCGTGTCGATGTTGTCGTAGATCAGGGTCAGCAGCGTCCCGAACCCGCCGCACATCTCGTATAGATTCAGCAGCCGTTGCTCCACGGTGTCGGGCGAGCCGACCAGCCAGACGTGCTCAGCCATGTACTCCGGCGTCACCGCCTCGTCGGGAACGCTGGAGTCGTGCTTGATGACGTGCGTCAGGCCGAATGCGCCGAACAGTGGCAGCAGGTAGTCGCCCCAGACCCGCCCCAGCATACCGTTCACCGCGCCGTCCATGGCCTCGTCGTCGGAGTCGGCAACCCACACGTCGCGGGTGATGCGCCAGTCGGAGCGCAGGGGCGTGCGGCCGCTGCGGGCGGCGCCCTCCACGATGGCGTCCCAATGGCTGATGACGTAATCCTGGTTCATGGCCAGGCTCATGGGGATGAAGCCGCGCTCGCCAGCGATCTTCAGTGTCTCGGAGCCGATGCTGACCGACGCCACGCCGATAGGCGGGTGCGGCTTCTGGTACGGCTTGATGAAGAAGCGCAGGGTGTCCAGCATTGGCTCGGGATAGTTCACGTCCCAGAAATCGCCCTTGTACTCGAACGGCTCCTCGCTTTCCCACAGCTTGAGGATGATGTCGATGGACTCGCGGGTCATGCGCCGGTGCTGGCCGTTCATGCCGTCCACGTCGAACAGGCGGTAGTCGGTGGGCAGGCCGCTGGAGCCGATGCCGAACATGAACCGGCCTTGGGCCATGTGGTCGAGGTAGGCCACGCGGCAGGCCAGCTCGGCCGGATGGTGGTACGGCAGCAGGTGGACGCCGGTGCAGAGCTTGATGTTCTTGGTCTTCATCAACGCCTGGGCGATCATCAGGTCGGGCGCGGGAATCGGCTCCCAGGGCGAGGTGAAGTGCTCGCCGATCCAGGCCTCGGAGAAGCCCAGTTCGTCGGCCAGTTGCAGGCAGTCGAGGTCCCACTGGTGGGCGGCGTAAAGCTCCCGCTCCGGCGGATGGGATGGCATCATGAACATTCCGTACTTCATCGGTTCTCCGTAACGACAGAAATTCCCGGTTCTAAACGTTAATTCTTGCAGCAACTCGCTGACCAAGGGAATCCGCCCGCACTCGCGGGGCGGCCACAATTTACCACGTTCTCGCTGCCCTTGGGAAATGCCGGATCGAGAAATGGCTGACACCGTCGCCAGAGCCTGCCTGTCACATCGCGTCAGAGACCATTCCACACCGCCATTCCCACGAACGATGAAACCTGGAAGTTTCGGCCCATCGCCCGTCCATGCTGCGGAATTCAGGGGCCTGAGCCCATTGAGTTGCCGCGCTGAAATAACCCAAAGGACTTGGTGGCATCGTTGAGATTATTTGCGTCGTTCCAAGAGCCTGTCTACGATCTCCGGGATATGTTATGGTGAGACTATTACCAGGTCGAGGTAATCATGTCTCATTCCTATCCCAGCGACATCACCCTGGAGCAATTCGACCGGATTCTTCCCCTGTTCTTCTGGAATCAGCCCGGCGGCGCACTAAGCCCCGCACCGTGGACTTGTACGACGTTTTCTGCGGGGTGCTCTATCTCCTGAAGAGCGGCTGTCTCCTGAGCTTGCCGAATGGAGCGGATGCTGCCCGCCGACTTCCCTGACTGGCGCACCTGCTATAAGTATTTCCGGCAGTGGAGCGAGCGGCCCGGCCCGGAGGAGGAGTCCATCCTGGAGTGGGTCTAAGAGTCTGTCTACGATCTTTT
This sequence comes from Dehalococcoidia bacterium, assembly GCA_963664375.1. GTDB lineage: Bacteria > Chloroflexota > Dehalococcoidia > Lucifugimonadales > UBA3495 > VXOI01. Next base: position 178,837 of record OY761449.1, read on the forward strand.
GAGAATGAGCACTGCGAAGGCGAGAACCACCATTTGCAGGCTGGTATTGAGCTTTCTCTCGCAGTTCTTCCAGAGGCGGCGGCACTTCTCCAGCCAGGCGAAAGACCTTTCCACCACCCACCGTTTCGGCAAGACCACGAAAGTGTGCAACCCGTTGCGCTTGACCACCTCCACCGAGGCTCCCAACAGGTTCCCCACCTCCGCAGCAAAGGGCTTCCCGGTGTAGCCCCCGTCCACCATCACGTTCCGCACCTCGCTCAATTCTGCCCGGCGCTGGCCGAACATCGCCAAAGCCCCGGCCCGGTCAGTAACGTCTGCGGTGGTTACGTGAATAGCGTGAGGCAGCCCCTGGCTGTCCACCGCGACGTGCCGCTTGATCCCGGACACCTTCTTGCCCGCGTCATAGCCCTTGCTCACGGCGCTGTCAGTGTTCTTCACGCTCCGGGAGTCTACGATGCAGAAGCTGGTCTGCTCTGTCCGCCCATTGCTCTTTCGGGCCGCGCCAACCAATTTATTTTAAGACCCGCTCCAGAATGGACTCCTCCTCCGGGCCGGGCCGTTCGCTCCATTGCCGGAAATACTTGTAGCAGGTGCGCCAGTCCGGGAAGTCGGCGGGCAGCATCCGCTCTATTCGGCAAGCTCAGGAGACAGCCGCTCTTCAGGAGATAGAGCACCCCGCAGAAAACGTCGTACAAGTCCACGGTGCGGGGCTTAGTGCGCCGCCGGGCTGATTCCAGCAAGGGACGAATCCGGGCGAATTGCTCCCGGGTGATGTCGCTGGGATAGGAATGAGACATGATTACCTCTACCTGATAATAGTCTCAACATAACATATCCCGGAGATCGTAGACAGGCTCTAAGACCTGCTCCAAGATGGACTCCTCCTCCGGGCCGGGCCGCTCGCTCTACTGCCGGAAGTACTTGTAGCAGGTGCGCCAGTCCGGGAAGTCCGCCGGGAGCATCCGCCCCCTTCGGCAAGCTCAGGAGACACCCGCTTTTCAGGAGGTAGAGCACCCCGCAAAAAACATCGTACAAGTCCACGGTGCGGGGCTTGATGCGCCGCCGGGCTGATTCCAGAAGGGGACGGATCCGGGCGAATTGCTCCCGGGTAATGTCGCTGGGATAGGAATGAGACATGATTACCTCGACCTGGTAATAATCTCAGCATAATATATCCCAGAGATCGTAGACAGGCTCTAAGAAACTATCTCAAAACTCCACAAACGCCAAAACTGTCATCCCCGCGCAGGCCACTATTCAGTGTCTCAAGCCGTGAACGCGGTGGGTACCGTTAGTGCATGCTGGTTTAGAGATAGTTTTTGACTCAAAGGCCCCGGGAATGTTCAGGCGTATCGTTCCAACCCGAAAAGGCCAAACAGCTCTTCACGGTTCAACCGGGACGACAGGTCCATGGAAACGTCGTCAACCAGCCTATCGAACAGCTCCTGCTTTCCGGACAGAATGGCGTCTATGCGCTCCTCAATCGTATCGGTGCATGAATACTTGATTACGTTGACCTTGGCCGTCTGCCCCATCCTGTGGGTTCGGTCTTCCGCCTGGCGTTCCACCGCCGGATTCCACCAGCGGTCCAGGTGGAAAACGTACGAGGCCTCTTGCAGGTTCAGGCCCAGACCGCCAGCGCGGAGGGATATTATCAGCGCCCGATGCTTTGCGTCATTCCTGAAACGCTCGATGATCGACGGTCTGTCCTGGAGAGGGATGTCTCCGGTGATTACCAGGGGATTGAATTTCCGCAGATACCCTGCTGCCGCTGCTACCCCGGACGTGTCGCTGGTGTACTGGGAGAAGACCAGCGCCTTATGTCCCTGGCCAACCAGCAACTCCAACCTTTCTTTGATGTCGTCCAGCTTGCTGGACTCGCCGTTTACGGGATCGGCGTTGCATATCTGCTTCAGCCGGGTGATCAGTTCCAGCACATGCTGGATGGTGATGTTCCTTCCCAGAGACCGTAGGTATACAACCCCTTCCAGTTCGGCTTTGTCGTAGCTCGACCTCTGCGCGGCGTGCAGTTCAATGGGCAGCAGGGTAACCTGCTTTTCCGGCAGGTCTTCCAGCACGTCACCCTTCCGTCGACGTAATTGGAGCTGGCGGTGCCGGCTGAACAGCTCGGGCCCTGGATGGTACCGCTTAGGCTGTCCATTCCGGTCGTGGTCCACGAACTCCAGGATGGAGGCCAGTTCTTCCTCGTGATTCTCTATCGGCGTCCCGGTCAGCGCCCACGAACGGGCGCGATTGAGTCCCTTGAGTGACCTGCTGGTATCGTTGCGGTTCTTGATCCTCTGCGCCTCATCGGCCACTACTACGTCCCAGGCCCGGCGCCTTACCGGGGCTTGAATGTTGCCCTCGAAATCCGAGCGAAGCGTCTCATAGCTGACCAGGGTAACATCCGTTTCCGCCTGCCATTGCCATCCCCGGTCCGATGCAGAACCGCGAATTATGATTGCAGAAAGATCCGGCGCCCACTTGCGCAGCTCCCCGCGCCACTGGTCCAGCAGGCCCGCGGGAGCCGCGATCAGCGCGGAGTGGACATCGCCGCGGTGCCGCAGAATTCGCAGGGCGGCAATGACCTGCAACGTCTTGCCCAGCCCCATATCGTCGGCCAGTAGCAGGCGGTCACTGCCCATGAGGGCCCGCACCCCGTCCTCCTGGAAGGGCATGAGCGCGCCGGGCCACTCCAAAGCGTCCAGGGTCGGCAGCCCGGTGCCCGGCAGGGAAAGAACTCTCAGTAATTTGGCCGCCAGATCAAGGTCACCGTCAGGACGGGGCGGGGCGGATGGATGGCCGGTACGCCTCAACAAGCCGGGCGTCCCTACCCGGTTAATCGAATCCAGTTCGACCCGGGTTGCCTGCTCGGGCCGTGCAGGTGTGGGCACCAGCAGGAACCGGACTGCATCGACACGACAGCCGGTAATGAAATCAGGGGCGGAATCCCTCAGCAACCTACCTCTCTCCATCACCTTTCCCGGTAGGCTTGCGCAATGCCCGCAGACACCCTGTCGAACGGTTCCAGTGGATTTGGACGTTCCGCCAACAGTTTCAACAGCCGCCGGGCAACAGTACCATCGCCGGGAGGAGGTGTGCTCCACACCACGAACAGGGATGAGCCGAGTTGTTCGATCTCCTCCGACGCTCCTCTCCTCGGGGCTGGGTCAATGGAGATGCGGCATACCGGGATTTCGACTTCGAGTTCCTCGGAAAAAACGAGGGGCGGAATCTCGTCGGCCAGCCCCAGGACGACATCAGGAGTACGGTTTATGGACCGGAACAGCTCTCGAATCAAGGACACTACGGCAACCCTGCGCGCTTGTCCCTCCTCCCGCAGCACGGAATCCGTAACGTCCGCGCGGGTGAAACCGAACTCAAGGGGCAATAGCAGGGCCGACGTTACAAACAGCGCGGCCCGTATTCCCTTGCCCCGTTCCTCATCCAGGAATCTCAGGAATCCTAAGACACCGGGTGTTTCGTCATCCATGGCGCTATCGAACGGAATCGGCATCGGTGCTCACCACGGCCTGCGACGGCGGCCTACTATTCAGCATCGCCCTCACTGTCTTTGGACTGGGTCTCCAGGTCGGATATCTCGACATATTGGTGCGTGAACTCTCTGCCTTCAGTTTCCGGTCTGGAGTCGGGGTACAACCTCAGCAAATCCCATTCGTTGATAGCCGACCGGATTCTGTACCGCATCCGTTGCTGATACCCGGCTGCGGCGGCCCTGGTTTCCAAAGCAGGAGCGTCCCACCCGTAGGCCGTGCTGTATATGTACCGCAGGGTGTTCAGGGCGTCGTTCACGTCCGCCTCTTCCGGGGCGCTCAGGGGTGTACAGTCGCGTTCCAGCAAGCGCATGGCCGTTTCAGCCCTCGCCGCCGCGCCGTCGTCACCGCGAGCGCGGAGTCTCTGCCCGGCGTAGTCGCGGTCCTTCTTGCTGCTGGCGTCGGGCGATATGTTCGCCAGGGCATAGTCCGCAGTGACTGTCCCAACTACCACCAGGCCGGGGTATGCCTCTCCCGTTGCCTGTCCAAGCCAGCGGGCCAGTTCGGCGTAAGAGCGGGCGCGTTGCAGCAGGCTGTATTGGCCAACCAGCTCGATTTCGTCCAGCAGGATGACCCAACCCCGGTAGCCCGCGCCCTGGATCAGTTCAGTGGCGAACCGGAGACGTTGCGGCGGCAAATCGGTCGCCCTGGGGGCCCTGAACGAATAACTCTGCAACTGCCCAATCTGCCGAAGGCCATTTTTCACATCGCTTACTTTGATCCTGTCCCCGGCCCAGAAAGACTCGATTGTGCGGTTCAGTTCCAGTTCATTCGATTTTTCGTGCACCAGGAGGCTGGCCGGGAAGATAGGGTGAATGCGGCTGGATGACGAGTTGGCCCACCTGAACAGGTTGGAATATTCTTCGGAATCATATTTGAGCTGTACTCCGATTTCCTCGATCAGAGGGCCGGTGCGATCCAGGATTCGCCCGTTGTCCATTGCCGACTTGAAAACCTTGCCCAAGTCATAGAGGGGCGTTTCCTTGCTGATGGCCACTTTGCTACAGACGAATCCCTGCGAGAGTGCCCGGTGCTCAAAGTGCGACAGCAGGTGTGATTTGCCAGTGCCGAAATCCCCTGAGACCAGCATCCCCAGCGCGCTCTCCGGCGGATTGTCAGGGTCGGATGCTCGCCTGAGCAAGTCCTGGAATTGTCTTTCACCCTGGGGTTGGGTGCAGCCAAGCAACTGCACGGCCTCCCGGTTCGGTACGCCATTCCGGAGGGCCTCCAATGCTCGCCGGCAAGACAGGACGGAGAGTTCGCTGTTCAAGTCAGTCATCGTTAGGATCCTCGCCTGTAGATAGTCTGACCAGGGACGCCACCGGGTTGACGAGGTTGCGGTCACGAACGTCGTCAATGACCCTGGTCATGAGGGCTTGGTAGATGCCGAATCCCCGGTTCCTGGACCCGGTCTCCTCTTCGAGAAAATCGCCGGAGGTAACTACTACTAGGAAGGTCGCGGTGAGGCGGTCTGTGGTGTCCACGAATTCCCTGAGCAGTTCATAGTGCTCCAGCACCATGGCGCGCGTGTAGTAGCGCAACCCGTCCCTGGGGTTGCGGGCCAGTGTAACCCGCGAATTGTCCAGCAGAATGACGGTGCCAGGGTAACCCACGTGGTGCAGCCAGAACAGGGCCGATTCAAAGAAGTGGCGGGCCGTGGTGCGGTTGATCGAGGTGTAGATCGAGAACGGCCTCACGCTACTGATCCGGTTGTTGCTGCCGGTAAGCCAGTCGATGATCGGCTGTCCGCCGTAGGGTTCGCCTGCCCTGGTATCTTCCGCGAGGCAGAGCTGAGTCATGGCAACACGGAAGTCCCTGGCCATAAGGGGTTCACGATAAACGCGCTCCTGTAACTGGGGCCGCAAGTTGCTCAGCACAAACTGGTGTTCCAGGTGGTTGACCTGGGCGATCGCCTCGAACACATTGGTATCTGATTTCGGGTCGATGCCATCGACCATATAGACTCTCTGCTGGGCTAGCTTGAGGATCATGCGCCTGGCTGCCTCGCGCCAATCAATGGACGAGGCCAGGCCATGGAACAGGTCCTGTGGCATGTGAGCCCTTCTGGTAGCCGCATCGAGGGACACAAGCAGCATTCCCTTCTTTGCGCATCGCTCCTGCATGGCCGCCTGCAGGTCGGCCTTCAATTCATCGGGCGCCACCGCGAACTTGACCGAGGCCCCGCCATCCGGCACGAAGGACGCCAGGTATTCGGAGTCCATTACCTCCAGCCAGTCTTGGAGAGGTATGGTGTTGGCCATCAGTCTCCTCCAGAGAACTGGATGCCGTAATAGGTTACCGTCTGTCCGTCGGGAGCCACGAAGGAAAACACTCCTCGACTGCCGCGGGTCCCGGACGACGCAGGGAATGTCACCTGCAAGCCGCTGCCGGTGGTTTTTGGCCCATCACGATCCAGCAGGTACAGGTCGCGGGTGAAGTCGGTGCGGTCATATTCGCGGGCGCTGCCGGGTAGCGACGTGAATAACCGGTACACTCGCTCTAACTCCACCACCCTTCCCTGCCGGCCTGTTGGCATGCGGCCTGGGCCTTCCTCCCGTGTAATTTCAGCATATACTTGGTACAGGGATTCAAGGAACTGGCTGGCCCGAAAGCGGGCCGGCTTCTTCTGGTTGTCCAGAAGGATGTCGGCAAGACGCGACGGCCGTATGGCAGACACCTGCTTCCGGTCTATTCTGACCGCACGCGACGAGGGCAGGACCCGGACAACGGACGGGTGCGCAATCATTCGTCCGTCCCGTTCGTAGATTTCCAGACCCTTTTCTGCCGCCACGGCGCGTAGCTCCTGGCTGTAACCGTCGTTGAGGTATTGCTGTTCCTCGTCCTCTCCAAAAGGCCAGGATTCCACTGAGTTTGCGACCTCCTGCCGCAGGGCGTTGAGGGCTTCGTTCATGCTTCTTTGGGCCCGCTTCGCGGCGGCGATATTGCCGTCCTTCGCGGCCTTTTCCAGAGCCCGCGCCAGCTTGGTCAAGCCGGTTGCGGACTTGGCGGCAGACGCAGCCGCCCTTTCCATATCACTGAAGGCCTGTTCGAAACTTGCCATACCCCGTCCTTCTTCACGAATCCGTCACTGCGACCATTATACCAATCGGAGTCCTCCAATGAGTTACACCCGGCTATCCGGAAGTTTGCCCTGGTAGCCTTCCTTTGCAAGCGGCTGGCTGGAGGAGTCTGCACTGCGTACAGGGTTGGGAGCAGCGCCCGCCCGCAGCGAACGCCAGTTCAAATCGGAGCAGCGGTTGGCATGTGTTTGGATGGGTTGTCCCATCGCCGGGTCTCTGAAAATACCGGCGAGCATTTTGGACGGCCTGCCAATGCGGCCGCGGTCTACCGCCGTGTGAAACGGGAAACCGCCAAAGCGAAAGGTATCACGCAGGAACACAAGGTTGACACGGGGCCGGAATGGGTAGCCGGTGAAATTCAGGTCAGGGCCTGCCCGATAGCGTTCCGGCTCAGGCGGTATGAACTTCGCGGGGGCGGATTTCAAACCTGCTCCTGCGCCACGTCCGGATGACGTTTGTAAACTCGACCGCCGGATTCGGCGCCCTGCGAACAATCGGCGGTTTGACAGCGCGTTGGGCTATGGTTAGTATCCAGCATCGGCAACTATCGCCCGACGATTGGCGCTGCGGAGAGGGTATGAAATACGACTACATCGTCCTGGGAGCCGGTTCCGCTGGCTCTATTATGGCGTCCCGGCTTTCGGAGGATCCAAACGTTTCCGTATTGCTCATCGAGGCGGGACCCGACTACCCGGACTTTGAGCGGCTGCCGGACGAGGTTAAATTCGGGTTCGCTACGGCCACCGACGTAATCACCAAAGACCACAACTGGGAGTTCATCGGCAAGGCAACCGACACTGCGCCGCCCATGCGGGTTCCGCGCGGCAAGGTGACCGGCGGTTCCAGCGCCATCAACGGGCAGATGTTCCTGCGGGGCGTTCCCGAGGACTACGACGCCTGGGCCGGGATGGGCAACGACGAGTGGAACTTCCAGAACGTGCTCCCCTTCCTGCGGATGATCGAGTCCGATGCCGAGTTCGGGGGCGACGACTTCCATAACTCCGACGGCCCGATCATAGCCCGCCGGTTCTCCAGGGATGGCTTGATGCCGGAGCAGCGGGGGTTCTATGACGCAGCGCTGGCCGCTGGCTTTCCCGACAGCCCCGACCAGAACCATCCCGAGGCATCCGGCGTCGGCCCGTCGCCCCTGAACAACCCCAACGGCATTCGCTGGAGCACGGCGCTGGGCTATCTGGACCCGGCAAGGCACCGCCTGAACCTGACCATCCGGGCCAACGCGCTGGTGCGGCGAATCCTGTTTGAGGGCAAGCGGGCCACCGGGGTCGAGGTCGAGAGTGGCGGCGAGCGATTCGTGGCGGAGGGCAGCGAGGTCATCCTCAGCGCCGGGCCGGTCTGCTCCCCTCACATACTGATGCTGTCGGGAGTGGGGCCAGCGGACCAGATCCAGGCCCAGGGAATTCCGGTGGTGCACGAGCTTCCCGGGGTTGGCCAGAATTTGCGCGACCATCCATTCGTGCCCGTTACTTTCAGGACGAAACCGGGCCACGTGTTCAACGAGCACGACCCGCGCCTGCAAATGATGATGAGCTGGACGGCGGAAGGCTCCCACCTGCGCAACGACATGATATTCGTCGTCCTTTCCTACGCCACCGAGGACTGGGTTCGCGACACCGAAGGGGAAAACGTGGAGCCTATCGGTTTTCGCATCGCCTCGGGGCTGTATCTGGCAGTCGGCTCCGGGGAACTGCGGCTGCAATCCGCCGACCCGGACCATCAGCCTCTCCTGGATTACAACTACTTCGCCGAGGAATTCGACATTCGCCGAATGCGGGAGGGAGTGCGCCTGATTGTGCGGCTGTCGGAGGATCAGGCGCTCGCCGAGCACATTCAGGAGCGCATAAGCCCCAGCGACGGCGAATTGGCCTCAGACGACGCACTCGACGCTTTCATCCGGCGCAACGGCACCACCGGCCACCACATATCCGGTACGTGCAAGATGGGGCCGTCCTCCGATCCCATGGCCGTGGTGGACCAGCACGGTCGCGTCCACGGAATGGAGGGCCTGCGGGTGGTGGATGCGTCGGTGATGCCGGACTGCATACGCGCCAACACCAACGTCACCACAATGATGATCGGGGAGAAGATAGCTGACTACGTTCGCAGCGGAGGGTAATTCGGGGCTGGCGGGACGGATTCGGCGAATTAACCTGTCGGTTCGGTTGCCTGTCCTCCTGCGCCCAACCGCCTTTCCCGCGAAAAGTCTGCCCTCAACCTTATCGGGGCGGAAATCCGGCGCCCCGCGATCATAGACCGGAATCCATCCGTGATACCGAGGCGCAACGCCGCTTGCCGACGCAGGGCTTTTCAAAGTCCATTCCAAGCCGTTCATGGTGAGCTTGTCGAACCACGAGCGGCTTGGACCGGCATCCTTCGACAAGCTCAGGATGAGTAGACGCCAATGGATGGCGTTGCTTTGAAAGGGCCCTGTTGCCGATGGCGCAGGGTCATTCGATTATCGGAAACACCTTTCCTGGCAATTCCGTGAGGGCTGTCCTGAAGTTGACAGAGTTTCCTCTTGCGAAGATTTCACCCTCACCCTAACCCTCTCCCTCAAGGGAGAGGGGATAATCGAAAGGCCCTGGCCGGCGGCGGCGTGCTTGACACTGGGGGAATGCCCGTGTTTACTATGCTTTTATCCGCATAAAAAGGCCTTTGTTCGAGTGGCCCAAGGGCCGTTCATCCGGCGTCCCCAAGGTCAAGGAGTGAGCCATAGCTTCCAATTTTGGCGACACAGTTCTTGAAGTGCGAGACCTGCACACGTACTTCTTCAATCGCTGGGGCACTACCAAGGCCGTTGACGGGGTCAGCTTCTCGCTGCGGGAAGGCGAGACCTTGGGTATCGTGGGCGAGTCGGGTTGCGGCAAGACCATGACCGCCCTCTCTCTGTTGCGCCTCATTCCCAAGCCCGCGGCCAGGATCGTGTCCGGCGAGATTATCCTCGATGGCGAGAATATCGTCGAGAAGACCGACAAGGAAATGCGGCAGATACGGGGCCGCAAGATATCCATGATCTTGCAGGATCCGCAGACCTCCCTGAACCCGGTGTTCACCATTGGCAATCAGCTGATGGAGGCGCTGCGAATCCATCGGAGCGGTGACCGCAAGGAGATGCTGAGCCGGGCGGTGGACGCCCTCCGCAGCGTCCGGGTGGCAGCTCCGGAGCGGCGGATGGATGACTTCCCCCACCAGATGAGCGGCGGGATGAAGCAGCGGGTCATCGGCGCCGTAGCCATTTCCTGCACCCCCAAGGTCATCATCGCCGACGAGCCAACCACTGCGCTGGACGTCACTATCCAGCTCCAGTATCTGCGCCTGTTGAAAGACATCCAGGCCGAGACCGGACTGGCCATCATATTCATCACCCACGATTTTGGAATCGTGGCGCGAATGTGCGACCGGGTCGCGGTGATGTACGCTGGCCGGGTGGTGGAGGATGCCAGTGTACGAGACCTGTTCAACCGGCCCCAGCACCCGTACACCCAGTCGCTGATGGCGTCGGTGCCTCAGATGGAAAGAACCGACCGGCTCTTTGCCATTGAGGGCCAGCCCCCGGCGCTGTACGACCTGCCGGAAGGCTGCCGGTTCGCCGAGCGCTGCCAGCACGCCCAGGACGTTTGCAGGCGTGAATACCCCGAGACCGTCCGGATTGAAGCAGGGCATTCCGCCAGTTGCTGGAGGCTCGACCCGTCGTGGACGGAACCCGCCCTTGCCGGTTCAGTGGAGTAGCTACATGCCCAAGGAATTGCTGCGGGCGGAAAATCTCACCAAGTACTTTCCCGTCACCAAGGGCCTGTTGCTGATGAAGACCATCGGCCACGTGCAAGCGGTAGACGGAATCAATTTTTCCATCAACGAGGGTGAAACCCTGGGCTTGGTGGGCGAGTCGGGATGCGGCAAGACTACCACGTCCAAGCTGGTGTTGCGCCTGGAGGAACCCACCGACGGGGCCATCTTCCTCGACGGCAGGGACATCAAGGACTTTCGCGGGCCCGAACTCAAGGAGTACCGCACCCAGGTGCAGGCCGTCTTCCAGGATCCCTGGTCCTCCCTCAGCCCCCGCATGCGAGTGCGGGACATCGTCTCCGAGGCCCTGGTGGTCAACCGGGATGTTACCAGCAAGGAACGGGACGAACGGGTGGAGGAGGTGATGAATCAAGTGGGACTCCGCAAGGCCCAGGCCGACCTCTACCCCCACGAGTTCAGCGGCGGCCAGCGCCAGCGCGTGGCCGTGGCCAGCGCCCTGGCCTCCTACCCCAAGCTGATAATCCTCGACGAGCCGGTGTCCGCTCTCGACGTGTCCATTCGCGCCCAGGTAATGAACCTGCTGGTGGACCTGCAACGGCAGACGGGCGTGGCCTATCTGCTGGTGGCCCACAACTTGGCGACGGTTCGGTATATGGCCCACCAGACGGCCGTTATGTACCTGGGGCAGTTGGTGGAGTACAGCCCCACCGAGGAGCTGTACGAGAATCCGCTGCACCCCTACACCAAGGCGCTTTTCTCTGCCGCGCTGCCCTCTCACCCTGATGACGAGCGGGAGGAGATAGTGCTCCAGGGCGAGGTGCCCTCGCCCATCAACCCGCCGTCGGGTTGCCGGTTCCACCCCAGGTGTCCTTTCGTCATGGATCGCTGCTCAGTGGAGGAACCGGTCCAGCAAGACATGGGCGGCGGGCATCTGGTAAGTTGCCACCTTTACTAGGCGCTGGAATTTGTAACCGTCAAGGCATGAAAGATTAGAGGGTATGTGACAAATCCCCTCCCCCGGAGGGAGAGGGAACATGTTAAACATCCTCTGAGACCGTGCGCCTCCGGCGGGAAGAGGGTTAGGCTGCCGATGAAAGCATCGGCTCCCTCACAGTTGCCGCAGCTTGGGATCGAGGCGGTCGCGCAGCCAGTCGCCCAAGAGGTTGAATCCGAACACCGTCAGCATTATGGCGAGGCCCGGCCACAGGGCAACCCACCAGGCGGTAATGATGACGTCACGCCCATCGGCCACCATCAGGCCCCAGGCTGGCGTGGGGCGCGAGAGGCCCACGCCCAGAAACGACAGACCCGCTTCGAGCAGGATGACGAACCCCACCTGCAAAGTAGCCAGCACTATGAGCGTGTTGGTGATGTTGGGCAGGACATGCCTGAACATGATACGAATTCCCGATGCGCCAGCCACCCTTGCCCGGTCGATGTAGTCCTGCTGCATCACCAGCAGGGTATCCCCCCTTACCTGCCGGCAATAGATAGACCATAGCAAAGCGCCCACGACTATGATTACCGTGCGGAAACTCGGCGACAGAGCAGTGGCAAGCGATAACGCCAGCAGCACCGGGGGGATTGAAAGCGACACGTCCACCAGCCGCATGATCAGGGCGTCAATCTTGCCTCCGTAAAAACCGGCAATCACTCCCAGGGTCACCCCGACCGATCCGGCGATGGCGATACCGATGGCCGAGATAAGGATGGATACCCGCGAACCGTGGAGGATACGGCTCAGCATATCCCGTCCGGTCTTGTCCGTCCCGAGGATGTGGTCTGACGTGCCGCCAGCAAATACCGGCGGTTGCAGCCTTTCGCGTATGCCTCCCGGAGCCTCCAGCGGCCCGTATGGCGCGATGATGTCGGCGAAGGCAGCCGGAACCACCAGTACAATCAGCAGAAGGACAACGGCGAACTTGGGCAACTGCCAAGCCCGGGAGGCTAGCCGTCTGGCCTGCCGTATCCTGCTGGGCTGGTAGACCAATATTTCGGCGCTTTGAGTTCCGGGAACGAATTGGTCAGCCATATTTGAGGCGGCCCCTCCTCTGCTGCATCCGGGCTAGTTGTAGCGGATTCGCGGGTCCAGGTAAGCATACAGAACATCCACCAGGAAGCTCGATGCTATGAACAACCCGGAGAATACCAGGACCAGCGCCTGGATTAACTCGAAGTCCCGTGACAGTACCGACTGGAAGGCCAGCAGGCCGGTCCCGGGCCAGTTGAATACCGTTTCGGTGGTAACGGACCCGGTCATAACCACTGCGGCGATAACTCCGAAATAGGTGAGCGGCGTCAGGGCTGCGTTCCGGAAACAATGCTTCCATATCACCTTCCACTCGGAGACGCCCTTGATGCGGGCAAGCTTCACGTACTCACTGTCCAGGGTTTCCAACATTGACGACCTCACCAGACGGGCGATGGCCGCCACTTGAAAAGAGCCCAGAGTAATGGCTGGCATGATGAAGTGCTTGAACCCGCCGGTGCCGCTGGTAGGCAGCCAGCCCAGATTGACCGCGAAGAGCCACATCATCATCAACCCCAGCCAGAAATTGGGCATGGACTGGCCCAGCAGAGCGATTATCTTTCCGCCGTGATCGAAACCCGTGTCCCTCTTGACTGCGCCCAGAACTCCCAGCGGAACTCCGACAGCCAGCGCGAGGAGCAGGGAGGCGCCAGCGAGATAAATCGTGGCTGGCAACCGGTCGAAGACAGCCCCGCCCGCCCCAAGTTCCGGGTATCTGAGGGACTCCCCCAAGTCGCCCTGCAACAGACGGCCCATGTACAGCCCGTACTGGACAATAATGGGTTCTTCCAGCCCCCACCGTTCTCGAAAAGCCGCTACGGTTTCTGCCGACGCATCAATGCCAAGAAAAATTGCCGCCGGATCTCCGGTTGAACGGCTGATTCCAAAAACGATGATGGTTATCACCCACAGCGCGAAAATGCCCTGCAGGAATCTGATCAGGATGAAGCGCTGCATGATGAGGAAATAAAGACACCTTCGGAAGAGTGCGTCGGTAATCGGGGGACAATCAGGGCGGAATACCGGTCAGCCAGGCCGCGGAGCCTTGTCATAAGATGTCGGCAGGTGGCGAGAAGCCCCACCTCCTGCCGACATTTGCGGGCGCAACTTCGGGCGTTAGCCCTTGTTCCCTTTAGTCACAGCGGTCGGTGCCGACCGGGCAAGCCTCGATGAGGTGAACGTGCGTCGGGTGCGCCGAGCCGACTCCGGGGTACACCCAGCCAGCGATGAATTCCGGATCGACCGTCATGTCGAACGTCACCTGGAACAGCGGCAGGGTTGCGTAGTCGTCAAACATGAAGTCGCCCGCGTCCCTTGCGCACTGTTCCCGTTCATCGGGATCCAGGGAACTTTCCAGACAGTTGTACTTCTCGTTGACCAGGTCGTTTTCCCAGCCAAACAGGAAGCCGTCCGGTTCCGAGACCCAGAATACCCGCAGGCCCTCCTGGGTTGTCCTGATGGGCGTGTTCCTCAGAATGGTGAAGGTCTCGTGGATATCATGGTCGCGAACCGTGTTCAGCCACGCGCCCTGTTCGTAGTCCTGGATCGAGGTGTTGACGCCGATGTCCTCCCACATCAGGGACAGGACTTCAATGAGCTGCGGAATCTCCGGGTTGCCCGGAATTACCGTAGACATCATGTTGATGGAAATGTCTCCCGGCTCATACCCGGCCTCCGCCAGGAGTTCCCGGGCCCGCTCCGGATTATAGCCATACTTTTCGTCGAACTCGTCAACCCAGCGGTCGCTCCAGCCCTCGGTGAACGGTGCGTAAACCGGGACGTACACCGGGCTGGCCTTCCCGAAGTACACCGCGTCAACGATGGCATCGCGGTCCACGGCGCGGTTGAAGGCCTCCCGCACGCGGACATCGTGCCAGGGTTCCGGGCCCGTGTAATAAGGATTCACTCCATCGGGCCACGGCTCCATGTTGCTGTCCACGGTGCTCAGGTAGGTGCCGCCAAAGAACCCGTAAGACTGGTTGTTCTCGTTATTGGAGGAAAGTACCTTCATCCCCTGGTCTATGGCGGTAACCTGGACATCGCGGGAGAGGTCCGCCGCCTGGACTTCGCGGGCCAGCAACTGGGAGAGCCTCGTGACCTGCTCAGAGGACCAGACCCACTCCAGCTCCTGGAAATCCGGATCCTCTCCGCCCCAGTGCTCACCGTCTATCTTTTCGAACCACTGGGACTGGCCGGACTCGCGGCCGCCATACTGGTAGGAGCCCGTGCCTGCCGGTTTTTCGTCGTAGGCATCGTCCGAGCCGCCCGCGGCGTCCCATTGCGCCTTGCTCTGGATTACCAGGTCTCCCTGGAGCCGCGAGAAGAGGCGCCCGCCATCGACAAAGAACTTCTCGTGGGTGAACTCAATGGTGTAGTCGTCGACGATATTCGTGTCGAACTGATCCCAGATCGCCTTGAAATTGCTGCCGCTGTCCTCACGTGTGATCAAGTCATACGTGTGTTCGACATCGGCGGCAGTGAACTCGCCGAATCCGAAGTGCCACGGGATGCCCTCACGCAGATTGAACGTCCAGGTCTTGAAATCCGGGGACACTTCCCAAGAATGCGCCAGAGCCGGGATTGGCTCTGCCGTGTACGGGTCGTTCTCAATCAACGTCTCGCCGTAGGGGTCGTGCTGTATCAGGATTGACCAGGCAGCAGACCATATCCGGTTGCTTTCGGTCAAAGGAAGGGGATTGGCCATCCGGACCCGCTCGATCTTCGCCTCAACGGCCGGGGCCGGCTCCTGCACGGCGGTTGGAGCAGCCGTTGGAATCGCCGTTGGCGTTGCCTGCACCTGGGGCCTGGCGCCCGGTGCGCTGATTGTCGGGCCAGCCGGGGTCGCCGGAGCCTCGGTCGCCTCGGGGGCGGTGGCTGCTGCTGCTGCGGTGGTTGCAGGGGCCGCGGGGGCTGGCGCAGATGTGGCCGTTGGGTCTTCTCCGCCACAAGCTACGATTACCGCCGCCAGAATTACCAGCAACCACAGCGGATTGAAAATCAAATGCCTGAGGTCTCGGAATGATCGCATTGCCTACCGCCTTCTGAAAACAAATAATTCGGCTCACCCAAGCCGATTCCCGCAGAGTCTAGGCACTAGGGTTAACTTTGTCAAGAAATCGTGCGGGTGCGGCAGCGTTCCGAACTAGCTGGCCGGGTTTTATCGCCAAGCGGAAAATTTGCGGCGCAGGATTCCCGTTTTCGCAGGAATGACGGGTTGACCGCGGTCATACCACTTATTAAATATTGCAACGCTATCGGCGAGTGTATTCCGTATAGCGGCGATGTCTCTACGGCTGCCAGCCATCAGAAGGTGTTTAATAAGTTCCCTCTCCCTCCGGGGGAGGGTTAGGGTGGGGGCGTAGCCCTGGTTGCTCAGGAACGACGGACGCGCCTGAAAACCGCTCTTTGACAGTGAACAGAACTTATTAAACACTCTCTTAGAGCCTGTCTGCGATCTTTTGAGGATTAGCACTGCGAAGGCGAGAACCACCATTTGCAGGCTGGTATTGAGCTTCCCCTCGCAATTCTTCCATAGCCAGCGGCATTTCTCCAGCCAGGCGAAAGACCTTTCCACCACCCACCGTTTCGGCAGCACCACGAAAGTGTGCAACCCGTTGCGCTTGACCACATCCACTGAGGCTCCCAGCAGGTTCTCCACCTCCGCAGCAAAGGGCTTCCCGCTGTAACCCCCGTCCGCCATCACGTTCCGTACCCGGTTCAGGTCTTCCCTGCGCCGGCCGAACATCGCTAAAGCCCCGGCCCGGTCAGTAACGTCTGCGGTGGTCACGTGAATCGCATGGGGCAACCCCTGGCTGTCCACCGCGATGTGCCGCTTGATCCCGGACACCTTCTTGCCCGGATCATAGCCCTTGTTCTCCGCGCTGTCAGTGTTCTTCACGCTCTGGGAGTCCACGATGCAGAAGCTGGTCTGTTCTGTCCGCCCATTGCTCTTTCGGGCCGCGCCAACCAATTTTTTGAGACCCGCTCCAGGATGGAATCTTCCTCCGGGCCGGGCCGCTCGCTCCACTGCCGGAAATACTTGTAGCAGGTGCGCCAGTCCGTGAAGTCGGCGGGCAGCATCCGCTCCATTCGGCAAGCTCAGGAGACAGCCGCTCTTCAGGAGATAGAGCACCCCGCAGAAAACGTCGTACAAGTCCACGGTGCGGGGCTTGGTGCGCCGCCGGGCTGATTCCAGAAGAACAGGGGAAGAATCCGGTCGAATTGCTCCAGGGTGATGTCGCTGGGATAGGAATGAGACATGATTACCTCGACCTGGTAATAGTCTCACCATAACATATCCCGGAGATCGTAGACAGGCTCTTAGAGAGTGTTTAATAAGTTCGGTTCACTGTCAAAGAGCGGGTTTTAGGAGCATCCGCCGTTCCTGAGCAACCAGGGGGACGCCCCCACCTGGCACTGGTTTAGTCAACTACGGCAACGGCGATTCCCGCGATCCCTCTCTCCGATGGGAGAGGGATTTGCTTTTCCCCACGTGTTGATTCTTGATATAAAATATTGGAGTTATGCAGTTGAAAGTTGCTCCCTCCCCCTGAGGGGGAGGGTTAGGGTGGGGGTGAACTCCTCGACTGTGTAACTGCTAAAAATATTGAGAGTAGTTGGTACGCCAACATCAGCTCTTCGACAAGCTCAGGACAGGCGATGACCAGCCGGAACTCACATCAACCTCAGCGCCCCAATGGGGCCGCGCCCGGGGGACGCCCTCACCCTAACCCTCTCCCGGAGGGAGAGGGAACTGACGCTCGACTTGTGCCCCGGGTGCTGCGGCTGTTCGTGCCCTACAAGTTCCAGGTGACGCTGGTAGTTCTGCTGGTCATTGCCACCGCCGGGTTCGGGGTGATCAACCCCGTCCTCGTCAAGTTCGTGTTCGACAACGGCCTGTTCCCCGAGGGAGGCCCCAACATGCGGGTGCTTTGGATGCTGGCCGGGGCCATGGCCATCATCGCCGCGGCCAACGGCATCCTGGGCGTGGCGCAGACCTACATGACCCAGAAGGTCGGGCAGTACGTGATGCGCGACCTGCGCGACGCCGTGTACGCCCACCTCCAGGGAATGCCGCTGCGGTTCTTTACCGGCACCCGCACCGGGGAAATCCAATCGCGGGTGACCAACGACGTCACCGGCGTGCAGCAGGTGGTGACCGCCACCGCCAGCGACACACTGTTCAACATCGTCTCCCTCACCAGCTCCGTCGCCGCCATGCTCGTGCTGTCCTGGCAACTGACCGTCGTTGCCGTATTCACCGTGCCCCTCTATTTCTTTATGGCCCAGTGGGTGGGCAAACGGCGCCGCGCTGTCACCTCTCAAGCGTCCAGGTCGATGGCCGAGGTCACCGCCATCACCCAGGAAACACTGTCCATCTCCGGGATAATGCTGGCCAAGCTGTTCGGGCGCCAGTACGAGGAGACCGAGAATTTCCGCCGCCACAACCAGGAACTGTCGGACCTGACCGTGCGGCAGCAGATGATGGGCAACGGGTTCTTTTCGCTGGTAATGGCGTTCCTGTCGTTCAGCCCGGCGGCCATCTACCTGCTGGCGGGATACATGCTGTCGGGCAGCGGCCCGTCGCCGGTGACCGCTGGCACCATCATCGCGTTCACCACCTTGCAGAGCCGCATGTACTTCCCCGTGGGGCGTCTGTTGCAAGTTTCGGTGGAAATCCAGTCGTCGCTGGCCCTGTTTGAGCGCATTTTCGGCTACCTCGACCTCAAGCAGGAAATTACGGACTCTCCCAACGCCAGGCCGCTGCCGAAGAACGACGTATCGGGCGAAATCACTTTCGACTCGGTGCGGGTCAACTACCGGCAGGGCCCGGGCGGACGCGAGGAGGAAAGCTCGGCGCCGGAATATCACCCCCACCCTAACCCTCCCCCTGAGGGGGAGGGAATAGATCGGAGGCTGTGGGCGCTGGACGGCGTGAGTTTCCGTATCCCGCCCGGGCAGATGGCGGCTTTCGTCGGGCCCAGCGGGGCGGGCAAGACGACCATCGCGTCCCTGGTGCCGCGGCTGTACGACGTCACCGAGGGGGCGGTGCGCATCGACGGCCTGGACGTGCGCGAGATACGGATGGCCGACCTGTCTGAAATCATCGGCTACGTTACCCAGGAAAGCTACCTGTTCCACGCCACCATGGAGCGCAACCTGCTTTACGCCCACCCCGACGCCACCTGCTACGAGGTGGTCGATGCCGCGAAAGCAGCCTTTATCCACGACCGCATTATGGAGCTGCCCGATGGTTACAACACCATCGTCGGCGAGCGCGGTTTCCGGCTCTCCGGCGGCGAGAGGCAGCGGCTGTCCATCGCCCGCGTCATACTGCACCAGCCGCGTATCCTCATACTGGACGAGGCCACCTCGTCGCTGGACACGGAGAGCGAGCGATACGTGCAGGCGGCGTTGCAGCCGTTGATGCGGGGGCGCACTACCATGGTCATCGCCCACCGCCTTTCCACCATAATGTCCGCCGACGTGATATACGTCGTCGACCAGGGCAAGATCGTAGAGAGTGGTACCCACGACGACCTGCTGTCCAACAACGGGCTGTATGCCCGGCTGTACCGCGAGCAATACGACAGCGGGCGCATCGAGGCGCGCCTCAGCGATGGCGTGGTGTACACCGACGGCAGCGTCGCCCCCCACACCGCCGAGCCGGCCTACGCCGACCGGGTTTAGGGGATTTGTGACAAATCCCCTCTCCCACCGGGAGAGGGTGAGGGTGAGGGCCGTCCCCGCCGTGTCTTTGCTGCATCGGCAGGTGAACCCCCGGCATCTACCTATCCCGGCTGCGGCGAACAACGCGGCATGCGCAGTTCCCTCTCCCTCCGGGAGAGGGTTAGGGTGAGGGCGTCCCCACCGTGTCTTTGCTGCATCAGCAGGTGAACCTCCGGCATCTACCTACCCCGGCTGCGGCATACAACAATGTACATCCCACTTTGGCTTATAGGGTATGCGACAATTGCCCTATGACGGCAAGAGGCTTCCCAAGACAGCATCCTGACTCCCGCGACAGTGGGGGACGCCCTCACCCTAACCCTCTCCCGGAGGGAGAGGGGATTTGTCACACACTCTCTTACTGATCATATAGCCCTACTCCCCGGCGTCCGGAGCATCATTGATGGCGGCCCAGCGAGACCCACACCATCACCGGCAGCTCGACAGCCGGCCCACGCAGGGGCTGGCGCGCCGCATCGTGGGGCTGTTCGCGCCGTACAAGCTGCCGGTCGCGGTTATTGGCGTGCTCATTGTGCTGAACGCCGGGCTGGGCGTCATCAACCCGGTGCTGGTCAAGGAGGTGTTCGACTCGGCCCTGTTCCCGGCGGACGGCAGCCTGGACCTGATGCTGCTGTGGCTCCTGGCGGCGCTGATCGCGGCCGTCGTGGTCATCGGAGCGGCGCTCAGCGTGGTCCAGACCTGGCTGACCAGCCGGGTGGGCCAGGACGTTACCGGCGACCTGCAAGAGGCCGTGTACGACCACCTGCTGGGCATGTCCGTGGGTTTTCTCGCCCGCACGCGGACGGGCGAAATGCAGTCCCGCGTCTCCCACGACATCAACGGCATCGAGCCGGTGGTCACCAGCACCTTTGCCGACACCGTGTCCAGCATCGCCGCGCTGATTGCCGTGGTAGTCGCCATGCTGTTCCTGTCGTGGGAGTTCACCGTGGTCGCCATGGCCGTGCTGCCAGTGTTTTTCCTGCTCACGCGCTGGGTGGGGCGCAAGCGGCGGGAGGTGATGGCCAGCGCGCAGAGTTCCATGGCGCAGGTGACGGCGGTCACAGAGGAAACGCTGTCGCTGCCCGGCATCATGCTGGCCAAGCTGTTCGGACGCCAGCACGACGAGTTGCACAACTTTCGCAGGCACAACGAGGACCTCTCCCGGTTCGCGTGCGCCAGCGGATGATCGCCCAGAGTTTCTATACCGCCGCCACCGCTTTTCTTACGCTGTCCCCAGCCCTGGTCTACCTGGCCGCCGGATACCTGATATTCGTGGGCGATGCCGGGGTGGCTACCGCTGGTACCATCATCGCGTTCACGGCCCTGCAAGCGCGGCTGTACCAGCCGGTGGAGCGCCTGCTGCAAGTGTCGGTAGAGCTGCAAACGTCGGCGGCGCTGTTCGAGCGGGTATTCGGCTACCTGGACCTGGAGCAGGAGATTACCGACGCCCCCGACGCCCGCCGTCTGGAGCGGGACGGGGTCAAGGGTGACGTGGCGTTCGACTCGGTGCGGGTGAGCAGCCAGCGGGGGAGCTTGTCCTCGGGATTTCACCCCCACCCTAACCCTCCCCCTGAGGGGGAGGGGATTTGGGGTCGGCCTTGGACGCTGGACGGCGTGAGCTTGCACATCGAACCCGGCCAGATGGCGGCGTTCGTCGGGCCGAGCGGCGCGGGGAAGACATCCATCGCGGCCCTGGTGCCGCGGCTGTACGACCCAACCGAAGGAACGGTGTCTATCGATGGCATGGACGTGCGGCGCATCCGGCTGGCCGACCTGTCCGCCGCCGTGGGGTTCGTGACGCAGGAAACCTACCTGCTCCAGACCACCATCGAGGACAACCTGCGCTACGGCAAGCCGGACGCCACCCAGGATGAGATTGTGGCCGCGGCCCGGGCGGCCTACATCCACGACCGCATCATGGAGTTGCCCGCCGGGTATGCCACGCTGGTGGGCGAGCGCGGATTCGGCCTGTCCATCGGGGAACGGCAGCGGCTGTCCATCGCGCGGACGCTGTTGCACGAGCCGCGCATCCTGATCCTGGACGAGGCGACCTCGGCGCTGGACGCCCGCAGCGAGCGGCTGTTGCAGTCGGCGCTGATGCCGCTGGTGCAAGGCCGCACGACGCTGGTCATCGCCCACCGGCTGTCGACCATCCTGGCCGCCGACGTCATCTACGTCATCGAGGAGGGCCGGGTCAAGGAGTACGGCACCCACGAGGACCTGCTGGGCCGTTGAGGCGTCTATACTCGGCTGTACGCCGAGCAGTACAACGAGGGCCGCGTCGAGGCCTACTGCGCCGACGGCGTGGTGCTAACCGACGGCGCCCTAATCCCCGCCGAGCCGGCGCTGGCCGCCGACAATCCGCGCTAATTCGGTCCATCCCCTCCCCCTGAGGGGGAGGGCTAGGGTGGGGGTGGGAGCGCCGACAGTTCCCTCTCCCTCCGGGAGAGGGCTAGGGTGAGGGCGTTCCCCCACTGCATCAACGCCGCGAATTTTGCTGATACAATGAACACTCGGAGTGTGCCGCCATGATAACGAACATCACCCTGGAAAATTTCAAGTGCTTCCGCCACGTCAGCATCAACCCCAAGCGGCTGACGGTGCTGATAGGCCCCAACGGCACGGGCAAGTCCAGCATCCTGCAAGCCCTGCTGCTGCTCAAGCAATCGGCGGGAGAAAATAAAATCCGGCATCAAGGGGAGTTTGTCAGCTTGGGTGGTCCAGAGGACATGGCTCCCTATTTCCTGCCGGAACCGTCAACGATTCAAATCGGCTTTAACGGCAACGTGAAAGATGCAGATTTTCAGTATTCAGGATCTTTTACTTCAGCCCTTGCACTGACGCCGGGTAGCTCGTTGCCAAAACCCCATACTGCACCCGGCATTGCCCTGCAACACATACACCCCGTACTGCCGTCATTCAGTTATTCCAAACAACTGAGACACGTAACGCGCCCTAAGTCGTCGGAATTGCTGTCCGAGATAATGAGGAAAGTAACCGGCACGAAATTGCTCGGCAACACCGAGGGAGCAGGGGCCAAGGCCATAGTTCCATTGCTCCATCAATTGATAATCGCCGATAAAGGCGCGACCGTCCTCATCGAGGAGCCGGAGATACACCTGCATCCCAAGGCGCAGGCGGAATTGGCGGAGGTACTGGCGGAGACCGCCAAGGCCGAGGACAAACAAATCATCATGACCACCCACAGCGAACACATCCTGAGCCGATTGCTCACGCTCGTGGCGGAGAAGAGTCTGTCCCCTAACCGACTGGCGATCTATTCGTTCGAAAAGGATGACAAAGGAGAGTGTTCGGCGACTGAGATAGAAGTGACGGAACTCGGCCAAGTGACTGGGGGGTTGACAGGGTTCTACGACGCAAACTTGGATGAGATGGATCGGTACGTTAGGGCACTACAGAAACAATCGTGACACCAAAGAAAGAGTTTATTCTAGACGAGAACGTTCTCATTTTGGCTCAGACAGGACTTAATGACCGAGAAGAGCCTGATCCTACCTGCACAAATCTGGTTAACAATATAATTCGAATCTGTCACACGATTGTCATAGACACATCGCTATTCAACAAATATCGAAGCCAACTCAACCGAAACAAAAATCGTCCTACCATTTACGGGGCCGCTATGATGCCCGTACTGATGAGGGCTATACAGATGCCGGGAAAGTACGACCGGTTCGACCGGGCCAGCGCTCCGCCCTTTGATGGCGAGGAGGCAATACCTCAAGGCAGCCAGGACGACGTTCCGGTGTCAGTGCGTCTGGCAGTTCAGACAGGCGCTACCTTGGTGACGACCGACGGCCCCTTGCGGGAACACTTGGCAACGTCGCACATCGCCTTTCTGCGCGAACTGCACGTAGTAACTCCGCAAGAGGCACTGAACCTCCTCTAATCCCTACCGGGCGGGGAAGACGCGGCCGATGACCTCGCGGGCCTCCTCCAGCGGGATGCTGTTGGCTACGGCGCAGGGGGCGGTCTCGGCCATTATGGCGTCGAGGTTGCCCGACAGCGTATGTTTCTTGTACTGGTCCTCGTACTCGATGCCCAGGGCGCGGCCCACCAGCGTCAGGTAGTGCTCGACGCGCACCGGGTAGTCCGCCTCCAGGCCGCACATGTGGCGCTGGCAGCCGTGGTACAGGGTGGCGTAGGTGTCGGCGCCCGCGTCCACCGCCTTCTGCACCCACTGGGCTGACATCTCGTCCCACGCCTCCGGACCCATCTGCTGCCGCACCGCCGGGGTGCAGTGGCGGCCAAACCGCTCGTCGCCGCCGATGTCCTTGACCGTTACGCCGGGCAGGGCGCGCAGCAGCGTCAGCGCGCTCTGGGCCTCGGCGTCCGACTGCGGGCGGCCAGCGTGGTAGTGCAGCGACACCGTGGTCTCGGGCTGGGGCCGGAGGTCCAGCTTGTCCAGGTTCTGCACCAGGTACTCGGTTACGTGCTGAAAGGAAAAGTCCTCGCGCATGTCCATGATGTCGTCGTAGAAAAAGATGCACGACGGGCACCACATCACCACCTGCTCCGGCTCGAACTTGCGGAAGTTGGCCGCGGTGGTGGACGCGACGGACTTGGCCGAGGCCTCGTCGCCGCGCTGGTGGTGCTGGATGCCGCAGCAGTAGGCCGCGCCGCCGACGGCGGCGAACTTGACGTCCAGCAGCTTGAACACGTCCATGACCGTGCGGACGAGATGCGTCGTGCGCATCACGTTACAGCCGAGGTACAGCACGATGTCGGACTGCTTGACGTCGCCCTTTGGCGTAGTCAGCAGCCAGTCGCGTTCCTCGGGGGTCGACTGCAACCCATGCAGCACGTCGATCTCGCGGTAGTAATTGCGGTAGAAGCTGCGGTCGCTGTTAGCGTCGGCCATGTCCATCTCCTCCGTTCTGGCCCTATTCTCCAACCAGGGCAACCACAAGGGTTGCCCCTACATTGAAATGTCCCGTGTAGGGGCGCCCCTTGTGGGCGCCCGCGTCCCGAACCTCTCTGTGGTTAGTAACCCACCACCGCGCCGTCTTTGCGGGGTTCGGTGCCGCCTTGGAGGACGCCGGTCTCGTGGTCGCGGCTGATGACCTGCGCGCCGCCTATGGATACGCGGGAGCGGCCAGCCATGAGGCCCAGCTTGTGGCCGCGGAGTTGCAGCTCGCGGGCCGTGTCGGGGCTGATGCCTTCCTCCAGCAGCGCCTGGTCGTTGCCCACCATGAACCGCAGGGCGTTGACGGCCTGCTGCGGGTCCATGCCGTGGTCAACCATGTTGCTGATGAGCTGGAGGTGTCCCTGGGGCTGCATGAACGCGCCCATCATGCCGTAGCAATACAGCAGCTCGCCGTCTTTCGTCGCCAGCCCGGGGATGATGGTATGGTAGGGGCGCTTGCCGGGGGCCAGCGCGTTGGGGTGCGCGGCGTCCAGCGAGAACAGCCCGGCGCGGTTGTGCAGCACGATGCCGGTGCCTGGGGCCACCATGCCGGAGCCGAAATCTGAAAAGATGCTGTTAATCAGGGAGCAGGCGTTGCCCTGCCCGTCGACGGCGCTAACGTAAACGGTGTTGCCGCCGGGAATGGGCTGGCCGTAGGGAGCGGTCATCATCGCCTTGCGGGGGTTGATCAGTTCGCGCCGCTGGGCCGCATACTGCTTGGAGACCAGTTGCTCGGTCGGAACGTCCACCACGCGGGGGTCGGCGACGTAGCGGTAGGCGTCGGCGAAGGCCAGGCGCATGGCCTCGATCAGGTGGTGGTAGGCGTCGGGGGACTGCGCGCCCATTGCGCCGATGTCGAATCCCTCGACGATGTTCAGGGCCTCCAGCGCGGCGATGCCCTGGCCGTTGGGCGGGCACTCCCAGCAGGTGACGCCGCGGTAGTCGGTGGTGATGGGCTCGTCCCAGTCGGTGGTGTGGGCCGCCAGGTCCTCAACGGTCAGCCAGCCGCCATGCTCCTGCACGAATGACGCCATTTTCTCGGCGATGGGGCCGTGGTAGAACGCCTCGCAGCCGCCCTCGGCGATGGCCCGCAGCGTCCTGGCCAGGGTGGGGAAACGCATGACGTCGCCCTTTTTCGGAGCGTTGCCGTTGACCAGCATTTCCTCGCCGGAGGGATACATGCGCAGCTTGGGCAGGTTGTTCTCCCACTGGAAAGCGATGACCTCGGAGACGGGAAAGCCGCCCTCGGCGTAGCGGATGGCAGGCTCCAGCAGGCGGGACAGGGGCATGCTGC
Source organism: Dehalococcoidia bacterium (assembly GCA_963664375.1). GTDB lineage: Bacteria > Chloroflexota > Dehalococcoidia > Lucifugimonadales > UBA3495 > VXOI01. The sequence continues at coordinate 204,215 of OY761449.1, forward strand.
CGCACTCGGCCCGCAGCGTCTCCCAGCCGTGCACCGTTCCCGGCACGCACACGGAGTAGGGGCCAGCGCCGGGCATGGAGCGGTAGCCTTGGGAGGTCAGCTCCTCGATGCTGGAGGCGGCGGCGGCCCGGCCACTGCCGTTGATGGCCCGCACCGACTTTTCCTTTTCGTTCCAGACCAGCGCGAACAGGTCGCCGCCGACGCCGGTGGAGTTGGGCTCGACCACGTTCAGCGCCGCGGCGGCGGTGATGGCGGCGTCGGTGGCGTTGCCGCCGTCCATGAGCGCCTGCAAGCCAGCCATGGCCGCCAGCGGCTGGCTGGTTGCCACCATGCCGTTGGTGGCCAGAACGGTGCTGCGCCTGGAGTCGAAATACATACGCGCCCTTCGACAAGCTCAGGATGAACCGACAGGATCAGGATAGGAGTTACGCAGTTGGGTACGGCGTCTGATGCGTAAGATTTCACCCCCACCCTAACCCTCCCCCTCAAGGGGGAGGGAATTTTTGCTCAACTGCGTAAGTACTATCAGGATGAACGGGCTTTCACAGCCTTGGCTGCAATGCCCCGCGACCCCGCGATTGTAGCACAGGCGGGCTGCGGGAACCCTTGCGGCCTTACCTGGCGTACAATCGCCTATTCCCCACGCAACCGTCGCAACTCCGCCTCAAGGGCCTCCGCCCGCACTCTCTCGGCCGCGGCCCGTTCCTCAGCAGCCGCGGCCCGCTCTTCGACTGCCTCGACTCGTTCCTGAGTCGCATCCAGTTCAGCCCGCAGTTCCAGCAGGGTGGACAGGAATTGGCCGGTCGCCGGATCGCGCAGACGCAGGACGCCATCATCCCAGCATAGGTCCAGCCCCAGCATCTCGCTGTGGCCCCACAACATTCCGTCCGGTTCGCGGTTGATGGGGATTGGCGTGTACTCCTCTCCGGTCAGAACGTCGCCGGCCAACGGAGCGTCGTGAAATCGACCACCAGTGCGGTCGAAGCGCCAGTATTCGCGCACTCCGTAGCCCGCGTAACCGTCGCGCTTGACAGTGTAGTCCCGCACTCCCGTCCTGCGGGACGCCACCTCCAGCACAAAATCGGGCGGCTTGCCTGCATGCTGGATGACGTAGCCGTTGCGCGACACAACGGCCCGTGCGTCAACGCCGAAGGCAACGATACAGTCGGGCGCGAATATCTCGCTCTCGTCCTGGGGATCGTTGCGCAGGTAGCCCCCTCCGGCGATGAGCACTCCGTCCCGGTCGCCCAGATGGGCCTCCAGCATGCTCCGAAAATCGAAAAGCGAGATGTCCTGTTGCATATCCGGCTCTTTGGGCGGCGGGTCGGGTACATACCAGTCATCGGGCAGGTCCGCCAGATAGTCCCTTGTCTTGGCTTTTGGACTGGTCATCGTCAGACTCTCTATCGGGAAGGCTGGGATATTCCGGCCCCGATATGCTTCGCAGTTTAGCATAGCGTTCAGCCGCGGCTTTTTGTCTGAATAAGGATAGTGGTTACGCAGTTGAGGAATTCACCCCCACCCTAACCCTCCCCCTGAGGGGGAGGGGATAGCTTCCGGCTGTGTAAGTCCTATCCTGATAGGAGTTACGCAGTTGGAGATTTTCACCCTCACCCTAACCCTCTCCCTCAAGGGAGAGGGGATGATTGAACTGCGTAAGTCCTACCTGATTCGGACAACCCCGCCGGACAGCGGTATTCCGTATGTTAAGATTACGCCGAAATCAATCCTTTTGGAGGACAATCAATGGCAGCCGATGTTGGACAGCCTGCCCCGGAACTCGGCCTCTACGACTTTGACCGGCAGGTGCGCAACCTGGCGGACCACCGCGGCCAGACCGTGGTGCTGGCATTCTTCCCCGGCGCATTCACCGGCGTCTGCACCACCGAGATGTGTAGTTTCCGTGACCGCGCCGACGCTTTCAACAACGTGAACGCCGTCGTTTACGGCATCAGCGTAGACACTCCCTTCTCCCAAAAGGCGTGGGCCGATCAGAACAACCTCAACTTTACCCTGCTGAGCGATTTCAACCGCACGGCGGTCAACGCCTACGGCGTGGCCCTGCCCAACCTGGCGGGCATCGAGGGCTACGTCGCATCGCAGCGGGCGGTGTTCATCGTGGACGGCGAGGGCGTAATCCGCTACAAGTGGGTCGGCGAGTCCCCCCTGAACGAGCCGGACTACGACGAGGTGCAGCAGCAGGCCGCCGCCATCGGCGGGTAGAACGCGCCGACAGGTATGACCCGGACGCAGAAAGGGGCGCACGGTTGTGCGCCCCACATCTTTGTTCCTCTGTTAGCGCCTGATTATCCTGTCGTATTCATCGTGTCCGCCAATCTACACCCAGATGAAATCTCCGCTGTCCTCAACGGCGAGCGCCCGGTAGGCAAGCCCCACCCGGGCGGACCAGAACCTGCCAACCTTCTCGAAATGGATAGATGGGTAGCTAGGTTCTGTTGACATTTACCCGTCATTCCCGCGAAAGCGGGAATCCAGAGGTTTACGTAGGGACGAAATTCGCTATTGGCTGGGATGGTCCTGGATTCCCGCTTTCGCGGGAATGACGGTTTGGAGTTGCGAGACTGCCTGTATCACGAATGTCAACACGCCCTAGAATCAGCCTTCAGCAGGTCGAAGTTTCGTCTGGCTGTCCTCTGGACTGCTTCAGGTAGCTCGAAAAAGTGTTCCCAGAATTCCGGGGTTGTCCGGTGCATCTATAAGTCCAGCAGAGCACCTTTGGACTTCGATTCGAGGGCTTGTACGACCAAAAAATCCAGTTTCCCCTCCCGCGAGTCCCCCTCGATCTGCTCGTCCCACCGCTTCCAGTCAAGTTCGCTGAACCATTGCCGGAACTGAACGTAGTCATTGTCAGAAAGCGCCAGGATAGCCTGCTGAATTTCTGAGACAGTCGCCATTGGACATCCCCAAGGGCTCGAACTTGGCTTGAGCGTACTCCAGATTACGTGACCGGTACTTGACAGTCTACACCAAACCCCGAGCACAGCCGCTCGGTAAACAGCGCGGTCAGGGCGTCGGCGTCCACCTCGAGGCAGATGCGGGCGTTGGGGTTGGCGGCGTTCCAGTCGGCGACGGTCTGGCCCTTGGTGAGCTCGCTGTGGGTTTCGATCTCCACGTATGCCGGCTGCGCGGTGAACAGGCCGGGGTTGATGGCGTAGCCGATGGCGGGCATGTCGTTGTAGCGCACGCCGTCGTCCGGCCCGATGCGCCCGGTGCGGATGTACGCCTCGCGCAGGTGGCCGGTGGCCTCCGACAGCAGTTGAGTGGCCGCTGAGCCAGCGTTGGCTATGGCGTCAAGCTGCGCCGGGCTGACCGTCACCCGGTTGCAGACGTCCAGCCCCACCTGCACGATGGGCGCACCGGAGCGGTAGATGATGGCGGCGGCCTCGGGGTCCTCGTGCAGGTTGGCCGTCGCCACGCCGGAAACATTGCCGGGCACGGTGACCGCGCCGCCCATGACCACAACCTCGGCTACCAACTCGGCAATCCGCGGCTCCAGAGCCATGGCCAGGGCCAGATTGGTCATGCGCCCCAGGGCCAGAACGGTAATCTCGCCGGGGGCGGCCATTACTGTTTCGATGATGGACAGGGCGGCGTGTTTGTCCGGCGCGTTGAAGGACGGTGGTTCGACAAGCTCACCATGAGGGGTTGGCGCAACGCCGCCCAGACCGTCGCCGCCGTGGATGTGGGAGGCCCAGCCCTCGTTGGCGGGATGCAGCAGCGGCTTGCCCGCGCCCACGTACACCGGAATGTCGCCGCGGCCAGCCGCCGCCAGCACCCGGCGGGCGTTGGCGGTGCAGTCCTCCACCGATGAGTTGCCGAATATGGTCGTCAGCGCCACAACCTCCAGCTCCGGGCTGGCGAGCGCCATCAGGATCGCCGCCGCGTCGTCGATGCCGGGGTCGGTGTCGATGAGAATACGTTTCATTTTCGCCCTCACCCTAACCCTCTCCCAGAGGGAGAGGGGACAATTGAAAGACCCAACATGGATGCACAGGATGTACAGGATTGGAGTCTACGTTAAAATGACACCGAAATCCTGTGTATCCTGTCCATCCATGTAGATAACGGGGGGCTGGCTTGGCGACGTTCGTACTGGTGCACGGGGCCTGGCACGGCGGCTGGTGCTGGAACAAGGTTGTGCCGCTGCTGCGCCGGACGGGCGCGGCGGTATACACGCCCACACTGAGCGGGCTGGGCGACCGGGCGCACCTGGCCGAGTTGCTGAACCCGGAGCAGGTCAATCTCGACCTGCACATCCGCGATGTAACCCGGCTGCTGGAATACGAGTCGCTGGACGACGTGGTGCTTGTCGGGCACGCCTATGCGGGAATGGTTATCACGGGCGTTGCCGAGGTCTGCCCGGAGCGGCTGCAACACCTGGTATACGTCAACGGCGTGATTCCCGCCGACGGGGAGTGCATGGCCGACCAGCTCATCCCGGTGCGGGGAGCGGAGTTCGCCGCCTGGGTGCGCGGCCACATCGACCGCGGCGAGGGATACCTGGCAGCGCCAGCTTCGCCCGAGGAGATCGGACGGCGCTGGGGCATTCCCGACGCATCCGACCGCCAGTGGATGTTCGGCAAGGTGACGCCACAGCCCGCCGCGGCCATGGCCGGGCCGGTGCGCATCGGCAACCCGGCGGCCCGCGAGATACCGCGCAGTTTCATCGGCGGCGAGGAGGCCGGATTCCAGCCCGTCGCCGACCGCGCCCGCGAGGCCGGATGGGGCATGTACCAACTCGATTCCGGCCACGACCCCATGGTCAGCCACCCGCGCGAGCTGGCGGAGATCCTGCTGGGCATCGGCGCGTCGTTCTAGGGAGTGTTTGCAAACTCGGTCAGCGGGGAGAATTGGGCATAGCCGCGTTATTTGATGCTGGGAGTTCACCCCCACCCTAACCCTCCCCCTGAGGGGGAGAGGATAGCTTTCAAATGCGTAAGTCCTAACTGGATTCCGGTTTTCGCCGGAATGACGATTGGGGGCACGCGGCTAATTTTGAGATTGTTTCATAGGAGAATTGACAATGGACGATGTCAAGGCACTGGTCTTTGACGTATTCGGAACGGTGGTGGACTGGCGCAGCTCCATCGCCAAGCACGGCGCCGCCTTTGGCGCGGCCCAGGGCATCGAGGCCGACTGGGGGGCCTTCGCCGATGGCTGGCGCGGCAAATACCAGCCCTACATGAACAAGGTGCGCACCGGCGAACTGCCATGGACCAAGCTGGACGCGCTGCACCGCATGGGCCTGGTGGAGCTGCTGGGCGAGTTGGGCATCGGCGGCGTCGGGGAACACACCATCGACGAGCTTACCCTCGCCTGGCACCACCTCGACCCATGGCCCGACTCTCCGGCAGGGCTGACCCGCCTCAAGGCCAAGTACATCATCGGCACAATGTCCAACGGCAACGTGGCCTTGATGACCAACATGGCCAAGTACGCCGGGCTGCCCTGGGACGTGATCCTCGGGGCGGAACTGGCGCAGGCTTACAAGCCCGACCCCAGGACATACCTGACGGGCGCGGAACTGCTGGGTCTCAGGCCGGAGGAGGTGATGATGGTGGCTGCGCACCAGAACGACCTGCTGGCCGCCGGAGCGCAGGGCCTGCGGACGGCATTCGTGCCGCGCCCCATGGAGTTCGGCCCGGACCGCAGGCCGGACCCGACGCCCGATCCATCGTTCGACATAGTGGCCGCGGACTTCCGCGACCTGGCGGCGCAGATGGGGGTGTAGGCGGGAAAGGGCACGATTGTGCCCCCCGTTTTCAGACAGGGACGCCGTACTTTGACCACAATAAGATGTCGCCCTTGTCCACATAAGGCCAGTCTGGGGCAAGCGTTCCTTGATAGGCCAAGTCTTTGAGGCGGCGAGCGTAGTCGAGGGCCGCAGCGTCGGTCAGCCACAGGCTGTTGTGGATACCACCCTCGCCCGCTGACTTGAGGGCCGCCCAGCCATCGGCTAACTCGGGGCGCCGCCTCAGGAAGTGATGCTCGAAAAGCTCGATTTCAAGCCCGATAACATCGCCTGTCTCAGTATCATACCGGACCATCAAATCTGCGTCGTGGGCCGTATCTGCGTTTATGGCGGGCCGGTTTTCGACGAACAGCACCATCAGGCTGTCAACAAACAGTGGGGCATCATCGTCGTCGTACAGTTCCCCCGTATACCAATACATCACCCGCCGGATTTCGGGCCACTTCAGGGGGGGATGAGCCGTCCCGTCTCTGTTCAGGAGAAAGTCCACGTATTCCCGGTATTCCGCCAAGGATTTTGCCTGATTGGAGTCCCAGTTCGGGCCGGCTGCCATCTCTTTGACAACCTCTTGGAGGCAACGGGCCAAACCGATGGCTCCGGTGCTGTCCAGCCAGCCGCTGCTATGGATTCCGTCCGGCGCGTCCGGCTTGAGGTTTGCCCACTCAGCAGCCAACTCCGGGTGCTGCCGGGCTAGGAAGGAGTCCTCAAAGCCTCTGATTTCAACTCCGGCGATACGGCCGGTTTCCGGGTCATACCGGATACCCCGCTTGCCGTCCACGTCCGCATATACGGCGGGGCAATCCTCGACAAACAGCACTGTCAGGATGTCGTTTTTATGCGCGCCGTCATCCCCCAGATATCTGAACCTGGCCCGTTTGATTTCGGGCCACTTCAAGGAAGGAATCTCAATCACGGCATCTAACCCGGTCTCGACCATATCAACGTTTCCCTCTCTTCGTCCGGCGCTTTGCGGTAGGCAGTAATTGTACGCGCAACTATGTGTATCTCCGATGGATAAGCAACCACCACCGCCAGAAAATCCTGGGCGTAAGGTTGCGGCAGGACTCCACTGCGATAATGGAGCTTGCGGTTGGGATATTCGTTGCTCCGGTACACCTTGTCAGGATCGTTTATAGTGGCTGCCACTGCTGCTTGCTGACCTTCCATATCAGGGTGTCTGGAAGAGATATGCCTGGTCCAAGCTCTATGCGAACATCTGACAGGCACACCCTCGTAATCTCTCGCCTCAAACTCGCAGGACATCCAAGCTATGGTAGCATACGGGCGGCAGTTACAGCGCAGCCTGAATTCCGCTTGCAAGGATGGTACACCCATGGCACGTTACGGAGTGCGATTCGAGAACGACCCGACGCTTACGCCGCAGGACTACCAGGAACTGGGGATGCAGGCGGAGGCGTTGGGCTACGAGACGGTGTGGGTGCCGGAGGGCGGCGGGCGCGACTCGCTGACCGCCTTGGCCAGCATCGCCATGAAGACGGAGCGGGTGCAACTCGGCACCGGCATCCTGCCCATCTATGCCCGCACTGCGACGAACACGGCCATGGGCGCGGCTGGCATGGCCGCCGTCTCCGGCGACAGGTTCATCCTGGGCCTGGGCGTCGGCCACCGTCCGACGGTGGAGGGCCGGGACGGCGTGCCTTTCAGCCGGCCAATCGCGCGGCTCCGCCAGACCATCCGGGTGGTGCGGAGGCTGCTGGCCGGGGAGACGGTCTCCAGCAGGGGCTATCATTTCAACATCGCCGACGCATCCCTGGGAGCGGCTGCGCCCAAGGAACGGGTGCCGATTTACATCGCCGCCCTGGGGCCGCAAATGCTGGAGCTGGCGGGTGAGATGGCCGACGGGGTGCTGATGAACTGGACGGCCGAGAGTTTCCTGCCCCAAGCCATCGAACACATCAGCCGCGGCGCCCACATGGCCGGACGCGACATCTCGGAAATCGACATCGCTGGCTACGTCCGCGTGGCGGCGGGCGGCGATGAGGATGCTGTGCGCGAGTCGCTGCGCAGCCAGGTGGCCCGCTACGCCAGCAACGCATATTACCGGAACTTTTTCGTGGAGACCGGGTTTGGCGCGGAGATGACCGAGGCCGCCGACGCGCTGCAAGCCGGAGAACTGGCGCGGGCGTCCGAAGCCATCACCCGCGAGATGCAGGACCAGGTGGCGGTGGTGGGCAGCCCGGAGCATTGCCGGAACGCGCTGGAGCGCCGCCGGGCGGCGGGGCTGCAACTGCCGGTGGTCGCGCCTTTCGCCATCGGCGACAACAAGGAATCGCACCGCACCACCATCGAGGCGCTGGCCCCGGGGGGTTAGGGGGAACCGTCATGGTTCAAGCGTTGGATTCATGATTCACGGCTTTCTCAGCCGCACAAAACCTTTCTCTTTAACGGCCCTTACCACGGATTTTCAGAATCCATGCCTTTCCCTATTGACTGTAATACACGCTCCAATATAAGATTAGGTAACAATGGACGCGAGTGATACTGGTTCAGTATCACTCGCGTCCACCTTTTTAGGTTGGGCGTGAATTTATCCCTTTGGAATACCCCGTGATTCGGGGCTAGATAGAAAGCAGGAGGTCCAAAATGGCTCAACAGGAATCCACCAACGGACACGCTGATTTCAGCGAGATGCTGGAAAAGGCATCCGAGATTGACGTTGGGGATGTGGAGGAGCGTCTGCGAGAGAAGGCGCAGCCCAGGTTGAGCAATGCCGAGTACCGCACTCAAATGATTTCGTTCCTCTACGGGGAACTGCATCCCAAATATGGCATCTCCCGCGCCCAAGCCGAAGAAATCGCTGACAGATTCCGGTAAGGGAGGTGGCAGTGAATCTCTTAACCAGATTGGGGAGTGAGGACCACCCTCTGTACCAATATGTCCATGAGGAAAATTACTCCCGGTACTTCAGTTTCCTGCAAACGATGATTGAGTCTGCTGTCAAGTTGTCAGACGGAGAACCCTACCTTTCGCATGAGCTCATCAGGGCAATCAATTTCCATGCGACGGCGGGGCTTATCGCAACGGCAGGGCAGTACCGCACCAAACCTGTCTTTGTCATTGAACGAAGGTCCTCTGGCGAGGAGGTAGTGGCCTTCAATCCTCCAGACGCTTCCGAGGTTTCGGCATTGATGACCCAGTTAGTTGACACAGTCAACTATAACTGGGACTCAATCAGACCCGTCACCGCAGCCTCATTGGCATTGTGGAGAATAAACCACATCCATCCGTTCGAGAACGGAAATGGCCGGACCGCCAGGGCAATCTGCTACTTCATCATTTGTGTGGGGGCTGGAGGGCAGTTGGGCGGGAGCAAGAACCTGATTGAACTCTTGAGAACGGCCCCCTACCGGGAGAGGTATGTTGAGGGGTTGAAGGAAGCTGATGATGGCGACCTCAGTTCACTGACGAGGCTCGTTTATGAACTTGTCGACATCCAACTGCAATCGTAGCCAACCAGATTCAGTGACCAGAAGGCCCCGGCGACTACCGGGGCCTCTCTCGTGAACCGGAGGGCTATGTCAAGGATTTTTGTCCTCCCCCAAGTACCCGCACGCCTCAGCCAGGAGCTCGTAGCTGCGGCGCCGGTCGGCGTAGTCGTGGGTGATGGTGACTATGCTCAGGTCGTTGGTCTGGTACATGTCGGCGATGTCCTCCAGCCCCTCCTTGACCTGCTGCGGGTCTCCGTCGATGCAGACGCGGGCGTACTGCTGCACGAAACGGTATTCGTCGGGCGAGTACTGGTAGGACGTGGCCTCCTCCAGCGAGGGAATGCCCTTGGCGCGCCCGGTGATGTTCTGTAGCCGCGCCAGGTTGCGGGGGCCGGCCAGTCGCTGGGCTTCCTCCTCGGTCTCGGCGCAGATTACGTGGACGCCGACGTTGACCTTCGGCTCCGAAAGGTACTCTGACGGCTTGAAATGCTCGCGGTAGTTGGCGCAGATGGCTGGCCCCTCCTCGACTGCGATCCCGAAGAAATGGGCGTAGGCAAAGGGGAGGCCGAGCTGCGCCGCCATGTAGGCGCTCTCATAGCGTGAGCCCAGCAGCCACACCTCCGGCGCGGTTACCGGCTCCCGCTCCGGCCCGGCCTGAATCTGCGAGAAAATGTGCCCGTCCTCCAGGTCGCCGCGCAGGTAGCCCAGCAGGTCCACCACTTGCCGGGGGAAATGGCGGATTTCGCGCGGGTGGTTGGGGAACGACAGGGCCGCCGCCGTAATCTGGTCGCTGCCCGGCGCCCGCCCGATGCCCAGGTCGATGCGGCCGGGGTGCAGCGACTCCAGCATGCGGAAATTCTCGGCCACCTTGAACGCGCTGTAGTGGGAGAGCATGACGCCGCCGCTGCCGACGCGGATTTTCCTGGTGCGGGCGGCGATGTGTCCGATGAGCACCTCGGGGCTGGTGCCAGCGAAGTTGGGCAGGCTGTGGTGCTCGGCCACCCAATAGCGGTGGTAGCCCATATCCTCCACGGCGGCGGCCAGCTCGATGGTCTCCCGCAGGGCATCGGCGGCGGTGGCCCCGGACCGCACCGGGGACTGGTCAACGACACTCAGATACAGCGGCTGGCTCAATGGCGGCCTCCTGGTTTCGGGCAGATGGATACTCAGGGTCTCTTAACGGTTCCCTCTCCCTCCGGGGGAGGGTTAGGGTGGAGCGTGGTTCGACAGGCTCACCATGAGCTCGTCGAATGGCACCGACGCCCGCGATTTCACCCTCACCCCTCCTGAGCTTGCCGAAGGGCCTCTCCCTCAAGGGAGAGGGAGAATTAAAAGGCCCTGGTTGGACACCGGCGGTGTGGGTGACTGTGATTTTCGCACCCTAGTATACAATTTCCGCTTGGAAACTATCTCAAAACCAGCAGTATTCCCAACGTGTGTTGGTATTGAACGCGATTTGTCTGCTTGGCCCCGCCGAGTAGGGGCGCACTCCCGAGCGCGTCGAGGGACGTGCGCCCGTGTCTGCGCAGGAGAGAATTGTGCCGGAACCGGGTGCCAGGGCGCACGGCTGTGCGCCCCTACATGGGAATACCAAACCGGCGATTTCTTTATTGCGGCGTCCGGGGCTACCTTTTCACCCCCACCCTAACCCTCCCCCTGAGGGGGAGGGGACTTGGGGGATAGTTTCCCGTTGGGCAGAGACCGGGAGCGGCATTGGCCCAAACTTTTCTCCCTGTCCATCCGGTCATGAATCCCGTTTGCGAGAATCTCCCGCGAACGGAAAATCGCTGGGGTTACGGGTTGCGTCCAGGGTTGGGGCGAAGATATAATCGTGGCCGTCATGAGACAAAAGCCAATAAGGTGCTTATAGGCCGCTCGCCGGGCGTAGTTCCGGGGGGCGATTTTTTTTGCCCTTTTGGGGTGTCGTCCTCACCGCCCAAAACTTGCCGGAGCGGGTCGAGCGGTGGCAAGCGGCTATCCGGTGGAAGGCATGAGAACGCAACAGGAAGGGCGGGCGCTGAGAGCCGGATGGCGCAAGGTTCTGCCTGAAAGAGTCATAACGGTCATCATGGTCATCTGCACCATGATGTCCATACTCACCACCGCAGGCATAGTTTTCGTTCTTCTGTTCCAGGCCCTCCAGTTCTTCGGCGAAGTCTCTTTCATCGAGTTCATCAGCGGCACCCGCTGGACGCCCCTGTTCCAGTCCAAGCATTTCGGCGTGCTGGCCCTCGTCAGCGCCACGTTCCTGACCGCAGTGCTGTCCATGTTCGTGGCCCTGCCATTGGGCTTGCTCAGCGCCATTTTCCTCAGCGAGTACGCGCCGGAGAGAATAAGGCGCGTGGTAAAGCCGGTGCTGGAGATTTTGGCGGGCATCCCCACGGTGGTGTACGGCTACTTTGCCCTGCTGTTCGTCACGCCTATCCTGCAAAGCATCTCGGAGGACATTTTCGTATTCAACGCCATGAGCGCCTCCATCGTGATGGGCATCATGATCCTGCCGATGGTGGCCAGCTTGAGCGAGGACGCCATGCGGGCGGTGCCCCGGTCGCTGCGGGAGGCCGCCTACGGTCTGGGGGCGACCAAGCTGGAGGTATCCACGCGGGTCGTGGTTCCGGCGGCCCTCTCCGGCATCGTGTCGGCGTTCATCCTCGCCATATCCCGGGCCATCGGCGAGACCATGATCGTGACCATCGCCGCCGGGCAGACGCCCAACTTTACGCTCAACCCGTTTGTGCCCATCGAGACCATGACGGCCTACATCGTCCAGGTGAGCCTGGGGGATACGCCCACCGGCACGCTGGAGTACAAGACCATATTCGCCGTTGCGTTGCTGCTCTTTGCCATAACGCTGGGGATGAACCTGCTCAGCCAGTACGTGGTGCGCCGGTTCCGCGAGGAGTACGAATAGTGGCGCTGATGACCAAGGGCGAGTTCGCCCGTTTCAAGCGCAAGCGGGAGCTGAAGGGCAGGATATTCTACGGCCTGTGCCTGGGCGCCGTGCTGGTCTCCCTGGGCATGCTGGGCGTCCTGCTCTTTCAGCTTGGCTCGGACGGATACTCGCGCGTCAACTGGAGTTTCATCACGTCGTTCCCGTCGCGACACCCGGAGCAGGCGGGCATTCACGCGGCGCTGCTGGGCAGCATCTACGTGGTGGGAATCGCTGGCATTGTGTCATTCGTCCTGGGCGTGTCGGCGGCGGTGTACCTTGAGGAATACGCCCAGCGCAGCAAGTTCGCGCAGATGGCCCGCATCAACATCGCCAACCTGGCCGGCGTACCCTCCATCGTTTACGGCCTGCTGGGTCTCGAGATTTTCGTGCGCGTGATGGAGCTGGGGCGCAGTGTACTGGCTGGCGGGTTCACGCTGGCCCTGCTGGTGCTGCCCATCATCATCGTGGCGTCCAGCGAGGCAATCCGGGCGGTGCCGAGTTCCCTGCGCGAGGGCGGGTTCGGGCTGGGAGCGACGCGGTGGCAGGTGGTGCGGCACCTGGTGCTGCCGCAGGCATTCCCCGGCATACTGACCGGCGTCATCCTCGCCGTCAGCCGGGCCGTGGGCGAGACCGCGCCCCTCATCGCCATGGGCGCGCTGACGTTCGTGCCCTTCGCGCCCGACGGGCCGCTGAGCCGGTTCACCGTGTTGCCTATCCAGATATTCAACTGGGTCTCGCGTCCCCAGGCCGGGTTCCACGAGGCGGCCGCGGCGGGTATCATCGTGCTGCTGGTGGTGCTGCTGCTCATGAATGGCCTGGCGGTCTTCCTGCGCAACAAGTTCTCAAATCGACTGGAAGGATAGCGCCGTGCAAGTAGCTACCGACACAATCATCAAGGCCGAGGAGTTGAGCGTCTTTTACAGCGGCAAGCCGGCGGTCAGCAACGTCAGCATGGACGTGCCGCGCAACCAGATTACGGCTATCATCGGCCCCTCCGGTTGCGGCAAGAGCACCCTGTTGCGCAGTTTCAACCGCATGAACGACCTGGTGCCCACGGCGTCGGTCACCGGGCGCGTGATTTTCGAGGGCCGGAATATCTACGACCCGGAGGTTGACCCCACCGAAATCCGTTACCTGATCGGCATGGTGTTCCAGCGGCCCAATCCGTTCCCCAAGTCGATCTACGACAACGTGGCTTTCGGGCCGCGCATCAACGGCTTTCGCGGCAACCTGAACGAGCTGGTGGAGCGGTCGCTGGTGGACGCCGCGCTGTGGGACGAGGTCAAAGACCGGCTGAACCAGAGCGCGCTGGCCCTCTCCGGCGGGCAGCAGCAGCGCCTGTGCATCGCCCGGGCGCTGGCGGTGGAGCCCAGCGTGATACTGATGGACGAGCCGTGCTCGGCCTTGGACCCCATCGCCACGCTGGCCATCGAGCAACTGATGAACGAGCTGTGCGAGCAGTATTCCATCATCATCGTCACCCACAACATGCAGCAGGCGGCCCGCGTCTCGCACAAGACCGCGTTCATGCTCAGCGACGAGCGCAACATCGGCGGGTTCCTGGTGGAGTTCGACGAGAGCAGCAAGATATTCACCAACCCGGAGGACGAGCGCACCGAGGCGTACATCTCCGGACGATTCGGATGAGCGCAAACGGCTGCCTTTGCAGTGTCGTCTGAACTGTGATTTGTTTGATTATTGGATGGGCAGGATTGGGAGGAATTACGCAGTTGAAAGTTATTCCCTCCCCCTAAGGGGGAGGGTTAGGGTGGGGGTGAAATCCTCAAGAGAGTAGCTCCTACCAGGACTTACAGGATTTCGAGACTTCCAGGATGTTCCCCAATCCTGCACATCCTTGAATCCTGATACGGATAGTCAGCAAGGGGACGCCCCCACCCTAACCCTCCCCCGGAGGGAGAGGGAACTATTGAAAAACCCCGGTGTTTCGTGTGGTTTTGCGACAATGGCGCCGGTATTGGGGTAGAATCTATGACATAACTTGGCAATTCCCCACAGCCATCGGAGGCAGACGGCGATAGCGATGAGCCGGCAGCGTTACGAAAAGGAAATCGAGGAGATTCTCAAACGGTCTGGCGAGGAACCGTCCGAGCGCCTGCAAGAGGGCGACGGCCAGACGCCTCAGCGTCGCCGGGGCTCTCGGTCACCGCGCCGAGGGACGACTACCCGCCATTACGGTCTCAAGTACCAGTACGTGCTGATAGCGGGCATCGTCCTGATCGTGCTGGGCGCGGTGATGAACTGGCTGTACTTTTTCCTTGCGGGCCTGGCGCTGGGGGCTTTGGGCTACGTCATCTACTACCGCGCTCCCCGCGGCAGTTCGGGAACGCAGAGAACCCAGCAGATGTGGCGAGGCCGACGCATAGACCCCGACTAGCAGTTCATTTCCATTGCTGTAATGGGTATGCCGTAGGGGCGCACAGCCGTGCGCCCCTACATGGTTCCGGCGGTGGATGCGCCGCAGGTATCGCTGTTCATTCCCTAGCGCCAGTCACCTTCGCGGCGCGTTCCTGGAAATGCTCGGCCAGCGCCATTACCAGGCTGCCCATGTGCGGATGCTGCGGCTCCACGTCTACGGGCAGGCCGTTTTCCAGCAGGCGGCGGGTGCAGACCGGGCCAACCGAGGCCACGACGACCGAATCCGAATTCAGGCACCGCCGCAGCGTGTCCTCCAATCCCGACTGTCGCGCTATCGCCAGGAGGTTCGGCACCTGCGGCTGGCTGGTGAACGCCACCGCGTCCACCCTGCCCTGGTCCAGTCTGCGTATCAGCTCCAGGACCGGCGAGACGTCGTCCGGCAACCCCCACCTGTACAGCGCGACCTCCCGGACATTTGCGCCCCTTTCCCGCAGGGTTCGGGTCAGCAGGTTGTTGGGGCCGCCGTAAGCCTGCACGGCCACCTCACGCCCGGCAAACTCCATTGCGTCCAGGCAATGGATCAGTTCCTCGGTGGTGTAGGGTTCGGGCGGCATCAGGTCGATGCGCACGCTGTTGCGCCGAAGCACCGCCGCGGGCTTGGGGCTGCGGGCGATGATCGTCGCGCGCTCCAGCGCCGCCAGCAACTCGGCCTTGCGGCCCAGCGCGTCGGCGGCCCCGAAAAGCGCCTGGGTGCCGACGCCCGTCTGCAACACGGCGACGCCGATCCTGCCAGCGCACAGATCGTCGATGAGTCCGGCGACCTCCGGCGTGTCGGTGTTGTAGACCTCTTGCAGCACCGGGGCGGCCAGCGGCGCCCCGCCGTGCCGCTCCACCAGCGCGCCCATCTGCGACTGCATCCGCGCCTCGACGTAGGCTATGACCCTGCCATCAAGCGACGCTGCCAAGCACCCTCCTTGTTACACACGGGCTATCGAAAAATAGTCCGTTCATGGTTCTGGTGAGCTTGCCGAATCATTACCATGAACGGACTGACCGTCATTCCCGCTTTCGTGGGAATGACGATTCGCGCGATTCCAATGGGAGTTACGCAGTTGAGCATTCACCCCCACCCTAACCCTCCCCCTGAGGGGGAGGGGATTTTGGGAGTTACGCAGTTGAGCATTCACCCCCACCCTAACCCTCCCCCTGAGGGGGAGGGGATTTTGGGAGTTACGCAGTTGAGCGTTCACCCCCACCCTAACCCTCCCCCTGAGGGGGAGGGGATTTTGGGGGTTACGCAGTTGAGCGTTCACCCCCACCCTAACCCTCCCCCTGAGAGGGAGGGGATTTATCGCAACCCCCTTACACGGCGCACTCGCCCTCGCCGCGCTCCAGCTTGTAGACGTTGGTGCGTTCCCAGTCCACGTACATGTCGGAGCCGGGGGCGGCCTCCCGGGCCGATTCCTCGGCGGCTACGGCGACCTCGGTCAGCGTTTCCAGGCCGACGCGGTCGAGGAACTGGTTGAACTTTTCGCTGTCGCCGTCCCGGTTGTCCTTGTAGTAGGTTACGATGGTCTTAAGGACGCCGGGGGCGGCCTTGGCAGGCACCTTGACGCGGGGGATGCGAGTGCCGACGCGGGAGTCTTCCACGCGGTTGTCGCCGTAGTTGCCGCCCAGGAACAGCTCGTAGGCCGGTACCTGGCTGCCGTCGGGGCCCTTGAGGGCCGCGCCGTGGAACCCGATGTTGGCGATGTGGTGCAGGCCGCAACCGTTGGGGCAGCCGGACATCTTGATGCGGATGTCCTTTACTCCCTGGTCGTCCAGCAGGTCGCCGCTCCAATCGTCCATCTCGTCCCGCAAGGCCTTGGCGAGACCCATGGAGGAGGTGATGCCCAGCTTGCAACTGTCGGTGCCGGGGCAGGACACGACGTTGGTGATAGCCTTGGAGTCCGGCTCGGCCAGTCCGATGCTGTCCAGCGACTCCCAGACCGCGTGCAGCGAACCCTCGGGGATGAACCGCAACAGCAAGTTTTGTTCCTGGGTGGCGCGGGCGCGGCCGCCGGTGTAGCGGCGCATGATTCCGGCCAGCGCGCGGAACTGCGCTCCGTCCAGGTTGCCCCGCTCCGGCTTGACCATCACGGAGTAGTAGCCGTCCTGCCGCTGCGCCTCCACGTTGGTCTCGCGCCAGCGCCGGAAATCATCGGATGCGCCAACCCCATTGGGCGCGGGGGCAACGGGCGGGGTCTCGCGCAGCAGCTCATCAATTTCCATGTAGGGGGCCGGGTCGATGGGGCCGATCTTTTCCAGTTCGGCGTCCACCATTTCGCGGAACTCGTCGAGGCCGATGCGGTCGATCAGCACCTTGAGCCGGGCCATCATGCGGTTCTTGCGCAGCATGTCGGCGTTGTTGAACACCGTCCAGATGGCCAAGGCCACCCGCAGGTAGTCCTCGACGGGAACGAACTCGTACAGCGGCTTGGCCAGGCGAGGCATGATCGAGGTGCCGCCGCCGCAGAACACCTTGAACCCCCGCCGCTCCACGCCGTCAACCACGCGGACTTGCGAGACGTAAGTAAGGTCCTGGATGGCCGCCGACACGTGGTCGCGGGCGTCGGTGCCGGTAAAGGCCGACTTGAACTTGCGGGGAAAGCTCTGGGTGAGGGGGTGCCTGACGCCGAACCGGACGTAGGCCGCGAGGTAAGGCGTGGGGTCAAAGACCTCCTCGGGGTCGATGCCGGCGTATGGCGACCCGACCACGTTGCGGACGGTGTTGCCGCAGGCCTCGCGGGTAGTCAGCCCCACGCCGCCCAGCAGACGGAGCACGTCCGGGCACTCGGCCAGCGGTATGTGGTGGAACTGCACGTTCTCGCGGGTGGTGATGTGGCCCTTGCCCAGCGGGGCGTAGCGGTCGGCGACCTCGCCCAGGCCCTCCATGGCCTCCGGCGTCAGGATTCCGCCCGGAATCTTGACGCGAATCATCTGCACGTCGGCCTGCCGCTGGCCGTAGACGCCCTGCTTGAGCCGGAAAGGCGTAAATTGCAGGTTGTCCTGCTCGCCGGACGTGAATTTCTCCGATTCCTCCTCCAGCCGCACCACCTCTTCGTCCATGAACGGGATGATTGCCGGGGACGACCGGGCCAGTTCGAGGCTGTCGCCGTGGATGTCCTCCTGGGTGCGCTGCTGGCTAGGGGTCTGAGTACTCAAGGTCTCCTCCAAAGTCCAATCCGTTAAATTTTTCACAAAAAAATACCCGCCAACTCGAGAATGGCTGGCGGGCAATCAGGTCCGGTTGCGTTTTTTCAGTTACGCAGCTATCTACACCCACCTATGTGGGCGGACAGGAACAACAGGCGACGGCGGAAATGCTTTTATTCACGGCGATAATATACTCCCCAATCCAGCATCAGTCAATCGGATTTTGCGCGAGTTTCAGGACGAGTAGAAAGTTCGGCGGCCCAATTTTGTCTGAATCAGGATAGGACTTACCGGGTTAAAGGGTGAACAGGATTGGGGAAAATCCTGGAAATCCCCGAATCCCGATAGGAGTTGCGCGGCTGGTGTAGGGGCGCCCCTTGTGGGCGCCCTGTCCGCATGGGCGGCCCAATGTTGATGAATCCCGGCGGCGTGGGCGCCCACAAGGGGCGCCCCTACGGGAACGGCGGGCACCGGGAGTAGCGGCTGACGGAGTTGGATAAGATGTCTGATGCGCGGAATTTCACCCCCACCCTAACCCTCCCCCTGAGGGGGAGGGGATTTTGGGGGAGCATTTGCGGCGCGGCGGCAGCCGGGCGGCCCGGGCGCTGTGATATAATTCTGCCCGGATTTTTGAATTACGCCACGCGGGAGAGCGCAGTATGGACTTGGGTCTGCAAGACAAGGTAGCCATCATCACCGGCGGCAGCGACGGCATCGGCAAGGCGGCGGCCCTCAGCATGGCCAAGGAGGGGGCAGCGGTGGTCATCGTGGCCCGGCGGCCCGAGGTGCTGGACGAGGCCGCACAGGAAATCATGACTGCCACCGAGGGCCAGGTGCTGCCCATATCGGCCGACGTGATGGAACCCGACTCCGCCAGGAGCATAGTGCAGACCACGCTGGACAAGTTCGGGCGGGTGGACATCCTGGTCAACAACGCCGGCCAGTCCATGGCCAAACCTTTCGAGGACGTGTCCCAGGACGATTGGGAATTCGACTTTGAACTGAAAGTGTGGGGCGCAGTCCGGCTCATCCAGGAATCCATCCCGGAGATGCGCAAGGTTGGCGGCGGGCGCATCATCAACGTCACCAACCTCGGCGGGCGCACCCCGGGGCCAGCGTCCATGCCCACCTCGATCTCCCGCGCCGCCGGTATCGCCATCACCAAGGGGCTGTCCAAGGACCTGGCTACCGACAACATCCTGGTTTCGACCGTCTGCATCGGGCTGATCAAGTCCGGCCAGCACCAGCGCCGCTACGATGTCCGCGTCCAGTCCGAACCCAACCTCACTCTGGACACCTTCTACGACCAGCTTGCCGACGGGCGGGTGCCCCTGGGACGGGTCGGCGAGGCCGAGGAGGCTGGCGACGTCATCGCTTTCCTGGCCTCGGAGCGGGCCAGTTTCCTGACCGGCATCGCCGTGAACCTGGACGGCGGGGCGTCCGCCGTCGTGTAATCCGCTCCTATCCGGCGAGCGAACTTACAATGTAGGGGCGCACAGCAGTGCGCCCCTACGGTGCGAATGACATTCAGCCCCGTCATTCCCGCGAAAGTCTAATCTTCAATTAGCGTATCAGTTATCTATCTTCGGAGGAAAACGTGACCGCTTCGTACCTGAACGAACTACAGCCCAGCAGCCGCCTGCTGCTGGGGCCCGGCCCGAGCTCGGTGCATCCCCGCGTGTTGCAGGCTATGACGCTGCCTGTCATGGGACACCTGGACCCGGATTTTTTCCAGGTCATGAACGACATAGGAGACATGTTGCGCGAGGTGTACCACACCGGCAACGTGATGACCATGCCCGTTTCGGCTACGGGTACCGGCGCTATGGAAACGGCCTGCGCCAACATGCTGGAGCCCGGCGATACATTCGTTATCTGCCGCAACGGGTATTTCGGTATCCGCCTCGGCAACATCGCCGAACGCTGCGGCGCCAGGGTCTACGAGGTTGACACCCCCTGGGGCAAGCCGGTCGATCCGCAGGCGCTTAACGACGAACTGGCTAAGCATCCGCGGGTCAAGGCCGTTGGCGTGGTGCATGCCGAGACGTCGACCGGGGTTCTGACTCCCATGCCCGATATAATCGACGTGATTCACCACCACGGGGCGCTGGCCATCGTCGACGCGGTCACGTCTCTCGGCGGCCACGACATGCAGGTGGACGAGTGGGGCATTGACGTTTGCTACAGCGGCACGCAGAAATGCCTCGGCGCGCCTCCCGGTCTTGCGCCCATCACCCTCAGCGAAGACGCGATGCAGGTGCTCAGGACGCGGGAGACGCCGGTACAGAGCTTCTACTTTAACCTGCAAGAATTGGAGAGCTACTGGGGCCGGAACCGCGCCTATCACCATACCGCTCCCATCTCCATGACCTATGCCCTGCGCGAGGCGCTGCGGATGATGATGGAGGAGGGGATCGACAACCGCATTGACCGGCACGCACGGGTGGCCGCCGGGCTGCGGGCCGGGCTGGAGGCCCTGGGGATGGAACTGCTGGCCGACCCGGACTACCGGCTCAATCCCCTGACCACCGTGAGCATCCCGGAAGGCATTGACGATGCCGCGACGCGGGCCGCGCTGCTGAACGACTACGGCATCGAGATCGGCGGCGGCCTTGGGGAGTTCCGGGGCAAGGCGTGGCGCATCGGCTTGATGGGCGACTCTGCCCGTGACCGCAACGTGCTGGCCCTGTTGTCGGCGCTGGAGCAAATACTGAACGACAGCGGCTACGAGGTCGCCTACGGAGCCAGCCTCGCCGCGGCACAGAGGGCCATCGCGACGTTCGGCGACTAGCGCTGCCGGTTCCGCGTTCCCGTTCGGCGCGGGCCCTGGAGCCGGCCCAAGGGCCTGGATCCCTGCGTTTGCTCGGCGCGAGCATCGTCCAGGTCTACCTGTAGCCGGGCCGGTTCGCGGCCGGGCCGGCGACGGGTTCGGCCAGTGTCGGCTCCACCGTTACGTCCTGGCTCCTCCCGTCCATAGGCCTCGTCGAGGATGTCAACGACGTGGCGCACGGGAGTCCAGTGACCGGCGACTCCCAACCCCTGCTCCAGTTGCAGCATGCAGCCGGGGTTGGCGGTGATGACCTCGTCGGCGTCCGTATCAGCAATCGCCTCAACCTTGCGGCTGAGGATACGGCCTGAGAGGACTGGCTGAACCGCCGAGTAAATCCCTGCTCCACCGCAGCACATGGCCGGGTTTTCCATCTCCTCCAGTTGAACGCCCGGGATCGACTGCAATATCGTGCGCGGCGCGGCGGAAATGCGCTGTGCGTGGGCCAGGTGGCAGGGGTCCTGATAGGTCACCCGGCGCTCCAGGTGGATAAGGGGACGCTGGAAAGGCAACTCAAGCAGCAGTTCGTTGATGTCCCGCGTGATTTCGCTGGCCTGCCGGGCCTTTTCCGCATACGCCGGATCGTCCTTCAGCAAATCCACGTACTCTTTCATGCTGGAGCCGCAACCGGCGGAACTGGTCACGATCCGGTCAACACCGAGGGCAAGGAATGCGTCGATGTTGCGCCGCGCCATAGCCCGCCCGGTTTCCAGGTCGCCAGCGTGCAGGTTCAGCGCCCCGCAACACCCCTGGCCGGTGGGAACGAAAACCTCGCAGCCGTTGCGCGTCAGCACCCGGACAGTGGCCCGCATGGTTTCGGCCTGCATGAGGGGCATGACGCAGCCGGAAAGCAACGCCACCTTGAGCTGAGTCTCGCCGTCGGCGGGACGATGGGAACGGCGGGCCGGGCCGAAAAACCGCCCGCTCATCCTAGGCAGCTTGGCCTCCATATCTCCGAGACTGCGGGGCAGCAGGCGCACCAGACGTGTGCGGCGAGCGACGGACTGTACTCCAAGTATCTGGTACAGCCGCAGCAGTCTCGCGCCCAACCGCAGCAGGCCCGGGCGAGGCAGGATGCCGCGCAGGAACCAGCGGGTCATTCGCTTGAGTCCGTCCGACTGTTTGCCCCTGGCGCGAACCTGCGCCCGGGTGCGTTCCATCATCCGCCCGTAGGGCACGCCGGAGGGACACACCGCCTCGCAGGCGCGGCAGTTCAGGCACGCCTCCCAGTGGGAAACGATGCGGTCGCTGATGTCCACCCTGCCCTCGTTGACCGCTTTCATCAGCGCGATACGGCCGCGAGGGGATTCCATTTCCAGCGCGGTCACCCCGTAGGTGGGGCAGGCGCTGAGACACAGCCCGCAATGCACACAGCGGTACATGTCGGCTTCGGCGGGAGCATCGATGCCGGAGAATCCGGCAAACAGGGTCGCCAGACCACTGCCAGAGGAGGAATTGCCCGAACCGTCAGGCGGATTTACCTCGGCGACGGGCGGGATTATGTTTTGGACGGGATCGCCGCCGGTGCTCTCCTGCTGTGGGGACGTCATCAGATCCGACCCAGGAAACGACCGCGATTCAGCAAGCGCTGCGGGTCGAGCTGTTCCTTGATGCGCCTCATGATTTTCATGCTGCCCGGCTCCTCTCCCCACACGTCAAGGGTTGCCTTGATAGAGGGATGGCAGATTTCTATAACAACCGATGCTCCGTGCTGCCGGGCCGCTCTCCGGACCTCGTCGATGGTTTCCCTGATTCCCTGCTCGTCAGAATCGCCCCAGAACAGCAGCCGGACTGACCCGAAACCCGGGTCTGCCAGTATCTCCGACGGCGATTCCAGCATGCCGATGCGCAGACACGAATCGACCAGGGCGGGTATGATTCTTCGCGGCGCAGACATCCGAACCGCCAGCGCGGGATGTGTACTCTCATCCCATCCGAGGTCAAGTATCCACTGCCTGGCGGATCGAGGACTTTCCCCCCCGACGGCCACGGCGTCAATCGCCCCGGCATTCAGGAGGGCAGCCGACGTGTCCTCCACTCGCCGTTGTACCGCTGCCGCGCGGCCGGACATAAAGCTCAGGCCGAGGCCGCCCATTCGTTCACCCATCGCCTGGCTCATGGCGGTCTCAGGGTGGGCAGCGAGAAAGATCCTGGCAAGGCCGCTGCTCAACGCCAGGTAGCTGGCTGGCCCCGCGGGAAGATTCAGGGCCTCCCAGCCTGCCCGCACCGCGTCGTCCATGTTGTCGAACGGGGATAGCAGCGCGTATTCCTCGGGTTGCAGGGGCGACACTTTGAACGACGCCTCGACAATGACGCCCAGCGTACCCAGCGATCCGGTGTACAGCCTGTTCAGGTCGTAGCCCGTGACGTTCTTGACGACGCGGCCGCCGGCTTTCGTGGCCACACCGTCGGCGCCCACCACGCCGATGCCGATGAGCCAGTCCCGGGGCGGGCCGTATGCGTGAGCCATGGGGCCGGAAAGGGCGGTGGCCAGCGTGCCGCCCACGGTGGCGCGGCCGCACAGCGGGGATTCCAGGGGCACGAACTGCCCGGCAACGGCCAACTCGCGTTGCAGGGCATCCACGGTAATGCCAGCCTCCACCGTCGCCGTCATGTCGCCGGGCTGGTAATCGATGACCCTGTTGACGCGCGAAATGTCCAGCACTATGCCCACGGCATCGGGCGGGTTGCCCAGGGCGATCTTGGTGCCGCCGCCGCGGGGGAAAACGGTGACACCGCTTTCGGCCGCCCAGCGCATCACCGTCGCCACCTGGCGCCGGTCCTCGGGCACCACCACCGTCATGGGGCTGTGGCCGTCAATGGCGTATTCCGCATGGACATTAGCCGGAGGCAGCGATGTCCGTGGGACAATCCGGCTCAGTTCATCGGCGTAGGGGGTAGTCAACAGGAGCTCCGTGCATGTTCGCCATAGGTGATTACGGTTACGTTTCGCTCCGCGGCAAGCTGACGCCTTATCTGGTCCGCGTTTGCTCCTACTACCATGGGGAGCACCTGTTTCCCGGTAGCCTTTTGCACGATGCCTGCCCTTTCTGAGGAACGGTCGACGTCGCTGTCGGCAATAGTTACCGAAACCTCCACGACGATGAGCAATGTAGAATCTTCGGCCTCCCCTCGTCCTTCCAGTACAATGTCCACCGCAAACGCATCAACTCGCTCACGTTCAGTGATGATGCCCTTGCGCCTGGCCTCGTATATCGGGTTGAGATACGCCATGTCGTTCGGTGCTCTCGCCCCCTTGAGGACGCGGACAGGAATGATGTCCGTGTGCTGGCCCATAATGCTGAGTATGTTGTTCCCCACCTTCAACTCGTAGGCATCGCCCTTAAGGTTGCCAACGTCACCATCCAACCTGGCGAATGCTCTCTCGAGCCTGGCGTGACTTTCCTCCAGTCTGGCCTGGCCCTCCTCAAGCCGTGCCTGGCCTGCCTTAAGTTCGGTCACGTCGCTTTCCAGGGCGGACAGTCTCTGATTTGTGGCCTTGACGAACTCCGCCAGTGTCTGCGGCATTTCCAGCAACTCTTTGCTGAGCAAAGCAGAGCGCAGGGCATCGCCCCATTCGGGCTGCTCCCGGATGATGCGGAGAATGTCGGTAAAGTCGTTGACGGTGGTCATTTCTCGTTCCTGCACTGGTTCCCATTGTACTATCAACCGAGATTGGAGGGGCGCGCAGTGGGATACTCTAGGCGTACATGCCCGGGGCCGGGCGATGGGCGGCAGCGTGATGGCGGTGCCCGTCGGGGAAAATCTTGCCCGGGTTTATGTTGTTCGCAGGGGCAAAGGCCTCGCGGACACGGCGCATCACGTCCATATCCTCCGGCGTGTACACCAACGGCATCTGTTCTTTCTTTTCCAGCCCAACGCCGTGCTCGCCGGTCAGCGTGCCGCCGGCCGCCACGCAGACCTCCAGCACCTCAGCGCCCGCCACCGTGATCCGTTCCAGGGCGCCCGGTTCCCGCTCGTCGAACAGCAGGCAGGGGTGCAGGTTGCCGTCTCCGGCGTGAAACACGTTGGCGATGGGTACGCCGTGCTTGCGGCCCACCTCGGCCACCTGGGTCAGAACCGGGGCCAGTTGGGTGCGGGGAACGACGCCGTCGACCAAGTAGTAGTTCGGCGCCAGGCTGCCCAATGCTCCCAGCGCGCCCTTGCGTCCCTTCCAGAGCTGCTCACGCTCCGAGGCCTCGGCAGCGAATCGCACCTGGGTGGCCCCGGTGTCCCACAGCGACGCCTCGACCTCAAGGCCAATCTCGTCGACCTCCTCGGTCAGCCCCTCCAGCTCTATCAGCAGCACCGCTCCGGCGTCATCGGGGTATCCGGCGTCCGACACGTTCTGCACCGCCTGGATGCTGAGGGCGTCGATCATTTCCAGCGCGGCAGGCACGATACCGTGTCCGATGACCGCAGAAACGGCAGTGCATGCCGACTCGACGTCGGGGAAGATGCCGAGGTAGGTCTTGACCGCCTCCGGCACGGGCAGCAGACGCACCATAATCCGCGTCGCGATGCCGAAAGTCCCCTCCGACCCGGTGAACACTCCCCGCAGGTCGTAGCCGGGAGTCTCCCGCGCCAGGCCGCCCAAGTTGACCACGGCGCCGTCCTCCAGCACTACCTCCATGCCCAGGACGTGGTTGGTGGTGGTGCCGTAGGCCAGGCAGTGGGGGCCGCCAGCGTTCTCGGCGATGTTGCCGCCAAGGCTGCATGCCCGTTGGCTGGAAGGGTCGGGCGCGTATCGCATCCCGTAGCGCCGCACGTAGGTATCGAGGTCCAGGTTGATCACGCCGGGCTCCACGACGGCGTGGCGGTTGTCGCGGTTTACCTCCAGGATGCGATTCATTCTGGTGAACGCGATCTGGATCCCGTCCGGGTGCGAGATTGCGCCCCCGCTGAGGCCTGTCCCGGAGCCGCGGCCGACCACTGGCACGCCGGCCTCGTGGCACAGCGCCAGCGTTCGGCTGACCTCGTGCGTGTTCAGCGGGAACACCACGGCGTTGGGCATCCCCCGGTCTATGGAGCCGTCGTACTCGAACACCAGCAAATCGTCCGGGTGGTAGACAACGTTGGCCGACCCGACAATCTGTTGCAGACGGTTGATGAATTGCGGAGCGCCGAACGCGGCAATGCCGCCCCCGGCCGCCGCGCTTGTGTTAGCTGCACTTACCAAGCAAGTACCTGCCGATGGAGAATTTCGTCACCAATTACGCTTTGCAACCAATGCGTGCCAAGGAAACTTGGGGCTACTCCCAATGCGTGATTTTAAGCATCACTGCATCCGATGATAGACCCTGCCCTGATTCCAATCAAGCAGGGACGCGCCCACTGAGGCATCAAAAGCAACGCTTGACACCATTCTGCCAACTGCCCTATGCTTTCTTGCAGAAAATCGAATAGCGTCAAAGGCTGTGAAGGGGAGTAGTAGGCTTCCAGCGGGGCGACAAGCGAGCCGGGTATGGTGAAAGCCGGCGCCCAGAGCGGAAGTGCGAATGGACCCCGGAGCCGCAGGCCGAACCTACGGCGCCCCCACCCTAACCCTCCCCAGAGAGAGGGAATAATCGGGAGCGCGGAGGGCTAGGCTGAGCCGGTCAGGGCACCGTTAAAGGCCCGCGGCATGGGACTGAATTCGGGAGCGTAGCGCCAGTTAAAGCTGGCAATTAGTCCCCCCGCCGGTTGAGATTCCGGATTTGGCTGTCTACGTTAAGCCAGGGCCGGAGAATGAGGGTGGCAACACGATGCAGACTCGTCCCTTGATGGACGGGTCTTTTTGTTTGGAGTTCGATATGTACTATCCGACGCTGGAACAGGTAAAGGCACGGGCACGGGAGGGCAACATCGTCCCAGTCTACCGTTCCATCCACGCCGATCTGGAAACGCCGGTTTCGGCGTACCTGAAAGTGGCCCGCGGCCCCTACTCGTATCTGCTGGAGAGCGTGGAGGGCGGCGAACGGCTGGGCCGCTACAGTTTCATCGGCACCGATCCCTACCGGGTCATCATCACCGGCCCCGGCCAGGAATACGGCGAGGTGGACCCGTTGACGCTGGTCGAGGATGAGATGTCCCGGCACAAGCTCATCCCCGTTGACGGGCTGCCGGGCTTTCACGGCGGCGCGGTGGGCTACGTGGCCTACGACGCCATCCGCTACTTTGAGCCGCGCGTGCCGGTCATGCCCGATGACCCACAGGCGGTGCCAGAATCGGTGTTCATGTTCGGCGAGACCATGCTGATATTCGACCACCTGCGCCACGACATCAAGGTTGTCTCGCATGCCAGGCTGTCCAGCCACGAACCGCGCGAGGTGGAGCGGGCCTACGCCGACGCCGTGGCCCGTATCGAGGCGATGGTGGCCCTGCTGTCCCGCCCGCTGACGCTCCCGGAGGAACTGCAGCAGGGCGCAGCAGTGCCGTCCAGCCCCATCGAGTCCAATTTCACCCCCGACCGCTACGCCGACGCCATCGACAAGTGCGTCGAGTACGTCTATGCCGGCGACATCATCCAGGTGGTCAACTCGCAGCGCTTTTCGCGGCAGACCGGCGCCCACCCGTTCCAGATTTACCGGGCCTTGCGCAGCGTCAATCCGTCGCCTTATATGTACTACCTGGACTTGGACGGGTTCCAGATAGTCGGCGCGGCCATCGAGTCGGTGGTCAAGGTGGAGGACGGCATCGCCTCCACCCATCCCATCGCTGGCACCCGGCCTCGCGGACGCACGCCCGGCGAGGACGACGCCAACGAGGCGGAGCTCAAGGGCAGTGAGAAACAGCGCGCCGAGCACGTCATGCTGCTGGACCTGGGCCGCAACGACATCGGCCGCGTCAGCGATCCCGGCACCGTGGAGGTCACCAAGATGATGGAGGTGGAGCGGTTCTCCCACGTCATGCACCTGGTCTCCCACGTTGAGGGTCGTCTGCGCCAGGACCTCACACCCTACGACGCCCTGCGCTCGTGCTTCCCGGCCGGCACGGTCTCGGGCGCGCCGAAAATCCGGGCTATGGAAATCATAGCGGAGATCGAGGGCGAAAAGCGCGGCCCCTACGGAGGCGCAGTCGGTTATTTCAGCTACTCAGGCGATATGGATACGGCCCTCGTCCTGCGCACCGGCATCTACAAGGACGGAACCATGTACGTGCAGGCTGGCGGCGGCATAGTGGCCGACAGTGTCGCCGAGGACGAATACCAGGAGACGCGCCACAAGTCCGGCGCGCTCATGCGGGCCATCGACATGGCAGAGACAGGGTTCTAGCGCAGTTGGTTTCCCAGTCAACAAATCCCCTCACCCTGAGGGGGAGGGCCAGGGTGGGGGTGAAATCCTCGCATCCAAGAACGCTGAAGCAAGGAGAATCCGCAATGCTCAAGTCATTTTTCCACACCGGATTCGTGGTACGGGACATTGAGGAGTCCGTGCGGTTCTACTCGGACATTCTCGGGATGCGCGTGGCAGGCCGCACCGAGCGGGAAGGGGAGTTCGTGGAGCAGGTGCTGGCCTTCCCCGGCGCTCACATCAAGGGCGGATTCGTGGACATGGGCGAGGGGCATCAGCTGGAACTCGTCCAGTACCTGTCGCCGCAGAGCGGCCCGAACACCGTCCAGCGCAACGACCTGGGCGCGGCGCACCTGGCGTTTTTCGTCGAAGACCTCGACCGGTTCTACGAGGACACCCGCGAGAAGGGGCTACAATACAACAACCCGCCCGCCTCCATGTTCGACGAGAGCGGCAATCTTTCCCGCAAAGCCTGCTACGCCCGCGACCCGGACGGCAACTGGCTGGAGTTCGTCGAGCTGTTCTAGCCGCCGGGCCGTAGGGCGCACAGCCGTGCGCTCCGCCCCCAAGGCTGGAATAGTTTTGCTCCTGTACGGACAGGGCGCACGGCTGTGCGCCCCTACACGGACAATTTTGCTACGAGGAAGTTATGCTGCTGCTAATCGACAACTACGACAGTTTCACCTACAACCTGTACCAGTATCTTAGAGAGCTGGGCGCAGAGGTGGACACCCACCGGAACGACAAGATTACCCTTGACGAAATTGAGGACATGGCCCCCGACGGCATTGTAATCTCCCCCGGCCCCTGCACGCCGATGGAGGCGGGCATCTCCAACGACGTAATCCGCCGCTTTGGGCCGAGCATCCCCACGCTGGGCGTCTGCCTGGGCCACCAGTGCATGGCCTACGTCTACGGCGCGCGGGTGGACCGGGCCGACGAGATACGGCACGGCAAGACATCGCAGATCCATCACAACGGCGCGGGCGTGCTGAACGGCCTGCCCAACCCATTCGAGGCCATCCGCTACCACTCGCTAATCGTCTACCCGGAGACGGTGCCCGATACGCTGGAGGTCACCGCCCACAGCGAGAACGGCCTGATCATGGGCATCCGCCACAAGGAGCATCCGGTAGAGGGCATCCAGTTCCACCCCGAGTCCATAATGACCCCCGACGGCAAAGCCCTGCTGCAAAACTACCTGGATATGGTAGCCTCCTACGGCAAGGAGGAGTGATGACGGCGAAAGACGAGATACTGGCGTTGTTAGCGCAAATCCCGGACAGTCTTACTGTGGGGGAGACTATTGAACGAATTCGGTCCGCTTACGCTGCAAAAGATGGCACTGAAAATAGGAAAGCGACCACGTTCAAGGAAACGCCGCCCAACTCTGTCCCTCCGCCTCTGGACGGCCACGCCATCAAAGACGAGATAGTAGCCATCGTAGAGAGGCTGCCAGATGACTTGACGGCGGCGGAGGCAGCCTGCAAAGCGGCGGATAACCTGCGGCTTTTCTTCCTGATCCAAAAGGACTTTGAGGACATACGCGAGGGCAGAGCGCTACCTTTCGAAGAACGGGACGACGAGCCGGTATTCCTCGATGAAGTCCCAGAAATAGGGCCCATTTCCGGCCAGGTATTCGAAAGCATGAGCGTCAAGGAGAAGCTGGTTCACACCATGAAGCGGTTGCCTGACGATCTGACATTGGGTCAGGCCCTGATCGAAGCGTTGGAACGCATTCTCTTGGTGTACAAGCTAGACAGGTCTTTCGAGCAACTTCGTAACGGTCAGGGCATACCGCACGAGGAAGCAAAGCGGATTCTTCGGGAAAAATGGCGGAAGTAATTTGGTCTCTCAATGCCATTGAAGACCTTGATCAGATTCATCGGTATGTCGGCCAACACTCTCGGCTCGCTGCCGATCGATTGGCTGCTACGATTTTCGCATCGGTGGTCCGGCTGGAGGATTTCCCTCAGTCAGGCCGCATCGTCCCGGAGTTCCAAGTCTCTGATTTGCGTGAAGTCATCGTCGGGGAGTTCAGGGTCATTTACCAGTCGCAAGGCGAAGACGTCTTTGTCTTGGCAGTGCGCCACGGTGCTCGGAGGCTTGATGGATCAGACTTCCTTTAACAGGAGAAACTGACTTTGGACATTCGAGAGGCAATTGACGCCGTCGTTTCGGGCCGGTCGCTGGGCATGGAGCAGGCGGCGGCCGTCATGCGGCAGATCATGCAGGGCGAGGCGACCCCGGCGCAGCTTGGGGCATTCCTGACCGCGCTGCGGCTCAAGGGCGAGTCCACCGGGGAGATCGCGGGCATGGCCACCGTCATGCGCGAGTTCTCCCTCAAGGTGCGCGTCGAGGGCACGCTGGTCGACTCCGTGGGCACCGGCGGCGACGGCTCAAACACGTTCAACGTCTCCACCGCCGCCGCCCTGGTCGCAGCCGGCGCCGGCGTCCGCATCGCCAAGCACGGCAACCGCGCCGCCTCGGGCTACTGCGGCGCCGCCGACGTGCTCGAGGCCCTGGGCGTCCGCATCGAGCTGCCCCCCGAGGGAGTGGAACGCTGCATCACCGAGGGCGGCATCGGGTTCATGTTCGCCCAGGCTTTCCATCCCTCCATGCGCTACGCCGGGCCAGTGCGCCGCGAGATCGGCATACGCACCGTGTTCAACATCCTGGGCCCGCTGACCAACCCGGCAGCCGCCCAGCGGCAGCTCATCGGCGTGGCGTTCCCGCAGTTGGGCGAGAGGATGGCCGAGGTGATGCGCGTCCTGGGGTCGGAACGCACTCTGGTCGTCCACGGCAGCGGCGGTCTGGACGAGATCGCACTGGAAGGCGACACCACGGTCTGGGAACTACGGGACGGCAAAGTAGAAACCTGGACACTTAGCCCCGACAACCTGGGCCTTGGCCGCTGGGCGATTTCCGACCTGCAAGGCGGAGACCCGCAGGCCAGCGCCGCCATCATGCGCCGCCTGCTGGATGGCGAGGGCGGCCCCATCCGAGACGCGGCGCTGCTCAACACCGCCGGGGTACTGCTGGCCGCCGGAGCAGCCGACAGCATACCCGACGGAATCCAGACGGCGGCCCGGGCCATCGACAGCGGCGCAGCCCGCCAAAAGCTGGAGGCGCTGGTAGAGCTGAGCAACGCGGGGCCAGCATAAGGGCTATAATATCGCCTCAATACTATTCCTTAGGTGCCTTCGGGTCACGAAGGAGGACATCGTGCTTAAGGCAATTCCCGGCGGAATCGTGAAACTGGACTTCGATAAAGCCACTGAGTGGCTGGACTCTCATTGGCAAGGAGAGCAAGCTTGTCCTGTGTGCGGGAAGGATGTATGGGGAATTCACGATGAGGCCGTAGAGATCAGGCCGTACAGTGGAGGACAGTTAACTGTAGGAGGCCCAATTTTCCCGTACTTGGCTGTTATCTGCATGAGTTGCGGTAATACCATGTTCTTCAACGCCCTCCACGCAGGGCTGTTAGAACAACCAGAATGAGCGCCATGGATCAGGAAAGCCAGTCACAATATGTCCACATTCGAACTTCGGTGCGTTTAATCCGACCGCCGGTTCAGGTAGCATTGGCCATTCCGGTAGCAAAATGGGATGAATTGATAGACCGGATAGAAGGCTTGAAGCCAGATTTTCGGCCATGGGCCATTGGCTATTCCATATTCTTTGGAATAGGCATAACGGCTGGCCTCTCCATTGCGCCCCTGCTGATTTCCAGTCTGCCAGCGTGGGTGGTCACGGTTTATGTGGCTATTTCCGCGAGCGCACTGGCAATCGGAGTTGGTTTGGTCATTGCTGAAAGGGCGTTAGCCAAGCATCAATCTTCTCAAATTGACGTTTTGACCGACGAAATGGGGCAGATAAAGGATGATTATCTTGAAACTCCAACTACTTTCTCGCCTGTGAGAAGATATCAAGCACGAAGAAGCCGAAGAGACCATTAGCTTCGATAACTGGGAAATTCAGTAAAAGCCAACGGTGCCCTGACATGCCCAGCATTCTTGACGAAATCGTTGCGGCCAAGCGGGTGGAGCTGGCGGAGGCCAAGCGGGCAGCGCCGCTGGCCGACGTGCAGCGGCTCGCCTTGGAACAGCCTCGACCCTTGAGCCTCTCCGGCGCGCTGACCGGGGATGGAATCCGCCTGATTGCCGAGGTGAAAAAGGCGTCGCCGTCCCGGGGCCTGCTGTCGCCGGACTTTGACCCGGTGCGGCTGGCCAGCACCTACGTCGCCAATGGCGCCGCGGCCGTTTCGTGTCTCACCGACCCCCGGTTCCAGGGCGAGCTGGCCCACCTGTCGGCCATCAAGCAGTCCGGGGCATCGGCCGACGCGCCCGTACTGCGCAAGGACTTTATTTTTGACCCCTACCAGGTTTACGAGGCCCGGGCCGCCGGGGCTGACGGCATACTGCTAATTGTCGCCATCCTGGAACCCTCACAACTGAGGGATTTGCTGGAAATCGCCCAATCACTCGGAATGGAGTGCCTGGTAGAAGTACACGACGAGGACGAACTGGAGACGGCAGTGGACGCAGGGGCCGGGATTATCGGCATCAACAACCGCGACCTGCATACCTTTACCACCGACCTGGCGGTCACACGGCGCTTGGCCCCGATGCTGCCCGAGGGCAGGGTGGTGGTCAGCGAGAGCGGCATTTTCACCCGCAACGACCTGGACTTGCTCGCCCGCGCCAACGTCAACGCCGTGCTGGTGGGCGAGGCCCTGGTTACCGCTCCCGACATCGGCGAAAAGGTGCGCGAACTATCGGGGATGGGACGCCCTCATCCTAACCCTCTCCCTCTGGGAGAGGGAATAGAGGCAGTATGATACGGGTCAAGATTTGCGGTATCGGCACACCCGAGGACGCCTGCGTGGCCGCCGAGGCCGGGGCCGATTTCATCGGCATGGTGTTCGTGCCGGAGCGCCACCGGCGCATTTCGCCGGAGACAGCCAGGGAGATAGTGGACGCGGTACGCGGACTGGACGGGCCGTCTCCCCAGATGGTGGGGCTGTTCGCCGATCAGCCGCTGGATGAGGTCAACAAGATCGTCACGGACTGCAAGCTCGACGCCGTGCAACTCTGCGGCAGAGAAAGCGTCGAATACACGGCGGCCATGGACTGCCAGGTCATCAAAGTCGTCCATGTGCCAGCATCCTACCGGGCCCCGGACGACGTGCCGCAGTTGGCCGCCCGGGTACAGGAATACGCCGACGCCGGTTGCCTGGTCACACTGGACCGGCTGGTGGAGGGCATACAGGGCGGTACCGGCCAGCGTTTCGACCTGGACGTGGCGGCGTCAATGGCCCATCGCGGCGGCTCATTCATCCTGGCTGGCGGCCTGACTCCCGCCAACGTTGGCCGCGTCATCAGCGTCGTCAGGCCCTGGGGCGTGGACGTTTCAACCGGCATCGAGACCATCGGCAAAAAAGACCGGGGCAAGATCCGGCGGTTCATCAGCAACGCCCGCGACGCCGACGCCGCCCTCACCGGCCTGGTATGAACAGCGGGGCATCCCCTCTCCCTCCGGGAGAGGGTTAGGGTGAGGGCGTCTTCCTGCTTGGCGGAAAGCGCTTGCTTGCTCCATAGAAATTCACTCTCACCCCTGCCCGTTCCCTCGATGTAGAGGGGAAATCGAATGGACGGAGTACCAATGTCAACTCAAACTGCGGCAGTATTCCCGGACGAGCGCGGGCACTTTGGCGATTTCGGCGGCAAGTTCATCCCCGAAACCCTGATGGCGGCGGTGGC
The DNA here is from genome assembly GCA_963664375.1 of Dehalococcoidia bacterium. Lineage (GTDB taxonomy): Bacteria > Chloroflexota > Dehalococcoidia > Lucifugimonadales > UBA3495 > VXOI01. The sequence continues at coordinate 237,800 of OY761449.1, forward strand.
CGAGCTGGAGGATGCGTACCGCGCGGTGCAGGCCGATGAGGATTTCCAGGGCCGACTGGCCACCCTGCTCGATTCCTACGTCGGTCGCCCGACCCCGCTGTATTTCGCCGAGAACCTCACTCGCCAACTGGGCGGGGCCCGCATTTACCTCAAGCGGGAGGACTTGGCCCACACCGGCGCTCACAAGATCAACAACGCCCTCGGCCAGGCGCTGCTGGCCCAGCACATGGGCAAGCGCCGCATCATCGCCGAGACCGGCGCGGGCCAGCACGGCGTCGCCGCCGCCACCGCCTGCGCCATGCTCGGACTCCAGTGCATCGTCTACATGGGCGAGGAGGACATCCGCCGCCAGTCCTTGAACGTCTACCGCATGCGCCTGCTTGAGGCCGAGGTCATCAGCGTCGAGTCCGGCACCAGGACACTGAAAGACGCGATCAACGAGGCCATCCGCGATTGGGTCACCAACGTCGAAACCACTCATTACCTCATCGGCAGCGTCGTGGGACCACACCCGTACCCGCTGATGGTGCGGGATTTCCAGAGCGTCATCGGGCGGGAGGCGCGGGCGCAGATTCTCCAGGCCGAGGGCCGCCTGCCCGACTACGTGATGGCCTGCGTCGGCGGCGGTAGCAACGCCATGGGCACGTTCCACCCATTCGTGCCCGACGTGGACGTGCGCCTGGTTGGCCTGGAGGCTGGCGGCCGGGGACTTGACTCCGGCGAGCACTCGGCCACGCTGACCGCGGGCCGCCCCGGGGTGCTGCACGGGGCCATGTCCTACCTGTTGCAGGATGAGCACGGCCAGGTGAACCCGGCCCACAGCATCTCGGCGGGGCTGGACTACCCGGGCGTGGGGCCGGAGCACAGCTATCTCAAGGACTCAGGCCGCGCCGAATATCGCGAGGTCACAGACCCGCAAGCGCTGGAGGGCTTTCACCTCCTATGCCGCACCGAGGGCATCATCCCCGCACTGGAATCGGCCCACGCCATCTATGGCGCGGCGGAGCTCGCCCCCAAGTTGCCCCAGGACAGCATAATCGTCGTCTGCCTCAGCGGCCGCGGCGACAAGGACATCGGCATAGTCGCAGAAACAGAGAACATCGAGCTGTAGCCGAGCAGGGTCTTTATAATAGTTCCCTCTTCCTCCGGGGGAGGGAAAGGGTGGGGGCGTCTCCCCGATGTATACAAGGTTACTGATACTCGCGGTTTCACCCTCACCTCAACCCCCCTCCCTCAAGGGAGAGGGAGAAAAGGCCTTGGCAGCCGGGCGTTTCGCCTTGACGCTGGCACCGCGTTTGCATAGAATGGCTTTGTCGGCCCCGTTGGTCGGCGATGCTGTGTTTATTTAATGCGCGGCCCCGGAGGGTTAATATGCCAATCACCAGAGACGGCGTGGAACTGACGGTTGAAATCACCGAGAAGGCCGCCGAAAAGATCAGGTATTTCGCAGAAAAAGAAGGCGAAACAAACGGCGTGGGCGTCCGGGTCGCCGTCAAGGGCGGCGGCTGTTCCGGCCTGACCTACGACCTGAAAATATCCGGCGAGCACACCGACACCGACAAGGTTGTCGAACAGTACGGCGTCAAGGTCATCGTCGACAAGAAGAGCTACATCTACCTGGTTGGCACGCAGCTCGACTTTTCCGACGGGCTGAACGGAAAGGGGTTCACTTTCGACAACCCCAACGCCAAGAAGGCCTGCGGTTGCGGCACCTCTTTCAGCGTCTAACATCACCCTGCCCGGCAGAACCCGACGGGCAGACCTGCCCGTAGCCAGCAATAACAGCGCCGTCTTCCCTCGCGGAGGCGGCGCTTAACCGTTAAAGCCCACGTCACCCAGTCCCGGGAGGGCGCATGGCATTGCAAGAATCATCCGCAACCATCCCGACGCTAACCGTGCAGCCGGACAGCAACCTGCTGTTCTGCCAGGAAACGGGATACGGCTGCCTCAAAGCCACCGGCGAGGACGCCCTTGACCTGCTGAACCGGCTCTCAACGAACAAGGTCGATCACCTGGAGCCCGGCCATTGGGCGCCCACGGTGTTGACCAGCGACCGCGGCCGCATCGTGGACCTGCTCAGCGTCATAAACGCCGGCGAGTGCGTCTACCTGCTAACCAGCCCCGGCCAGCAGCAGCCAGTCATGGAGTGGCTGGACAAGTATACGATCATGGAGGACTTGGAGGTCGAGGATGTTTCCGCCGACACCGCCGTCATCGCCGTGGCGGGTGCGGGCGCTGAGGCCATCCTGGGGCTGGAGGACGGAGAGCCGGAACAACTGCCGGGGTTGCAGTACCCGGCGTCCTCGGTGGCAATCGGTGGCAAGGAACACATCGGCATCAGCCGTCCGCTGGGTTCCATGGGATGCTGCCTGCTGGTGGTTTCCTCCGCGGACGTTCCGGCGGTTGCCGATGCGCTGGGGGCCGAGGGAGCGTCCGCGGTTGACGCCGAGGCGTGGGATGCCCTGCGGGTTTCCCGCGGCTCGCCAGCCTTTGGCAGCGAGATGGGCGAGCCTTACAACCCGCTGGAGGCCGGTCTCATTGGCGCCATTGATTTCACCAAGGGCTGCTACATCGGCCAGGAGGTCATCGCCCGCCTCGACAGCTACGAGCGGGTGCAGAGATACCTCTCGGTGCTGCGGTTCTCCGATGGTAGTGACGCGACGGCGGGGACGCCCCTGTACCTGGACGGCAGGCAGGTCGGCACGGTCACCTCCGTCTACCGGACATCAGGGGGCGAACTGCGAGGACTGGGTTTCGTCCGCACCGCATCGGCCACTCCCGGCCAAGTGCTGGAGCTGCAAGCGCCAGAGTCCGGCACGGCGACCGTGGAGGAGCTACCCAAGCTGTTCGGCCCCGGCCAGGATTTCAGCTAGGAGCATAAGATGTCTACCGAGAGCGAAATCACCGCCAAGACTCGCACCATCAAAGCGTCCGAGTTCAAGGCCAAGTGCCTGAAACTGATGGACGAAGTAGCGGCGAGCGGCGAGGAAATCGTCATCACCAAGAACGGCAAGCCCGTGGCGATGCTCACGCCTTGCAAACCCGCGGCAGAGGAGATACCCCGTCAGGATAGGCCCAAGTCGCCCTTTGGCCTTGACAAGGGCAAATATGAAATCATCGGCGACTTGGACGACGCCTTTGATGACGTGGACTGGGACGCTGAGACAGCCAAGCGGTGGGAACACTTACCTTGATACTGCTCGATACACAAGCAGCTCTCTGGTTCAGGCTGGGAGACCCCCAACTAGGCCCGCGGGCGAGAGATATTATTGAGGAGGCTTGGTTCTCCAACCAGCTCGCAGTTTCCGCAATCACGTTCTGGGAAACGGCGATGTTGAGGGACAAAGGGAGAATTAGATTTCCCGATGACGTTCTTGGATGGCGACGTGTACTGCTGGGTCAAGGGTACATTGAGATTCCCGTAAACGGCGAAATCGCCGCCCGCGCCGGCCTTATACCGGATATACACGGCGATCCTGCCGACCGCATCATCGTAGCCACTGCGCTGGGAGGACACCAGCTTGTAACGTCGGACAGGAAAATCCTCGCGTGGCCCGGCCAACTGGCACGCCTTGACGCCAGGCAGTAAGGCCCGGCCCTATGCTCCGTTGTAGACGAACGCCACCTCGCCGCCGGAACGCTCCACGGTGAACAGCGCCCAGAACTTGTACCCCGCGGCCTCCACCGCCTCCCGGCCCCCCTCATCGCGGTCGACCAAGGTTAAAGCGTGCGTGACGTTGCAACCGTCCGCCTCAGCCAGCTCGATGGCTTTAAGCAGAGAGTCCCCAGTGGTCACGACATCTTCCAAGATAACAACATCCGCACCTTTGGGAGGACGCTTCCCGTCCAAGACCGAGTTAGTGCCGTGTCCTTTGGCTTCTTTGCGGTGATAGAAAGCCTGGATACGCTCGCCATCCCTGATTTCACTATACAGCGCCACTTGCGAGGCCAACGGAATTCCGCTGTATGCGGTGCCGCCCACATAAAGGATTCCTAGGTCATCCAGTCTCCTGACGAGGTGCTCGGTGACAAAACGCGCTCCGCGCGGGTCCAACGTCAACTGCTTGGAATCAAAGTAGTATTCCGACTTCTTGCCCGAGGCAAGAGTGAAGTCGCCGTACAAAAGAGCTCCCACGTCCTCCAGCAACCCCACAGGGTTATCCTCCCGCTCAGCTTGGGTTCTATCAGACAAGAGAGTAGTCATTTTCTCTACCTTTGCCAATATCGGCGACGCTAAATTGCGGAAAAGGATAGCACAAACTAATTATCACGCAAAGTTAACATAAAGCCCGCTCTCCCGGATGTACCGCTCCACCGCGGCGGGCAGCAGCCCCGCCACCGACGCGCCGGATGCCAGGCGGCCCCGCAGTTCACTGGCGCTGATGTCGATGGCCGTGGACTCGATGCAGTCCACCCGGCCGCGGGCGTAGGGATTGCGGGCGTAGAATTCGGCCCAGTCGAAATCGGCGTAACCGGGTCGGCTGACGGCCAGCAATCGGGCCTGCTCCACTACCCGCTCCGGTTCAATCCACTGGTCGAACCGGGTCAGCACGTCCAACCCCAGGATAAATACCAACTCCGCGTACTCGCCAAGCCGCCCGCGCAGCTCCCTCAACGTCTCCACGGTTCTGGTGGGGCCCGGCTGTCCCAGCTCCATGTCCGACACATCGAACCCCGGCGCGTCCGCTACCGCCAGGTTGAGCATGGCCAGACGGTGCTCCGGCGCCGCAGTCGGATCGGCTGACTTGAGGCGCGGACTGCCAGCCGGAATGAATATCACCCGCTCCAGGCCAGCCTCGTCCATAGCCCGGCGGGCTATTTCCAGGTGGCCGCAGTGCACCGGGTCGAAAGTGCCGCCCAGTATTCCAACCCGGCGACCAACCCGGTTTCCGGCCCGGTTCAGAACCATTCGACTTCCACTTCGCCGATGCGGATGGTGTCGCCCACCTCGATGCCCTCGTCGATCAGCTTGTCGGCCATCCCGGTGCGGCGCATCTCCCGCCAGAGTTGCAGCAGCACCCGCTGGTCCCGAGTGTCAGCCAGGGCGCTCAGCCGCTCCAGACGTTCGGACTCGACGACGTACACGCCATCCTCCAGCCTGACCGACTCCGGCAGGCGGCGCGGTCTGGGCATTGCCCGCGTAGGGGAAAACTCTCGCTCCGATACCTCGTCCTTGGGCAGCTCCTCGAGGATGGCAGAGATACGGGCGAGCATGGCATCGACGCCCTCGCCGGTGGCGGCGGATATGAACAGAACCTCACCGGAGGGTTCTCCCATCTCTTTCAGAGCGGACTTGAGCGCCATTTCCAATTCGTCCCGGCGCTCCCTGACCTCGGTGACGTCCAGCTTGTTCACGACGATCATCTGCCGCTTGCCGCCCAGCTCGGGGTTGAACCGCAGCAGCTCGTCCCGGACCATTTGATAGTCATCGCGTGGATCGTCGGAAATCCCGTCCACCAGGTGAACGTACAGCCGCGCCCGTTCCGCATGGCGTAGGAACTGGTGGCCAAGGCCCACGCCCTTGTGCGCCCCCTCCAACAAGCCCGGAATCTCCATCATCACGAAATCCCGCTTGCCCGAGCGAACCACGCCAAGGACAGGTTCCACAGTCGTGAAAGGATAATCGGCCACCCTGGCTTTGGCCGCGGAACAACGTGAGATCAGCGTGGACTTGCCAGCGTTGGGACGGGCCAGCAGGCCAACATCGGCCAGCAACTTGAGTTCGAGGAACAGCACTGCGGCATCGCCCTTTTCGCCCCGCTCCGAAAGCACCGGCTCCTGGTTGGTTGACGTGGCAAAGCGGGCGTTGCCCCAGCCACCGCGGCCGCCGCGGCCCACCAGGTACGGCGTGTCGCCGGTAATGTCCGTCAGGAAATCGCGGGAGCCGTCACTGTTCAGCCGCCAGACCACGGTGCCTATTGGAACCGGCACTATGGTGTCCTTGCCGTTGGGGCCGCGGCGATTCTTGCCTTTGCCGTGCCCCCCGGACTCACAGTAGATGGTACTATTGAACTTGATATGGAGCAGCGTGTTGAACGACGCATCGCCGACCAGGTAAGCGCTACCGCCGTCTCCGCCATCCCCTCCGTTCGGGCCGCCCTTGGGACGGTATTTCTCACGGAGGAAACTGGCGCAGCCGTTCCCGCCGCTGCCAGCGCGGATATTCAACCGAACTGTGTCAATCATCGTATGGCCGGTTCCATGGGGCAGCCGAAATTGGCCGCTTACCCACGATTTTTGGGATTAAGATCCAAATTAAATAAGAAATTTTATCTCAGGATATAAGAATAACAGTAAGACCGTTGATAACTGGGACAACCTACCTCGGTGACCGTCAGGGAATCCGTTTTCCTATTCAGCTAAGCCGTGAATTTTGCTGGTGGCCTGTATTTTAGCACGGACAAGTGCGCTGGTTTGGTGGACTCTTTCCTCCGCAAGGTTCTCTGGCAGGTTCGCGGCGTGTGTGTTGGAACGTCATCCTGGATTGGCGTGAGTCAACCGCCCACGTGCATCCCGCGCTCGTGCGCGTTGTCTGATTGAATTAACCACGGTTTTGCCTGACTTGTCCACTGATATTGTTTGGTATCATAGCGGCGCTGTTGCTGGCCCCCGGTCTCCGGTTCTGGAGCTTGCCATGAAACGCCTTGCGCCCCTTCTGACGACTATGGCAGTGCTGATGGTCATTGGGGGTCTGGCCGGGTGCGGGCAGCCTGAGATGACGGAGGGGCCGAATACCGGCCAAGCATCCTCTATGCAAAGAGCAACGCCAATGGTTAACCGGATAGCCTTCATCGACAATTCAGGAGACCTGTTCCTGATTAACCCCGATTCGACGGGTGAGGAGAGGTTGACCGGCGACGTCAGGGCTGGACTCCTGTCGCAGACGTTGGCCCGGGGCGACTCCTACAGTTGGCCAACCTGGTCGCCGGACGGCAGCAGGGTTGCGGCGTCCAGAGTTTCCCTTAGGGGGGATTCGCCGGGGCTGTCAGTCCAGGTGTTCGACGCGGCGTCCGGGCGCGTGGCTGCGGCTTACGAAAACGAGTTGCAGGCGCCGGTGGCCGACGGCGCGCCCCACTACATTTACTGGGCTCCCGACAGTCGTCGGCTGAGCTTTCTGGCCCCTACTCCTGAGGGGCTGACTCTGTTCGTGAAGGACATGGAATCTAACGAGGAACCGGGCGCTGTCGCGGTGGGTGCGCCGCTGTACTATCACTGGGGCGCCGATGCCAGCAGGCTGGCAGTCCACAGCGGCGACCGCGTGGTGGTCCAGGAACCAACGCCCGATGGGGAAGAAACCAGGATTGCAGTGGACGCCATAGCGTTCCGCGCCCCGGCGCTGTCGCCGACAGGGGCGCAGGTGGCGTACGCCGGGATCGGCGGCGGCCGCCGGGGAGTGTTCCTGGCGTCAACCGATAGGGACGGGCCGCCGCCGAGAATGCTGATGGAGTCCGAGGGGCTTACGGCATTCGCATGGGCGCCGGACGGTTCGGCGCTTGCCGTCGCGGAGCAGATGCGGGTCAACGTTCCCGTCTTTGACCGCCTGATTCTGGTCTCGGCTGACGGTTCGGAAATCTCAACACTGGTAGACGAGCAACTGGTGGCCTTTTACTGGTCGCCGCAGGGTGACCGGATTGCCTGGATCGGCATCGAACCTCTCAGCCGTTCCATGGACTTGTCGGTATCCCCGGTCCAGGACGGACAGTCGGCGGGGGAGGCGCGGCGTCTGTTCAGTTTCACTCCTACTGGTGAAATGTTCGCGCTGCTCAGTTTCTTTGACCAGTACGCCTACTCGCACTCCCTCTGGGCGCCCGACGGTTCGGCGCTGGTGGTGGCCGGTACCGACGGCGCTGAGTCCGGGCGGCGCAACGGCAGCGGGCCGCATGGCGGGCAGGTCTACGTCGTTGACGTCGGCACCGGGAACGCCGAACGCATTGCCTCCGGCAAGCTGGCAGTGTGGTCGTGGAACTGATGATTGGAGCAGCGAAAGCCGTTTGCCTTCGCTGGCTCGGGTTAGCCAGTGCGCTTTTGCTCTCCGCGGCCTTGCTGTTGGCGTCACTCGCATGCTCCGGTTCTGGGCCTACCGCCATGCCTACGCCCACTCCCAAGCCGGTGGACCCGCGGGAGGAATTGCAGCGGACGGTCGAAAGTCTGGTATCGTTGCAGTCCGTCGCTTTTGACCTGGAGCACCTTGTTGGCTCCACCAACCTCCTGCCTGGAGTGCTGATGAGCCGGGCCTATGGCAAGGCAGTGGTGCCGGGAGAGTTCGAAATCACGGTGGAAGGCGAGCTGCTTTTCCCGCGCTCATACCTGGAAATAAGAATGATAAGCCTGGGCGAGCAGGCGTACATGACCAACCTTGTGAATGGCCAGTGGGAGGAGGTATCCCAGTCGGCGCTGCCCATCAACCTGTCCGACTTTGGCGCAACCCTGGCGGGCATAGTGGACGAGGTGCAGTCGCCGCGGCTGATGGGCCGGGAGAACATTGACGGCGTGGACGTTTACCATATCGGGGGAGACATCACCTCTGAGGTGCTCAAGGGACTCGTTCCCACGGCGGGCACGGGCTTTCCGGTGGCGCTGGAGATGTGGACCGAGCGCGATACGGGAATGCTGCGCCGCGCACTGATCACGGGGCAGGTGGTTGCAACCGACGTGGAGGATTCCCAACGCCAGTTGACGCTGGATGGCGCGAACCAGCCGGTAACGATAGAACGGCCCGAACTGTGAGATACTCTATATGTCGGGGTTGTCTGCAAAATTCCCTCTCCCTCAAGGGAGAGGGCTAGGGTGAGGGTGAAATTCTGGCATTCTTAACGTGTGTTGGTATTCCCATGTAGGGGCGCACAGCCGTGCGCCCTGGCCCCGGTTCCACCCCAATTCTCGCTCCTGCGCAGACACGGGCGCACGGCTGTGCGCCCCTACGCAGCTGGGACAAGGCAGACAGACCGCGCCCAATACCAACACACTGAGAATATCGAAATCCTGGCAGAAAGCGGCACTCCTGATGCCGAAATTCCCGCAGTTGATTGAGTTTGCAAACGCGCCCTAATCCTTCTCCCGAGGCCCTGGGAGCATGCCGGGGTGCCCCTTGACCCTCGACTCCAAGGCCAGCCGGGCTGAACCCTCGCGGCAGCACTCCACCTGGGCGATCCTGGCTATAACCGCCACGGGGGCCTTCATCACCGCCCTCGACCAGACGGTGGTGGTTACCGCCCTGCCCAGCGTGATGCTGGACCTGAAAATCCCCATCACCGAGCTAGACCGCGTATCCTGGATTATCACCGCGTACCTGCTGGGCTACACCGTGGCCATGCCGTTGATCGGGCGGATTGGGGATGTCTACGGCTACCCCCGGGTGTACCAGGTGTCGCTGGTAGTGTTCTGCATCGGCACGAGCCTGGTAGCTATTTCCCAGAGCTTTGAGTTCATGGTCGGGGCCCGGGTGATACAGGCCATCGGCGGCGGGGCCACGGTGCCGCTGGGCATGGCGCTGGCCACCACCCTCGTGCCGCCGGAAAAGCGGGCGCTGGCCCTGGGCATCGTGGGGGGCGCTGCCGAGGCGGGTTCCATGCTGGGGCCGGCCTACGGCGGGGCCATCGTCGAGCTGTCAAGCTGGCGCTGGATTTTCTGGCTGAACGTGCCCCAGAGCGCCATAGTGTTCGTTGCCCTGATGCGCCTCCCCAACCACCGCACGCCCGGCGCCAGAGTTGACTATATCGGCGGCGCGTTCCTGATCGCCGCGCTGTTCCTGCTGGCCATGGGGCTGTCGCGGAAGGACTTTTTCACCATTGAAACGCCGTGGCCGTTCATCCTCGCCGCGTCGGGAGTGGGACTGGGCGGCGTTCTGGTGCTGGTGGAACGGCGGATGTTGCAGCCGTTGCTGGCCCACGTTTTCCTGCGGTCGTGGCAGTTCATACTTGCCAACATCTCTCAGGCGCTGGTGGGCGTGTCGCTGATCCTGGCGATGGTCACAGTGCCGCTCACCGCCGACACGGTGATGCTGAAAGACCCGTTCACCGGCGCACTATGGCTGTTGCGGATGACCGGCGTGATTCCCATTGCGTCGGTCATAGGCGGCTGGATGCTGCCGTGGGCCGGGGGGCGCATCCTGACGGTCGCGGGGCTGCTGATGGTGGCGGCGGGCCTGTTCATGTGCTCCCGCTGGGAGCTTGGCGTGGACGACCCGGAGCTCACCCTGCAACTGCTGCTGGCCGGCGTAGGTTTCGGCCTGGTCATTGCCCCCATCCTGCACCGGGCCCTGCAGGCGGTGGGCGAGGACTACCGGGCGACGGCCGCGTCGCTGGTCACCGTAGCGCGGATGATGGGCATGACGCTGGGGCTGGCGGCGATGTCGGCCTGGGGCGTGGAACATTTCCAGGTACTGACCTCCGGCCTGGAGCTGCCCCTGCCGCAGACCGGCGAGTCCACCGAGGCCCTGAACGCCCGCATAGCGCAGTACACCGAGGGCGTCAACGACGCTGGCCTGGCAGTGTTCCGCGCGTTCTTCCGCGCCGCCGCCATAGTCGCCCTGGCCGCCATCCCGTTCGCCCTGCTGCGCACCAGGGCGGAAACCGGGTAACGGGAGCGACAGGCGCGGTCAATTTGATGACAGCGGACGGTGGACAAAGAAAGAGCAGGAACTCGATAATGACCGAACGGAAATCCCCTCGACGGATTTCTACTCCACAGCAGAGGAGTGGCGCATGAAAAAAGGACAACTGGGTCCGGAGCCAATGAGGTATTACGTCGAGCCGGTATTGGCCGAACTGAGTTATATCAGGATGGACAAGGATCCCTTCCCGACCCCTCAGGAGGCTCAGGTTTGGTTTCAGTTGGATGAAAGAACCAAAACCGCTTTTGTCCCACTTAGAATAGTCAACGAGGAGCGGGGAACCGTTTTGGCCGCTTTGGTAGGCGAGCACTATGGCAGAATAGTCGTCTCGTTCCCGCCCACCAATTTCGGACAGACCACTTTCGCGGCGATGGAGTCTGAACTGGAAAAAATTGTAGTGGAAACTGCCGCAGACGGTGAATAGCAATGGTACTGTCCAACATCGAAATCAGAGCTGAGATCGAGGCGAAACGGTTGGTGTTTGACCCGCCTATCCCAGCTACCGCCGACGCCGAACGGATTGATAGTTCGGCGGTGGATCTCCTGCTTCACCCTGACCTCATCCTGCTGCCATCGGAAAGAGTTCGGGGCGTGACCATTGTTCCCACTGACAAAGATGTTGAGGTGATGCACCTCTTGAACATCCACGGGGAATACAGGTCGCTGACATCTGGCCCGTACCGGCTGGAGCCTCATCGCTTGATTATAGGAAAAACATTGGATCACGTCACTTTGCCTAATCATCTGGCTGCCCGGATAGAGGGTAAGAGTTCATTGGCCCGGTTCGGGCTGTCCGTGCATGTCACAGCTCCAACAGTCATTGCCGGTTTCTCTGGCAACCGCTATTTGGAAATGAACAATATAGGCCCATTCGCCATTGAGTTAAGCCAAGGTATGAAAATAGCCCAACTCATATTGGAACACGTCGGCCTGCCCCCTTCCCGTGGGTATCAGGGGCAGTTCCAGCAGCAAAGCTAGGCAAGCAGTAGACCACTAGGATTTCTTACAGTGGAAACACCGCCTCCAGGCGCTGCACCTGCGCCGGGGTCAGCCGCCAGCCTGATGCGCCGCAGTTCTCCTCGGTGCGGGCCACGCTGTTGGTCTTGGGAATGACCACCACCGGCGGGCGTGTCAGGCACCAGTTCAGCGCCACCTGCGCCGGTGTCCTGCCGGCCTCGCGGGCCACGCTTTCCAGCGCCTCCCAGTTGCGCCCGGCCCGCACGCGGGGGCGGACGGCCAGGGAGCCGTCGGCCAGCGGGGTGTACGCCATCACCGTGATTCCCCGCTCCTCGCAGTAGGGGATCAGGTCGCGCTCGATGCCCCGGCGCTTGAGGTTGTACAGCACCTGGTTGCTGACGATGGGGACATTCGGCATCGCGGCCTGGGCCTCCTGCATCTGGGCGACCGAAAAGTTGCTGACCCCGACGTGGCGCACCATTCCCCGGTCTACCATCTCCTCCATGGCCCGCATGGTCTCGGCGATGGGCACGCTGTGGCTGGGCCAATGGATCTGGTACAGGTCGATGACGCCGCAGTTCAGTAGTTTCAGGCTCTTTTCGGCGGCCCGCAGCACCTGGTCGTGACGCAGGTTGCTGCCCAGCACCTTGGTAGCCACGAACACCCTGTCCCGGATGCCCCGGATGGCCGTGCCGACAGCGTCCTCGGTACGGTACATCTCGGCGGTGTCGATGAGGTTCGCCCCCAGCTCGATGCTGCGGCGCAACGGTTCCGGCCCGCCGCGGTACTTCCACGTCCCAAGGCCGACCTCCGGTATCATCTCGCCCGTGCGGCCCAGCTCCCGGTATTCCATCGCCCGCGTTCTCCCTTTGTCTGAATCGGGACGAGACTCACGCAATTGAAATCTATCCCCTCCCCCTCAGGGGGAGGGTGAAATCCCCAACTGCGTAAGCCCTATCAGGATTTTCCATCCGGCGAATCCGTCAATCCCGATTCAGACAACCGGGATGCAGGAATGTCGCCAACTATGTTATACCAAGCAAGTCAATCTTAACGGGCCAAAATTCGGAGGAGTCGAGATGGAGTTCCAGGACTACGAAAATTTCGTGAACAGGAATAACAAGCGCGGCATCATCACCACCTACCGGCGCAACGGCGCGGGCCACGTCAGCATCGTCGTCGTGGGCGCCTACGAGGGCAAGGCGGCCTACGTTATCGTCTACGGCAGCTCGGTCAAGGTGCGGAACCTCCAGCGGGACAACCGCTGCACCGTCACCGCCGTCAGCGAGGGCTGGCGGAGCGCCATATCCGTGGAGGGCACGGCGTCGACCATGAGCTACCACGACACCGACGCCGAGACCATGCGCGTCAAGCTGCGCGAGGTGTATCTCGCTTGCAGCGCCCACGGCGACCACCCCGACTGGGAGGAGTACGACCAAGCCATGGTCAACCAGGACGCCGTAATCGTGCTGGTGGAGCCGGAGCGGGTCTACGGCTTCACCCGCGACTAGCCACTGCTAAAGCCCGGCCGCTTATCCTGAGCTTGTCGAAGGATGGGCGGCCGGAACACGTCTCGGAGAGTCAAGTAACTTGCCGCCTAAAGTAAGAGAGGCCATCCGCATTGTGCAGGATGACGGATGGTATTATGTGTACACTAGAGGCAGTCATCGTAATTTCAAACATCCCGTGAAGCCGGGCAAGGTGATAATTCCTGGGAAGCCTAGCGAGGATTTGGCAGCCAAGACTTGGGATAGTATCCAAAAGCAAGCCGGTCTGAAAGGAAGCAGGTAAAGTGAAGTTTCTCGTTTTCTACGAAAAGGCACCCAACAACTACTGTGCGTTTGTCCCCAACCTGCCTGTCATTTGCTTGTCTACCGGCGCGACGGTTGAGGAAATTCAGCAAAATATCCGTGAGGCAATGGACGGTCACATTGAATTTATGCTGGAGGATGGAGAATCCGTTGTCGAACCCTCGATGTGGTACGAGGACATGGAAATCCGCTTGCAGGAAGACGGGATGCCTCTAACATTCAACGTCATTTTCGAGAATTCCCCCACCAACAACGCCGCATACTGCCCGGACATCCTGGGGTGCTGGTCTTCAGGCGGAACACTGGAAGAGGTGCGGGAAGAAGTCCGCCAGCTTATCAGGTTTCGCATGGGCGGTCCGCCGCCTGATGACCCCATTATGCCCGAACCCGATTCTTGGGGGGAACTTGTAGAGGTGGCCCTGCCCGTACCCGCCCAAGGCATTCCCGCAACCGGGAACTAGCCCACCCCCAGTGCCGCGTCGGCCAGGCAGACCAGCTCGCCGCGCTGGTTGGTGCCGCGCACCCGGCACTCTACGATACCCCCATCATGGGGGGAGGACTGCGGATTGCGCCGCCGGGCAGTTACCTCGCCGCTGAACGTTACGGTATCGCCGCTGCGGAAGGGCGTGATGGCCCGCATCAGCAGGCTGCCGCCGTTGTAGAACGCCTCCGGCGGGAACGACAATTGCAGCATCTGATCGACGTAGGACATGGTGGCCGGGCCCGAGTTCACGATACTGCCGAAAATGTTCTGCCGGGCAAACTCCTCATCGGTATGGATGTTGCTCTCGCTGGGCGGCCGTCCCGCCAGACGGAATGCGCCGCGCCGATTTATCACCTCTTGGCTCTCGGTGATGCTCAGCTCGGCCAGCGCCGTCCCCTCAACTGCCGAATCGTAATCCAAGAGGCGCCGAGCCCTGATTCCCTCCCCCTCAGGGGGAGGGTTAGGGTGGGGGTGAGTGCCGCTCGCTGAGGAACCCTGTCCCGCGGGCACCTCGCGCTGTCCCTTGGCGTAGTCGAATATGCAGGTGTAGTCATACTCGACGGCCTTTATTCCGTGCTGGTTGATTCCCTCAACGCGGAAGGTGACGAACCGGCTTCCCCGCCGCTCGTACTTCTCCAGCACCCCTCGCGTGCCAGTGATGACGTCGCCGACGCTGACCGGCTGGTGCCAGCGGATTTCGCACTTGGCGAACGGAGTCTGCTTGCGGGCCGTCCGTGATTCTTCGTAGTTGACGAAACCGTTGGCCTCGGCTATCTCCTCCCGCAGCAGCACGGCGTAGCTGAGCACCATCGTTGGCATAGCCAGCGTCGGCTCCGCTCCCCGATAGCGGGGGTCGTCGTTGAGGGCCACCTCTGCGTAACGGGCGACGTTTTCTGCGGTTATTGCCACCTCCGTCTCCGCGCCATATTGCCCAGGCTCCACTGCATCGTAAGTCCAGAGTTTCTCAGCTTGCTCAACCATGTCGCGCCTCCGCGTTGGGGTAGGTCTTGCGCATTATATTCCATCGAGGGCTAAGCGTTGGAGAGCATCATCGCTATAGTATTATCAACTTGTGTTGGTATTCCCATGTAGGGGCGCACAGCCGTGCGCCCTGGCTCCCGGGTCCAGCACAATTCTCTCCTGCGCAGACACGGGCGCACGGCTGTGCGCCCCTACGCGGCGGGGCCAAGCAGACAAATCGTGCCCAATACCAACACACGTTGGAAATACCATCGCTATTCCTCTGAAAGCGGGAATCCGGAATTCGTTAGCAGGCGCTGGGGCAAGCAAGTGCCTGAGCCCGAGCCGGCTACGGTATGATATGGGCCAAACTCCAGCGGAGGCAGGACAATGAAAGTTGGATTCATCGGATTGGGAACTATGGGGGCCAGCATGGCCTACAACTGCCTGCAGGGCGGCAACGAGATGGTAGTCCACGACATACGGCGGGAGTCGGCAACGCGCCACCTGGAGGCTGGCGCCGACTGGGCCGACTCACCCCGCGAGGTGGCCGAGGCGTCGGAGATCGTGTTCACGTCGCTGCCCGGCCCGGTCGAGGTGGAGGCCGTCGGCCTGGGCGAGGACGGCATCCTCGAGGGCATGAGCGAAGGCAAGGTCTACTTTGACCTCAGCACCAGCACGCCCACGCTCATCCGCCAGATCCATGCGCACGCCGCCGCCCGCGGCATTCACGTCCTCGACGCGCCGGTCAGCGGCGGGCCACGAGGAGCGGCGTCCCGCAACCTCGCCATCTGGGTCGGCGGCGACAAGGACGTTTTCGACCGCTGCAAGCCCGTGCTGGACAGCATCGGCGACAAGGCGTATTACGTCGGGCCCATCGGCTGCGGCGCCATCGCCAAGCTGGTTCACAACTGCACCGGCTACGTGGTGCAGGCGGCGCTGGCCGAGGTGTTCACCATGGGCGTCAAGGCGGGAGTGGAGCCGCTGGCGCTGTGGCAAGCCGTTCGCAAGGGCGCCCAAGGACGCCGCGGCACGTTCGAGGGCTTGGCCGAGCACCTGCTGCCCGGCAAGTTCGACCCGCCCGATTTCGCCCTGCGCCTCGCCCGCAAGGACGTTGACCTCGCCCTGTCCGTGGGCCGCGAGTACGACGTTCCCATGCGGCTGGCGCAGCTCACGCTCCAGGAGATGACCGAGGCCCTCAACCGCGGCTGGGGCCACCGCGACTCCCGCGTAGCCATGCTGCTACAGGAGGAGCGCGCCGGCGTAGAGGTGCGCGTCGACGAGGACATCCTAAACGCCCTCCTCGAGGAGGAACGCCAGGCGGGGTAGTAAATCTAAATCAGTATAGGAGCTACGCAGTTGAAAGTTGTCCCCTCCCCCTCAGGGGGAGGGTTAGGGTGGGGGTGGAACCCCCAACTGTATAAGTCTTATCTGTCATCCGGCGAAAGCCGGAATGACGGGCCGGGACACTTTGCCTATCGAAGCGAACGAGTTGAACCTCTAACCCCCCACCGTCCAGCGTAGATTCGGCCTCCGCGCTGCCTGGGCCTCGTCGAGGCGCGCTACCGGCGTGGTGTGCGGCGCGTTGCGCACCAGGTCCAGGTCATCGTCGATCTCCGCGTTGATCTGCTTGAGCGCCGCTACGAAATCGTCGATGGTCTCCTGCGTCTCAGACTCCGTTGGCTCGATCATCAGGCACTCGGGGACGATCAGCGGGAAATACATCGTCGGCGCGTGGAAGCCGTAGTCCAGCAGCCGCTTGGCGATTTCCAGGCCGCCCGCGCCGCGCGCTTTCTGCCAGTCGGCTGCGAACACCGCCTCGTGCATGCAGGTGCGGTCGTAGGGCAGGCGATAGACATCGCGCAGAGCGTTCATCATGTAGTTGGCGTTCAGCACCGCGTTGCCGCTGATGGAGAGGATGCCCGCCGCGCCCAGGGTGCGGATGTAGGTGTAGGCCCGCACCAGCACGCCAAAGTTGCCGTGGAACCCGGCCAGCTTGCCGATGCTGTGCTCCGGTTCGGTCAAGTGATAGGACGTGCGGTCTTCTCCGGTGCGCTCGCCATCGGGGTCACCGCCGCGTGTCGGAACCCAAGTATGCGCAGACACCACAGGCGCGGCCAGGTAGGGCGCCAGCCGCTCGGTGGCGCAGACCGGCCCGGCGCCCGGCCCGCCGCCGCCGTGGGGCGTGCTGAAAGTCTTGTGCAGGTTCAGGTGGCACACGTCAAAGCCCAAGTCGCCCAGCTTGACCCGGCCCAGCAGCGCGTTCATGTTTGCGCCGTCGCCGTAGACCAGCCCCCCGGCCTCGTGGACGATGCGGCAGACCTCGACGATGTTGGTGTCGAACAGCCCCAGGGTGCTGGGTAGCGTAATCATCACCCCGGCCAGGCTGTTGTCGGCCACGTCATGCAACGCCTCCAGGTCAACGTTCCCTTGGCTGTCCGAGGCCAGCTCGACTACCTGGAACCCGGCCATGGCCGCCGACGCCGGGTTGGTGCCGTGGGCGCTGTCGGGGATGGCGACCTTGGTGCGTCCCGTCTGACCCTGGGCGCGCAGGTATGCCTTGACCATCAGCATCCCGGCCAGCTCGCCATGCGCCCCGGCCAGAGTGGCCAGGCTGACGGCGGGCAACCCGGTAATCTCCCCAAGGAATCCCTGGAGCCGGTACAGCAGCTCCAGCGCCCCCTGCGACTGCTCGGCGGGCTGCATCGGGTGAATCCCCGCGAACCCGGGCAGGAACGCGGTCTCGTCGTTGATCTTGGGGTTGTACTTCATCGTACAACTGCCCAAGGGGTAGAAATGCGTGTCGATGGAGAAGTTGCGCTGGCTCAGTCCAGTGAAATACTGGACCACCTCCGGCTCCGACAGCTCAGGCAGGGGCAAGTCGTCGCGCAGCAACGCCGCGTCGGGCATGGGCTGCAACGGCACGTCGGACTCCGGGAGCACGGCCCCGGCCCGTCCCGGCACGCTGCGCTCCATCAGCAGTTTGGATGTATCCCGGTTTCCGCCTTGACGCATTTTTCCGGTTTCTCCTGTTGCGGCGTATTAGCTGTTGTCTTTCTGTCCACCCGCTGACTACGCGCCCGGTGCGAGTCGGTTGGCGGCGCGCTCCATGGCGTCGGCGGCT
This sequence comes from Dehalococcoidia bacterium, assembly GCA_963664375.1. Taxonomy (GTDB): domain Bacteria; phylum Chloroflexota; class Dehalococcoidia; order Lucifugimonadales; family UBA3495; genus VXOI01. The sequence goes on from OY761449.1 coordinate 255,748, forward strand.
CGGTCCATTGAATTGGCCGCCCGCTCCATAACGTCGGCGGTCCGGCGAGAGGCGTCGGCGGCCTGGCCCATCTTGTCAGCGGCTTGCCGGGAGGCCTCAGCAGCTCTGCCGGAGGCTTCGGCGGCGGCGGCTGATTGCTCGGCCGCTCTACCTGCGGCCACGGCGGCCATGCTGTAAGTGTCGGCAGCTTCGGCGAAGACGGCTTGGACAGTCTCCGCAGCCGCTATGAGTGTGCTGATGGCGTTTTGACCAGTGCGGAGGGCTCGCTCGTTAAGCCCATGGGCAGATTGCGCCTCGCGATGGGAGATGTTGGACTGCCGTTGCGCTTCCTCGGACTGCTGCTGCGCCTCTTGCGACTGCCGCTGTGCTTCCTCAGATTGTCGCTGCGTTTCTTCGGCCTCTCGCTGAGCTCCGGCAGCCTCACGGTGATGCTCGGCAGCCTCGCGGTGATGTTCCGTAGCTTCCAGCAAGGTGGAGCGGGCGTCGTCCCCTGTAGTGGTGGTCATAACCAGCCTCCAATCGAATCGCCGATTGCCCTATCTATCTTACACGGACGCCAACGCCCCGGCTAACTCGTCGATCTCGTCCCTAGTGTTCATCTCGGTTACGCACAGCAGCATGCCGTTGGGGTAGCGGTCGCTTACGTCCAGGCCGCCGAGGATGTTCTGCTCCATCAGCCGGCGGTTGATTTCGGCGGGCGGCGCTGGGCATTGGGCCACGAACTCGCGGAAGAACGGCCCGCCGTTGGCGATGGAGTAGCCCGGTAGCGCGGCGATTTGCGATGCGGCGTATTGCGATTTCTGGTAGCACAGCTCGGCCACCTGCCGCAGCCCCGACTTGCCCAGCGCAGCCAGGTAGATGGTGGCGGCCAGGGCGTACAGCGCCTCGTTGGTGCAGATGTTGGACGTCGCCCGCTCGCGGCGGATGTGTTGCTCCCTGGTCTGCAACGTCAGCACGTAGCCCGTCTCGCCGTTGCGGTCTACGGTGCGGCCCGACAGTCGGCTGGGCATCTGGCGGATGTATTCCTGCTTGGTGGCGAACAGCCCCACGTAAGGCCCGCCGTAGCTGGGCGGAATCCCCAGCGGCTGCCCCTCGCCGGTGACGATGTCGGCCCCGTAGTGGCCCGGCGGCTGGAACATCCCCACGGCGATGGGGTCGCACGACACCACCGCCAGCGCCCCGGCGTCGTGCGCCGCGTCTACCTGCGCCCCCAAGTCCTCAATGCCGCCGTAGAAATTGGGATACTGGGTGACCAGGCAGGCGGTGTCCGAGCCCACGGCATCATGTAGGGGCGCACGGCTGCGCGCGCCTACGGTAACGACTTCCAAGTTTTGGGGACGGCAGTAGGATTCGATGACCGCCCGGTAGGCTGGCGACACGGTATCCAGCACGGCGATGCGTTCGCGGCGCGTGACGCGGCAGGCCATCAGCGCGGCCTCGGCCAGACTGGTCGCGCCGTCATACATGCCGGCGTTGGCGACCTCCATCCCGTACAGGTTGCAGATGAGCGTCTGGAATTCGTAGATGACTTGCAGCGTGCCCTGGCTGGCCTCCGCCTGGTACGGCGTGTAGGCGGTGATGAACTCGCCGCGCGTTACCAGCGATTTCACGATTGAGGGTATGAAATGGTGGTAGGAACCCGCGCCCAGGAACGACGGCCCGCTGCCCAGCGTCCGGTTGCGTCCGGCCAGCGCGCCCAGTTCCCGCTGGATCTCCAGTTCCGGCAGCGGGTCGGGCAGGCGCAGCGCAGGATTGCGGTGTTCCGCGGGGATGTCGGCGAAAAGCTCGTCGATGGACGAGACCCCCAGGGAGGCCAGCATTCCGGCCTGTTCAGCGGGAGTGTTGGGGATGTAGTGGGACTGGAAATGGCCGTTAGTCATCGGCAGAAATCCTTATCAGGGGGTTCACCCCGAGACCCCCACCCTAACCCTCCCCCTCAGGGGGAGGGAATAAGGTCAGAGGGAGGGGACAAAAATGTCGGTTTCCGTCAGTGCTGCTCGGCCACGTACGCGGTGTATTCCTCGGCGGACAGCAGCGTATCGAGTTCCGAGGCGTCGCTCATCGTGACCCGTATCAGCCAGCCCTCGCCGAACGGGTCCTCGTTGGTCAGCTCCGGCCGGTCGGCCAGTGCGGCGTTGACCTCGATAACCTCGCCGCTGACGGGGGAGTACAGGTCAGATACGGCTTTCACCGATTCAACCTCGCCCATCTTGCCGAGGTGGGAGACGGAGTCGCCAACCTTGGGCAGCTCGAAATACACGATGTCGCCAAGCTGGTCCTGGGCGAAATGGGTTATGCCGACCAGCGCCCGCCGGGCGTCGGCATCCTCGATGACAATCCATTCGTGCTCGCGCGTGTAACTGCGGTCGTTGGGGTTCATGGGGGTTCAGCGCTCCTTGTGCCAGGAATCGGGGGATTTGCAGTCTAGCCGCGACGCCTGGCTCTTGCTGTTCGGGGACGGCGGTAGTGGGGAAGGGCGGTCACGGTAATCTCCTCGACGAGACCCCGTTTGTCCATTTCGAGGACGGTTCCCGGCCGGGAATATTCGGGAAAAACGTAGCCCATGCCCAGACTGGTGTCAAGGGTAGGCGAGTAGCAGCCGCTGGTAACCTGCCCCGCCGGAAAGCCCAGCACGGACAGCGCGTAGGTGGCGCGAGGGGCCGACCGTCCCGGCATCCGCAAGCCCACCAGCGTGAGTTTGGCGCCGTTGGCGCGCTGTTCTGCCAGCGCGTCGCGGCCAATGAAATCCTTGCTGAAATCCACGAATCGCTCAAGCTGCGCCTCTACCGGAGTGGTGGCCTCGTCCAGCTCGTGGCCGTGCAGCGGCAGTCCTGCCTCGGTGCGCAACACGTCCCGCGCCCCAAGGCCGCAGGGGACGGCTCCCGCGGCGGTCAGGGCCGTCCAGATGGCCGGAGCAGCCGACGCCGGGGCCAGTATCTCGACGCCGTCCTCTCCCGTGTAGCCGGTTCGCCCCACCAGCACGTCTGCGCTGCACATCCGGGCGTTGGTCCAGGCAAAGGGCCGCAGTCCGTCCAGTCCGTCCTCTGCCAGCCCCCTGGCCATGCCTAAGGCGGCAGGCCCCTGGCAGGCCAGCAGTGAGCTTTGCATGGTCTGGTCGTCTATGGTCACGCCCAGCCCCTTAATTCCCTCCCCCTCAGGAGGAGGGCTAGGGTGGGGGTGGCCCCGGTCGCCGAAACGCTGCCCTATGACTAGGCCGAACCAGTCCAGAACCCGGTGGCGGTTGCCCGCGTTGGGGATCAACAGGTAGCGGTCATTGCCGTCGCTGTCCGGTTGCAGCCGGTAGAAAATGGTGTCGTCGATGACCCCGCCGCGCTCATTGCAGATCATGCAGTAGCGGGCCCGGCCAACCTCCAGCGTCGCCGCCGAGCCGGTTAGCACGGTGTCGAGGAAAGCGGTGGCAGACGGGCCGGAAATGTACACCCGGCCCATGTGGGATACGTCGAAAAGCCCGGCGCCGGTGCGCACCGCCCGCACCTCGGCGATGATGCCCGACGGGTACTGCACCGGCATATCCCAGCCGCCAAAGGGCACCATCCGGCCCCCCAGGGCAACGTGCGTGTCATAAAGCGGAGTGCGCAGGTTCACGGAGTCCAATTTTGAGATCCTTAAATTAGGTTTTATGCGGAAATTCGTTTGTCTTCGGCTGGTTTGCGGATTCCCTCATATTGGGGTTTCTCAATCCGGTTCACCGGGGCGATTCTGAGCGCGGGGCGCCTGGCTGAATGGGTTGATGACCCTTATCCCGCCATAATCCTGCCGGTCGCTCAAATCCTCGGAGTAGACCGCCTCGCACCCGATGATGCCCGCCGCGGCGAGTATCGCGGCGTCCCAGTAGGATATGCCGAAACGGTTGCAGAGTTCCGTAGCCCTGCGGAATACCTCGGTTGTGACCGGCTGAACGGGGAGCCTTGACAACCCGTCCAGGAACTGGATTGCCTCGTCGTGGCTCAGCCTGTGGAGTCTGGATCTGCGAGTTGCTTGGTGGTAGAACTCCTGCATGACTTGGACCGAGAGGGCCAGAGAGTCCTCCCTCAGGATTTCCCTGGCCCTAGCGCGCTTGCCGGCCTCCGATGGGTCGGTACTGGCGGCATAGAGGAGGATGTTGGAGTCAGCGAGACGCATTACGCTGGTACATCTCCTCCCTGGTCTGGTTGTCTTTCATGGAGATTCCAATGCCCTTGCGCTGGAACTCCTCCAATACTTCGGTCAGCCTGCGGCGGCGCCACTCAGGCTCCGTTTCCCCGGTGTCCGCTTGGGCCCCGCCGTTCAGGATGGTCGGGATGTGCTCCCTGATTATTGCCGATACGGAGGTTCCCTGCTCGGCCGCCATGCTCCGCAGCCGCCGGTGGGTATCCTCGTCCACGCTGACGCTGATGTTTTTCATTTCGTCTCCAGACTCTATTTTGGTGAATCACTAATATACCGGCGGCGGTTTACCCGCGTGACTTTCCCGCTGGCAACGTCGCTACCCTGGTTTCCTCGCCCCTCCCGGCCTGTCCCACCCGCCGAAAGGCCCCATCCGCGCCCCGGCGTCTGCGTAGGCGCCATAGAGCGGAGTCCAATTTGCAACGCTTAGGTTCCAATTGCCGAAATCGGCAAGGGCTGTAAGAAATCCGTCACCTCGATGATAAACAACGCATCCCGCCGCCGCAACTTTCCGCGCGGGCGCGTCGGAGATACCCCTATTGTGATTCCGCCATGGATGGTTCTCCCGCCCGTTGCAGGACGGCGTACTCCTTCCTAATCTGGTCATGGAAAGACTCGGGCAGTTCGCCCCATAGAAACAGGTCCACCCGAATCGGCAGGTCGCTCTCCTCAAACGCCTCCCGCAGATTATCGGCAAGAGGTCTTTGGCCCGGATTCGTGAACGCCACCAGGTCGAGGTCTGAGTAGCGCCGGTTGTTGCCCCGAACGCGAGAGCCGTACGCCCAGATTTCAACGCCCGGCAAATGGGTGTTTGCCAGTTCCATTACCAGCCGCATCTGCTCCGGCGGCAATATGATGCCATTCATCATTCCCACTCCTCTCCCGTCATGGTCAGATACAGGCTGATGGCGTCGGCTATGAAATCGTCTATCCGCTCCAATGCGGCAGTAGCCTTCTCGCCGCTGTAATCGTGGGTGGTTCCGACTCGCAAGTTCACATACTCCATCCATCTTTCCACAGGGGAATCCAGCACTTCGTTTTCCCCGGCGAGACGGAAGATAGGACGGGGAGACGGCGGAAAGGAGGGCAGACGCACTTCGTCGATCAAGTAGCGTCTCAACGTCTTTAACAGAGTATCGTAGCAAACCTCAAATCTCTGAATGACCGACTCATCAAGCGCTTCTCGGATATATTGGGGCTGGTCGAGCGGCAAACGCTTTCTGTTTTCGTTCTGCATTTCCAGATTTTTCAGAGACTTTTGCAAGTTTTCATACAAGAGCATCAGCCCCTCCCCAATGTCTCAATCATGCGCTAATTGTACAGTCAAACCGCATCCTCCAGATACGAAAGAGATTTCTCTCCCATTCAATCCACCTACTCCCCCGGCGCCAGGCGGAAGCGCCAGAGGGCCAGGGCGAGGAACACCGCGGCGAACGCCAGCAGCGCCGCCATGGACGGCAACACGTCGGCGAACTGCGCGCCGAACAGCATCAGCCGGTTCAGGCCGTCGTTGGCCCAGCCGTGGGGCGTCAGGCGCGCCAGCGACTGCATGAACGCCGGCGTGATGAACAGCGGCCACCAGCTCCCCCCGATGGGCGCCAGCACCAGCGACGTCAGCACCCCCGCCGCCGACGCGGTGCGCACGTTGCCGACAAAGCTGGCCAGCAGCACCGCAAAGGCCGCCGATGCCAGCACCATCAACAGCGAAAGCACGATCACCGCCACCGGCGATGCGCCCAGATCGACGTTGAACGCCAGCGCGCCCACGATCCACATTACCGCCACCTGCACCACGCCGATGAGCGCACCGGCCAGGAACTTGCCGACGATCAGCGACTCGCGGCGCACGCCGTTGGCCATCAGCCGCTCCAGCGTGTGGGTCTGGCGTTCGCGGGCCAGGGCCTCAGCGCCCATGGCGGCTGTGAAAAAGACGAACATGGTCAGGTAGCCCGGCAACACGAAATTGGACGTGTTGAACGGCGCGATTTCGCCCACCTGCTCGACGCGCAAATCGACGGCCGGGCCGCCGGTGCCGTCCAGCAGTCCCTCCATCGCCGCCGCGGCCTCCTGTCGGCTGCCCAGCGCGGTCACTGCGGACAGCGTGGCCCGCGCCTCGGAGAACCGCACGGCGATCTCCTGCGCGAACCCTCGCAACGCCGCCTCGTCGGCGGGCGGCGCGTCCCCGGCGTACACCTCAAGGGCCGCCGTCTCGCCTGACAGGTAGCGCCGCGTGAAATCGGCCGGGAACGACACGAAACCGGCAATGTCGCCCGAATCCATCGCCTCCAGGGCCTCGCCGTGCGCCATGGCCACGACCGGCCCGGCCGGGTCCGAGGCGATGGACTCGATAGCCAGGACGCTGATGCCCGCGGTCTCCTGCGTCGCGAGGGTAAATTGCAGGGCCTCGTCCTCCGGCCCCACGTCCCGCAGGGCCAGGGTGAACCCGATGACGAATATGAACGGCAGCAGAAAGGCGAAGGCCAAGGCCGCCCGGTCCCGGAAGAATATCCGGGTGTCCTTGGATGCTAGGAGCAGGGCTTGGCGGGCTATCGTGTTCATGCCGGTTGACATCCGCTATCAAAATTCCGTGATTGAGTCTCTGGGGACGCCCCCACCCTAACCCTCCCCCGGAGGGAGAGGGAACTTGACTGAGTCCTGGGGACGCCCCCACCCTAACCCTCTCCCTCCGGGGGAGGGAACTTGACTGAGCCCTTGGGGACGCCCCCCACCCTAACCCTCCCCCGGAGGGAGAGGAAACTTGACTGAACCCTTGGGAACGCCCCCACCCTAACCCTCCCCCGGAGGGAGAGGGAACTTGATTGAGTCCGTGGGGACGCCCCCACCCTAACCCTCCCCCGGAGGGAGAGGGAACTTGACTGAACCCTTGGGGACGCCCCCACCCTAACCCTCCCCCGGAGGGAGAGGGAACTTTTAGCGGCCCTCCGGCGTGATTCGGAACAGCAGGCGGGCCAGGGTGAGGCCGATGACCGCGACTCCCGCCATAACCGCCATCTCTAGCCACTGCTGTCCCAGGTGCTGTCCCTTGCCGATGATGTTCTGCATGGCGTCAATGGCGTAGGCGTTTATCGTTGCCCGTGAAATTGAGTGCATCAGGCTGCCCTCGGTGATCTCGAAAAACGTGCCGCTGAACACCACCATCAGCAGCGTGAAGAACACGGCGGCCCACGCCGCCTGGTTGCGGGTGCGCGCCATCGCCCCGATGACCAGCGACACGCCGGTAAAGGCGGCGGCGGCCAGCAGCGCAAAGGCCAGCAGCTCCACGAACGCCAGCGGGCCAGCGGGACGGAACACGACGAACGCCAGCGACAGCATCACCACCGTCTGGAACATTGCCCGCATCACGCCGGACAGCAGCTTGCCGATGAACAACTGGTTGACGCCGAGGCGGGTAGTCATCAGCCGCTCCAGCGTGCCGGTGCGCCGGTCCTCCACCATGGCCTGCGCCGCCAGCGTCACCGAGAACATCACGAACATCACTATCAGGCCCGGCAGCAGGCGGGAGAACAGGCCATTGTCGCCGTCGTCATCGCCTCCCTCTCTCTGTCGTTTCACCTCTACGCTGACTGGCGGGTTTGTCCGTAGGGAGACCAGTTGCGCCTCCACCTCGGCCTCGATTCGTTCCTGGGAGACGGTTGAGTCCGCCAGCGCCCGTTGCGTCTGGACTCGCACCCGCGCATCGGCGGCCATGTCGCGGGCGATGCCCCGCACGATGGCGGCTACGATCTGCCCGGTGTCGCCGCCGTTGCCGCGCTGCCGGAACACCAGTTGCGCCGGTTCCCCCGCCTCCAGCGCGTCGCTGAACCCGGCGGGAATCACCACCGCGAACAGGATAGCCGAGCGGTCGAGGGCGTCGTTGGCGTCGGCCTCCGTGCGCTCCTCCACCTCGACCGCCGCCAGCGAGTCCAGCCGCTCCACCAGCTCGCGGGCGTGCGGCCCGCCGTCCAGGTCAACTACGCTGGCCGGGGTGAACACCTCGCTCTCGCTGCTCAGCGCCCCGTACATCAGCGCAAACAGCAGGATGGGCAGGGCGACGCTGAAGGCCAGCTCAGCGCGGTTGCTCAGGAACAGCTTGAGTTCCAGCAGGGCGATGTGGACGGGGCGCGTCACAACAGTTCCCTCTCCCTCCGGGGGAGGGTTAGGGTGGGGGCGTTCCCCTTGCCCTCACGGAACGCTGATCTTGCTGGAATGGCGGAGAGTGGGCCGGTTTTTATTGAAAGCATGTAAAGGGTTTCTCTGTAAAGCACTTTCATAGACTTACTGCGTTGTCCAGGTAAACCGGGGACGCCCCCACCCTAACCCTCCCCCGGAGGGAGAGGGAATTTTAGTCCCGCAGGCTGCGGCCGGTCAGTTCCAGGAACACGGACTCCAGCGTCACCTCGCCCCCGGAGGGAGAGGGAACTTGATATTCTCAACGTCTGTTGGTATTCCCATGTAGGGGCGCACAGCCGTGCGCCCTGGCCCCCCGGTTCCGGCACAATTCTCTCCTGCGCAGACATGGGCGCACGTCCCTCGACGCGCTCGGGAGTGCGCCCCTGCGCGGCGGGGCCAAGCAGACAAATCGCGTCCAATACCAACACACGCCGAGACTACCGGGAATTTTAGTCACGCAGGCTGCGGCCGGTCAGTTCCAGGAACACGGATTCCAGTGTTACCTCGGCGGGGTCGCCGATCTCGGCCTTGAGTTCCTCGGGGCGTCCCAGGCGGATGAGCTGGCCGTGGTCCATGATGGCCAGGCGGTCGCAGAGCCGGTCGGCCTCCTCCATGTAATGCGTGGTGTACAGCACGGTCATCCCCTCGTCGCGCAGGCCCTCCACCCTGTCGAAGATGTGGCTGCGAGATTGCGGGTCGATGCCCACCGTCGGCTCGTCGAGGAACAGCAGTTGCGGTCGGCTCATGAGCGCCACCGCCAGGTTGACGCGCCGTTTCATGCCGCCGGAGAACTTGTCCACCTTGTCCCGGGCCCGCTCCGTCAGGCCCACCGATTCCAGGTGCTCGGCCGCCGCATCCTTGGCCTCGCGCGAGCTCAGGCCGGCCATGCGTCCGAAAAACACCAGGTTGTCAGTGGCCGAGAGTTCCGGGTACAGGGCCAGTTCTTGCGGGCAGACGCCAACCAGCCGCCGCACGGCGTCGCTGTCCCGCGTGACGGAGTGGCCGCCGATGGTCACGTCGCCCTCGTCCGGCGCCAGGACGGTGGAAAGCATGCGGATGGTGGTGGTCTTGCCAGCGCCGTTAGGCCCCAGCAGACCGAAAATCTCCTGCTTGTGGATGCCGAACGAAACGCCGTCCACCGCGTTTAGCCCGCCGAAAGACTTGCGCAGGTTGGTGGCCGTCATGAATTCTGGAGCGTCAGCCATTGGAATTCGTCCTACAAGTTCCGCGACTCATTTTACACACATTGACCGGGCGTCGTAGGCTCACCCCGCCGCCGTGCAGGGTCTTTCAATAGTTCCCTCTCCCTCCGGGGGAGGGTTAGGGTGGGGGCGTGGTTCGACAGGCTCACCATGGGCCTGTCGAATGGTACTGGTACCCGCGATTTCACCCTCACCCCTCCTGAGCTTGTCGAAGGGTCTCTCCCTCAAGGGAGAGGGAGAATTAAAAGGCCCCGGCGCGCTGCCGCAGCGGTTGTCCCCGGCGGTAGGTGGCGACGCGCCACAGCCATTCCGCCGGGCCGAATCGGAAGCGGGCGAGCCAGAGGGGCGACCACCATAGCTGCAACACCCACACCGCCAGGCAGAATAGCAGAATCCCGCTCCGGTTCACGTCAACGCCGCCCAGCGCGACGGTGAGTATCACCACGCCCAGGACGGTTTGAGACAGGTAGTTGGTCAACGCCATCCGGCCAACGGCCAGCAGACGCCGTTTCAGCCATGCGCCCGCGCCGGGGCGTTGGTTCCACATGATTATCAGGCTCATAAAGCCCAGAGCGGCCGGAATGGTTCCCGCTGTGTTGGGAATCTGGCCGACGAAAGCCACCTCCCGGGAATAATCGTTCAAGTCCGTGATGATGACGCCCGCGGCTGCCAGGGGCAGGCCAATGCCCAGCCCGGTGACGGCGGTCAGCCAGTAAGTCCGCGCTGGCAGGCCGCCTTGCATGAACCCAAGGCGGTACAGGCCCGCTCCCATCAGGATCAGCCCCAGCGCGCGGGCGAAATAGCCCAGCAGCGCAAGCCCGAACATTGCTCCGGGCAGGCCCTCCGTGTTGCGCTCTCCCGGCTCCCACAGTCCGGCCAGCGATACGTCGGTGGTGTCGGCGATGTTCTGCATCAGGAAAAAGTTGGGAATGGAAAGCAGGAACACTACCGCGCCGACGGCGATAAGCGCCTTGGCTGGCAGTCTCCACAGGGCGATCAGGAAAACGGCGGAGATGGCGTAGGCCACCAGCACGTCGCCGCTCCACAGCAGCGAGTGCAGGATGCCAATGCCCAGCAGCAGGACGTTGCGCCAGAGGTTCAGCAGCAGGGGCCGCCCTTCCCGTCGCTGGGCCCGCTCGATGAACAGCAGTATGCCCGCGCCGAACAGCAGCGAGAACAGGGCCATGAATTTCTGGTCGACGAATATTTCCCCGAATAATCCTATGGCCCAGTCCAGCCAGGTCTCCGACCCGTCGGCGCTGAGGTTCAGATACGGGGCCAGTTCGTAGCGGAAGGAAACGGCGTTCATCAGCAGGATTGCCAGCACCGACACGCCGCGAATGAGGTCGAGGCTGGTAATCCGCGCCGATTCCGTTACCGGGCCGGACGTTGCGCCGCCGGTCATAGCCGTAGCCGTTCTTTCACTCATTTATGGGAGTTACGCAACTGAATCGGACCTCTCCCGTCATTCCTGCGAAAGCAGGAATCCAGTGAACACAAACGTCAGTGCGCTTTCTGATTTCGCCGACTTACGTCCCCTGGATTCCTGCTTTCGCAGGAATGACGGATTCGCATCATTCACTCACTCGGAGGGCATGGGTGTATCCGCTGTGGCCTGATTGGGGTCGTAACCCACCAGCTCGACGAATCCCCGGCCCAGGACCTGCGGCTTGCCGACGTATCCTGTCGCTGTAACGGCCCCCTCCCAGTAAACCACGGGCAGGATAACGCCAGCGTCGAACTCGGCGTCAAGCAGCACAGGCAAGAGCAGCAGGTTAATCTCCAACGGTTCGATCAGCAGTTGCCAGTGGCTGGGGTAATGGATGTCCGTATCCGGGCTTACCCGGGTGCCCAGTGCCGTCAGTTCCACACCCTCGCCCGGCACGTGAGCTACGTCGCCGTCCGGGTCGACGTAGGTAGCGTAGGCGGCCACACGTTCCGCGGCAATGGGGCACGCCCCGTCGGCGCATTGCTCTTGCGTCTTGGTGGGCCGCCACACCACCGCCACCATCAGGTCGGAACCGTCGTCCAGTTGCAGATTGACCCAGTCCCAGCCGATGTCCAGCCGCGAAATGTCGCCCCACTGGTGGTCCATCCAGCCGGAACCCGATACGGCGCGTCTCCCGCTTGCGTCCTCGATCCACCCGTCCAGTTGCATGCGAGTTCGGGAGTAATAGTAGGTATCGCCCGCCTCCCCAAGGTTGACCAAGCCTGTGGAGTCGTGCAGCACCACGTTCCGGGCAGATACAGCGTCCAGTTCCAGGGATTTGCCGCCCAGGTCGAAACGCAGCTCGTAGCCGCCCTCGCCGTCGCCGCGCATCACCCAGCCGTCGGCGTCGATGTCCACGCTGGGCGCGTCCGGGTCGAGAACGGCAAGCGTGGGCCGCTCTCCGGCAAAGTGCTGCCCCTCGGTGTGGACGCCCAGCGACGCGTGCAGCAGGTGGGGCGTCCCTACGGCGATGGTCGGCGACTGGAACGTGACGTAGTGGAAGGAATATTCGTTGCCGTCGCCGTCCCACAGAAAGCCGTTGAAATACCACCACTCGATGGGCGTCTCGTGCGGCGCCTCGTCTTCCGGCAGCGACACCAGCGGCCCGGAGGGCGTGGCCGTCGGAACCGGGGTATGTGTTGCCGTGGGTATGGGAGTATCAGTAGGCGGGACGGCCGTCGGCGCAGGCGTGCCGGACGGCGCAGGGGGAGCCTCGGTTGGCGTCGGTGGCGGCGTGGCGGTCTGACCGGACGCCAGATTTGCAGGGGTGGCAGCCGGTTCTGCCCCGCAAGCCGTCAGCAGGAAAACGAGGGCTGCGAGCAGGAACGTCAACAGGAGGATTTGCGGGGCCCGCAGGCCGCGAGGTGGAAATGGCTGATTGGCTTGAAACATCTATGCGGTGCGCCGGTCCCTGAACATGGCATTCATTATACGGCGCGGCGGCCTTTTCCGGTTGCATCGTCGAACACGCCGCATAGGGTGATTGCTAATCAACTATCCCCATTGTCCCCTCCCCCTTGATGGGGGAGGGTTAGGGTGGGGGTGAAAAGGTAGCCTGGAGAGCTGCCAAGAAAGCCATCACTGGTTTTGAGATAGTTTCTAAGAGAGTGTTTGAGAAGTCCGGTTCACTGACAAAGAGAGTGTTTGAGGGGCATCCGTCATTCCTGAGCAGCCAAGGGGACGCCCCCACCCTAACCCTGCCCCGGAGGGAGAGGGAACTTATTAGACACCCTCTAAGTGCCTGTATCAATCGGCATTTCGAGGATTTTGTCGCGGTTGGCATGTTCCTTTATCCTCCCCATCCTCTAGTCCTGCAAGTCCTGATAGGAGTTACGCAGTTTAGGAGTTCACCCCCACCCTAACCCTCCCCCTCAGGGGGAGGGGATAGCTTTCAACTGCGTAATTCCTACCTGATTCAGACAAATTGATCCCGCCCGCCATCCGTCGTTCGGACGAAAGCCGGAATCCGGAATACATGCAAAAAGGGGTCTCCACCTTCGGGAGACCCCTCGTAGCGCCGGATACTGGTTGGCGATGCCCGTGGTTGCCGCTACCTGTGCGTAATCAGCCCCTCGTCCATCAACGCCTTGATTGCGCCGTCAAAGGCCTCGACCGACTGGTCGATGTCCGCCTCGGTATGCGTTCCCGACAGCACGCCGCTGGTGCGGGACATCAGGTCCACGCCCCGAACCTGCAACGCCTGGCGGAAGTTGGTCTGGATTTCCGACGAAACGCCCTTGAGCACGTTGGCGTCCAGGCCCTCGACCGAGGTGCCGCCGAAATAGATGTGGAAGGTGGAGGACTCGCCGTAGACCGCGGCGTTCACCTCGTAGCGGTCAACCACCTCTTGCAGTCCCGTCCTCAGGCGGGCGGCCATGGCGTCGGCCTGCGCCTGCATCTCGCCGGTAGCCACGATGCGCAGGGCGGCGTTGCCGGTGGCGGCCACGTAGGGGTTGGCGTTGAACGTGCCGCCGTGGTACACCCGCTGGAACCGGTCGTGGTGCGAGTCGCCGGTCTGCTCCATCACCGACATCACGTCGTCGCGCCCGGCCACCGCGCCGCCCGGCAGTCCGCCGGTCAGTATCTTGGCCATGGTGCAAAGGTCGGGCCGGATGTTCAGCACCTCCTGGAGCCCGCCGGGACTCCAGCGGAACCCGGTAATCACCTCGTCCAGGATCATCACCACGCCGTACTTTTCCGTCAGCTCGCGGACACTCTCCACGAACCCGGGTATCCGCGGCACCGTGCCGTAGGACGCGCCGGAACCCTCGGTGATTACGCCAGCGATGTTGTCGTTGGTCGACAGCACCGCCTCCAGTGCGTCAAGGTCCGGCGGCAGCACGATTACCGAGTCCACCGTGCCCTGCGGTATGCCGGTGGACGACGGCACGTCGAAGGGCGCCAGGTTGCCGGGCATCACGTAGTCGTGCCAGCCGTGGTAGTGGGACTGCCAACGGACTATCTTTTCCTTGCCGGTGTAGGCCCGCGCCACGCGCATGGCCAGCGAGGTGGCCTCCGCGCCGGAGCCGACGAACCGTACCTTGTCGGCGCAGGGCATCAGGTTGCAGACCCGCTCGCCCCACTCCAGCACCGTCTCCACCGGCGACCCGTAGTGCGACCCCTGGGGCGCGGCCCGCACCAGCGCGTCCACCACCTCCGGGTGAGAGTGGCCCAGCAACAGCGAGGCCGAGCCGAGGCCGTAGTCGATGTATTCGTTGCCGTCAACGTCCCACTTGCGGGGCCCCTGGCCGCGCTCGATGGTGATGGGGAACGGATCGGCAACGTAGCCGTCGTGTCCCGCGCCGCCCGAGGGGAAATGCTGCTGGAACCGCGGAAACAGCGCCGCGGACTTGGGATTTCTCCGAATGTATGCCTCGCGGATGGTCTCGGCCATCGTAATCCTCCTTTCCTGTCCGTCTTTGTTGCTGCTTGCGCGCATTGTAACCCTGAATACCGTTTATTCCAATCGCCCGGAGTTACGGCAGGAGGCTTTCGCGCAGCGCCCCCTAATTCTCCCTCTCCCTTGAGGGAGAGGGTTGGGGCGAGGGTGAAATCCTAACTGCGTAACTGCTATCAGGAATAAAGGATTCGCAGGATGGAGAATTATCCTGAAAATCTTATAATCCTGTTGATCCTGATGCAGACATTTGGAGGGAAAACCATGGCCACACTGACCAGAGAAGAGATCGACGAATTCCTGTCCCAGCCGCGGACGTGCCAACTGGTTACGCTGCGTCCGGCCGGCACGCCCCACGTTGCGCCCGTCTGGTTCCTCTGGGACCAGGGCAAGGCGCTGGTCATGGCGGACGCCGGGGCAATCAAGGTACGCAACATTCGCCGCAACCCGGCCGTGGCGCTGTCCGTCGCGACCCCCGGCCACCCTTACGTGTTCGTAACCATCGAGGGGACGGCCAACATCGAGACGGAGGGGCTGGAGGACATGGTGCGCCGCACCTGCATTCACTACGAGGGGCCGGAGCGCGGAGCGGAGTTCGCCGGGGAACTGCTGGCCGACGAGAGACTGACCCTAATCAGCATCACGCCCGACCGCTTCATCTCCTGGAAAGAGGACGAATAAGCGACTATTTCAAGAGTCCCCTCCCCCTCAGGGGGAGGGTTAGGGTGGGGGTGAAAAGGTGGCCCAAAGAGACCGTCCCTGATGTAGGACTGGCCCCGTGGATTCCGTGGTGCATCCGCTTGGCGTCGCGGTAACGGTCAGTTCTGGAGTGCGCCCCTCGGCGGCAGGACATGGTTCATCCAGCCCACCAGGTCGCGGATAACCTCGCCGCTGATCTCGTGTCCCATGTCGTACACGTGGAACTCCGGGGAATATCCGGCGCTCTCCAGGTAGCTCTTGGCGGCGTGGGCCGTGGACTCGGCGATCATCTGGTCGTAGCGGCCGTGGGCCACGAATATCGGCTGCGTTCGCTCGGCTGGCAACCGGGGGTCCAGCTCGTCGGCTCCGGGCAGCACCGAACTCAACGCGGCAAGGCCAGCGAACATGTCGGGGCGGCCCAGACCGCAGCGGTAGGTCATTCCGCCGCCCTGGGAGAATCCGAGCAGCAGGCAGTTGCCCGGCTCCACCCTGAACTGTTCCAGCACGCGGTCAAAGAAATCCGAAAGCAGCGACTCCGAGGTGGCTACCTCCTCGGGGGTCGAGCCGCCCCTTGGGGTCATCCACCCGAATCCGGCGTGGCCCAGGCCAAGGTTGAACGGAATGGGGGCGTTGGGGCAGGCGTAGACGTAGCCGGAGGGATTGATGGCCGGGGCGAGGCCAGCCAAGTCCTGCATGTTGGCCCCGAACCCATGCAGCATAATCACCAAGGGGTAGGACGCCTCGGGATCGTAGTCGTCGGGAAGCACCGTCAGGTATTTCAGACCGGGGCCGTCGTGCATCTCGCCTTTCATGTCGCCCTCCAGCGGCAATGCCTGCTCTTCCCTTGCTCGCCCATGGTAACACGCTGCCGCCCGGCTGGTAATGTACAATCCGTTCGCGTTTCCGGTTTGAGAAAAGAATTTGTCTGAATCAGGATGGGACTTACGCAGTTGAAAGCTATTCCCTCCCCCTCGGGGGGAGGGTTAGGGTGGGGGTGAACTCCTCAACTGCGTAACTCATACCAGGATTCAGACAAATTCCTCCGCAAGACACCATTTGCATTGAGGAGCAAGCTCAATGGCCATCATCTACCACCTGACCAGCCGAGAGGCGTGGGCTGCGGCGCAGGCTGCCGATGAATACGAGGCGCCCAGCCTGGCCGACGAGGGATTTATCCACTGCTCCGGAGACGAGGAACAGACATTGCGGGTGGTCGAGCGCCTCTACGCCGGGGTGAGCGACCTGCTTGTGCTGGACGTAGACACGGAAAAGCTGACCTCCGAACTCAAGCGGGAAATCAGCGCCCGCTCCGGCGAGATGTATCCGCACATCTATGGGAAAATAAACCTCGACGCCGTCACCCGCGTCCGCGATCTTGCGCTGGACGCCGACGGTCGGCACACCATCTCGCGAGAGACAGCCAATGACTGATACGGCGCTGCCATACACCAGCGACGAACTGGCGATGATTCAGCGGGCCATCGCTCCGCCTCCTCCGGCCCCACCAGCGGAATTCCTGGCAGTGCTGGGCACGATGCCTCCTGACTGGATGCTCCCGTTCTGGAAGCTGAGCGACCTGGAGCCTGACCTGTTTATTCGCGTGTCACAAGACCGCTGGGTGATGGCGCTGGCGCAGTATGCGTTCTTCCCCACCGTGCTGGAATGGCGGGAGCAGGGCCGGGCCATCCCGGCGTTTCAGACAGCCGGGCGCACCCGCGGGCCTGTCGGCATCCTGCGGTCCGGCGATGACCAACTGGCCGTAAAGCCCTACCAGAATTCCCGCGAGGATGAGATCGCGAGTATCGCCGCCGCGGTGGGCGCTGGCCCGCGCCAGTTTCCGTCGCTGCCGGGCTACCTGGCCGAGCAGTTCGCTGATGGGGTGTTCTTTACCGAACTGCCGCCAGAGCGGAGGGACGCCGAAACCATGCGGTCGGTGGGCCAGCAACTGGGCGGTATGCTCCGGCGGCTGCACGACGCCGGCATCTACTACAACGACGCCACCCTGTCGGATCCCCAGGGACGCTCGCACCTGATCGTGGCTGACGACGGCGGCTGTACGCTCATCGATTTCGGCGTCTCGCTGCTGCTGGACCGCCATCCCGAGTACACCCGCGAGGAGGTGCACAACTTCGCGCGTACCCTGCCTATGTACCGCATATTCGCCGGGATGGCTGAAAACCGCGAGGAGATGGACGGGTTCCTGGCGCAGTATGCCGGACAGATGGCCCAGGCCAGCCGCGAGGACATTCTGGCCCGGGACATCAAGTTCGCCCAGCAGGGCCTCGCCATCGCCGGCCAGAAACTGGGGCAGGACATCATCCCTCCGCTGCGCGACGGCTTTCTGGAGGCCTACCGCCCTGGCTAGGATTCTCTATGTAGCCTCGCCGTGCCGTTCGCCCGTCCTCCGGCGTTTGGCAATGGTATTCTCAACGTGTGAACGTGTGTTGGTATTCCCATGTAGGGGCGCACAGCCGTGCGCCCTGGCCCCCGGTTCCGGCACAATTCTCTCCCGCGCAGACACGGGCGCACGGCTGTGCGCCCCTACGCGGCGGGGCCAACAGACAAATCGCATTCAATACCAACACACGTTCAGAATACCTTGGCGATTGCCGGATAGACCCCCGCTTGCACTGGAGTCTATACTGGTGTGGAGCAGACTGTGAACGCGGTAAACGGACAACCGAAAATTGCTAGAGGAACGCCCCCTGAAGGATAAAGAGCCGGGCCTGCTGGCCGACCTGTGGGATATAGCGCGAATCCCCTTACTGCTAGCTTTGCTGGCGGTAACGGCGACCTGGATGGTCTGGTACTTTACGACGGAACCGGGTGCCCCCGAATCATCCCGGCCCACGGAATGCGATTGGGACAGCTTGGAGAGGTGTTTCAGCCTGAATCTGGTGAACAAGATGTTTACCCACGGCGCTATCGCCGGTGGGACTGGAGGTGTCTCTTTCTACATTATGCTGCGCAGAGAACGACAAGCCAGACAAGCTGCCGAGAGGCGGGCGGAAGAGGAACGCCAGCGGGTTGAAATAGAACGCCAGCGGGCTGACGAGGATCGCCGACGTTTCGATGAAGACCGCCGCCGCTTCGATGAGGAACGTCAACGTGCTGACGAGATACAGCGTCGGACAGATGAGGAGCGCCAGCTATTGATAAATCGTATTCTGGAGCTTACTGCGCCTTCTAACGGTGGGCGAGCGCAGGCGGATTCCGAAACGAATTAGCGCGCTATTCGCCGCGTCTCACTAATAGCCTCATGTTGCGCAGAGAACGACAGGCGAGACAAGCCGCCGAAAGGCGGGCCGAAGAGGAACGCCAGCGTGCTGATGAGATACGGCGCCGGGCCGATGAGATACGCCAACACGCCTATGAGGAACGTCAACGCGCCTACGAGGAACGCCAGTTTTTGATAAATCGCATTTTGGAGCTAACTGCGGCCTCCAAAGGCGGGCAGGCGCAGGCGGAATCCGAAACGGATTAGCGCGTCCATGCGCCGCGTTACATCAATGACCCCCGCCTCTCAAATGCGGGGGCTATTGCTTTCCTTAACTGTTCCGCTTGATTCTGTGCGCTGTCCCTCTGCTGTTGAACTGCCGATGACGGGCGCAATGGTGGTGCATTGTGCAGGTGCCGAGCGAATCAGAGGCCGACACCCCCGCCTGAGCGGGATGCGCCGCCTATCGCAACGTTTTCATGTACTCGATGATGTGCGGGATTTCCTCGTCCTTGACGCCCAGCGTGGCCGGCATCAGCCCGGCGGTGAATCCCCGCGTTATCTTTGCGTTGGGGTCTCTGATGGACTCGGCGATGTAAGCGTCGTCGACAAGAACTGACGAGCCGTCCTCCAACTTCTCCTCGGCGCCGTAGAGCCCCTGCCAGGTCGGGCCTACCAGGGGCGTGCCGTCGGTGGAGTGGCAGGCGTTGCAACCATAGGCTTGAACCAACTGCTCGCCAATGTCGGCGGAAGGTTCGGCTCCGGTCGCGGACGGCAGGGAGGCGAGCATGCCCGAGTCGACGGTGACCGTCGGTACTGGGGAGTTGAGTGGCTGAGGGGAAGGTTCCGTCCCGCTTCCGCAGGCGGCTATCAGCGCCAGGCAAGCGGAGGCCAGGAGGAACCGGCAGGGTGAAACCAAGGAGGGCCTCACCCTACTGTAGCGATTTCATGTACTCGATGATGTGCGGGATTTCCTCGTCCTTGACGCCCAGCGTGGTAGGCATCAGGCCAGCCGTGAACCCCGCCGTGATCTTGGCGTTGGGATCCTGGATGGACTCCTTGATGTAGTCGTCGTCGACAGTAACCGATGTCCCGTCAGACAGTTCCTCTTGGGATCCATAGAGACCCTGCCACGTTGGGCCTGTGAGTGCGGTTCCGTCCGTCGTGTGGCAGGCGTTGCAGCCGTATTGCACGTACAACTGCTCGCCGAGCCCGGCGTCGGGCGGGCCGGATACGTCGGCCACCAGAGCCGCGGGAGCGGCCACCACCGGCGCGGTGTAAACGATGGTCGGCACCACCGGATGCGGCGTCGAGGTAGGCTGCGGCACCGGCGTCGGGCAGACGTTCTCGCCGTGAGCGCCCAGGCTATGGTCAAAGTAGCAAGGATCGGCGAAGGCGTCCGTAGCCCGCAGGTCGCCGCCCTTGATGGCCGTGAACAGCCCGATCAGCGCCAGTCCCACCATCACCGCCAGCACCATCCCCGCTATGAACGTCCAGAAGAAGAACTTGTTGTCGAACTTCAGGTGCATGTAGAACAGGATGACGATGGCGAACTTGATGCCCGACAGCAGGAACAGCAGGATGGTGGTGGACGGCTCACCGAGAGCGTCGGCGATTACCTTCTCCGCCTCACCCGGGAAGTCCATGATGATGACAAACTCAACGATGGTAATGGCGAACAGCAGTATCGCGATGACGATGTACTGCATGAGGGACGGGTGCCCTCCGCCGTGGTGTTCAGTTTCGTGCGGTGTTGCCATCTGGGGAGTTCTCCAGGAATTCGGTAGCCGTTATCGGAAAGCCGGATAGGTCGCGTTGCAATACCTCAGTGGCCGGGAACAGCCGGTCCGGCGTCAAAGCCGCCCACCAGATACAGCAGGGTAAAGATGACGATCCAGACGATGTCGACAAAGTGCCAGTACAGGCCGCAGATTTCCACGTCCAGCGCCGTGCCCGGATGCAGGCGGCCCTTGAACGAGATGATGAACAGGGCCAGCAGCCAGATGATGCCCAGCGTTACGTGTGCGCCGTGGAACCCGGTCAGCGTGAAGAACGTGGCGCCGAACAGGTTTTGGCCCAGGGTCAGCCCCTCGTTCTTGAACAGGTTGAATTCGTAGACCTGGAACCCGATGAATATGGCGCCCAGGATAGCGGTGGCCAGCAGCCAGACTTTGATGCCCGTCTGGTTGTTTTCGTTGGTCGCCGCCAGGGCCCGCACCATGGCAAAACTGGAGCACAGCAGCACGAAGGTGCTGATGGTGGTTATCGGGATGTCGATGATGTCTATCGGATAGGGCCCCTGGAGGCTCTGCCCGCGGTAGACCATGTAGGTGGCGATCAGGGAGCCGAAGAACAGGCAGTCCGACCCCAGGAACACCCACATCAGCATCTTCCGGTGGTTGAGGCCGGTGGTGGTGTAATCGTGGCCTATGTGCTCCGGATGCTCATCGTGGCCGCCCCCGTGGGCGCCGTGTGCCGCATCCGAATGGTGGGCCGTTTCTGGTGCGTGGGCCAAGCTTTGCTCCTCTATTAGACGCCTGCTCCCGGTTCGGCAGGCGCTGTGCCCGGCTATCCTAGTGTTCTTCGGCGGCCGGGGGTTCATTCGCCCAGCCGATTACTCCAATGAATGCGATGAGTCCGCCCAGGAACGAGACGCCATAGTGAGACAACAGCCCTCCGCCGATGAGGCCCACGCCTGCGGCGATGATGATCGGCCAGTACGACGGGCTGGGCATGTGAATCGTGCTCGGATCGACTGCCGGTTCCGGCTCGGTGATGGGGTTGCCAGCCTCGCGAGCCTCGTCCTTTACGATCCAGTAGTGGTCCCGCCCCTTGATGCGGGGCAGCTCGGCAAAGTTGTAGGCTGGCGGCGGCGAGGCGATGGACCACTCGACGCCGGGGGCGTCCCACGGGTCGTGGCTGACCCGGCGGGCGTTGCGGTTCTGGATGATGTTGTACAGGAACACCAGGAAGCCGACGAACAGTATCAGGTAGCCGACGCTGGCCAACATGTTCAGGTCGCCCCAGCCGAACTCGCTGGAGTAGGTGTAGATGCGGCGCGGCATTCCGTTCATCCCCACGAAGTGCATGGGGAAGAAGGTCACGTTCATGCCGATGAATATCAGCCAGAAGTTCAGCTTGCCCAGCTTTTCGTTCAGCAGCCGGCCGGTCAGCTTGGGCCACCAGTAGTAGATGCCAGCGAAGATGCCCATGATCGAGCCGCCGAACAGCACGTAGTGCAGGTGGGCGACGATGTAGTAGGTGTCCTGCTGCTGGAAGTCCGACGGGGAGACAGCGTGAGACACCCCGCTCAGCCCGCCGATTATAAACAGGAAGATGAATCCCAGGGCGTAGAGCATCGCCGTGGTGAACTCGATGCTGCCCTTCCACATCGTTGCCAGCCAGTTGAATATCTTGACGCCCGTGGGCACCGCGATAAGCATAGTGGTGATGGTGAATACCGAGTTGGCGATGGGGCCCAGCCCCACGGTGAACATGTGGTGGCTCCACACCGCCCAGCCCATGATGGCGATGACGATGCCGGAGAATATGACGAACGGGTAGCCGAACAGCGGCTTTTTGGAGAAGGTCGGCAGTATTTCCGACACTATCCCCATGGGCGGCAGGATGAGGATGTACACCTCGGGATGGCCGAACACCCAGAACAGGTGCTGCCACAGTATCGGGTCGCCGCCGCCGCCCGGAATGAAAAAGTGCGTGCCGAAGTTCCGGTCCATCACCAGTTCGATCAGCCCGACGGTGATGACCGGCATGGCCAAAATCAGCAGGATGGAGGTCAACAGCGTCATCCAGACGAACACCGGCATGCGCATCAGAGACATCCCCGGCGCACGCAGGTTGATGATCGTCACCACGAAGTTCAAACCACCGGCGACTGACGAGGTTCCCAGTATCAGCAGGCCGATGGCCCAGAAATCCAGCCCCATGTTCGGGCTGAAGGGCTGTTCCGTCAGGTTGGCGTAGGAGAACCAGCCCGCGTCCGGCACCTGATTCACGATGAAACTGAAGTGCATCAGGATGGAGCCGAACAGGAAAATCCAGTACGACAGCGCGTTCAGCCTCGGGAAAGCAACGTCTCTGGCGCCGATAGCCAGCGGCACCACGAAATTGAAGAACGCGACACCCATCGGCATGATGACCATGAAGATCATCACCGTGGCGTGCATGGTGAACATCTGGTTGTAGCGGCCCGGCCCGAGTATGTCCGTGTCGGGCGTGGCAAGCTGCATGCGAATAAGGCCGGCCTCGATACCGGACAGCAGCATGAAGACAAGCGCCGTCGCGCCGTACATCACGCCGATCCGCTTGTGGTCAACCGTTGTTATCCAGCTCCACAAGCCGGTGGCGCCGTAAGTTGGGCGGGGCAGTACCTCAGTTATTGCAGCCATCGCTTGCCTTTCCAGCAACCAGATTACCGAATTCCCTCTCCCTCCGTGGGAGGGTTAGGGTGGGGGCGTCTCCCGCATTCAAGTTTAGCGCAATCCGAGTCTATCGCAGGTTCAGGAGATACTCAATTATGGCGTCGATTTCGGTGTCGCTCAGAGTGGCGTCGCCACCCTCGTCGTACAGCAGCGCGTTTGAGTACATGTAGTTGCCCGGCTTGATTTCCTCGGGGTTCTTGATCCAGGCCCGCAGGTTTTCTACCGTCAGGTCGGTGATGCCCGCCGCCAGGGTGCCGCGGGTGCGCAGGTCTGTCAGGTTGGGGCCGGGAACCGCCGCGTTCTCCGCTCCGGTCAGGAACTGGTCCAGCCTGGCCTGCGCCACCGACTCCAGTTCCGGGCCGTCGATGCTGTGGCACAGCGAGCAGTGGATGGCGAACAGGGTCTGCCCCTGCTGGCTCACGGGAGTCAAGGCCGATGGCGGGCTGTAGTCCCGCACCCAGTCCTGATAGTCCTCCTCGCTCATCACGGTCACGCGGAACCGCATCTGCGCGTGCGCTATCCCGCACAGCTCGGCGCACTGGCCGTAGTAGGTGG
Source organism: Dehalococcoidia bacterium (assembly GCA_963664375.1). Taxonomy (GTDB): domain Bacteria; phylum Chloroflexota; class Dehalococcoidia; order Lucifugimonadales; family UBA3495; genus VXOI01. The sequence goes on from OY761449.1 coordinate 279,086, forward strand.
CGGGCAACGGCTGGTCGATCTGGTCCGAGTCAGCCATCAGCCACAGGGTATTCTGGCGCGTCGGCACTACGTCAACCTTGCCGCCCAGCTTGGGCACCCAGAAGCTATGCAGCACGTCGTCGCTTTCCAGGGTGAACGAGACTGGCCGGTCAACGGGTATTTTCAGCTCGTTGGCCGTGGTGACCCGCTTGCCGTTGCCGTCGGCGTCGGGATACTCGAACTCAAAGTACCACTGGTGGCCTACGACGGTTACCTCCAGGATGTCGCCCTGGTCGGTGGGAGGCTGGTCCAGTTCGAACAGGGTGAACACCGACCAGATGCCCAATCCGAGAATCAGGGCGGTGGGAACGATGGTCCACGTAACCTCAAGGGCCGTGTGCCCGTGGATCTGCGGAGGCCGCGGCTGGCCGGGGCGGCGCCTGTACCGGATGACGATGTAGAGCAGGGCGCCTTCCACCAAGACGAAAACAGCTACCATCGTCCAGAGGAGGACGTTGAAAAGCTGGAGCTGCTTCTCGGCAACCGGGCCTATCGGATCCCAAGTCGATTGGTATCCTTGGCTACAGGCCGCTGTCAGAAGGAAGAGGGCGGCCACTAAACCAAAAAACACCAAGCGTCGGGGCCTGAACCGGCGCAGAGCGGGTCGCTTGAGGTCGTCGGAGGACATTTCAGGGCTCGTGGGAATGGTTTCCGCTGGGGCCTTACCCGCAGGTGCTAGACCTGGTTCCTTCTGCGGGTTTGAGACTCCAATGGTGGACTCCCTTTCCGTGTTGAAATCTAACCTGAGACACTCGCCAATCGAAGTATGTGCAATTTTTCACGTACCGCGCGAAACAGTATCACAGGCCGCCGTTAGTGTCAATTGAATCTCCCCTCAAAATACGGGCTGTCGGATCTGAAGAAAAATCCCCTCCCCCTCAGGGGGAGGGTTAGGGTGGGGGTGAATACTTGCGCATCAAACGCTTTTTGGACGGCAGCGTTCCGAATTAGGTGGTCGAGTTTGCAATCATCATCCCGGCGTGGTGTAGGGGCGGCCAAGAGTAAGCAAAATCAAACCCGGTAACCCGCCCCTACTAAGGTTCATACCGCCTAATTTGGAACGCTGCCTTTTTGAACCCGGCGCTCACAGCCACCAGCGGTAGACGCCGTCGGCCATCATCGCCCCGAACAGCAGGGCGAGGTACAGCAGCGAGTACAGGTACAGGTTGCGCGCCTTGGGCCTCCTGGGCTGGTCAAGCGGGGGCTGCTGGCGAAGACGCCACGCGGCCCAGATGAAGACCGCTCCGAGCGCCGCCGCCGCGCCCAGGTACACCAGCCCCACGGCGCCCGTGGCGGCGAATACCAGTGTCAGCGCGACCAGCACCAGCGAGTAGACGAATATGCTGCCTACCGTCCGTTCCTCTCCGGCCACTACGGGCAGCATGGGCACCCCCGCCCGCTCGTAGTCCCGCTGTATCAAAAGCGAGAGCGCCCAGAAATGGGGCGGTGTCCAGAAAAAGATGATGGCGAACAAATACAGGGCGGGGAGGTCGAACGTGCCGGTAACCGCAACCCAGCCCACCACCGGCGGTATGCTGCCCGCCGCGCCGCCGATGACGATGTTCTGCGGCGTGCTCCGTTTCAGCCAGCCCGTATAGACCAGCACGTAGAACAGCGTCGCGGCCAGTGTGAGCGCGGCCGCCAGCAGGTTCACCCAGTAGGCGAGCACCACGAAGGCGGCGACGTTCAGCGCGATGCCAAACGCCAACGCGGCCAGGGGACGCACCCGCAGCCCGGGCACGGGGCGGGACGCGGTGCGGGACATCAGGGAGTCGATGTCCTGGTCCATGTAGTGGTTGATGGCGTTGGCGCCGCCCGCGCCCAGCGCTCCGCCGACGCAGACCAGCAGCATCGTCCACAGGTCGGGAATGCCCGATCCCCCGGCGTGCCGGGAGGCCAGGAACATTCCCCCGATGGCCGTGACCAGCAGTAGCGAGATGATCGGCGGCTTGGTGAGAGTCACGTAGTCGGACAGCAGACGAATCAGGCCGGTTCGCTCGCCATGTTTGGCGACGGAACCGCCCGCCGCATCCATCGCGGCCTGTCCCTCGTTCAGGCCCGGCGTGTCCAGAGTCTCTATGTGTCCTGCTTGTTCTGCCATATCGTCCGGTTCCGGTTATCGGGCCTGCTCCCTTGAGTAGCTGAGGATTGCCAGCGCCGCAGCCAGCGCCCATACGCCGGACGCCAGCGCCAAGTGCAGCGCCCGCAGTTCCACGTCCTTGCCGAATCCGGCCCAGATGACGCCCGCTCCCACAAGGGTCTGCGCCACGAACAGGGCCACGGCGGACATGGACAGCGCCCGGATTAAGGGCGGCTGAGTCCTCCCCCGAAAGCCGAGGTGCAGCGCATACATTACCACCAGACCGGCTATCAAGGCCACCCATCGGTGTGCCATGTGAATCATCGCCAGCTTGTTTGCCGGGAAAAACCCGCCCCAGTCGTTGGTGCACAACGGCCACGCGCCGCAGGCCCAGGTCGCCGAGGGTTCATTGGTCAGGTAGGAGCCGGAAAGCAGCAACAGGAACAGCGACGCCACCGCCGCCAGCGACAGCGGCGGGAACAGGCGGGCCCTGCCTGTGGCCCACGACTGCGGTTCGCCGTGCATGCCGCCCCGGTAGGCCATCACCAGCACCAGGACGCAGCAGGCCATGGTCAGCTCCGCCACGGCCAGGTGCGTCATAACGACGTGGGCCGATAGCTCGGTCATGACCGTCACCGCTCCCAGCAGGGCCTGGACTATGACCAGCGCGATGGCCGCCGTGGCTGGCCAGATGATCCATGGCTCACTGCGGTAGCGCAGCCACGCGGCGATGAACGTGGCGGCCACCAGCGGGCCGACTAGGAAAGACGCAGCGACCCGATGGGCGTACTCGATGATTGCTTTCGACTCCAGCGGCGGCAGCCACTGCCCGGAACAGAGGGGCCAGTCGTCGCCGCAGCCCAGGCCGGACTCCGTAACCCTGACCACGCCGCCAAGCACCAGCATGGCGAACACGGAGATGGCCGCGGCCCAGGCGAGTCCCTGGAACCAGCCCTCCGTTGCCATGCTGCCCGACCGGTACCGGCCGCCGACGGCTACTGCCATCGCATCACGCTGGCGGCAACGGGCTGAGACGCGAGTAGTGGCGGATTTCGGAGGGGCTTACAGCGGGGGAACGGTTCCGGGGATGCGGCGTGACAGGAAATGCCGCAATGATCCCTGATTGGAGTCGGCTGGGAGGTGGACAGAGGGCCCATAATCACCCGGTGGCGCGTGTCCGGCCGGAGGCCAGACAGGGACGCCAGCAGCATATTGGGGAAAACGGCGACGAAAAACGTATCATCCCGCGAACCCGATTGTCAACGAAAATCGGCTTGCGTCCAGGGCCTTTTGGTAGTTCCCTCCCCCTCAAGAGAGAGGCACAATTTAGAAACTATCTTAAAAGTCCCCTCTCCCTTGAGGGAGAGGGTTAGGGTGAGGGTGAAAAGGTGGTGTTGACAGGTCGCAGAGGAAGCAAGGACAAGTTTTGAGATAGTTTCTTAAGGAGATAGGTTTGCGTCATACCGAAATTCAGGCGAATTCGCCCCTCGCCAGCGAACGCCGATAGCCGTAAAATATCCCCAACACTGAGTCAGCGCTCCAGGAACGTTCAGCCATGGCCAAGAAAAAGTGGAAAAAGCAAAAACAGCAGTTGCCCGAGAATCACCAGTGGACGGCGGCGCCGGGCAACAAGGTCTTCGTCGCTGATGCTGGCGCCATGCAATTCGAGGTGCCGCGCAAGTGGCACCTCAAACCCGGCGAGGGCGGTTCCATCCGATTTTTCGACAGGAAAAAGGAGGATGACGCGGACATACGGCTGGAGGTCTCCCTGATCTACGCCCCCAACATCGACTGGAGCGGCCTGCCCCTGCCGGTCCTGATCGAGGATGCCGCGCTCTCGGACGATTCCCGCGGCATTACCAACCGCGGCCCCTACCAGGAACTCCGGCGCGACACCATGGAGGCGGCCTGGCTGGAGGTGGATTTCATTGACCCCACCGAGAACCGGCCAGCCCACTCCCGCATCTGCATGGCCCGCGGCCCCGGAGCCTACGCACTGATTACCCTGGACTTCTGGACCGACGACGGCGACCGGGCCCGCAAAGTCTGGGACTCCGTCCTGGGTTCCCTCAAGCTCGACGGCACTAACGCAGGACGCCTCAACCTGGATGGCAGCCACCGCGTCTCCAGGCTCAGCATGAATTAACGCCCATCCCAAAAACCCAAAAGTCCCCTCCCCCTCAAGGGGAGGGTTAGGGTGAGGGTGAATGGGTAGTGTAGAGAACCTGTTGGGATAGCCACTGCCGGTCAAAAGTCCCCTCCCTCTTGACGGGGGAGGGTTAGGGTGGGGGTGAATGGGTAGTGCAGAGAACCTGTTGGGATAGCCACTGCCGGTCAAAAGTCCCCTCCCCCTCAGGGGGAGGGTTAGGGTGGGGGTGAAAAGGTAGCCTAGAGAAGCCGCCAGGAAAGCAATCACTGGTTTTGGGATAGTTTATCAAGAGAGTGTTTAATAAGTTCGGTTCACTGTCAAAGAGCGGGTTTCAGGCGCATCCGCCGTTCCTGAGCAACCAGGGGTACGCCCCCACCCTAACCCTCCCCCGGAGGGAGAGGGAACTTATTAAACACCCTATAAGTCCCAACTGCGTTCGAGAGGTGGGACACTGGCCTAGGACTGCGAGGGCGGGTCTGTTGAGGGGAGGAACCTCGGATGACCCGCACACCCGCAGCAATGGGCGGAAAGGGATGAGGGGAATCCCCCGCGGCCCCCTCATCCCGGAGACTGATTTCTATTTCACTGAAAACCGTGCCATGGCTGGCTGATTTGTACAGACAACAAAAAAGCCCTGCCCCGGAGGGCAGAGCGCAAACAACAAACGGCATGCCGGCGCCTTTCCTCGAAGGCCGAAACATTGCCGGGAGCCGTGGACCGGACTCGTCGCGGCAGCTCCTGCTACCGTGACCTACCGTTGCGGGACAGCGCTGGACTTTGACCAGCTTCCTCGTTCAAGCCCTGTGAGGGGCACTCCCAGCATTGGGTTATTCAACTGTAAAGCGGCGCCGGAGCGCCTGTACGCATAATGCCCCATCCGCCGCAGGCTGTCAACAGGGTTGATGTCATTTACAGGGTTTGCGACAAATCCCCTCCCCCTCAGGGGGAGGGTTAGGGTGGGGGTGGAATCCTCAACCGCGCAAATCCTGTCTAAAACGCCTTGGTCTAGTGGCTACAAGAGACCTGCCAACTCCTCCAGCACACCGCGCCAGTGCTTGCGCATCAACTCTCGCTCCTCCAAGCTGGACAACCGCTCTTGGTGGAACCGCACCGAGGTCTTATCCCCCGACGCTGCGAGGTAAATCTGCAACGTGGATGGTTGGATCAGGGAGGGATGGCTCCACGTCAAGCGCACTCGCTCGCCGGGAACGCACGAACGTATCTCTCCCTCGTACCCCTCTTCCGTCCGGTATTTCCGTCCCTTGCTGAACTCCAGCGACGCGGTTTTGCCCAGCCAAACGTCCCGCCCGGGCCTGTCCGACACCAAGGCCCAAGCCGCGTCCGGCGGCGCTGGCAACGTTTTCTGGACGCCAATCTGGAAATCTGCGCCGGAGGTCTGGCCGACGACCCGCAGCCCCCTAGCCTGCTCGTAGCCGACGGTTACCGACTGCTGCCACCAGCCGTTTGAAAGCCCGCCGGGTCCGGCGGCCAGGGCCACGATCCCCTTGTGGTCCATTTCGGCGGCTCCGAGACCGTCCAGAAACGCAATCCACTCGTCCCAGTTCCGGCCGGTGGCAGCCGCCACTGCGTCATCCGACACACCGCTGAATTTTCGTTCGCTGGCTGGCAACGCGATCCTCCAAATGTGTCTCGTCGGGAAATAGTACCAGACATTGCAGGCGCCTATGATTGTCTGAATCAGGATTTACCGGATTCAAGGATATTCAGGATTGGGACGTACATTCTGTAAATCCCAAAATCCTGTGAATCCTGATTCAGACAATTACTGTGAAAAGGCCCTGTTGAGGGAGAAGGGGTTGTTACCGGAATTTGTTCTGCAAGGCGGCATTATTTGTGCTAGCTTTTTAGTTGGCTTTTCAATCGAGTCACAGTCCGGGAAATTCTGTCGAGTGTAGGCGCAAGATGTCTCAAGCCTTGGTGGTGGAAGACCTGGTCAAGCGTTACGGCGACATTGTCGCCGTAGACGGTCTTTCGTTCTCCGTTGACCGCGGGGAGATTTTCGGGCTGCTGGGGCCTAACGGGGCTGGCAAGACCACCACGCTGGAGATAGTGGAGGGGCTGATGTCCGCCGACTCAGGAAGGGTCAGCGTGCTGGGCCTGGACGTGGCAACGCAGAGCCGCGAGGTCAAAGCGCGTTTGGGCGTCCAGTTGCAGTCGTCGTCATATTACGAATACCTCACCCTGCGCGAGATACTCGCCCTGCTGGGCAGTTTCTACCCCCGCCGCCTCTCGCCGCAAGATCTCCTCGAGAGGGTCAACCTCGGGGACAAGGCCCGCCGCCGGGTACGGCAGTTGTCCGGAGGGGAGCAGCAACGGTTCGCCTTGGCCGCCAGCCTGGTGAACGATCCCGAACTGGTCATCCTCGACGAGCCCACCACTGGCCTCGACCCGGTATCCCGCCGCGACCTGTGGGAGCTGGTGGGCCGGGTTCGCGAGGACGGCGCAACGGTAATCGTGACCACGCACTACATGGAGGAGGCCGAGGAGCACTGCGACCGGGTTGCCATCATCAACCACGGCCGCATGCTGGACAGCGGCCCGCCGCGCGAACTTATCGGGCGCGTCCATGCATCCTACGCCGTCAAGCTGCAAACCGGCGAACTCCTGAACGTGGAACAACTGGAGGCCCTGCACATCAATGGGCAGGCCGGTCCAGCCGTACCCGGCAGCGCCGATGGGAGTAACGGCGGCATGTACCTGCTGCGCATCGACGGGTCCCCTGCCGCCCTGCGGGAACTGCTTGACCGGGTAACGCGGACGGGCGTGGCGCTGGAGCATCTGGAAATCACCCCGGTAACTCTTGAGGACGTTTTCATCGAACTGACCCGCGATTGATACATCTGCAAAATCCCCTCTCCCTTGAGGGGGAGGGTTAGGGTGGGGGTGAAAGGGTAGTTTGGAGAGAACGCAGAGAAAAGAATCACTGGCTTGAGTCAGTTACCCGAAGGTGGAGACCGTACTTGCTGGCAATCACCCTGGCCAACGTCAAAATGATGCTGCGGAACCGGCAGGGCCTTTTCTGGGCACTGATTTTCCCGTTGCTGCTGGTGGTGGTTTTCGGGCTTTTCGACTTTCGCGGCGTCACCCCGACGGGGCTGGCGGTGGCCGACTTTTCCGGCGGCCCCAAGGCCGAGATTCTCAAAGAACGATTGGACGGCATCGCCTTTCTCGAACCGGAGGAACTGGACGCGGACGCCCCGAGCGCCATCGATGACGCAAGGCTGCGGCTGATGGACGGGGATCTCGGATACCTGCTAATCATCCCCAGCGGGCTGGACGACCCGGTGGCGGAAAACAGCACGGGTTCCATCGAGCCGGTGGCGCTGGTCTACGCCACCCGTAACCCCGAACGGAACCAACTGGTCGAAGGGGCGGTTCACAGCTTGGTCATCGAACTCCGCTCGGCGGGCCAGCCGGTACTGCCCCAGCGCCTGGTGGCGTCCGAGGTCATCGACGCGCCGGAGGTGGACTATTTCGACACGGTACTGTTGGGCCTGTTGGGGTTGGGGATAATGACCAACTCCATCATCTCCATCGCCGTGCGCATCAGCGCCTACCGCAACCAGGCCGTGCTGAAACGGTTGCTGGCGACGCCCATTCCCGTGTGGAAGTTTTTCGCGGGCGAGGTAATCGCCCACCTGCTGCTGGCGGTAGTGCAAGCCCTGATCATCCTGGCCGTGGGTGTGTTCGTGTTCGGCGGCGACATCCACGGCAACCTGGGCTGGGTGCTGCTGATCGTGCTCCTGGGGACGGTGGTGTTCCTGAACATCGGGTTCATCCTGTCCGCCTGGGCAAGGAGCCCGGCTGCCGCGTCGGGGATGGGCAACGCCGTGGCCCTGCCGATGATGTTCCTGGCGGGCACCTTTTTCTCCACGGCGTCGCTGCCCTGGCTGCTGCCCAATGCCGTGATGGTACTGCCGCTGACGCCCATGCTGGACGCCCTGCGGGAGGTCGCCATCAACAGCGCGCCGCTGTGGGAGACCTGGCCGCAGCTCGCCGCCCTCGGCGCTTGGGCCGTCGCAACCGCGCTCATCGCCGTGTGGGTGTTCCGGTTCCGGTAGTCCAGCAGGGCCTTTCGATTATCCCCTCTCCCTTGGCGGGTGTTCCGGTTCCGGTAGTCCACCAGGGCCTTTCGATTACCCCCTCTCCCTTGGCGGGTGTTCCGGTTCCGGTAGTCCACCAAGGGCTTTCAATTATCCCCTCTCCCTTGGCGGGTGTTCCGGTTCCGGTAGTCCACCAGGGCCTTTCGATTATCCCCTCTCCCTTGAGGGGGAGGGTTAGGGTGGGGGTGAACAGGTGGTGATGGGAGGCCACAGAGAAGGAAAACAGGCTTTGAGATGGTTTCTAAGAGTCTGTTTAATTAAGTTCGGTTCACTGTCAAAGAGCGGGTTTCAGGCGCATCCGCCGTTCCTGAGCAACTTGGGGTACGCCCCCACCCTAACCCTCCCCCGGAGGGAGAGGGAACTTATTAAACACCCTCTAAGTGATCGGGTTATAATGGTTGAAAGACTCGGAAGGGAAAAGAAATGGTAGCTACCAGCAGAGTGCGGGAGATATTCGACGACGCGAGATTCATGCACCGTTCCGCCCTTGAACGGTTGGATGCCCTCGACATCCGCGATGCCGCCGACAAGGCGTGGTGCGCCACAAAGAGAGCGACGGACGCGCTGATTCTCGCCCGTACCGGCGAGGAGCCGGGCACGACTGCAATGACGTCCGATGGCTTGGACGATCTGTCCGAGGAGGATGACCGGGTCAGATCGCTAGTGGGCCGCTACTACAGCAGAATCAGTCAGTTGCACGGTGATTGTTTCTACGATGGTCGCTGCGATTCGCCCCATACGATACGCCGCATCCGCGAAACCGCCGAATACATCGCCGATGCGGAACGATTGGCGGAATAGTCGCCTATGTATCCCGCCTCAGTCCCGTAGCGAGATGGCGATGAGCTGGCCCTCGCGTTCGTCGTAGGTGACCTCGATGGTCTGCCCCAGGACTTGATGCAGGCGCAGGTGCGCCCCGTTCTTTTCCAGCGCGCCCTCCGTGATGAACGTCCACAGGCGGCCGTCCCCGTCGCGAATGCGCAGCGTCTCTATCTCCGCCAGATTCCGGTCGACGGCCTCCACCACCACGCCGCGAACTACACTCGGCTCGCCGCTCCCGCAGGCAGCCGCGGCCACGCACAGGACGCAGAGAACGCACAGGATAAGGAGGCCCGAGAGGGTGGCCATTTCCCTGCGCGCCCCGTTCCTAATTCAGCACCTCTAGTAGGGCGTCCTCAATTGCCTGAGCCGGTGTAAATGCTTCGAACTTGGCACGAATAATTCCATTGGAGTCTACTACGAAAGTCCATGGTTCAGTGGGGAGATTCCACTCCAGCACCGCATCGACGGCGTCGTCTATGCCTGGAAGTTGCCCTTCCTCGAAAAGATGGGGGTCCTTGTACACCTCGACATGAATGACGTTAGCCCTGTCCCCATACCCTTGTTGCAGTTCAGCTAGCTGCTCCACCTGGGGGCCGCAAGTTCCGGTACTGCAATAACGAGGGGTCGAAAACCCCACTACCAAAGGCTTTTTTTCTGCGAGGGCGTCGTGTATTGAGATAGAGTAGAGAGCCGGGTTGGGTGGCTGAGCGGTGGTAATCTGAAAAAGGTCGGAGACTTGGTCCGCAGTGGGAGTAGTGCTGGCTGGCGCCGGGTCTCCTACGGCAGGAGTGGCGCTGGTCTCCTTTACTGACAATGCCCCTGTGGCCGTCACCTCCAGCCCCTCTGGTGTGGTGAATTCCGCCACAATTTCCCACCAGCCGGCGACATCGAACTGGGGGTAAACGACGAACACGCCTGTCAAGAAGGGCCACTCCTCGAACGTGGCCGCCAGGGTTTCCCGGTGCTCCCTGGTTTCCGTATTGGGCGGCAAGTAGTAAGTACGCACTGTGGCGCTTTTTGCTTTAAGAGGGGGGCCGTCGCGGCGGCCTACGCCAAATGCAAGGCGCTCTCTCCCCACGCCAAGGTCGCTGGCCAGGACTGCAACATTGAACTCCGGCCCGCCGAACTCCTCCGTCGGCGGCACGATGACCTCCGAGCCGCCGCATGCCACCACAACGGCCAACAGCAACAAGACCGCAGTCAGGGAACAGATACGCCCCCACCCTAACCCTCCCCCGTAGGGAGAGGGGAATATCGAGGAACGCCCCCACCCTAACCCTCCCCCGTAGGGAGAGGGAAATATTGAGGAACACCCCCACCCTAACCCTCCCCCGGAGGGAGAGGGGAATATCGAGGAACGCCCCCACCCTAACCTGCCCCCGGAGGGAGAGGGAAATATCGAGGAACAACCCCGGCTTAATCCCCTCCCCCTCAGGGGGAGGGTTAGGGTGGGGGTGAAGGTTCTCGGCATCAATCCCCGTTCAGTAGTTGATGGCACTGACCTGCCCGCCCTCCACGCCGATGGTCTGCCCGGTGATGGCGCTGGCGCGGTTGGATACCAGGAACAGGATTAAATCGGCGATGTCCTCCGGCTCCACCATACGGCCTATGGGAATGTCGGCCACGGAGCGGGCCTCTGCCTCTTCGACGGTGATGCCTGCGTCGCTGGCCCGGCGCTCCAGCAGCATGGTCTGCCGCGGCGTGCGAGTAGTGCCGGGGTGGATGCAGTTGACGAGGATGCCGTCGCCAGCCACCTGGTCGGCCAGGTTCTTGGCCATGTTGGAGACCGAGGCGTTGGTGACGCCGTTGCTGTTGGTCAGTCGGCTGGCCGACCGCGCCGCCATCCCCCCGATGTTGATGATGCGCCCGCCGCCGCGCTGGCGCATGTGGGGGATGACCTCGCGGGCGCAGCGGACGTAGCCCATGACCTTGACGTTGATGTGATTCCACCAGTCCTCGTCGGCCAGTTCCATGAACGGCGCGGCGGTGGAATTCACCGCGTTGTTGATGAGTATGTCCACGCCGCCCAACTCGGCGACGGTGGCGGCGACCAGGTTCCGGATGTCCTCCGCCACGCCGGTATCGGCGCGCACGGCCACCACGCGGCGGCCAGTGCGGGCGCGGATATCGGCGGCGGCGTCCTCCAGGTCCTCCACGCCGCGGGCGCAGATGGCGACGTCCACCCCCTCCTGAGCAAGGGCCAGCGCCGTGGAACGTCCGATGCCCTTGCTGCCGCCTGTAACGATGGCGATCTTGCCTTCCAATCCGAGGTCCATGCGATGCTCCAAAATCTAAAATGTCAGATTCTCAGTTCATTGTGCGACCCCAGACGGACTAGCTCCAGGTCATCGGGATTCGGCTTGCGGTATACGAGAACGAGATCCGGCCTGATGTGGCAATTCCGCTCCCGGCCCCGGTCGCCTCGCATTGAGTGGTCCTGGTATCGCTCAGGCATTATTTCGTCATCCACCAGCAACTCCAAGGCTCGCCGGAGATCCTCGTCGATCGTTTGGCGATATTGCCCACGTTTTTCCCGCCTGTAATCGCGCTTGAAGGCCCTGGTACGTCTAATCGTCCTCATTCAGGTCAATCATAAGCTCGGCTATGGTCCCGACAGTAATGAGGTCTCCCCGCTCCGCATCCTCTATGGCTGCCAGCGTCTCCCGGTTGGGTTCGATGCACTGTAGGTGGGGCATCCGGCCCTCTGTAACGATGTAGTTCATCATCTGCCGTAGGGCGTCGGACAGCGAGATGCCATGTTCCGCCAGCACTTTGTTAGCTTGAGACAGAGTGTCGGAATCTACCTCGGCCGTGAAAGCGACAGTTCCCAAAGCTGGCCTCCCTTGCCTTTCCTAGGCACAAGCTGTTTCGGTGGTAATGCGTAAAAGTTAGTACATGTGAGCCGTTGGCGCAATAAAGCCGCCGCCCACTCCCCTACCCCGGCACGCAGCAGCCGATCAGGCCGGAGACATCCGGAGCGTGGTCAATGCCGGAAACGGCCGACACCAGACCGCTCAGCTTGTCCGTCGGCCATTCCATGTCCGGGAATAGCTGGCTGACACGTCGGGACGTGGTGGCGAAATCCCATTTCAGTTCGTCGCCGGTGAACTCGTCGCTGATCTCATCGCCGGAGCGGGTGCGCACGGTGATGCGCGGCGCGAAGGAGCCGCAGGTTCGCTGGCCTTCCACCGTTACCCGTTCCTGCAAGTCCATCACCTGCCGGTCGAAATCCGCCGAGTCGATGCCGGGGTCGAGGCGCTGGCGCAGCGGCGGGTAGTTGCCGTGAACCCAGGTGTAGGCCGTGAAATAGTGGGTGCTGCCCACGCCGGGCATGCGGCGGTCGGTGTTCGGAAAGGCCGGCGACGGATAGGTGGTCTCCAGCCAGTTCATCTCGACTGCAATGGACTCGATGCTTTCGGATGGGATGTCGTGGGCGGCCCGCATCCGGGTGGTGAGCTCGATGACCGGGCAGTTGTACCCCGCCGTCGGGTAGATCTTGGGAGTAACGTGCATCAGTTCCCACCGGTCGCCCAGGCCCTCGACCGTTGCGGCGAGGTCGGTGCTTCCCGGGCCGCCGTCGCCGGGAGGATTGGACGAGAACGTGTAGGGCAGCTCGCCCCGGTTGTTGCCGACAAAGGCGTTGTAGAAACCGGCGTCACCCTCGAGGCAGGTCTCCGAGCCGCGCAGGTTCTCCCGCGCCAGCAGGGCGGCCATGATGCCGCTGCGCGTGGCGTTGGGCTCGTGGTACAGCATCTCCCGGCCGCTCACCCGCGGCCCCTCGGTGGTGCCGCCGGCAAAGGTGCAGGCGAGGGCCAGCGCGGTGACCGTCTGGTCCTCGTCCAGTCCCAGCAGCTTGGCGGTCGCCACCGCCGCGCCCAAGGTGCCGTAGACCGGGCTGCACCGGAACCCCCGGGCCTGGGTGCTGGGGATGAAATCGCCCGCGATTCGCGCCTCCACCTCGTAGCCTGCGGCCATTGCCGTTAGCAGTTCCTGTCCGCTGACGCCCGACAGTTCAGCAGTGGCCAGCGCCGCCGGGATGATGCAGGGCCCGGGGTGGATGAGCATGCGATAGGAGTCGGTCTGGTTGGTTGCGTGCATCAGCTTGCTGTTGGCGAAGGCCGCGCCGCTGCGGGTGGCCCGCACCCGGCCTTGTGGAGACGTGGCGGCCAGCACCGTCGCGCCGCTGGGGTTGGCCTCCTCCTCTTTGACCAGCTCGATGGCCGCCTTGCCGTGGGCCGTCTGCGCGCCGATCAGGGAGACGAAAGTTGCGTGCAGCAGCGAGGCTTTCAGCTTGTCGGCCACTCCGTCCGGCAACTGGGAATAGTCCAGTCCGGCCACGAACCGGGCGTAGGTGCGGGCAAGGGCTTCTGGCATGGTGATTGCTCCTTGGGGCGATTGGATGTTACCGGCGCATAAGCGCTACGTACCGGCTGTTTTCCTGCTCAAAGTGGCGGTCGCTGGTGAGAACCAAGGTCAGGCGGCGTTCCGCCATCGTATTCATGGATATGCAATCTACCAGACTGTATCGTTTGTCCATTCTGGCACGGTAAAGCTCAAGCCCCTTGCTGAAAGAATCGTTGTCTTGTGGGACTACCTCTATACCAGGGTTGCTCTGAATGCCATCAATCACCCGGATTCCCAAGTTCCTCCTGAACTGATTTCCGGCTACGCTGGCCAAGAATTCGGAAAGCACTTCCTGTGTGGTAAGCAGATCCAACGGACTTGTCAGGCGCCGCTCGGCCCTTAACGCCGCTTCGTGCCATTGGTCGTCGGGGCAATTTCTGGCAATCCAGAACGATGTATCTACGAATACTTGCGGCATCAGTCCTCTGTAGTGTCAACGCCGTAGATATAGAAATCGTGGCGGTGGCTCAAATCGGTCGGTACGCCCTCCCATGCTTCTGGCGGTGTCTCTGCGATTATCGCGTCGAACATCTCAGTAATAGTGGGTGCGTTGGGGGCCACCTCGCCCCGCTCCCACCGGGCGACGATGATGCTGTCGGCCTTGACGATGCGCTCCAGAGCGCCGCTATGGGCGAACTCGCCGAGGCCGGACACTTGGATAAGAAAATTTTGCGGGTCCTGTATGACAGACATAACCCGGTGCTTGGTCTCCTCGGTGTAGGGCGCCGTCACCCTCAAGCCGCTGTCCGTTTTCATCTTGAAAGTACTGCGCTCGATGTTTATCTGATATACGGAGCCAGTGATTTCCACCTGCTCCCGGTACGATGCGTTCTTCATTTCGCGCTCCGAATCCGCTCGGGCTAGGTCAAATCTCGCAGGTAGGGGCGGATTGCCAGTTTCATTACCGCCAGCAGGGCCACGGCTCCTATGAGGCTGAGGAATATCAGGATGTCGAACTCGCGGCTGGCCATGCCGAGGGCCGTGCCGGCCGCCGGAGGGTGTTCGGAGTTGGTGATGGCCATCAGCAGCATGGCGCCGCCGACCGCGGCGGCGTAGCTGAGGTTGCGCAGGACATCGGCGTCCAGCAGGAATGCATGCACCGGGTCAAGGAAAAGCATAACCGAAAAGAGCGAGCCCAGCAGCAGGGCCACCCCGTGGCCGCCGACCACCGACCGGATTCGGGCGGTCTGGTTGGAGGGGGCGATGAATATGCCCACAACGCTGGAGGCGAGCCCGGCGGCAATGGCCGCCGACGATAGCGACTGCACGAATGTCAGTATCGCCAGCATGACCGCGGTGGCCAGCGCGGCCTGGAACACGAAGGCCCAAGGAAACTTGGCGAATCCGGGGTCGCGCCAGGTCCATGCGTCGCCCGTTTCCGGATCCCGCCCCGAAAGCAGCCGCAGGAAAATGAGGTTGTAGTCCAAGGGCCGCTGTCGGCGGCGCATCAGCATCCCGGCCAGCAGCACCGCGGCCATCCGTCCGCGTCGGGACCTGCGCCCTCGACGGCCCCGGAGGAACACGAGTCTAGAGCGACCGCACCCAGTCGAGCCAGACTCGGGCGCAGGCCGTGGGGAGGATATGCTGCACGAATCCGGTGATGCCGGGGAACACCACCCGCTTGCCGTTGGGGAACAGGTCGGCGGCCCCCCGGAAATCCCCCAGCACCTCCTCGCGCAGACTGGCCGCCGCCAGCACCAGCACCGGCGTCTTCACGTTCCTGAGGGCAGGGCCGAGATCGCCCCCGGCGTTGGCCTGGAATCCCTGCACCACGTGGGCCGGGGTGGCTTTCATCTGGTCGGCGTACCAGCGGATGTACTCCTGTGGCACGAGGTCCGGATCCAGCCGACGCCCGATGCTGTCCTCTACCCAGGCGTCGATCCCCTCGCGCTCGATCAGCGCGGCGCTTTCCTGGTGGTGGGAGTCAAAGCTGGTGGGCGACGTGCAGACGGTCAGCGACATCAGCTTGTCCTGGCGCCGCGTGGAGTAGTTCATGGATATGGAGCCGCCCACCGTCTCGCCGATCAAGTGGAACCGCTCCAGCCCCAGCCCGTCAACGACCTGCTCCAGGTCGTTGGTGAAATTGTCCAGTGACCAGGAGTAGCCGGGTTCGGGGCAGTCCGAGCGGCCCATCCCCCGCATGTCGAAACGGATGACGCGGTAGTGCCGCGCGATGGTGGGCACCCAGCCGAACCACATGCCGTGGTTCTTGGCCATTCCGTGGTGCATCAGCACCGTGTCCGGTTCCGTCCACGGGTCGGTGAAATCGTCGACGGTGTAGAACAGTTCGGTTCCGTCGTCCAGGCGGAGTTTCATTCTCCCTCCGGCGCAAGCAGGGCCTGACCTGCCAGCGGATTGTCGTATGTGAGCCGGTATCAGTAAACATTAGGGCGTGTTTGCAAACTCAATCAACTGTGGGAAATTGGGCATAGGGGCGTTGTTTTCGCCAGGATTTCACCCTCACCCTAACCTTCTCCCTCAAGGGAGAGGGGATTTTGCAAATACGCCCTAGTCGGCGGGGGCAGGCATGAGGCCCTGTTCGATAAACACCGAGCGGGCCACGCGCATGGCCGTCCGCGAGTTGGTATAGCTGCCGTAGAAGACAAGCTGGAAGAAGACCTCCATGATTTCCAGTGGCGTCGCTCCCACGTGCAGCGCGCCCTCGATCAGCCGCCTGATCTGCCGGTCGTACTGGCCCTGCACCGTCATGGCGGAGAGGCTGCACAGCGCCCGGCTCTTGGGATCAAGGCCCGGGCGGTCGTGAATGGCGCCCCAGTGGTATTCCTCGATAAATCTCTGCACCTCGTTCTCCAGCGATTCGGGGTCCTCCACCGGGTAGAGGGGCGGCTCGCCCATCTGCTCGTCGTAGATGCGCAGCCCGTTCTGATGCAGTTCCTCGACGGTGCGGTCGGTGTTGTAAATGTGGGACGGGACGTATTCGATGCCCTGCTCCTCGAATATGTCCTTGGTCAGTTTCATGGCGCTTTCCACCGACGGGATACCGACGAGGAACGTCATCTGGATGACCACCTCGACAATCTGGTCGGGGGTAACGCCGAGGTTCAGGGCGCGCTCGATATTGCGGCGCAGCAGGGCCATCTGGCCCAGGGCGGTTAGGGCGGCAATGGTGCAAAAGCAGCGGTACTCCGTGGCCAGCCCCGGCCTCGTCCAGACCGATCCCCAGAGCGACTCGTCCACGATGCGCTTGAGGTCCGGCGCGAGCTGGTCGATGCCCGGCAGCGCGTAGTGGCTGGGGTTGCCCCCGGCCGCCAGCGCGCGCATCTCCTGGCCTCGATTAAAGCGGTCATCCAACGTTTCCAAGGTCTCGCTCCTCCATGTCCCTTTCCGGGGAAATATGCAAGGGAGGGGAATTTTACCCTACTCCGTACTTTCCTCGTCCTCTCCCTGTGATATGCAAAGTTGTCGATGCCAGCGATTTCACCCTCACCCCAACCCTCTCCCTTAAGGGAGAGGGAGAATTAAAAAGCCCTGGTGTCGTAGGCGCTGGCCGAAAATTCTCTATGCCGCGGCTGCCATCACGTCCTCCGAAAACCGCTGCATCCGTTCCTCGGTTTCAGAGTGTTGCGGACTGCGGAAATCGAAAATGAGCTGCGAGACGCCAACCTCGGCGTAGGCGTGAATGTCTTGCAGCACGGCGTCCGTCGATCCGGTGAACCGCCGCCGGTTCCCTGCGCTGTCGCTGGAGGCGTCGTACAGCGGCGCTTTCATGGTCACCTGAATCTCCGACGGGTCCCGCCCGGCGCGTTCGGCGTGGCGGTGCATGTAGGCCACGTTATCGGCCAGTTCCTCCGGCTCCAGCGGCGCGGCGGGTATCGCCCCCACGGGATGCCAGGCGTTGCCCAGCCGTGCGGCGCGGCGCAGGGCGGCGCGGCTCTGCCCGCCGATCCAGATGGGCGGGTGGGGCTGCTGCACCGGCCTGGGCAGGAAAATGATGTCGGAAAACTGCACGTACTTGCCGTCGAAGGTTGGATTCTCGGCAGTCCACAGCTCGATGAACGCCCGCAGGTACTCGTCGGTGGCCGCTCCCCGCTCGGCGAACGGGGGCGCGTCCAGCAGCTCGAACTCCTCCTCCATCCAGCCGACGCCCGCGCCCACGACGAGGCGGCCCTTGGACAGCATGTCCAGGGTAGCCAGCATCTTGGCGCATAGCAGCGGATTGCGGTAGGGGACGATCATCACGCTGGTCACCAGCCTGATGCGCTCGGTCACGCCAGCCAGGAAGGCCAGGGTCGTAATCTGCTCCGGCCACTCGCCCGCCCCGGAGTTCCCGCCCGCCAGGATGTTGCCGGTCAGGCTGTACGGGTAGACCGAATCCACCTGCCGGGGCATCAGGATGTGGTCCGGCGCGACCATGCAGTTGAATCCCAGCCGGTCGCCCAGCCCGGCGATGCTTGCCAGCGCGTCCGGCTGCGCTCCCTCGCCGCTGTTGGGCAGATAGAATCCGAATTCCAACGCGCTCCTCCCCGATGGAAATTCCGCCTAGATTTTAGCATAAGGAATCGCGCTTATAGGCCAAGGCAACATTCTCCATTTCTGTCTCAGGGCCTTTTTTCTGAATCAGGATTTACAGGATTAAAGGATGAACAGGATTGGGCCGTCTGCGCCCCTGACGGTTCCCTCTCCCTCCGGGAGAGGGTTAGGGTGAGGGCGTCTCCAACAAGTCCCCTCCCCCTCAGGGGGAGGGTTAGGGTGGGGGTGAACTACCCGGCTACCGCCCCTTCTTTTGTCTGAATCAGGATTAAAGGATGTTCAGGATGGGGCGCTTTTCGTGGCAGCGGCTCCAATCCTGCTAATCCTTTAATCCTGGAAATCCTGATTCAGACAATCGCCCGCGGGAAAGCCCGTGAAAAGTCCCCGGCGCAATTTTTCTCCTCTCTCTGATATAGAATGCCGCTAGACAAGTTTGACAAATGAGGTGAGTGACATGGCATTGCAGGAGTTCATCAGGGAGTCGTTCGAGACTAACTGGGAATGGCTGGAGCGCTACATCGACGGCCTGTCGCAAGAGGAGATCGAGTACCGGCCCAACGACCAGTGCCATTCCATAGGATTCATCCTGTGGCACTACGGCCGCGCCCTGGACATGTGGACGCAGACGCTGGCCCGGAGGGGGGAGCAGCTCTACGAAAGGGAGTGGGCCGAGCGGCTGGGATTCGAGCCCGAGGCCATGAACGTGGGATTCGGCTATTCCGTGGAGGACCTTTCCGCCTGGAAATGCCCGGACAAGGACCTGCTGGTCGGTTACGCCACCGTCGCCCGCGACAACATCCTGGGCTTCCTCGGCGAGCACGACGACGATTCTCTGGCCAGCACCATGATGACCAACCGCCAGGGCAACGAGATGCCCCTGGCGACTATGTTCCGCATGCTGCTCTGGGAGGTCAACCAGCACGGTGGCCAGGCCAGCTACCTGCGCGGCATGCAGCGCGGCTTGGGACAATAGGCCGCCGCGGCCCAGACCTTTCCAAAGTTATTTATGAGAGGGTATTCAAAAAGTTCCCTCTCCCTCCGGTATTCTCAGTGTGTGTTGGTATTCCCTTGTAGGGGCGCACAGCCGTGCGCCCTGGCCCCCGGTTCCGGCACAATTCTCTCCTGCGCAGACAGGGGCGCACGTCCCTCTACGCGCTCGGGAGTGCGCCCCTACGCGGCGGGGCCAAGCAGATAAGTCGCGTCCAATGCCAACACGCCTTTGGGAGTACCCTCCCCCTCAAGGGGGAGGGAATTTTTGTCCAACTGCGTAACTACTATCAGGATTCATTGCGTCCGGAGAAAACTTTGAAAAGGCCCTGGCCGCACGGCTTGGCGGCAGGAACGCATCCTCGGCAGCGGCGGAAGGGCGCGGGTCGCGCCAGGCGGTGGGCGCCGGTGTTCGCCGTCAACCCGAAATCGGCGCGCTATGCCGGAGTATTTTCGAATCGCTGATATGGTGTGCTGAAATCTGGTTGGCGGAACGCCTTTTAATGACGATAATCGGGCAGCAATGTGACTGCCCTGGGGCAGATATAATCCTTGACACCCTTTAATCCCGTCGATAGACTCGCAGGTTGTTATACAGTTTGTTAACTGGTTTCCGCGGTATCCGGTTGTAAGTATCGGGTACGCGGAATTCTCGGCAAAAGCAAGGATTTCAGGGGGTATTCCGTGTCCACCGCAGCGTCGTTTTTGACAGAGGAGATGCGCCGGCAAGCCATCGGGCAGGAGAGCGAACCCCGGAGCCTCGAGGTGGAAAAGGGCGCGATTATCAAGTTTGCCGAGGCCATCGGCGACGGCAATCCCCTGTACGTCGACGAGGTTGCGGCCCGCGCGTCCCGGTTCGGGGGACTGATCGCCCCGCCCACGTTCCTGCGGTCGGCGGTGTCGGCGCGTCCCGACCTGCCGTTCGACGTTCCGTTCGAGCGGGTGCTGGACGGCGGCAGCGACTGGGAGTACTTCGAACCCGTGCGGCCCGGCGATACCATCACCGCCGTATCGCGTATCGACGACATCAACGAACGCACCGGCAGCATTGGCCTGATGCTGATTCAAACCATCGTCATCACCTACACCAACCAGTTCGGGCAGGTGGTGGCCACACAGACGAACACGTCCATTCGCTACTGAATTCCCACCCTGACCCTGTCACCCTCACCCTCAAGGGAGAGGGAATTGATGGGGGAGAAGGGGTTTTGCCGGAGGTTTCACGATGACCGCGCAGATAGTATGGGACGACATTGACGAAGGAACGGAAATCGGCCCCGTGGTTCGGCATCCGGACAGCCAGCAACTGGTCAAGTATGCCGGGGCATCCGGGGACTACTACCAGATCCACTACGATAAGGATTTCGCTCAGGGCACCGGGCTGGAGGACATCATCATTCACGGGGCGCTGAAAAACGCCTTCCTGGGCAGCTTGGTCACCGACTGGATGGGGCCGCAAGGCAACCTGCGCCGCCTGTCCTGCCAGTACCGGGGCATGGACATACCCGGCAGGCCCATATCGGCGCGCGGCCTGGTCACCGGCAAGTATGAGGATGACGGCGACTACCTGGTCGATTGCGAAATCTGGCTGGAGAACGAACAGGGCCAGCGCACCACCCCCGGCCGGGCGACGGTCTCCCTCCCCAAGAGTTAGGCTCGCGTAGACCGTCTCACGCACTCAACTGTTCCCTCCCCCTCAGGGGGAGGGTTAGGGTGGGGGTGAAAGGTAGAGCGCTTAAATCTCACCAAGGTTCAAATTTACATTTCCCAGGGGTAGGACAGTGGTAGATTCACTGGTGGACAAGGTGGCAATCGTTACCGGCTCGGGCCGTGGCATCGGCCGGGGCGTCGCCATGGAGATGGCGGCTGAGGGCGCAAAGGTGGTCGTGGTTGACCCCGGCGTCAACGTGGACGGCACCGGCCAGGACCATTCGGTGGCCGCGCAGGTGTGCGAGGAGATCAGGGCCGCCGGCGGCGAGGCCGTTCCCTGCATGGAGTCGGTGACGTCCATGGAGGGCGGCGAGAGGATTATCCAGACCGCCGTGGACAATTTCGGCAAGCTGGATATCGTCGTGACCTGCGCGGGCATACTCCGCGACCGCATGATATTCAACATGACCGAGCAGGAATGGGACGACGTGATCGCCGTTCACCTCAAGGGCACGTTCACCGTGGTCAAGCACGCCTGCATCCTGTTCCGCCAGCAACGGTCGGGCCGGGTCATCACGTTCAGCTCCGAGTCGGGCCTCATCGGAAACTCCGGTCAGGCCAATTACGGCGCGGCCAAGTCGGGCATCGCCGGTTTTGCCAAGGTTGTGGCCAAGGATATGGGCCGCTATGGAGTAACGGTCAACGCCATCGCCCCCCGCGCCAACACCCGGATGATCGGCGACATACCGGACAGCGCCGCCGAGATCCGGGCGCGCAGCGGCGTGGCCGCCATTCCCGGCGAGGACACGCTGACCGAGCTGGACCCGACGCATATCGCGCCGTTCATCTGCTATCTGGCCAGCGACTACGCCTACAACGTAAACGGGCAGACGTTCCTGGTTTACGGCGACACGGTTTCCCTGATGTCGCAACCCCGCCCGGAGCGGTCGATATACGAGCCGTCGGGACACTGGGACCTGGAAACCCTCGCTCCGCTGGCCCGGGACGTGCTGACCAGGGGCATCACCAACCCGGCCCCGCCCACCCCGCCACGGGAGTAGGGTTGGCTGGATTGCAAAGCAATATCCTTGGGACTCCAGAAATGGTAATACCGGGAAAAACAACCTTTCGCAGGATTCGAGAAGCGGGCAAAGCCGGATTCGGAGGATTGTTGCGAAGGGTAGATGACGGCTATTGGGATCCGCCAGGTATCCTGGCATTGGTGATGTTCGGGATATTTTGTACCCTTGGCGGTGTATTGATAGGTCTACAGCTCGCAGGCGTCATGGCGCTAGAGATGTCTGCATGACAGTAGCAGACCGATTTGCCGGAACGTGGCGGCTCCTCGCGTGCGAGGGGCGCTGGACCGACGGCCGCATCACGCGGCCCTACGGCGAGAATCCGGGCGGGCAGTTGATGTATGACGGCAACGGCCGTTTCGCCGGACAGATCATGGCGCGGGAACGCCCTGTATTCGCCACCGGCAACCTGCTGAAAGGCAGCGACGATGAGGTGCGGGCGGCCTTTGAGGGCTATGTCGCCTACTATGGCAGCTACTCCGTCGACGAGGCCGAGGGTCTAATGGTGCATGACGTCGAGGGGAGCTTCTTCCCCAACTGGGTGGGCGACAGGCAGATTCGCCGGTACGATTTCGGAGAGGACGGCAGATTGCAGCTTAGCACCCTGCCCATCAAGGGGTCCCGGGCAGACCTGACCGTGGTGCTGCTCTGGGAGCGCGTCGCCTGAAAGTCCCCTCTCCCTCACGGGGAGGGTTAGGATGGGGGTGATTCCCCGCAACCGGAAATCAATGCGGGATACCCCCGCTGAATCGAAAAAAGAGGCAAAGCAATGGCAAACCTGCTGCAAGACAAGGTGGCGATCGTAACCGGGGCGGGACGCGGCATCGGGCGCGGCGTTGCCCGCCTGATGGCCGAGGAGGGCGCTAAGGTCGTGGTCTGCGACCTGGGCGTGAACGTGGACGGGTCCGGCGAGGACGTTTCCGTGGCCGATTCGGTCGTGGCCGAAATCCGTGAGAGCGGCGGCGAGGCGGTGTCCTGCACCGAGAACGTCGCCAGCATGGACGGCGGCGAAAAGATCGTGCAGACCGCCCTCGACAGTTTCGGCAAGCTGGACATCGTGGTCACCGTCGCTGGCATCCTGCGCGACCGCATGGTTTTCAACATGACCGAGCAGGAGTGGGATGACGTTATCGCCGTTCACATGAAGGGCACCTTCTCGGTGGTCAAGAACGCCTCCGTGGTCTTCCGGCAGCAGCGTTCCGGGCGCATCATCACTTTCAGCTCCACCTCCGGGCTGTACGGCAACTCCGGCCAGGCCAACTACGGCGCCGCCAAGGACGGCATCGCCGGGTTCACCCGCGTGGTCGCCCGCGACATGGGCCGTTACGGCGTGACCTGCAACGCCATCTCGCCCAGCGCCGCTACCCGCATGACCACCAGCATCCCCGACGAGGCCCGCGAGCTGCGCGCCGCCCGCGGCATCAGCACCGGCGCCAGCATCACCCTGCGCGGCCAGGCCGACGACATTGCGCCCATGGTCACCTGGCTGGCCTCCGACGAGGCCCAGCACGTCAACGGGCAGGTCTTCCACGTTACCGAGGGCCTGGTCAACCTGCTGAACCAGCCCGAGCCGGTCAAGACCATCCAGAAAGACGGCAAGTGGACCGTGGAGGAACTGGCCCGCGTATTCCCGGCCACCATCGGCCTGGAGCTATACAACCCGGCGCCATCGCAGGTGCGGGAGTAGCCACGAATTTTTCCTGACATCCGGCCGTTGCCAACTTATTCGTGGTAGGCGAAAATAGTTGGTATTCAGAGAACAATAAACGGTAGCAGGGACAGCCATGACGACCGAAGCGGCAGAGAACCCTCAAGCTCCTCAGACGCCGGTTGTTAACGTTGTAGAGGTATATCGTACCTTGGGCAGCCTGGAACGAGGTCAAATCGAGATCAAGGAACGGCTGGACCGGCAAGACCAGCGGTTCGACCGGCAAGACCAGCGGTTTGACCGTCAGGACCAACGGGCCGATGCGTTCGAGGCGCGCAGCGAGCAGAGGCATCGGGAAACAAACCGGCGTGTTGACCGGCTGTGGTATTCCATTCTTGGGTTAGGCATTGCCGGACTTGCCGGAATGGCTGGCTTGTCTGTTCAAATCGCTCTAATGACCTGACTGACCGAGCTTACACATTTGCACTCCAACGTTTTCACATTTTTCTGATCAAGCAAGAGAGAAGCTATGTTCAAGAATTTTTCCGCCTCCTATGCCGGGCACGTGGTTGACGACAACCTGGGGTTTGACGGGACGCCGGCCAACGACCGGTGGTATCCCAACGAGAAACTGGCCGAGACCTACGACTGGGCCTTGCAGATATCCCAGCACCTGGAGGCCAGCGGCTACGACGAGTTCTGGATGGCCGAGCACCACTTCCAGCCGGAAGGGTACGAGGGCATCCCCAACCTGCTGATGCTGGGCCTGTACCTGGCCACCCAGACCGAGCGGCTCAAGTACGGCTGTGGATTCAACATCACCCCCATGTGGCACCCCCTGCGCCTGGCCGAGGACTTTGCCATGGCCGACATCCTGACCAAGGGACGCATCATATTCGGCGTGGGACGCGGCTACCACACCCGCGAGGTCGAGACTTTCGGCGCTCCCATGCGCAACTCGGACGCCAACCGTGAGCTGTTCGAGGAGCAGGTCGAGGTGATGATCAAGGCGTTCAACGAGGACTCATTCTCCCACGAGGGAAAGCACTTTCAGATTCCGGCCCGCGTACCGTACCGGGGTTATGAGCTGGAGAAACTGACCCTGGTGCCGCGGCCGCTGAACCGGCCCGTTGAGATATGGCAGCCGCTGGTCAGCGGGAACCCGCGCGGCGTGGAATTCATGGCCAGGACCGGCATCAAGCCGTTGCTGGCCAACACCCCCGAGCCGACCTTGGGCGAGCGCATGCGCATGTTCCAGCAGGCCCAGCTCGACTTGGGCAACGAGACCCAGTTGGGCGAAAACGCAGCCCTCGGATTCCGTATGTTCCTGGCCGAATCCAAGGAAAAGGCCATCGAGAAGGCCAAGCCCTACTACGAGGAGGCGATGAAGTTCGCCGCCCCTCTTGGCCTGATGGCGCTGAGCCAGGACCAGATCGACGCCGTGGCCGCTGGCAGGCGCAGCGGCGGCGTCAAGCTGCCCACGCTGGAGGAGGCCGTCGAGGGCGGCGGCTGGATCTGCGGCACCCCGGAGGTTGCGGTCGAGGCGCTCAAGAAGGCCGAGGAGAACTACCCCGGCGTGGAGCGGGTCAACATCGGCTCGGTCATGGGCATGCCCCTGGAGGTTTTCAAGGACCAGCTCAGCATCTTCGCCGACGAGGTAATGCCCGCGTTCAAGGGCTAGTGCCTAAGAGGGTGTTTAATAAGTTCCCTCTCCCTCCGGGGGAGGGTTAGGGTGGGGGCGTACCTCTGGTTGCTCAGGAACGACGGATGCTCCTGAAATCCGCCCTTTGACAGTGAACCGAACTTAATTTAACACTCTCTAAATCTCCAATTTAGACTTGGACTGAACGAAACCCGCCCGCAATCCCGAACCTCGGTAGCGGGCGGGTTTCTATTTGCTGTCTCTCGTCCGGACGGCGAACCCTCGCCGGTTGCTTACGGCTAGTAGGGTGTGGAACGAATGCCATAAACCCACGCACGAGGCAGGTCAAGACGGCACGCATCATTGACACGGAGGGGACGCCCTCACCCTAACCCTCTTCCGGACGGAGAGGGAACTTGTCACACACCCTCTTGGGGATGCACCCGGAGGTGACGCTGCGCTGCCTTTTCGCCCCGACCCTAACCCTTCCCTTCAAGTGAGAGGGGCTTTTGAGACAGTTTCCTACTCTTCCCGCATGGGGATGGTGCCCCAGGTGATGGCGTCTGCGTCGGCGCTGAGGGCTTGCTCCCGCGCCAGGTCCCGGATGCTTAGCAGGGTGGCGTTTACCTCTGGCGTGACGAACACCCAATCCGGTTCCTCGGGGAACCAGTAGGGGGAGTTGATCCGCACGACTTTCTTTTCCGCGTCATTCAGGTAGATGCCGAACTTGGATGCCTCTTGCATTGTTGGCCTCGATACTTTCAGGTCTCCGTAGCCGGGCTCAAGGTTGGGTCGTATACCCCGCGAAACTCCGGCGGCAGTTGCATTGCCACCCGCTCCATGATCATCCGCAGCATGCCCTGCATGACCGGGCGGGGCGGCCGGCCTTCTAGCATGGGCAGGGTGAACGGAGGGCCGATGCTGGCGGTGAGCCGGCACAGCGGGAACGGCATGCGCCATCCTCTCATGTTCTGCGTGCCCGTCACCCCAACCGGCAGGATGGGCGCCTGCGACTTGAGGGCCAGGTAGACGATACCCAACTGGGCCTCTTGCAGCGAGTGGCTCTTGCTCCTGGTTCCCTCGGGGAACAGGGCCACGGCGCGGTCCTGTTCCAGCAGTCCCAGCAAAGTACGCATAGTCTCCGTGCTGGCGGTGGAGCGGTCGTAGGGGAAAACGTGGAACCCGTGCATCAGGAACCGGCCCACAGGGTTGCCGAATAGCTCCCGCTTGCCCAGAAAGTGCAGCGGGCGCGGAATGGCCGCGACCAGCAGCGGCGGGTCGGTGAACGCGAGGTGATTGCACGCCAGGATGACCGGCCCGCGGGGCGGCACGTTCTCCTCGCCAATGACCTCCAGCCGTCCGAAGGTACCAAAGCAGAACCTGGCCAGGGGACGGCCAAGGCTGTACATCAGGGTTGCCTTCTCTCCGTTCATCGCCCGCCGTTCACTCGCAGCAGTATGGCCCGCACCACCTCGTCGATCTCCAGGCAGGTGGTGTCCAGTTGCCAGGCGTCGGTGGCGGGCCGCAAGGGCGAGGCGTCGCGGGAGGAATCTATGGCGTCTCGCGCCTCGATTTCCCCAAGCACTTTCTCGATGTCCGCGGCCTGCCCCCGCCCCTGCATCTCGCGGCAGCGCCGGGCGGCCCGCTCCCTGGCGGATGCGGTCAGGTAGACCTTGAGTCCCGCGTCGGGCAGTACCACGGTGCCGATGTCGCGTCCGATCATCACAATGCCGTTGCCGCCGGGGATGGAGCCGTTTCCCGCCCCGGTCACCGAATCGGCGTAATTCCGTTGCTGTTCCACCAGCGCCTCACGAACGGCCGGGTGACGCGACACGTTGGACACGTTATTGTCTACGCGGCTTTCCCGCAGCTCCGGCCCGACGCGAGCGCCCGCTACCTCGACCGCCTCTCCCTGCATGGATACCGGGCGCAGTTGGACAGCCGCGGCCAGCTCGCCAAGGCCCGCAGAGTCGTCGGGAGAGACCCCCTGCTCCAGTGCCAGCCAGGTCACGGCCCGGTACATGATCCCCGTGTCCAGGAACCAGTAGCTCAGGGATTCGGCCAAGCGGCGGCCCACGACGGATTTGCCCGACGCGGCTGGCCCGTCCACGGCGATGGTGCGAATCATAGCCCGGCGATTATAACACCGGGGCCGCATGCGCTGACTGGCTGGCATTCCCCGGTTTATGCTTGGTGAATGGCTAAACGCCTTTCAAAGCCGACGTTTCCGCCCGCTCTTTCACGGCAGGCGCCCGTGCTGACCGGCTGTCTGCTGTTCGTCGCAATCACCGTACTGGCTCGGCTTTATCACACTTTCCCCGGCGACGAGTGGGCCTTACAGGAACTGCGCCAACTGCGGACGGGCTGGCTCGACGGTGTTGTGGTAGCAGTCTCCACGCTTGGCCAGGGCGGCATCGGCTGGTGGCTTGCAATCCCATGGGTTCCCATCGCGGCGGTTGCAACTGTGCTGGCGATGAGGCGATGGGCCGACGCCGCGTTCCTCGCGGCCGCGGCCTGTGCCCCGGCGCTGAATCTCGGGGTCAAGGAGCTGGTGGCCCGGCCAAGGCCCGACGCGGAACTGTGGCTGGTAATGGAGAGCGGGTTTGCCTTTCCCAGCGGCCATGCCGTATTCGCCGCGTCTTTTCTCGGGGCACTGGTCTGGCTCGTGGGCAGGTCGAAAACCCTGGACGCCCGCCCCGTTGCGACGTGGACGGCGCAGGCTGCGCTGTTGCTGCTCATCCTGGCCGTAGGATTCTCCCGCGTGTATCTGGGAGTGCACTGGCCCAGCGACGTCATCGCCGGATTCCTGTTCGGGGGCGTGTATCTGTTCCTGCTGGCATCCGCACGGACTTGGCTGGAGTCTAGGCGGATGGCGGCGCGCAATTACTAACATAGTAAGACATCGAGTGGTTGCCGGAGCGGGCGTGTTAGACTGGATCAATGAACTGGGTGGACATTGCAATGCTGGTGGCCTGCCTGGGATGCCTGGCGTTTGGCCTGCTGAGCGGGTTCCTCAAGTTGATGCTCCCCTTTCTTTTCCTGCTGGGTGGCGTAGTTCTCGCAGGCGAGGTGTCGTCGGCGGTTGCTCCCAGCCTGCCGGAATTCCTGGGCGGCGAGCATGCGCGCACGGCCGTCGTGTTCCTGCTCGCTCTTTCAGTGCTGCTGGTGGTTGGGGTCATGGTATCCGGTCTGGCGAGCCTTGCAATGACGGCTGCGACGACGGCGGTACACGCAACACCCAAGGGGGCCTTGCTCAACCGTTCGGGGGGCGCCGCGGCAGGGCTGATCTATGGCTGCGTGCTGCTTTCCGTGGTCCTGATAGCGCTGCAACAGATTCCCGTGACACTCATTGCCGACGCTATGGGCGAGTCGTCCTTTGCTCACTGGCCCATCGGCTGGGTAGACCGTTCGCCCATCGGAATCGCTGACTACTGAGGCGAATTAACGGAACAATGCGCGTCCTGCCCGTTGCGTTATAATGTATACGGCTAACTCAGGTTCTTGAGGGGTAAACAGGGAAACACTCGTACAATCAGGCGTTCCAGAACAGCACCGTTGCCTTCAGTCAGACCGGGAGGCTCCTTTATTGGCCACAGTGGTTGAGAAAGCTCAGATGACCCCGGTGCATGGCGCGGCCGCATCCCTCAACGGCAAAGAGGAACGGCCCGACCCGCGTGTGCTGATTCGGGCCCCGGTGCTGGTGCTGAACCTGAACTACGTGCCGGTCAACGTCTGCTCCGTCCGCCGCGCCATCGTCATGGTGGACAAGGGCAAGGCCGAACTGCTGGAGCAGCACGAGGGCAGCCTGCACACCGTTGCCGGCGAAATCGAAGCGCCCGCCATCATCCGCCTGGTCTACCTGGTCAAGCGGCCGTTTCTGCCCCGCAAGCTGTCCAAGAAAGAGGTGTTCCTGCGCGACAGGTTCACCTGCCAGTACTGCGGCAAGAAGGCGCAGGACTTGACCCTCGACCACGTAATCCCCCGCCGCCAGAACGGCGCCCACACGTGGGAGAACGTGGTAACCGCCTGCAACCGCTGCAACCTGCGCAAGGCGGGCCACACCCCGGCCGAGGCCAGGATGAAACTGCGGACGGTGCCGCGCGCCCCCGATCCCAACCCGTACCTGATCCTGCAGAACCGCACCATCCTAGAGGTATGGAAACCCTACATACCCTGGAATCTGGAGTGAGCAAGTCCAACCATGGCCACCATCAACAGCCAGGAGGATTTCCTGCGCGCCCTCTCGGAAAACCCTGGGTGGAGGGATGCAGTCCGCGCCCAGATACAGGGTGATGATCTGCTGCAACTCCCGGCCAGGTTCGACGCCTTCGTCGAGGAGCAGAGGGACTTCAACGCCCGCATTACGGCCTCCATCGAGGAGTTGTCGGCTACCACTAGGGAGCTGAAGGAATTCAACAGGGCGCAAAAGGACGTAAATGAGCGACTCGCCAGGAGCATGGACAGAATCGCTCATGACATAGGGCAGCTCCGAGGGTGGTTCGCCCGTCTCAATGCCGCCGAATTCGCTCCGGTCATTGCCTGGGAGATGGGTATGACTTTCGTAAGGAGTCTATCCCGGGGTGAATTGTCGCAGATGGGCCAACAAGCCATTCGCGACGGAATCTCCAGGGACAGCCTCAAAAGTTTTATCAACGCCGACGTGATAATTGAGGCGACCCAGGCGGACGCTACCACCTGCTACATTGCGGTGGAAGCGTCCTACACGGCCGACCACCGGGACGCCGACCGCGCCTTGCGCAACGCTGAGTACCTGACGCGGTTCACAGGATTCCCGGCCCACCCTGCCATCGTCAGCGTGAGGAACGACCGCGAACTTGGCCCCGACATACTCCAGGGCAACGTCTTTTGGTACCCCATCCCCGACCAGTTCTGGGAGCCCGAGTAAGAGGGTGTTTCCGAAATACCTGGCGAAACCCGTTCATCCTGAGCTTGTCGAAGGATGAAGAGGTTTCGCTTGCTTTCGGCAGTCTGTCCGCACCGCCCGCCCGTCCATCCTTCGACAAGCTCAGGATGAACGGTTGGTCTTGGGAACCATTTTCAAGGACGCTGCGTGTTCACTCCACGTGTAGCATCAGCGTTTCGAGGGCGAGGCGCGGGCTGGCGTTGGCGTCGAGGGCGGCCAGGGTTTCCAGCAACCGGCGGATGAATGCGGCGATCTGCGCCGTGGTCAGCTGCCCGGCGTGGGCGCGGAGGGCGTCGGACTGGTCGGAGTTGTGCAGGAACCCATCGGCGCCCTCCTTGACCAGCAGCAGGTCCCGCCACCAGCGCAGCCACAGCGACAGCAGCTCGCGGGCCGCGGGCCGGTTGGAGCCGAACAGCGAGGCCACCTCGCTGGCGTAGGCGAACTTGGCGTCCAGGCCCGCGCTCACTGTCTCCCTGAGCCGCTCCAGGTCGGCATGCCGCTGGTCCAGCAGTTGCGGGTCTGCCAGCGCCATCAGAGCCCAGCCGAGACAGCCCCGCGAGAGACGGTAGAGCCGGTCGGTGTCCTCGCCCGCGACACCGTGATTGTCGGTAAGATGATCCATCATCCGCTGCCGCGACATGGGGAGGAGCTGGAGCGTCTGGCACCGGGAGCGGATGGTGGAGAGGAGCGACTCCTCCTCGTCGGTCAGCAGCAGGAACAGGACGCCGGGAGGCGGCTCCTCCAGGGTTTTCAGCAGCGCGTTGGCCGCGTCGACCGTCATCGTGCTTGCGCCGTTGATGATGATGACCGACCGGGAACCCTCCACCGGGCTAAGGTTGACGCTGCGTTCCAGTTCCCGGATGGCGTCGATGGAGATGGCTGTGGCGTTCTCCCGCCCGCTCACCGTGCGGGTGAATTCGAGGTCAACGATCCGCACGTCGGCGTGCAGGCGGTCAGCGACTCGCTGGCACTGTGCGCATTCGCCACACGGCACGCCGGGGCCGCGCAGACAGTTGACGGCCTGGGCGATCTCCAGCGCCAGGGTCAGTTTGCCCACGTGGGGCGGGCCGGTGAGCAGGTAGGCGTGAGACTCCCGCCCCTGCGCCAGCGCGGGCTGTAGGCGGGCGATTAGGTGGTCCTGGCCGAGGGTTTTCCAGGTCATGGGGTTATTTTAACGCGGAGGGCACGGGTACGCCCTCACCCCAACCCTCTCCCGGAGGGAGAGGGGGTTCTCGTCAGACGACATCACAATACATCAAGTCCTGGTAGCTTTCGCGGCGGCGGATTAGGCGGCTGCTGCCGTCGGCGGCGAGAACCATGGGCGGGCGCGGGTTGAGGTTGTAGTTGCTGGCCATGGACGGGCAGTAAGCGCCGGACACGGGGATGGCCAGCAGGTCCCCGGACTCGATTTCCGGGAGCATCACGTCGGAGGCGAGGAGGTCGCCGGACTCGCAGTACTTGCCAGCGATGGTGACCGTCTCGGACGGGTCGCGGCCAGCCTTGTTGGCGACGACCACCTCATACTCCGCCTGGTACAGGGCAGGGCGGATGTTGTCGCCCATGCCGCCGTCGACGCTGACGTACTTGCGGACTCCGGGGATGTTCTTGATTGCGCCGACGCGGTAGATGGCGACGCCCGAGGGGCCGATGATGGAGCGGCCCGGCTCGACGACGAGGGTGGGCAGCTCCATGCTGAGTTCCTCGCAGGTGGCGGTCATGGCGGAGCAGATGGTCTCGGCGTACTCGGCCACCGACGGCGGCTGCTGGTCGCGGGTGTAGGCCACGGCGAACCCGCCGCCGGGACTGAAATGTTGCAACTGTAACCCCTCCTCCCGGAACTCCGCGGCGAAACGCAGCACCAGCTCGGTGGCGACGCCGTAGGGTTCCAGCTCGAACACCGGGGAGCCGAGGTGGAAGTGCAGGCCGCGCAGGTTCAGGTTCTTCGCGGCCAGGGCCTGTCGCATCGCCTGGGCGGCGTGGCCGGTCTGGATGGAGAAACCGAACTTGGAGTCGAGGATGCCGGTGGTGGTGTAGACGTGGGTGTGCGGGTCGATGCCGGGCGACACCCGCAGCAGGATGTCCTGCGTCTTGCCAGCCTCGTCGGCCAAGTGGTCCAGCAGCTCAAGCTCGTGGAAACTGTCGACCACCACCCAGCCGATGGACTGGCCGATGGCCTCCTCAAGTTCTTGGGGGGTCTTGTTGTTGCCGTGAAAGTACACGTCCTCGAGGGATGCGCCGGTGCTGGCGATGGTGGCCAGCTCGCCGCCGGAAACCACGTCGAACCCGAGACCCTCCTCGGCAAGGACGCGGGCCAGCGCCGGGTTGATGAACGCCTTGCAGGCGTAGGCGACCTTTGCGCCGGGGGCGCGCTGACGGAACTCGCTCACGAACGAGCGGCAACGGGCGCGGATGGTGGCCTCGTCCAGCACGTAGACCGGGGTGCCGTACTCCTCGGCCAGAGCCTCGGCAGTGCAGCCGCCGATGACCAGGTGGCCGTCGGCGTTAACCTCGGCGGTGTCAGGAAACACGGATTTGGGAAACATGGGCCTCACCTTAACGTGATTGAATTTCGGAGTAGGGGACAGGAACCGGGTCGCGGGCGCACTCCAAGAGCGCGTCGGCGAAAGCGGAGGCGGTAGTGGCCTCTACGTAGTTTGCCTGAGCCGGAATGTTGATTTTCCAGTCGCCCTTGCCCCAATCGCGGCTCATGGCATTGTAGGCCGCTTGCAGCTTGGGGTAGCGCGGCGCGTAGTCCCGGCGGAAATGAAATATCTCCACGCCAACGATGTGGAGGCTATCGTCCTCGACCACCCAATGGAACCCCTCATCATCGGTGTCCAGCCAGTGCAGGATGGTGAATCCCGGCCTACCGAATCCCAGATACATGATGTTCGATTCGTAGTCGTAGTGAATGTATCTGGATTCCTTTCGAAGCCGAATTTTCCAGTCTGGGTTGGCTTTGAAAAAACGCTCATTCAATTCTTCTTCGGTGGCGATTTCGTTCAGGTTCATAAGACCTCTTGTCCTTTGGGCCGACGCCCGGTCAAAAATGCGGTTCGCACACTGCCAAGCCGCCTGCCGGTAACTTCATCGGAATATGCCACGACTACTACCAAATATTGACGTTCCCGAACGTTTACGGCGCCCTGTCGTGAATAAGTGTATGTTCCGTCTTTGTCTATGTCGACAATCCTCGGGTCCTGAATGACGTCCTTGATTTCCTCAAGGTAAGGCTCAACATCCGTGTGTCTACGGACAATGTGCCCTTGCCACTGGGATTCAATGAGGCGCACCTCGTTGCCGTCCCTGTCCGGCGTGGAGAACACCAATCGGTAGGGGCGCATCGGCATGGGATTTTCGGGCTGGGTCAAGGGTTTCAGTAGCGCTGCTGTTATTGGCGATAGTGTACCACGCTGCCGTCCGCAGGTGAGACGGTCGCGCAATCCCGTTGCGTTGACGTGTTATAGGGCCGTCATTATACTGCGGGCACGTTCGGCACAGGCGTCCGAACCTACAGAACCCTACACCATAGGGGGTACTGCTTTGCGAATTCAGATGACTGTCAACGGGCAGTCCCGGGACGGGGACGTTGAGCCCCGCCTGCTCCTGGTGCATTTCCTCCGGGAAAACCTGGGGCTGACCGGCACAAAGATCGGCTGCGACACCAGCCAGTGCGGCTCCTGCGTGGTGCGGATGAACGGCGTCACCACCAAGTCCTGCACCACCCTGGCGGTACAGGCCGACGGGGCCGATATCACCACCATCGAGGGGCTGGCGGCGGACGGCGAGCTGCACGCGGTGCAGGAGGCTTTCTGGAACAAGCACGGCTTGCAGTGCGGATTCTGCACCGCTGGCATGATTATGACGGCGGTCGAGCTGCTGGAGCGCAACCCCAACCCCACGTCGCAGGAAGTGCGCGACGGGCTGGAGGGCAACATCTGCCGCTGCACCGGCTACCATAACATCGTCCAGGCGGTCCTGGCGGCCGCCGAGGCCAAGGGAGGCTAGACGATGACTACGAGGATATTTGGTTCAGGCATACGACGGCGCGAGGACCCGCGTCTCATCACTGGCGGCGCATCGTACACTGATGACGTAACCCTGCCCGGGATGGTGCACGCCGCCATCCTGCGCAGCCCCCACGCCCACGCCCGCATCACGGGCATAGACACCTCGGCGGCAGCGGCAGCGTCGGGCGTTATCGCGGTCTACACCGGCGCGGACACCGAGGGCGCGCTGAACCCCATACCCTGCGCGTGGATTCCGCCGGAATCCGACGTTAAGCCGGTGGCCCACCCGGCCATCGCCAAGGACGTGGTGCGCTACCAGGGTGACGCCGTGGCCGTGGTGGTGGCGGAGACGCGCTACCAGGCCGAGGACGCGCTGGAACTGATCAACGTCAGCTACGACCCGCTGCTCGCCGTGGTGAGCCCGGTGGCGGCGATGGAGGAGGGCGCGCCGCAACTGCACGAGGACGCCCCGAACAACCAGGCGTTCCACTGGGTGGCCGTCGGCGGCGACCCGGACGCGGCTTTCGAGGCGGCGGACGTGGTGGTCAGAGACACCATCGTGCAGCAGCGCCTGGTGCCCAACGCCATGGAGCCGCGCTCGGCGCTGGCCAACTGGCTGGGTTCCATGGGCGAGCTGACCATCTGGAGCACCAGCCAGAACCCGCACATCGCCCGGTTCCTCGGTTCGCTGATTACCGGCGTGCCGGAGCACAAGATACGGGTGATCGCCACCGAGGTGGGCGGCGGGTTCGGCAGCAAGATTCCGGTCTACGCCGACGAGATGATCACCGCGTTCTGCGCCATGCAACTGAACCGGCCGGTCAAGTGGACGGAAACGCGGTCAGAGAATTTCCAGGCCACCATCCACGGGCGCGACCATATCGAGCAGGTGGAGATGGCGGCCAACAGCGACGGCAAGATCACTGGCGTCCGCTCGGTGGTTCACGCGGGCATGGGCGCCTACCTGTCCACCGCCGCGCCCGGCGTGCCGACCATCCTGCACGGGCTGATGTACAGCGGCCCCTACGCGCTGGAGGCCACGCGGGCCGACATCTACGGCGTGTTCACCAACACCACGCCGGTCGACGCCTATCGCGGCGCGGGCCGTCCCGAGGCCACCTTCCTGCTGGAGCGGCTGGTGGACATGGTGGCCGCCGAGGTGGGCAAGGACCCGGCCGAGGTGCGGCGCATCAACCTGATTCCCAAGTTCGACAACGGCCACGACGTGTGTGCGGGCCTGACCTATGACAGCGGGGACTACGTGGGCGCGCTGGACATGGCCCTGGAGCACGTAGGGTATTCCGGCCTGCGCGAGGAGCAGGCCCACTCCCGCGAGCACGGGGGCTACACCGGCATCGGCGTTTCAACCTACTGCGAAATCTGCGGCCTCGGCCCGTCCCAGGTTGCCGGAGCCGTCGGTTTCGGCGGCGGCCTGTGGGAGAGCGCGGTGGTGCGCTTCCACCCGTCGGGCAAGGTCAACGCCTACGTCGGCGTGTCGCCCCACGGCCAGGGCGAGGAGACCACCTTTGCCCAGGTGGTGTCGGACACGCTGGGCGTTCCGGTGGAGGACGTGGAAATCGTCCACGGCGACACCGACAACACGCCTATGGGCTGGGGCACCTACGGCAGCCGCACCACGGCGGTGGGCGCTGGCGCTCTGGTGCTGGGCCTGAACAAGATAAAGGAGAAGGCCCGGGCCCTGGCGGCGCACCTGCTGGAGGCGGCTGAGGCGGATATCGAGTACGCCGACGGGCAGTTTTTCGTCCGCGGCGCTCCCGACCAGTCCAAGTCGATCCAGGAGATCGCGCTGATGGCCAACGTGGCTTGGAACATGCCGGAGGGCATGGAGCCGGGGCTGGAGGCATCGGCATTCTACGACCCGCCCAATTTCGTCTACCCATTCGGCGCTCACGTCGCAGTGGTCGACGTGGACACTGATAACGGCCACGTCGTGCTGCGGCGCTACGTGGCGGTGGACGACTGCGGCCCGCAGATAAACCCGATGATCGTCGAGGGCCAGGTACATGGCGGCGTAGTGCAGGGAGCGGGGCAGGCCCTCTGGGAGGGCGCGGTCTACGGCGACGACGGGCAACTGCTCACTGGCACCATGCAGGACTACGCGCTGCCCAAGGCGCACATGGTTCCCGACATCGAGACGCTGTCGTCGGAAACGCCGTCGCCCCACAACCCGCTGGGCGTCAAGGGCATCGGCGAGACCGGCACCATCGCCTCGACGGTGACGATTTACAACGCAGTCATCGACGCATTGCGCCCACTGGGCGTTACCCGGCTGGAGATGCCGCTGACCCCGGAACGGGTGTGGCAGGCCATCCAGGACGCCAAGGCGTAGCAGAGTTGCCCCTTCCCAGAAAATCCCCTCCCCCTTGAGGGGGAGGGAGATTTGGATACAGGAGTTGAGTGATGTATCCAGCCCAGTTTGAATACAGCAAGGCGGGATCGGTGGCCGAGGCCATCGGTATCCTGCAAGGAGACCCGGACGCCAAGCTCATCGCAGGCGGCCACAGCCTGATTCCGTTGATGAAGCTGCGGCTGGCCCGCCCCTCGCGGGTGGTGGACATTGGCGGCATTGCTGGCCTGCGGGGAATCAGCGTCGAGGGCGGCAACATCCGCATCGGCGCGCTGACCACGCACCAGGAGGTGGCGTCCTCCGCCGACGTTCAGGCCAACTGCGGCATACTGGCCGAGGCGGCGGGCGGCATCGGCGACCCGGCCGTACGCAACCGGGGCACCATCGGCGGCAACGTAACCCACGCCGACCCGGCCTCGGACTATCCCACGGTGCTAACCGCCCTGGGCGCCAGCTTTGATCTGCAAGGGCCGTCGGGCACTCGCACGGTTGCCGCGGACGATTTCTTTGTCGGGCCGTTCGAGACCGCAGTGGGCGCCGACGAGGTGCTGACCGGCGTCAGCGTGCCGGTGCTGGCGGCAAACCAGGTGGCCGAGTACGCCAAAATGGCCCACCCGGCCACGTCGTTCGCCGTCGTCGGCGCGGCGGCGGTGGTGACGCTGGAGGGCGACGGCCATGGCCACGGGCATGACCATGGGCACGACCATGACCACGGACATGGACATGACCACGCCCCGCGCTGCACGGCGGCCCGCGTCGCCGTCGGCGGGCTGACGCCCAAGCCCACGCGGTCGCCGTCGGTGGAGGCGGCGCTGGCCGGGAGCGAGCTCACGCTGGACTCCATCGCGGAGGCTACAGCCAGCGTGGGCGGCGATTTGGGCAATGACCTGCTGGGGGACGTTTACGCCTCGGCGGACTACCGGCGCAACATGGCCGCGGTGGAGCTGAAGCACGCGCTCTACCACGCCGTGGGTCTCGCCCACCACTAGGAACGCACCTTTCAGCGACGGAGCGGAGGCGCCCGGCAGAGAATCCGGGCAGCGCCTTCGCTCCGTTGGCGTTAGTGGTAATGAACCGAAACCACCAGTCTGAATGTCGGCGCAAAGGCCGGCGCCAGGAGCGGGAGTTCAGGCCGTGAGGGAAGGTTAATCGCTTTGTCCGTTCAACCGACATCTCCCGCACAAGCTGGCAGTAGCGGAGATCCGAACCGCCTCGCGTTGGGATTCATACTCATCTCGGTAGTTTCCTATGGTCTGATTCCTCCGATAATCGGCTACATCGGAGGCGGGGAAATCCCCTTTCTCTTTCTTACCGCTTGGCGGGCGGGAGTGGCCGTCAGTTGTGCAGCGATTCTGATTGTCTTTTACCTGCCCCTTTGGCTCGATACATATAACTGGCGCAGGTTCAAGTTCCAGTTGTCCAACTCGAAAACGGCTGCGGTGGACTGGCATCTTCCTCTGGTCAACCGGCGTCTCAAACACCTACTTGGCCGCGAGGAATTGCGGATTTATCGCCAAGAACTGCGGATTCCACTGGTCAATTGGAAAATTCCAGGGGATTTTATAGACTGGCGTATTTTGGTCTGTATTCTGGGGAATTGCGAGTACGCCCTGTTCGCTTGGTCTCTCCGATATATCGACATCACCGTATCCACAATTTTGTTTCAATCTTGGGTGTATTTTAACCTCATACTTACAATCATGATGCTGATACTCCGGGAGGATGAAGGCCAGGACAAGAATAAAAACGGGAAGACCACGCTGTCTTACATGCTGCTTGTAGGCCTGGGATTCATTGGATTTGCGTTTGTCATTGCCAGCCAAAAGGGTGAATTGGGAGAGCTTGGCGATGTCGAATTACGCCGACTAGTTATCGGAATTGGCCTGGCTCTGGGCGCGATGACCCTGGGGATTTTGAAGAACTCCGGAATTGACTGGGCAAGAAACTTGGGTGCCCAGTTGTCCGACATATCCGGCAGTATAGAAAGGCTTAACCGGTCGCCTCAAATGTTTTTTGTTCTTGTCTCGTTCATGATTAGCAGCCTCGGCGCCGCCGTAATAGGGGTGGTTGTAGGGTTTGGAAGCGGCGAATCCCTGGATATGGAACTGATAGGACAAGCTTTCCTGTACGGCATGATTATCAATGGAACCGCAGGCATTTTGTGGCGAAATGCGAATATGGACGAAAACAACAAGAGCTATAACGCTTTAGGGTTCGCCACTCCGATTCTTTCCTTGGTGTTTCTTTTCTGGTTCGGCCTGGCTGGTTTTGCAGAAGACGTGGATTACCTGATTCTCGGCGTGATGGCGATAGTTGTTGCCAACCTGCTCATCAATTTCGAGGCTGAGGTCCGGTGGAGTTTCGAGTCTCTAATTCTGGCCTTGGGGGGATGTGGGACACTGGTGTATTTTAGAGAAGTCATAATAGAAGAGTGGCTGAACATCCCCAAGTGGGGCTGGACGGGGGACGGATACTTTGCAGCCATAGGCATGACGGCTACGGTATTCACCCTGCTGTTGGCTTTTCGCGTGGCGCGGTTGATAACCCGCACCAACGATGAACAGAATCGCACGTTCACCATTTTGAGGAAGTTAGACCATCTGGCCAAGCGGGACGTTATTCATAGAGACGAATATGGAGACGTGAGAGACTGCATACTGGAAATTGACAGGACTAATAAACAGCCCATATTGAGATATTATTATCAAAAAGCGCGGGGTTATATCAACAAGGCCACTCCCGAGAGCCAATCCGACCGCGATACTCTTATCCAGGTGGAGGCCGACCTGGATATGCTGGTTCGCTCCCAACAGCAGACCCCGGTTTTGGGCGAGATTTTCGCGCTTCTGGTGTTTGCAGGAATTACGATTTTCCTGACGATGTTTACCATTCCGGCCATTGAATTGGAAGGCTGGATAAAATTATTCCTGGATATGTTCGCCATGCTCGTCTCTGCCGTCATAATTTTCCTCATGGCATATTCCCTGGACCTGGACCGGGAACGGGACGCACATGTACTGGAACAGCCAACGGAGGAAGGCGAGTATCTTCTCAGGTTTCCCGAAATTGAGGTGCGCCTGTTCGACCAATGGCTTTCCGTAGCCGTCGGGGTCATAATCATCCTGGTATACGCCGGGTTGTTGGCCCACAAGCATGAAGTTCTGAAGCTGGGACTTGGATGACCGATGAAAATACTGGTAATCAATGACGATGGCATAAGATCGGCGGGCCTGTGGGCGGCAGTGCGCGCGCTGCGGCGTGTCGGCGAGGTGGTGGTCGTGGCCCCGGCCAGGGAGCAGAGCGGCGTAGGCGCGTCGCTGACGCTGCACTCCCCGGTCAAAGTGACGCCGTGGACGCCGGATAATGAGTTCCAAGATGAGAGTGACGGGGTGCATACGGTGACCGCGTACTCTGCCGAGGGCACTCCCGGCGACTGCTGCATACTGGCGCTGGAGACGCTGACTACCGGGGTTGACCTGGTGGTGTCGGGCATCAATTCCGGCTCCAACACCGGCTGGGACGTGATGGTTTCCGGCACGGTAGGC
Organism: Dehalococcoidia bacterium; assembly: GCA_963664375.1. Lineage (GTDB taxonomy): Bacteria > Chloroflexota > Dehalococcoidia > Lucifugimonadales > UBA3495 > VXOI01. Next base: position 319,048 of record OY761449.1, read on the forward strand.
GGCGCGGTGCAGGGGTTCAACCGCGGCCGCAACACCATCGCGGTATCGGTGGGGTCGGTGACGTCGCCGCGCTACGAGGTGGCCGGGCGGTTGCTGGAGGGGCTGGCGCGGCGCCTGTCGGAGCGGGAGGGCGAGCCGCTGTTCCTGAACCTGAACGTGCCCAGCGTGGCGCCGGACCTGGTCAAAGGAATCCGGGCGACGAAACTGGGCGGCCTCTCCTACCGCGAGTCGGTTAGGCTGGAGAGCAGCGACGGCGATGCCAAACTGTACCGCATAGCCCGCAACCGCCCCGGCAACCAGACCCAGGCGGAGGATTCGGACATTGTCGCGCTCAGGAGTAACTACGTGTCCATCACGCCGCTGAGGCTGGGCATGGGAGACGACGCGGCCATTCCCCAGGTGGAGGCGCTGCTGGACGGGCTGCTGGAATAGACGGGGAACGCCCGATATAATGCGGCATGTAATCAGCCAAGACGCTGGATAGCACTGTCAATTATCCGGACAGGAGACGGACAGAAAAGAGGGACGGCGACATGACTATGATGACCACCGAGGAACTCTTGGGGCGATTAGAGGCCAGGCTGGCTGGAACAAAGCAGCGCTTGGACGATATGAATCGGCTCCTTGACGAAACCAACTCCCGGCTGGACAAGGTGATATTCATGCTGTTCGGCATTGGCGCCGGTGTCATAGCCACGCTGGCGACCGCAATTTTCGCCCTGGTTACCAGCGGCTAATCGCCTTGAGCGGACCTGAAAATATGCGGACAAGCAATTGGGGCAGGCATCAAGTCTGCCCCAATTGTCGTTCCCGTCTCCCGGCTAGTCGGCGGCTACGAGCTCCGGGGCCAGGGCGCGAGAGACGCCGATCATGGAGTCACGAGTTACCAGCGCGGCCAACTCGTCCTCGCTCAGGCCCTCGGCGCCTGCGGGCCGTTCCGGCAGCACCAGGTAGCGCAGATCGGCAGTGCTGTCCAGCACCACCACCTCGGTATCCTCGCCGACCTCGGTGCCAAACTCCTGCAATACGCCGCGAGGGTCGATGACTGCCCGCGAGCGGTAGGCGAAGCTCTTGTACCAGTCGGGCGGGCGGCCCAGCAGCGCGCGCGGGTAGCAGGAGCAGAGGGTGCAGACGACCAGGTGATGCACGTCGCCGGTGTTCTCCACGACGCCCAGCTTGGGCGTCGGGTCGGGCAGCGTGTAGCCCATCTCGGCCAGCGCCGCCTCCGGGTCGGCCAGCAGCAGGGCCTTGTAATCGGGGTTGGCCCAGGCCCGGGCCACCACGCGGGCGCCGTCGGCGGGTGAGAGCGATTCGACGAGGTCGAGGTTGCGCTGCACCTCCTGGATGGTCAGGATGCCCTTCTCGGCCAGCAGCGTCTCCATGGCGCGGACTCGGCGGGCGTGGTAGCCGAGTTCCTCGGTGTCCATGCCGGGGTGAGTGTGGTCGCCGTGGTCTATCTCGTTGCCGTGATTGGTGCTCATGTCCTGGCCTCCTGTCGGCCCCGTCATTCCCGCGAAATCGGGAATCCAGGGTTCTCTTACAAATTATGACTTTTTCAGGTCAAGCACTTATGGATTCCCGATTTCGCGGGAATGACGGGATGAGAGTCAAGGTGCGCTTTCCAGCCATTGCTCGTAGATGTCCACTTGCAGCCGGTCGGTGGCGGGCCCGTTGTAGCCCTCCCAGAGATCCGTTTGGGGGAACTCGACGCGGTACAGCGGCTTGTAGGGCATCCCGTCGCCGCCGTGGGCCAGGGATTCCGGGTCGGGGAAAATGCCGCAGAGGGCCACCACCGTCCCGGTCTTTCCCTGCACGTAGACCGGCGTGCGGTAGTGGGTTGGAGGGTTGCCGGTGCGGACCGTCACCATATCGCCGTTGTTGAATGATACTTGTGCTGTCGTGGTCATGTGAACGCCTCCACTCTCACCCCCACCCTGACCCTCCCCCTGAGGGGAGGGGATTTTTGTAGAGGGAGAGGGGACTAATTTTCCTGCCGGGCCATAATCGCGTCCAACTCAGAGGCGGTGAGCACGCCTTTCTCGATCAGCAGGGCCTCGACCGCCTCGGTCCAGCGCTCGTAGTAGCCCAGCGCCTCGTAACGCTCAGGAGTCAGGGCCTCGATGGCGCGGCGCAGCTCGTCGACGCCGAGGTAGCCCTTGTCGCCGAGCACCCCGCGGATGGAGTCGATGCGGCGCTCCCAGTCCATCAGCACGTGCTCGCCCTGGTCGATGGGGTCGTCGTTGGGCCGTCCGCCCATATCGTGAACCTTGACCATAGCACACCCTCCGGCAAGTTGCCGCCATGCTAATGGCGCAGCGCGGCGTTGGCAAGGCGCAAGCTAGAGCGGTTCAGTGCCCTCGTAAAGAATATTCATGTATTGCAAGTATCCAAACAGGCGGTTGCGACGCTGCCCGGTTATTTCTTGAGCGATGTCCAGTCCCTCCAAAATTCTCAGGCCGGACGACGCGGCGTTGAACGACAAGCCGGTGCGCTCCATGACGGACTGTATAGAGGCCACGGGGTATTCCTTTAGGGCCTGATGGACCCGCAGGGCAGAGGCCGGGGCGCGGATTTCCTGCTGTATGCGTACCTCGTTGCCGTTGAACACCTGGAGTAGTCTCTGGGCGGTTGACTCGGCGCCCTCCGCGGTTTCGGCCACTCCCTGGAGAAAGAAATCAAGCCACGCTTCCCAATCGCCGGTCTGCCGCACGCCATCCAACAGTTCATAGTAAGTCTGGCGGTGCTGCTTGAAAAAGAGGCTGAGATAGAGCAGCGGTTCGCTCAGCACTCCGGATTGGAGCAGCATAAAGGTAATGAGCAGCCGCCCGACACGGCCATTGCCGTCCAGAAACGGGTGGATGGTCTCAAACTGGACGTGGCAGATTCCCGCACGGATTAACGGCGGCGTATCATCGCCGGTAAAGTGCAGGAATCGCTCAAGGTCTCCCATACAGTCCTGAACGGCATGAGGCGGTGGCGGGACAAAGTGAGCGTTTCCCGGGCGGCTGCCGCCAATCCACACCTGCGACTGACGGAACTCGCCGGGTCGCTTGTCGTTGCCTCGCCCCCGGGAGAGGAGTTCGGCGTGAATCTCCCGTAAAAGGCGGTTGGAAAGTGGAAAGTTGTCCTCACGGAGCCGTTTCAAGCCATGGTCCATAGCTCTGACGTAGTTGGAGACCTCGACTACGTCGTTTTCAGCCGGAACACCCGGCATATCCTCCGCCTCGAACCGCATCAAGTCGGCGATGGAAGACTGGGTTCCCTCGATTTGAGAAGATAGCACGGCCTCTTTGCGGATATAGGAATACAGGAAAGGGTAAGCGTCGGGCAAGAGACGGGACAGGCCGTCCAGCCGTCCCAAGGCCAGGTGAGCTCTAGCCAAAGGTTCCTGCAACCCGGCCAGGTTGAGGGGTGGATCAGGTGGCAGTGGATTCGGCAGGAAGGCCCGGATCAGTTCGCCGCCAACGTTGGTAATTTCGTATTCCCCGGTTTTGTCCCGTTTCACGCTACGGCGCCCTTATTTCACGAGATGAAAATTAGCAGGCGTATTATTTCATATTTCAGGTTAAAATGCAATAAAATTTATCGGGAGTGCTCTTATTGCAGAGAATGAAATAAGCGGGCTGGCTATTGCATATCCATAGCAAATGTGCAATAACAACCCGCCGACTCTACCCTTATTTCATTTGATGAAATAACAGGCAGAGTTATTCCCAATTATCCTGAAATACGCAGTAAGCCTCGCCCCGTCACCCTTCCGGCGCGAAGAGACGGGCGGCGTCGATGGCGCGCATGAATTCGACGTTGCGGTGGCTCTTGATGAACTCGATGAGCTTTTCCAGCATCAGCAGGCGGCCGGGGCGGCCGATGTACTGGGGGTGCATGGTCAGCACGAAAGCGCGGCCGTAGCGGTAGAGGCCCTCGAACTCCGCCGCCCAAGTGCCGTAGACCTCGTCGGGGTTGCGCATGGGGCCGAGGCGGTTGGCCACCGGCGCGTAGACAAAGTTGGGGGCGTCGTCCAGCAGCCAGTGAATGGGAATCTCCACCAGCTTCTGCCCCGACTGCGGCGCGGTCTCGACATAGGGGGCGTCGTCGCCCATCAGGCTGCTGTCGTAGACGAAACCGTGGGAGGCCAGGAGGTCCAGCGAGTGCTCGCTCAGTTCCCAGCTGGGCGACCGGTAGCCCACGGGCCGCTCGCCGGTCATGTCGCCGAGAATGTCGATGCCCCGGCGCAGCACGTCGTCCTCCTGCTCGCGGGTCAGTGTGGACGGCGGCTCGTGCATGTAGCCGTGGTGGGCGACCTCGTGGCCGCGGGCGGCGATTTCCCGCACCAGCCGCGGGTGAGTCTCGGCCACGTAGCCGGGAATGTAGAAGCTCGCGGGTATCTCGTGAGCGTCCAGCAGGTTCAGGATGCGGGGCGTGGCCACGCTGGGGCCGTACTCCGCCATGGACATGAGGCTGGGGTGATTCTTGAAATTGGGATCGCGGTTCAGCCAGGATGAGACACCGTCGACGTCGAACCCCAGCATTGCCACGCATTGGGTTTCACCGGGCCATATTCCTGCCATCGGGGGCCTCCTTTACGGGCGGGATTGTATCTTTCAGTCGCTATCGTTGCGGGTCATGGCGTGGGACTGTTCAGTTCCGGCAACGACAGCACGCGGTTGACGAAATGATGCACTAGAGGACGTTCTACGCCGATGTCCGAATCTGTCATGAACCCGTGATAAAAGTTGGCATGAAATCTTTCTGCAGATTCGAAATCCGTTGATAGGTGCGATTCGCCCAGTTCCACGGAAAGGCGGTTTGCGTTTTCACATAAGCGGGGGTGACTCCCAATCCCCCATCGCCTCAGCCGGGACAGCGCCAAAATTGCGTGGGCCGCTGCGCCCCACAGCGTTTCGGATCCCTGCAACCAGTCGCCGTTGGCGAAGTGCTGGTCAGATGTGACCAAGAGGCCCCGCGCCGTTTGAACGTGCTCCTCTGACCGCATGGTTCAACCCTCGGCGCTGCCGTACGCTGCCGATTCCTGCATCGACAAAATGTTCTCGATGAATTTCCGGGCGCGAGGGCGGGCGCTCTTTACCTGAAAGTCCTCCATGAAATCATAGTCAATATTGTCACGGAACATTTTGGCAGCGGAGAACGCCGAAATCAGATATGGATCGTTCTGCTCACCGGCGAGGCGATTTATAGTGTCGTTCAGCGATTCCGGGTCATCGCCGCACTCCCAGCCGCGCTGCTGGGCGACGGCGGCGATGGCGTGGGCGGCGGACTGCCACAGCTTTTCGCAGGCTTTCAGGTGGTCGTCGCCGTCGAGGAACTCCACGTAGGCGTCGAACAGCAAAGCGCGGGACTTTTGCGCCGTCTTGACGTATTCCTTTGTCGTCATTGGCTGAACCTCCGTTTGGCAGGCGGACTAGGGCGCCTCGATGCGGTCGAATCCGGTATAGGGGCGCAGCACCTCCGGTATGACGATGGAGCTGTCGGGCTGCTGGTTGTTCTCCATAATGGCGATCATCACGCGGGGCAGCGCGAGCCCCGAGCCGTTCAGGGTGTGCGGCCACTGGGGACGCGCGCCCTGTTCCGGCCGGTAGCGGATGTTGGCGCGGCGGGCCTGGAAGTCGGTGCAGTTGGAGCAGGAGCTGACCTCCAGCCACTCCTGGCAGCCAGCGGCCCAGACCTCGATGTCGTAGGTCTTGGCGGCGGCGAACCCCATGTCGCCGGTGCAGAGCTCCAGCACCCGCCAGGAGAAACCCAGACGGCGGCAGATTTCCTCGGCGTGGCCCAGCAGCCGCTCCAGCGCCTCCGCCGACGACTCCGGCTCGACGAACTGGTACATCTCCACCTTGTTGAACTGGTGCACGCGCTTGATGCCGCGGGTGTCGCGGCCCGCGGCGGCGCGTTCCCGCCGGAAACACGGCGTTTGGGCCACGTATTGCAGCGGCAACTGTCCCGGCGGGATTATCTCGTCGCGGTACAGGTTGGTGATGGGAACCTCGGCAGTGGGTATCAGCCACAGGTCGTCCTCATCGTCGTGGTAAAGGTTGTCGGCGAACTTGGGCAGGTTGCCCGAACCCTCCATGACGTCGCGCCGCACCACCGCCGGCAATGACAACTCGGTGTAGCCGTGCTCGCCGGTGTGCAGGTCCAGCATCCAGGCGATCAGGGCGCGCTCCAGCCTGGCGCCTGCGCCGATGGTGGTGTAGAACCGGCTGCCCGACAGCTTGGCGCCCCGCTGGAAGTCGATGATGCCCAGCCGTTCGGCCAGCTCCCAATGCGGCAGTCCCTCGAAGCCCAGGTCGGTGGCTGTGCCCTCTTCGCGGTAGACGCGGTTGGCGTCGGAATCGGCGCCGACGGGTACATCGTCGAGTGGCAGATTGGGGATGTTGAGCAGCATCTCCCGCACCTGGTCTTCTGCCTGCTGGGCGCTGGCCTCAAGCTCGTCCACCCGGCGTCCCAGCGCGCGCATCTCCTCGATGACCTCGGGGGCCGGGGCCTGCCCGGCGGAGCGGGCATGGCCTATCTCGCGGTTCACCTGGTTGCGGCGGTTGCGAATCTCGTCCGCCTCGGTCTTGTCACGGCGCCAGGCCGCGTCCAGTTCCAGTATCTCGTCTATCGGATCGGCCTCGCCGCGGGATTTGATCGCCCGGCGTATGGCGTCGGGTTCGCGCCGTATCTGTTCAATGGCTATCATTCGTTCCGGCCTTGAGTTTGGTCTAGTCGGCTCCAGCGGTACCGTAGCGTTGCTAAGGTATTATATTATATGGCAAAGCAGAACTTGGACTGGACACGAAATGCTGACACAAGACGGACACGCGCAAGCGGCGCTGGATTTCCTGGAGAAGGCCGACCGGCACTACGCCGATAATGACCAGGCTCAGGCGTCGGCAAAGTTATGGGAGGCCGCAGCCCACGCAGTAATGGCCGTGGCATCAGAACGAAACTGGCCCCACGCCAACCAGACGGAGCTGCGCCAGGCCGCCGGAAGACTGGCGGATGAGCAGGACAACCAACGGATTGCCGTTGGATTCGCAATCACGGAAAAGTACCTCCATGACTCCAGCTACCTGTTTATGGAAGACGAAGAATGGACTCTGGACCGTCCCAAAGTTCACAACTTTGTGAAATGGGTGCTGACCTTGCGCGACGGCGGGCGAAATGGACAGGCCAAGTAACAGGATGCAACCCCACGAACATGCCCAAACTGCGCTGGAGTTCCTGGAAAAGGCCGACCGGCACTTCGCCGAAGGCGATCAGCTACAGGCATCGGAAAAGCTATGGGGAGCCTCTGCTCATGCGGTAATCGCAGTTTCTATCGAACGGGGATGGCCCCACACCAGCCACCCAGCGATGAAACGGGCCGCCGAGCGGTTGGCGGAGGAGCATGGCGACCCGGAAATCGCGGAGAGATTCACAGCCGCAGAAAAATACCACCGCGATTTCTATCACCTGTATATGGAATCGGAAGAGTGGATTACAGGCCGTCCCCAGATTCATGACTTGGTAGCGCGGGTGCTCGCCCTGCGCAGCGAGGGGGGACGGAACGGAACGCAGGTCTAGACGTCCAGTCTCCGCATCTGCGGGAACAGCACCACGTCGCGGATGGTGCGCTGGCCTGAGAGCAGCATCACCAGCCGGTCTATTCCGATGCCCAAGCCGCCGGTGGGGGGCATACCGTACTCCATGGCCGTGAGGAAATCCTCGTCGAGACGGTCCACCTCCTCATCCTGGTAGAGCTGGCGGATTTCCTCCTGTCCCTCGAACCGCTCCCGCTGCACCTGCGGGTCGTTCAGCTCGGTGTAGGAGTTGGCGATCTCCATGCCGCAGGCAAAGGCCTCGAACCGCTCCACGTAGCCGGGGGCATCGGGCTTGGCCTTGGCCAGCGGCGACATCTCCTCGGGGTAGTCCAGCAGAAACGTGGGCTGAACCAGGTGGGGCTCCACCAAGTCCGAAAGCAGCTTGTCGATGATGCGGCCGCGGCTCTCGCGTATCCCGGTGTCCACGCCGAGGGCGCGGGCGCGTTGCTGCAACTCGGCGTCATCGCAGGCGTCGAGGTCAATGCCGCCGCGCCGTTGCAGTTCCTCTCGCAGAGAGGCGCGGCGCCACGGCGGGGTAAAGTCGATCACCTGGTCGCCCACGGCAACCTGCATTGACCCCGTGGCCTCGACGGCCAGGCGGGAGATCATATGCTCGACCATCTCCATAACGTGGTTGTAGTCGGCGTAAGCCTCGTAGCTTTCCAGCAGGGTGAACTCGGGATTGTGGTCCTGGTCGATGCCCTCGTTGCGGAACACCCGGCCAATCTCGTAGACCTTGTCGAATCCGCCCACAATCAGCCGCTTGAGATAGAGTTCGGTGGCAATGCGCAGATATAGCTGCTCGTCCAGCGCGTTGTGGTGCGTGATGAACGGCCGGGCGTGGGCGCCCGCCGCCACGGGAACCAGCACCGGCGTATCCACCTCTAGGAACCCGCGATCATCGAGGAAACGGCGGATGCCGCTGATGACCTTGCTGCGCAGCCGGAATACGTCCATGACCTCGCGGTTGGCGATGAGGTCGATGTATCGCTGGCGGTAGCGGGTCTCGGTGTCGCGGAGGCCGTGATATTTTTCGGGCAAGGGGCGCATGCCCTTGGCGATGATGGTTGCGCTAGTGGCGTCGATGGTGATCTCGCCGGTGCGGGTGCGGATCAGGTTGCCCTCGACGCCCAGGTGGTCGCCGATGTCTAAGTCCCGCAGGAGTTCAAAGTCGTCGCCAAGGTTGTTGCGCCGGCAAAGAACCTGGATGGAGCCCGACTCGTCTTGCAGGTCCAGGAATGCCGAGCGTCCCATGTTCCGCAGGGCGACGATGCGGCCCGCCAGCAACAGGCCCGTTCCGGCGGATTCAGGTTGCTGGCCGGACTCGATGGCGGCGAAGGTGGCTGCGGCTGTGGCGTTGTCGCAACTGCGGAAAAATCGTGGAGGGTAAGGGTCTATGCCTCTTTCGCGGAGGCGCTCCAGCTTGGCGGCGCGGTTTGCTACGAATGGATCTTGCATAGTCAGTGGCTAGTGAATAGTGGCCAACTATGCCAGCCACTAGTCCAGGGTCTTTTCAAAGTCCCTTCCAACCCGCTCATGGTGAGCATGTCGAACCACGAGCGGCTTAAACCGGCATCCTTCGACAAGCTCAGGATGAGTGGACGACAATGGATGGCGTTATTTTGAAAAGGCCCTGCCACTAGCCACTGACCACTAGACACTATTCAATGGAGATGATTTCCAGCTCTACCTTGCCGGAGGGGACGTTCACCTCGGCGACCTCCCCAACTTTCTTGCCCAGCAGACTCTTGCCGATGGGGGAGACGTTGGAGATCTTACCCTGGGCCGGGTCGGACTCGGCGCTGCCAGTGATGGTATAGGTGGTTGCCTTGCCCTGCTGGTTCTTCACCGTCACCTTTGATCCGATGTCGACCGAATCGCGGTCTCCCCGCTCCTCGTCGATGAGGACGGCGTTGCTTATCATGTCGCCGAGGGTTAGTATCCGGCCCTCGACGAAAGAGCGCTCGTTGATGGCTTCCTCGTATTCGGCGTTGCTGACGGTGCCGCCCCGCTCGCGGGACTGCTGAATACGGTCAGCGATCTCGCGCCGCTTATCGGTGCGCAGGTGCGTCAGCTCTGCCTGCAACTTTTCCAGCCCCTCGCGGGTCAGGTATGTGGGCTGAGTCATGGCGAATTCCTCTGGGTGTGAAAAAGCACAAGAGAGCCCGCCCGGGGCGCGACCCTCCAGAAGATGAGTGGATTCTAGCAATGGGCGTCGTGTATGTAAAGAACACGCCTCACTGGCCATGGAAAGCAGTGATTGATTTATCGACGGTTTGTCTGGGCTACCCTTTCACACCAACCCTAACCCTCCCCCTCAAGGGAGAGGGGATTTGGCGCAAGCACCGGTTACAGGGCTACGGGGTACAGCACCTGTATGACCTTGTTGTCGCGCAGCACCTCAAAGTACGGGTTGGGATTGTCGGGGTTCTGGCACCAACGGTGCGTGAAAAAGGCGCAGAGATTGGCCAACTGCATCGCTGGCGAGTGCCGGGCATTCAGGTAGTGGACGTTTTCGTGCAGCCCCGTGGCGTCCTCGCCCTCCTCGGAATGGAAAAACTCGGTCATCATGCGTTGTTCGATGTTCGTGCCGTCTTGGGCGACGATCATGGCGTACTGGGTGACTGGAAAAGCGCCCGACATAATCTGGTCGTGATTCAGCGTCGCCATGTTCATTTCGTCCAGGAACATGCTCAGGGCGAACAGGAACCGGTTCATGACCGGGCTGATGGGCTCGCTCCACAGCAACGCCGCGGGCGAGGAGGCGCTGCTGCGCGCGTCGTTCAGCGACTGCCTGTCCAGGAACGCGGAGAGCACCGGGGTTTCACGCCGGATCATTATATCGAGACAGTCCTGGATCAACTCCGACCGTCTGTCAGCCTCCCAGGAGGCATAGTGTTCGAGGCCATCGAACAGTTCTCCCGGCTGAATCATCGCCGGGGCGTCGTCCTCGCCCAGCGGCGAGCCGAAGTGACGGCGGCACAGCGCCTCGAATTCGCCGTTCAGCGCGGTAATCTGCGTTTCATGCAGCAGCAGGCCAGCCACCAGTTCATGGTTATCGGAGGAGCCGACGGCGCTGGTTCCGGTCAGTCCCGTTTGTCCCATATACACGAGATGCATCCCGTCGCACTCCTGTCTGATTCCTTTGTGATTCCCGATTTCGGGTGGAAAAAAGCTGGGCGAAAGCTATTCCGAATCCTCTCCGGGGCCGTCTCCCTCGGCAGCTTGTTCCTCGTCCTCGTCCTCCGCTCCAATCGCCCCGCGCGGCACCTCGATGCGGGCCACCATTTCCTCCGGGTCGGTGAGCAGGGTCACCCCGCCTGGGAGAACGATGTCCCCGGTCCTGAGCACGCTGTTCGGATCGGTCAGCTCCGACAAGTCCATCTCGAACTGGGCTGGCATTTCCAGCGGCAGGGCCGACACCTGCACGTCGAACACCTGTTGGCTGACGTAGCCCCCGCTGCGCTGCGCGGCGGGCGCCTCGCCGGTCAAAGTTACCGGAACCTGCGCGGTTACAGGGCGGGAAACGTCCGCTGCCATCAAGTCCACGTGCAACACCGTGTCGCGCCTTGGATCCCACTGGATTTCCCGGGCGAAAGCCATGTGGCTGCCGGATTCGCCCTCGATGGTCACGGTGATGGGGGAGCTTGCGCCAGCCTCCGCCAACGCCTTGATCAGAACCGGCCCGGCGCACTGCAACGACCTGGACTCTATGGCGGGGCCGTACAGGTGGACGGGAACGATGCCGACGCGCCGCAGGCGGCCTACCTTTTTGCCCATCAGTTCCCTGGCTTGGAGTTCCAATCGCACCGCGCTGGTTGTCATCTGCTACTCCGCTGCGCCCACACGGCGCTCCGCTGCTAAACGCATTCCCAAGATGGGTTTCGACAAACAAGAATGATACCACTAGCCCCGCCCAAAGGGAATGCCGCGGGAGGCTGGTGACAGGGCCTTTTAACAGTTCCCTCCCCCGGGGGGAGCGGGAGCTGTTAAACACCCTCTTAGGAAATATCCTGGATCGCCAATGATAAATTGACAGCGCGTTTATCATAAGGACTGATATTTTCAAGGCTGACAGACGAATGGAGGACGGAAATGGCGTCTCATTCCATGGGGCTTTCCCTGCACGAAGCGGCCCGGCGCATGGGTGTGCCATTTGTGGAGGAGAACGAGCCGGAAGACCGGTTTGTGGACGCCAATGGCCTCCGCTTTCACTACCTGGAATGGGGCAACCCGTCCAGTCCGACGGTGCTGATGCTGCACGGCGTGTCGCAGCAGGCGCATAGTTGGGACTTCATCAGCCTGCCGCTTTCGACTGGCTACCGCGTGCTGGCCCTGGACCAGCGCGGCCACGGCGACTCGGACTGGGCGCAAGACGGCGACTACACGCTGGACGCCATGGTGGGCGACCTGGACGCCATCGTTCCGGCACTGGGGCTGGACGGCGGCAAGTTCCACCTGATGGGACACTCCATGGGCGGGCGCAACAGCTTTGTCTGGGCGTCACGGCAGCCGGGTGCTCTCAAGTCGCTGACCATCGTAGATACCGGCCCGGAGACGGCATCGCGGGGGCGGCAGCGCATCCAGCGGTTCCAGAAATTGCCCGACAACCTGGATACCCTGGACGAGTTCGCCGACCGCATTCAGGAATACACCGGCCGCACCCGCGAGCAGGTGCTTGGCGCGCTGAAATACAGCATTCGCCAGGGCGCGGACGGCAAGTGGACCTGGAAGTACGACCGGGTAATCCGCGAGCGCGGGCGGCAGGACGGCCCGTGGTCGCCGGAGCAGCTTTGGGAGTGCTGGCGGCGCATAGACTGCCCCACACTGGTGACGCGGGGCGACCGCAGCGACGTATTCGCCGACGACACGCTGCGGCGCATGGGCCAGGAACTCGCGGACTGCACGACGGTCACCATCGCCAACGCCGGCCACCTGGTGCAGGGCGACAACCCGCCGGAGTTCCTGGCAGCAGCCCGCGCCCACCTGGAGCGGGCGGAGGGCCGGTAGGGGTGGAGCCAGGACGAATTCACCTAATGAAACGCCCCCACTACAGGGGATCATTCTGTTTGCAGATTCCGCTGTTGCTTTTTTCGGTTTGGCTTGATTAGCCAGAATGCGGCTACGAAGGACGTGATGACTGCCAACAACGGCAACCAAAAGGTGGTCTCTTGTCGCGAGGCGAAGACAAAAACGAACCCCAGAACCAGCAGCAAGATGAATGTATCTCCCAAGTGGCGGACCAGCTTAAAGGCAAGTGACATACACAACAACATCGTGGCAGCAATCCAGATCCAGGACGCGACAGCCGGAATCCAGCCATAGCCGGGGATGCTGATTAGGGCATATCCCCGCCAGGACTGGGGAAACATGTCGAATGCCATGTGAACGGCATAGCCCAATGCCAGGCCCATCCCAAATCGCCGGGGCAATGGATTGTCGGCCTGCGCCAGGATGAACGCCGCCAGAGGAAACAGCGGGCCATGGGTGATGATGGAGCGATGAAGCAAAAATCCTACTTGTTGGTCGATGTCAGGTAGGCTTAGACCAATGTAGGCTGCAATTCCCAATGCGACTAGGCTTAGCGGCTGTATTATCAGGGTCATCGGCGCAATCTAAAGCAATCAGATTTGTTGCGTCAAAGTCTGCTCATATATGTGTCCACGCCAACCTGCCGGATAAAGCAGCTAGGCTGTCCAAGCCCATATCCCTCGCAGCAGCCTCCGCCTCGCGATATGAGTTATAGGCCCCGCTGGCTTTTTTCGAGTCGTGGATAATCACCCAACGACCGAAATACTCCTGTTCCAGGTCGCTTTGCATCCGATGGTAAGCCAGGATTTCATCGGCCAAGGGATGTTTTGGCTAACCGCCTGGCGAGGCGTGGTGGCCGATCATTTTCCAGCCGTCGGCGTGGCGGGCGAAAAAGTTGGTGGCATAGGTGGAAAAGTTGGCGGCGCGGCCCTGCACCACGCTGGTGATGCCCTCGACGCAGGTGACGCAGCCGAACTCGCCCTGCACCACCACGTTCAGGTAGCGGACGCTGAACTGCATCAGGTTGGCGTTGTCGAAAATCCGCACCCAGCTCTCGCGGATGTGTTGCCAGCCGACGATGGGAGTCCAGCCGGGATGGACGCACATGGCGCGGTCGGTGTTCTCCCACACCTCGTCCATCCGCTCGATGCTGAGCTCGTTGAAAGCGTCGTAGAACCGCTGGTTTGCGGCCCTGATTTCCTCGATGATTTCCGGTTCGTCGTGCAGCATTGTCTGAACTGTGATTTGTTTGATTGGGGGATTTCGCTGATTTTTGTTCCGTAGGGCGGTTTGTGGATGTTGGTGTTTCACCCCCACCCTAGCCCTCCCCCTGAGGGGGAGGGAATTTTTTTGTGGCTAGGGCTCGCGGCCGGCCCGGGTGGCCCAGTATTCCCAGGCGCGGCTCATGGTGCGGACTCCGAGCTGGCCCTCTGCCATTATGGCGATTTCGCCGGGCGAGAGGTAGGTGACGTCGCCGAGTTTCAGCGATTCGAGGAGCAGGCGGGCGTTTACCTGCAAGTAGATGGACGCCATCACCGCCTCTTTCAGGGAGCCGCCGGCGACCACGCAGCCGTGGCCGCGCATCAGCGCCACGCGGCGCGGGCCGAGGGCGGCGGCCAGGTCGCGGCCCTGCTCGTTGGTGGTGACCAGCAGGTTGGTGTCGCCGAAATTGTCGCGGATGTCCCAAACGGGGATGTCGTCGCCAATAAGCGCCGCCAGGTGGAATATGGGGCGCAACGGCACTCCCGTGACGCCGAAGGGCACCACCGGCTGGGAGTGGTTGTGGACGACGGCCATCACGTCGGGGCGGGCCTCGTAGACGCCGCCGTGGATGGGACGCTCTGAGTACATCTCGCGGCCCTGCTGGTCCACTGGCCGGTTGTCCAGCGTGAACTCCATGAGGTCGGCGGTCTCCACCAGCTCGGGTGCCCGGGAGCGTGACAGCCAGTAGCGTCCGGGGTCGCCCGGATGCCGGATGCTGACGTGACCGTAGGCGTCCACCACGTCCTCGCGGGCGAGGATGCGGTTGGCGGTCACCAGGTCCTCCATCTGCCGGGCGAGATCGGTCATGGGGTTCTCTTATTGTCTGACTGAGATCGCGGATAGGGGTTACGCATTTGAGGGGTTCACCCCCACCCTAACCCTCCCCCTGAGGGGGAGGGGATTTTGCAGGCAAGTCTGCCTCTTCTATGGTTTGCGAACAGGCCTTAGTCCGATTCCTCGGGAAAATACGGGACGCCCCGTGTTTTTGTCGTGGGTGTGCCTGCTCATAAAGCTCATGATCGCTTCCATGCGGCCCATCTGCCGGTACAATCCCACCATCGCTACCCATAGCAACCCCATCATCGCCATCGTCGCCGCCACCATAGCCAGTAGAGCAGTTTCCATATCCGCCTCTGATGGTTAACTTGCTTAAATTCAGACTTCCATAGAATACACTCCCTCTCTTGGCAGGAGAGGGAGTGGAGAACAACCCCGATCTCGAGGACGGGTTAGTGGGCAGGCGAGAAAGCGGCTGGCACCATGATCTTGGTCTCCTGGCCCAGCAGGAACTCGCGGGTGGGCGGCGGCCAGTGCGGGGACTTGATCGCCTCCTCGCGGATGCGGTTGCGCTCGTCCATGTCCTTGTAGGGCCAGATGTGCACCCACTTGTTCAGCCCGCCCAGCTCGGTGTGCCAGGCGGCGGCCAGCGGCGAGAACTCCTCGCGGTGAGGGACGGCGGCCTCCCAGCGCTTGAGTACCTCGCCCATGGAGCCGGTCTTGTAGGTGTAGGAGCGCATTTCGTACACGTTGCCCAGCTCCTGATCGCCGCCCAGCGGGCGCATGAACGGAGCGGGGATGAATATCTCCGACTCCATCTTGACGTACATGTCCGGGTCGTTGGCGGGCGGCCAGTTGGGGTCCTGGGCAGCCTCGGCGCGGATGCGCGTGCGCTCGTCCAAGCTCTCATAGGGCCAGACGTGAATGACCTGGTTCAGGGGGCCGATCTCGGTGTGCCAGAATGCCGCCAGGGGCGAGTACTGTAGCCGGTGGGGCAGCGCCTTGGCGAAATTTTCCTCGAAAGTGGGCACGCTACCGGGCTTGAGGGTGTAGGTGCGGACTTCGTATATCATCGCATCGTTCTCCTGCAAGTGTGGCTTTGGTCACCGCGGGTTCTCGCTGCGGCTAGTGTAGCAAATGCCGGGTACGGCGGCAATTTGGCCTGCTGTCCCCTCTCCCTCTGGGAGAGGGTTAGGGTGAGGGCGTCCCCGACTGCACCCGGCATTGAACCCGCGGCCCTGAGCTTGTCGAACCATGAACGGACTTGCCGCGTTGACGCTGGATACCAAGGGGCCGCGTGTCAGAAAAAGTTGCTGACGTTCTTGGCCAGCAGCACAGTCTGGTCGAGGACGATCTTGCGGTAGGCTACCTTGAGCAGCCCGTTCTCCCGGCGCAGCACGTCCTCGCGGCTGCCGACGTAGAAGTCCTCCTCGGTCTCGCCGCGGGTGCGGTACATGATGAAATTGGAGTAGACCCGCAGCTCCGAATCCCGCTGGCCCGGCTCGACCTCGATGTTGGAGACGAAGTGGCGGGTGCGGGACGGCGGGTCCTCAGCCCAGGCCATGCCGGAATCCAGGCGGCGGATGCGGCGGGTGAGCGAGTCCTTGTCCTCGTCCATAATCGCGAGCTCGTCCTCGCGCGACAGTTCGCCCTCCTCGTACCGCGAGCCGTCCAGTATGGAGATGGCCTTGCTGTAGGCCGGGTAGCGGTTGGAGCGCAGCGGCATCCAGTATTTAACGTCGTCGGTCAACGTATCCAGCCAGTCGTCGAACCGCCGGGCGTCCAGCAGTCTGGCTTCGCGGTAAAGGAACTGTTCGACCTCGCGGATGGTGTCGTCACGCATGTTTGGTTTCTCCAGTAGTATCATAGTCTGGTTTGCGGGGTGGGGTTGCGCCCTCACCCCAACCCTCTCCCGGAGGGAGAGGGAGCTTTGGTTTTGGGTTTTGCCCTTGTATTAGTTGTGCCTTCGTAGGGGCACACAGCTGTGCGCCCCTGCACAAGACGCATTCTCAAGCCCTCTAATATCATTTGGGCCAGGCCCGGGTGTCCATGAGTTCGGCCCAGCGGCCGTAAAAGGCGCGGTGGTTGCTCTCGCTGTAGCGGTGCTCGCTGGCCCATCCCAGCAGGTCTTCGCTGTACGGCGAGTGGCCCAGCCCCATGCTCATGTTCAGCTCGTGCCGCCGCGTGACCACGCCGCGCCCGGCCATGCTGCAACCCTCCCAGTTGTCCATGTCGTCCTGCTCGAACGACCCCGAGGGGCCGAAGGAGCGGATGGCGGCCAGGCGGAACGCATCCTTGACCTCGGGCGGGGCTGCCGCGTCGACGAACACCGCCGACCTGACCTCGGTCTTGTCCGGCCCCTTGGGTTGCCAGGTGCGGTGGATGCGGGCAATGCTGCGGAGCATGGACATGTTGGGGAATATTGTGGCGGCGCTGGGGGTTATCTGGTTGATGCGGTCGCCCAGACGCTTGACCACCTCATCCCGGATCCGCTCCTCATAGGCCAGAATCTCAGGCACGGGCGGATCGGAGGGCACTGACGGGTCCAGGCCGATGACGCCATGGCCGTTACCGGGCGAAACGATGGAGCCGCCGGTGGCGCGAGTGCGGTAGTTGCCGCCGAACCCGTTGGTCACCGCAGACAGGTGGCTCCAACTGGTGTGGTAGCCGTCGCCGCCGAAATTCTCCGCTGGCACCTTCCAGTTGACGGGGATGGTCCACTTCTGCACGCCGCCAATGAACTCGACGCCACCCTCGCGGCGGTCAAAATAAACGTCGAGGTACCAGGTGGCGTTGCCCAGGTAGTCCAGCAGGGGCGGCGCGTCCTTGTCGAAAGTGGCGTAAACCAGTCCCTTGTAGCTGTCGAGCTGGGCCACCGGGATGAGGCCCCACTTGGACTGGTCCAGCTCGCCGTAGTAGGCGTCCTGCAAGTTCGGCACGGCCTGGAGCGCGCCGTCGTTGCCGAAAGCCCAGCCGTGGTAGGCGCAGATGAACGCGGCCGCGTTGCCGTCGTCAGCGCGACAGAGCCGGTTGCCGCGGTGACGGCAGATGTTCAGGAATGCGCCGATCTTGCCGGAGCGATCCCGCACTACCAGCACCGGGTCCTCGCCCATGTAGGTGGTGAGGAAATCGCCGGGGTTGGGAACCTGCGTCTCGTGGCAGAGGAACAGCCAGCAGCGGGCAAAGATTTGCTCCAGTTCTTGTTGATAGATTTCCTGATCGCTGAATATGCTGGGGTTGATTACGCCATTCTCGGAATCTACCAGGGTGGCCATTCTTGTCGCGACCATGGCGGCCTCCGGTTGTAAGTTCGAGTCTGGATTTGTGGGGTTTCACCCCCACCCTAACCCTCCCCCTCAGGGGGAGGGAACAATGGTTTCGGTTACCAGGCAGTTTTGCCTTTGTAGGGGCGCACAGCTGTGCGCCCCTACATTCGAGGTATTCAAAAGACCTCGAAATGTCAGGAGGGCCAGGTCTGGGAGTCCATGAGCTGGCTCCAGCGGCCATAGAAGGCGCGGTGGTTGTTCTCGCTGAGCCGGTAGTCGCTGGCAACGCCGAGCAGGTCCTCGTCGTAGCTGGCGTGGCCGAGGCCCATGCTGATGTTGAGCTGGTGGCGGCGGGAAACGACGCCGCGGCCCGAAATGCTACACCCTTCCCAGTTGTCCATGTCGTCCTGCTCGAAAGCGCCCGACGGCCCAAAGGCTCGGATGGCAGTGATCCGGAAGGCCTCTTTGACCGAGTCCGGCGCGGCCTTGTCAACGTACACGGCGGCCTGTATCTCAGTCTTGCCCGGCCCCTTGGGCTGCCAGACGCGGAACGTCCGGGCCACGCTGCGCAACAGCGACAAGTTGGGGAAGATAGTGCCGGCGTGGGGACGGATCAAGCGTATGCGTTCGCCGAGGCGCTTGTTGACCTCATCGCGAATCTCGTCCTCATAGGCCAGGATTTCCGGCACCGCAGGATCGGACGGGTCGTCGGGGCCGAGACCGACGATGCAGTGGCCGTTGCCGGGAGAAACGACGGCCCCCTCGCGGGAGGGACGGGAGCGGAAATCGCCGCCGAACCCGGTGGTGACGGCGGAAAGGTGGCTCCAGCCGGTGTGGTAGCCGTCGCCGCAGAAATTCTCGGCGGGCATTTTCCAGTTGGCCGGAATGGTCCACTTGTGGATGCCGCCGATGACCTCGACGCCGCCCTCCCGGCGGTCAAAGAAAACGTCGAGGTACCAGGTGGTGTCGCCGAGGTAGTCCAGCAGCGGCGGCGCATCGCGGTCAAATGTGGCGAAAATCAGGCCCTTGTAGCTGTCAAGCTGGGCCACGGGTATGAGGCCCCACTTGGACTGGTCCAGCTCGCCGTAGTAGGCGTCCTGCAAGTTCGGTACTGCCTGGAGGGAGCCATCATTGCTGAAGGCCCAGCCGTGGTAGGCGCAGATGAACGCGGCGGCGTTGCCGTTGTCGGCGCGGCAGAGCCGGTTGCCCCGGTGTCGGCAGATGTTCAGGAATGCCCCGATCTTGCCGGCCCGGTCGCGCACCACCAGCGCCGGGTCTTCGCCCATGTAGGTGGTGAGAAAGTCGCCGGGGTTGGGAATCTGCGTTTCGTGGCAGAGGAACAGCCAGCAGCGGGCGAAAATCTGCTCCAGTTCCTGTTGATAGATTTCCTCGTCGCTGAAAATGCTTGGGTTGATTACGCCGTTCTGTGTGTCGACCAGAGTGGCCATTGGCGCCAATGCCATGGGAACCTCCTTGCCTGGTGAAGGTTGCTTGTCTGGACTGTGATTCTTGTGATTGGTGAATTTTCGTGAGTAGGAGTTTACGTATTTGAGGGATTCACCCCCACCCTAGCCCTCCCCCTCAGGGGGAGGGGATTTTGTTATCGCCGATTTCAGCCGTTGCGGCGGCGCAGCCGCAGGGAGACGTAGGTGATGGATGTCGACGTTATCAGGCTCAGCGCGCCGCCTATGAGAATGTCGATAGGCACCAGTTCACCGGGCCAGGTTTTGGTCATCATGTAGATTGGCACCACGTAGGTGGCGTAGGCCGCGCAGCCGAACACAAAGCTGTTTCTCGCCGCCTTGAACAGATTGTTCTCCCGCAAGGCCGGTTCGATGGCGAGGACGCTGTTCGCCAGGCCGATGAGCAGGAAGAAAACCAGCGCGGCCAGCAGCACGGTGCCGCCCAGCTCGTCCAGCGGCCTGCCGAACTGGTCCAGCAGCGCGTCGTGGCCGCTGGATTCGTAGAAACTCTCGTACATGCCCCGCACCGGAGGCGAGAGGTTCCACGCTATGTCAATGATAGCGTATACCAGAAACGCCGCTACGAACCTAACGTATTGCATCGCTACATCGCTCTTTGCCGGACTGGCACACGCGGGAGCCAGTTGCGATTTCCTTCGGAGGCGGCTAACCGGACTTCACCGTGAAGCAAGTGACTCCGCGCCCGTGCGCCCGTGTCCGCTCTTCTTCCGGAATAGTCTCGCCCACCACGCCGGCCAGGGTACGGATTCCGGTTGCCTTTTCCAAGATTCGGGCGCGGGCTTCGGCTCTCTCAATGTCATGCTGCTGCACGGTAAGCGATACTTCCAAGAGCACCTGCACCGGCTGACTGGCCTCGTCCACGCCAGTGAGTATGATGTCGGACAAAATCACTTCATCGGACTCGGCGACGGTAATCCGGCCTGCGGCTTCCGCAGCCTCCGAGATTTCGTCAGCCCTTCTTTCCCCGAAGGCCAAGTCGGCGTGCAGGATGCGGGTGTCGTGGATGCCCCATTCCCGCCGCACCAATCGTTTGCCGATTTCGGTGACGTGCCGCTGGTATTGGGAGCCTGTGAGGCTGCTCAGCTGTCCACCCATACGCTGTTGTCCTCGCTCTAACCTAGCCTGTCCCTCTTTCAGGCCGGACACGTCCCTTTCCAGCCGGGCCTGTCCCTCTTTCAGGCCGGACACGTCCCTTTCCAGCCGGGCCTGTCCCTCTTCCAGCCGCTCCTGCCTTTCTTCCAGCCGGGCCTGTCCCTCTTCCAGCCGCTCCTGCCTTTCTTCCAGCCGGGTCTGTCCCTCTTTCAGGCCGGATACGTCCTGTTGGAGCTTTTCCACGGTGGGAATCAGCTCCATCAGCCGGTCCACCTTGGCTGGCAGCAGCAGGAACTCGTCGGTGAGCAGGGCGCGGAGCAGCGTTGGCTTGACTTCGGGCCGAGCCTCCAGCTCCGCGATGATTCTGTTTACCAGGCTTTCGGCGTCTTGGGTGGCGGTCATATCAGTATGGCCTCGGGGACTCGAAAAGACTCTTTGCCGTACCAGCAGCCCCTGCGATTAGCGGGGTCTGTTTATTCCGGTCCGGCAGGCAACTTGCAGGATTCCTCCGGCTTATCAGAGAGGGAACTTACTTACACCTCGGCCCAGGTGGGGGCGGCCATCAGGTCGCTCCAGCGCTTGTAGAACTGGCGCTGGTTGCTGTCGCTGTAGCGGTACTGGCTGGTCAGGGCCTCGTAGTCCGGGTTGTAGGATTCGTGGCCCAGGCCCATCTGATAGTTGAGCATCTGGCGGCGAGCCACCACGCCCCGGCTGGTCTGGGTGCATTCCTGCCAGTTGTCCATGTCGTCCTGCTCGAAGGTGCCGGACGGGCTGAATCCCCACACGGCGGTCTTGCGGATGGCCTCCTTGACCTCCGGCGGAGCGGCCTTGTCGGCGAATCCCCACGACCATATCTCGATGGCGTGCGGGCCCTTGGGGTGCCAGACACGGAATGAGTGGGAGGTGCCGCGCAGGAATGAGAAATTGGGGAACATGGTGCCAACCACCGGGTTTAGATCGTTGACGCGAGGGCCGAGCCGGGCCTCCAGCTCCTCCCGCGTATCGTCCTCATAGTCTTTCATCACTGGCAGCGGGGCGCCGGTCTGGTACCCGCCAACGGTAATCATACCGTGTCCGTTGCCTGGGGAAATCGGGCCGCCGCCGGGAATGGGGGAGGCGGTAACGCCCACGGCGAACCCGGTTTTGATGGGGGAGAGGTGCGACCACTGGACGTGGTAGGCGTCGCCGATAAAGTTCTCGGCGGGCATCTTCCAGTTGCAGGGGACGACCCACTTGTGGACGCCGCCAATGACCTCGACGCCGCCCTCCCGGCGGTCGAACATCGTGTCCAGGTACCAGGCCATGGGGCCAAGATAGTCCAGCAGCGGCGGCGCGTCCTTATCGAACGTGGCGAATACCAGGCCCTTGTAGCTGTCGAGCTGCGCCACGGGTATGAGGCCCCACTTGGACTGGTCCAGATCGTTGTAGTAGGCGTCCTGGAGGTTGGGTACGGCGGCCAGCTTGCCGTCTGCCCCGAAAGCCCAGCCGTGGTAGGCGCAGATGAACGTGCCAGCGTTGCCGTCGTCGGCGCGGCACAGCCGGTTTCCCCGGTGGCGGCAGATGTTCAGGAAGGCGTTGACCTTGCCCTGCCGGTCGCGGGTGACGAGGACGGGATCCTCGCCCATGTAGGTGGTGAAAAAGTCGCCGGGGTTGGGAATCTGCGTTTCGTGGCAGAGGAAGAGCCAGCAGCGGGCGAATATCTGCTCCAGCTCCTCTTGGTAGATGGCTTCATCGCTGAATATGCGGGGGCTGATCAGGCCCTTGTCCAGGTCGACCAGCGTGTTTACGTCTGCCAGCACCATGCGTTGCTCCTCCCTCCGGGTCTGCGCCGGGAATCAATCATTGGGTTTGATGAATTGTATTACATGGAACGCGGGAAGGTAAGGCGGAGTGCTGATGGGGCAGGACGATTGCAAAGTCCGGCTTTTCACTGGCGAAAACTCATCATGAGCTTGTCCTGAGCTTGTCGAAGGATGCAGGGGCAAACCGCTCGTGGTTCGACAGGCTCACCATGAGAGGCTTGGAATGGGCTTTGCAATCGTTATGCTGGCGGGGCCAGGGCCTTTCGATTATTTGTCTGAATCAGGATTTCCGGGATTAGAGGATTCACAGGATTTGCCGCCGTCCGGTGCATGCCAGATTGTTGATGCGGGAATTTCACCCCCACCCTAACCCTCCCCCTCAGGGGGAGGGAATAATCGAAGGGCCCTGCTCCCGGAAGGGAGAGGGTATTGATAGCAGCCGGTTAGTCTACCCCGAACCGGATGGCTGAGGCCGGGCGGGGGGCGCGGGCTGCCGCCGGGTGCGCGGCCCGTTGAGCGCGCGGCCGATAAACGTGTAGCGGACGCCGAACTGGTACGTGACCAGTAGAACCAGAGTTACGCCGGCGCACACTAGCAGGAACTTCAGGTGATAGTGGATGGGCCAGTCCACCACCAGCATCTGCGCCGCCATGACCAGCGGCAGGTGAGCCATGTACATCCAATAAGAGGCGTCGGAAAAATATCGCGCCGTGAAACTCTCCCGGGACGCCGCCCACCGGAACAGGCCCATCAGCCCGAAACACATCAGCCAGGCGCAGACCGTCTCAATCAGAGCGCTGGCCAGCGTCAACGGGTTTTTGAACATAAAAGCGTCTGGGGCGTCGCCCTCAAAACCCGCCAGGTATTGCCCCAGCAGTTGGAACCCGACGTAGAAAGCGGCGGCGGAGGGCAGCAAGGCGACGGCCCACCAACGGCGCACCGTGAACCCCCGCCGGTAGAAGAACACGCCGAAAGTGAAGAAGCAGGCATAGTAAGCGATAACCGCCGGGTTCGGAATAATCCCCATGGGGTTATCCGCCCCGTAAATCGGTTCAACCATCAACAGGGAAAGGGCCATTGAAACCGGAATTACCAGCCACCACAACGCCGAATCCCGGAATTGCAGGCCCAGCCGGACCGCCAGCCCGAAACCGGCGGCCAGCAGCAGCAGATACCAGAGAAACCAGAGATGGGCCAGGCCGAAAAGCCATACGAATGGCAGCGCCCAAAGCGGGAAATTGTACGGTTCCTGGAATCCGGAAACGTAGGCCAGAATCCAGACGCTGAGGGGGATGACGGTGAAGCAGCCTGCGGCGAGAGGAATGCCGATCCGCCGCAACCGCTGCGTCATCAGCGTCCGCAGGCTCCGCCGTTGCCAGAGCAGCGCGCTGAAAAAGCCGCTGAGCAGGAAGAACACCGGCATACGGAAGCCGTGAATGGTCTCAATCACCAGCGTGTAGGTCGGATCGCCCTCGGCCGCAGCGTCGTGTATCGGCCAGAGGGGCAGCATCTCCGGCAGGACGAAAACGCTGGCGTGCAGCACGATGCCCAGGAACATGGCCACGCCCCGCAGGGCGTCCAGGTCGTAGAAACGCTGCGACTGCCCGCCAGTGTTGGCCTCTGCCATGACTTTCGCCCTCGGTTTACCGGCGGGGTATCAGCCGCACCCGGAACTTCCGGTTGGGCCTGGGCGCGGGAATATAGCTCATCTTCATCCGGTAATTGGGCGGGTCCATGACAATATCCGCCCGGTGCAGCAGCGTCGCGATAGTCACCGACATCTGCACGTCGGCGAAACCCTGGCCCATGCAGGAATGATGCCCCAGGCCAAAGGGGACGTACACGCCGGGCTGCACGTGTTCCCTCCGCTCCGGCGAGTAGCGGTCAATGTCGAACCGCTCCGGGTCGGGGAAATACTCGGGCATTTTGTGGGGAATGGAGGACACCACGAGCAACGTGGTTCCGTGGGGTATGACGTAACCGGCGAATTCGAAGGAATTGATTACCCGGCGGGGCGGCAGTATCACGCCGATGGGATACGTCCTCAAGGTTTCCATCACCAGCCAGCGGGTGGCCGTCATCTGCTCATGGAGTTCCGGCGTCGGCCCGCCGGCGGCGAACATCTCATCCGCTTCCCGCTGCACCCGCTCCGCCACTTCGGGATGCTGCTGCAAGGCGTAGAGCGCAAAGGATATGATTCCCGCGACGCTTTCCAATCCCACCAGGAAAGGCCCGATTACGTTGGCGGCCAGGTCTGCCTCCGACATGAAATCGGGATGGGAACGGTGCAGGTCAACCAGGTTGTCTACCAGGTCCGGCTGCTCTTCCGGGCCGGGCTGCCTTTCGTGGTCGCGCAACACCCGCTCCGTCAGCAATTCCATGTTCCGCCGCGACCGTCTCACCCGCGGCAGCCGCATCGCCAGCTTGGGTAAACGCCCGATTACGTGAGCCAGCAGGCTGAATGTCATGTATGTAGTCAGGTCCGGCACATGCTCCCGCGACGGAGTTCCGGTGGTCAGCGTGGTAATCTGCTCGGACACGAGGCGCTGCATCATTTGGAAAACCGGCACCGGACGGTCGGGCGAATGGAAGGCCAGTTCCCGATCCACCACGTCCACGACGGCAGGCAAACGCTCCAGGATAAAATTCCGGGAATAGGGGACGCGCAGCGTGCCACGCAGCAGCCGGTGTTCCGCCCCGTCCAGCCCGATGAGGATGTTGGATGCGCCCATTTCCCCGGCCCATGAGTCCCAGGTTTCCCGGTTGCGCAGGTGAAACTTGCCTTCCCGTATCATAAACAAGTTCGCTTCCGGCCCCGCTATCGCGACGAAACGCCGGCCCGGCGCTTTCAACCCGAACACCGGGCCATGTTTGCGGTATTGTTCGGTGAGGTAGGTCATGAGATCGCCGTTCAGGGCCAGGGCGTGGCCGAGAATGGGCAGACTTCCGGAAGCCATGGGCCACCCGCCGCCGCGCTCCCCGATAATCCGCCGGGACGCCACGGCTTCGGCCACCGTCATCGTCCGGATGGCTTCCGTCAACGCCCGCGCCGACCGCTCAAGCCGGGTTATCAGTTCGATGCGCTCCTCTACTTCGTCGTATTCCTCCGCCGTCAGCGTTCGCCGGAACAGGCCGCAAGCCCGGCACAGGCTGATGATGGCCGTGTCCCGGGGCGACGGAATCACGTCGTCATTGAAGAGGATGTCCATCAGGCGCGAGCGGATTTCCTGCTCCGCCTCTTCGCCCGCTGCCGCCAGTGAGGGGCTCAGGGGATAGCGCCGCGAGCGGCGCACCCGGAGCGCCAGCGCGAAAAAACCGCCGTCGTCGGATTCCATGATGCCCTGGGCCTCCAGCCGCGCCAGGACCTGCCCGTGCAGACAGTCGCCCCTTTCGGCAATCCGCCTCACCCAGAACTCGCAGGACTGGGACTCCGGCCCCTCGGCAATCTCGGCAAGAACCGGGTCCAGCAGGCCGTCGTCCAGCGGCGTAGCATCGGTCAGGTACAGGGTCTCCAGGTCGGTGTCGATGCGGCGCTCCAAGGCCAGGTCCATCAGCGCGGCCCCCGCCAGGGCGAGGCGCAGCGTCCGGTTGGGAACCTGCTCCTCTTCAACCAGGATGAGCAATTCTTCGACAAATCGGAGCGCCATGCGTCAACTCCCTCCCGCTACGATGAGATACCGAAGGGGGTATGCCTTATCAGGGTGTCATAAACCCAATCCAGCGGCAAGGGACAAGATATGACGATTTTCGCCATTTTCGAGAAACCGGGGAGACGCCCTCACCCTAACCCTCTCCCGGAGGGAGAAGGGAGTTGTCTGAACTGCGATTTATTTGATTTTGCTGATTATCCTGATAGGAGTTACGCACTTGAGGATTTCACCCCCACCCTAACCCTCCCCCTCAGGGGGAGGGAATTTCACAGCCAAGCGCGTAACTCCTATCCTGTTTCTCCAAGCAAGAATCAGGGTAATCAAGTGAATCACGCGAATCACAGTTCAGACAACTCCGCCCAAGTCGGGGCGGCCATTAGCTCGCTCCAGCGCTTGTAGAACTGGCGCTGGTTGCTGTCGCTGAAACGGTACTGGCTGGTAAGGGCCTCGTAGTCCTCATTGTAGGATTCGTAGCCCAGGCCCATCTGATAGTTGAGCATCTGGCGGCGGGCCACCACGCCCCGGCTGGTCAGGGTGCAGTTCTGCCAGTTGTCCATGTCGTCCTGCTCGAAAGTCCCCGACGGGCTGAACCCGTAAGCGGCGATCTTGCGGATGGTCTCCTTAACCTCCGGGGGCGCGGCTTTGTCGGTAAAGGCCCAGGCCCAGATCTCGATGCTGTTGGGCCCCTTGGGGTGCCAGACGCGCAGCGAGTGGGAGTTGGTTTTTATCACGGAGAAATTGGGAAACACGGTGCCGACGATGGGATTCAGCATCCGGGCGCGGGGGCCGAGGCGGGCCTCAAACTCCTCCCGCGTGTCCTCCTCGTAGTCCACCAATAGCTGTAATGGCTCGGCGGTCTGACGGCCAGCGTAGGCGATAAAGCCGTGGCCGTTGCCGGGGGAGACATTCCCGCCGCCGGGGGTAGTGCCGCGGGTGATGCCGAACCCGGTGCGCAGGGTGGCCAGGTGCGACCACTGGACGTGATAGGCGTCGCCGATGAAATTCTCGGCGGGAAACTTCCAGTTGCAGGGGACGACCCACTTGTGGACGCCGCTCAGCACCTCGGAGCCGCCCTCGCGCCGGTCAAAGAGCGTGTCCAGGTACCAGGCCATGGGGCCAAGGTAATCCAGCAGCGGCGGCGCATCCTTATCGAATGTGGCGAATATCAGGCCCTTGTAGCTGTCCAGTTGCGCCACGGGGATGAGGCCCCACTTGGACTGGTCCAGTTCGTTGTAGTAGGCGTCCTGCAAGTTGGGCACGGCGGCCAGCTTG
Source organism: Dehalococcoidia bacterium (assembly GCA_963664375.1). Classification (GTDB taxonomy): domain Bacteria; phylum Chloroflexota; class Dehalococcoidia; order Lucifugimonadales; family UBA3495; genus VXOI01. Next base: position 346,265 of record OY761449.1, read on the forward strand.
CCGTCTGCGCCGAAAGCCCAGCCGTGGTAGGCGCAGATGAACGTGCCCGCGTTGCCGTCGTCGGCGCGGCACAAGCGGTTGCCGCGGTGGCGGCAGATATTCAGGAACGCGTTGACCTTGCCCTGCCGGTCGCGGGTCACCAGCACCGGGTCCTCGCCCATATAGGTGGTGAAAAAATCGCCAGGGTTGGGAATCTGCGTTTCATGGCAGAGGAAGAGCCAGCAGCGGGCGAATATCTGCTCCAGCTCCTCCCGGTAGATGGCGGTTTCGCTGAAAATGCGGGGGCTGATCAGGCCCTTGTCCAGGTCGACCAAGGTGTTGACGTCTGCGAGAACCATTATCGTCCCTCCCGCCGGGTTCGCGTTTGGAGGCAACAGGAATTCTAATGGATTTTATTACAGGCGGGGCGGTGAGGTAAGGCGCACAACCTGCCGTCATTCCTGCGAAAGCAGAAATCCAGAATCGCTCAATACGGCAGAATGACTTGCAAACGGAAATCCACTGGATTCCTGCTTTCGCACGAATGACGGGTTGGCGCCAGGTATTATTCACACACACCTTTTAAGGGGGTGTGACAAATCCCCTCTCCCTCCGGGAGAGGGTTAGGGTGAGGGCGTCCCCTGACTTTCGCAGGAACGAAGGATAAGGCTTTGCCGTCCACCTTGTCCGCAAAAGGCGATTGTCACACACCCTCTTAGAGAGTGTTTAATAAGCTCGGTTCACTGACAAAGAGCGGGTTTCAGGAGCATCCGCCGTTCCTGAGCAACCAAAGGGTACGCCCCCACCCTAGCCCTCCCCCGGAGGGAGAGGGAACTTGTTAAACACCCTCTCAGAGAGTGTTTAATAAGCTCGGTTCACTGACAAAGAGCGGGTTTCAGGAGCATCCGCCGTTCCTGAGCAACCAAAGGGTACGCCCCCACCCTAGCCCTCCCCCGGAGGGAGAGGGAACTTGTTAAACACCCTCTCAGAGAGTGTTTAATAAGCTCGGTTCACTGACAAAGAGCGGGTTTCAGGAGCATCCGCCGTTCCTGAGCAACCAGGGGTACGCCCCCACCCTAACCCTCCCCCGGAGGGAGAGGGAATTCCTAACCCTCCCCCTCAGGGGGAGGGAATTTATGCTACAACTCCGCCCAGCTTTGGGCGGCCATCATTTCGCTCCAGCGGCGGTAGAACTGGCGCTGGTTGCTGTCGCTGAAACGGAACTCGCTGCTCAACCCCTCGTTGTCGGCGCTGTAGTGGTCGTGGCCGAGGCCCATCTGGTAGTTGAGCATCTGTCGGCGGGCCACCACGCCCCGGCTGGTCAGGGTGCAGTTCTGCCAGTTGTCCATGTCGTCCTGCTCCAGCGTGCCGGACGGGCTGAAGCCGCGGATGGCGATGAGGCGGATAGCCTCCTTGACCTCGGCGGGAGCGACCCGGTCGGCGTAGACCCACGACCATATTTCGATGCTGTCGGGCCCCTTGGGGTGCCAGACCCGGAAACTTCGGGCGCTGGATTTCAGGAAGGACAGGTTGGGGAAGATTGTGCCGACCATGGGGTTCAGCGTTTCGGCGCGGGGGCCGAGGCGCTTTTCCACCTCGGCGCGAATCTCGATTTCGTAGTTCCTGAGGGCCTCCATGGGCTCGCTGGTGGTGCCGCTGACGGCGCACCAGATGCCGTGGCCGTTGCCGGTGGAGATTGCGCCGCCGCCTGCGGTGGGCTGGATGGTCGGCCCGACGCTGAATCCCTGGAGTATGGGCGACAGGTGCGACCAGGGGGTGTGATAGGTATCCCCGATGAAATTGTCGGCGGGGAATTTCCAGTTGCAGGGCGCAACCCACTTGTGGACGCCGCCGATGACCTCGACGCCGCCCTCGCGCCGGTCGAAGAGCGCGTCCAGGTACCAGGCCATGGGGCCGAGATAGTCCGGCAGCGGCGGCGCATCCTTATCGAATGTGGCGAATAGCAGGCCCTTGTAGCTGTCGAGCTGCGCCACCGGAATCAGGCCCCACTTGGACTGATCCAGGTCGTTGTAGTAGGCGTCCTGGAGGTTGGGCACGGCGGCCAGCTTGCCGTCGGAGCCGAAGGCCCAGCCGTGGTAGGCGCAGATGAACGTGCCAGCGTTGCCGTCGTCGGCGCGGCACAAGCGGTTGCCCCGGTGGCGGCAGATGTTCAGGAATGCGTTGACCTTGCCCTGCCGGTCGCGGGTGACCAGCACCGGGTCTTCGCCCATGTAGGTGGTGAAAAAGTCGCCGGCGTTGGGAATCTGCGTTTCGTGGCAGAGGAAAAGCCAGCAGCGGGCGAAAATCTGCTCCAGTTCCTCTTGGTAGATGGCGGTTTCGCTGAAAATGCGGGGGCTGATTAGGCCCCTGTCGGCGTCAACCAGCGAGGATACGTTGGTCAGGACCATTGAGTCGGCCTCCGTGGGTGTGTTCGCAAGCAATGGGATTTTCAGGATTGTAATACGGGCGGGAAGGAAAGGTAAGGCGCACACCCCTGCCTCCAGGGCCCTTTAATAGTTCCCTAACCCTCCCCCGGAGGGTTAGGGCAGGGGCGTCTCTCCGATGTACGCAAGGCAGCGTATTTCCAGGATTTCACCCTCACCCCGACCCTCTCCCTCAAGGGAGAGGGAGAATTACTTATGCGTGTATGAATTGCTAAACACTCTCGTTATTCCCAGCCAAACGGGGTGACGCCCTCACCCCGACCCTCTCCCGGAGGGAGGGGGATTTGTGAGACGGTGAATCACGTAGAAGGGCGGTGGATGGCGATGGCGCCGGCGAACCGGCGGGCGGCCGCCACCGTGGGATCGTCGTCCGGGGCGTTGCCCAGGACGCAGACGATGGCCCAGAGGCCCTCTCGTGACTCGCGGGCGGCTCGGTTGACCAGTTCCTCACGGTTGCCGTCGTGCATGGTGAGCTTGACGCCGCGCACCAGGTGGCCGACGGCGGCCAGAGACTCGGGCTCCGCCACCACGTAGTCGGCCATGTTAAGCATGTCCCTGACCGCGCTGGAGAGACGTGCCGGATCGCCGTCGCCCAAGGCGGCGATGTTCAGAGCCCGCTCCTCCGACCGGAAGGCGGCGACGAACTGGCGCGTCAGGTCTATCTGGCGGGCGTGGCTAGCCTCGTGGCCCGCCGACCGCTCCAGCAACTCCAGTAACGTCAGGCCGGGAAAGGAGTTGTCCGGGTTCGGCGGGGTGGCCGGGCGGGCCAGTTGCTCCGGCGTGAGTTCGGTCAGCAGGGCGCGAAACCGCCGGTGCGTGGCCTCCTGATGCTCCAGTTCCTGGCGGAAATGCTCGTCGCGGCTGGAGAAAGGCGGCAGCATTTCCATCTCGCCGCGGGCGATCTTTTCCAGCGCGTCAACGTAGCGCTCTGAATCCAGGTGCAGCAGCACGTCGCGCACCGACCAGCGCGCGCCGAGGAACGCCTCCTCGGTCTCCAGTCCCTCCAGCGACTTGAGCAGTATCTCGTGGCCCTCGTCCAGGCGTTGCAGGGCGGCGTCACGACGCCGCATGATTGACTCGCGTTCTTCCGGGTTCAATGGCTTCTCCCCGTGCTGTCTGAACTGTGTTTGCTTTCACCGTGGCTTGTCATCACACTTTCACCCCCACCCTAACCCTCCCCCTGAGGGGGAGGGGACTCTTGCGCCTTGGCCCTCTCTCTCAGGGGAGGGGACTCTTGCGAATTCGTTGCTTGTGCGGATTATACCCGGCGTTGGCGGGGGCGGCGATGCTACAATCGAATGGTATGGCATCTCAAACGGGCAACAGGGAAAAACTGGCTGGCGCGAGGGTATCGGCCGTGCGTCTGAGGCGATTGCTGGCCCGGCTGTCCGCGGATGCCAGGTTCGAGGACTCGTCGTCGCTGTACGTTGCGCCCGGCGACACGCCCGACCCGGCGGCGCTGGCGGCGACGGGCTGGGATTGGCCTCTCGCGGAATTCGGTGACGCGGCGCTTGGGGATGGCTGCGGGCTGGCGGGAGTGCGCTGCGGCGGCCAGGGGCTGCTGGTAGCGCCGCCCTTTCCGGTAAGGGAGACCTACCTGTCGACGGACTGGGATGACGAGCCTCTGCGCCGGATACTGGAGGGGGAGTATACCGTTGGCGTCGTGCTGGTGCGGCTGGGCCGGTTCTCGGTGGCGGTGTTCCGGGCCGGTGAGCTGGTGGAGGCCAAGACCGATTCCCGGTACGTCAAGGGCAAGCACCACGCGGGCGGAACGTCGCAGTTGCGGTACACGCGAGTGCGCGAGGGGCAGATCCGTCGGCTGTACGGTAAGGTGTGCGAGGAGGTGCGGGCCCGGCTTTCGCCGCCTGGCGTGGGGCTGGACTACGTGGTTCTGGGCGGCGAGCGGTTCACGCTGAACGGGCTGCTCAAGGATTGCCCGGCGCTGGCGGCCCTGCATTCCATCACGCTCAAGCGGCGGCTGAACATCCGCGATCCGAAACGTGATACCCTCCCGCAAGTCGCGGCTATGCTTACTGAGGGCAGGGTTTGGGAACTGGAATTCAGTTAGCGGGTATGTCTGAACTGCGATTCGTGTGATTCCCGTGATTGCCTTGATTTTCCTACGATTTACTGTTACGTGAATGAATCGGTAAACATCCTAATGGCGAGTGGGCGTCATTCCCGCGAAAGCGGGAATCCAGAGGGCCAAATCCTGAACAAATGCCGAGGTTTTCGCACTGGATTCCCGCTTTCGCGGGGATGACGGATTGTTTGCCAATCGGCTCACTCATCAGTAAACACAGGAATCCCTGAATCACAGTTCAGACAAAAATGGAGTTGATGGATGGCATTGGGCGGGTTTGAAACATCGGGGCGGTTGCTGGAGTTCGACCAGGTGCTGGGACAGCTATCGGGCTATGCCCGCACGGAACTGGGGCGCCAGCGAGTGGCGGAACTGGAGCCGTCGGACGACTTGCTGGAGGTGGCGACGCGCCAGCAGGAGACCACCGAGGCCCGGCGCTACATCGACGACGGCGGGTCGCTGGAGTTCGGGCCGGAGCAGGACATCACCGAACTGGTGCAGCGCGCCCTTCTCGGCGGCCTGCTGCGGGGCGGCGAGCTGTACGCCGTCCGCTCCTTCGCCCGCGCCGCCCGCTTTGACCGCGACGAACTGAGAGAAAAAGAGAGTCTGCCGCTGCTGTCCAGCCTGGCCAGCAATATCCCCGACCTGGGGCATCTCGACCGGGAAATCGGCGCGGCCATCAGCCCGGCGGGCGAGGTGCTGGACTACGCCAGCCCGTTGTTAGGGCGGTTGCGGACGGAATCGCGGCAGGCGCAAAGCCGCCTGAACGACATCATGGAGCGCAACCTGCGCCGGTTCCAGCGGGCCGAGGTGGTGCAGGAGCCGCTCATAACCCAGCGCAACGGGCGCATGGTGCTGCTCATCAAGACGGAGATGCGCTACCGCGTCCCCGGAATCGTACACGATGTCTCCGACAGCGGCGCGACCGTGTTCGTCGAGCCCATGGCCGCCGTCGACATGGGCAACCGCTGGCGGGAGGCGAGGCTGGCCGAGGAGCGCGAGGTGGAGCGGGTGCTGCGGCAGCTTTCCATCCGCGTAGGCGAAACGGCGGAGGACTTGCTGCTGGCCCTGGACATCGTAGCGCGGCTTGACCTGGACATCGCCAAGGCCCGCTACTCGTCCACCCTGCGGGCCATGCCTCCGGTCATCGGGGATGCTGAGGAACGCCCTCACCCTAGCCCTCACCCCCCGGGAGAGGGAATTATTGGCGGCCTTGCCTCCGGAGGAGGGGGAACTGACGACGGGGATGGCGAACCACTGCGCCGGCTGCGGCTCAGCCGCGCCCGACATCCTCTGCTGACGGGTGACGTTGTTCCCATCAGCCTGAACCTCGACTCGCAGCGGGGCGTGCTGCTGATTACCGGCCCTAACGCCGGGGGCAAGACCGTCGCCCTCAAGACCGTGGGGCTGTTGGCGATGATGGCCCACGCCGGGCTGCACGTTCCCGCCGACGATGCGCGCTTTCCGGGGTTCGACGGCATCTACGCCGACATCGGCGACCAGCAGAGCATCCTCGAATCGCTTTCCACGTTCAGCTCGCACATCACCAACCTGCTGGGCATCATGCGCCGCGCTACGGGCCGTTCGCTGGTGCTGGTGGACGAGCTTGGCACCAGCACCGACCCCGAGGAGGGCGCGGCGCTGGCCAGCGCCATACTGCGGCACTTCCAGCGGATGGGCGTGTTCCTGGTGGGCACCACCCACCAGCGCGGCGTGGCCCGTACCGTGCAGGAGCACCCCGGCATGCAGAACGCCAGCGTAGACCTCGACCCATCCACACTTGCGCCCACCTACCAGTTGACGGTCGGGCTGCCGGGGCGGAGCTACGCCCTGACCATCGCCGCGCGGCTGGGCATGCCGGAGGACATCATCGACGACGCCAGCGCCGGAATCTCTCCGGTAGAACAGGCGACGGAGACGCTGCTGCGGGAGTTGCAACAGGAGCGTCGCACGGTTGAGGAGCTTAAGGAGGAGGCGGAGTCGGCCCGGCTGGCCGCCGTCAGGATGCGGCAGGAACTGGACGAACAACTGGGGTCGGTGGAGGCCACCAAGATGGAACTGGTGGAGGAGGCCCGGCGCGAGCTGCAACTGCGCACCGGCCACTTGCGGGACCGGTTGCAACGGGCGGAGCGGTCGCTCGACTTGGCGGCGCGAAATGCTGATGTTCCGGTAGCGGCGCACAGCCGCGCGCCCACAGCCCCGGAGCCGCAACGGGAATTCCGCGAACAGCAAGAGGAACTGCGGGAGGTGCAGCGCGAGCTGGACGCCGCCGACTGGCAACCCATCGAGGTCAAGCGCACTCCCTGGCACGAACGGCTGAAAAGCGGCGACCGCGTGTACGTGCGGGGCATCAGCCAGCCGGTTGAGGTGATCACTCCACCGGACGGCGCGCCGGGTTCGGCCCAGGCGCAGCGGGTGGAGGTGCTGCTGGGAACCATGCGGGCCAGGATTCCGGTGTACCAGTTGCAGAGCCTGGCCGAGGGCCATCCCGCCGCGGCGCAACACGGCGTCCACCTGGACCGGGCCGAGAACCGTCCGCCGGCGCCTCGGCTACCCGACCCCGAAATGGACCTGCGCGGCCTGCGGGTGGACGAGGCCGTGGCGAGGGTAGAAACGGCGCTGAACGACGCGGCGCTGGACGGGGTGTCGCTGGTGCGCATCATTCACGGCAAGGGCACCGGGGCGCTGCGGCGCGGCATCCGCGAGTTCCTGGCGGCCCACCCGCTGGTGCAGGCTGCCACCGACGGCGAGGGCCCCGGCGGCGACGGGGTGACGGTGGCCCATTTGAGGTAGAATGTACTTCACCATCGACGGGCAGCTATACGAAGTGGACGAGCATATCTGGCGAGACCATCCCGACCGGGTGGGCCTCGTCACCGTTGACCGCATCAGGGAAACCATTGAAATGCCTGAACGGACAGCATTGGCAAGGTTAGCGCGTATCATGTATTGGCGATGGTTCCCTGGATTGAGCAGTCGCGGAAATTATCTGCGGGTCATCGTAGACCCGCACACTGAACCGCATTTGGTAGTTTCGGCGTCACCTGACAGGAGCGAGCGCAGAAGGAGAAGAAGGTCGTCGTGAATAATGCAACGCCTTATAAATACGACAGCGGCCTAGATATATTGTGCTTTTCAACGGGGGTGGACTATGAGGAGTCTGCCACCATTGCCGCTCTGTTGATGGCGGATTTTGACACAAAAGGCCACTGCACGGGCTTCGAGTTTCTGGACGCGGCGGACTTGTTCTTGCCGTACTTGCGTCCAGAGGAGTTTGCGAAGCCCGACCTCGAAGGGGAGGACCTGACCATCGCCTACTGCGAAGAGTCGGATACGCTGTCTTTTCACAACAGCGCGACGGTTAGCTATAGCGAAACGGTTATTGAGCATTGCATAGCTCATCTCGACTGGGAAGGCTACCCGGTCGGGTTCACCCTGGAAAAAGCCTCGGAGCTGGTATTACCTCTTTTGCTCACAAACGAACGGCGTAAGCTCAAACCGTCAGCGGGCGGTGATTGAACCCTGCACCCCCTGGAACCAGGGCTGGCGGTTGCGACGGGGTGACGGCGGCGCGCCTGTGGTAGTAGCGCGATAGGGGCTTGATGGATGGCTAAATCTCTTGAGGACGTTCGACGCCAGCTTTCAAACGGCCAATTCGACCTGACCCTCCACGTTGCCAGGCGCCTTATCCAACGGCAGATTTCGTTACTGGAAATCAGGGAGGCGGGCACTACTGCTACAATCATAGAGGAATACTTTGACGACAAATACTCTCCCAGTTGCCTGTTGTTGGGATTCACCGGCGTTGACAGGCCCCTGCATATCCTGGTCTCCCTCGCCGATACCGACCTCCTAAGAGTGATAACGGTTTACGAGCCGGATCCAGCTGAGTGGATTGATTACACTACCCGGAGATAGCGATGTTTAGTTGTGCAGTCTGCGGATGTAAACAGAGCCGGAGTGACCTGATCGACGAAGTTTTCCAGGTCGATGGCGCTTATGTGCTGGTAGAACACATCCCCGCGGAGGTCTGCACCCGCTGTGGAGAACAGTCGGTGAGTATCGAAACGGCGGAAGCAGTACGCTCGTCAATCACAAGTGGCGCCACGCCCTACAGGTCGGTCCAAATGCGTGTTTTCGAATTTGAGGGAATAGGAAACGCCAAAGCGGCCGACGCCACCGTTTCCTAATCCAAGCTACGACGGGATGGATCACATACCCTGGAACCAGGGCTGGCGGCGGTCGGCGAAGGCCTTGATGCCCTCCTGGAAATCGCGGGTGTGGGCAGTCCGGGCAAAGGTCTCCGTCTCGGCGTCAAGTTGCTCCTCGATGGTCGATCCCCAAGAGCGGTTGTACAGCTCCTTGACCCGCCCGTAAGCCACGGTGGGGCCAGCGGCGAGGCGGGTTGCGGTCTCCAGGGCGTGGCGATCCAGCTCCTCGTCGGGGCAGACCTGCGACACCAGTCCCAGCTCCAGCGCCCGCGGCGCGCCGATGGGCTGGCTGGCCAGGTACAGCTCCATGGCCCGTCCGGTGCCCAGCAGCCGGGGCAGCAGAAACGTCGAGCCGCCGTCGGCGGGTGCGCCGATGTTGGCGTAGGCCATCAGGAACCGCGCGCTCTGGGCCGCGACGCGCAGGTCTGCCGCCAATGTCAGGCTGAAACCCGCTCCCGCGGCCACGCCATTGATTCCCGCGACCACCGGCTTGGGCAGGCGCCGCAACGGCAGCACCACCTGTCCGTGCAGCGTGTCGGCAAGCTCGCGGATGGCCTGCGATATTCCGTCCGTACCGCTCTCCTCCAGCGTCTCAACCATCTGCCGCACGTTGGCCCCGGCGCAGAATGCGCCGCCCGCGCCGGTCAGCAGCACGGCCCGGATGTTGGGCGACGTGCACTGCTCTACGGCCTGGCCCAGCGCTGCCATCATTTCCGGCGTAAGGGCGTTCCGGGTCTCGGGGCTGTTCAGGGTGATGATGCCCACGGCTCCCGATGTAGTGAACTTTACTTGCTGCTCGGACATGGCGGCGCTCCTGTTCATATACCGGCTATTCGACCCTCAGGATTATCGGGACACTAATCCACTTGCGCGGGATGTGCATCTCCGTGAGACGCATTGAGTATGGGTGGAGGCAGAACCTTTTGCTGTCAATGCGGCAAAGACGCGCCCGGGACGCCCTCTCCCTAACCCTCTCCCGGAGAGAGAGGGAACTGCGCATACAATTCTGATTTCAGTATAACCGGGAGGTTTCAGGGATGCAGCGCGGGCCGGGACTCGAAGCTGCCCGGCCCGCCTTGTGCTTTCGCGTGTTGCGGGGCGCTTGGCGCGATATGCCACTCGCTTGGCTGTCGGCTAACCCGTGGCGCCGTGAGCGGCCCAAGCGTCGGCGCAGGCCTTGGCGACGGCCTGGGGAACAGTGGGATCGAGGGACCAGGGGATCACCCGCTCCGGCGTGGGCTCCGGTATCAGGGCGGCCAGAGCCTCTCCCGCCGCCAGTTTCATGCTGGTGGTGATGCGGGATGCCTTGGCGTCCAGAGCGCCCCGGAAAACGCCGGGGAATACCAGGCTGTTGTTGATCTGGTTGGGGAAGTCGCTGCGGCCCGTGCCCACCACTGCGGCGCCCGCGGCGGCGGCCAGGTCGGGCATAATCTCGGGGACGGGGTTGGCCATGGCGAATACCACCGCGTCCTTGGCCATGGACGACACCATCTCCGGCGTCACCATGTCGGCCACCGCCAGGCCGATGAACACGTCTGCGCCGCGCAGGGCCTCGCCGATGCCGCCGGTGCGGTTCTCGGGGTTGGTGGTGTCCAGCATGGACTGCTTGATGGGAGTAAGGTCAGTGCGGCCACGGTGGATAATGCCGACGCTGTCCACCAGTATGATGTTCGTCGCGCCGTAGTCGAGCAGCAGCTTGGCGGACGCGATGCCGCCGGCCCCGGCTCCGGCGAACACGAAGGATGTGTCCTCGATCTTCCGCCCCGTCACGGCAAGGCCGTTGATGACCGCCGCCAGTACGGCGATGGCGGTGCCGTGCTGGTCGTCGTGGAACACCGGAATGCCCAAATCCTGCAAGGCCTCCTCGATGTCGAAGCACTTGGGCGCGGCAATGTCCTCGAGGTTGACGCCGCCCAGGCTGGGGGCGATGGCCCGAACGGTCCTGATAATCTCGGCGGGGTCTTGCGATGCAACGCAAATGGGGTATGCGTCAACGCCGCCAAGTCCCTTGAACAGGATGGACTTGCCCTCCATCACGGGCATAGCGGCCTCTGCGCCGATGTTTCCCAGACCCAGCACCGCCGAGCCGTCGGTGACGACCGCGATGGTGTTGCCGCGGTTGGTGAGGTTGTAGGACTCTGTCGGGTCGGCGTGGATGGCCATGCACACCGAGGCCACGCCAGGCGTGTACGCGATGGACAGTTGCTCCAGCGTTTCCACCGTCATCTTGGACGTGACGCTGACTTTGCCGCGGCTCTCCCGGTGCCGCCGGATGGCCTCTGTTCCGTAATCGGTTGTCATGCTAAGCACTCCTGACGTGGTTTGGGATTGGGTTAGTCTGGGTGATGGTCTAAGTCCTTCTGACGTCCATCAACACATGGACGGCGAAGGCGCGGCGGTCTGGGATGGAGGCGTTAGGGAACCGGCGGATGGCATTCTCCGCATCGTTGATTGACTGTATGACTGGGTTCCTCAAAAACTCGGCATCCGGATCGTAATCCGCGCTGTGACGCAACGGCTGCATATCGGCGAAAACTTGGGCAAAGTTTTGTATCTCAACCGGAAACCTCGCCAGTGCGGAACGCCCTATATCCACACACCGCTCCCTGGCCCTTCCATGTTGCAATGCCCGGTAGACCTGTCTCCAAGCGTCCCGGCTACGACTGGATCCTGGCCCTCCGACAAGCGTATCGGCGCAACACTCCGCCAAGCAATGAAAGAGGGCATAGTAGGCAGTGCTGACCGCCCGGCGGAGGTTGGTTTCCAGCGGACGGCCGCGACTGGGCTGCACCGCCAGCAGCTTGGCTGTGACGATGAAATCAAGCGCCTGCACGCTCTGTTACCCTCCGGCTAATGTACTTCCATTCGTCCACTCCGATATAGGAAGTGCTGAATGATGGCCGTATACCCATATCATCCAGCTTATCCGCGAGTCGAACGCGAAGGCCGACGGTCCAGTTGGAGTCCAGCTTGTCTTGGTTGCCGTCGAACACGATCCAGATATGGAGATACTCATCTCCGGTTACTACGTCAACTTCCGGGACAAGTACGATGGGGTCGAAAATGAACTCATCCCCGAAACCCTCATTAAGGTCTTCCCGAACAAAACACTTCACCTTCTCGCGCACTTCCGGCGTCAGAATTTTCTTCAGCATAGCAACTGCTCAATTCGTCGGCTTCGTTTCCTGTCCTGCCTGCGCCGGGAAAGGGTTGTAATCCTCCAGCGATCCCGGCGCAGCCGTGTCCGGGGACGGGTTGCTACCGCGTTACCGCGCCCTCCGAGGCCGATGACGCCAGCTTGGCATACTTGGCCAGAGCGCCGGTGGTGTAGTTCGGTGGGAGCGGCTGCCAACTGGCCCGCCGGTCGGTCAGCTCCTCCTCCGTCAGCATGACGTTGAGCTGGCGGGCCGGGATGTCGAGGACAACCTCGTCGCCCTCGCGCAGCAGGGCGATGGGGCCGCCCACCGCCGCCTCCGGGGCCACGTGGCCCACCATCGGCCCGTGGCTGGCGCCGGAGAACCGGCCGTCGGTGACCAGGGCCACGTCGTCGCCCAGTCCCTGGCCGACGATGGCGGAGGTCACCGCCAGCATCTCCTGCATACCAGGCCCGCCCTTGGGCCCCTCGTAGCGGATGATGACAATGTCGCCCGACTTGACCTGTCCGGCCTGGATGGCCCGGAAGGCTGCGCCCTCCTGGTCGAACACGCGGGCCGGGCCGCGGTAGACCTTTTCCTGGTGGCCGGCCACCTTGATGACCGCCCCCTCAGGCGCAAGGTTGCCGCGCAGTATGGCGAGGCCGCCCGTCGGGCTGCGCGGTGCGTCCACCTCGGTGATGATGGGCTGGTCGTCCACCACGGAGATACCCGACAGGTTCTCGGCCACGGTCTTGCCGGTGACGGTCATGGCGTCGCCGTGGAGCAGACCGGCGGCCAGCAAGCGTTTCATCACCAGGGCGATGCCGCCGTAGCGCGACAGGTCGGCCATCACGTAACGGCCCGCCGGTTTCATGTCGGCGATGTAGGGAGTGCTGGCGCTGATCCGCTCAAAGTCCTCGAGGGTCAGCGGCACCTCGGCCTCGCGGGCCATGGCCAGCAGGTGCAGCACGATGTTGGTGGAGCCGCCCATTGAGACGCCGACGGTGATGGCGTTCTCGAACGCCTGCTTGGTCATGATGTCGCGGGGGCGGATGTCCTCCTCCAGCAGCCGCGTGACAGCGCGCCCGACGTCGCGGGCCTCGCCCAGCTTGCGCGGGTCGATGGCCGGAATCGAGGCGTCGCCCGGCAGCGACATCCCCATCACCTCGATGGCGGTAGCCATGGTGTTGGCGGTGAACAGGCCGGCGCATGACCCCTCGCCGGGGCAGGCGCGGCACTCCAGGTCGCGCAGTTCGTCGAAGGTGACGTCGCCCTTGGCATAGCCGCCCACGGCCTCGAACACGTCCTGGATGTTGACGTCCCGGCCGTTGTGCTGGCCTGGCATGATCGAGCCGCCGTACATGAACAGGCCCGGCACGTTCAGCCGCGCCAGCGCCATCATGCAGCCGGGCATGTTCTTGTCGCAGCCAGCGATGGTGATCAGGCCGTCCATCCGCTCGCCGAACGTCACCAGCTCGATGGAGTCGGCGATGACCTCGCGGCTGACCAGCGAGGTTTTCATGCCCTCGGTGCCCATGGAGATGCCGTCGCTGACGGTGATGGTGCCGAACTCGAAAGGCACGCCCTCTCCGGCGCGGACGCCCTCCTTGGCGGCCTGGGCGAACCGGCCCAGATGCACGTTGCAGGGAGTGACGTCGCTGGCCAGGTTGGCGATGGCGACGAACGGCTTTTCCATGTCTTCGTGGGTGATGCCCATGGCCATCAGCATGGCGCGGGCGGGCGCTCGTTGCAGGTCGTGGGTGATCTCGGCGCTGCGGTGCTTGGTCTTCGCGGGCTTTCCGATTCCGGCTGGCGCTGTCGCTGTGTCGGTGCTGGCCACAGGGTCATCTCCGTCGGTGCAGGTTCGGGTAAGTGGGCAACGCAAGGCAACCTCAACCCGGCTGCCCGCACAATGTCGCAAATCTATCGCGCAATTATAGGTTGCCGCATGTTGCGGCACAAGGCGGGACAGCCAAGGGTATTCTCAACGTATGTTGGTATTCCCATGTAGGGGCGCACAGCCGTGCGCCCCTACACGGCGAGGCCAAGCAGACAAATCGCGTCCAATACCAGCACATGCCGGGAATACCCAGCCAAGCGAGGTGGATGAGACTTGATGACAGAAGGCCATTGACTATGAGTCTGGAGGTTGCTTACAGTTGCCAACATATCGTCAGCAGCGAATGGGCGGCGATGCCCGGGTGATGGAGCGATTTGCCGATGCAGAAATCCCGCAGGGTTTGGTCATCGAAACGCAGAAACGGAAAAAAGATAGCCTTCGGCTGGTACGGGGGGAAATTCAGTCACCTGGATTTTCTTCTCCCGAATCTGCCTAACGACGCGCGCCATTTTTGCGACGTGTTCGGTGGTTCGGCTGCGGTACTGATTAACCGGGAGCCCGCCCCGGTGGAGACATACAACGACCTTGATTCGGAACTGGTCAACTTTTTCGCCACCCTGCGCCACCCAGAATTGGGCGAGCAGTTGATGCGGGAGATTGCACTGACTCCGTTTTCAAGGGAGGAGTTGACCTCGGCCTGTACCTATGAGGAGGGATTGGAGCCGGTGGAACGGGCGCGGCGGTTCTACGTCAGGGCCCGTCAAACGCGAACCGGGTTGGCGCAGACGTCATCCACAGGCCGGTGGGCCCACTGCATCCTGACGTCGCGCTCCGGTATGGCTGGGGCGGTATCCCGCTGGATTGGCGCAATCGAGGGTCTGCCGCCGATTATAGACCGCCTTATGCGGATTCAGATTGACAATGCGCCGGCTTTGGAGGTTATTGAACGTTACGACACGCCTGAAACTCTTTTCTATTTGGACCCCCCGTATGTTCACGACGCGCGGAGCGACAAACACGCCTATCTGGGTGAGATGTCCGATCTTGATCACCGGGAATTGGCATCCGCCTTGCACAACATCAACGGACGGGCTGCCATTTCCGGCTACCGTAGCGAATTGTACGATTCAATATACTCCGACTGGCATCGAGTTGACGCCCCGGAAAAGATTTGCCACTCGGTGCGGCAACCCCGCCAGGAATCGCTCTGGATGAACTACGAGCCGCCATGCCAACTCCCGAAAGGAAGGCTTGAGGCCAGTGCGTTGTTCTCCGGCTCTCGCTGCTTGGTAGCCTTCTGACCAACTGTGACAGTTCTACCTCTTTTTGGAGTCATTTCGTGGTTTCAATTTGCACATCAGATCACAAATGAAGAATGAAGGAGTCGTATCTGTGATACCCCTATTTGACAGATACGTTGGAATTGATTACTCAGGCCGGGATATGCCGCACCGTGCCACTGCTGCGATACAAGTCTATGTGGCCACGCACCAGAATCCACCTGAGCGGCAGCAACGACTGGACAGACGTGCCAATTGGTCTCGCCAATCCCTCTATGAATGGCTCCTGGGCATCCTTGTGGAGCCTACGCCCACCATCGTCGGAATTGACCATGCTTTCTCGTTCCCGGTCGAATGCCTACATGATCATGGTATTGGTGACTGGGACGAATTTCTCGCCCATTTCTGTGAGCGCTGGCCGACTGATAGAGAGGAGGTCGTTGCCATTATGCGAAGAAACGAACTAATGGGCAATAATGAGATGCTTAGACTAACGGACCAGAGGGCGACGACTGCAAGAAGCGTATTCGACTTCGGGGAACGGGGTGGACTTCAGAGCCAAGTAGCTACATCTACTCACGCGGGAATCCCTTGGCTGAACCGCCTTCGGGCAAAATTAGGCAATAGGATTCACTTTTGGCCGTTTGATGGCTTCCACCCATGTCCCGGAAGGTCCGTGGTAGCGGAGGTCTATCCCAGATTGTTTAGAGCAGGGTACCCGCACCCAGATAGTTTGACGAATGACCAATACGATGCTTGGATGACGTGCAGTTGGCTCAGAGACAATGACCTAGGCGGTCAGCTTGGAAGATATCTCGATCCGCCGCTTACTCAGGGTGAACGCGATACCGTCCGAATCGAAGGCTGGATGTTGGCATTGCTTCAACAGCGTTAGTCCGTAGCGCCACCCAGCCGCTTTTCGTAGCACAGGCTTAGCGGGTCGTCCCAGTAGGCGCCGAAGGGCGGGATGCGGCGGTAGCCGTGCTTCTCGTAGAGGGCGACGGCTTCGGGCTGGCTGGTGCCGGTTTCGAGGCGCATCGTGGTTACGCCCCGGGCCAGCGCCAGCCGCTCCAGGTGGGCCAGTAGTTGCCCGCCGAAGCCCCGGCCCCGGAACCTGTCGCGCACGTACATCCGCTTCAGCTCGCCGTAGGCTCCGCATGGGGCCTGAGGGTCAGCGAAGAGCTGCACGCCGCCGCAACCCGCCGGCTCGCTATCATGGTACAGCACGAAGAACTCGACCTGCTGTTGCGCCAGCTTCTCGATGCTGTACCCGTGCTGGCTCTCGACGGGATACAGGGGCGAGAGATAGGCGTCCAGCTCGGCAATCAGGCCGGAGGCCGCTTCCGTTGACGGGTGTTCCCGCCGTATTTCCGTCTTCTCGGATACTCTCATGGAGAGAGTGTAGCACAGGGCATAGGGCGGACAGGAAGGCTTTCCGCCCCTGCGGAACGCCGTCCGTTTCAGGGGCAAGGAACGGGGGCATTTGCCGACCAAGCGCAGGGGCGGGTTTCAAGCCCGCCCTTGTACTGCCCCTACAACAGGGATGCAAGCCGGTTGATTTGGGAGGCTGTTAGGTGCCTCGCAGCCGGGGGTCCAGCACGTCGCGCATGGCGTCGCCGAACAGGTTTACTCCGAATACGGCCAGGGACAGCGCTATGCCGGGTGCGATTGCCAGCCAGGGCGCGTCCTTGAGATAGGCAATGCCTCCCTCCGCCAGCATTCCGCCCCAGCTCGGCACGTCGGGCGGCACACCAACGCCCAGGAAGGTCAGGGTGGCTTCGACGATGATGGCGTATCCAAGGTTCAGAGTGAAGAGGACTATGAAAATGGCCATGCAGTTGGGGATGATGTGTTGAACAATGATGCGGAGGTCGTTGGCACCGAGCGCCCTGGCAGCGAGCACGTAGTCCATCTCCTTGACGGCCAGGGCCTGGGAGCGCACGGTGCGGATGGCGCTGGGCGCCAGCACCAGGACCAGCGCAATGATGATGTTGAAGACCGACGATCCCAGTACCGCCATGATGGCCAGGCCGAGGATGATGCCCGGGAAGGCGATGAAGGCGTCCACGAACCGCTGGACTATCAGGTCTACTTTGCCGCCGAAGTAAGCGCTGACGGCGCCCAGGAAGGAGCCCAGAGATATGCCAATAGCTATGCTGACCAGGCCCACGAACAGCGAGATGCGCCCACCGTAAAAGAGGCGGCTAAGTACGTCCCGGCCCAGGGAGTCGCCGCCCAGCCAGTGCTCGCTATCGGGCTCGGACAGGATGGTATTAACGTTGATTTCGTAAGGGTCATGAGGTGAAATGAGCGGGGCGAGCAGGGCAATCACCACCAGGATGACCAGCAGGGCGCCGCCAATTGCGCCCAATGGCTTCCGGCGCGAAAAATCCACCACGCCCGAAAGCATGCGCGAATACCATGGCACATGCAGCGGTCGTTGTGATTCAGATTCAACGGAATCTTGTGGCAACCCTCTTAGCATGGAAACACCCGCTTCAATGAATCCCGGCGCGGCCCTGCCGTCTAGGCGTAACGTATTCTCGGATTCAGCCAGCCATAGAGAAGGTCGACGACCAGGTTGAGCGCCAGTACGACAAGGGCGATCATCAGAATGGATGCCTGCACCACCGGGTAATCGCGAATCAGAACGCTGTCCACCAGCAGCCTGCCGACACCCGGCACCACGAAGATTGCCTCGATGGCCACCGCCCCCCCGAAGAGCCTCCCCAGCTGGAAGCCGACGATAGTGATTACCGGTAGAAAGGCGTTCTTGATTGCGTGGCGGCTAATGACCACAAATTCCTTCAGCCCCTTGGAGCGCGCGGTGCGGATGTAGTCCTCGTGCATCACCTCCAGCATCGCGGAGCGAGTCAGGCGCGCTGCAAAGGCCGTGTTGAAGTATCCCAGGGCGATGGCCGGGAATATCATCTGCTGCAAGTTGATGCCCGGGTTCTCGAAGAAAGAGGCGTAGTTCAGGGGCGGCACCCAGTTGAAGTAATAGCCAAGGACGAACAGTATGAGAATGCCTACCCAGAAAGTGGGCAGGGCCACGCCGGCGATGGTAAACAGCTTGGCGGCATGGTCGATGATGGTGTCCTGTTTTACAGCCGACAGAACGCCCAGTGGAATTGCGATGAGGTATGACAACACCAGGGCCATGACGGCCAGCTGGGTGCTCACCGGGAAGCGGTCCTTCATCAGTTCGGCTACCGGAACGTGATGGAAGTACGACTCGTTGAAGTCACCCTGGAACAGGTCTGCGATCCAGGTTATGTACTGGACGTGGATGGGCCGGTTGGTGCCGAGCTGTTCCCTGACGACGTCGAGGTCTTCCTGGGTGAAGCTGCCCTCGGCCCCGCCCAGCATCGCAATAGCCGGGTCTCCCGGCAGAATCCGCATAATCGCGAACGCCAGAAAAGAGGCAAGGATCAGCGTGGGAATGAACAAGGCCAGGCGTTGGAGGATATAGCTGGTCATAAGCTTGTATCCGCTCTCCTGCGCCAGCCAAAGCCGTTGAGTACGGCCGCAGCTGCCGGTAATCGGGCGTCAAACGCCGCCGGGCCCCGTTCCGGCGTGTGCCTGTGGGGCCCGGCGTGAAGAATCGACCCGATTACTCTTCCATCCAGAGATGCTCGACGCCCATTCCGTATTGAACGGTCTGTCTGGGTACGTAGTTCTTCACCCTGTTAGGTACGATCCAACGCGGGTCCCCGTACCAGTAATATTGGATCATGTGATGCTCGCCTTCGAGGATGATGGCTTCGGCCTCCCGTATCAGGGCCTGCCTCGCGGTGAGGTCCGCCTCACTCTTCTGTTTCTCGAAGATCTCGCGGATCCTGGGGTCTTCGAAGTCAATGGGGTTGCGTGGCGCTCCGGCCAGGTATACCCCGCTCAGGAGGTCGTCGGGGTCAACAATGTTGGGCCCGTTGTGAACGCTGACGAAGTGGCTGAAGTCCACTTCCTGCTCCGCGGCGATGGTGGCGGCGGTGTCGGTGATGTTGATGTTCAGCTCTATTCCCAGTATGTCGGAAAGCTGTTGCTTCAAAATCACCGGAACGTTCTTGTTGGCGGTATAGGTGTGGTAGTTGGCGGAGAAACCGTCGCCGTAACCCGCCTCTTCCATCAGGCGTTTGGCTTCGGCGATGTCATCGGGGTGCTTGGTCAGGCCGTCCACGCCGATGGGATCACCGAGGTACAGCTCGCCGTTTTCGTCAACGTACCGGAAGCCGGGCCACGTGGCGACCGTTTCGTCGCTGGATGCCCAGGGAGAGCCCGGGAAGAAGGGCTGACCCATCTTGGCGAACCCCAGCTTGTCAATGTCGGCCAGTTCCTTGCGGTCGATGGCCAGGAACACCGCGCGTCGCACCTTGGGATCATCAAAGGGCGGGGCCGTCCACTTCATATTGGTCAGACCCTGCAGGGTAAAGCCCGGTGAGTAAACCACCCCCAACCCCTGGCCCTCCCAGTCGGCCTTGAAAGAGACCATATCGGTCAGCGGCAGCAGCGAGCCGCGGTGTACCACGTCAATCTGTTCGGTTATGAAGGCCGTGACGAAGCGGTCCTTGTCGGTAATCACGTAGGTGTGCTTTTCGTCGACGAAGGGCAGGCCATCCTTGAAGTAATTGGGGTTGCGCTCAAATTCCCATCGCTGGCCTATCTCGAGGCTCCCCGGGACATAGACGAAAGCCCCGGAGCCGACTATGTTTTCCGGGTCGTCGAAATAATCCTCCACGTCCTCCCTGCCCTCGAGCACGTGCTTGGGCTGTATGGACATGAAGTCCACTGCCAGGAAGGGCATGAAGGCCGCCGGGGTGGGGAAGTTGGTGCTCACGGCCACGGTGGTGGGGTCTATCGCCTCCGAGCCGGCGTAGTAGGGAGTGATGTTCTTCACCCGCGGGCGCGACACGTCCTTCTCGACCATGCGGTTCAGACTGAACACCACGTCGTCCGAGGTCACCGGCTCGCCATCCGACCAGACGGCGTTGTCCCAGAGCCTGAAAGTTACGGTCAGGCCGTCGTCGGACCATTCCCAGCTTTGCGCCAGGTCGCCGACTATGGTCAATTGATCGGTGGGATCGTAAATGAGAAGGTTGTTGAACAAGTCACGGGATGCGGCAGGACCGGGATTGCAGCAGGATTGGTGCAGGTCCCAGTGGTCGGGAAGTACAGCCTCAGCATTACGCAGGACGCCCCCGAACTTTCCCTGGTCTATGAACTTGGCCCAAGGCTTGTCGCCCGAGGTGGCTTCCACAACACCGCGCGTAGGCACCACGGCTGTTGCCACCTGGGGCGCCGGCACTGCCGTCGGGGTGGCGGCAGGCGCCGCTCCTCCCGTCTGTGCCGCAGCTTCCGTCGGCGCTGCTGCTCCGGGTGCCGCCGTGGGGGCTTCCTGGGCCGACGTGGCCGTTGGCTCCTCTGTTCCGCCGCAAGCCGCCACGGCTGCCAGGGCAAAAACTAACATAGCGAAAATCAATAGTTGCGGACGATTTATCAACAATCTGAACATATTTCTCCTGATGGTTGTGAAGGATTTCGTAAATCTTTTCGCCAAAGTTTGTTGGATATTCGACATATTAGGCACAGAAGGGCCTGCTGTCAATTCGGCAGGAAGGCCAATTCGCCCAGGCAGATATCGGATAAGGGGCATTCTCAACACGCGCTGCCAGTTCCAGGTATTCTCAACGTGTGTTGGTATTGGACGCGATTAGTCTGCCTTGTCCCTGCTGCGTAGGGGCGCACAGCCGTGCGCCCGTGTCTGCGCAGGAGGGAATTGGGCTGGAACCGGGGGCTAGGGCACACGGCTGTGCGCCCCTACATAGGGATACCAACACACATTGAGAATGCCTGATTCCAGATTCCCCGGCCTGAGAACTGTCATTCCGGCTAAAGCCGGAATCCAGACACTAATACGCCGGAACAGGCGCTGAAGAGCAGGCTTAAAGCGACTCCGCCGGCGTCTGATGCACAGGTTTTCACCCCCACCCTAACCCTCCCCCTCAGGGGGAGGGGATTATTGCGTAAAATGCGATTGCCCCGGCGTGACGGGTTCTTGGGTTGCGCCTGTGGGCGATTTCCTTTAACCTTCTGTGCGGCCCGGAATTACTCCGCGGGCCGATATTGACGGGACTGCGGTCCCGGATTTCTGGAAATGGAGGGGCATGATGTTCAACCCCATCGGGTGGTTCAAGCCTGCGGTAGCCAAGGCCCATTGCGACATTCCCTGCGGTATTTATGACCCCATCGGCGCCAAGATCGCGGCGCAGACGGTGCAGAAAATGGTGCTGCGCATGCAGAACCTGGAGCACCCGGCGCCGGGATCCGAAATGTCGGCGCACCAGGCCTTCGCCAACACCTTCAGCCGCTACGTGCAGGTTAAGGAAGAGCACGCCGAGAAGTGCAAGGAGGAGCTGCGCATCCTCTGGGCCGACTACGCCTGGCCCGGCACGGACGCCGCTGAGATCGCCGCGAAATTCAACGCCGCCATCAAGCTGGCCGGACAGTGCAAGCAGACCGTCAGCATGGAGAACGCCGAGAACCTGGTGGCCGCCTGCGACGACATCGCCGCCGCGTTCTGGGCCACCAAGAACCAGGAATACAGCGACCCCCTGGCCGCCGCGCGCTACGGCACGTAGACCGCCG
Organism: Dehalococcoidia bacterium; assembly: GCA_963664375.1. GTDB lineage: Bacteria > Chloroflexota > Dehalococcoidia > Lucifugimonadales > UBA3495 > VXOI01. The sequence continues at coordinate 367,878 of OY761449.1, forward strand.
AATTCCCTCACCCTACGGGAGAGGGTCAGGGTGAGGGCGTTATCTCCCATTTGCCCAAAACGCCGATAGGGGCGGGTTTATACCCGCCCCTGTGGTCGTTTCGCGGTTGCCGTGAGTTGGGCCTAGCCGGTCTCGGCGAGGACCGGCCCCTCCACCACCTTGACCTCGAACTGCTTGGCCCGCTTAGCCTCGGCCATGGGCAGGGTGATGGTCAGCACGCCATGCTCGTAGCGGGGTTCCGCGCCGTCGTGGTGCACCGTGTCCGGCAGGCGCAGGGAGCGGTGGAAAAAGCCGCTGTGGCGCTCGCGCATCAGGTAGTGGCCCTCGGCGCTCTCAAAGTGGGAGGCCGTCTCGCCCCGGATGGTGAGCACGTTGTCCTCGATGGACACGTGGATGTTGTCGGGGGAAACGCCGGGCATGGAGGCCCTCACGACGAAATGTCCGCCGTCGGTGAACACGTCCAGCGGGGCCGCCCACCCGTCGTGGCCGTGGAACCAGCTAAATCCGTGGTGGTTCCAGTGAGCCCACGGCCCGATGCGCCGCCGCATCCGGTCCATGTTGTCCTGCATCCGGTGAAATCCGCCAAAGGGGTGAAAATGTTCTCTTCGCTGCAACATATCTGATTACTCCTTGACTTTACTGAATTCCTTTCTTTCTGCGTTACCGTTGGCCTCCCCCTGATGGGGGAGGGTGTGGCCGACGGAGGCTAGAAGTAGTAGCGGACGCCAGCCATGGGCACCCGGTAGACCATCGCGGGCTTGCGGGCCTTGTCCCGCTGGCCAGCCTGCTCCAGGATCTCCGAGACCTGCCTGGACGCGGTTTCGTTCAGCTTCCGCACGTCGGCGCCGGGCGCATCCGGGCGGTTCTGCAACTGGGTTACTGTCATTTGATTCCTCCGTTCAACCTTTTATAAGTAAACTATACTACTTGATACGACTTGTGTCAAATAATTGTTATAATCCCATATATGATTGACCTCAAGTAAGGCATACCTATCACATACAATTTGACACAAGTCTGCTATGCGGGTATAAAAGGCCATGTTGCGGTGTGGACGGTGAATCGCCGGGGAAATGCCGCGACATCACGGGAGGGCCGGGGCGATGACAACGCAGCAGACCAGAGGCATATACCTGATAAGCGTAGTGGCGGAAACGCTGGACATGCACCCGCAGACGCTGCGCAAGTACGAGCGGGCGGGATTCGTCGTCCCGTTGCGCATGGGTGCCCTGCGCACCTACTCCGACGAGGACGTGGCCCGGCTGCGTCTGATCAAGCATTTCGTGGACGACTTGGGCCTGAACCTGGCGGGGGTGCAACTGGCCCTCAAGATGACCTCCGAGCTGCTGGCCCTGCGCCGCGAAACGGCGGGGGCCAGCGCCCCGGTGGAGCGCATCGACGCTATGCTTGCGACGCTGGGTGTGCGCGTGGTGCAGCGCGCCCAGCCCGAACCGGCCAAGGAGGAACCCGGCGAGGCATGGTTCCAGGTCAACGAGGGCGAGGCAGTGGAGTTCGATACCGGACCGGGTTAAGACTGACTGCGGGCTATGCTTGCCATAAATTCCTGAGTCATCTCGAAACGGTCGTCGGCTTTCTGCCATAGTTCCCTAGCGTAACTGTGCTCCGGTCCGTGGATAAGCCAAGTCTTGATTCCTTCCTGCTGAGCTACTTCCAACGCCGGAATCAGGTCGCTGTCACCGGAAACCACTGCGGCGTGCGTAATCTGGTGTTTGGCCGACAGCAAGGCAAAATCCAGCCCCAAGAGCAGGTCCACGCCTTTCTGTACGTAATTTTGACCGCGATAGACGAGGCGGCCTTCCCGCACCGTGAAGCTATTCAATCTATTCAGCGCGGCAAAAAATTTTCTGTCGCGACTCACTCGTGCTGCTTGTTCTGGGGTTGGTGGATCTCCCTGATAAGAAGGGCAATCATAGTAATAGGTGCGCAACAGATCCAGAGGCTCAGAGGTATTTTCAGAAATCTTGTCTCGAATTCGGTTACGAAATACATCGTAGTCAATCCATATCTTAAACCTGTCTCTGGCCAGAGCATTGGAATAACCTGCATCTATGAATATCGCTAGCCTTGCCATTGCTACACCTCATGAAAGGCAAAATTTTAGGAGACCGGTGCAATACCGATCTCCTTAGTGCCGATTTTTACCTAACGTGCCTTACCGTCATAGCGGGGGAGACGCCAGGGGGTATTTGCCATGATTTTATCGGCTTCCCTGCTGTCTTGTCAACTGCGTTTCAGTCGGGGTATTCCCAACGTGTGTTGGTATTGGACGCGATTTGTCTGCTTGGCACAGCCGTGCGCCCGTGTCTGCGCAGGAGAGAATTGTGCCGGAACCGGAGGCCAGGGCGCACGGCTGTGCGCCCCTACATGGGAATACCAACACACACTGAGAATACCTCTGTCGGCTACTCCCGCAGCCAGCGGGCCATGTCCTTGGCGAAGTAGCTGATGATGATGTTGGCCCCGGCGCGCTTGATGCCAGTCAGCAGTTCGGTGGTGACCGGGCGCTCGTCGATCCAGCCCTGTTGCGCGGCCGCCTTGACCATTGAGTACTCGCCGCTGACGTTGTAGGCGGCCAGCGGGTGGTTGTAGCGCTCGCGGGCCTCGCGGATGACGTCCATGTAGGCCATGGCCGGCTTGACCATCACGATGTCCGCGCCCTCGGCGATGTCGCTCTCGATTTCGCGCATAGCCATGCGGGAGTTGGCCGGGTCCATCTGGTAGGACTTGCGGTCGCCGAACTGCGGCGTCGAGTCGGCGGCCACGCGGAATGGGCCGTAGAACCCCGACGCGAACTTGGCCGCGTAGCCCATGATGGGCGTGTCCTCATAGCCCTCGGCGTTCAGCGCCTGGCGGATGGCCCACACCTGGCCGTCCATCATGGCCGACGGCGCGGGCAGGTCGGCCCCGGCCTGAACGTGAGTAACCGCCGTGCGGGCCAGCAGCTCCAGCGTGGCGTCGTTGTCCACCCGCCCGTTGTCGATGACGCCGCAGTGCCCGTGGTCGGTGTACTCGCACATGCAGATGTCGGTGGACACCAGCATGTCGGGATGCTCCCGCTTGATGGCGCGCACGGCCTCCTGCACGATGCCCTCGGGATCATAGCCCTCGGTGCCCAGTGGGTCCTTCTCGGCGGGCAGGCCGAACAGCAACACGCCGCCGATGCCCAGCTCGGCCGCCTCGCCGACCTCCTCGGACATCACGTCCAGCGAAACCTGGTGGCAGCCCGGCATGGGTTCGATAGGCTCGCGCACCCCGTGGCCGTGCATCACGAACATGGGGTAGATGAACTCCTTGGGCGAAAGCCGTGTCTCACGGGCCAGACTGCGCAGCGGGTCGGTGCCGCGCAGGCGGCGCAGCCGGGTCTCAGGGTACGCGTTGTAGCCGGTCATCGGTTATTCCTCCAACAGCCAATGTGCTCAATGTTTCTCGGTTTAAGTCAGCCGAATTTAGGTCAGACGGACGCCTCGACGGGTCCGGATTCTGAAAAATGCGTGACCAGTGCCTCCGCCAAGCCGTCAACGGTATGCTCATCGGCCTCAATGTCCACACGCAGGCCAAGTTCGCGGGCGGTGGCGGACGTCACGGGGCCGATGCAGGCGACGATGCTGCCGGACAGGGCGCCCCCCCTTGTATTCCCCCCCTCAGGAGGGGAAGAGAAATCAGGGCCGTCCTGCTCCAGCAGTCCCAGCAGGTTGCGCACCGTGGACGAGCTGGTGAATGTCACGATGTCGATGCCCTCGGCAAAGGCGGCCCGCGCCCGCTGCGCCGCGTCCGGCGGCGTGATGGTGCGGTAGGCAATCACCCGGTCGACGCTGGCGCCGAGACGCGACAGCCCCTCGGCCAGTTCGTCGCGTCCGATGTCGGCGGCAGGCAGCAGGACGGAGACGCCGTTCCATTCGTAGGCGGCCAGTTCCTCAAGTGCCGCCGAGGACACGGAGCGCGACGGCGTGAAATCGGGGCGAATGCCGCGGCGTTCCAGCGCGGCGGCGGTGGCCGGGCCGATGGCCCCGACGCGGGCTGTGCCGAAAGCGCGGGCATCGCGGCCCTGGGCATCCAGCCGCTCGAACACGGCATCGACGGCATTGACGCTGGCGAATATGATCCAGCCGTATTCGGACAAGCGCGATACGACGTCGTCCAATGGGCCATAATCCAGCGGCGGCGCGATGGCGATGGCTGGCAACTCCACGGCGGTTGCCCCGGCGTCCTCCAGCAACTCGCACATCCGCGACGCCTGGGTTCGGGAGCGGGTGACCAGCACGCGCTTGCCGAAAAGCGGCCGGTTGTCGAACCATGCCAGCTCGTCGCGCAGGCTCACCACCTCGCCGATGACCGCCACCACCGGCGCGGCCAGCCCGGCGGCGCGGCCCTTTGCGGCAGCAGTGGCCAGCGTTCCGGTGACCGTTCTCTGCCGGTTCCAGGTGCCCCACTGCACCAGGGCCACCGGCGTATCCGGGGAAAGCCCTGCTCCCCGCAGCGCCTCCAGTATTTTCTCGATGGAGGCCCAGCCCATCAGCGTCATCAGCGTGCCGCCGTGGGCGGCCAGTGAGCGGCCGAGTTCCTCCCATCGCACCGACGATTCGGGCTTTGACGGGTCCTCGCTGCCGCTGACCACCGTGAACCCGGTGGCGATACCCCGGTGGGTCACCGGGATGCCAGCGTAGGCCGGGGCGGCGATGGCCGAGGACACGCCGGGCACCACCTCGAACGGGATACCGGCGCGGGCCAGCGCCAGCGCCTCCTCGCCGCCGCGCCCGAACACGAACGGGTCGCCGCCCTTTAGCCGCGCAACGCGCTTTCCGGCCCGGGCCTGCTCCACCAGCAGCGCGTTGATGCCGTCCTGGGTAAGCTCCTGCTGCCCCCGCGCCTTGCCCGCGAACACCCGCTCGGCGGCGGGCGGCGCGTAGTCCAGCAGCGACGGATGCGCCAGCCGGTCGTAGACGACCACGTCCGCCCGCTCCAAAGCCTCGCGGCCCTTGACAGTCAGCAGCCCGGGATCCCCGGGCCCCGCGCCAATCAGGTAAACTTTGCCGGTCTTGGAGATCATCTAGGGCTGTTCCTGCCAGGGGTCTTTGCCGGTGAGTTCCGCGACGCGCCGGAATATATGCGTGACGTCGCTCTCGACCTTGCGGTAGAGGTCGTTGTGGTCGCCCAGCGGCTTGTCCGGTTCGTAGTACCTCTCTGAACCTCCGTATTCGTTCAGTTGTTCCAGCGGAGATTCCATCGGTCGAGTAAACCCGTAGTCCGCCTGGCGCATATCCCTCTCTATGGCGATCAGGTCATGGAGGCGACGGTAGCGGCGTCCGCTGGCGGAAATCAGGGCTTTCATTGCGTGTTCCAGACTTTGCTGAGCATGCTGTCCAACGATGATGTCTATCTCCTGGTCTTCGATGAGGGTGCGCATTGAGCGCAAATGTGCTCTGGCATGGCGGCATCGCTGACCGGTCACCACCCATTCATTGGAACGGTCTCCATCCTCGATGCTGGCGGATTCCCCCTCCATATTTATCCCTTCTTCTGTCGCTACTGCCGTTACGTGGTTGTGGCTGCGCCGCATCCGGTCGAATTCTTCGGGCGAGAACCAGACCAAATCAACGCCGATAGGATTCCCGTACAGGGCTGCCGCCGTTGACTTGGCGCTATCTTTCACCTGCGCCCTGATTTCGTAGTCATTCGGCCCTGGCTGGATGAGCAGCAGGTCGATGTCGGAGTCCTCGCGGTAATCGCCGCGGGCGCGGGAGCCGAACAGGATGACGTCCTCCGCGCCCGTTTCGCGCAGCACGGCCTGGCCGACGGCCAGCGCCTTGGGGTCGTACTTAACGGCTGCGGTTGTCATCACAGGTTCTCCGTGGCTGGCGGGCCTTGCGGCTGGCGCGCGCCCTCCAGCAGGTCGGCCCCGCCGCGCTCGGCCACGGCCAAAAATCCCTTGAGGGTAGGTTTGCTCATCTAGGGCTGTTCCTGCCACGGGTCTTTGCCCGTGAGTTCCGCGACGCGCCGGAAGATATGCGTGACGTCGCTCTCTACTTTGCGGTAGAGCTCGTTGTGGTCGCCTAATGGGGCATAAGGTTCGTTGTATTTCAGTCTTCCGCTGTAATCGTTAAGCGCTTCCAGCGGGGACTCCAGCGAGTGAGTGAACTCCGGGTCGGCCCGTCGCATTAGGCTTTCCAAATCCAGCAGTTCATGGTGGTGAGGATACCTCCGACCTCCGGCGGAAATGAGGGCTTTTATGGAGTGTTCCATAGCCTGGTGCGCTTGCTGGCCTATCATGATGCTTGCCGCGCCCAAGTCTATGGCACCTCGCAACAGATACAGATGCGACTTGGCGTGGTAGCAACGGTTGCCGGTATTGGTCCACTCGTTGGAATAGTCATCGTCGCCGTTGGAATAAACATTCCCGGCGGGCTGGCCGTTCATAGTAAAGCCTTCCTCCGCTGCTATCGCCGCTACGCTATTGATGCTGTGCCGCAGGTGGTGGAATTCGCCGGGCGTGAAACCGACAACATCCACCGGAATGCTGATTCCGTAGAAGGACTCGGCCACGCCCCAACCGATGCGAGACTTTTCCCTTACATCGCTGTCCTGCCAGAGGGGATGTATGAGCAGCAGGTCGATGTCGGAGTCCTCGCGGTAATCGCCGCGGGCGCGGGAACCGAACAGGATGACATCCTCCGCGCCCGTTTCGCGCAGCACGGCCTGGCCTACGGCCAGCGCCTTGGGGTCGTACTTGACGGCTGCGGTTGTCATCACAGGTTCTCCGTGGCTGGCGGGCCTTGCGGCTGGCGCGCGCCCTCCAGCAGGTCGGCCCCGCCGCGCTCGGCCACGGCCAGGTATGCGTCGCCAGCCAGTTGCTTGGGATCGTGCTTGAGGCCGTCGACCTTGGCGGTGAAAGTGCGGGTGCCCTCCGTGTTGCTGAGGTAGACGGTCATCAGCAGCTCGTGGCCCATGGTGCGGGCGTAAGCGCCAACGGGCAGCGAACACCCGCCGCCCAGCGTCTCCAGGAAAGCCCGCTCGGCGGTGACCTCAAACCGGGTGGCCGGGTGTTCAATGCACTCCAGGATTTCCAGCATACGGCGGTCGTCCTCACGCACCTCCACGGCCAGCGCCCCCTGGCCCGGCGGCGGCACGAAACGCTGCGCCGACAGATAGTCTGCCACCCGTTCCGACAGGTTCATGCGGGTCAGGCCGGCCGCCGCCAGCACCGCGCCGTCGGCCTCGTCGCCGTCGGCCTTGCGCAGCCGGGTGTCCACGTTGCCGCGGATGGGCACCACTTGGACGCCTGGGGCGTAGCGGCGCAGTTGCGCGGCACGACGCGGGCTGCTGGTGCCGATTCGCGCGCCCTCGGGCAACTCCGACATGCGGCAGTTCCAGCGGTTCACCAGCGCGTCGCGCGGATCGCGGCGCTCCATGATCGCGCCCAGTACCAGGCCGTCGGGCAGTTTGGTGGGCAAATCCTTGAGGCTGTGGATGGCCATGTCCAAGTCGCCCGAAAGCAGACGCTCCTCGATCTGGCTGACAAACACGCCGAGGCCCATTCCGGCCAGCGGGGCGGTCTGGTTGGCGTCGCCGCTGGTGCGCACGACGACGACCTCGAACTCCAGGCCCGGATGGCGCGCTCGTAGCTGCGAGAGCGCCTCCTCGTCCTGTATCAGCGCCAAGGGGCTGCCCCGGCTGCCAACGCGGATCGGGCGGGTGGCGGTCATTGGAGCGCCCTCATGTTCACCCCCACCCTAACCCTCCCCCTGAGGGGGAGGGGATTTTTGTGGAGAGGGAGGGGATTGATTAAGAGTTTGGCGCATCTTGCAGCCGCCCGCATCGCATTGCGTGATGTTGGGGCACAGGCCGCGCCCGTCGTCGCCGGTCAGTCCGGCCAGCAGCGATTCTACGGCCTCGGCCTGCTGCCCTTCCTGCGCCATCGTCAGCAGTTCAGGGGTGATGCAGCACTGCCAGCGCTGGGGGGCGATGGTGGAAAGCAGCCCTGCCTCCCGGAGGTGGGAGCGGGCCACGGCCGTGACGCTAGACAGGTCGGCCCAGGCCAAGTCATCGGATGATTGCAGCGATTCCCGCAGTTTCCGGGCCAGGGCGGGGGACACGCCGCCGGTGGAAATGGCAAGGGTCACTGGCCCGCGCTGCACGATGGACGGCGCGATGAAACTGCAATTGGGCGGGTCGTCCACGGCGTTGAGCATCACGCCCCGTTGGTTGGCCTCCTCGAAAATCCGCCGGTTCACCTCGCGGACGTTGGTGGCGGCGATGGCGATGAACGCGCCCTCGAGGTCGCCGTCGCGGTACTTGCGCTCCTCCCACCGGACGGAGCCGTCGGCCACGAACTGCCGGATGCCGGGCGTGGCGTCGGGGCTGATCACGCGGATTTCAGCGCCGGAATCCAGCAGCCGGGCGATCTTGCCCTCGGCCACCGTTCCGCCGCCGACGATGACGCAGCGCCGCCCGCGCAGGTTAAGGTAGACAGGATAGTAGGACGTCATCTGCAATCGCTCATAACTCTCTCTGGGAGAGGGCTGGGGTGAGGGCGTCTCCCCTGCCCCGGCAACTCCCGCTCAGTCCGAGGCGGCCAGCGGCGCCATCTCCTCAAATTCCGCGTCGATCTCTGCGCCCTCTGCGTTGAACCACTCATCGTAGTCGGGCACAAAGTAGCGCACCCGCGTCTTCTTGTACTCCCGCGTGCTGTACAGGGCCAGGCGGTCAGTGATGCCGGTGGCCTCAGAGATTTCGTTGCTGTACTCCTCGCAGCCCTCCGGGGTGGTGGCGTGAACCATGGTGAAATGCGTGTAGGGCCAGTCGGGGAACGTGGGCCGCTCGTAGCAGTGGGTGACCGCCTTGTGGCCCGCCATAATCATTCCCACCTCCTCGGAACGTTCCGGCGGGACTTTCCAGACGATCATGGCGTTGGAGCGGAACCCGGAACGGCGATGGTGCAACACCGCGCTGTAGCGGCGCATGAGGCGGCGTTCCTGAAAATTCTCGGCTTGGGCGAACAGCTCTGCCGTGGTGATGCCCAGCCTCTCGGCAATAGGATCGAATGGACGGGAGACCAGCGGCAGGTCTTCCTGCATTCCGCGAATGGCGTCCTTCTCCCAGTCCGTGACCGGCTGCGGCTTGTTCCAGCTATCGGCCTCGGCCTTGTCGAACCCGTCGGGGCTGTAGTTATAGGAGGAGCCCTGCTGTTTCACCATGTCAAAATTCACGCCGATCTTGAAAAACCGGATGGTCGGCATGATGCGCGATTCCAGCGCCCCGGTCTTGCGCCCCATGTGGTTGGCCGTGGCCTCAAGGTCGTGTTCCGGCGGCACCGCGAGGGTGAACCACAGGTTGTAATAGGAGCCCTCGCGGGCGTAGTTGTGGCTGACGCCGGGGTGCCGGTTTATCTCCATGGCGGCGCCATGCAGCTTGTCGGGGTCGAAGGCCATGGCGACCAGCGTGGTCTTGTAGCCCAGGCGGCGGGTGTCGAAGATGGCGCTGATTTGCCGCAGCACGTTCTGACGCTTGAGTTCGGTCAGCCGCGCCAGCACGTCCTCCTCGGTGGTCTCCAACTGCTCCGCAAGGTCGAGGTAAGGCTGCTCCACCATGGGGAAAGGCCCCTGGATGAGGTTCAGAAGTTCGCGGTCGGTCATGTCCATAGTCGAATCCTTTTGCCTGCGGTTGTTTTTGACTGAATCGGGACAGTCGGGGTACCGGATTTCTCATCCCGCTAGGGCCTGTCGTCAAATTGACCCGTCATTCCGGCGAAAGCCGGAATCCAGGGAGTTTCCGCAGCCAAATCATTCTGCGGCATTGAGCGATTCTGGATTCCGGCTTTCGCCGGAATGACGAAAATAAAGCTGTCGCACGTCCCGGAATCCAATTTGACGACACGCCCTAATACTTGCATCCCGAAAATCTGATTCAGACGATTGCGATAACGGAACTATCCTCTTGGCCACCCGGCGCGGTAGCGCGCTGATAGGACGAACAGACGCCAGCCAGCACCCTGTCCGACGTCTCCAGGATGCTTGACCAGGAACTTGTGTCCGCGCTGTCCAGCACCATGGTGCGGAAGAACACAAACGCCTCCACCGTGTCGGTGAGCGAAACGTTGCGCTCCAGCATCTCCGTGCCGTATTCCTGTCCCAGCACCCGCGCCTCGGCCAGCAGTTCCAGCCTGCGGCGGCGGGGGCCCGGCTCCTGCATCAGCAGCGACAGTAAACGGCGCCCGAAAAGGCGCATCCGGTCGTGGCCCTCCGGCTCCACCGCCTGGAACCATGGCTGCTGGGTCACCCGGTCCTGGCTGAGCCGTCGGCGGATGCGCCGCAGGGCCGGGGCCTCGCGCGAATCGCGCCCGTCGGATTCCTGCGCAGGTTTGGGGGCCGTGGTCAGGGACTCCACGTCCTCCCGCAGGAACCGGCGATGACCTCCGGGCGTGCGGTACACACGCAAATGCCCGGCGTCGGCCCACTGGCGCAACGTCGTATCGCTGACATCAAGCAGGCTGCGCGCCTCTCGCAGGGAGAGCCAATCGCCGTCTGCCGGACCGTGACCATTGGCGGAGTTTGGCTGGACCAACTCGCGGCCCTCAGAAATCTATAAAAATCTGTAAGAACCTGAATCTTGAACCAACTTAACGAAGGTGAGATTAGCACAACCGCTACCCATGGTCAAACAACTTGCAGCCTGTTTGTGGCATTTCGCCGGGGAAATACAAAACAGGGGCGGGTTTCAAACCCGCCCCTACGCCGACACCACCTGCGGCAGAGAATTTCCCTATCCGGGTATCTCGTCGTAGTAGTGCTCCTCGGAGATTACGCGATCCTGCCGGAACTGCTCCAACTGCTCCTCGCTGTACCCCAGAATCCCCGACAGCACGTCCTCGTTGTGCTCCCCGACCTGCGGCGTCGTGCCGATGTTCACTGGCGTCCGCGAGAAGTGCCAGTAGTCCCCCGACACCGCTATCTCACCGGCCAGGAAGTCCGGCACCTCCACCATGGCCCGCCGCTCCCAAGGGTGCGGATCCTCGGCGGCCATCGGTATGGTGTTCACTGGCGCAGCCACCACGTCGTAGTCCGTGAAATGCGCGATGGCCTGCTCCATGGTCTTGTCCGCCAGCGTCTCCCGCACCGCGGCGTCCACCAGTTCGCGGTTGGCCGCCCGCTCGTGCCTGGTGTTGAACCGCGGGTCTTCCAGCCACTCGGGCCGCCCCAGCGCGTTGCAAACCCGGTGCCAATGGTGCTGGTCACCGGCGGAGATCAGCACCCACCCCTCCTTGCACGGGTAGATGCCCGAGGGCGGCGCAGTGGTGTCGCCGCGCTTGGGCGGTATCTTGGTCCCGTGGTAGGCCGTAATCGGTATCTCGGTCATGGAATAGCCGGTATCGGCCAGGCACACGTCCATGGACTGCCCCTCGCCGGAGGTCTCGCGCTCATGCAGCGCCGCCAGGGTGCCGATGGCCGCGTGCAGCGCCGTGATGCGGTCGATGATGGGCACACCCGTCCGAATGGGAGGCATTCCTTCCTCGCCGGTCATCATGGTGATGCCCGACATGGTCTGGCCGATGGGGTCGTAGCCGATGTTGTCGGTGTAAGGGCCGAACTGCCCGTAGGCCGACACGTTGACCATGATGATGCGGGGATTCAGCTCCTTGAGGGCCTCATAGCCGAACCCCATCTTTTCGATGGTGCCGGGCCGGAAATTCTGCACCACCACGTCCGAGACCTTGACCAGTTCCCGCAGCACATCCTTGCCCTCATCCTTGCGCAGGTCGATGGAGAGGGATTTCTTGCCCGAGTTGTACTGCACCCAGTAGGAGGACTGCTTTTTGACCCAAGGGCCGTGGTAGCGGGTTTCCTCGCCCCCCAGCCGTTCGATCTTGATGACCTCTGCGCCCATCCGGGCCAGTACCTGGGCGCACCTGGGCCCGGCCTGGTGGCGGCCCAGGTCAATGACTCTCACGTTCTCCAGCGGGTGGTTCAGTCCTGCCATGTCATTTCTCCCTTTTCCCTTTGGCTTTGGGGCATTCTACGGCCCACGGCCAGTATCGGCAAGGCGGGTTGTCTGAACTGTGATTTTTGTGATTCCCCTGATTCCGCTGATTAAGACCGCTGGCAGTTCAGATGGCTCTCGCCTGTCGGGAATCCAATAATCATAATCATCACCTCAATCACGCGAATCACAGTTCAGACTAACGCCCTCACCCTAACCCTCTCCCGGAGGGAGAGGGGATGTTGCCGGGGCGGCCAACGATTCGGGGGCAGGCTGGAACAGCCAGACCTCGGTGCTGTCCGGCAGTTTCCCGGCGGCAAAATCGGCGTGGTGAGAGTTAAGCCGGCGCACCGTCGATTGGCGGTCCAGCCAACGCTCCGGCGGCAGCAACTCGCATTCGTCCGAGGTGATGCCGGGGATGGCATAGTGCATCGGCACCACCACCCGCGGCTCCAGCCGCTGCACCAGAGAGTCCACCTGATCGTAGGTAAGCAGGTGGATGGAATCATCCACCGTCACCATCAGCACGTCGATGTCCCCCACGGCCCGCGCTACCTCAGGCGGCCACTCGACGCGGTTGTCGCCGATGTGCAGGTAGCTGACGCCGTCGATTTCCAGCCGGAACATCACGTTGGGAAAATCGGCCAGGCGCGACGGGCCGGAGTGAAAGTCGCCAATACCGCGTATCTGCAAGTCGCCGGAGACGAACTCGCCGGGCATGCGCAGCACCGATGCCGCCTCCGGCAGGCGGTCGGCGGCGTCGTGGTCGAAATGGGCGTGGCTGATCAGCCCCAGGTCGCAATGCACCTGCGGGAACAGGCGCGAGAACCAGTAGCGCCCCGCCTGGTTGCGGTAGGGATCGGCCATCACGGTAACGCCAGCGGGCGTTTCCCAGCGAAAGGCGCAGTGCCCGAAATAAGTAAGCTTCATATTGGCGGCTCCACCCTCACCCTATCCCTCTCCCTCAAGGGAGAGGGGACTGAATTCAGAACAGGAAATTGAAAGGCCCGGCAAGAAAGCGCCAGAGGAATTCCCATTTCCCTATGGGAAACGCATCCGCCGAGGTAAAGAAATACATCAGCGTAAAGAACAGCCACAGCGTAGAGAAGGCGCTGCCGCACCCGCTACACCCCTGCTTTACCCTGTCGCCGATGTTTTGGCCGACTTGTTGCCCAACATTCTCAAAATCGGCTTGCCTTTGATCTTGCATAGCCGTTCTCCTCGGTGTTCTCAATTTGTGCTGGTGTTGCCGTGTAGCCCTCCAACACTCGCCGCCATTCCTGCGCTCCCCGTCATTCCGGCGAAAGCCGTAATCCAGTGGTTTCCGTGTCCAATTTATTCTACGGGATTAAGCGGTTCTGGATTTCGGCGAAAGCCGGAATGACGGAATTAAAGTTGTCGCACGTCTGGAAACCCAGATTGACGACACGTCCTAACGCAACAGTTGCCGGGCGATGGTCTGCCGCTGAATTTCCGAGGTGCCCTCGTAGATGGTCAGGGCACGTACCTCGCGGTAGAGGCGCTCGACGCGGTTGCCCTTCTCCAGCCCGGCCCCGCCGTGAATCTGCACCGCCTCGTTGACAATGCGCGAGGCGGCCTCGGTAGCGAACAGCTTGGCGAATGATGCCTCCTTGATAATCGTCGGTTGGCCCGAGTCCTTGAGCCATGCGGCGCGGTGGGCCAGCAGCCGGGCGGCGTCCAGCGACACGGCCATGTCCGCCAGCTTGAACTGGGTGGCCTGGAAATCGCTGAGCTGCTGCCCAAACATCGGACGGTTCCTGGCGTAGTCCAGCGCGGCCTCGTAGGCGGCCATCCCCATGCCGATGGCGGCCGCCGCTACGGTGGTGCGGAAAGTGTCCAGGGTGCCGAGGGCGAGGCGCAGACCCTGGCCGCGCTCGCCGATGAGATTGCCCTGCGGTATGCGGCAGTTCTCGAAGACCGGCTCGCCAATGGGATGGGCCGCCATCAGCTCCAGCCGTTTGGAGTCGTCGAAGCCGGGAGTCCCGCGCTCCACGATGAAGGCCGACAGGCTGCGGCTGCCCTGGCCGGGGTCGGTCTTGGCGAATACCGTGTAGGTGGTGGCATCCCCGGCCTGGCTGATGAATTTCTTGCGCCCGTTGAGCACCCAGTCGTCGCCGTCCGGGACGGCCTCGGTGGACATGCTGATGACGTCGGAGCCTGCGTGGGGCTCGGTCAGTGCAAAGGCGGCGATTGACTCGCCCCGCGCGACCGGCGGCAGATAGCGGGCCTTCTGCTCATGGGTGCCGCCCAGAGTAATGGGGAAACTGCCCAGCCCCTGCATGATGAAATTAGTGTCGGCCTGGGCCGAAACCCGGGCCAGTTCCTCGCGGATGATGCACAGGTTCATCACCCGCACGCCGAACCCGCCGTACTCCTCCGGCACGGTGTAGCGCAGCAACTCCGAGTCGGCGAGGACGGCCATCAGGCCCCGATGCACCGTCGGCGACTCGTCGGCCTCCTCCGCGATGGGCGCAATGCGCTCCGCGGCCAGCTTACGGGTGCTGTCCTGCAGGGCCTGCTGCTCGGGTGTAAAGGCAAAGTCCATGTGTGGCTCCTTGCTCGGTTGGCGATGGAAGATTGCAAGCGCATGTTACCATCGTCATGGAAGGGAATCGCTCCGACGGGACGAAGGCGATGCAGGAATTTGACAGAAATAAGTTTAAGGAACTGGTACTGCTTATCTCTCGGGAGTGCGAAGGCCACACCTACTTTGGCGCCACAAAGTTAAACAAGATTTTGTTCTTTTGCGATTTCAGGGCATTTGCTGAACTGGGTAGGTCAATCACCGGCGCGGAATACGTCGCACTTGAACACGGCCCGGTTCCCCGTCATTTTCTCCCCGTGCGAGAGGAGTTAACGAAAACAGGAGCCATTTCGCTGGAGAATCGCGGCAACCAACAGAGGATTGTAGCGAGACGCAATCCGAGCTGGGATATCTTTTCGCCTGCCGAACAGTTCGTAATTCATGAGGTGATTCGGGAACTGGAGGACGAGGATGCCGATAGCGTAAGCGAGCTTTCGCACAAATTCTTGGGCTGGCAAGCAGCCAGAGCGGAACAACAGGTGACAGGCCACAGTCCTGTCATTCCTTACCAGTCGGTATTCGTGAGCAACCGGCGTCCTACGGATTACGAAATCTCGGAAGTTGCCGCAATAGCGAAAGAGCATGGTTGGACCGTCATCTAACGGCCATTCCCGCCGTGTGCGGGACGTCGTTGCAGAGCGAACTTTCGAGTTTACCGCCCGGCTACTCGACCTAGATGCTCAGACACTCGATGAAAAGCTGGAGGGCCTTGTATTTGACATTGCCAGAATACCTGAGCTGTTTCCGGCAATATTTACGAATAACTTGGGCTAATTGGTCCATGCGGCCGTATATGCAGGCGAACCTCCATTGGTCGTCTGGTTTTCGTTTGACGCGAATTCAGTTCGCCTTTTGGCTATTACCAGAGGGCAGCCGCAGATAGGCGCAGACTAACCCTCGCCCCGCTACAGTCCCAGCCGCCGCACCAGCTCCTCGGCGGTTACGATGGCGCCGGTGAGGCCCCGTGCGTCCTGTCCGGCCAGGTAGACGGTGGCCTTGGCCATGTCCTCCGGCGTGGCCCACGTCGAAAAGTCGGCGTCGGGCCGCTGCACCCGGAAGCCCTCGGTGGCCACCGGGCGCAGGGGCTTGAGCGCGTTGACCGCAATGTTGTGCGGCCCCAGCTCGGCGGCCAGTCCCCAGGTGAACCGCTCCAGGCCCGCCTTGGCCGTCCCGTAGGCCTGCCCGATCAGCGCGATGCCAGCGTCGTGGTCCTCGCCCAGGGTTGACGAGAAAATGTTGGTGGCGGCGTGGGACGACACGTTGATGATGCTGCCGCCGCCCTGCTCAATCATGACCGGCACGCAGGCCTGGCAGGCGATGAACGGGGCGCGCAGGTTGATGGCCATGTTCAGGTCCCACTCCCGCAGCGTCATTTGCAGGAACGGCGCATAGCCGCCGATGCCAGCGTTGTTCACCAGCACGTCCACGGCCCCGAACTCGTCCAGGGTGGTGTTGACCATCTCGCGGATGCTCTCCTCCTCGCGGACGTTGCAGGTTACGGCCAGCGCCCGACCGCCTGCCGCCTCGATTTCAGCGACGGTGTCGTGGATGGTGCCGGGCAGGTTAGCCCGCGGTTCGGCGGTGCGCGCCGCGACCACCACCGATGCCCCGGCCTCCGCCAACCGCAGCGCCATCACTCTGCCGATGCCCCGGCTGGCGCCCGTCACGATAGCCACCTTTTCCTGAAGCGATGATTCTGACATTTGCCTTCCCGTTTGTTCCCGGATTGCCTTGGGATTCTGTCAGATGACCGGCGCGTGGTAAAGCCCCAGCTTGACAAACGCGCAGGCAAACTCGATTATCGGGGGCGCATTGGTATTGCGAAACGGTTGGCAGGAGGCGGGCATGACCACGCTGGTATTGGGCGGGACCGGATTCATCGGGCGGCGGGCGATACGCCGGCTGGCCGAGAGAGGCGAGCGGGTGGCGGTCATGGACATCAACCCCAACGCCGTGTCCTTTGACGAGTTTGGCGACCTGGTATCCGTGATGCGAGGCGACATTACCGAGTTTGAGGACGTGGTCAAGGCGGTGCTGGCCTCCAGTCCAGACCGCATCATGAACCTGGCCTACCTGCTGGGCAGCGGCGACGACACGCCGCATTTCACCATGAAACTCAACGTGCTGGGCATGGACAACTGCTTTGAGGCGGCCCGTGTCTGCGGCGTCGACCGGGTGGTCTACGCCAGCTCCGTGGCCGTCAGCGGGCAGCAGAGCGCCTTCGGCGACCGGCTGGTCAACGAGGACGACCCGATGCACGGCACCAGCCAGTACGCCATGCACAAGCGGTTCAACGAGTTTCAGGCGCAACAGTTCAACAGCGTCTACGGGATGAACATCACCGGCATCCGCCCGGCCAACGTGACCGGGCCCGACAAGGTGCGCGGCTCTACCGACCACGTGATGTGCATCACCCTGCCCGCCTCGGGCGAGCCGGTGCGCTTCCCCAAGAGCGGTTTCATGCGCCTGCCGGTGCACGTCGACGACGTGGCCGAGGCATTCGTGCGGGTAACGCTGTCCGACTCGCCCCACCACACGGTCTACAACACCGGCGGAATTGCCGTCAGCCTGGGCGACCTGGCCGACATCGTGCGCGGGTTCCTGCCCGACGCCGACATTTCCTTTGACGCAGACGGCGGGAAAGAGGACTCCGGCAACTACCTGGTGGACAACAGCCGCCTGCTGGGCGAGTTCGAGCTGGAATACCCGGCGCTGGAGACCTGGGTGCGCAGCATCATCAACGATGTGCGCCGCGACAACGGGCAGCCGCCGGTCTAGTTAAACGCCGAGAGCGCAGAGAACGCCGAGTTTTATGTTTCCCTTTGGCATAAGCCCCTGCCCATCGCAGATACAGGCCGGACGGAGCAAAATCCCCTCCCCCTCAGGGGGAGGGTTAGGGTGGGGGTGGAGGCTACCTGTCCTGACCCTCTTGGCGGCGCTGGCCTTGGCCGTGCTGATCGCGGGCACCGCCTCCGCCAACGGGTCGGTGCGGCTGGTGGTGATTGACGAGGTGGCTGGCCCCTACCAGTTGCGCGTTGGCATTCTCCCCGCCGACCCCATCGCCGGGCCGCTGCACGTCAGCATCCGGATACTCCATGACGCGGATGAAACGGCAGTCGAGGATGCCACCGTCCGCGTGTCTGTAGTTGGCGCGGGCACTCCCGGCGAGACGAACGCCGTCAACTCCCCCCAGAACCCCGAGCTGTACGAGGGCAACCTGTGGCTGGACGCCCTGGGCGACTGGCAGGTGACGCTGGAAATCGACAGCCCCGCCGGGCCAGCGGCGCATACGTTCAACGTGCGGGCCAGGGAGGAGGGCGGGTTCAACCTGATGTTCGTCATCGTCGCCGTGGCCGCCGCGCTGGTGGTGGCGACGCTGTTCTGGTCGCAACTGCAACGCCGCCGGCGGATCACAAGGGGGCGGCGGTAGGGTGCGTGCTACAATCAGACGGACAAGCTGAAGAGTACATCGAACGCGCCCTGGGACGGCGGCGCGCTACCGGCGGTCAAAACTTGACCGCTCACGCCGAGTTTCAGATAACTCGCGGGCGGCACCAGGACGTGCAACGTGAGTGGATCGGCTTGGCATTGGAAAACCACTATGCGCGACAGTTACAAAATGAGAACGGAGTCGTGTCTGCCGCCTGTTGGGGAGAAATACCCGCCGTTCGGAGAGTTCTCAAGGTAATCGTCAACCGAGATGGATTGATAGTTACCGCCCATTTTGACCGGGGAGCATTACGGAGATTGATGAGAGCAAGGAGACAAACGCCGGAATGAAACTGAATATCAACTATTTTGAGGATGTCGATTACCTTACGCTGTGGAACGAGCGACTGACGGACGGCGGAGAGGATGTATCCGCGTGCCTTACGGCATTTTTCGACGATACGGATGACTCGGTTGTTTCCTTTACAATTCAGGGAGCGGCAAGAAACTTGGCGCCCATTTTGTATGGCGAGGAATCCGTAGGGAAAGATAGAGTCAGCCGAAAGGTTGGACAACTGGGTTATCTGGAGGATGTGCCACTGCTGATAGACTACTGGCCCGATACCGACACCCTGCGGCTGTGGAACGGACATAAGGCAGCTAGGGCGCAGCCAGTGGCGGAGACTCTGGTGGCGGAATTCGACGCAGAAAACGAAATCTCCGGGTTTGTTCTGGGACACGCCGCCGCTCAATTGCGGCCCTTCTTGCCCAGAGCCGACAGCGGCTGACGCGGGGGCGGTAGACTGTGCCAGTACAGCGAAACGGGATAGGATATACTGGTTTGGCAAATCTACCTGGCATATTGCGGATGTTATGAAAGTCATCTACACAACCGAGGAAGTGTTGACGAAACTTCCTGAGATTCTGAAGGCTGTTAGCGCAGGCGGGCGTATTACAGTCACCGAGCAGGATGTGCCGGTGGCCGAGATTCGCCCGCTGCCCGAAGAGCGCCGGGAACCCTACCCCGACAGCGACGACAAGCTGGAGCAGCACATGGAGGAACTGCGCCGGAGGGGCGTGTTACAGCCCGCGAAAGACCCTCGGCGCGAGTTCAAGCCCGGCCCGCATATACCCGGCGCGTTGGAGCGGTTTCTTGAGGAGAGAGGTTAGTGACCACCGCCTATGCTGATACTTCGGCGATAGTCACCGTGGCTTTCAGTCAGCCGGGAGCTTCTGAGATGGCTCAACGGATGAATGCCTTTGACCGGCTGACATCGGCGAATCTTCTTGAGGCCGAAACACGGGCGGCCTATGCCCGCGAGAACCGCCAATTTGATGCCGCAATTCTATCCCAAATCGTTTGGATTCACCCAGACCGTCCGCTCTCTTCCGAGTTTGCGGCAATTATGGGCGTTGGTTACCTGCGAGGCGCAGATTTGTGGCACGTAGCCGTAGCTCTCTACGTCTATCCCAATCCCACTGAATTCACTTTCCTCACGCTGGACAACCGGCAACGGGCGGTAGCGGCGGCGTTGGGCTTCCGGGTTTACCCGGTTATCTTTCCAACTCGCTCAAGCTACGCAGGACATTCGCCAGCCGTTCACACAGCAGGTCTATGTTTTCGGCCGCCTGCGCATGGGTGACGGAGCGTGCTATCACTCCCACACTGGAGACATCGCTGACATTCATTCCGGCTAAAGCTGAACTTGCCCAGGTCTCCAATACCTCACGAAGGTCAGTGCGCAAATTCTCAAAAAAGCCCTCATTGCCTATACCTGCCCCAAAGGAAAAGTCGTGGGTTTTCATCCAACCGCGTCTGCCAGGAGGGTAAATCCAAACCAACGAAAACGGCCTCGGAGGCTGATGCCAACATCTCCAGGTTCAATGGTACCGTGGTGGTCTCGCACAACGGTGATCAGTCTTTCGTCAGCCTGTCGGGAATCTGGATCAGGAATGCTGGCAAGAAATTGCTCAATCGTTATAGCCAAATCACGCTCCTATCCATTACGAAGGCCCCGGCTGTATCAACCGGGGCCATTTCGTTTGCATTATTGGTAGCGGGGGTTGGACTCGAACCAACGACCTTCGGGTTATGAGCCCGACGAGCTGCCACTGCTCCACCCCGCGATGTTGTAGAGAATGCGCCGACCTGAGATTTGCTCCGGTTCCTGCCGTCTTCCGTGATTCCCGCCGGAGCGGGATTCACTTTTAGGGTTTGAAGTTCATTGCGTGGGTCAAGCCTCTCGACTGGTTAGTACCGGTTTGCTGAAGATGTTACCATCCTTACACATCCGGCCTATCAAGCAGATAGTCTCTCTGCAGTCTTACCCCCTAACTTAATAGGGGAGGGAGGCCTCATCTTGGGGGTAGCTTCGCGCTTAGATGCCTTCAGCGCTTATCAATGCCAGACATGGCTACCCGGCGCTGCTCCTGGCGGAACAACCGGAACACCATAGGTCTGTCCCTTCCGGTCCTCTCGTACTAGGAAGAGGTTCCCTCAAGCCTCCTGCGCCCGCGGCGGATAGAGACCGAACTGTCTCACGACGTTCTGAACCCAACTCACGTACCCCTTTAACCGGCGAACAGCCGGACCCTTGGGACCGCCTTCAGCCCCAGGATGGGACGAGCCGACATCGAGGTGCCAAACCTCGCCGTCGATGTGAACTCTTGGGCGAGATAAGCCTGTTATCCCCGGGGTAGCTTTTATCCGATAAGCCACGGCCCTTCCACACGGTGCCGTAGGATCACTTTGCCCGACTTTCGTCCCTGCTCGACTTGTAGGTCTTGCAGTCAAGCCCCCTTATGCCAATGCGTTCTGTGGACGATTTCCATCCGTCCTGAGGGGACCTTTGGGCGCCTCCGTTACCTTTTAGGAGGCAACCGCCCCAGTTAAACTGCCCACCAGGCATTGTCCCCGCAATTGCAGGTTAGAACCAAAAACTGCCAAGGGTGGTATTTCAACGATGGCTCCACCCCGACTGGCGTCGGGGCTTCTCAGCCTCCCACCTATCCTACACATGACAGCTCCCAGCCCAATACCAGGCTACAGTAAAGCTCCACGGGGTCTTTTTGTCCTGCCGCAGGTCGCCCGCGTCTTCACGGGCACCGTAATTTCACCGAGCCCTCCGTCGAGACAATGGCCAAGTCGTTCAACCATTCATGCGGGTCGGAACTTACCCGACAAGGGACTTCGCTACCTTAGGACCGTTAGAGTTACGGCCGCCGTTCACCGGGGCTTCAGTTCGCAGCTTGCACCGCTCCCCTTAACCTTCCGGCACTGGGCAGGCGTCAGCCTGTATACGTAGGGTTTCCCCTTAGCACAGACCTGTGTTTTTGTTAAACAGTCGCCCGGCCTTCTTCTCTGCGCCCCCAGAACGCTCCACCGGCTCGCGGCTTCACCCCCCGGGGGGCCCTTTCTCCCAAAGTTACAGGGCTCTTTTGTCTAGTTCCTTAACGGAGGTTATCTCGAACGCCTCGGGACTTTTATCCCAGCCCACCAGTGGCGGTTTGCGGTACGGTCGCCACAGTTCCATAACCACGAAGCTTTTCTGGTCAGTATGGCGTCAACAGGATTTCGTAACCCTTAGGTCCGATTTCCTCAACCCTCAGCTTAGCGCCGGAGTGGATTTGCCTGCCCCGGCTCGCCTACGGAAGAGGACACACCATGTCCAATGGGCATGCCCTGCCTAGCCTCCTGCATCCCTCCTTGGCTTTAAAGCGAAAAAATGGCGGTGCAGGAATATTAACCTGCTGTCCATCGCCTTCGGCGCTTGCCTACGGCTTAGGACCGACTAACCCTACGCCGATAAACGTTGCGTAGGAAACCTTGGGCTTTCGGCGTCAGGGATTTTCACCCTGATTTACGCTACTCATTCCGGGATTCTCACTTCCCCGCGCTCCAGCAAGCCTCACGACTCACCTTCATCGCCCGAGGAACGCTCCCCTACCACGCCCAGGCGTCATCCAAAGACTCCGGTTTGCCATCGTCCATCCGCCGAAGCGGGCGGAGTCCGGCTGACCTTTGTCTTTAGAACCTGAACATCCACGGCTTCGGCGGCAGACTTAAGCCCCGTTACATTTTCGGCGCCGGACCCCTCGACCAGTGAGCTATTACGCACTCTTTAAAGGGTGGCTGCTTCTAAGCCAACCTCCTGGTTGTCTGGGGAACCCAACTTCCTTTCCCACTTAGTCTGCACTTGGGGGCCTTAGCCGGTGGTCTGGGCTGTTTCCCTTTTGACAATCGCACTTATCTGTGACTGTCTCACTCCCGGGCATCGGATAAACGGCATTGGTGGTTTGATTGGGTTTGGTAAGCTCACGCCCCCTAGCCCATTCAGTGCCCTACCTCCGTCCACCTAACCCGAGGCTGCACCTAAATGCATTTCGGGGAGAACCAGCTATATCCGGGTTCGATTGGCATTTCACCTCTACCCACAGCTCATCCCAAGCTTTTGTACTAGCCACGAGTTCGGTCCTCCAGTCCGTGTTATCGAACCTTCAACCTGGCCATGGGTAGCTCACCCGGTTTCGGGTCTAATACATGGAACTAATCGCCCTGTTCAGACTCGCTTTCGCTGCGGCTCCGGAACTACAGTTCCTTAACCTCGCTCCATACATTAAGTCCCCGGATCATTCTTCAATAGGCACGCCGCCACCCCGGCGAACCGGGGCTACGACCTTCTGTAAGCTTACGGTTTCAGATCTATTTCACTCCCCGCTAGGGGTTCTTTTCACCTTTCCCTCACGGTACTGGTACGCTATCGGTGACCAAGGGTATTTAGCCTTGGAGGGTGGTCCCCCCGGATTCCCACAAGGTTTCCCGTGCCCCGTGGTACTCAGGAAATTCGCCAAGAGTCCGTTCCCTTTCGCCTACGGGGCTTTCACCCTCTATGGCGGTCCATCCCAGGTTCCTTCGACTAGGAAACGGATTTGTAACTCCTGCGGACCTGATGAGGCGGTCCCAGGCGACTCCTACAACCCCCGTGCGACATAGGCCCTCATGCCGTTAGGTCGCACCGGTTTGGGCTGTTCCCCGTTCGTTCGCCACTACTAGGGGAATCTCGGTTGATTTATTTTCCTCGGGGTACTTAGATGTTTCAGTTCCCCCACTTACCCCCTGCAAAAGCAGGTTGACCGACTCAACACCGGTCAAGGTTTCCCCATTCGGGTATCCCCGGCTATGCCCGCTAGACGGCTCACCGAGGCTTAACGCAGCCTTGCCGCGCCCTTCATCGGCCCTTGGTCCCAAGGCATCCACCGTAAGCTCTTAATAACTTGACCCACGCAAGGAACTTCAAACCTTCCGG
This sequence comes from Dehalococcoidia bacterium, assembly GCA_963664375.1. Taxonomy (GTDB): domain Bacteria; phylum Chloroflexota; class Dehalococcoidia; order Lucifugimonadales; family UBA3495; genus VXOI01. The sequence goes on from OY761449.1 coordinate 391,209, forward strand.
GGCCCGTGCCCCGGATTTTGCGCGCCCGGAACGCTACGGTAAACGTCCGGACACACCTGAAGTATTAGCAGGATTTTTCAGGTCGCGTATTCTCTTTTTAAGGTGCGGGCAAGAAAAAACGGCCCGGGCACACCCCGAACCGCGTTCAGGTATCCCTCTTGAGGGTGCTTGCCTATGTCAGGCGGTCGTTACCATCAATATGGGTTCCTCTCCTCTTGCGAACCACGATTATAGAGACCTATCCCAGCCCCGTCAAGGGGCAATCCGCCCCAATTCCCGGATTCCGTCTGAACTGTGATTCGTGTGATTTTCTTGATTATCCTGATTTTGCCGGTGTTCGGCTGATTTGGCAGTCCCTTTCGCCGGAATGACGGGGCGGGGCAGCGGCAAGTCTTGGGATAGTCACTTAATCACGGCAATCAAATCAATCACACGAATCACAGTTCAGACTAAAACACCCGGAACGCAGGCTCTTGGCCCAGCAGCAGTTGGCCGCCGTCGGCCATGGTGGTCTGGCGCACGAATGCGTGGGCGGCTACGCTGTGGACGTCGCGGAAGTAGCGGTCCAGGGGCGAGGCGGAGTAGATGGAGCTGGCACCGGCCGCCGAGTGCGCCCGGTCTACGGCCTGCACGGAGGCGGTAACGGCGTGGGTGCAGGCGAGGCGCATTCCAGCCCGCAGATCGCGGGGCAGCTCCTCGCCGGCCATGGTCAGCTCCCAAGCGCGGGCGGCGGTGTCGTAGAGGTAGGCGCAGGCCGAGTCCACCGTGGCCGTGGCGATTCCCAGGTCGGCCTGCTTGTCGTAGGCCCCGGCGACGGGACGCTGGTTGCGGCGGTCCACCTTGCCGCCGAACAGCTCCGTCAGCGAGTCCACGGCCCCCCGCGCCGCGCCCAGGGCCACCGCCGAGAGCATCGGCACGTTGAACGCCGGATAGTCGTAGCGCCGGTCGGGCAACATGGATGGCTCCAACAGGGAGTGGCGCTTGACGTAGTTGTCGGCCACGAACACGCCGTCCATGGCGTAGTCGGTGCTGCCGCTGCCGCGCAGTCCCGAGGTGTACCAGGTGTCGAGTATGTTGCAGTCGGAGGCCGGCAGGTGGAAGGCGCGCCATTGGGGAACGCCGTTGTCGTCGGTGATGGAGCCGTCGCCGTCGTAGAGCCAGGCGCCGGTGGGCAGCCAGGTGGCGTGGTGGCAGCCGCTGCCGAAGGGCCACTGGCCGCTGAGCTGCCAGCCGCCGTCCACCCGCTCGGCCCTGCCGTGGGGTACCAGCGTCCCGGCGATGACCGCGGGCTGGATTTCGCCCGGCTGCACGTCGGCAAAGATTTCTCGCCTGACCTCGCCGGGGACAACGCGCACGGTCCAGAACGACGCGGTGGCGATGATCATGGTCACCCAGCCGACCGAAGGGCTGGCGGTGGACAGCTTTTCGATTACCTTGGCGGCGGTGACCGGGTCTGCGCCGAGGCCGCCGTGTTCCGGCCCGGTCAGCAGGTGGAAGAAACCGGCGGCCGCGAGCTTGTCGGCCAGCCAGTCGGGGACGCGCCGGGCCTCGTCGATGGCGTCGGCGGCCTCGCGGATCTCCGCCAGCATTTCCCCGGCCACGGCCAGCGGATCGCGGGAGGCCGGAGCGCCGATGCGTTGTTTGGCTATGCTCATATATGCCTCCCTGTCTGAACTGTGATTGCCGTGATTAAATCATGGTAATCCCTGGAATCAAAAAAATCACAGTTCAGACAAGGGCGATACTGCCGGGCCGGCCGCGGCCGCCCCTTGAACGCCGCCCGCTAATCACCCTGCGGGCCGTGGCCGGAATCCCGGCGATGCAGTTCTTCCTCCAGCTCCCGCACCCTGGCCCGCTCCGCATCCAATCTGGCCTGCGACTCTTCCAGTTGGGCTTGCGTCTCCAGGTATGCGGCGTGTTCCTCTTCGTCGGTCATAAGATACTGGCCGGTTTCGCGGTCGAAGAAGAGCAGCATAGCCCGGTCGTAGGGCATACGTTCGGGGGCGGCGTCAGGGACATAGCAGAGGCTCAGGCCCAGCATCTCGCTGTAACCCCAGATAACGCCATCGGGTTCGGTGGTAATCTCGATGGGCTGGTACACGCCGTTGACCAGCCGGTCGCCGGCCAGCGCCTGCCGGTACAGGTTGCCGCCGGAGCGGTCAAAGCGCCAGTACTCGGGAACGCCCATCCGCCGCTCGTATATGCGCCGCTTGTGGCCCAAGTCCAAATCCGCCGTGGTGGGCGACCCCACTTCCAGCACGAAGTCCGGCGGTTTCCCCATTTCCCAGATGACGTAGCCGTCCCTCTCGTTGATGTAACTCACGTCAACCCCGAAAGCGACGGTGCAATCGGGGCACAAACGGGCGTTCATGTCGTCGGGGTCGTAGTAAATCATGGTGGCGGAACTGACGAATACGTCGGAGTTCCCAGCGAGAATCCCCGCACCGAGGTGGAAATTGAGCGGGTGAATGATTGCCCGGATATGGGTTTCCTGATACGCCATGTCTATGGGAAGCTCCGGTTCGAGCATTATCGGCTCGACTCTTGAGGATGTCCTTTCCGGGTATCCTATCCGGCCCTTGCGCAGCGTGGTCATCGCGTCTCCTCCTGCCGCCCCTTAAACTACCGGCCCTTGAACACTGCCGGGCGCTTTTCGAGGAAGGCTTGCACCGCTTCCTTGTGGTCCTCGGTCTTGCGGGCCTGGGCCTGGGCGATGTGGGCCAGATCAAGGCTTTCCTCAAAGTCCATGTCCATGCTGCGGTGCACCAGGTACTTGATGAGGGCGTGGGACTGGGTTGGCCCGTTGGCCAGGCGCGAGGCCAACTCCATTGACGCTTCCATGAGCTGGTCGTTGGGCACCACCTTGCTGGCGATGCCCAGCCGGTACGCCTCGTTGCCGTCGATGCGGTCGCCGGTGTACTGGAGCAGCAGGGTGTTGCTCATGCCGATGAGACGGGGCAGTTGCCAGCAGGAGCCGTCGCCGGGGATCAGGCCCATGCGGGAGAAGGCCTCGGAGAATATCGCGCCCTCGGCGGCGATGCGGATGTCGCAGGCCAGGGCCACGCCCATGCCGACGCCCATGGCGTGGCCGTTGACGGCGGCGATGGACGGCTTTTGCAGCTTGTGGATGCGCAGCGGCACCAAGGGAGCGCCGCCAGCGTACTCCACGCGGTCATCGCGGTTGGCGAAACGGGCCTCCATCTTGCCCCAGGGCAGGGATTCCGGCTCGGAACCGGCGGCCTCGGCCTCCTCGATGTTCCGGTTGAAATTGCGCACGTTTGCGCCGGAGCTGAAAGACGGGTCGGTGCCGGTTATCAGCAGCACCCGGCAGTCGGGGTCGTCCTCGAACCGGTCCAGCTCCGCGCGGACTTCCGCCGCCATCTCGGGGCCGAGGGCGTTGCGCGTGGGCGGGTCGTGCATGGTCAGCACCAGCACCCCGCCGCGGTTTTCCGTCTGTATGTACTCGTAGGCCATCTGCCGTCTCTCCGTATTTAGGATGATTCGATTCCTGGGCCGGTGCGCAGCCTCAGGCTGCGGTGTGGCGCGCTGCCGCCTTAGCCCATATAATCCCAGTCACGAAAGGGATACGCCATTGGGCGTTCCAGCATTTCAGGTTAGCATACGCCCCAATAATCAAACAACACGGAATACCCTCTCCCGCAGGGGAGGGTTAGGTTGGGGGTGAATCCCCCGAAAGGAGAGCCGCCATGCAGCAGGGAACGATCACCAATCTGCACATCGCCCGCGTCAAGGAAACCCCCTCCGATCCGGTGCAGGAGGCCACCGCCATCTCCGGCACGGGGCTGGAAGGCGACCGCAGCGCCCGACGGGGCAACATGCGCCAGGTGCTGATAATGGACAACGAGACCCTCGGCGAGTTCGGCCTGGCGCCGGGCCAGATCAAGGAGAACATCACGGTCACGGGCCTAGACCTGTCGCAGACCGTGGCCGGCAACGTGGTCTTCATCGGCGACGAGGTGACCATGGAGATCGTGGGCGAGTGCGAGCCATGCGGCAAGATGGACGCCATCCGCATGGGCCTGCAGGGCGAGCTGAACCACCGCCGCGGGATGCTCTGCACGGTCATCAACGGCGGCCCCATCAAGGTCGGCGACAACATCCGCGTCGAACCGTAGAGCGACCGGGAATTGCACGCATCTGTGAAAACATACACGTTCAAAGTGGTGCTGGAGCCGGACGGGGAGGGGTGGCACGTTTACTACCCTTCCTGGTCTACCATTGGCGCTTCTACTTGGGGCTACACCCGCGAGGAGGCGCTGTACTACATCAAAGAGGTCCTCGAGATGATAATCGAGGAATTTGAGGAGGAGGGGACGCCTCTCCCTCCATTGGAATCAGAGGAAAGGGCTGGCAGCGTACCAGTCTCCGTAACTATGTGAGGGAAATTGACTGCCATCTCACATGGATCTGGCTCCAGTGATTCCACAGCGTAAACTTTGTTCGGGGCCTGTGCCTTCGAATGTAACCCCTATGGGAAAGGAACGGCTATGTCTGGCAGTAAAGATGACACGAGCATTACAGTAGCCCTACCGTCTGAGGTCGTAGCCAAAATCCGGCAGGTTGGCCGGGAAAAAGGCTGCTCCGATTCCGGAGTGCTGGCGGACGCTCTAACTATTTACCTAAACAACTGGGAGTGGTATGACTCGTTGCTCCAGAACGGGGAGAAAGCGAGGGCATTAGACATCGGGCCGGATGACGTAGAGTGGTTAATTGCCGAATACCGCGAGGAGGCCCGAGCTGAGCAGCTCCAGCAGGATTAGGGTGGTTACAGACACCAACATCCTGGTATCCGGCCTGATGTATTCGGGCAATGAGAGAAAAGTGCTGGAATAATGAACAACCTGTACTACGACAATTCGCGGGGCGGGTTCTACTCGCAGGACGCGGCCAACGCCATTTTCACCGGCGCTATGACCCGGCTCTACGGCTGGATCGCACTGGGCGTGATTACCACCGGGGCCGTTGGCTGGCTCAGCTACCAGGCCGGGGTGCTCGAGAGCATCATCGAGAATTTCGGGATGATCGGCTATTTCGTGGTGCTGGGCGTCTGGATAGCCGGTCTGTTCGGCCTGAGCTTCCTTGCCAGCCGCGTTCCCTCCGGGATAGCGGGAGGAGCCTACCTGGTATTCACCGCCCTCACCGGGTTGATGATCTCCACCATATTCTGGACCTACACCGGCAACACCATTGTCCTGGCTTTCGCGCTGACCACCGCCGTGTTCTCGGTGATGAGCGTCATCGGCTTTACCACCAAGCGCGACCTGTCGGGCCTCGGCACGATGCTGATGGTGGGGCTGTTCGGCGTGATCATCGCTATCGTCGTCAACATATTCCTCGGCTCCAACCTGCTGTCGTGGATCATCACGCTGGTGGCGCTGCCCATATTCCTGGGCTTGACGGTGTACGAGACCAAGCAGGTCAAGGAACTGGCGCAGGAGGCCGCGGCGATGGGCGACGAGCAGGCGGCCAGCCGGATTGCCATCTCCGGGGCCGTGGGCCTCTACGTGGTCTTTCTCAACATTTTCCTGATCCTGCTGCGCATCCTCGACATTTTCGGCGGGGAATAGACGTCTGAGATGGTGTTTAATAAGTTCCCTCTCCCTCCGGGGGAGGGTTAGGGTGGGGGCGTACCCCCGGTTGCTCAGGAATGACGGATGTTCCTGAAACCCGCTCCTTGTCAGTGAACCGAACTTCTTAAACGCCCTCTGACATCCTTGGCTGCGATAATGGTCAGGGCTGCCGTACCAGCATCGCCCAATCATTGGGCGAGCGTCCCGATTTGCCGCAGTAGGTTATTATTGTTGGCATAGCTTTCGTTTCCCCGGAGTAAGAATGTTCCAGCGATCAGTTCTCGGTAATCAACTGCGCGTGGTCACCTCGCGGATGGAGCACACGCAGTCGGTATCCATCACCTTTTTCGTGGGTGCAGGCTCGCGGTATGAGCCCCCGGAACTGGCCGGGGTGTCGCATTTCATCGAGCACCTGCCGTTCAAGGGCAGCGAGAAATGGCCCACCGCCGGGGCGGTCAGCGAGGCCATTGAGGGCGTGGGCGGCATCATGAACGCCAGCACCGACCGCGAGGTGACGGTGTTCTGGTGCAAGGTGGCGCGGCCCCACTTCCGCACCGCCTTTGCCGTGCTGCTGGACATGCTGATGAATCCGCTGCTGGACCCGGAAGAGGTGGAAAAGGAGCGGGAGGTCATCCAGGAAGAGCTGCGGATGACTTACGACAACCCGTCCTACCGGGTTGACCTGCTCATCGACGAGGCGCTGTGGCCCGACCAAGCCATGGGCCGCGACGTGGGCGGCACGCCGGACACCGTGGCGGCCATCGACCAGGCGACCATCCGCGATTACATGGTGCGGCAGTACAACCCGGCCAACACCGTGGTGGCGGTGGCGGGCAACGTCACCCACGACGAGGTGGTCGACCTGCTGGAGGACGCTACCAACGACTGGCGGCCGCAGACCCCGATGGAATGGGAGCCGGTACACGAGAACGGTGTCAACGGCCCCGTGGTGCGGATCGAGCGGCGCCGCTCCGATCAGTCGCACCTGTGCCTGGCGCTGCCGGGACTGTCGCTGAACGCCCCCGACCGCTACGCGCTCAGCCTGCTCAACGTAATTCTTGGCGACGGTATGAGCAGCCGTTTGTTCATGGACTTGCGCGAGGTGCATGGCCTGGCCTACGACGTCAGCAGCTCAATCAATCACTTCCGCGACTGTGGCTCGATGGTGGTCTACTGCGGGGTGGAGCCGCGCAAGACCAACGACGCCGTGCGCGCGGTGATGCGCCAGTTGGACGGGATGCGCGAGGAGCCGGAGGAGCGGGAGCTGAACAAGGCCCGCGAGTACGCCACTGGCCGCCTGCTGCTGCGCATGGAGGACAGCCGGGCCGTGGCGTCGTGGATGGGATCGCAAGAGCTGTTGCAGGACCAGCTTTGCTCGGTCGAGGAAATCGTGGGCCGGTTGCAGGCCGTCACCCCCGCCGACATCTCTGAACTCGCCACCCGGCTGTTCCAGCAGGAACAGCTGCGGCTGGCGCTAGTGGGCCCGCAGGGCGGCCAGAAAACGCTGACGGGGTTGCTCAAGCTGTAAAAGCACAACTCCCTCTCACCATGAGAGGGAGTCGCCAAGTCCCGTGTCTGGCTGCTTGACCCGTTGCCGGTCGGTTACACTGAATCCGCCGCCTTTTCTGCCGGTTGCGTCTCGTTCGAGGACTCCACCCGTTGGATATGGTTCAGGAGCGCCTTGCTGAGAACCTCGTCCCTCGGCTTTCCTTCCTCATACCACTCGTACCAGTCAACGACGTTTTCGTCCAGTTTGAGGGTTATGCCCTTTATCACCGGGCGGCGGGATGTTCCGATTTTAGTCTTGGAACGGCCAGCCGGCTTGAGGGGTAGGTCGGAAACAGCCACTTCTTCCACTGGCATGTTGTACAGGGCCTTAATTTGATCCCCTTGCCACCCGGTCAATTCAGCTATTTTTTCCGGCGACTCTTTAATTTGCTGCACAAGTTCCTCTACCTTCGGTACTCGTAAGGGGAACTTGATGCGGTACTCTTCGGACGACAGAGCTTTGTTGACGGCTTCGCCCAACGTTTCTCCGTCAGCAAGTCCGCCCTCAAACCAGTCGGTGATGTATTCGTCCAGCTTCAGGCTGAATTCTGCCCATTTCGGACGGTAGAACAGCCCCATCCTGAACCCCGACCAGTCGGTGATTTCAGGGATGTCTGAGAAGTCGATTTCGTCGTCAGACATATTGCGCAGGGTTTCTAAATCTCTCTTTTGCTGTTCGGTCAGCTTTACCATATTCCTTCCTGGTATCTATTCATTTCGCTTCGTGACGGCTTGCGCGCGCTGATAATCCTTCCGGGGTTACCCTCTCTATCCGGCCAAGTGTGTATGACAAGCACTAACTCCCCGTGAATTGTTCCGATGGTTTGCCATCGTTCCTCGTACTCGTAATCATCTTCCCTGGTTTCATTGTCCGAGGCAATGAAAACAAGCACGGCGGTTTCGAACCTGAAACCGTGTTTTCCGATGTTTTCCTGGTTCTTCTCGGGATCCCAGGTCCATTCCACTCTATCCGCCCCGTGCAGCCGTTGCCAACTCCGCCGCCCCAGCCGCCGGGTGTTGCGCGGAGAAGGCGCGGGACTGTTCCAGCGCGGCCTTGAGGTAGGGGGCGGTCACGCTGTTCGGGTGTGCCGCCAGCTCCTCCGGCGTGCCGGTGGCGATGAGATCGCCGCCCTTGTCGCCGGCGCCGGGGCCGAGGTCGATGAGCCAGTCGGCGTTTTTCATCACGTCGATGTTGTGCTCGATCAGAATTACCGTGTTGCCCGCGTCCACCAGCCGGTGCAGCACGCTCAGCAGGGCGGCGCAGTCCTCGAACGACAGGCCGGTGGTCGGCTCGTCCAGCAGGTAGACCGTCTTGCCGGTGGCCCGCTTGGACAGCTCGGTGGCCAGCTTGACCCGCTGCGCCTCGCCGCCGGACAGCGTGGTGGCGGGCTGGCCCAGGCGGATGTAGCCCAGGCCCACGTCGCGCAGCGTTTCCAGCTTGGGCCGGATGCGCGGGAAATTCAGGAAGAACTCCAGCGCCGTGTCCACCGTCATGTTCAGCACGTCGGCGATGTGTTTGCCGCGCATGGTCACTTCCAGCGCCTCGCGGTTGTAGCGCAGGCCGTGGCAGATCTCGCAGGGGACGGTTACGTCGGGGAGGAACTGCATCTCGATCTGGTTGTAGCCCTCACCCTGACAAGCCTCGCAGCGCCCGCCCTTGACGTTGAACGAAAACCGGCCCGGCTTGTAGCCGCGCACCCGCGACTCGGGCAGGTTGGCGAACAGCTCGCGGATGGGCGTGAACGCGCCGGTGTAGGTGGCCGGGTTGCTGCGCGGGGTGCGGCCGATGGGCGACTGGTCGATCTTGACCACCTTGTCCACGCCCTCGACGCCCAGCAGGTCGTCGTGCTTGCCGGGCAGGTCGCGCCCGTTGTTGATGCGCTGGTTCAGTTTCTTGTACAGGATTTCGTAGACCAGGCTGCTCTTGCCCGAACCCGAAACGCCGGTGATGCACACCAGCCGCCCCAGCGGGAATTCCACGTCGATGCCCTGCAAGTTGTTCTCCCGCGCCCCGGTCACGGTCAGCGAGAGGCCGTTGCCCTCGCGCCGTTCCTGCGGCACAGGCACCTGCTTGCGCCCGCTGAGGTATTGGCCGGTCAGCGACTCGGCGGAGTTCTCGATTTCCTCCACGCTGCCGACGGCGACGACCTGCCCGCCGTGCTCGCCAGCGCGCGGGCCGAGGTCGGCGATGAAATCGGCGTTGCGCATCATGGCCTCGTCGTGCTCCACCACCAGCACCGTGTTGCCCATATCGCGCAGGCGAGTGAGGGTGTTTATCAGCCGCAGGTCGTCGTGAGGGTGCAGCCCGACAGTCGGCTCGTCGCAGACGTACAGCACGCCGGTTAGGCCGGAACCGATCTGGGTCGCCAGCCGCACGCGCTGGGCCTCGCCGCCGGACAAGGTCTGGGCGGTGCGATCCATGGTGACGTAGTCCAGCCCGATGCCGATAAGGAATTTTAGGCGTCCGTCGATTTCCTTGAGCACCTGGTTGGCGATGGTCTTGTCGCGGGTGGAAAGCATCTGAGGAGCGGCGGCTTTCCCGTTTTTCGAGGACTTGCGGCCATTCTTGGAACCGTTGCGCCTGCCGTTCCGGTGGCCGTTGGTGCTGGCCGTCCCATTCGACTCGGCGCCGTTGGCCAGGGCCGCGGCCACCAGACTTGTGCCGTTCTGGTTGTATTCGGAGTCGGGGTCGATCTGCTCCACCCACTCGGCGGCGGCCCCGATGTTCTTGGCGCAGACGTCCATGATGCCAAGGCCGCAGACCCGGACGGCCAGGGCCTCGGGCCGCAGCCGCTTGCCGCCGCAGGAACGGCAGGGCCGGGCCGACATGTACCGCTCGATCTGGGAGCGGGCGTAGTCGGACTCGGTGGTGCGGTAGCGCCGCTCCAGGTTGGGAATGACGCCCTCAAAATTGGTATCCCAACTGTAGGTGCGGCCCCGGTGGGTGCGGTGGCTGACGGTCACTTTCTGCTGCCCGTTGCCGTAGAGGATGAGATCGACGTCATCCTGGTCCATCTCGCGCACCGGCACCTTGGCGGAGAACCCGTTGGCCTCGGCGACGGCCTCCATGAGGCTGATGTACCACGCGCCCGACGTGCCGACGCGCACCCACGGCGTGATTGCGCCCTGGGACAGCGACAGGTTCTTGTTGGGGATGACCAGCTCCGGGTCGACGGCCAGCTTGTAGCCCAGCCCGGTGCACTCTGAACATGCCCCGTGGGGGCTGTTGAAACTGAAAGTGCGCGGCTCGATTTCCGGCAGGCTGACGTTGCACTTGGCGCAGGCGAACTGCTCGGAGAACACCAGCGTCTCGCTGTCGCCTCCGTCGGCTGACTCCCGCAGCACCTCCACCACGCCCTCGCCCTCGCGGAGACAGGTCTCCACCGATTCGGCCACGCGGGCCAGTTCGGTCTCGGGGCGGACGATGATCCGGTCAACTACCAGCTCGATGTAGTGCCACTTGTTCTTGTTGAGATTCAGACTCTCGGTCTCGTCAAGCATCCGAATTTCGCCGTTGACGCGGATGCGGACGAACCCGGCGCGGCGGGCGGCCTCGAGGACATCCTTGTGTTCGCCCTTCTTGCGCCGGATCTTGGGGGCCAGCAGCGTAATGCGGCTGCCCTCCTCCAGCGACATGATGGCGTCTACGATCTGCGAAACCGTCTGGCGGGCCACCGGGCTGCCGCACTTGGGACAGTGGGGAACGCCGACCCGCGCGAACAGCAGGCGCAGGTAGTCGTAGATTTCGGTCACCGTGCCGACGGTGGAGCGGGGGTTGTGAGAGACCCCTTTCTGGTCGATGGATATGGCCGGGGAGAGGCCCTCGATGTAGTCGACGTCCGGCTTGTCCATCCGTCCCAGGAACTGCCGGGCGTAGGCCGACAGCGACTCCACGTAGCGCCGCTGCCCCTCGGCGTAGATGGTGTCGAAAGCCAGCGAGCTCTTGCCGGAGCCGGAAACGCCGGTGATGACCACCAGCTTGTCGCGGGGCACGGTGATCTCGATGTTCTTGAGATTGTGTTCGCGCGCGCCCTTGACGTGAATGAAATCCTGCCGCATTCGTGGCTCCTTGTTGCGCGCCTGCTCTTGGACTTGGTTCGGCAGGCGCGGTGTTGCGCGCCTGCTCCTGGGCCTGGTGCGGCAGGCGCGGTGTTGCGCGCCTGCTCCTGGGCCTGGTGCGGCAGGCGCGGCGTTGCGCGTCTGCTCCTGGGCCTGGTGCGGCAGGCGCGGCTGCCCAATCGTCGGGCATAATTTTATCACTCGTGGGCGGTTGCGCGCCCTTGAGCGGTTCCGGATTTGTCCAACTAGCACAGCAGGTTAATGTTGACATAACTGCGCGATTATCGGGCCGTAATCCGGTTGAAACAAAGGTCTGCGGGGCGTAATCTGTTCTTATTGCACCTGCGGCGTTCCTCCCGACGGCGACGGACGCAGGCGACTCTCCGCTTGTCAATGGCGCATCCTGATTTGGGCGGCTTGGTTATGGCGCGGGAACTGTTTGGAGAGGGAAAGATACTCATCGGCGTAGTCCATCTGTTGCCGTTGCCGGGTTCGGCGCGGTGGAACGGGAACCTGAAATCCGTTATGAACCGGGCCAAGCTGGAGGCTGGCATCCTGCAGGACGGCGGCGCTCACGGCATCGTGGTGGAAAATTTCGGCGACGCTCCCTTCCGCACCGGACGGGTGGAACCGGAGACCGTTGCGGCCATGACGCTGGCGGTGGAACACGTGCGAGGGTCGGTGTCGATACCCGTCGGCATCAACATGCTGCGCAACGACGCCATCTCGGCGCTGGCGGTGGCGGTGGCGACGGGCTGCGACTTTATTCGCGTCAACGTACATTACGGCGTGATGGCCACCGACGAGGGCATAGTAGAGGGCGAGGCCCACGAGACCACGCGCCGCCGCCGTTCGCTGAACGCCGACGTGCAAATCCTGGCGGACGTGCTGGTAAAGCATGCGACTCCCGTGGGCCAGACCGACATCGGCCTGGTGGCGCAGGAGACCACGCGGCGGGCGCTGGCCGACGGCCTGATAGTCTCCGGCCCGGCCACCGGCCATCCGACGAACAGCCACGACGTTTCGATGGTGCGCCGGGCGGTGCCCGACGGTTTCGTGCTGGTGGGCAGCGGCATCAACGAACACAACGCATGCCGCATCCTGGAGCACGCCGACGGCGCCATCGTGGGCACCAGCCTGAAACGCGAAGGCATCGTGGCGAACCCGGTCGACCCGGAGCGCGTGCGACGCCTCACGGAGATTCTCAGCAGGATGTAAAATAGTGTTCCAGGTTGCAGATTGAGATTCGAGGTACGATTTTATGGAGATAGAACTGCGGCGAGCTACGGCTCTTCTAGACCATCTAGGCCGAAAGGCTTGGGAGGACGGAGAGGAAATTACCATTACCAGAAAGGGGAAGCCATACTTGAAACTGGTTGCACATCCCGATGGCGATCCAGGCGAAAAGAAACCAAGACTAGGGCGGCTGGACCAAATTAGAGCCGAGATCGAAGCTGGTGGCAACGCCTGGGTAGCTCCTGACCTTCCAGAAACGTCCCAAGAAATTATTGACGCCTTTGAGGGCAAGTATTCCAATGATGACCACCTGTTTGAAGGATATCTGATCCGTCCTGACGCAGCCGAGGAGACTGGCGACAGCAATTGAATCGCCCTTAGAGGATGATCTCTTGGACTGTTCACTTGCTTTCTCAATCCAAAATGCCGGTCAAAAGAGATCACTGTAGGTAAATGACAAAACAACTTCTACTGGATAGCCATACCCTGATATGGGCTTTGGAAGGTGGCCAAAGACTAAGATTCGATACTTACGAGGCCATAAATGATTCCGACAACGAGATTTTCGTAAGCGTCGTGAGTGTCTGGGAGCTTGAAATCAAGCGTGCCTATGGCAGATTTCAATTCCCAGATAATCTGGTTCAACGTATTGATAGGGCTGGCTTTTCCGAACTCCGCGTCACCTTCCGCCACGCTGAGATTGCCGCCGGTCTGCCTCTCATACACCGCGACCCGTTCGACCGCATGCTGGTTGCGCAGGCGCAGGCCGAGGGGCTGACGCTGGTCTCCGACGATTCGCAGATCGCCCGGTACCAGGTTTCCACCATGCCCGCGCGCTAGCTTTTCGATAGGGGAAACGCCCTCACCCTAACCCTCTCCCGGAGGGAGAGGGGATAAAGAGAAAAAGCCCGCTCCGGCAAAGAGCGGGCCTTTTTCATTGGAGTCATTTGCCGTGATTAGGCCAGTTCGCGGCCTACCTCGGTGAACACCTTGTCCATTATGGAGATGATTTCGTCGATCTCGCTGGACGTCACGCAGAGGGGCGGCATTACGTTCATGTTGTCGCTGCCGCGCAGGTGCAGGCCGTTGGCCTGGAATCCCGATGTCAGGCGGTTGCCCAGGTCGGCGTCGGCGGGGTAGGTCTCCTTGGTGTCCCGGTCGCGCACCAGCTCCATGCCGCACATGAGGCCCAGGCCGCGCACGTCGCCGATCATCTCGTGCTTTTCCTGCAATTCTTTCAGGCCGTCCAGCAGGTAGGCGCCCATGCGCGCCGAGTTGCCGGGCAGGTCCTCGTCCTCCATGATCTGGATGTTGCGCAGGGCCGCCGCCGACGCCACCGGGTGCCCGCCGAAGGTGATGACGTGGCGGAACGACACCCGCTGGCTGCCCACGAAGGCGTCGGCGATGTTGGCGCGGGTGATTGCGCCGCCCATGGGGATGTAGCCGCTGGTGATGCCCTTGGCCACCGTCATGATGTCCGGTGTTACGCCCCAGTGTTCGGAGGCAAACATCTTGCCGGTGCGCCCGAACCCGGTTATCACCTCGTCGGCGATGAGCAGGACGCCGTACTTGTCGCAGACCTCACGGAGCAACGGCCAGTAATTGTCGGGGGGAACCACCGCGCCCATGGGACTGGAGATAGGCTCGGCGACCACGCCGGCCACCGTCTCCGGCCCCTGGAACTTGATGATGTCCTCGATGGCCTTGACGCTGCGCTCCCCGCATTCCTCTGGCGTCTCGCTGCCGAACTCGCAGCGGTAGAAATTGGGCTGCGGCGCGTGGTAGGTGCCCGGCATGAGCGGTTCGTAGTCAACCCTGGGATAGAGATGGTTTCCGCCCAGGGCCATGGCTCCGGCGGTGGCGCCGTGGTAGGAATCCCGGCGGCTGATGAACTTGATGCGGCCCGGCTCGCCCACGCGCTTGAAATAAGCGCGGCTCAGCTTGATGGCCGTTTCCACCGACTCAGAACCGCCGCTGGTGAAAAAAGAGCGTGACAGGTCTCCGGGAGTAATTTCGGCGACTTTTTCGGCCAGACGGATGGTCGGCTCGGTGGTGGTGCCCATGGGCATGTAGGTCAGCTTGAGCATCTGCTCGTAGGCCGCGTCGGCGACCTCTTTGCGGCCATAGCCGATGTTCTTGAGCCACAGGCCCGACATGGCGTCGATGTACGTGTTGCCCCGGGCGTCGGTGACTCTCACTCCCTCGCCCGACTCAAAGACGGCGGGCTCGCCCTTTTCGGCCATGTCGCTGGGTTCCCTGAGGTAGACCCACAGGTGCTCGAGGGCGGAATCCTGGAGTTCCTTCAGATTGGCGGCGCTGGTCATGCTGCCTCCCGTCGTTGGTGGCTAATAAGGAATTCAGGTTGATTTTACCTGCTGCGGGGCAAAAACGAAATTGCCCTCCCCTCGGTATGCAGGGCTTTTGAATCATTCCCTCCCCCTCAGGGGGAGGGCTAGGGTGGGGGTGAAATTCTCGCATTAACAAACTGGCATCCATCGGACGACCGTGAATCCGGTGAATCCTGATAGGACTTACGCATTGCAGTTAATGTAGGGGCGCCCCTTGTGGGCGCCCGCACCGCCGGGACTCATCCACGATTGGGCCGCCCATGGGGACAGGGCGCCCACAAGGGGCGCCCCTACGGGAATGGCGTGCATCGGGCATTAGCGGTTGACGCAGTTGGATACAGTGTCTGATGCGCTGGAGTTCACCCCCACCCTAACCCTCCCCCTCAGGGGGAGGGGATTTTGTGGACTATTTCCGATCTCGCTTGTGGTCCGCAAACGCGGCTATTGCTATGGCGCCTGGCCCATGGGCTGGAAGATGCTGAAGGCCGCGCCCTGCGGGTCGGCCATGGCCGAGAAGCGCCCGATGGGCGGCTGGCCCTCGAACGGTACTATGTCGGTGGCCGGGACGTAGACGGTCGCGCCCAGGGACTGCGCCTTGGCTACCGACGAGTCGGCGTTTTCCACGCCGAAGTATACCGACCAGTGGGGCGGGAACTCGCCCATGTCGGGTGTTATCTGCATCACGCCGGCCACCTCGGTGCCGCCTGCGTTCAACATGGCGTACTGGTTGGCCTCCATGACCGGCCCGCGCTCAACGCCGAATACCGCGACGTAGAACTCCAGGGCCGCCTGCTGGTCGGTGGTCAACAGCTCGTGCCAGAACATGGCTCCGGGTTCCTGCTTGATGCGCGCGCCGATGTGCTGCTTGGCCTGCCAGATGGCGAAGAACGCCCCTTGCGGGTCTTGGCAGAAGGCCATTCGCCCGGCTTCGAACACGTCCTGCGGGCCGAACACCACCGTGCCGCCGTTCTGGGTAATCGACGCCATGGTGTCGTCGACGTTTTCGACGGTAAAGTAGACGTTCCAATGAGGAGGGATGTCCGTTCCTCCGGTGTCCTCGGTCTGCTGATAGAGGGCAACCGTCTCCAGCCCGTTCACCCTCTGCATGTGGTAGTAGGCGTCCGGCCCCATCTCCTGGGGGTCGTCCTCCCAGCCGAACAGGGCGTTGTAGAAGGAAAGAGCGCCCGCTGCGTCGCTGGTGGCCAGGTCGGCCCAGGACGGCGTCCCGGGCGCGTGTGATGTTACTTCCGGCATATCGTTTGTCGTCTCCTCTTGTCTTGGATTGCGTCGGCGTCGGTTTTCCGCTGCGACTCCATACCAGTGTATAGCCCTGCTCTTTTCTTAAACAATGGCCAAATGTCATCAAAAACCTGCTAGCTTGAATGGTATTCTCAACGTGTGTTGGTATCGGACGCGATTTGCCTGCCTTGTCCCTGCTGCGTAGGGGCGCACAGCCGTGCGCCCGTGTCTGCGCAGGAGAGAATTGGGCTGAAACCGGGGGCCACGGCGCACGGCTGTGCGCCCCTACATGGGAATACCAACACACGTTGAGAATACCGGCTTGAACCGTGCGCTTGCATTTCGGGCATATATGTGTAAAATGCACATAGATGCAAGATTTCAACGTGCCGGGCGGCGCTAGGCTGCCCAAGAATTTTATGACGCCGTGGGTGCTGCTGGTGCTCAAGCAGTGGAACCTGCACGGCTATCTGTTGTTGCAACAGCTTAACCGGATGGGGTTCACCGACCTTGACCACGCCACGCTGTACCGGGAGCTGCGCCGTCTGGAGAAAGAGGGGTTCGTGGCGTCGGAGTGGGAAACGGGCAACAGCGGCCCCGCACGCAGAGTCTACAGCATCACCGAGGCCGGAGAGCGGATGCTGCTGGGCTGGACTGACGTGGTGTCGGGCTACCAGAAAATGATTACCGGATTCTTTGACCTCTATGCGCAGGTCTTTGGATTCCAACCCGCCTCGGATGCAACAGAGCAGCCCGGAGATGATTCCGGCAAAGAACGCGGCAAAGACAGCGAGTAACATGATGGAGGATACCAAGATGGCAGACAAGGCGACCAACGGAACCGGCGAACTGGTACAGGCATACAACCGCGCCGTAGAGAGCGCCATCGGCGCGTTCGACACCGGCTTTGCCCAGGCGGGCGCGGCGGCCAAGGCGCTGTCCGACGCCGCAGAGACCGAGCGTGCGGAATTCGGCAAGGCGCTGGAGCAGGGCGCTGCTCAGGCCCGCCAGCGCGGCGAAAACATGGCGGCGGCGCTGCCCGGCGTGTACCAGGCTTTCGTTTTCAAGCCCGGCGCCGTTGCGCCCGAAATCGGCCCCGAGGTCAAGGAATCCGTCGGCAAGTTGATAGCAGGCGAGACGGCTTTCTACGAGTCGATGGCGCAGTCCTGGGTGCAGTATCTCGCCGGGCTGGAGCAGCGGCGAGGCGCAGCCGCCAAGGCCCTGATGGAAAGCAACGCCAAGGTAATCGAGTCCGGCCAGCAGGCCGCCAAGGGGGCCGTGGAATACGGCGAGGCCCTGTTCGGCTGGTCTGTGGAAGCCTCAAACGCCCGGAGCAATTAAGGCAGTCAGAAACTATCTCAAAAGTCCCCTCTCCCTTGAGGGAGAGGGTTAGGGTGAGGGTGAAAAGGTGGTGTTGACAGGTCTCAAGAGGAAGCAAGGACAAGTTTTGAGATAGTTTCTAAAGGGTGGGAGTTACGCAGTTGAGGAGTTCACCCCCACCCTAACCCTCCCCCTCAGGGGGAGGGAATAGCTTTCAACTGCGTAAGTCATAAAAGGGTAGGAGTTTTCCGTGGTCAGTTCGGCAGAATTTGCCTCCAGGTTCCAGGAGGAGGCGCAGAAAAACATGGAGCGGGTCCAGGCATTGGTGGACTCGTTCGTTGTGAACCCGGCCGACCCTCCAATGGCGCTGACACATCGGGAGGTAATCTGGAAACGGGGTAAGGCGCGGCTCTTCCGATACCATTCGTCGGAAACGCCCGTCGCTTACCGGACTCCGTACCTCATAGTTCCGTGGCTGGGAATCAGCCGGCCCTACGTGCTGGACCTGATGCCCGGCGCGAGCATGATCGAGTACCTGGTTGACCACGGGCACGACGTGTACCTGCTGGACTGGGGCGAGATCGCCGAGGAAGACAAGGAACTGGGGTTCGAGGAGGCCGTTTACAAAATCCTGCCCCGCGCCATCGACCGGGCCATGGAGACCTCCGGGGCCGACGAAATCACCCTGAACGGTCTCTGCCTGGGCGGCACCATCAGCTCGTGCTACCTAGCGCTCAACCCCGACGCGCCGGTGCGGAATTTCGTCGCCGTCGTCGCTCCCATTGATTTTGAGGAGGGGGGCCTGTTCCGCACCTGGCTGAACGATCCGCATTTCCCGTCCGAACTGATCGTGCAGCGCTACGGTGGCCTGCCCGCCAGCCTGATGAACACCGGATTCAAGATGCTGCGCCCCACGCTGGAGGCGCAAGCACTGTCCGGTCTTTGGGCCAACATCAACCGCCCGGGGTACGTGGACGGCTACAAGGCCATGAGCCGGTGGGCCAATGATTTCATCGGCATGCCCGGCCGCTTTTTCCACCAGCTTTCCGACGACCTCTACGCCAAGAACCGGCTGGTTGGCGGCGAACTTGTCCTGAACGGCCGCCGGGTGGACTTGGGCCAAATCGGCCAGCCATTGCTGGTAGTGGCAGCGAACCAGGATTTCATAGTCCCCGCCCCGTGCGCCCGCAGCTTGATGGACGCGGTTTCCAGCGAGGACAAGGAATACGTTGAATTGCCCGGCGGTCATATCTCGGTTTTCTCCGGGCGGCAGGCCCACCAGACCCTCTGGCCCAAGATCGACGAGTGGGTATCGTCCCGTTCCGCCTGAATTCCCTCTCCCTCAGGGGGAGGGTAAGGGTGGGGGTGTAAACTCGAATCCAGGAGAAGCCAATGACCACGCAGGAAAACGCAGCCAACCCGTTCGAGGTCTGGCGCGATATGTTCCAGAAATCCACCGAGGCCTGGTCGCAGGCCGCGGCCGGTATGTCCGCCAACCCTTTCTGGGCGCCTTTCACCGGAGCGGCGCCGGGCGGGTCAATGCCGGGGTTTGGACAGATGCCGGGATTCAACAACTTTCCCGGATTCGGCTCCCCGGGACAGCTCCCGCCGTTCTTCCCGTTTAACGACATCCAGCAGATGTGGCAACAGTTCTACAACGCCTGGGCGGAGCAGACGCGGCAGGCGTTGTCCGCTGGCACTCCCGGTTCCGAGGCGATTTTCAACGCCCAGAAACAATGGAGCGAGCAACTGGAGGCCATGGCCAAGACCTTTGCCGAGGTGATGGGCACGGAGCAGTTCGCCAACCTGGTGGGCCGGTACATGGAGCAGTCCCTGGTCTGGCAGGAACGCGCGGCCAACGCCGCCGAGCCGCAGATGGACGCCATGCTCCGGGCGTATCACCTGCCGTCGCGCGGCCAGATTGACCGCCTGTTTGAGCGGGTCATCGGCCTGGAGGACCGCATCGACGACCTTGAGGACGAGAACCGCAAGCTGCGCCGGGCGCTTGACGCTGCGGTCAAAGCGCCAGCGCCCCGCGCCCGCGGCCGGTCGGCGGAAACGCCCGCGGCGTCGGAGTAGCCGCAGAGTCTTTTGGTTGCCGTCAATCCGTTGGCCCTGAGCCTGTCGAGGGGCCGTCCGTTCGCGGTTCGACAAGCTCACCATGAACGGACTGGTATTCTCGGCGTGTGTTGGTATTGGACGCGATTTGCCTGCTTGGCCTCGGCGCGTAGGGGCGCCCTCCCGAGCGCGTCGAGGGACGTGCGCCCGTGTCTGCGCAGGAGAAAATTGTGCCGGAACCGGGGGCCAGGGCGCACGGCTGTGCGCCCCTACATGGGAATACCAACACACGTTGAGAATACCAACGGACTTGTAAAGTTGGCATCGACGATTAACATACCGTGGAGTAATTGGCTCCTACTATCACAGCGACGCACAAAGGCCGCCGGGGTTAATTCCGGCGGCCTTTTTTGTCCAAATGGGAATTACGCAGTTCTATGCGGTGTTTAATAAGTTCCCTCCCCCTCAAGGGGGAGGGGATTTTGTTTTCAGCCGGACTGATCGGGCTGCTCTGACTGGTAGCGTTGCAACTGCTCGCGTAACATGCGCAACTCCTCCTCTGCGGCTTGTCGCGCGGCTTCCGCCTCCCGTCGTGCAGTCTCCGATTCTTGGAGGGTGCGGAGCCATTGTTGGCTGACAGGATCGTAGAAGCGCATGTCCCCGTCGGGCAGCGCACAGACGTCCAATCCCAGGACGGCGCTGTGTCCCCGGATTATGCCGTCCCCGTTGGTGGCCACGTCTATGGCAACGTACTCGCCATCGACCAGCCGCTCTCCTATCAAGGGAGGGAAGAATAGGTTTCTGGTCGGGTCGAACCGCCAGTATTCCGTAACTCCCATCTGGGCGTAGATGTCCCGCTTCTCCCTCATATCGCGCCGCCAAGTGCTGCCCGACGCCAGCTCCATCACGATGTCTGGGGCCTTGCCCTCTCGCCAGACGATCCAGGAATTGCGCTTGTGCCTGCTCTCGACGCCGAACACTACGAACACGTCGGGAGCAACACGGATTTCGTTGTCGTTCATCACGTAGTACATGAGCATATCGCCGCCGGGGTACACGTCCTCGCGGTCGGCGTACCATGCTCGCAGCGTGGTAATGGCGTCAATCATCGCGGTTAGCTGGTGGTCGTTTTCGGCCATTGGTTCGCCGTCCGAGTCAGGATACACGATGGACAGGTCGTCCTCCGCGAGGTTGTACCGCGGGACTTTCGTGGACGCGGGCGCGCGCTCGGCGGTCATGGCGTTCTGCTCCCCTCCCCTTTCGCTGGCGAAAAGGGCTTTGCCGTGCCTTTGCGTTAGATTAGCACAACGCCCCCGCCAATAGTTGTGTCCCGTCCCCGGCGGTAGTAACCTTGCCGGAATACCCAGCCGCAGCAATCAACCGAGGAGTCGCGCCATGGCAGCCACAACCGTCAGCCGCATCAGGGCATCGGAGCGCCGCGAACTGGAGCATGAATTGCGTCAGAGGGTGTCGGGCGAGGTGCGTTTCGACCCCTTTTCCCGCGTGCTGTACAGCACCGACGCCAGCATCTACCAGATGGAGCCGGTGGGGGTGGTGATTCCCCGCAACGCCGCCGACGTGCAGGCGGTGATGGAGGTGGCGCGGGACAACGGCGTGCCGGTGCTGCCCCGCGCCGGGGGCACCAGCCTGGCTGGCCAGACGGTCAACCACGCCATCGTCATGGATTTCAGCAAGTACATGAACCAGGTGGTCGAGGTCAACCAGGCCGAGAGTTGGGCCAGGGTGCAGCCCGGCATCGTGCTGGACCAGCTCAACCGGGAACTGCTGCCCTACGGCCTGATGTACGCGCCAGACCCGACCACGTCCAGCCGCGCTTGCGTGGGCGGCGGCATCGGCAACAACACCTGCGGGGCGCACTCGGTCATCTACGGCAAGTCCCTCGACCACATCCTGGAGCTGGACGTCCTGTTGTCCGACGCCAGCGCCACCCATTTCCGCCCGCTGGACAGCGCCGAACTGGAGGCCAAGCTGAGCGGCGTCGGGCTTGAATCCGAAATTTACCGGGGCGTCCGCAGACTTTCCCAAGACAACGACGCGGCCATCCGCGCGCAGTATCCCAGCATCATGCGGAGGGTGAGCGGCTACAACCTGGACGAGTTCCTGACGGAGCCGGTCGGCCCCTACGCCGGGTCGGCCAACAGCCACGGCTTTAACCTGACGCGCATGGTGGTCGGTTCGGAGGGGACGCTGTGTGTTGCCACCGAGGCCAAGGTGAACCTGGTGCCGCGGCCCACGATGACGGCGCTGTCGGTGGCACATTTCCACGACATTTTCCAGGCCAGCGAGGCAGTCAAGGAGATACTGAACCACGGCCCGTCGTCCATCGAAATCATGGACAAGAACGTGCTGGACAGGTCGCGCCAATCGCTGGGTTTGGGCAACGCCATGGACATTATCGAACTCGACCCGTCGACCGGGCAGAATCCCGGCGCAATCCTGGCCATCGAGTTTTACGGCGAGTCGGAGGACGAGCTGACCGCCAAGATGGAGGGTCTCAAGCGCGATCTGGAGCGTCGGCGGATGGGCTACGCCTGCGTCAACCTGCTGGACCGCGCGGCGCAGGCCAACGTGTGGAGCGTGCGCAAGAACGGCCTGGGCCTGCTGATGAGCATGCACGGCGACGCCAAGCCGCTGCCTTTCGTGGAGGACACCGCCGTTGACCCGGAGACCATGGGCGATTTCGTGCGCCGGTTCGACGAAATCGTCACCAACCACGGCACCGAGGCGGCCTACTACGGCCACGCCAGCGTCGGCTGCCTGCACATCCGCCCGGTGGTCAGCCTCAAAAACCAGGAAGGCGTCAACCGGATGTACTCCATCGCCGAGGAGATCGCCGACCTCACCAAGGAATTCGGCGGCGTCCTCAGCGGCGAGCACGGCGACGGCATCGTGCGCGGCGTCTGGACCGAGAGGATGTTCGGCCCGGAGGTGTACCAGCTCTTCCAAGAGTTGAAATCAACCTGGGATCCCGACGGCATCATGAATCCGGGCAAGATTATCGACTGCCCGCCCATGACCGAGAACCTGCGCTATGGCCCCGCTTACAGCGCCCAGTCGCTGCCCACCAGCCTGGATTTCTCCATCGACAGCAACTTTGCTGGCGCGGTGGAGATGTGTAACGGCATGGGCGCTTGCCGCAAGCTGGACGGCACCATGTGCCCGTCGTTCATGGCGACGCGGGAGGAGGAGCATTCCACGCGGGGGCGGGCCAACCTGCTGCGGGCGGCGATGTCGGGCAGGATTCCGGCTGATGCGGAAACGCCGGGCGAAAGCGCGATAACCAGCCAGCGGCTATACGACGCCCTCGACCTGTGCCTGGAGTGCAAGGGCTGCCGCGCGGAATGCGAGTCCGGCGTGGACATGGCCAAGCTAAAGTACGAGTTCCTCGACAACTACTACAAGGCCAACGGCCTGCCTCGCCGCAACCGGATTTTCGGCAACATCGCCAAGTACAGCAAGCTGGGCAGCCGGTTCGCGCCGCTGTCCAACTGGATGGCGGCCAGTCCCATCGGCAAGCTGCTGTCCGGCTCGGTGTTGGGCATCCACCCCAACCGGAGCGCGCCCAAGTTCGTGCGGCAGACATTCCCGCAGTGGTTCCGTTCCCGAACCGGCCGCCGCGACGCCCCCAACGGGACGGTGGCGCTGCTCAACGACACCTACATGAACTACAACTACCCGGAGATCGGCAAGGCGGCGGTGGCACTGCTGGAGGCCGCGGGCTACAAGGTGGAGCTGGCCGACGCTCCCTGCTGCGGGCGTCCGATGATCTCCAAGGGCATGATGGACGCAGCCAAGGCCAACGCCCAGCACAACGTCAGCCTGCTCCACGCCTACGCGGGCAACGGCGTCCCCATCATCGGCTGCGAGCCGAGCTGCCTGCTCACCCTGCGCGACGAATACCCGCAGTTGGTTCCCGGCGAACAGTCCCGCACCGTCGCCAGCCAGGCGTTCCTGATCGACGAGTTCCTCGCCAAGCTCAAGGCCGAGGATAAGCTGAACATCCAGTTCAAGGACACGGCCAAACAGGTGTTGTTCCACGCCCACTGCCACCAGCGCTCGCTGGCCGGAACTACGTCCTCGCTGAACGCGCTGCGGCTGGCCCCGGGCTACCGGGTGGAGCTGACCAACGCGGGTTGCTGCGGCATGGCTGGCTCATTTGGCTACGAAAAGGAGCACTACGACATCTCCATGGCCATCGGCGGGCAGGCCCTGTTCCCGCAGGTCAACGCCAAGGGCGCCGACTGGGAGGTGGCGGTAATGGGCGTTTCCTGCCGCCAGCAGATCGAGCACGGCACCAACCGCCGCGCCCGCCACCTGGCCGAGGTGCTGGCCGACGCGCTACCGTAGGGGCAAAGCTACTCCAAAATCGGCAATTTCGGTCATTGCCTGTCGGTGATTGATGGCCCAAAATAACAGAACAGTGTTCCGTGTTGTTGAAACAGATGAGTTTCAGCAGTGGATAAGTAGCCTTCGGGATAGACGAGCTCGCGACAGAATTAACACCCGTCTTAATAGAGTCAGGCAGGGAAATTTTGGCGACACTGATTCAGTAGGCGGTGGTCTATACGAGATGCGTATCCACTATGGGCCCGGCTACCGGCTCTACTTTATACATGAGGGAACGACCATTGTAGTTCTGCTTTGCGGCGGTGATAAAGATACACAGTCGAGCGACGTCAGCCGTGCAAGGCGGCTAGCGGCAAACAGGAGGACTGGCAATGCCTGACAGGGAATGGGACGTCGTCAACTATCTGGACTCACTAAGAGACGCTGGCGGTTACTTGGAGGCGTGCCTAGAGGATGACCCAAAAGACGCCGATTTTCTCCGCCTTGCCCTGAGCGATGTTGCACGGGCGAAGGGAATGGGCAAATTTAACTTGGACATTGGCAACAGTGATGAGGAACTGTTGCAGGCGTTGGTTGACTCCGGTCATCTCAGCCACTCCGCGGCGACGGGGATTGCCACGGTTTTGGGGATGGAGCTACGCATCACCGCCTAGCGAACCTGCCTGGACAGGGAGTATGAACGGATGGCCTTTCGGCAGGTTCACCGGACAAATCAGGAGATCACAGACATGGTTAAGCGACAAATGGTCTTGCCCCGTGCGCCGCGGCATCCGGTCAAGTGCCGCCGGGTTGACCCGGGTTGTTGCCAATGGGTTCGCGATGGATTGAACCGCCGGTTTCGCAAGGCGAACCGGCAGTACGCAAGATATGCCGGACAGACAGCCGGGGAATGGGATTAAGAAACTATCTCAAAGCCATCGATGTGTTGCACTGACGCGCCCACCGGCGACACCGCACTACCTTTTCACCCTCACCCTAACCCTCTCCCTCAAGGGAGAGGGGATTTTTTGAGACAGTTTCCAAATCCCGCCCCGCTACACCGCCGTTATGGTGATGTGGGACATGTAGGACTCGGCGCGGGCGCCGTGCCAGTGGTTTTCGCCCTTGCGGATGTGCACCACGTCGCCGACGGTGATTTCGCGCTCCTCGGTCTCGTTGGCTACGGTGCCCACGCCAGCGGTCACCACCAGGATCTGGTCGCTCTCGTGGGTGTGCCAGCCGGTGGTCGCGCCCCGCTCAAAGTTGACCACGCTGCTGCTGAAATTCTCGCTGCCGCCGTCGGGAATCAGCGGCTGGCGCGTGCGCCGCACCTCGCCGCCGCTCCAGCCCGGCACCGGCGTGGCCGTGTCGATGGGCACCGTTTCCACCTCGGCAATTCGGATGACTCGCATGTTATCCCTCCCGTTTTCGCAATTTCACCGATAATACACCTAATGGAGCGTCAGGCCGCAACTGTATAATTAAACGCCGAGAGCGTATAGCACGCCAAGCGTTTTACGATAGAATCCCGGCGGGCTTGGCGCACTCGGCGTTGAAAATCCCTTACCGGAGGGTTGTGATGATCGGAAATGGGTTGGCTTACGTCGGGGTGGTGGTGCGGGACGTTTCCACCGTGGCTGGCATTCTGGAGCGCGACTTTGAGCTGCCCCGCGGCAGTTGCGAAATGGGCGAAACCGGACGGCGCGCGCCCGTATTCCCCGTCGGGCAGACGGCCCTGGCGCTGTTCGAGCTGGGCGACCCGTTCGTCGGCGGCGCGGAGAAGACTGGCCTGCACCACATCGCCGTCAGCGTGGAGGGGCTGATCGGCCGGGTGCTGGATGCGGCCGAACTAGGCATGCCAGCGGTGGACGTGGATCCCGAGCCGGGGCTGGACGGCGTGCGCCGCGTGCTGCTGAACCCGGCGGCCACCTGCGGGGCCTTGGTCTACCTGTCCGATCCGCTGTCTCTCCCGGTGGAACCGGCCCAGGACCGCGAGGTCGAGCGCATTGACCACTTGGGCGTGGCCAGCGCCGACAACGCCGAGGCCGTCGAGGTGTTCGCCCGCAAGATGGGCTGGCCCATCGAGAGCACCCAGACCGACGTGGAAATTTCGACCAAGACCGAGGCTTTCACCTCGGACAAGTACGGCGTGGTCTACCGCAACCATCAACCCGAATTCATCGGCGGCCTGCGCGTCTCGTTCATCACCGTGGGCGACCTGGAGCTGGAGTTCCTGCAAAACCTCGACCGCAGTTCCGTGGGAACCGTGGACTACGGCAACGCCGGGAGCACCCGCCAGGACCAGGGGGCCATCAGCCGCTACATCGAGAATCGCGGCCCCGGGCTGCATCACACCGGGTTCAAGGTCAGGGACATCAACGGGCTGCTTTCCCGGCTGGACCGGCGGGGCCTGACCCTCATCGACAAGGCGGGCCGGCCCGGAGGGCGGCGCTCGCAAATCGGCTTCATCCACCCGGCCACCCTAGGCGGCTGGCTGGTGCACCTGGTCCAGCGGGAGGAACTGGCGTAGGCAACCGCCCCCCGAGGCGCGTTGTCAAGGGCGAGCATTATGTATACGATGGAATCTACTCATTCCCGGGAGATCCTATTGTGACTACGCTCGCTCCCAGCCAAACTTACCTGAACCGCGCCCTGAACGACGGCCATGCCGAAATCACTGGCGAGGGCCGCAACGAGCGCATCCGGTACGCGGCCGCTGGCCGTTCCGAACGGTGGAGCGACCCGGAAGAGAAGGTACGCGCCGAATTCTGGGCCGAGCTTATCTACAGGTATGACTATCCGGTAGAGCGCATACGCTTTGAGGTTGTCGCACCCGACCGCACGCCCGAACGTAAAGCCGACTTGGTCATTTACAACGACGACGAACTGAAATCGCCCTACTTCGTTTTCGAGTGCAAGCGGGCCGACGTGTCCGATCCCGAGTTTAACCAGTCAATTGAGCAGGCTGCTGGCAATTGCAACCTGATGGGCGCAGCCTACTGCGGCGCCGTGGCTGGCCTCACCCGCCGCCTGCTGCGTTTCGATGATTTCCCGCCAGGTGAGCGAGACCGGAATCGCCTGCCCGACATTCCGGTGCGTTACGGACAACTGGCGGAGTGGCGTTTCTACAAAAACGAGCCTGGCAAAGACCTGGCCGCCGTCCCGCGTGAGGAACTGCGGGCCGCCATCCGCAAGTGTCATCAAACCCTGTGGGAGGGCGGACGCCGCAGCCCCATCGCCGCCTTTGGCGAGTTCTCCAAGATCGTTTTCATCAAACACCGCGATGAAAAAAACATAGATATTGAGGACGGCAAGCCCTACGCATTCCAGGGCCGTATCGGAGAGCCGCCTCACATTCTGGCGAGGCGCATCCACAGTCTCTACGAAGAGGAAAAGGATCGGGAGCCGGACGTTTTCACCGACAGCATTAACGTAGACCCGCCCATCCTGGCTCAATGCGTGGAGCACCTGGAGAGCATCTCCCTTGACCGCACCGAACTGGACACCAAAGGAGTCGCCTTCGAGGAATTCATGGGCGGCTTCTTCAAGGGCGATTTCGGGCAATACTTCACGCCCCGCGAGTTGATTGCCTTCTGCGTCGCAGTGCTTGACCCGGAACGTACCGACCTTGTCCTCGATCCCGCTTGCGGCTCCGGCGGCTTTCTGCTCTACGTCCTGGACCACGTGCGCCGGAAGGCTGACGAGCGGTTTCCTTTGCATGAAACGAATGTTAGGCAATCCCGCCAGCATACCGAATACTGGCACAACTTCGCCCAGAACAACCTGTTCGGTATCGAAATCAACGACGAACTGGCCCGCGTCGCCAAGATGAACATGATTATCCACGACGACGGCCATACCAACGTCGTCGGCCACGACGCCCTGGACTTCCTGGACAACATCGAGGACAAGAACGGCGGCTTGACGGAGGGTAAGTTCGACCTCATCCTCACCAACCCGCCCTTCGGCGCCACCATTAAGCGTACCGAGAAGGGCGACGGCTACCTCGAGCAGTTCGAGCTGATGCGCTATCTCGGCAAGAACAATCCCCTCCGCGAAGAGATTACCGGAGAGGGGGATGACGGCGGCGCCAAGCGCGGAGCGCGGGCAGTCAAGAGTCGCGCCAGCATCAAAACGGAAATCGTCTTCCTGGAGCGCATCCATTCCTTCCTGAAACCGGGAACCGGTCGCGCTGCCGTGGTGCTGCCCGACGGCATCCTCACCAACTCGTCGCTGCAAGGCGTCCGTGACTGGCTGCTCCACCGCTTTCAACTGCTGGCCGTGGTCAGCCTGCCGCAGGCCGCCTTCCAGCACTACGACGCTGGCGTCAAGGCCAGCATCGTCTTCTTGCGCCGCCTGTGGGAAGGAGAAACCATTTCTGACGACGATGCCATATTCATGGCATTGGCCGAGAACATCGGCTACGACGCCACCGGGCGCAAGACCTTCCATGAAAGAGCAGAATCCGAGGAACTTGGCAGGGAACGGGTCGAAATTCATAGCTGCGACCTTTTCGATTACCGGGTCGTCTTTGAGTGGAACGGCAACACGGGCGGCTGGAGCGAGCGCCGCCGCGAGGTCATCGACGGCACCGGACTGGTGGGCCAGTGGCAGGAGTTTCAGCGAGACCCCAGACCTTTTTTCGTGTAGGCCCCGCTGAAACCCAATGTTTTGCGGTGCAGCGGGGCGAGATAGAAGTCAGGTCGGATGCCAAGTATTACGCTCTCCGGGAAACACTGCAATCGAGTTTTCCGCTGGAATATCTTGGACAGTTAATTTCCAGTGCCCCAGCTTATGGTTCTGGCTCACGGGCAATACCTCGCACAAATGAAAGTCAACCGCGATATATTAGAATTACGGATTTCGGGGATGACGGCATTGAACGCGGGCACGACTTTGCAACTGCCGACCCTGTGGAAACAGGTTATGACCTCATAGCCAACGACGTCTTATTTGCGCGAAGCGGGGCTACGGTAGGAAAGACGTATTTGCACGAGGATACCAGCGAACCAGCTATCTTTGCAGGATACTGCATTCGATTTCAGTTCAACAAATTAAAAGTGTCTCCAAGATTCGTCTATTGGTGGACAAAGACGAAAGCCTATGAAAGATGGGTTGCCGCTATTCAGCGTCCGTCTGGCCAACCTAACATCAACATGGAGGAATTCAAGAATTGCCTGATACCATTGCCGCCCATTGAGTTCCAGAACGAACTCGTAGCGGCGATGGACGCCGCCCGCACCGAGCGCAAGGCGAAGCTGACGGAGGCCGACGCGCTTTTGGCCGGGGTGGACGATTACGTGCTGGATGCGCTTGGCGTCAATCCAAACCCGCCGCAACGGGCTACTTTTGCGATTAGGATAACTCGCAGTGGAACCTTTCGGGCTGACCCGGATTTTCATTCGTTAAGATTCAGAACAATTCGCAGCGAGATAGAAGACGGTCGCTATCCATCCAAGCGTATAGACGAGATATGTAGCCTGATCACATCGGGATTTGCCGCTGGGCGTCAAGATCAAGCCTTTGGTTATGAAACCGGGGTTCCCCATCTGCGCCCATTGAATCTTGACACTTTCGGTCAATTGTCATTGGAAAACACTAAATTCGTCCCAAGAGAATCAGTTAGTGCCGCCAACTGGTGTGTTCGCGGTGAAGTGCTTTTCAACAACACAAACTCAACCGACTTGGTAGGTAAAAGCGCAGTATTTGATATTGACGAGCCTTGCGCATGTTCAAATCACATGACAAGGCTCCGGATGCAATCAGGGGTCAATGCTGAATATGTCGGAGCCGTTCTAAATGCACTCCGGCGGGTGGGCTATTTGGGGTTGCTAAGCACAAATTTCAACAATCAGGCTGGGATAAACACTGACACTTTGAAACAGCTACGGATCCCGGTCCCGACTGTGGCAGTTCAAGAGTGCATCGCTGCCGAAATACAACGCCGCCGCGAGGAAGCCCGCCGCCTGCGCGCCGAGGCGGAATCTGGTTGGCAGGCGGCGCGGCAGTGGTTCGAGGGGGAGTTGCTGGGAACGAATTTGTGAGGAGATTAAATGCAAAATATCCTAATTGTCGTAGCCATCATTGCAGGCGCAGCAGCAATCTTGGGAGCGGTCATAGCCTGGCAGGTAGATCAGTTCTCAGTATTAGAAGGATTCATTGGAGGAGGAGCTATTGGAGCGATTGTGGGGATGGTTCTTGGGTTGTATTTTGGCTCAAAATGATGAATGGAACTACCGAGTCATACTTGCCGCCGCACGCACGCAGAGTCGTAGACCGTGCAGGTAGCGCGGCGGCGGTTTGAGGGGGAGTTGCTGGGGGGCGATGCGGGTTAGCGTGGCGTCAGTGCCTGGTACGCTCGCCTCTGATTCCGCGCCACAGGATGACCCCCATCAGGGTCAGGAACGACAGGATGATGATGGAGTAGGCGGCCATCATCACCCACCGGAAGGTTGGGTGCGTGTCTAGGTCGAAGCCAGCCGCGCCGAACACGTCAGCCGCTACCAGCGCCACGGCGAGGAAAACGGCCAAGAGTATGAAGGAAACGATTCCGTTCCGCATTGGGCGCGTTCCGTAAGCTGCCGCCGTCAAGACTTGCCGATGCGCCTGAACCACAAGCCAATAAAGCCGACGACCCCGCCGAACACCACTAGCGCTACGTCAGCCTCTCTGAGGTTGGATGAGGGGATAGCCCGCGCTAGGAGAATCGCCGCCATTCCGAGAAATGCGGTGCCTAAGTCTGCGAACGATGGACTGAGCCATGCAATTGCCCTTCTGATTCTATCGCGCCAAAGGGACATCAAATGTCCAGCCACATCCCTATGGCAGTAAAAGCAATCAGGACCACGGAAAACACGGTCATCACATAAGCGCCCAATAGTAACGAATCATAGGTTTCGCTGTTGGCCAGATTGAGGGCGCCCAAGTCGAACTGGTGTCCGATGACCAGTACCCAGCAGCCGATAATGAACAGCAGCACCAGAAAAGCGAAAATCCAACGCCTGACTGTCAAGTCCATCATGAACCCTCCCCGCCAAAAACGCTGCTGCGGGTGCAGGGGTGTGGCTGGGGATGGAGGATTCGAACCTCCGCTGCCTGATCCAGAGTCAGGTGTCCTACCGCTAGACTAATCCCCACTGAAAACATTCCCCGCAGGAAACGGAGAACACTGCGTTCATGGTATGGCCCGGCGGCGAAGGTGTCAAGCCTCGCCAGCTTGACAAGGCCCGTTGCATGTACCAGAATCGGGATGATTTTGTGCCCCAATCGACGGGCCTCACAAAGGCTGACGGTCGTCTCTGCCCGTTCGCGGGCAAGACGCGCCAATTACCGAAAGCGAGGTTTATTGCATGACGCTGGCAGCAGTGGGCAACAGGCTAACAGTCCAGGTATCCGGCACGCCGGTGGAGGTGTTTTCCGGCGGCTCCGGGCCTCCGCTTCTCTTCCTGCACGGCGGCGGCGGGTTCGGGACGTTCGATCCGACCAGCGGCCCTATCGCAGAGAGGCGCACGGTGTACGCGCCCTCCCTCCCGGGGTTTTTCGGCACCCCGCGGCCCGGCTGGGTTTACAGCATCACCGACGTCGCTCACTTCGTTCTGGAACTCGCCAACGAACTGGGTCTCGAGGACTACGTGCTGGCCGGACACTCCATCGGCGGCTGGACCGCGGCGGAAATGGCGGCCATGGGCGGCGGCGACATCGAGGGTCTGATATTGATCGACCCTGCCGGAGTCCGCCCGGTGAACTCGGAGATCGCCGAGGTGTTCATGGTCGGCGGCGACGTGCGCCGGCAGTTGGCCTTCCACAACCCGGAACAGGTGCCCAACTACGAATACTTCACCCGCGAGCTTACCTCCGAGGAAGCCGCCGTCGACCACTCCAACCGCGAGATGCTGTCCCGCCTGGGCTGGAAGCCCTACCTGCACAATCCCAGTCTGCCCTATTACCTGTCCAAGGTGCAGGCCCGCACCCTTATCGTGTGGGGCGCCAACGACGCCATCCTGCCCCTGGAGTGCGGCGAGATTTACCGCGGCTCGATCCCTGGGTCGCAACTGGCCATCATTGACAACTGCGGCCACAGCCCTCAGATGGAAAAGCCCGACGAGTTCAACTCCATCGTGACCGCCTTCCTAGACCGGCTGTAAGCCACTGGCGCGGCAGGTAAACAACCGGGGCGGGTCCGACCCGCCCCTTTGTGCGCCGCGGAAATGCCCGTTTGTCGCATGCGGCATTTCGTAACTATGATACTATGAGAGCAGGATGCAGGAACGGGAAACCAGGGAACGCCGGTGGTTGAGGTTTCACGCGCTAACTGCTCCCATTGGCGTGGCGGCAATAACGGCGGCGTTGGCGTGGTTGGGGATGCCGTCAGACGAAGCTCAACCCGCAACAGTGCGTTACTTGAACTCAGCGGCAACCAAGGCGTACTTGGCAACCGTGGCCTACGCCTTGATTGCCGCTATGGTGGAAGGAGTTGCAAGGATGTTCTTTTGGGCTTGGGAGGAGCACAAGAACCGCATGGCAAGGGCACGCGACGAGTTAGCAAGGGCACTCGACGAGGCGCGCGCCGAGGGTCTCACCGAGGGTCTCGCCGAGGGTCGCGCTGAGGGTCGCGCCGAGACAGCCAAGGAATATGAGACAACTCTGGCCATGGCAGCCAGAGAACGAGAAGAATCCCTGGCAGCAGCCAGAGAAAGAGCGCTGGCAGAAGGCGTTGACCTCGACAAGTACCTGAATCCGTAGACGAGAGTCCCCTTGCGTTAAATTACGTTCCCTCTCCACCCAAGGAGAGGGAATTTTCGTAGAATACTCCAACAATTCAACCGAGCCGGAGGGCAGATGCCGGACGCTACGTTGAAAATCGAGGGCGCCCGCTACGTCATCACCATGGACGGGGAGCGGCGCATCATCCGCGACGGCGGGGTGCTGATCGAGGGCAGCCGCATCGTCTGCGTGGGCAAATCTTTGGATTTGGCCGACGCTGCCGCTGACCGGGTGATCAACGCGGAGGGGATGGTGGTGGCGCCGGGGCTGGTCAACGGGCACATGCACATCAGCTATGCCCACGCCACCCGCGGCATTTTCCCCGACAGCCTTGGCTCCGACTACCTGCCCAACGTGTTCCGGCTACAGGGCGTGATGACCGCCGAGGAGGAATACCTGACCTCCCTGCTGGGCATCACTGAGTTGCTCAAATACGGCACGACTACGTTCATCGACCCCGGCAGCACCAAGTACCTGGACGCTGGACTGCGGGCCTATGAGCAGTCAGGATGCCGGATCATCGTCGGCGCTCACGTTACCGACATGCCCAATCCCACCAACCTGCCAGTGTACGACACCGGCGAGGCCATCGACATAATGGGCCGTACTATCAGGGACTACGACGGCGCCCTGGACGGGCGGGTGCGGGCCTGGGCCATGCCCTTCGGCCCGAACTTCATGACGCCCCGGCTGTTGCAGGAATCGAAACGGCTGGCCGACGAGCACGGGGTATCGCTGACCCTCCATTTCAACAACAGCGCCGCCTACGTGGAGTCGTGTCTGAGGGACACTGGAATGCGCCCCACTCAGTACCTGGAGAGCCTGGGTGTGCTGGGCGAAAACGTGGTGATGTCTCACTGCCTGGGCCTGGACCAGTCGGAGGTGGAGACGCTGGCCCGCACTGGCACGAAAGTCGTCGCCGTGCCCACTGCGGCCGTCAAGTCCGGCTACGGGATGACATCCGAGGGCTTGCTGCCGGAGATGCTGGAGGCGGGCGTCACCGTGGGCATCGGCACCGACGCGGGCAACAACTCCAACCTCATCGAGACCAACCGGGCCATGTACCTCATCGCCGTGCTGTACAAGGACGCCCGCCGCAGCACCACCGCCATCACCGCCGAGACCGCGCTGGAACTGGCGACCATCGGCGGCGCGCATGCCCTCGGGTTGGGCGACGAAATCGGCTCCATCGAGCCGGGCAAGAAAGCCGACCTGGCCCTCTACGACACGAGACGGGCCGAGTGGGCCACGCTCTTCAACCCGGTCAACAGCCTAGTCTACAATGCCGATGGCCGAAGCGTCCACACGGTCATCGTCGATGGCCGCGTGGTGGTGGAAGACCACACGCCGCTGTTCGTGGACGAGCGGGCGCTGATCGAGGAGGTGCAGACCGTGGGCGAGAGCATGCTGGCCCGCACCGGGCTGTCATTCCCATCCACCTGGCCGATCGTGTAAGAGGGTGTGTAGCAAACCCCCTCTCCCTCCGGGGAAGGTTAGGGCGGGGGCGTCGCCAAATGCCGGAAAAGTCGTCGGAGAACTGGAATTCACCCTCACCCCAACCATCTGTCTCATGGGAGAGGGAGTTTGAAACTGCTGGAGGTCTGCATGTCGCAGCTTGTCCTGATCCATGGCCCCGGCGCAGGGGGATGCGCGGCGTCCTACCGCTACCAACTGGAACGGTTCCCCGATGCGCTGGCACCGGACTTGCCCGGCCATCTCGAGGGAGAATCGTTCGATGACGTGGCCGGGTACACCCACTGGCTCCGGGACTGGCTGCGCGAGCGCGGGTATACCGGGGGACTGGTGCTGGCCGGGTTCACTCTGGGCGCATGCGTCGCGCTGGACTACGCGCTGACCTGGCCGGATGAGGTGGACGGCCTGCTGTTGATGACCGTGGCCATGCGCCCCAAGGAACGGGCGCCGGGCAGCCTGGAGTTCCGCCTGAACGCGGCCAAGGGCGGCGAGCCGATGCAGAAATGGCTGGATGCAATGGAGCACATGCTGCTGTTCGTCGACGATCCTGACATGCGCTATGAGCTGATGGAGTGCCACAAGCAGGTCGGCCCGGTCTCGCAACACAACGACCTGGTGACCATCGACCGATTTGACGCCCGCGACCGCATCCACAAGCTGAAAGCGCCCCTCACCCTCGTCCGGGGTGTCGACGACCCCATGCAGCCCGACGAGTACGAGCTGGAGATTCACCAGGCTGTGCCGGGCTCACGGTACATCAAGCTGGAGCGCGCCGGCCATTTCCCCCACTGCGAGCGTCCCGACGACGTGAACGCGGCGCTGGCAGAACTGTTGTCGCAAAATGGGTAGGGGCGCACAGCTGTGCGCCCCTACTGGACATACATTCCCTCGGAGGTTAGGCCATGCCCGGTCCGCTGGATGGCGTCAGGGTGGCAGACTTTACGCAGATCATCGCCGGGCCGCTGTCGGGGCGGATTCTGGCCGAGATGGGCGCCGATGTCATCAAGATCGAACCTCTCGGTGGAGAACCGTGGCGGCTGACGCAGCGGTTCACGCCACCGGATAATCCAAGGCCCGAGAGCCGCACGTTCATGGTCTACAACCGGGGCAAGCGCAGCCTGCCCCTGAACCTCACCAAGCCGGAAGCGCAGGAGATACTCTCGCGCCTGGTCAAGCACATCGACGTGGTGCTGGTCAACTTCCGTCCCGACGTGGCGCAAAAGCTGGGCGTGGACTACGAAAGGCTGTCGGAGATCAACTCCCGGCTGGTGTACTGCGAGCTGACCGCCTACGGGCGGCAAGGGCCGGATGCTCACAGGCCCGGCTACGACATGATCATCCAGGCCATGACTGGCATGATCGCCTCCGAAACTAAGACCGTCGACGACGTGCCGTCCTGGGTGTGGTCGAGCCCGCTCATCGACACGGCGTCGGGCATCGCCATGGCCGGCTCGGTCAGCGCCGCCCTGTACGCCCGTGAGCGCACCGGCGTGGGCCAGAAGATCGAGACCACGCTGCTGGGCCAGGCCCTGAACCTCATGGGCGCGCGATTCCTGCACGTGGAGAAACTGGACAGCGAGATGCGGGAAAAGACGCTCCGGGACATCGCTGAGCAGCGCGATGCGGGCGCGTCCTATGACGACCTGGTGGCCCTTTCGCCGGGCAGCCGCCGCCGCGAGCACCACGGGAACATCTACTACCGGGTGTACATGACAGCCGACGCGCCCATTGCCGTCGGGTGTCTCAGCCAGCCCTTGCGCCTGCGCCTGCTGGAGACATTGGGGATGGAGGACAAGGGCCAGTCGCCGGACTGGGATCCGACCAGGCCGGAGTCGCGGGAATACAGCCAGAACCTTGAGAGGCAGGCCGAGGAACTGTTTCGCAGCAGACCAAGCGCCGAGTGGCTGGAGCTCCTGGAGGAACGGAGTATTCCCGCCGGGCCCATCCGGTTCATCGAGGAGATGTACGACGACCCGCAGGTGGTGGCCAACGGGCTGTCGGACGAGTTCGAGCACTCTCAGGAAGGCAGGGTCAGGATGGTCGGGCCGTACGCCAGGTTCAGCGGCACGCAGCTGGGCCATGCTCTCCCCTCTCCGTCGCTGGGCGAGCATACCGGCGAAATCCTGGCGTGGCTCGGTTACGCGCCGGACGAAATCCGGCAATTGCGTGACGGCAAGACGGTTGGCTAGGTTCAGGTTGGCTTAATCCCTGTTATGCTGAATTCGGGAATCCTGTGCAGCGTGCGATTCCCCCGTTGACCTATTACGGAGGGTATCTTGGCCACTGTTGACACCCGGAGCGGAGCCGGATGAACCGATGGCAGATTTCAACCTATGACGGGCCAGCCTCATTCCGCGAAATTTACGAACTCCTCAGACTTCCGGTACTGCTGGCCGCGTTGGCGATTGCCGGAACTTGGGCCGTTTGGTATTTTACAAGTGCATCCTGTACGGACGAATTGACGCAAGCCACCGGCTGCAACCCCTCGGCCATTGGCCGTTACATCAGTCTGGACGCGTTGAACAAAATCATGACTCACGCCGTCATCGCTGGCGGCGGCGGAGGTCTTTGGAGTTACACAATGACTACCAGGCAGCGCAAGGTCATTGAGTCCCTCGAACATCAGCTGACCGAGGAGCGGGAACGCGCCGTTGAGGAACGGGAGCGTGCCGCCGAGGAACGGGAGCGGTTCGCTGCTATCATTGCTGAGGAACGGGAAAGGGCGGACGAGGAACGGGAGCGTGCCGTCGAGGAACGGGAGCGCGCTGCCCAGGAACGGGAAAGGGCGGCCGAGGAGCGGGAGAGGGCGGCCGAGGAACGGGAAAAGGCCGCCGAGGAACGCAGGCAATTGCTCGCCCTCGTCGAGAGCATTCGGGCTCAGCATAACGGCAACAGCGAGTCCCCTCAACAAGCTTAGCTTGGAGAGTTACGGCATGACTACCAAAGGACACAGAGCGCCCGAAGATCTTGAAAGGCAGTTGGCGGAACTGAGAGCCGAGCGGGGCCGGTGGCTGTCGGAAGAACGGATAAGGGATGCCGAGGAGCGAACGAGAGATGCCGAGGAGAGAAAAGTACTGGTAAACATCATCGCCGACAGCGCCCGCCGGGCCATTGATGAACGGAACAAGGCCGTCAGGGAACTGGCCGAGGAGAGGCAGAGAGCCGCCGAGGAACGCAAGCAGTTCCTAGCCATCATCGAAACCCTCACGGAACGTCTCGCTGAGCAGCAGGAAAACGGCAATGGCCAGCCCGGATCGTAGGATCTTCCTATGCGCCATTTCCAACCATGTCTCCGCTACGGCGGACTTCCAATCTTGTCTCATTGACCATCTACAGCCCACGCCAAATTTTCCGGCATTGGATTCGGGAGTTGAGCACATGCAGCGCAACGAAATTCCCTTCCTGACCGTAGCGGAATTGGGGGAACGTATCCGCACCCGCGATGTATCACCAGTGGACGTTACCGAGGCGTACCTGGAACGCATCGGTACGCTGAACGTACAGATCCGGGCGTATCTGACGGTAACTGACGAGATCGCCCGGCAAGCGGCCCGGGACTGCGAGGAGGAGATCGCGGCCGGCAACTACCGGGGGCCGCTGCATGGCATCCCCGTGGCGGTCAAGGACCAGATGTACACCGAGGGCGTGCGGACTACCATCGGCACTCCGCTCTTTGATGAATTCGTCCCCGAATACGATGCAACCGTGGTCGCGCGGCTCAAGCAGGCTGGCGCCGTGCTGCTCGGCAAGCTGAATATGACCGAGTTCGCTACCACGGCGCTGTCGCACCAGTTCGATCCGCCGCGCAACCCATGGGACCGCGAGCGTTCCTGCGGCGGGTCAAGCAGCGGCAGCGGGGGAGCTACCGCCGCGTTTATGGCCGCTGCCACCCTGGGCGAGGACACCGGCGGCTCGGTGCGCTGCCCGGCGGCGTGGTGCGGGCTGGCCGGATTGCGCCCCACCTGGGGTCTGGTCAGCCGCTACGGCGTGATGCCCGGCGTGCGCTCCATGGACACCGTCGGGCCGCTTGCCAGGACGGTGGAAGACTGCGCCATTATGCTGCAAGCGATAGCGGGGCATGATCCCAACGATCGGCTGACCAGTCAGGAAACGCCACCGGACTACCGGGCCGCTCTGACTGGGGATGTCGACGGGCTGCGCGTCGGCATACTGCGCGAGGTGCTCTACGCCGACTCGGTGGAGCCGGACGTGGGCAAAGCGGTCATCGACGCTGGCAACGCGCTGAGCAAGCTGGGAGCCAGCGTGGATGAGGTGTCGATCCCGCTCGCCGCCAATGCCGGCCCCATCAATGGCGGCATCCGCGTTGAGGCCCCAACCACCTACGGCGACCTGCTCAGGGAACGCCTCCGCGACATCGGCCACGACAACCGCATCGGTTACCTGGTCAACGCGATAATGCCAGCCACCCACTACTACAAGGCGATCCGGCTGCGAACGCTCCTGAGGGCCCAGGTCCTCGAGACCCTCGAGGACTACGACCTGCTGCTGTCGCCGACCATGGGGGTTCCGGCCCAGCCGCTGGAGCCGGACCCGACGATTACCGGCAGGGACGACGTGAACCGCACGCCCTGGCTGTTCACCACGGTTCCCAGCCTGGCCAACCTGCCCTCCCTATCCGTGCCCTGCGGATTCAGCGGGGACGGACTGCCGTTCAGTCTGCAACTTTCGGGGCGGCCCTTTGAGGAAACCACGGTCTTGCGGGCTGGCCATGCCTATGAGCAGGCCACCGACTGGCACACCCGCCACCCCGAGCTGTAGCCGCAAATTTCCGGTCTCAGGTATACACGCCCGGCGTTATTAGCAAGCCGCCCGGTTTGACGCGAGTGGCGGCGCGCAAATAAACTCGCCCTTGTGACATCGCTCTTAACCACCCACTACACCAGCGGAGATTACCGATGAATTTCGGAATGTTCACCGACTTCCACGTGCGCAAGGGCGCCTCTCAAGCGGAGGCGTTCGACGAGTCCTTCGCCCAGATCACCGAGGCCGAGCAGATGGGTTTCGACACCGTCTGGCTGGCCGAGCACCATTTCAGCCCGGAGCGGGCCGTGCTGGCCTCGCCCATGGTCATCGCCAGCGCAATCGCCGCCCGCACGCAGCGTATCCGCACCGGCCTTGCGGTCCAGGTGTTGCCCCTGACCAACCCGCTGAGGGTCGCCGAGGAGGCGGCCACGGTGGACCACATCAGCAAGGGGCGGTTCGATTTCGGCATCGGGCGCAGCGGGCTGACCCGCTACTACCAGGGCTACAACGTTCCCTACGCGGAGAGCCGCCAGCGGTTTCTGGAGGCCCTGGAAATCATTATGAAAGCGTGGAACGAGGAGAGCCTG
This sequence comes from Dehalococcoidia bacterium, assembly GCA_963664375.1. Lineage (GTDB taxonomy): Bacteria > Chloroflexota > Dehalococcoidia > Lucifugimonadales > UBA3495 > VXOI01. Next base: position 430,542 of record OY761449.1, read on the forward strand.
ACTCACGACGGCGAGTACCACACGTTCCACGACGTCACGGTGACGCCCAAGCCGTACCAGCAGCCCTACCCGCCGGTGCGCGTGGCGGTGGCTGGCGAGGACACGTTCCCGCTGGTGGGCGCCATGGGGCATCCCATATTCATCAGCGCCAACACCGGGCGCGAGGCGCTCAAGGAGCGGCTGGCCGCCTACCGGGAGAAACTGGCTGAATCCGGGTTCACCGGAACGCCGGACATCGCCATCCGCGTGCCGGTGTATTGCGCGGAGACTACGGAGAAGGCCCACGAGGAGCCGAGGGTGAGCGCGCTGGGGGCCATACAGTACGCGGTGACCGAGCTGATCCAGACCGCCGCCAACCCCGAGATCGCCGAGCGCATGCGCCGCATCGCCGCCGCGCCCTACGAGCAGGTGCTTGAGGAGCGGGTGGTGTTCGGCACGCCTGCCGAGATCGTGGACACGTTCAAGGGCTACCAGGATGAGCTGGGCGTAACCGGAGTGGTGATGGAGGTCAACTACGGCGGCCAGATCCCTGCCGACCGCGTCGTCAACTCCCTGCGCCTCATGAGCGACCAGGTGATGCCGGAGTTCAAGTAGGGGGCGAAATGACCATCACTGCCGGATGCGACCCTCGCGCCCTTCGGATTGCCCAAGAACTACACCGGTCCCAGCAGCCGGAAATCACCATCCTTTTCGGCTCGCGGGCCCGGGGCGACTACGTCGACGGCCAGTCGGACATAGACGTTCTGCTGGTTAGGGAGAGCGTTCCCGACTTCAAGCAAAAAGAACGGATAGACCGGAAAGCGCAAAAGGTGGCCCGGTCTCTATATGGTTGGCCCGTACCGGTGCAGACAGTCTGGTGCACCCGCGACGAGTTCGACCAAATGCGCCGCACCGTCAACCACGTAGTAGCCCGCGCCTTGCAGGACGGAGTAATAATGGCCCAAGACCCGGAGGAATACTGCAACCGCTACGGCCAGGACGAGCCGGACTTAAGCAACGAATGGACCGTAACCAGCGAGCGCCTGCGCCACGCCGAGCAACACCTAGCCGTTTTCGACATGCTAGTCAACTCAGACCGTCCTCGCATGGATGACATGATTGGGCAACAGGCGCACCAGGCCCTTGAACACGCCATGAAAGCAGTGATTTCGTCGCGGGGCCGACAGTACAAGACAACGCACAACCTGAACGAACTGGTGGGCGATGTGCGTCGCGCCGATCCCGAGTTCCGTATCCGCCTGACCATAGACGGGCAGATATACAACCAGTATGCCGGGCGAGACGAATACCGGCCCACCAAGAGCGCCCTGACCGGCATACCCGAGTATGAGGAAGCGACACGGGCCGATGTGCAGCGGCTGCTGGAGCGAGTCAGGGAGATCCTGGGTGGGCAGTAGTCATAGATTTCGCACAACGAACGAGGTTATACGGGCGCGGTGATAGAGGGCAACTACGGCGGCCAGGGTGATGTCGGCGTTCAAGGGGAAGGGACACAATCCTGAATAACCGGACTGGAGGGCACGATGGCGCTATCGACCGAAACCGCAGAGAAAGTGGAAGCCCTGTACCGTGAGCGACTTGACGCGCATTTCCGTGGCGAGTTGAAGTTCGGCCCCATCGTCCTCGAACCGACACGGGACAGCGATGGGAGGGACACGTTTCAGGTCGACATAGTCTACGAGGGGGACGGCAGGCGGCCCGACCCCAGAAAGGCAATCACTGTAATGACTTCGCTGACCTGGGATTTCGAGGCCCTGGGCCTTCCGCCGGTGCTGATTGAGTCCTACATCCCCAAGGAGGAATACCCGGAGTTGCTGCGCCTCAGGCAGCAGATGCCCTGGGATCAGGACGAGGATGAGGATCAAGCGTGAACTGGCGCCACCTCATTGATGCAGCTAGGATTCTGGCAGGCGGGTCAGGGACACAGCCCACGCGGGGCAGGCCACGACAAGCAATGCTCAAGCGGGCAATAAGTACCGCTTATTATGCAATGTTCCACGCATTATGTGGCAGCAACGCCGATGTCGTGTCCGGCCTACCTGCCGACCCGCAAACTCGGGAGTCTTGGACGAGAACCTACAGGAGCCTGGATCATGGTCCTGCCAGGCAGCGTATGTCACAAGGGGCAGGGGCGATGGAACCCGCAGTGCAACGGTTCGCAACCGCGTTCGCTCAATTGCAGCAACAAAGACGTTTGGCCGACTACGACCCGCACTCCAGGTATTCCCGTGAGCAAGCCCTGTATCTAATCGACACCGCAGAAACGGCAACCGAAGATCTGATGAACACTGCTCCTGTCTCGCGCAGGCCACTAGCGATACTCGCATTGCTCCGCGAACGCTGACCGCCCGTCTGCCGGGACGCCCCAAACATCAGCTCACCGGGCCGCCAAGCGGGGTCGTGGGGCCGTCGCATTCCATGAACTGGCCGTAGCCGGGTTGCTGCTCCAGCTTGCCGTCGTTGAGCAGGACTTGGCCGCGCAGCAGGGTCATCCACGGGCGGCCAGTGATCTCCCAGCCCTCGAACAGCGAGTAGCCCGCGTTGCTCATGTGGTCGCCAGCGGTGATGACGCGGTCAACGCCCGGGTCCAGGATGAGCAGGTCGGCGTCGGCGCCGGGCTGGATGACGCCCTTGCGGGGGTAGAGGCCGAATATCCGCGCCGGGTTCTCGGCCATCACCCGGGCCAGCCAGGTGATGGGCATGCCGCGCTTGACCACACCCTCGCTGTACATCAGCGGCGCCAGAGTCTCGATGCCCGGCGAGCCGAAGGGCACCGACGCGCCATCCGGCGTGACGAATATGTTGTCCCAGCCGGGCTTCTTGAGCTCCTCCGGGTGTGGAGAGTGGTCGCTGGCGACGATGGATATGTGGCCGCGTTGCAGCCCGGCCCACAGGGCGTCGCGGTCGGGGCCGTCCTCGGGACGCAGGGGCGGGCCTATCTTGGCGAGGGGGCCGACCTTGGCCATCTCGGCGTCGGACAGCAACAGGTACTGCGGGCAGGTCTCGGTGTAGATGGGCTGGCCCATGGCCTGCGCCTGTTTGATGCGCTCCAGGCCCAGGTGGGTGCTGAGGTGGACGACGTAGGTGGGGCAGCGGGTGGCGGCGGACATGGCGATGGCGCGGTTGATGGCCTCTTCTTCGGCCCAGTCGGGGCAAGCCACGGGGAAAAACTCCGGGTGGGTGTGCCCGTCGGCGATGAGCTTGTTCTCCAGGTACTCGATGATGTTGCCGCTCTCGCAGTGCAGTTGCAGCACGCCGCCAGCCTTGGCGACCATCTCCATGGCCTCGCAGATGTAGTCGTCGTCGCACATCCGGCCGGGGCGCTTCTTGTAGGTCATGAACATCTTGAACGACTTGAACCCCATGTTCATGGCCTCGGGCAGGGAGCGCAGGATGGAGGGGCGGTTCTGCAGGATAAAGTGGAACCCGAAATCCACCACGGCGGAGGCGTTAATCTCCTCGCGGATGCGGTTGCCCGCCTGCGGCAGGGTCTCGTCGCCTTCCAGCGTGTAGTTGCCGAAAGGAATGAGGGTGGTCATCCCCGCGTGGGCCGCCGCTTGCGCGCCCAGGGCGTAATCGTCGTGGCCGTCGAGATGCACGTGCGCGTCGATCAGCCCTGGCAGCACGAACTTGCCCTCGGCGTCGATGACCCGGTCCGCTGGCGGCAACAGGTGCTCCGGGGCCACGGCGACGATCTTCTCGCCCTGGATCGCCACGGCGGCGTCAAGGACCTGCGACGACGTTACTACCTGGCCGCCGCGCACGATGGTGTCAACTCTCGTTTCTGCTGCCATGATAAACCTCCACGATTTCGTGTGGCTCGACTTGATATTTTGCGGATCACCGCAGGGCTGCCAGGAATTCCTCGACCGGGATCTCCAACTGATCGAGAGCGGCCCTTAATGTTCCTCTTGGCACTTCTCTTCTGCCGAGGACAACCACTCCCGTTAGAGTTCGACCTTCGACATCCCGGTGAAAAGACTGGTGGCTGCCGCTGGAGTCCCTTCTCGTGTAGCATCCCAGTCGGTAGAGAGCGTTTACGATCTGATTGCTGGAACAGAGGGGAAGGCGGCTAGACTGCACTGGCGACCAGCGGAACAGGTACGGAGTAAATCTTGATCAATGATCCCAGCGGAACATTTACATCTACTCCCTCTTGTTTCGGGGGGCTGCGATCTATGCGAATATTGCGCTCCTGCAACGTCCGTTCCAATTCGCCGACATCCTCCAATCCTATTATGTTTAACTCGATGGCTTCTCCCAAATTGTCCAGGGCTTCGGAAATGGTGTCGCCACAACTGGCAGTGCCAAGCTCACGACAATAGGAAACGAACTGACCATCCTCCTCTTCGACCATTCCGGTCAGGACAATGTACCCGAGCGCCTCTCCTGCCATTGTTAGCTCCTCCATTATGAACAGCCTCGCACAATTCTAGCACGTGAGGCCATTCATCAAGGACTCCTCCGGTTCAAGCTGAATCGCGCGTTGAAATATGGGGACACCTACCCTACACTCGCCGCAGATTGAATACCGGGAGGGTACGCCCTATGGAGCTTCAGGACAAGATTGCGGTGGTTACCGGCGCGGGACGCGGCATGGGCCGGGCCATCTCGCTGCAACTGGCCGACGCCGGGGCCAACGTGGCCGTGACTGACATCAACGCCGAGAACGTAGAGGAGACCAGCATCGCGGTCAAGGAGTTGGGGCGCGAGAGCCTGGCTATCCACGCCGACATGGGCAACGTGGCCGACATCGACCGGATGATCGGGCAGGCCAAGGACGCCTTCGGCCGCATCGACATCATCGTGAACAACGCTGGCGTCACCCGCTACCTGTACGTCATGGACGTGGAGGAGCAGGACTGGGACCGTATCCACCGGGTGAACGCCAAGGGCGTGTTCTTCTGCATGCAACGGGCCGCCCGCGAGATGATCGCGCAGGGCGATGGCGGTCGCATCGTCAACATCGCCTCCATCGCAGGCAAGGGCTACTCCGGCACATCCAACGCCGCGTATGCAGCCAGCAAGGGCGCGGTGATTTCGATGACGATGATTGCGGCGCACCAACTGGGGCAGCACGACATCAACGTCAACGCCATCTGCCCCGGCTCCACGCTGACCGAGATGGCTGCCGAGACCATGCAGGGGCGGGCTGATAGTTCCGGCATGAGCATCGCCGAGCTGGAACAGGCCCGCGACGCCCGCATTCCCATCGGCCGCGCCAACACGCCGGATGACATCGCGGCCATGGCCCGATTCCTGTCCGGCCCCGGCGCCCGCAACATCACCGGGCAGTCGTTCAACGTCGACGGCGGCCTGGTAATGCACTAGCGGGGCTTAGGTTCCGGCGCAAGCGCACCTTCGGCTATCGGACAACTGTTGCCGGAGCGTCTCCTCCTGAGCCGCCAGTTCAGGTGTCATTGCATCGCCGAAGTCTGACATTTCTATAGAGCGGACGAATTTCAATTTCGCTGGGGCCGGACATGGGGTTGGGGCACCGCTTGACCCACTCCACTTTGCAACCGCGGCTGCGGGTTTGTGCCGGATGGCGTTCCGCATTACAATCAGGCTATGGAATTGACCGTTCGACTTTACGCATTGTACCGGGAGCGGGCTGGCGTCCGTGAGTTCCCCATCGAGCTACCTGACGGCGCCACGGTAGCCGACCTGACCGATGCAGTGCGCCTCCGTTACCCGCGTCTTGCCCCGCCGGACGTGAAAATCGTCGTTGCCGTCAATGCCGACTATGCCGACCCTGACGACGTCTTGAAACCGGGTGACGACGTTTGCCTCATTCCGCCAGTGAGCGGTGGCTGACCAGACCATTAGCGAGGGAATCATGATCGAGTTGACCTCTCAACCTCTCGACCCGGACAAGTTCACGACCGCGGTGCGTCGCAGCACCAACGGCGCGGTGGTCACCTTCCTCGGCACCACCCGCGACAACTTCGAGGGCAAGGGTGTGCTGACCCTGGAGTACGAGTCCTTTGACGAGATGGCGGTCAAGAAACTGGAGGAAGTGCGGCAGGAGCTGATGGCCGAGTTCGGGCTGGACGACGTCGCCATCGGGCACCGCACCGGCACCGTGGCCATCGGCGAGATCAGCCTGGTGGTCGCCGTAGGCTCACCGCACCGCAAGGAGGGGTTCTACGCTTGCCACAAGGCCGTCGACCGCATCAAGGAGGTCGTGCCCATCTGGAAGAAAGAGGTCTACGAGGACGGCTCCCGCTGGGTGGCCTGCGAGGACCACGAGTTCACCCACGAGCATGAGGCGGCGCTGGAGGGAATCTGATGGCATCCAAAACCCGATCTTCTAAACAAAGCGAGGACACCGACATCCGCAAGGAGGGCAACCCGGAAGCAGGAGAGACTGATCAAAGAGTGCTGATGCCCAGAGAATACTATGACAAAAAGCACCCCTGGTTTGGAAGCCAGATCCACTACACCATTGATGTATTCCGACAACTGATCAGGGACTCCAAAGCTAGGAAGCAACATCGGTCATAACATGGCGACTAACGGAGATGACAATTTTGGCCCCATCAAGTTGGCCGTGCGTATTTTAATCAGCCTGATCATGATGGGGTTCGGCATATACGTTCTGGTCACTACCAATTGGCAGGATGCCCCAGAGTTCGCAGCGGCGGCCGCGGGATGGATAGGGGTAGTGATCGGCTACTGGCTGCGCTGATTTCACCCTCACCCTGACCCTCTCCCTCAAGGGAGAGGGGATTTTTATTCTGCAAGCATCCTGTCGAATTCCTCCGCGGGTTGAGCCAAAGCGGCGCGGACGGCCTCGCCGACGGTCTTGGCGCCGATGAGTTGCATGCCTGGCGGCGCGTTTATCTCGGCAACGGAGGCGGCTGGAACGATGCAGCGGTTCAGGCCGAGGCGGGCGGCCTCGTTGACTCTCCGCTGCGCCTGGGGTACCGCCCGCAGCTCGGCGCTCAGACCCACCTCGCCGAAGGCTGCCGCCGGAGGCATCGGGGCGTTCCGGTAGCAGGAGGCGATGGCCAGGAGAATGGCCAGGTCGGAGGCTGGTTCAGTGGCGCGGAATCCGCCGGCAACGCTGACGATTACGTCCTGCCCGCCCAGTTCCAGCCCGGTGCGCCGCGACGCCACCGCCGTGAGCATCAGGAGCCGGTTGTGGTCGACGCCGTTGGCGACCCGGCGCGGGGTCTGGAGCTGCGAGAAGTTTGTTAGCGCCTGCACCTCCAGCAGCAGGGCGCGGGCACCCTCCAGGACGGGGGTGGATATGGCGCCCAGCAGTGGCCCGTCCCGCTTCGACAGCACGGAACGCGATGGGTCGGGTACGTCATCCAGTCCGCGCTCGCCCATCAGGAACACCCCGACCTCGTCGGTGGAGCCAAACCGATTCTTGGCGGCGCGCAGCACCCGAAACCCTCCGGATTCCTGCGATTCCAGGTGCAGCACCACGTCCACCATGTGCTCCAGGACTCGGGGGCCAGCCAGCGAGCCGTCCTTGGTCATGTGGCCGGAGAACAGCACCGGTCTGGAATGGGTCTTGGCCCAGCGGGTCAGGCGCAGACCGGCCTCGCGGACCTGCCCAACGCTGCCAGGGCTTGATGATTCGCTGTCGGAGTGCAGGGTCTGGATGGAGTCGATGATCACCAGCGTAGGCTGGAGTTCTTCCAGCCGTTCAAGGATTGCGTCGACATCGGTCTCGGCCAGCAGTATGATGCCCTGGCCAGTGATGCCCATGCGGTCGGCGCGCATCTTTACCTGTACGGGCGATTCCTCCCCCGTGACGTAGAGGACCGGGCCCGGGGCCTGTGCAGTCCCCGGTGGCCGGGTTGATGCCAACGAGTGGGCCAGTTGCAGCATCAACGTAGATTTTCCGACTCCTGGTTCGCCCGTGAGCAAGGAAACGGAACCGGGGACTATTCCGCCTCCCAGCACGCGGTTCATTTCAGAGGAGGCGAATACCATACGCGGCTGGGAGCTGGCTGAAACTTCGGCCAGCTCCAATGCCTCCCCGCCAACCGGCCCGCTCCAGCCGCTGCGTTGCTGTTTTACAGCGGCTGCGGCGGACGGGACTCGGCGCTCCAACAGGGGGCGTGCCGACTCGCAGTGCGGGCTTGGGCAGAAGCCCATCCACCTGGCGCTTTCGTGTCCGCACTCGCCGCAGTAGTAAACCGCCCGGCGCCGTTCCGCCACCTTGGCCATATTCGCCCTCCCCGCAGTTAGTCATCCACTGATGACATTATATGGTCGCCTACGCCGGTCTGTCGGCAGGCAACTGTCATCAAATTTCGGTTGGCGGGGTCAGGCGTGGAAGATGATCGTGATTCTCAGGTGATTGGGACACCCCCACCCTAACCCTCCCCCTGAGGGAGAGAGGATTGCATTGGCTGCAAAAGATACGGCCCCCGATAATCGGGGGCCGTGCTTTGCGATCCTCAATGGTTGCCTGGAGGCTAGTCGGCGGGGGCCGGTTCTTCCTCCAACACCAGCTCGGCGGATGACCTTGCCGTGATCGTAATCTGGCCTTCCTCCAAGTCGATGAATGCCACGTCGCCAGCACCCAGGCGGCCAGCCAGCAACTCCTCGGAGAGCTGGTCCTCCACCTCGTTCTGGATCAGGCGGCGCAGCGGACGGGCGCCCAGCACCGGGTCAAAGCCCTTCTCGCCCAAGTATTCCTTGGCGGTGGCGGACAACTCCAGCCCGATCTGCTTGTCCTCCAGCTCTTGCCTGACCTGGTTCATCATCAGGTCGACGATGGACAGAATTTCGGACTCGGCGAGCTGGTGGAACACCACCGTGGAGTCGATGCGGTTGAGGAACTCCGGCTTGAAGAACCGGCGCACCTCCTCCATCACCTTGTCCTTCATGCGCTCGTAGGCGCTCTGGTCTGTGCGGGCGTTTTCGGACTTTACGGCAAAGCCCACGCTGGTCTCGCGTTTGATCAGGTCGGAGCCGAGGTTGCTGGTCATCACCAGGATCGAGTTGCGGAAGTCCACCTTGCGGCCCCGCGCGTCGGTCAGTTGCCCGGCGTCGAATATCTGGAGCAGGATGTTGAATACCTCTGGGTGGGCCTTCTCGATTTCGTCCAGCAGCACGGCGCAGTAGTTCTTGCGGCGCACGCCCTCGGTGAGCTGCCCGCCCTCGTCGTAGCCCACGTATCCCGGAGGGGCGCCGATGAGCCGGGCGACGGTGTGCCGCTCCTGGAACTCGGACATGTCCAAGCGGATCATGTTGTCTTCGTGTCCGAACATGAACTCGGCCAGCGCCCGGACGAGCTCCGTCTTGCCGACGCCGGTGGGGCCAAGGAACATGAACACGCCGATGGGCCGTCGCGGGTCCTTGAGACCGGCGCGGGCGCGGCGGACGGACTTGGCGATGTTCACGATGGCCTCGTCCTGGCCGATGATGCGCTTGTGCAGCTCGTTCTCCATCTGGAGCAGCCGCTCGGTCTCTTCCTTGGCCAGCCTGGCGACGGGCACGCCGGTCCACATGCTGACCACCTCGGCGATGTCGTCCTCGGTGACCACCGTGCGCTCCCGGCCGCGGCCCTCCTGCCACTCGCTGCGCAGTTCATCGACGTTCTGCCGTTCCTGCAACTCGCGGTCGCGGAGTTCCGCCGCCGCCTCGTAACGCTGGTCGGCGATAGCCTCGTCCTTCTCGCGGCTGACGGCCTCAAGCACCTGTATGGCGTCGGTGACCGAGGTGGGGGTTACGCTGCCCCGCAGCCTGACGCGGGAGCCAGCCTCGTCAATCAGGTCGATGGCCTTGTCGGGCAGGAAGCGGTCGGAGATGAAGCGGGCAGCCAGGTTGGCGGCGCTGCGGATGGCGTCGTCGGTGTAGTTCACGTTGTGGTGATCCTCGTAGCGGTCCTTGACCCCCATGAGAATGTCAACGGTTTCTTCCGAGGAGGGTTCTTCCACCCGGACAGGCTGGAGGCGGCGCTCAAGCGCCGGGTCACGCTCGACGTACTTACGGTAGTCGTCCAGGGTCGTTGCGCCGATGCACTGCAACTCGCCGCGGGCCAGGGAGGGCTTGAGGATATTGGAGGCGTCCACTGCGCCTTCGGCTGCGCCTGCGCCGACGAGGGTGTGAATCTCGTCGATGAACAGCACGCAGTTGCCGGAACTCTTGATCTCTTCGATGACCTTCTTGAGGCGCTCTTCGAACTCGCCGCGGTACTTGGTGCCAGCGACGAGGGAACCCATGTCCAGGGTGACCAGGCGCTTGTTCTGCAACGTGTCGGGCACGTCGCCCCGGGCGATCATCTGGGCCATGGCCTCGACGATAGCGGTTTTGCCGACACCGGGCTCGCCCACCAGCACCGGGTTGTTCTTGGTGCGGCGGCTGAGAATCTGGATCACCCGCTGCAATTCCTGATCGCGGCCCACCACCGGGTCGAGTTTCTCGGACCTGGCGGCGTTGGTCAGGTCTACGCCGAGGTTGTCCAGTGTTGGCGTCTTGGTGTTGGTGCGGCCGGACTGCTGGCCCTGGCCGGAGGTGTGGCTCAGGATGCGGTGGGTCTCGGTGCGCACCTTGTCGAGGGTGACGCCCAAGCTCTCCAGCACGCCAGCGGCCACGCCCTCGCCCTCCCGCAGGAGGCCGATGAGCAGGTGCTCGGTGCCGATATAGGTGTGGTTCATGCGGCGGGCTTCGTCCACCGCCAACTCGACCACCTTCTTGGCGCGGGGGGTCAGGCCGATCTCGCCCTGAGCGGGCTTTTCGCCGCGGCCGATGATGAACTCGACGGCGGAGCGAACCTTGGAGAGGTCGACGGATAGGCTGGACAGCACCCGGGCCGCCACACCTTCCGTCTCGCGGACAAGGCCAAGGAGAATGTGCTCAGTCCCGATATAGTTGTGGTTGAAGCGCTGGGCCTCTTCCTGGGCCAGCGACAACACCCGTCGCGCTCGCTCCGAAAACTTCTCGAATCTGCTGCCCATAATACCGCTCCTGGCCTTGGGGAGGCTGATAGGTGAATCTTCCCCGAAAGGCGGCATCCGCTGATGCGCACGGCTACACCCAAGGCTAAAGGACGATTATATTGGCGCCCTCTCGGGGTGTAAAGGCACGCGGACGGCGGGAGTCCGCCGGTCCTAAACCGGAGAAAGGGGCGGAGGAGCAGTCCGGACAATCCGGGCGTTCAGCTTGGGATAGGTATCCGTCGCTGAAAGGCGTCCCGCGCCAAGCTCGCACCGGTCCAGGATTTCAAGGGAGGTGTTTCTGAGAATAGCCTCCCGGCAGTGACCTATTTTCCCACCCAGTCGCCCGAGCAGTATCGTCGGCGCTGAGGCGTTTCACTACCGTGTTCGGAATGGGAACGGGTGGGGCCGCCTCGCTCAAACCACCAGGAAGCATTCAGGGCGGTAGTATGCACTATTTTTCACAATCGCGCAAGGGGTTGAGCGGCGGTGTTTGAGAGGGGCCTCAAAGCCTGCTGGAATGGACGAGCGCTATGCCCCCAGAAATTCCGTCCAGTCCATACCCAACTGCCTGATTGCCGAGCGCACTGTTCCGGTTTTCAGGTCCCGTCCGCCCAAGTCGGGCAACGTGCGCTTTTTCGTGTTTGAGGGTTGAACCATCTCCTGTGAGAGCCGCCCCTCCGCGCTGGCACCTCGTAGCATCCTAACCTGGACAACTTGCGGGCAGCCTCGCGGTATCTCACAGAGCAGGAACGGTGACCACCGCCTCAACCGACACCGGGCCGTTGGCGTCGTCCACCTTGATACCAGGCGGCAAGGGGCGCTCCTCGTCCTCGTAGATTTCCAGAACTACCGCAAAGGCATCCTCCGCGTTGGCCAGGCACTCCGAGACGGTGTCGCCCTCGGTAATCAACTCCGGCAGCAGGGGCGAGGTGACGGTATACCCCCCTCCGGCTGTGGCTCCAAGACCAGGGGAATCCTCGCTAACATCGGCCAACTCCAAAACCCTGCATCGGCATCGCAGCACACTCGCAGACAGCTCTCCGGCTGGCAGAATTCTAGGCGAGCCAGCGATTTGGGGCAATGCGGGAGACCGTTGCCTGCCGGGCATTTCTCCCGCCCGCCTGTCCGGTGATGCCAAGCACCCTCATTATTTCCCCATCTCTGCCTCAAAAGGGAGAGGCAGCAAAGTACCAGGAGGAGATGGGTTAGCCGAGGAACCCTTGTATGCGGGACCTTAGAGCAGGGGTATCGCGGAGTTCGCATTCCCAGATGATTAAGGATTCCCAGCCCATATCAAAAAGCAAATTCAGGTTGTTGGCGTCTCTTTGCTTCGTTCTTTCCAGTTTCGGTTTCCAGTAACCCAAATTGGACTTCGGCACTCGACTATCTAGGCAAACAGGCGACGGGTGCTGATGCCAGAAACAGCCGTGAACAAAAATCACCTTACGGCGAGGGCCAAAAACGATATCGGGTTTACCCGGCAACCCTTTGCCGTAGAGTCGGTAACGGTATCCCATACCGTGAATCAGGCGGCGGACAGCAAGCTCTACCGTAGTGTTCGAGCTTTTTATGCGGCTCATATTGTAGCTGCGCCGCTCTTCTGAAATTCTGTCGGCCATGCTAGGCGGCCAAGTCCAGCGGCAAATCTGCAATATCCCGCAGCCGCCCTCCATCCATCATAATCTTTACCATCTCTTGGGCGTCGGGATATTCGAGATTCTCAAGGGCCTTAACCATTTCAGGCAGGGCAAAGTGATAAACACAGTCAATATCTCCGGTGCCCAGGGCTATTGAGGCTATACGGCTGGGCAGCGGCTCTCCTGTCACGACCGCGATATGAGGCAGGCGTCCTTTCCGGTTGCGGATCAGGTTCAGAGCCTCTGAACGGGCATTCTGAGCACGGTCGCTCCTGATAGTCCATTTGCATGAAATGCTTGCATGTAGAATCGGCAAACTGTTGTTGGCTGCCCGGATATTTGTGTGTAAAGCAAAGTTTTCGTCTACTATGGCGTAAGGCGCATTGATTGAATCATCCGCTTCCGGGTTTCGTCCGATGACGATGTCAGGCTTGATGATGTAGTCACTGCCCAGCGCCGAAGCCAGGGCGGGATTTTCCCTTGCCAATTCACTCAACTCTTTGAGATGTTGATACTGCTCAAACCGCTCGATATTCATTCCGCTACGCCCTACACTCCAATTGCCAGGGCGCAAGTGCTGGAACCGTAGAAAGGTGGCAGAGATAAAGTTTTCACAAACTTGCTCAAATCTTGATCCGGCGCGTTGTCCCGCAAGCCGTTGTTCAGTGATGTTGGGCCGTAGCTGGTTTACTATCCCTTGAGCTATAGCAATGCTGATATTGCTGCTTTTGTCAGCATTGCTGGGAATCCCATTAGGGTCAACCCTCAATACGCCATCCAAGAGCGCACGATGAAACGCGGCGCGGGCTGACGGGATTACCGGGCCGCTATCCACGATCCCCTACCTGAACCGGCTTTGATGCGGCTAGAGCTGAAATTATCTGCAATCCCACGGCCCGCGCTACCGGGGGAGGGAAAGCGTTGCCTACCTGCTTGTAGGCCGGCGTCTTGTTGCCGGCAAAAGTCCAGGTGGTAGGAAAACTCTGCAATTTGGCTACCATCGAGACTGTCAGCCGTGGCATCCGGTCGAATTCCGGATCCGGCGGCTCATCAGCGACGCCCTTGCCGTCAACCCCGAGGGCTGCCCATGCTTTTCTGGCGCGCACCGGGCCCAGGTCCGGCCCGCCATGTTTCAGCGAACCTCCCACAATCGTTGGAGCCAGGTCATTCGCTCCAAGACGCCATTCATCCGCCAGCCGCCATCCGCGGGAAGCCATGTCGCAGTAGAGCATATCCCCAACTGTCGGCGGCGGCACATTTAGCGGTTCAGGCCAGTCGAACTTGTGGGACATGCCTTTTTCTATCGCAACCAGGATGGCCCTTTTCCGGTATTGAGACACCCCGTAATCACAAGCGTCCAGCAACCGCCAACCGGCGCGGTAGCCCAATTTTTTCAACCGGAGCAAGATTGAATCCCTGTACTCCTCAAAACGGGCATCCAACAGGCCACGTACATTTTCAATCATCAAACAGCGCGGCCTGGATTCATCAACGAGCCTTAATGCGGCGGGAAAGAGGTCTCTTTCGTCGGCGTATCCCAACTGTTTTCCGGCCACGGAGAAGGGAGGACACGGCAACCCGCCAGCGAGAAGATCAATGCCCCGGAAGCTAGAGCCGTCCAGTTCCCGAATGTCGCATTGCTGCACGTCCCAATGGCTGCGGTTCCACCGCAGGGTGGCGCAGGCGTTGCCGTCGATTTCATAAAGAGCAGTATGCCGGAATCCGGCCTGTTCCAGCCCCAGCGCCTGCCCGCCGCCGCCAGCGCATAGCTCAACGCAGTATGGCCCCGTCATCCATTCCCTCCTTTTGGGAAACGTATCACAGGGAAAAGTAGAGTTCAACGGGCAAATGTCGTCGCGTTAATCAAGAAGCTACGGCAGGGAGTATTCAACCCGCTCGGTGGAGACCAGCGTTACGCCCCAGCCGGACATCCAGGCGGAGTGACGGCCGTCGCCGCCAGCCACCAGCACCACCACGTCGCTGGCGGAGCGCACGATGGGCACCAGCACGTCGTCGCGGGACTCGTCGATCCAATTGGGCCAGGTGCGGTTGCCGTAGTGCGCGATGCCCTTGAGCTGGCCCACGGGCATGCGGGCGTTGTGGAACACGTAATCCTTGACGTCGGCCTTGCTCAGCCCGCTGGCGGCAATCTCGGCGGCGTGTTCGGGACAGAGCACCAGGATGACCTGCCCGCCGGTGGCCTGCTGGTAGTAGTTGGCGATGCCGACGGTCTTCATGTTGCCGACGATGGTGCCGAGGACGCCGAACCCGGTGCCGGAGGTGCTCTCCATGATGCGGTAGACGCCCAGGATGCCAGCCACGGTGACCGTGCTGTCGGCGGGCGCGTAGCCCCGCTCCACGTGCAGCGGTTCCCACGGGCTGCGGGCCTCGTTCTCGGCAAAGCAGAAACTGTAGCGGCCCGGCGAGCTGAGGGTGGCCTTGTCCATGTCGCCCGGCGTCAGGCCGGCCACGTTGCGCACGATGAGCCGCAGGGCGCGGCCAATGGCGGCGTTGGCGCGGAACCCGGGGCCGAGGCAGCCAGCGTCGGCCTGGATGCCCACCTGCCGGGCCGCCGGGCCGTTGACGATCATGACCTGGTTTGCGCCGCCGGTGGTCGCGGCCGTGCCAGCGAGGTTGAAACCCTCGCGCATCGCCGCCCTTACCCCGGCGACCACGACGGGAAAGTGCTCGGGCTTGCAGCCAGCCATCACGGCGTTGACGGCCAGCTTTTCCAGCGTCGCCCGCGAGTTGCGCGGCTGCATCACGCCCAGCGAGTGCTGCGGGTCGGCGTCCAGGGCCGCCAGCATGTCGCGGACAGCGTCCTCGGTGGGCGGCACGACGGGCAGCCCGTCGGTCCAGCCCTGCTCCCAGAAATAGTCCTGCATGGCAGCAAAGTCGGCAGGCACGCGCTCCCGCCGGGAGGCAAGGTTCGGGGTGGCGGCGGAGTTTGATATGGTCATAATGTTAGCTCCGGATTGCTGGTCGTGTGGTCCATTACAGCGCTGGCGCGATCTTAAGTCACTTTGGCGGGTGAGAACTTCTGTTAACTCTTTAGCCAATGCTCTCACTTAGGAAAATAGTTATTTACTCAATGTCACTCCAGCCTCTAACCAACAGCCCTTGAATCAGGTTATCCCTGGCGAGGCGATCCTAAACTACGTTAGGCACAGCAATGATTTCGCCTACGGTTTCCCCGAAAATCATTCTGATTTGCTTTTTGTAAGCTGCCATTTTTTCTGGTTGAATTCTATACGGCCTTGTCTTCTGAGATACACCTGAGAGTTTCTGACCATGTGTTTCCATTTCATGCCAAAATTGACGCCGTTAATAACCCGATCGATAGAATCGTCGCAAATATCTGGATGTATAGCTTGAATAATTGGTTGCATCTCACGGGTAGAGAGTGGACCATCTTTAAGTATGTATAGAATTGTTCGTGAGAAAATAGAATGTGTCGTTTCTCCCGGCTTAGCTCGCAAATTCATCAATGCAGTACGAGTCAGTTCTATGCTTTCTTGATATTCTTTTCTGATGTTTTCTCGAGAACTTCGTAAAGTCTCAGCGTATTTGGAATGAACAACCTTTGTAATCTCAGTTAGTTCATCTAATTCAATGAGGGTAACTGGAGAACCTAAAGAAGAATATTCTTGCACATCTTCAGTTATCTGCTGTACTAAAGCCTTCTCGGTAATGTGAATTCCATACTCGTAATTACGATATAACGATGCTTGGGTTAGGTTTCCAGAAGTAATGATAGCCGAGTGGTCGTCGGCAACATACACCTTGGCGTGAAGTCCGGGTAGGTGCCGAACTTGCACTTCGGGTAGCGAGCGGCAGAAATTGGCGATGGAATCCGAATTGACAGTTCCTTGAAACAAGCTGTCTGCGGACAAATTGGTAATCAGTTCAACCTGGGGCGGTCTCGCCCTGTCGAAGGATTTAGCCAAATCCGAAAGAGGGCCAGAACCGATAAAGGGTGAAGCAAGTATGACTCGATGGCGAGCAGACCGCCCAAATTCTGCAAAGACTTTGGCCCATGGAGATTTAATTAGCTCCATGTGGAATTCACCTCCCGAAATTCCTGCGAAAGAATTTCAATTTCCTCGCGGAAAAGTATGAGTTCGTCTCTGTTGTCGAACAATACAGATACCCTACCACAGTCATTCTCCCATAGCATTGTACCCATATCGCCCACGTGCTGTTCGAGTGAACGAGCCGAATATCCTACGGCACACCAGTTCTCTATCTTGTCCTTGTGAGATGGCAACCGCGGTTTGCCCTGGATACATCTAACCATCTTGACACGTGTGAAACACTCCGAGAGAACTTCAATCTCGTCACAGAGTAGCACTCTCTCGTCCTTATCGTCGAACTGAACACACACAGTGCCATCACTGTTCTTCCATAGAATTATGCCAGTATCACCCACATGCTGTTGCACTGGCCGCGCTGAATATCCTGAATTGCACCAATTTTCCAACTCGTCAGGATTGCGAGGCGGCTGCGGTTCCTCATGGGAACATTTGACCATCTTGACCCGTGTAATGTATTGGGGGATGTTCATTTTACCCTAGACCTCGTCTTTACACTGCGCGTGTCAGTCCTGTCCGTTACTCCATGTCGCTCCACTTGTCGTCTGACGGGCCGCTGGCTTGGCTGTCCGGGGCTTTGCCGCCGGTCAGCAGGCCGACGATTTCGGGGGCGTAGTCGTGGGCCATCCGGCGCACGTCCTCGGCCGGGCGGCTGGCCAGGGGGCTGGGGAGGACGACGATGCGCGCGCCGGGCATGCCCAGCGAGGCGGCGCGGAGGTTGGCCGCGCGGGTGAAACTGCTGGTG
This sequence comes from Dehalococcoidia bacterium, assembly GCA_963664375.1. Taxonomy (GTDB): domain Bacteria; phylum Chloroflexota; class Dehalococcoidia; order Lucifugimonadales; family UBA3495; genus VXOI01. The sequence goes on from OY761449.1 coordinate 447,922, forward strand.
ATGACGCTGACCGAGGGAACGCCCGCAGACTCGGTTATCACTGTGTCGTGGAGACCCCACGCCGTGCAACTGCCTCAATCGGCGATGGCGTGGATGATGGCGTCGCACTCACGGAGCAGCGCCTCCAGCTTGTCGTCGGGGTGGGCGGCGCTGTAGGTCGCCTTGCGGTTGTAGATGACTTTCTTGACGCCGTAGCCGTTCAGCAGTGTCTGCTCCAGTTCCTGCATGAACGTGTCGGCGTGGAATTTGCGGTTTTCCAGCAGGCCGACGACCTTGCCCTCCAGACCGGACAGGGAGGCACTGAGGCCCTGCTCCTCGGGCACATCCTCGGCGACGGGGACGAGGATTTCAACCGTTCGCTCTGCCGTGGTCATGTCGCTTTCTCCTTATCCGGCGTCCCCGTTGTCGCTTTCCGGGGGAATTCTTACCGGCTTGCCGTACAGCGCAGCGTCGAGCATCCATTCCAGCTTGGACACGCGAATGTCCAGTGAATGCACCTTTTCTGATAGTTGGTCGAGCTTGTCCTCCAGCCTGTCCAACCTATCTGCCAGCCGGTCCAGGCGGGTTTCCAACCGGTCCATCCGCGTTTCCAGTCTGTCAAGGCGACGGTTGGTTTGGCCAATCAGATAGAACATCACGCCCGCCAAACCTATCATCAGGCTCGCCAGGCCAATGCCAATACCGATAATCGCGTAGAACTCTGGAGACATAGGTACTCCCCCGTGCCTGATCGGGGTTAGCCGCCGAGCTGGAAGAACTTGCCCTCGGTCTTGATGGCGGGGGCGATGATCATTTCGGCCTGATGCAGGTCGCGCACGTTATAGGCCCCGCACATGCCCATGCCGACGCGCAGTGCGCCGACAAAGTTCTGGGTGCCGTCGGTCACCGACGTGGGGCCGTGCAGGATCTGGCTTAGGGATCCCTTGGTGCCGACCTTTACGCGGGTGCCGCGCGGCAGTTCGGGGTGCGGATTGGCCATTCCCCAGTTGTAGCCGCGCCCCGGGGCCTCCTCGGCCTGGGCAAAGGGGGTGCCAAGCATCACTCCGTCGGCCCCGCTGACGATGGACTTGCAGATGTCGCCGCCGGTGCGGATTCCGCCGTCGGTTATCACGGAGACGTAGCGGCCAGTCTTCCGGTAGTAGTCCTCGCGGGCTGCGGCGCACTCCAGGGTGGCGGACACCTGCGGCACGCCCACGCCGACGACCTCGCGGGTGGTGCAGGCCGCGCCGGGGCCGACTCCCACCAGCACGCCGTCGATTCCGGTCTCCATCAGCTCCAGGGCAACGTCGTAGGTGACGCAGTTGCCGACCATGACCGGCACTTTGATGGCGTCGATCAGTTCGGAAAAGATGAGACCGCGGTAGCTGTTGGACATGTGCCTGGCGGTGGTCACGGTGGACTGCACCACCACCATGTCGGCCCCTGACTCCACGGCGATGGGAGACATCCGCTTGGTGCTCTGGGGCGTAAAGGATATTGCGCAGGTGGCGCCGGCGTTCTTGATTTCCTGAACCTGGGCGGCGAGCAGGTGCTCCTTGACCGGCTCCGAGTAGACCTGTTGCAGGAATTCGGTCACCTCGCTCTGGGGCGTGGCAATGATGTCCTCGAGGACGGAATAGGGGTCGTCGTAGCGGGAGTAGAGGCCCTCGCCGTTGAGCACGGCCAGGCCGCCCAGTTCGTGCATCCGGGCGGCGAACCGGGGGGATACGGCTCCGTCCATGGCGGAGGCCATGATAGGGATTTCGAATTCGAGGTCGCCGATGGTCATCTTGGTGGAGGTGAGTTCCGGATTGATGGTGACCTGTCCCGGAACGATGGCCACTTCGTCGAAGCCGTAGGAACGCTCCAGTTCCTTGAGAAGCCTCCTGCCCATCACTGGCCTCCTTTATTTCAGTGTATGTCAATTAGCTGCCAGAGACTTGATATTAACAAACGATTTAATCAGTTTTGGGAGCAAAAAGTCAACGAGATTCAGGGAGCGTAACCTTAAGTATGTTCAAGGGCGTAAATTCGGAATAGCGCGGGGGGGTTATGAACGGAAACCGTCTATCACATTTCCTTTTTGGCAACTAATGTCGGCTAAAGTGTTGACGATTACGTTAAATACATGGTATAATTTCGTAAACGAGAGAAAAGATCACAGAGAGAGTGAGCGAGATGGTACAGCAAGCGGAGAATGTAGCCGTTCAAGAGGTTCCCGATGTCGTCCTGGTCTGCCAGCACCACTGGCTGATCCAGGCGGCGGATGGCCCGACCAGCCCCGGCGTGTGCCGCCTCTGCGGCGAGACCAAGGATTTCAAGAACTACGTTGAGACCGCAACCTGGGGCGACACCCGCCTGATCAACCGGCAGGACCCGGTGCCAGCCAGCACCATCATGTCGGCGAAGATGGAATCCATGGAGGATGAGTAGCCGAAAAGCATCGGTTGCCGCTGACAGCCGCTATGGCTGAATTCCATTAGTGTTCCCGGCATTGCGCCGGGGGCCGGATTCCAGGGAAAACTGGGACGGCCCCCGGCTTTTTCATTCATAAAATCCGCCTTGGGTACCCCTTGTCAGGGGCGCAAAAACTATGTCATATTGTGGCCTGTATTGAGGCTTTGCCCAATATGTGGTGGTTTAAGGGCGGTCAGGTAGTCAGGCCCTCAGTGGCCCGCATTTCCTGGATGGCGTTCACGCCGGTTTTCCGCCATCGGCGTTTGAGGTTAGACTCAAGTCTGCTGCGGAGCATCGCCCGGCAGGCGGGATGCCGGGCCTCTCACCGCACGTTGCGGTTCGCTTTTCCCGCCGGGCCGGGATGGTACTAGAACTGGAGGACTCATTCCCTTGGCTTTCACCCACCTACACGTCCACACCGAATACAGCATGCTCGACGGCATCAGCCGCATCCCTGAGCTGGTGGAACGCACCGGCGAGCTGGGGATGGGTGCGCTGGCCATCACCGACCACGGCACCTTTTATGGTGTGGTCGACTTTTACTCCGCCTGCCGCGACGCCGGCATCAAGCCCATCATCGGGTGCGAGGTATACGTCGCCCACAACAGCCGGCACGAAAAAAACCCGTCGGAGCGCAGCCCGGCGCACCTGGTGCTGCTGGCCCGGGACAACGCGGGCTACCGCAACCTGATGCAGCTTGTGACCAAGGCGCATGTGGAGGGGTTCTACAACCGCCCCCGCATCGACAAGGGGCTGCTGGAGCAGTACGGCCAGGGTTTGGTGTGCTTGTCCGGCTGCCCCTCGGCGGAGGTGCCGCGGCTGCTGGCCGACGGCAACTACGATGGAGCCGTCAAGGCCGCGGGCTGGTACCGCGAGCTGTTCGGAGACGGGTATTTCCTCGAAATCCAGCGCCACCAGAACGTCGAAAGCCTGGACCGGATTAACGAGGGCCTGCTACGAATGGCCCAGGACACCAGGCTGCCGCTGGTGGCTACCAACGATTCCCACTACGTCCACCAGCACCAGGCCCCCTTGCAGGATATTTACATCTGCATCCAGACCAACACCAATATCCGCGACGAAAAGCGGCTTTTGATGGAGGACAATTCCTACTACATCAAGAGCCCGCAGGAAATGGAGGAGCTTTTCAGCGACCTCCCCGCGAACATTCGCGGCGAGGCCATGGCCAACACCGGCGTAATCGCGGACATGTGCGACGTTTCGCTGGATTTCGGCCAGACGCACCTGCCCCGCTATGAGACCCCCGGCGGCATGGACGCGGATGATTACCTGGCCCAGGTCTGCGAGGAAGGGTTCCGGCGCCGCTACCCCAACGCATCCCCCGAGGCCGTTGAGCGCCTGCGGTATGAGCTGGAGGTCATCCGCTACACCAGGTTCGCCAACTATTTCCTGGTCGTGTGGGACATCATCAAGTTCGTCCGCCAACGCAACATCCTGTTCGGGGTGCGGGGCAGCGCGGCCGCCAGCGTCGTGCTCTACTGCCTGGGCATCACCGACGTTGACCCGCTGGAGTACCGGCTCGTCTTCGAGCGTTTCCTGAACATGGAGCGCAAGGAAATGCCGGACATCGACATGGATTTCCAGGACGACCGGCGGGACGAGGTGCTGCACTACGTCATAGACAAGTACGGCAACGACCACGTGGCCCAGATCATCACATTCGGCACGCTGGGCGCAAGGGCCGCGCTGCGGGACGTGGGGCGCGCCCTGGGAATGAGCTACGGCGACGTGGATCGCATAGCGCAGTTGTTGCCGCAGCGGGCCATGAACTTGGACGACGCCCTGCGCGTAAGCTCCGATCTCCAGGCGTCTTACGACACCAACGAGGCGGTCAGGGAACTGGTGGACCGTTCGCGGGACCTGGAGGGCATCGTCCGCAACGTTGGCACCCACGCCGCTGGCGTGCTGATTGCCGACGAGCCGCTGACCGAGACGGTGCCGCTGCAACGCCCGGTCAAGGGCGACGAATCCAGCCCGGTGCTGATGACCCAGTTCAGCATGGACCCGGTGGCCCATCTGGGGCTGCTGAAAATGGATTTCCTCGGCCTCACCAGCCTCACGATCCTTGACCACGTGGTCAAGCTGGTGCGCGAGAGCCGGGGCATTGAGATCGACCTCCAGACCTTGCCGCTGGACGACGCCAAGACCTATGAGTTGCTGTCGTCCGGCAACACAACCGACGTGTTCCAACTGGAAAGCGCGGGAATGCAGCGGTATATCGAAAAGCTCAAGCCGTCGAACATCGGCGACATCGCCGCTATGATCGCGCTCTACCGGCCGGGGCCTATGGAGAACATCGACCGGTTCATTGACGCCAAGCACGGGCGGGCGGCGGTCACCTACCCGCATCCCAGTTTCAAGGAACTGCTGGACGAAACCTACGGCATCATCGTCTACCAGGACCAGGTGCTGCTCATACTGCAACAGTTCGCTGGCTACACCCTGGGCGCAGCCGACATCGTCCGCAAGGCCATGGGCAAGAAAATCGCGTCGCTGATGGCCCAGGAACGCGACAACTTTGTCGCCGGGGCCACCGGCAAGGGCTTTGACGAGCCGCTGGCGGTGGAGATATTCAACCTGATCGAACCCTTTGCCGGGTATGCGTTCAACAAGGCCCACAGCGTCAGCTACGCGCTGATTTCCTACTGGACGGGGTATTTCAAGGCCCACTACCAGGTGGAATACATGGCGGCGGTGCTGAATGCCCGTCTGGACAACACCGACAGGACCATCAGCTCGATCAACGAGTGTTTCCGGCTGGGGATACCGGTCTGGCTGCCCGACGTGAACCGTTCCGATGAGTTTTTCAGCATCGACCGCGACGACGAGGGAAATCCCGGCCTGCGCATCGGACTCGCCGCCGTCAAGACGGTGGGCGAGGGCGCGGTCAAGCCGCTGGTCGAGGAACGCAAGGAAAACGGCCCGTTCCAATCCATCGACGATTTCTGCCGGCGTTCCGGGGCGGCCAACCTGAACCGCCGCACCATGGAAAGCATGGTCAAGGCGGGCGCTTTCGATTCAGTCGCGCCGCGCGGCGCAATGCTCGACGCCCTCGACCGCATCGTAGCCACGGCCCAGCGCGAGGCGCAGATGCGGAACAGCGGCCAGAGCAGCCTGTTCGGCGGCGGGTCTAGCACGGCGGGCGCAGCGACGAGCGGTTCGGTCGCCGAGGAGCCGGGCATCATACTGGGAACCAACGACACCTCGCCCGAGGAAAAGGCCGCCTGGGAGCGGGAGTATCTAGGCGTCGCCCTTTCTCACAATCCGCTGATGGCCCTGACCGGCGCAAACAGCGGCGGCGCTTTCGTTTCGCTGGACCAGCTCAGCGACGAGATGCAGGGCCAGCAGGTACACGTTCTGGGCATAGTCAGCACCGTTACCGAGCGCGCCCGCCGGGACGGCCAGCGTTTCTTTATCGTGAGCCTGGAACTGCTGGGCGGCGTTGTGGAGGTTACGGTCTGGCCGGAGGCGCTGCAACGCACCGAGGGGATTTGGCACCCGGGGCGCACTATACGTGTTCAGGGCAAGGTAAGGCTGCGGGGTGAGCAGTTGGAGCTGTCGTGCGATGAGGCCGAGGAATTCGTGCAGGACCGGCCGTCGGCGTTGCCAGCCAATGGAAATAGCAACGGCAAGCCTGCTCCGGCAAAGCCGAACGGAAACGGAAACGGCCAATACGGGAACGGCAGCAGCAATAACGGTAACGGCCATCACAGGAACGGCAACGGCAACGGGGCTTCGCATTCCGAATACGCCAATGGCAACGGCAGCGTTCGACAAGCTCACGGTGACGTTAACGGCTCCGTTGGCGAAAGCCAGAGACCGGCTCCGGCGTATGAGTCCAGCAACCGTATGGTCCAGTTGGCGGTGACCGAGTCGGAGGATCCGCAGCACGACGCCATGTTGCTGAGAGAGGTGATCGGGGTCATCCTGGAATATCCTGGGCGCGACAAGGTGAACCTGGAGATTCGCACCGCTGGCAAGCGGGTGCTGATGGAGTTGCCCGTGGTGAGCACCGGGTATTGCGACCCGCTGCGGGAACGGCTGGAGGACTTGCTGGGTCCCGACACCGTGGCCGTAACCCAGGAGATGCCCTTGGGCGTTTGACGCCGCGCCTCCCATCGCCCCGCCCACTGCGGGAGTTCATGGAACGGGGCCGTGCCCAAAAGTCCCCTCCCCCTGAGGGGGAGGGTTAGGGTGGGGGTGAAATGGTAGTGCAGAGTCACTTCCGGGTGCATCCCGGAAAATCGCCTTGAGGTTCGAGATAATTGATTAGCGCTCTGATTGTTGTGTATCATTCAGTCCAATTTCAAATCAGGCGATAAGTAGTCACAAATACCGCGAATCATTACGAAATCAGTGTAAAATGTCGCTAACGGGCGCGGATATACGGTGTACAGTCTGCCGTATAAAGTTGACCACCTCTGAAGCCGATGCTAGACTGCCCGCGAATTGCTTGGAACGCTGTTCCATTGCTACCAGATGTCCGGCCACCCGGGGTTGAGCGCAACACCTGCCCACCCGAACAGCGCCGGGCCCAAATACAGGAAAATGGACATAACGATGTATTATCATTCTACGAGGCCTCCGGTTCGGAAAGCCAGTACGAACCGGACCCTGATCAGCAGCAGGCGGCTCTACGCCCTGCCCTGCGGGCCTTAGCTCCTCACCCCAATCGATAACGAAAGGGGCCCCACACCAGCCCTCCCGCCACGCCCCAGCCCTCGCCGCAACGAAAAGGCACGCTGTTTTGCCTGCGGCAGCCTCGCCGAACCTCAAAGCTCGACAGCGGGAATGCTTGCGCCCATTTTTGTACCTCAAAAAGGCGCAATTCGGGAGCCGGGCCAAGAATCAAACCAATTGTCAACAGGAAACATAACGGATTTATAGCAGTTTTAGAGAATTTTCAAATTGTGGCGACAAAAATATGGATGCGTCGCCGCCGGTTTTCTGGAACAGCAACGAACAAGGAGGAAACCATGCGTGAAGTGTTACGCTCAAAAATTCACCGGGCTTGGGTGACCGAGGCCAACCCTGACTACATCGGGAGCATCGTCATCGACGAGGCGCTGATGGAAAAGGTGGACATGTGGGAGTTCGAGAAGGTCCTCGTCTGCGATGTCGACAGCGGCAGCCGTTTCGAGACCTACGTGATCCCAGGCGTCCGCGGGCGAGGCGAGATCGCCGTGCAGGGCGCTGCCGCCCGGCTTACCGCCGAGGGCCACTGCCTCATCATCATGTCTTTCGAGGTCTCCGACTCGCCGGTTGAGCCGAAGATGATCCTGGTGGACCAGGACAACCGATTCGTGGAGTACCTGGAGGGCATCAAGCATGTCGAGCCGGTTCACTGAACAGGAAACTGAGTCGTACTACGACGCCGAAGACGCCATCTACCGCACCATCTGGGACGAGGATGGCAGCGTCCACTGGGGCTACTTCGACGAGACGACCGGCACCGACTTCCTGAAAGGGTGCGCCAATCTCGACCGCATCATGGTCGAGAAGGGGCGCATCGGCCCTGACGCGCGGGCGCTGGACCTCGGCTGCGGCAACGGCACCACCGCCATCTGGCTTGCCGGGCATACCGGCTGCCACGTCACTGGCATCGACCTAAGCGGCGTGCGCGTCGACAACGCAAACGTGGACCGCGAGCGACAGGAGCCCGGTCTGCGCGAGCGGCTGGCTTTCGAGAAGGCATCGGCCACCGAGTTGCCGTTTTCGGACGGCTCGTTTGACCGGGTCTGGAGCCAGGCTGTCATCTATCACGTGCCGGACAAGCGCACGGTGCTGAAAGAGGTATACCGGGTCTTGGAGAGCGGAGGCATATTCGTTTTCGACGACCTGGTTAAGCCCACGCAGGAGGTCAGCCCCGAGGCCCAGCGGTTTGTCTACGACCGGCTGCTCTACGATACCGAGTTCAGTTTCGAGTCGTATCAGGACGCGCTGAAAGCCCAGGGATTCGAGTTGCTTGAATCCATCGACATCTCCAGCCACCTGCGCCAGAGCTACCTGTGTCTCGCCGACCGCACTCCCAAGGGGGACACCGGCGAGCACGCCGAGCACTACGAGTGGCTGACCGAGGCTTACCTGGGCACCGCCCGGGCCGTCGAGAACAATGAGCTGGGTTGGGGACTGTACGTCTGCCGCAAGTAGCCGCCCGGCGCCCCACAATCGGATAATCTGAACGCAAATTCCCTCTCCCCCCTGAGCTTGTCGAAGGGTTGGGGAGAGGGAATTTGGAATGGAGGCCATCATGACGATGGAGGACAGCCACCGGCGAGTCCAGTGGGTGTACGAATCGACCAGCAACCGGGAACTGGAGGAACGCTACGACCAGTGGGCCTCCGAATACGACCAGGACCTGGATGAGGTATTCGCCTGGAACGCTCCGCAGAACGGCGCAGATGTGCTGGCGCGTCTCGTCCCTGCTGGCGCCGCCGTGCTGGACGCCGGGGCGGGAACCGGGCTGGCGGGCAAGTGCCTGGCCGATGCCGGTTTCACCAACATGGCGGCCATGGACCTGTCGCAGGGAATGCTGGACGAGGCCCGCAAAAAGAACGTCTACAGCTCATTCCACCAGATGACCCTGGGCGAGACCCTTGGTTTCGAGACGGCGCAGTTCGACGCCGTTATCAGCATCGGCGTTTTCACCCTGGGGCATGCCCCCGTCAGCTCGTTCGACGAACTGGTCCGGGTGACCAAGCCGGGCGGGTACGTCGTATTCAGCCTGCGCACGGACATGGTGGATGACGGTTTCCAGGACTATTTCCGGAAACTGACTGACGCTGGCAAGTGGAATCTGGCCGAGACCACCGAGCCTTTCCAGCCGCTCCCCAAGGGCGAGCCGGAGGTGTTCCACCAGATCTGGGCCTACCAGGTGTTATAGCCGCCGCAGCCTAATCCGTAAGTCCACACCGGCCCGCCGGACGTAAAGAGCGCAGGGGAACAGAATGCCCCTGCGCTTTTCCTTTTGAGACGGCTTGGAAACTATCTCAAAAGTCCCTCCCCCTTGATGGGGGAGGGTTAGGGTGGGGGTGAATAGGTAGCCGCAGAGTAGTCCTCAAGGAAGCAATCACAGGTTTTGAGATAGTTTCTTATGACCACGGAGATGGAACCGTGCGTTTCCCTTGGGCCAACATCGCGCTGATAGCGCTGTTCACTTTCGAGCTGGTGACCGGGTACCTGGGGCTGACCCACAACAACCCGGAATGGATTGTGGCCATGCACCTGCACCGGATCGCCGGTTTCGCCATCCTGGTGCTGTTTGTCTGGAAGTCGCGCAACATTCTCGGTTCGTTCCGCACCCGCAGCAACTGGAGCAGGTCGCCCGGAATGATGCTGGGATCGACCTTGCTGCTGGCGGGGCTGCTGGCCGTGCTGGGGCTGGGGCTGGCGTGGAGCCACATCGGCCCATACAGTTTCATGGGATTTTCCGGAACCACCATCCACCTGAACCTGGCCTGGATGCTGCTGCCTCTGCTGGTCTGGCACACGCTCCGGCACAAGATTAGCTTACGCACGCGCTACGTGGCGGGACGCCGCAACTTCCTGCGGTTCGCGGGCGTGGCCGTGGCCGGGCTGGCGGCGTGGCAACTTTCGGAGCGGCTGATGCTGGTGAGCGGCGCGCCGGGGGCGGAACGGCGTTTCACTGGCTCGCACCCCGAGGACGGCCCCGACTTTCCGGTGACCATGTGGCTCGACGACCGCACCCAGCACGTCGACCCTGCCGGGTGGCGGCTGCGGGTGAACGGCCACGTTGACAGCCCCTATGAAATGGACCACGAGGAACTGCAAACTTGGAACGATGCCATGACTGCAACCCTCGACTGTACCGGCGGCTGGTTCACCACGCGGGAGTGGCGGGGTGTTCCGGTGGCCGAGTTGCTGGCCAGGGCGCAGCCCAGGCCGGGCGCGGGGAGCATCACCATCCGCTCGCGCACCGGCTACTACCGGCGCTATTCAATGGAGGAGGCCGACCGTTCCCTGCTGGCCAGCAAGGTTGATGGGACGACACTATCGGCGGGCCACGGCTTTCCGGCGCGGATGGTGGAGCCGCACAAGCGCGGCTACGACTGGGTCAAGTGGGTGGACGAAATCACCGTCAACGACACCGGCAAGTTCTGGCAGCCGCCCCTGCCGCTGACGTGAGGGCACGGGCTACAGGCTGGCCAGCCGGGCGCTCACCAGCCGGTTCAGGCTGACGCCCTCCTCCGCAGCACGCAACGCCAGGGCGCGATGGGTCTCCGGCGTCACGCGCACCATGAATTTGCCGCTGAAGTGGCGGTCAGCTATGGGTTCGGGAGGAGTCTCACCAGATTCGAGCATATCGTCCAATATCTCGACGACCAGACGGCGAATTCCGGCAAACGCCTCCTCGGGCGTTCCTTCGAGCCAACTCAGTAAAGGAAACTCAGCGCAAAGACCTACGAATTCATCGTCTTCGGGAGACCATACGACGCGATAGGTATAGTGGTCAGGGTTCATTGCATCTCACGCAGTCTTTCAAGCGCTCGGATGACCTGGCGGACCTGAAATGGCTTTGCCATGCCTCGCCTGTCCTGGATGTTCACCCGCGGATCTCCCGGCCATGGAACGGGGTATACGCGATGGCTTGTTCCCCGCTGGCGTGGTTCGCCAAAATGACGGTCGCATATCCTTGCCAACTGGCCGAACCGAACTCCACCAGGATTCCGGCGGAGTTCCTCAATGTCCCTGGATATGTCGTCCATCGCAGATACGATACCATTATTGATATCGCGAGGTAAAGATTACTCGTCCAGGAACTCCAGAATTACCTGCGCCAGTTCCTCGGGCTTGTGGTAGCCGATGTCGTGGACGGTCTCGGGGATCCAGTGAGCGCGGCCGTTGGGCAGGGCGGATTCGGCGGCACCGACCATCCGGCGGCGCAGTTGGGCGAAGTCGCTGTTGGCGCGTTCCGGTAGCGGCCCCGCGGCTATGATCAGCGCCGGGCACTGCACCTGCGCCAGCGTATGTGAGCATGGGTCGTCCCACATGGCGCGGATGACTTGCCCCTGGTTTTCGGGGCGCAGGATGTCCTGGATCTGCCCGTCCTCGTCCTCATAGACCATGGTCTGGACTATGCGCTCTATCTCTCCGTTCCAGAACCCGGCCATCTGCTCCCTCAGGCGGTCGAGGAACTCTTGGCGGTCGCCCGTGACGTTCCGGGGACGCAGCCGGTCGGAAAAAGCCTCCCACGTCGGCTCCGGGAACAACCTGCCGTCCAGGAACCCTCCGTCGATCATCACGATACGCCGCACGCGCTCGGGGTAGTGGTATGCCAGATTGCTGACCACATGCCCGCCCCAGGAATGGCCCAGGGCCGGGACCGGCTCCCGAAAGCCGGGGATTTCGCTCCCCACGTGGTCCAGCAGCGCCGCCAGGTCGTCCGACAGGGTGTGCCAGCCGTAGCCCGTCGGCGCCTGGGTGGTCTGCCCGTGGCCCCGCTGGTCGGGGGCGATGATGCGGTAGCGGCGCCGCAGATGCTGGGCCACGATGTCGTACCAGTGGGCCGACGAGGCCAGGCCGTGCAGCGCGAGCAACGGTTCGCCGTCGCCGCCCCAGTCCAGGTAGCGCATATCCAGCCCGTTGACCGTGGCCCACTTTTCCGCGGGGCGGAAGGCGTTCTCGGTAGCCAATTTGTCAACTCCTGTTTGTGTTAGTTACCGGGGACGCCGATACGGTCCGGTACCAGGCCGTCTGCCGTCTCAGATTCCCGTTTCACGCCGTATTTCGCCAGGATTGCGTCCACAAAGGGCTTGAGGACGTGCTCGGCGCTGTCAATGTGAATCGCTACCGCTGAGCACCGTTCGCCGTCATCGTCCTTATCGTAGTGGACGGTGATGCCCTCGGCTATTTCCTCGCCGGCTGCGCTTTTCTCGCCCGTCCAGATGAAAAGAATCTGTAATTCAGAGTTGTACTCGACAATCGCCGCCGGCGGGGATTGCCAAACCGGATATTCTACTGATTCCGCCACGGTCGCCCTCCGTATCTCTCCTCCAGTTGCCTGTTGTGGTATGCGGTAAGAAATTCCCCTGTCTCTGGGTCTCCAATAAATACAACCATTATCCACTGCCGGGATTCAGACACTCTCCCGGTGAGCACAGTACGGCGCTCCCCTCTAGGACTGAACGATTCATACCGCTCGTAGGAAGACGCCACTATCAGCATAACCCACTCGGGAAGAACATCGCCATGCCGTACAAGCGCCGTATCCCCGTGGTCGGCCACCTTTGGCAAAAGCTCGAACGCTAGCCGCAGACGCGCTCGCTCCTCATCGGTCAAGCCGGGTGGGGGATAATCCGGAGCGGTCACCCCTCCGTGGCCTGGTCCAGCTCCATTTGCAGCAGCTTGGCCTTTACGCCGAGTCCGCCCCCGCCGTAGCCGCCCAGGCCGCCGTCGCTGGAAATGACGCGATGGCAGGGGATGATGAGGACGAAACGGTTGCGCGCCATGGCCTGCCCGGCGGCGCGGACAGCCCGCGGGTTTCCCGCCTCGGCGGCCAGCCAGCGATAGCTGCGCGTTTCGCCGGGCGGGATGGTGCGGCAGGCGCTCCACGCGGCACGGAAAAAGGGCGGAGCGTCGCCCAGGTCAAGCTCGATATCGTCCAAGGCCGTCAGGTCGCCGTGGCTGTACGAGACAAGGCGGGCCAGGGTGTCGCTGAAAAACTCGGCGTCGTGCTCTGCCTCATCCGCATCGGCCCCCAGGTCATCCATGACCTCTTGCGGGGTCGGCTTGAGCGAGGCCCGCCGCAGCCCTCTTTCGCTGCCGACCAGCCCGATCCAGCCTGCCGGAAGCTCCTGGATGTGGTATCTGTAATCGCTCACGCCTCAATCCTCGGATATATTCGATTTCCAATGGCTGCCATCAGCAGCGGAAAACGCAGATTCAGCCAGGCGTCCGACAGTTCCCCCGCCTGTTCCGCGGATAGCTTGCGGCCCCCGTAGCGCGCCCGCACGTAGGTTTCTACTATCAGGTCCAACCGCTCGCGGTGCAGCGGCAGCAGGGACTTGAGCCGGTCGCCGAATTGGTATGGCGTCCTGGGAGTTGCGCCGCCCAGCCCTCCGACGGAGGCCAGCGCCCGCACCCGGGCATACACGTCCTCAGGTTCGTAGGAGGCGAACATATACCGGCGGAACGCCCACCAGGCGGCCCCGGCTGTCGCCGCCGCGCCGCCCACGATCACCAGCGCCCACACCCAGCCGGGCGTTCCGCCCTGTTCTACTGGCCCCAGAGAGTCGGAGCCCGCTCCCAGGAACGGTTCCACGTATTCAAGGCACTCGTCGACGAAATCGTCAATGCAGTCCACGTCGAACTCGGCGAAAAATTCGCCGTCGGATTCCAGGGACTCCCCCGCGCCCGGCATCATTATGGCTGGCAGGGCCTGTCCGGGAGTGGGCTCGAATGGAACCCACGAGTATCCGGGGAAGTACACCTCCACCCAGCCGTGGCTGTTGCTGTCCCGGACGGCGTAGATTCCGGGCACCTCCGTTTCCTCGCCCGATGTGTAGCCCACTGCCAGCCGCGTCGGAACCCCTACCGAACGGAGCAGCACCGCCATGGCGGAGGCAAAATATTCGCTGTATCCCTGCTTCTGGTCAAAGAGGAAGTGGTCTACGCCATCGACGTCAAAGGGGGGCGGGTCGATTTCCAGGTTGTATTGCAGGCGTTGCAGGTTGCGTTCGACGAGTAGGGCTTTTTCGTAGGGATTTTCCGCTTTCACGGTGATTTCGTGCGCCAAACCACGGATGCGGCCCGGCAGGTCGGGCGGGAGCTGCGTGTAGCGATGCAGGATGTGAACCGGGTAGTCGGTGCCTGCCTTCCGCAGCTTTGCCGGGTCAACCACCGGAACGGACGACGTGATGACGTAGGGGTTGTGGGACGCAAATACGCCGTCGGGGTGGCGTACCGCGAGAACCGCGGCCGGGTCCGGCAGTGCCTCCTCCACCGTGACCGACGTGATGCGCCCTCCGTCGCGCTCAATCTCGTTCAGGCGGAATTCTACCCCCGGCAGCAGCGCCGTCAGCTCCGCCTCGCTCACCGTTGGATCGGAGTTTACCCGGGCCGAGATCACCCTGGCCGACTCGGCGAGGGCAAACGGGTGGTAGGGCAGCGGATCGTCGAGAGACACGTCCACCCGGTATATCGCGGCGGAGGGCGTCTCAATCTCCACGTCCTGGTCTACCCGCGTCACGCGGGGCCCGGCGAACATGATTTCCGACGAATACAGCGGGGTGATGGCGTAGGTCACGTTCAGTCTGTTGTCGGGTGGCGCGTTCCTGTAAAACGCTGGCGTGTGGTCCAGAGGCTGGAACTCGGTGTGTTCCGAAATCCACCCCTGCCCGGTGTACGTGTCGTAGGTGCGGGCCTTCCAGTGCATCGGAATCGGAGAGTCGACCAGCAGGGTATGGTCGGGGGCCGGGCTGATGGTGCCCTGGAACGGCATAACGTCGTCCCAGACACGGAATCCGATGTCCCGGCGGGCTGGCAGCCCGGCGAACAGCCGGTTGAAATCATCCTCCAGCGTCACCAGCGGTTGGCGCAGCGCCTCGTATGCCTGTGTCGCAGTGCGCCACGCCCCGCCGGTCGGCAGCAGCACGGCGATCACTATGACCGCGAGCGCCAGAAAGAAACTGTCGGAAAGGCTCAGGGTTCTGAGTCCCTCGTCGTATCGGATGCCGCGCCGCTCCCAGTGGCCCTGCCGCCGCACGGCCTGCACCCGCGCGACCAGCAACAGCGCGGTAAAGAGGTAGAGCGAGAGGTGCAACGTCGTATTAGGCGGCAGAAAGGTTAGGTTGGAGAAAAGGCCGAGTCCGCCAAGCGCGAAAACGCCCCAAAAGTTGCGGTGCCGCAGGAACACCCATGCCCCCAGGTATCCTGTGAGCCACGACGCCGTGACCAGGCCGAAGGCGAAAGGCACCTTGTCGATGTTGATCGACTGCTCCTGCGCCGCCTCCATCCACAGCGTCAGGCGGTTCCAGAGCGCGCCCACTCCGCCGAGGGTTTCGCCGTCGAAAGTGTATCCCGAAATCTGCCAGATGACCGTCAAGCCGCCCAGTATCAGGCCGGGAATGATGGCCAGGAACCAGTAAACCGCTATCCGGTGGAATACGAATGCGGTCAGCATTCCGAGGAGCAGGATTCCGACGAGACTGGGAGTGGGGGCCCAATCGGCCCGCTCCACGGCAAAGACCACGACGCACAGATTGGCGGCCAGCAGGATCAGGGCCAGCCAGCCGTCGGCGGGGCGCAGCCGCCGCAACAGGCCGATTCCCGCTCCACTCAGGTCGCCGCCCTCCCAGTTGAGGGGAATGGCCCGCCTGGCCGTTTGGCCGCCGATCACCGTTCCGCCTCCGTAGCGTTTGCCGTCTCGGGTGTCTCCGACTCTCCGGCCGCGGCTGTGTCCGCTGTATCCTGTGCGTCTGCTGTCTCCGGCGCTTCCGCCCCCGACAGGCCCAGCGCCTCCACGATTTCGCGGTTCGTGGGCTGGGACAAGGCGTCGTCCAGGCTGGCGTCCTGACGGGCCACGTATACGGGAACCAGGTTGGCCGCGGCCGCCTCCACCACGTTGCCCACTGTCCTGGCGCTGCCGAATGAGGACGGGTCCACCATCACAATCGAGGTGGTTACGTTGCCCCGTTTCAAATCGAGCAGGGCGGGCAGCCATTCCGGGTCAGTGTTCGCCGTTACCACCGTCACCGAATGGAAATGGTTAAGGTGAGGGCGCATGGATTGCAGGAACTCCGGCAGCCGGGCGTTCTCAACGGCCTGAGCGGCGGCCAGGGTCTCCATGAGGCGGCTGAGATGGTCCGAGCCGTTGTCGGGGCGCAACAGACGGCCATTATCCCCGTTGACCGCCATGCCCACGGGCAGTGAAAGGTCCAGGAGCCGCTGCGACAGCGACGCGGCGAGGGATACCGCCAGTTCCTCCGTGCTGTCCGCGTGGAAACGCCAGGGCATCGCATCCCCGTCAGCGTCCGGGTTCGGCGTGGGCCGCTGGGCCTCGCCGTAGTGCTGGGAGGAGCGCTCCAGGTCCAGCAGCACCCAGAACTGCGCGGCCTGGCCGATGTCGAACTCCTTGACCATCGGCGCATTCATCCTGGCAGTGTAGGGCCAGTGGATGCGGCGGTACGCATCCCCAGGGCGCCAGGTTCGCAGCGATGCCACGTCGGTGGTGACCTGGTCGTAGAACCGGGTCAGGCGGGTGTCGGACGGGAGACTGGCGAATCGTGAATCCAGGTTGGGCAGCGGCTCTACTGCCGGGTAGACGATGTAGGTGTGGGGGTCTGAGAAATCCTTGCCCATGCGGAACAGGCCGAACGGGTCCTGGCTGGTCACCCTGACGTGGCCGCCCTCGAACAGGCCGCGACGCGCCAGGTAAGTCT
Organism: Dehalococcoidia bacterium; assembly: GCA_963664375.1. Taxonomy (GTDB): domain Bacteria; phylum Chloroflexota; class Dehalococcoidia; order Lucifugimonadales; family UBA3495; genus VXOI01. The sequence continues at coordinate 464,778 of OY761449.1, forward strand.
CGATGCGCCAGCCCCGGGTTTCGCGCCGGTCCAGCGAGAGGCCGCGGCCGCCGGGTTCGGGGACGTCGTTGACCAGCTCGGTCACCTCTAGCCACGACTTGGGAATCACGGTACGGTTGACGACCGTGATCCGCCCCTCGAGATAGCCGCCGACCTGCCCCCGGTCGCCGGACCTGCTTACCCGTATCTCCAGGCCCCGCAGATTCACCCACGCCCACAACGCGCCAACCGCGAAAAGCAGCAGGATGGCGTAGAGCAGCGTGTAGAGGAAATCGAACCCGGTGCCAACGGCGTAGAACAGCGGCACCACCAAGAGAACCAGCAGGATCAGGGCGCGCCTGTTTACCGAAAACATGCCGGAATCAATGCCTCTCGTCGCGCTTTTCCGTGGTCCGCGCAAACGCCGCGAACGTTGCTATGATACACTCGATTGGCAAGGTGGATAGTAACACGCAGGCGGCGGCGCGCATATCGCCCGGCGCAACCCGGAATCCCCAATGCCGTAGAGGTCCCGGTTGGAACAGCGAGACTCCGCCCACGCCACGGCGCGGGCCATAGTGGATAACGTATCCCGCGTCATAGTGGGCAAGACCGCGGTCATTGAGCAGACGCTGGCCGCCCTCATCGCCCAGGGCCACGTTCTGGTCGAGGATGTTCCGGGCGTGGGGAAGACCATGCTGGCCAAGAGCTTGGCCATTTCGCTGGGGTGCCAGTTCAAGAGGATACAGTTCACTCCCGACCTGCTGCCCAGCGACATCACCGGCGTCTCCATCTACAACCAGAACACCCGGGAGTTCGAGTTCCGCCCGGGGCCGGTGATGGCCCAGGTGGTGCTGGCCGACGAGATTAACCGCGCTACCCCCAAGACCCAGTCGGCCCTCCTCGAGGCCATGGAGGAGTGGCAGGTGTCCGTGGACGGCATCACCCACTACCTCGGCTACCCGTTTATCGTAATGGCGACGCAGAACCCCATCGAATACGAGGGCACCTTCCCCCTGCCGGAGGCCCAGCTTGACCGTTTCCTGGTGCGCGTCAGCCTTGGCTACCCCGACTTTGCCGAGGAGCTTGCGGTCATCGAGCATCAGGAGCGCGTGCATCCCATAGAGAGTTTGGAGGCGGTGGCAACGCCGGATGACGTAATTCGTCTCCAGGCCGCCGCCACCGAAATCTACGTCGACGGCACCGTGCGCGAGTACATAGTGGGAATAGCCGAGGCCACGAGGGAGCACGAGGACGTGGCCCTGGGCGCGTCTCCGAGGGCGTCCCTCGGCATGTTCCGCATGGCGCGGGCATACGCGCTGGTGCAGAACCGGGACTACGTGATTCCCGATGACATCCAGACCCTGGCCTACGGCATCATCGGACACAGAATCATACTCTCTCCGGCCGCCAGGATGCGCCGGATGCAGCCCCGCGAGGTCATCGACCGGCTGCTCAATTCCGTTCCCATCCCCGGAGCCGTCCGCTAGCCTCCTCTCCCTCCGGGAGAGGGTTGGGGTGAGGGCGTCCCCTTGCCAGCCTGACCTTGTGGAACGGGGCCGCCAGCCGGAGAATCCGCCGCGTCCCGTCCGGCGTATTATCCCCAGCGAATTGCTCAGGCAGAAAGGAACGCGCAATTGATGCTGCGTATAAGCCCGTTTCCGTGGCGGCGACTCCCCGCGCCGGTCTTTGCCGTAGTCATCGCCCTGATGCTGTTGGCGGCTTGCGGCGGTGAAAACCCCGCAACGCCGTCGTCAACGGTAGCTCCCACGGCCACGCTCGCACCCGCCTTGGTTCCTCCGACAACAGCGCCGCCCGCGCCTGAGCCAACGGCGACGGCGGAACCGGCGATGGCGGAGCCGACGGAGACACCGGCGCCGGAGCCTACGGCTAACGCGATGCCCGCCGAAACCCCGAAACCCTCGGCGGAGCCGACGGAGACGCCGGCGCCGGAACCAACGGCAACCCCGGCAGCCACCGAGTCCGTGCAGACTCCAGTGCTGGCAGCCACACCCGTCGCGCCGCAGGATCTCTGCGAGGGCGAACGTGGCGGTGAGGTGGGCAACTGCGCTCCCGAATTCGCTGGCACGCAGCAGTGGGTCAACAGCGCCCCGTTCACCATGAATAGCCAACTGGGCAAGGTCGTGCTCATAGATTTCTGGACATACTCCTGCATCAACTGCATCAGAACCCTGCCTTTCCTCCAGACCTGGCACGAACGCTATGCCGACGAGGGGCTGGTAATCGTGGGTGTACACACCCCGGAGTTCGAGTTCGAAAAGCTGTACGGCAACGTGGTCGACGCAACCGTGGACATGGGCGTGGCCTGGCCGGTAGTGCAGGACAACGACTATACGGTCTGGCGCAGCTACGCCAACCGCTTTTGGCCTGCCAAGTACCTGATCGACAAAGATGGAGTTATCAGGTATCGCCATTTCGGAGAGGGCAAGTACGCCGAGACCGAGGAGCAGATTCGGGCGCTGCTGGCCGAGACCGGCGCGGAAGCCGACGCTCTCGCCATGCCTCTGCCCGAAGACCAGCGGGTAGACTCGACTTATGCTACCGAGAGCACTCGCCGACTGACGCCGGAGCTGTTCGCCGGGTGGACTTTCGTGGACAGCCACTACCGGGCCGGGCGCGGCCTGTACATCGGGCAGATCGAGATGTACATGGAGGCGGCACAAGCGTCTTACCATCGAGGTGACCAGACTGGGGAGATAGCCGATTTCGTGATCGAGGGCAGTGCGGTTGCCGTTGATCGCATCTACTTCCAGGGCCCGTGGGCCGTTGGGCCTGAGAACGTCCGCCACGGCCGGGAGACCGATGATATAGAACAGGACTTTGTCCTGCTGCCCTATTCATCGCGGTCGGTCAACGCCGTGCTGACCTCTGAGTCTGGAGAACCCTACAAGGTTGTGGTCAAGCTCAACAACGAATATCTCACCGAGGAGAACAAGGGCCAGGACATCACGATTGGGGAGGATGGCGTATCGTACCTGATGGTCGACTCGGCCAGGGCCTACTACCTGGTGGAACACCCGGAATGGCAGGAAAATCAATACATCCAGATGTTCTCCAATTCTGACGATTTCAGCCTGTTTTCCTTTACGTTCGGCACCTATGAGGACGGGTTCTAAGTGATGCGAATATTGCTTATTTTGGCGGCTGCGCTGCTGGGGCTGATGGTGGCCTGCGCCTCCGATGCAACCGAGACGGCCGATCCCGCCATCGCGCCCGCGCCTACGGTTACTGATACGGTTACGGCTACGGCGCTTTCGACGCCGCCCGGCGATGCCGCTGGGGAGCAGCCAACCGAGGCTGTCTCAGGCGAGCGCTCTCCGCGTCTTACGGCGGCAGACATACCGCCCTGCGAGGGCTCGCGCGGCGGACGGATTGGCGACTGCGCTCCCGAATTTCAGGGTACCCAGGAATGGATTAACAGCGACCCGTTGACCATGGACGGTCTCAGGGGCAACGTGGTGCTGATCGACTTCTGGACGTACACCTGCGTCAACTGCATTCGGACGCTGCCGTTCCTGCGCGAGTGGCACGACCGGTATTCTGACGAGGGGCTGGTCATCGTAGGCGTCCACACCCCGGAGTTCGAGTTCGAGAAAATCTACCGTAACGTCGTGGACTCCACCGTTGAGGAGGGCGTGGCCTGGCCCGTGGTGCAGGACAACGAATTCAGCGTATGGCGCAGCTACTCCAACCGCTACTGGCCAGCCAAGTACCTGATAGACCAGACGGGCGTGGTTCGCTACACCCATTTCGGCGAAGGCAAGTACGCCGAGACCGAGGAAATGATCCGCAAGCTGCTGGCGGAGGCTGGCATGTCGGCGGCCCAGGAAATGCCGTTGCCGGAGGACCAGGGCAGGGACGAGACCTTTATGCAGAGAGGCACCGACGTTACCCGCGAGCTGTTCGCTGGCTGGAAATTCAGCGTCGTCCAGCAGCGGGGCGGCTTTGGGCAGCCCGACGAATACCTGCAAGCGGCCAAGGCGTCTTTCGATACCGGAGAGGAAATCGGGGTGCCAAGAGATTTCGAGGCGCCCGCGGCCCTGCAACGCAACCTGATTTACTTCCACGGCCCCTGGGCCATCGGGCCGGAGAGCGCCCGCCACGCCGAGGCCACCGACCATTTCGACCACTACCTGGCCCTCAAGTACTCCGCCCGGTCGGTGAACGCCGTGCTGACCTCCGATTCGGGAGAGCCTTACCGCGTCAGGGTCACCGTCAATGGCGACTACCTGACCGATGAAAACAAGGGGGCCGACGTGATCATAGGCGACGATGGAATATCGTACATCGAGGTCACCACCCCCAAGCTGTACAAGATTGTCGAGCACCCGACCTGGGAGGCATCGCAGATTCTAAGGCTATCCTCGATGTCCAATGATTTCGGGCTGTTCTCATTCACATTCGGCGTATATGAGGATGGTTTCTGATGCTGGGGCGGTTCGAGTTGCAGCGAGTCAAGTTGACGGCCCTGGTTGTGGGCATCCTGCTGGTAGCCCTGGCGCTGGCCTGCGGTTCCGAGGCCGATCCCACCGCGACGGCCCCGCCGCTGCCCACATCGACAACGGCATCTGCGGTTTCCGTTCCTGCCACGCCGGAACCGGAGACGGTGGTGGAGGGGCATCAGCCAACGCCCCCTCCCGCCGTGACCGCCGAACCCGCCGCGCCGTCCGAATCGCAGGAAACGGCCTACACTCCGGCCAGAGACGGGGAGGAGCTGAACGCAATCCTGGCTACCACGGTGCTGGAGACCGGCCCGCAGCGCGTGGCCTTCCTGCTCACCACCCAGACGGGACTGGTCAAGGACTCCAGCGTGACGTTCACGCCCGTCTACCTGCCGGACAACCAACCGGGCGTAGAGGTGACCACCAGGTTCAACGAGTGGCCCTACGGCACCCGCGGCACATTCGTCGCAGAGGTGGATTTCGACCGCGCCGGGACTTGGCGCCTGGACATCGCCGCCGAGGGGGCGGACGCAACCGGCTGGGCTGCGCCGGAATTCGAGGTGCTGGAGGCGTCTCAGGTGCCAGCGCTTGGGGCGCAAGCTCCTCTTAGCGACAACAAGACGCTGCCCACCGAGTTACTGGCGAGCGCCCCCGACCCTGCCTCGAATCCAGAACTGTACGACGAGTTTATCCGTGAGGTATTGGCCCCCATTACCACCGATTACAGCCCCGACGAGTCGCTTTACCGGATTACTGTCCGCGAGGCGGTCGAGGGTGCGCTGCCAACTGTGGTGGTGTTCGCGTCGCCAGCTTTCTGCACCACCGCCACCTGCGGCCCGCAGGTGGACACCGTATCGGAACTGCGCGCCAAGTACGACGGCCAGGCCAATTTCATCCACGTTGAAATCTACGACAATCCCGACGAAATACAGGGCGACTTGACCAAGGCCCGCATTTCCCCCGTCGTGGACGAGTGGGGACTGAGCCGGCTGCCCCACTGGTTCAACGAGTCCTGGACCTTTGTGCTCGACACCGACGGGCGCGTCCAAGCCCGGTTCGAGGGGTTCGCCACCCTGACGGAGCTGGAGGAGTCGCTGCTGGCAACGTTCAACTAGCCGCCAGCCGGCTACAACCCCGGCATGCCAGGCGCAGGCTGCACAAGACGGGCAGCCTTTGTGGTTCCTGCGCCCCTATTCCCTCCCCCTCAGGGGGAGGGCTAGGGTGGGGGTGAAATTTTCGCATCAACAAACTGGCGTGCATCAGACGACGGCAAATCCTGTGAATCCTTTAATCCTGTAAATCCTGATTTAGACAAATAATCGAAAGGCCCTGGCTGGTCTCCGCGTACATCGGCGCTGGCCGTTCCAGGGTCTATAATGTCCGCATCCACACCATGGCCTGGGAGGCCCGCCATGACCACCAAGCCAGCGAATTCACTGCCGGGCGCCCGGCGGCTGCCGCCTTTGCCGGACCCGCCCCGGAAAACGGACATGCAGGAATATACCCGATTCGACATGCTCGCCGAGGCCAACACTCTCGCCCGGCGATTCGACGCCCAACGCGCCGACTCCAGTATCCTGGTATCGGGCAAGGGCTACCTGTGCCGGAGGCGCAGCGACTTGCCCCGGGCGCCCTACCCTGACTTGGTAGTCGCCTTCCATGTAGACGCCGCTGCCATAGTAGACAACAACGGCTATGACATCAGCGAGGTCGGCAAACCCCCGGAACTGGTGCTGGAAATCGCCTCATCCTCCACGGGAAAGAACGACTATATCGGCAAACGGGTCATCTACGCCGGGTTTGGCGTGCGGGAATATTGGCGCTTCGACGCCACCGGAGGCCGCTACCACGACGCGCCTCTGGGCGCCGACCGCCTTACCCCAGACGGGGTATACCAGCCGATAGAGCTGCGTACCGAGGTCAACGGCGTAATCTGGGGCTACAGCCAAGTGCTGTCGCTGTCTTTGTGCTGGATGGAAGGCCGTCTGCGGTTCTGGGATCGCAGCCAGGGCGGCTACCTGTTGGACCCGTCGGAAGAACAACAGGGCCGCATCGCCGAGGCCGCCCGGGCCGACGCAGCCGAGGCTCGCGCCGACGCCGAAGCCGCCCGCGCTGACGCTGAGGCCGCGCGCGCCCTCCAATTGGAGGAAGAGGTGCGCCGCCTGCGGGGCGGATAGGTTGACTCGCTCTTACCACGTCCATAAACTCGCAATCAAACGCCCGATTCCGCACCCTCCCAGGAGGTTTCCAGCATGACTACTGTGCAAAACCAGAGCAGCGGAGCGCCCATTCAATCCGCAACGCAGGCCGCCGCTCAGATGGCCGCCGCCGCCCGCCGGTTCCTCGACAGCCTGACCGCCGAGCAGAAAACCCTGGCCACCTTCGAGTATATGGATGGCGAGCGGATGTATTGGTACTACCCTCCCATCAACCGGCACGGCCTCGCCTTGCGCGACATGGACGCCAACCAGCGTGAGCTTGCCTTTGCCCTGCTGGCCTCCGGCCTGACTCCCCGCTCTTACGAGCAGGCGCGGCAGATCATTGAGCACGAGGACGTGCTCGGCCCGCTGGAAAAAGAAATGGGCATGATCACATTCGTGCGCGACGTGGAGCTGTACTATTTCACCATATTCGGCGAGCCGGGAGGAAATGAGCCGTGGGGCTGGCGCTGCGAGGGGCATCACGTCTCGCTGCATTTCAGCGTGTGGGGCGATAACGTCATCTCGGTTACCCCGTTCTTTTTCGGCGCCAATCCCGCCGAAGTCCGCAAAGGCCCCAAGCAGGGACTCCGCATCCTCGGCGACCGCGAGGACTTGGCCTTCCATCTGATGGAAAGCCTCGACCAGAATCAGCAGGCGGCCGCCACCATCTACGATGAGGCGCCGCTGGACATCCTGACCTACAACAGCACCAAGGTCTCGTTCCCCTTCCGGCCCCAGGGCCTGGCCGCCGCCGACATGACCGGCGGCCAGAAGGAAACGCTGCTGAACCTGATCGCCCTGTACGTGGGCCAGGTGCGCACCGATCTGGCCGAGCAAAAGCTGGCCGCCATCCGCGACGAGGGACTGGACCACCTGCACTTGGCATGGGCCGGGCCGGTGTCCAGGAACGACCCGCACTACTACCGCATCCACGGCGGCAATTTCGTGGTGGAGTTCGACAACCGGCAGGACGGCGCCAATCACATCCACTCGGTCTGGCGGGACGTCGAAAACGACTTCGCCGCCGATGTCCTCCGCGAACACCTCCGCCTGTTCCACGTCCTCTAACCGAGGCCGTCTGAATCAGGATAGGCGTTACGCAGTTGGGCAAAAATTCCTTCCCCCTTGAGGGGGAGGGTTAGGGTGGGGGTGAACCACTCAACTGGTAACCCTATCCTGATTCAGGTCATTCGTATTTGACGCTCAACACTGCCTGCGACGGGGCGGTTCGCCACCACACATAGATGAAACTGTTTGGCGGCCCGAAAAATCATCAGGCGCACCCTCTTAGCGATGCTGGGAAATGAGTGATTATCAGGGGTATAATGATGCCGAACTGCGTCGACGGTTTGATCTAATGCCGAAAGTCCCCAACCATGGGGATGAGTTGGAGGAGCGACATGGAGACATCCAGAAAGAATGGGTCATGCAGATTATTGACAATCCGCATGACCGCTATGAAGAGTATGATGAAGGTATATTGAAGACTATTTTGGTGGGGCGCGTTCCGGAGTCTCGACAGTGGGTTAAGGTCGTATTCATTGGCACTCCTGAACGTGGAGAGTTTCTCACAGCTTATCGCGACAGAAGGTTAGACAGTCATTACGGAGGTAGCCCGTGGGCGAGCAGGTGAAGTTTCCCCAAAGAGAGCCTTTACCCACAGCCAAAGTCGTGTACACCCCGGAATCACAGGTCCTCTACCTAGAAAATGGGACGTTGCGGGAAGAGGCAGCGGAGATGTCGAGGAACGTTCTTGTCTATTATGGGAAGGAGCAGGATTCCGAGGCCGTGGCCATTCGCATTGACCGCGCTGAGACGGTGCTCAAACCGTTCGTTGACGCCATTCTGGCCAAGCATGGCATAAAACCGGGGGAGGATCCTGTAGCGCCGCAGCATCTGGTTGCCAACGACTAGGGTGTGTTGAGATTTACCCGTCATTCCGTCGAAAGCGGGAATTCAAGGCCAACTGCGGTCGGCGTCGTTGTTTGTCCTTTTGACGTCAGTGGATTCCCGCTTTCGCCGGAATGACGGGATGGTAATTGCGACAGCCTGTATCTCAAATGTCAACATGCCCTAGCTACACCGGAATCAAAGCTTTAGATTCATCCTGACGAACCGTTAAGGAACCCGCATTGAACGACTACATCATCCTCGACCGCCAGCCGCCGCTGGCCACCGTCACGCTCAACCGCCCAGGCCAGCGCAACGCCATCAGCTTTGACATGTGGCATGAACTGGCGGCCCTGATGCGACAGCTAGACGCCGACAACGACGTGCGCTGTGTGGTCATTACCGGCGCTGGCGGCGAGGCGTTCTCGGCTGGCGCGGACATCGCCGACTTCCACAAGCACCGCTCCGATTCGGTCAAGGGCAGGGGCTACAACGACGCTGTGAACGGTCTGCTGGAGGCCCTGACCGAGATGGGCACTCCCACAATCTCCATGATTCAGGGCTTCGCCGCTGGCGGGGGATGCGAGATGGCCGTCGCCACCGACCTGCGCATCGCCGCCGAGGGCAGCCGCCTGGGCATCCCGGTCGCGCGGCTCGGCATCACCATCGGACACCGCGAGATGCGCGGGCTGGTGGACCTGGTGGGCAAGGGCAACGCGCTGTACATCCTGCTCTCCGGCCGCCTGCTGGACGCCGGAGAGGCCCTGCGTATCGGGCTGGTCAACCAGGTGGCGCCGCCCGAGGAACTGCGCGAGACCACCTACAAGCTAGCCAGCGAGATCGCCGCCCTTGCTCCGCTGTCCCACTCCGTCAACAAGCTTACCTTGCGCCAGGTACAGGCCAAGCCCGTCCTAGCCGACCTGACCGACGAGGAGAACGCCCTGCCGCTGACACAGTTCGACACCGAGGACTATCAGGAGGGCTACCGCTCATTCCTCGAAAAGCGCCGCCCGAACTTTGTCGGCAGATAAACGGGACGGACTGAATAATTCCCTCCCCCTTGAGGGGGAGGGTTAGGGTGGGGGTGAAAACCACGGCACAGTCAACCGCAAAAATCCGCGCCGACGTTCTCCTCGTGGAGCGCGGACTGGCCGAATCCCGCGAGCGGGCCCAGGCGCTGATAATGGCGGGCGCTGTCTTTACCCCGGCTGGCCGCGTTGCCAAGGCGGGGTCTCTCCTGTCCAGCGACGTCGAGGTTGAGGTTCAGGGACGGCTGCCCTACGTCAGCCGGGGCGGGTACAAGATGGCCCACGCACTGGACGAGTTCGGCATAGACCCGTCGGGCCTCGTCGCTCTGGACGTTGGGGCATCAACCGGCGGGTTCACCGACTGCCTGCTGCAACGTGGCGCGTCCCGCGTGTATGCCGTCGACGTGGGCCACGGCCAGCTTGCCTATACCCTGCGGCAAGACTCTCGCGTCGTCAGCTACGAAAAACTGAACGCCCGTCTCCCCTTCGATCTGCCTGAGCAGGTGGATTTGCTGGTGATCGACGTTTCTTTTATCTCGCTCACCCTTGCGCTGCCCCAGCCGCTCACCCATCTGCGGGCAGGCGGCGCGGCAATTGCGCTGGTCAAGCCGCAGTTCGAGGCCCGGCGCGGCGAGGTGGGCCGGGGCGGCGTCATCCGCAGCGACGACCTGCGCGAGGACATACTGCTGCGAGTGGAGCAGTGGCTTGAGGGCCGTGACGACGTAGAGTTGTTGAGCACCATAGATTCGCCCATCACCGGCGACGCGGGCAACCGGGAGTACCTGGCGCATTTGCGAAAACTGTAACCTGGCAGGGCAGGGCTTTTTCGAAATCCATTCCAGGCCCCTCATGGTGAGCTTGTCGAACCACGAGCGGCTTGAATAGGCATCCTTCGACAAGCTCAGGATGAGGTTACTTTGCAAAGGTCCTGGTAAACTGGGCAACCAGGGAGTCCACCGCGTCGAAAATCGGGTATGATGATTGCCGTCGGCGAACAGTCGGCGGCAAATTGTGTTGAGAGGACAGACCATGTACTTGCTCCGTCGCATATTCAAGTGCAAGCCCGGTGAGGCCCGCAGGGTTGCCAGCCTCGTCCAGAAGCAGGCGCAGGCGTTCGAGGAGGCGGGACAGCGCAGCGAATGCCGGATCTATTTCAACGGCGCGACCACGCCCTCCAATCCCGACACCGTGGTGCTGGAGTGGACCGATGAGTCGATCAGATCGACCATGCGCGCGGGCAACGAGCTTCCTGCTGTGGTAAGGGAGATCGGCGCCCAGGTCGGCCCGCTCACGGAGGGCAATCACATCGAGATAATGGAGCTAATGACTCCGGACAAGATGCTGGACGTTTAGCAGCAGAAGTGATCGCGGGCTGCTGGCGCATACCCCGGCCACGGGTATGCCCGACGGAATTTCCGAATTAGGAGAGAAATCAGTGTATTTGATGAGGCGAATCTGGAAATGCAAGCCCGGAGAGGCCCGCCGGGTGGCCAGCATGGTGCACAAGCAGGCGACGATCTATCGTGAGGCGGGACAGCGCAGCGAGTTCAGGGTGTATTTCAACGGCGCAACCACCCCGTCCAATCCTGACACCGTGGTGCTGGAGTGGACCGACGACGCGCTGATGTCCACCATGCGGGCGGGCCACGAACTGCCGCAGGCGGCGCTGGCGGTAGGGGCGCAGGTGCGCGATCTCACCGACGGCAACCACCTGGAGATAATGGAGCTGATGACGCCGGACAAGATGCTGGACGTGTAGGCTGCCGCGAATCGCCCGAACCCCAAAGCAGATGGCCCATGCGGGTTGTTCATCCGACCGGGGTGGTCTCTCGCGCTGTGAGCCGGGCGCAGGTTGCAGTATTGGGCACAGATGCGGAGTTCAGTTTCCACACTGTTCAATCCAGAGGGAATCCAATGTACTTGCTTAGGCGGATCTGGAACTGCAAACCCGGCGAGGCCCGCCGGGTGGCAAGCCTGGTGCAGAGGCAGGCCCAGTTGTATCACGATACGGGGCACCGGGGTGAGTTCAGGGTCTATTTCAACGGCTACACCACCCCCTCCGAGCCGGACAGCGTGGCGCTGGAATGGACCGATGACGCCCTGATGTCGCCGTGGCGCGGCGGCATTCAGCGCCCCCGGGAGGCCGACCCGATAAGGGAGCAGGTCAATCGGCTGACCGAGGGCAACCGCATCGAAATCATGGAGCTGATGACCCCCGACAAGATGTTGGACGTGTAGCGTACTTGGCGGAGACATGGATGGGTGAACTGCAGTTTGTTGCGTCTTGTTCCGACCAATAGATTTCTGGAAGGGTGCACACCACATGACCTCAAGACCTGCCGACCCCGCTAATTTGTCAGTGCAAGCGCTGCTGGACGACGCTTGGGAGCAGCATCGTTCAGCCGTGGAGCGTCTTGAGGCGGGAGACACGCGCGACGCCTGCGGCAAGGCATGGAACGCTACCAGGGCGGCATCCGAGGCGGCAGTGCTGGCTCACCGCGGCAGTACTGCGACCACAATCAACATAGCATCGGGAGTGCGGTCGCTTGCCAGGCAGTATAACGTGCCGGAACTCTCCGCCGGGTACGCCCAGCGAGCCCAATACCTGCACATCGACGCCTGCTATTACGGGGCCTGCGACAACGACGACATACCGGACCTAATCTATGGTACCGCAGATTACATCAGGGCCGCGGAAGAGCTGGCCCGACGCCAGAGAGGGTGACAAATGCAAGTTGAAGAGATCGCGGCGAAACTTACCGAAGCGGGCAAGACCGTATCCGTCGCCGAGGCCTGCACCTGCGGCCTGGTCGGCTATATGCTGGGCACCGTCCCCGGCAGCTCGCGCTACTTCCCCGGCGGCGTCATCGCCTACACCGGCGGCCTGAAAGAGTCGGTGCTGGGAGTGCCGGACGAGGTGGCGCCCAACCACGGCACCGTCAGCAGGGAGATGGCCGTCGGCATGGCCCGCGGCGTTCGTGAGTTGACCGGCACCGACTACGCCATCTCCACCACCGGCGTCACCGGCCCCGCCGCCGGACGATCGGGACTGCCCATAGGCACGTTCTGGGTCGGACTGTCGGTCAAGGACGGGGAGGACACGGCCATCGAGGTGCACCTCGACGGCGACCGCGACGCCACCAAGCACGGGGCCGCGCAAGCCGCCCTGGATTTGCTGGGCACCGTCCTGTAAGGCCCTTTTGTCTGAGGGTGTGTAACAAATCCCCTCTCCCTCCGGGAGAGGGTTAGGGTGAGGGCGTACCCTGTACTTACAGAAACGACGGCCCTGCGGGGACCCCTCATAGCGGACAGCGAAGCGGATTTGTTACACACCCTCCGAATCAGGACAGGACTTGAGTTGAGGAGTTCACCCCCACCCTAACCCTCCCCCTCAGGGGGAGGGGATAACTTTAGGTTGCGTAACTCTTATCCTGTAAATCCTTTAATCTTGGAAATCCTGATTCAGACAATCCCCCGCTCAGGAAAGAATCTGGCTGAGGAAAGCCTGCGCCCGCGGATGTTTTGGACTGGTGAAGAACTCGCCGGGCGGGGCATCCTCGACGATTTCTCCCTCGTCGAACATGATTACGCGGTCGGCGACCTCGCTGGCGAAGCCGATTTCGTGGGAAACGATAATCATGGTCATGCCGGACTCCGCCAGTTCCCGCATCACGTCCAGCACCTCCCGTATCATCTCTGGGTCCAGCGCCGATGTCGGCTCGTCGAACAGCATTATCTGGGGCCGCATGGCCAGGGCGCGGGCAATGGCTACCCGCTGCTGCTGGCCGCCGGACAGCTCCCCCGGATGCTTGTCGGCCTGCTCCGGTATGCCCACGCGCGTCAGCAGTTCCATCGCCGTGTCCTCGGCGACATCGCGGCGCGTTTTCAGCACCTTGATAGGCGCCAGCGTGATGTTCTGCATCACCGACAGGTGGGGAAACAGGTTGAACTGCTGGAACACCATTCCCACGTCCCGCCGGATGCGGTCAATGTTGCGGGTGTCATTGGTAAGCTGCACCCCGTCCACGATGATGTCGCCCCGCTGGTGTTCCTCCAGCCGGTTGATTGTGCGGATGAAAGTGGACTTGCCGGATCCCGACGGGCCAACGACGACGACCTTTTCCCCCCGGCTTACCAGGGTTGTCACCCCGCGCAGGGCATGAAAGTTCCCATACCATTTATGTACGTCGAAGCAGACGACGATAGGTTCCGGGAAGTCCTTTGCCTCCCGCTGCGCCGTAGAAAAATCTCGTCTGATCATACTTAAAATCCCCGGCCTATTTTTCTGTCATTCCCGCGAAAGCTGGAATCCAGAATCGTTGCCTTCCGGTATCGTTTTTCTGTTGGAAACCCTGGATTCCGGCGAAAGCCGGAATGACGGAAATAAAGCTGTTGCACTTCCGGAAATCCAATTTGACGCCACTCCCCAGCGTTGCGACAGCATTGAAAGATGGGCGACAGGGCAACCACAAGGGTTGCCCCTACATCGTCAACCGTAGGGGCGCCCCTTGTGGGCGCCCTCATCCCATCAATCAGCCAACATTGTGGCTACCCCTCATTACAAAGATTTCGCTCTATCAGAAGTTACACACCTAAAGATTTCACCCTCATCCCAACCCTCTCCCTCAAGGGAGAGGGAGAATTAAAAGGTCCGCGCGCCTTTTCCTAGCGTACGCCCACGCCGAGATGCTCCTCAACCTTTTGGCTGACGTAGGACATGGTATAGGTGAACACCCAGAAAACCAGCGCCAGGAATATGAACAGCTCCTTGGCGTTGCCCAGGTACTGGGCGTTGCCCTGGATGAACGCCCGGCTGATTTCCACCACGTCCAGCATTCCGATGATGTAAACCAGGCTGGTGTCCTTGAACAGGGCGATGAACTGGCCCACGATGGCGGGGATTACGCTGCGGATGGCCTGGGGCAGGGAAATGAGCATGGTGGTCTGCCACCCCGCCAGGCCCAGCGCCCGCGCCGCCTCGGCCTGGCCGGGGTGGAGCGCCTGCAACCCGCCGCGGATGTTCTCGGCCATGTACGCCGAGCTGAACAGGGTAATGATTATTCCGGCGCGGAAAAGGGAGTTGGTGTTGAAATTCTCAGGAAATGCCAGCGGCACCAGCACCTGCGACATGAACAGCAGCGTAATCAGCGGCACGCCGCGAAACACCTCGATGAACACCACGCACAGCAGCTTGACCAGCGGCAGGTTACTGCGCCGTCCCAGGGCAAGAGCAATACCGATGGGCAGGCTCAGGGAGATCCCGACCACCGCCAGCAGGATGTTCAGGGTGATGCCGCCCCAGTAGATAACCAGCACGGGCTGCAATCCCGGCACTCCCGGAATCCCGCGCAGCAGGATAAGTGTCACTATGAAAGCGGCGACCCCATAGATCGCGATGCCGCGTCCGCTCATTCGGGTGTAGCGCGCCACGGCCCAGCCCGCCAGCATGACCGGGATGTTGGCCACCAGCAGCAGCCGGACGTCCATCCCCATGCGCTCGAAGCTGTACGGGAGCAACGCAAAGAGCGCGATGATAACAACTATGCCGATGGCCAGGCGCTTGGCCACCCCGCCGCCAGCCAAGGCCCAGGCCATTCCCAGCATTGCGGAAACCAGCAGCAGCGAGACCTGGGGCCGCCAGAAACAGTTCTGGCCGGGGCAGGAGGCCTCGGTGTTGTACTGCCCGATGACCATCTGCCCGCCCAGCACGCCAATCACCGTCCAGTCGGCTCCGGTGATTATCCAGCGGAGGCCGTAGACGAGGGCGAGGACAATGATTGCCGCAGATACCACCGTGAGGACAGCGTTGAACTTGGAGTTGAACAGGTTCTGCCGAACCCAGCCGAGGGCGCCCACCTCGGTACGGGGCGGCGGCAGGCGTCCGCCGGAGGTCGTCTGTGGAACAACTGCCACCGTCAGCCCCCGGTGAACCGGATATGGCGGTTGTAGAGGTTGCCGATGAGCGAGTAGGTCAGGCTCATCGCAAGATAGGCCGCCATTATCAGGAGGAATATCGACACCGCTGGCGCCGTCTGCGTCATAGTCTTTGCCACGTTGGTCAGGTCGGCGTACCCGATGGCCCCGGCCAGGCTGCTGTTCTTGGTCAGGTTGAGGAACTGGCTTATCAGGGGCGGGATGATTACCCGCAGGGCTTGGGGAAACGTCACGTAGCGCAGCGTCTCCATCGGCGTAAGCCCCAATGCCCGCGATGCCTCCGTCTGTCCCCGGCGCACGGACTGGATGCCAGCGCGGACGATTTCGGCGATGAACGAGGCGGTGTAGGTCACCAGCCCGACCAGCAGCACCACCATTCCCGCTGGCGCCGTGAACCCGCCCTCTATGCGCCCGAAGCGGCCCTCGGGATGGGGCGACGTGATAATGAATGGCGAGGCTCCCGCCACCAGGCTGATCACCACCCACGCGATGGCGCCGATGACGACCGCGGTAGCCAGCGCCCCCAGCAGCGGATATGAACGTTGCCCCGTATTGATTTCACGGGCCGAGCGAGACTGGTACACCGCCCTGCCTGCAATGAGTGCCACAAACGCCAGCAGCGACCAGACAATCGCCGCGCCCGTTCCGGTAGCCGACGGAAAGGGCATGGAAAAACCGCCGTTGTTGATGAACAGGCCCTCGCCGATAACGTACCCTTCCCTGACCGGCGGCAGCGCGAGGATGATGTAGAACCAGAAAAAGAGCTGAACCAGCAGGGGAACGTTGCGGAAGAACTCGATGTACACCATGGCCAGCTTGGAAACCAGCCAATTGCTGGAGAGCCGCGCCACTCCGATGAAGATTCCCAGCAGGGTCGCGAGGATGACTCCCAGCACCGATACGACAAGAGTGTTGACCACGGCCACGCCCAGGGCGTAGCCAAAGGAATCGGAGGACTCATAGGGGAGGATGTGCTGCCCTATGGGCGTCTGGTAGGCGCGGTCAAGAAATCCAAAGCCGTGGGGAATCTCCCGGTCCTGGACTGCGGTGGCGATGTTGGTGAAAAACCAGGCCACCAGCGCCACCACGACGATGCCCGACACAATCTGCAGGGTCCACTGGAGGACCTTGGTGTGCCGCCAGACCTCGACGCCCTGGTAGGTGAGAAGGCCCCTCAACTGAGCCATGCAACTCCATATCAACTAGAGCGAAAATCCGTTTCCCAATCTACCACACGCGGATGTTGATGTTAAACGCCCTGAGCCGCGATGCAAACGCATTCTGATTGAATCAGACTTACGCAGTCGAAAGCTATCCCCTCCCCCTCAGGGGTAGGGCTAGGGTGGGGGTGAAAAGGTAGCCCAGAGAAGCCGCCGGGAAAGCAACCGCCGGTTTTGAGATAGTCTCGTAAAAGTTCCCTCCCCCTCAGGGGGAGGGTTAGGGTGGGGGTGAAAAGGCAGCCCAGAGAAGCCGCCGGGAAAGCAACCGCTGCTTTTGAGATGGTCTCGTAACAGTTCCCTCTCCCTCCGGGAGAGGGTTAGGGTGAGGGCGTTCCCTCTTTCGGCGCGAAACTAGTGGATCAACAACTTTGAAATGATGGTTGCCCAAATGCCAGGAACCACCTTGTAGGGGCGCACAGCCGTGCGCCCCTACGCTACCCATCATTTCAGGGTTGTTGGTCTACTAAGGTTTGTTTGCAAACTCAATCAACAGCAGGAAATTCGGCATCAGTAGTGTCGCTTTATGCCGGGATTTCACCCCCACCCTAACCCTCCCCCTCAGGGGGAGGGGATTTTTGAGATAGTTTCTAAAAGCCCCCGCCGCCTCAACTCCGCAGTCGGCGCCGGGGTCTGTCACCTCAGCGGCGCGGCGTAGATCTGGCCGCCCTTGGGGCAGTCCTGGCAGGGAGCGCCGGCCCAGAGGGCGTTGCGGCCGCCCTCGCGGGGCAACTGGATACCGTCCTTGCCGAGATTGCGGTCGTAGATTTCGCCGTAGTTGCCCACGCCGCGGATCACGTCCTGCGCCACGGTCGTACTGAGTCCCAGACCTTCCTGCCCGAAAGAACCTTCCAGGCCGAACAGCCGGTCAACCTTGGCGTCGCCGGTCACCGCCGTAGGCACGTTGCCCATCCCGTAGCCGTAGGCCTCGGCGTAGATCAGGAACGCCATTACGACCTTGGCGATGTCGAACCACTGCTCGTCGCCGTGGGGCACCACCGGCCCCAGGGGTTCCTCGGATATGATGTCGGGCAGGATTACGTGGTCTCCGGGGTTGGGGAAAGTGCTCAGCAGCGAGGAGAGGGCCGAGCGGTCCGTGGTGAACGAGTCGCACTGCCCGTTGCTGTATGCCTCCAGGGCCGCCTCGGAGTCCTCGAAAGTGACTGCCGTAATGTTCAACGCCGCGTCGGTCGAAAAGTCCTGCAAGTTCAGTTCCGTGGTCGTGCCCTGGGTAACGCAAACGCTGGCGTCCCTGAGTTCCAGCGCGCTGTCTACGCCGAGGCTGCGCGGCGCCATAAAGCCCTGCCCGTCATAGAACATGGTCTGCGTGAAATTGCCCCACTGGACGTCCCGCGACGATGTCCATGTGGTGACGGTAGACAGCATGTCCACCTCTCCGGCCTGCAAGACGGGGCCCCGTTCCGCCGCGTCGACGATCCTGTACTCGACCGCATCCGGGTTCCCCAAGACGGCCGCCGCCACCGCGCGGCACAGGTCGAGGTCGAAGCCGACGTTGTTGCCGTTTGCGTCCACGTATCCGAACCCCGGTGTGTCGTTGCCGGTGGCGCAGACCAGCGTTCCCCGCTCCCGCACGTGATCGAGGCGGGAGAATTGCTCCCCTGCGTCCCCGTCCGAATCACCCTCCGGCGCGGCGTCGTCCGAGCCGCAGGCCAGCGCGGCGGTCAGCAGGATCAAGCAGGCAAACACCAAAACCGGATACAAGCGAATCATAGTTCCGAACTCCTGGACAGGCACTGAAGTTAATACGCTCATTGTACAGGTCTACCGGACAATGATTCACGGTTTTTGACTGTGACAAAAAGGAAACCGGGGCGAGTCGTTGACCCGCCCCGGTTTTTCCGGACGCTATATTTCGCTGATGTTTGGACTAGCGCAGCGGCGCGGCGTAGATCTGGCCGCCCTTGGGGCAGTCCTGGCAGGGGGCGTCGGCCCACAGGGCGTTGCGCCCGCCCTCGCGCGGCAGGTTGATGCCGGCCGGGCCAAGGTTGCGGTCATAGATGTCGCCGTAGTTGCCGACGGCGTTCAGCACGTCCTGGCCCACCGTCATGCTGAGCCCGAGGCTTTCCTGGCCGAAGGAGCCCTCGGTGCCGAGCAGCCGGTCCTTGGCCGTCTCGCCGGTGGCGGCGCTGGGAACGCTGCCCTGGGAGATGCCGTAGGCCTCGCCGTAGATGAGGATGGACATTACGGTTTTCACGATGTCGAACCACTGGTCGTCGCCGTGCGGCACCACCGGGCCCAGAGGCTCCTCGGAGATGGTCTCCGGCAGGATGTTGTGGGCCGTCGGATCGTCAAAGCCGGAACCGAGGGCCGCCAGCTGCGACCGGTCGTTGGTAAAGGCGTCGCATTGCCCGCCCTGGTACGCCGCCACCACCGCGTCGGTGTCCTCGAAGGTCAGCGGCGTGATATTCAGGCCGTGCTGATTCGAGAAGTCTTGCAGGTTCAGCTCGGTGGTAGTGCCCTGGGTAACGCACACGGAGGCGTCCTTCAAATCAAGCGCGCTGTCTATGCCCAAGTTTTCGTTGACCATGAAACCCTGACCGTCATAGAACATGGTCTGGGCATAGTTGCCCCACTGGGCGTCGCGGGAGGTGGTCCAGGTGACCGTGCGCACCAGCATGTCCACTTCGCCCGACTGGATCGTCGGCCCGCGCTCGGCGGCGGTAATCAGCCGGATTTCGATGGCGTTGGGGTCGCCCAGCACCGCCGTGGCGACGGCGCGGCACAGGTCGATGTCGAATCCGACGTTGTTGCCGTTAGCGTCCAGGAATCCGTAACCCGGCACGTCGTTGCGGCTGGCGCAGATGAGCGTGCCCCGGTCCTTGACGGTTTGCAGCCGGCTAACGGTCTCGGTTGCCGCCGCAGGCGCTTCCTCGGCCTCAGGCGTTTCCTCCTCCGTGGTGCAGGCCAGAACCAGCAACAGCAGCATTGACGACAAAATCGCCATCAGAATAAAACCTTTCGTATTCAAAACCCTATTCGCCTCCCTGTTTGAAACTCAAGCCCCGAAGCCCCCGTTTGTCTGCTTAAGAGTATAACCGTGTGACGTATTCGTGCGCTACATGATAAGGAACGGATAGTTTTGCGTTTGCCGCGCTGGAACCGGGGAACAGCGAAAGGGGGCGCAAATCCGCGCCCCCCTGAATTCGTGTAACGGCAGGTGGCTTGCTTACCGTCCCCTGAGCCTCGGGTCCAACACGTCGCGCAGGCCGTCGCCCAGGAAGTTCACGGCGAACACCACCAGAGCGATTGCCAAGCCCGGGAAGACGATCAGCCAGCTCTGCTGTTCCATGTACTTGCGCCCGATGTTGAGCATGCCGCCCCAAGTGGGGGTGCCTTCAGGCACGCCCACGCCCAGGAAGCTCAGCGACGCCTCCACCACAATGGCGAATCCCAGGGTGATGGTCATCAGCACAATGTAGGTCGCCGCCACGTTGGGCATTATGTGCCTCAGCATCACCCGGAACGGGTTTGCGCCGATGGCCCGCGACGCCAGGATGTAGTCCAGCTCCTTGATGCGCAGGGCTTCGGAGCGGATGACGCGAGTGGCTCCCGGCACCAGGATAACCACCAGCGCAATCACCACGTTGTTGATGGATGCGCCCAGGGCCGCCATAAGCCCCAAGGCCAGGATAATCGGCGGGAACCCCATCAGGGCGTCCACCAGCCTTTGCACCACTATATCGTAGACCCCGCCGGTGTAAGCGCTGCCGATTCCGATGACCGTGCCGATGGTGATTCCGACGAGGACGGTCATCAGCCCCACGTACATGGAGATGCGGGCGCCGTGAATCAGGCGGCTGAGGATGTCGCGGCCGATGTTGTCCGTGCCAAGCAGGGCGCCCTCGGCTCCTGGCCCGCAGAACTTCCTGCTGGTCTGGCCATCGGACTCGCACTTGGCGACACCCACCCCCTCCGGATCGTGAGGGGCGAGGTAATCGGCATAGACGTCGGTGGTCACCGCCAGGATGATGATTACGGCGCCCACTGCGGCCAACGGCTTGCGTCTCGAGAATCTGATGATTGTCGAGCGGACCGGCTTCAGGACGGCGGCCATAACCAGCATTAGCGGCAAGCTGATTGCCGCTATGAAGCCGATGATCAAGTCCAGCCACGATACCGTGCCGAAGTGGCTGATGACGTAGCTGACGATAAAGACGGCAACCGTGGCAGTGAAAAAGGCGAGAAGATTTCCTGATACGGAACTCGCCTGTTCCAGGGATGCGACTTCTAAATCCGCATCCTGTACCTCATCCGTGCGAAAAACGGCCATAACCTAATCCCTTCTTTGCGGCGTTGCGTCGTTGCGTTGGAAACCGTTTTAAGCGTACCTGATGCGGGGGTCCAGCCAGCCGTAGAGCAGGTCCACCAGGAGATTGATGGTGACGATGAACAAAGCGGCTATCACAATCACCGCCTGAATCATCGTGTAGTCCCGCTGGAAAATGGACTCAATGAGAATCCGTCCCATGCCGGGTACCAGGAAAATGGTCTCGATAATCACCGTTCCGCCGAACAGCCGGGCGAAAATCCAGCCCGAGGTGGTGAGCACCGGCAACAGGGCGTTCTTGAGGCCGTGCCCGTAGACCACCGAGTTTTCGCTCAGGCCCTTGGAGCGGGCCGTCCGCATGTAGTCCTCGCGGATGATTTCCATCATCGCGGAGCGGGTCACGCGGGCCACGAAACCCATTTCGTAGAAGCCCAAGGCCAGCGCGGGCCAGATCATCTGGTGCAAGTTGGTGAGCGGGTCATCCCACAATTGAGCGTAGTTCAGGGGCGCCAGCCCTCCCACGTGCACCAGCAGCAACAGCAGCAGGATGGCAATCAGGAAGGTGGGCATGGCGATGCCGGTCATGGTGAAAACCCGCGCCGCATAGTCCATCGGGCTTTCCGGGCGCAGCGCCGAGACAATGCCCAGCGGCACGGCCACGATTACCGATATGAGCATAGCCATGATGGTCAGCTCGACGGTAACCGGAATCCGGTCGGCCAGCTCCTCCATCACTGGGGCCTTGAACCAGTAGGAATTCCCGAAATCGCCCTGCAACACGCCGCCAATCCAGTCGAAGTACTGGTTGACCATCGGCTTGTTCAGGTCGAGTTCGATGCGGCACTCGATGAGCTCTTCCTGCGTGAACGTGGCTTCGCCGTCACTGAGTATGGCGACGCACACGTCGCCCGGGATAAGCCGCATGACCACGAACACGATGATCGTAATCAGGATGATGGTGGGAATGAAAAGCCCGACTCGCTTGATGATGTACTGTCTCATCTACCCAAGCCCTTACGATTATTCCCTCCCCCTGAGGGGGAGGGTTAGGGTGGGGGTGAATTTATCGCGGCCACTGTTTCCTCCCCTTTGAGGGGGAGGGTTGGGGTGGGTGAGATTTTCGCAACTACGACGGTTTTCAGTACGGGACGCCCTCGTGGATTTCACGGAGGCAGGTTCTTTCCGTTGAGAGTGGGGGAGTAGCCGGTTCTGTTGCCGAGGGTTTCACCCCCACCCTAACCCTCCCCCTGAGGGGGAGGGAATTTTCCGGTGTAATACGTGTCTCTAGCGTTCCAGCCAGAGGTCCTCGTGCTTGAAGTGCGTCTGCACGGTCTGGGGAGCGTGGAAGTTCTTGATCTGTTCGCCTATGACCCATTGCAGCACGCCCCAGCCCAGGGTAATCCAGTGGTTGTCCTCCTGCGAGAACAGGAAGGCTTCCATTTCCTTGGTGATTTCCCGGCGCGCCTCGGGGTCGGTTTCCTGCTTCTGCTGTTCGTGCCAGGCATTCACCTGTTCGTTTTCCCAGTCGGTGTAGTTACGGGTGGCGCCTTTCAGGTACACGCCGCCCATGATGCCGTCCACGTCCAGCACCACCTGGCCTTCACCCTGGCAGGCCAGTTCCCATTCGCCAACCTGGTCGGCGGGGCGGGAGGTGGCGAACAGGTCATAGCCGGCCGCGCTGGGATAAACCTGGAATTCGGTAACCCGGATGTTCAAAGCCTCCTCCAGTTGGTCCTTGACCACGTTGCACTGGTCGGGGTAGGTGCCAACCTGCCGCACGTCCATGCGGGTCTCAAAGCCGTCGGCATAGCCGGCATCTGCCATGAGCTGCTTGGCCATTGCTAAGTCAGCCTCTCCCTCGGGGGTGTCCTTGGGGCGCAGGCCCGGCCAGGTTGCGCACTCCTCGAAACTGTGGGCCAGGCCCATCAGCGGGCATCCCACGCCGGAGGTGTTGTCGAACACCAGGTCGTTCCACTCTTGGTAGTCGATGGCCAACTGGATGGCCTGGCGCACGCGGGCGTCATTGAACGGCTCTTTCTTGACGTTCAGCATCAGGCCCCAGTCAGCCGTGGGCTGCACGGCGAAGGCGCGATACTGACCGTCGGTGTCACGCTCCAGATCGAACACCTGCGTCGGCGTCAAGTTGGTGAATCCGCCGTTGGACATATCAATCTGGCCGGCCTTGATCTGGCTGATTAGCACGCTGGTATCGACGATGATGGTGTGTTCGATGCCGTCGAAGAAGGGACGTCCTTCCTTGAAGTAGTTGGGGTTCTTCGACACCT
This sequence comes from Dehalococcoidia bacterium, assembly GCA_963664375.1. Lineage (GTDB taxonomy): Bacteria > Chloroflexota > Dehalococcoidia > Lucifugimonadales > UBA3495 > VXOI01. The sequence continues at coordinate 488,063 of OY761449.1, forward strand.
TGTAGAAGCTGCCGCGCTGGTACTCGTCCAGCACGAAGGGGCCGGAGCCGGACTGGTGGTCAATGACGTTCTCGGCCAGGTTCAGGTCGATGCCCTGGTCCAGCAGGTGCTTGGGCAGCACCTTGACGTAGTCCACGGCCAGGAACTTGATGAATGCGCCGGAGGCGAACTTGAGGTTGAACTCGACGGTGCTGTCGTCAATCAGGTTGACGCCGCCGTTCTTGGCCTCCTCGGTGTAGCCGCGCCACAGACCGGAGCGGCCCATCTTCGAGTCCAGGTCGCCGTAGCGCAGCATGGAGTTGTGGACGTCCGCTGCCGTGAGAGGCGTACCGTCCAGCCACTGCACGTCGTCACGAATCTTGAAGGTAAAGGTTGTTCCTCCGCCGGTCACTTCCCAGGACTCGCACAGGTCGCAGATAATCGCGCTGGTGTCCACGGTGTCATACTGCACGATCTGGTTGTAAAGCTGGCTGACGGCCTGGATGCTGGAGAGAGACGAGGAACCCTTGGGATCCCAGTCGCGGCTGTCAGCGTAGGCGGACATGTTCACCGTGCCGCCGTAAGTTCCGGCGGTGGCCGGTGTGGGGGTTGGCCTGTCAACCACCGCCGTAGCCGTCGGGGCCGGGGTGTTGGTGGGCCGGGTGGTAGCGCCTGGAACCGGGGTATCCGCCGGGGCGGCCGGCGGCTCTGTGGCGGCCGGCGGAGAGGTGGGCGCAGGCGCCGACGTTGCCGCAGCGGGTGCCTCCGTCGCCTCATCTGTGCCGCCGCAAGCCACTATCGCGGCCAGCGCCACGATCAGCGCCAACGGCAACAGGGCTCTCAGACTGAAAAATCGGTGTATCGCCATATCCCTCCTCCGAAACGAATCGGTAATGTTTTCCGGCTCTGAGACAACGGGAATCTCACGCCATTCTGAGACGGTTGAACCGGACTTCACAGCAGTCCCAAAACGGGCAACGGCCCATTTTATTCGCATTACTACCATTTTGTGAAGCCGCAGAAGCGTAGACTAAAGACAGCGCATCGTCAAGCCGGTCACGGCGCCGAATTTCCGGGCTATTGAGACCGCGACATGGCCGTTCACGCAGGGCCGCCGAAATTCGATTCACCAGCCGCGTCCCCTGCCGTCGCGGGGCGTTTCGGCGGGCGCGCGAACAGCACCAGCACCGTGGCCAGCCCGCCCATAACGGCAAAGGCCGCGAACGCCAGCCGGTAGCTGTCGGTAAAGTCAAATACCAGTCCTGCCGCCACCGCGCCGATAGCCTGCCCGAAGGTAGTGAGCGGCTCAGTTACGCCCCGGATGACGCCCAGCGACCGCCGCCCGTAGTAATCGGCGTAGCCCACGGGCGGAACCGACAGCAGGCCGCCCACGCCGAACCCGAACAGCACCGCGTAGACCAGTATCTCGATCCTGGAATCGGCGATGACAAAGAGGGCGGACGAAACGGCCACCGTTACGGCCACGGCCGCCAGCACGTAACGGGCCGGAAATCGCTCGGTGGCCCATCCCCAGGCGATGCTCCCCAGGCCCAGGAAGGCGGCGTTGAGGCTGATGCCGAACCCGGCGAACGCAGCGGTCAGCCCCTGGTCCCGCAGGTAGGCCGCCAGGTGGGTGTTCACCCCGGCCTGCACCAGGAAGACCATGCCCGTGGCAGTGGCGAACATCCACAGCGCTGGCGTGCGCATGGCCTCCCGGAGCGTCCAGACCGGCTCCTCCGGCGGAGGAGCGGAGGCCGGGCCGAAGGCAACACCGCCGGGCGAGTCCTGCGCGACGGTTTCGGCCGGTGGGTCGCCGTCGGGCCGTAGTCCAACGTCCTCCGGCTGCTGGACGATGAGCAGCGCGGTGGGCAGGAGCGCGATGCCCCACACCAGGACGCCGAGCACGATCCACGCCTCGCGCCACCCGCTTGCGCCGATGATGATCGAGGCGATGAGCGGGAAGAGCACCAGCCCCACCGAGTGCGAGCCGAACAGGATGCCGGAGGCGCGCCCGCGCATCCGCACGAACCAGCGCGACACCACCACCGACGAGCCGATCTGTATCGGGCTGGAAAAGATTACGCGCCCGACGCCGTAGGCCAGGTAGAAAGCAACCGGAACGGTGGCCCATGCCAGCGATATGCTGGACAGGCCAAGCACGAAAATGCTCGCCGTCAGCACCAGCCGGGCGCCGTAGCGGTCAACCAGCCAGCCAACCCCCGGCGAGACGGCCGAGGCGGCCAGCCCGCCGAAGCTGGCGGCGCCGGCGATCAGCGTGCGGCTCCAGCCCAGTTCCTCGGACAGCGGGAAAATGAACACGGCGATGGTGAGGCTGGCCGTGGCGTTCCGCACCACTTGCGTGCTGCCCGCGGTAAACAGGATCACCCACCCGTAAAAAAAGGGCGTCCGGGGAGCCAGGCGCTCCCCCACGTCGAGCATGGAAAGCAGGCGGGTCAACATTCTGAAATCAGCAGTGTCTCAATTCGCGGAGGATTCGCATCGGTGAACCTATAAAGAGTAGGGTCTTTCAATAGTTCCCTCTCCCTACGGGGGAGGGTTAGGGTGGGGGCGTCCCCCTACAATATGCCAAGTTTCTGATGCCAGCGATTTCACCCTCACCCCAACCCTCTCCCTCAAGGGAGAGGGAGAACAAAAAGACCCTGTTATAAAGGTGGGCACGCTCGCAGGGCAATCTTGTGAGCTAATAGAATATCTGATTTCGCCCACTTTATCTGCAAGGCGTCCGGTGTGCATGGTAGGATAGGGGCAATGAGCGATTGGTGGGATAGCGGGGAAAGACGCTGGCTGCGGCGGCACGCGGTTGTAGCGCCTTTCGGTATACTTGTTGTCACAATACTGCTTGGCTATTTCATTTCGCCGGAGCAGTGGGCCTCCCGAGAGGGCCTGAAGTCGGCGTCCTCCCTGGTGGATTTAGGCGCGGTGATTTACGCGGCGGTTGCCGTCTTGGCAGAGCGAGGTGTCAGAGTGGTGTTTTGGGCTTTGGACGAAAGGCGCAAATGGCGGGCCAAGTGGCGCGCGGAAGCGCAGGCGGAAGGCCGCGCCGAGGGACATGCCGCAGGACGAGCTGAGGGCCGCTCCGAAGGCCGAGCTGAGGGCCGTGCCGAAGGACGCGCAGAAGGCCACGCCGAGGGGCAGGCTGAAACTTTCACGGCCTTGCTTGAGGAAGTGAGCGCTGAGGGAAACCACGACCTGCAAGAGTTGATCGCCCGCGTAGCCAAAGAGAAGGGTATCTCACTGAACGGAGACTCGAAGGAATAACCACACACAATCTTTTTCTGAGCTTAAATGAGGGGCGGAGGTCATTCCGCCCCTCTGTCGTTACCGGCTAGGTCAAAGTCCGGTTTTTGCGGCCTATTCCAGGCTGAATCCTTTGTAGCCGCTGCCAGCCACCTCGGCCCGCTTGGCGCGCATCACCGGGGCCGTGTCCGGAGCGGTCAGTAGGAACCGCGCCTTCCCCGGGATGTTCGCTCCCACGAACCAGTTGTCAGCCTGCGTCCGCAGGATGTTCTTGCCCCCCTCGATCATGTGCTCCGTCCATTCGTCCTCCGACTGCTGGGTCGGCTGGATGCGCTGGTACCCGTGGTCGCGCACGTAGGCTATGCAGTCGCTTATCCACTCCACCAGCGGCTCGGCGGCCCGCACGAAATTGCCGACGGAGGCGGCGTTGACGGTGAACATGTTGGGGAAACCGACGCTCTGGATTCCCATGTAGGTGCGTGGGCCTGCCGCAAATTTTTCTTTCAGCGTGAGGCCATCTTGTCCCTGGATGTGCATCCGGCTCAGCGCGCCCGTAACGGCGTCGTAGCCGGTTGCGTAGATGATGACGTCCAGGTCGTAGTGGGCGTCGGCGGTCTGGATGCCGGTGGGAGTGATGCGCTGGATGGGGGCTTTCTTGACGTCCACCAGCAGCACGTTGTCCTGGTTGTAGACCTCGTAATACCCGCTCTCGCAGGGCAGGCGCTTGGAGCCGAACATGTGGTCCTTGGGCGCCAGCATCTCGGCCACCACGGGGTCTTTGACCCGTTCCCGGATCTTGTTGCGGAAGAACTCGGCGTAGTCCTCGTTGGCCGGGCCGGGGAGCATCACGTCGTAGAAGTTGCTGAGCCACTTGGCGAACCCGGGCTCGTCCCACAGCCGCTCGTACTGCTCCACACGCTCGTCGTCCGACACGCTGAAAGCAGACCGGGTGTCGAACTCGTGCATGAAAGAGCCAGCGGTCTCCTGGCACTTGTCGAATATCTCCGGGTAACGTTTCCTTATCTCTGCCTGCTCCTCCTCGGAGATGGGGCGGTTGCGCAACGGGGCGCAGTAGTTGGCGGTGCGCTGGAAGACGGTCAGGTGGCCGACCTCCTTGGCGATTTCGGTGATGAGCTGCACGGCGGTCGCGCCGGTGCCGACCACGCCCACGCGCTTGCCAGCCAGGTCCATGCCCTCCTTGGGCCAGCGGCCCGTGTGGACCCACGGGCCCTTGAAATCGTGGATGCCCTCGAAATCCGGCACGTAGTGGGCCGACAGGAGCCCGACGGCGGTGATGACGAACTGCCCCCGCGCCTTGTGGCCGTCATCCATGGTCAACTCCCAGCGGTTGGCCTCATCGTCGAACACACAGGAGGAGACCCGGGAGTTAAAGCGGATGTGGCGGCGCAGGTCGAACTTGTCAGCGACGTAGTTGAGGTAGCGTTCGTTCTCGGGCTGGCCCGAATACAGTTCCTTCCAGTGCCACTCCTTGAGCAACTCGTCCGAGAATGAGTAACCGTAGGTGTAGCTCTCGGAGTCGAACCGCGCCCCCGGATAGCGGTTCCAGTACCAGGTTCCTCCCACTCCCGAGGCGTCCTCAAAGGACTTGACCGTGAATCCCAGCTCCCGGAACCGGTACAGCGAATACAGCCCGGTCACGCCGGCGCCGATGACCAGAACGTCATATTCCTCAACGTTCCCGTTTTCAGAAGTGCCGGTTGCAGTCGCTTGCTGCAAGGTTGCCATGCGCAATCCCTCCGTACGCTCTTTCAGTCTCAATCATGGGCAATTATACATGGAAGGGATAAATTTGGAATGGCTATATCTCAATAACTAATGACCCGAATTCAGGTTAGGAGTTACGCAGTTGAAGGTTTTCACCCTCACCCTAGCCCTCCCCCTGAGGGGGAGGGGATAGCTTTCAACTGGGTAAGCCCTGTCAGGTATACAGGGACACCGGCGGCGCTCCGCCCATGAGCATGGCTCCGCCGAACTCGAAATTCAGCGGCAGCCCCGATATGTGCTGGCCGTGGACGTGCAGGTCGCGGAAGTAGCGTTCCAGGCCCACGGAGCGGTGGATCGAGTTGGTGCCAGCGGCGCTGAACAGCTTGTCGGCGACGGCGATGGACTGGCGGATGGCGTGGGTGATGGCCAGCCGCGTGCGCATGGACAGCTCCGCCAGCTCCGGGCCGCCGTTCACCTGCTCCTCCCACATCGCGCTCACGTTGTCCAGCAGGTAGCGGCGGGCGCTGTCGATCATGGCCTCGCACTCGCCCACCACGATCTTGATGTGCTGGCGGTCACGCAGCAGCACCGGCGAGTCGGTCGATCCCGAATCGGTGGCCAGACCGACAAAGGTGTTCATGGCCCCACGGGCCATACCCAGCGTGTTGGCTGCCGACAGCGTCCAGCCGAATACTATGGCCGACTGCGGAGGAGTGTACAACGCGCCCTCATAGTGGGCCGGGTCGCCGCGAGTATAGGTATGATCGTGGGGCACGAATACCTCGTGAAATTCGGCGTCGTGGCTGGCGGTGCCCCGCATTCCCATGGTCGTCCAGGTATGCAGCACCTCGCCCTGGTCGACGCGGAGGACCACCGTGCGCATGACCTGGCTGCCGTCGGCGTTCAGCACCGGGCCGTTGTCGTCCACCACCCGGCAGGCCACGAAAAGCGCGATGGAGTGGTCGATGCCGCTGAGGAAATTCCACCGCCCGGAAACCATGTAGCCGCCGTCGGCCAGCCTCGCGGTGCCGCCCGCCCTGGCCGAGCCCGAGCCGAGCACCACCGGTGGATCGCCGAATATTTCCCCGGCGGCCTTTGGCGAGAGTCGGGCCACTGCCGATGAGACGGCTGCGCCGTTGAAGATGCACCACCCGGCCGAGCCGTCGGCCTGCGCAATCTCCTCGACTACGTGAAAGGCCGTAACCGGGTCGGTCTCGGGGCCGCCCAACTCTTTGGGCACGTACAGCCCGAACAGGCCCTTGTCCGCCATCGCCATGGCCAGGTCGTGGGGGAGCTGGCACTCCAGGTCCATCCGGTCGCGGCTCGCCACAATCGCCGGGACGAATTCTCTTGCTGCCTCGATCAGGTTCCGAGCCACGGTAGCGGTCATAGGGCGTTTCGCTCCTTACGGTATCAGCCCATTATAGCCACCGCTGGCAACTTGCCCAACCTTCGGGCAAACGGGGTGTTCTAAACGTGTGTTGTTATTGGACGCGATTTGTCTGCCTTGTACCTGCTGCGTAGGGGCGCACAGCCGTGCGCCCGTATCTGCGCAGGAAAGAATTGGTCTGGAACCGGGGCCAGGGCGCACGGCTGTGCGCCCCTACACGGCGGAACCCCGAGGCAGGCGCATCCTCCCCGTCATCCCCGCGAAAACGTTCGTCATTCCCGCGAAATCGGGAATCCGGTAGCCAAAATCGGCAGATATCGTCAATGAATCAGTTGCCATGGCGTCTCCGTACTGCGGCTTTCGCCGGAGTGACGGAGCTGAATGTCCCATCACCAACACACGTTGAGGATATCCGGTCTTGTGGAGATTTGGGCACGGATTTGGACACAATGGAGGATGTGGTATTATTTTCGCGCTGGTGACATCAGATGACTAAGAAACTATCTCAAAAGTCCCCTCCCCCTTGAGGGGGAGGGTTAGAGTGGGGGTGAAAAGGTAAGGCGGAGTCATCTCCAAGTGCATCCCGGAATTTCGCTTGTGGTTTTGAGATAGTTTCTAACGGCCAATTGGTAAAACAGACTCGACTCATGGAGGGAGATTATGTCGGCCTATGTGGTTCTTTATGTGACTGAGGTAACCGACGAGGAGCGTCACGCCGAATTCCGGTCGCAGGTCGTTCCGCTGCTGGAGGCCAAGGGCGGCAAACACCTGATGCGCGGTGATGTCTCGGAGGCCAGCGACGGCGAGACGGCTGCGCATCGCCGCATAGTGGTGATGGAGTTCCCGACCGTCGAGCAGGCCCGCGCGTGGGCCGGCCCGCAATCCGAGCCGGAATACGCGGCGCTGCGGGAACTCCGCGACAGCTCGGCCAATACCATATCGTTCATCGTAGAGGGCTAACCCCGCCGCACATTTGTCCCGGTTCTCCCGGCAGCGGCTGCCCGGCCGGGGCGCGATCTCGCGGGGCAGATGCGCCCTCCGCTTGGCGCTGTAAAATTGCCCGTTGTCTGCAACTGCGGGCAGCCCGCGAGAGGCAGGGCCACATTGATCATCGCTGATTGGGAGTTCTAGCCGGGTGTTACTTGGAAGGCTGTCCGTCAGTATTCCCCGCAAAGTCGACTACGGCCTGAACGACCTGCGGGGGGATGTACTTGGCGGCATCACGTCCGGGGCGGTGGTGTTGCCAGCCGCCATCGGTTACGGAGTCCTGTCCGGCCTGGGCCCGGTGGCGGGGTTGTACGGCGCGGTGGCGGTGGGCATATTCGCCTCCATTTTCGGGGGCACCAAGGGGATAGTATACGGCCCCAACATCTCCGTAACCGTCACCATGGCAGTGGTGGTTGCGGAGTATGCCGACAGCCTCACCCAAGCGGCCACCATTGGCATACTCGCCGGGCTGATCCAGGTGGCCTTCGGCCTGCTGAAGTTGGGCCGCTACGCCTCGTACATGCCCATGTCTCTGGTTTCCGGGTTCTTTCTGGCCTTCGGCATTCTGATAATCGTCAAGCAGCTATTCCTGGCCATGGGAGGGACGACGCCCCCGGGCACCGTCATAGACAATCTCGCGGCGTTGCCTGGCGCGGCGGCGGACATCAACCTCGACGCGCTGACGCTTACCATCGCCTGCATTGCCCTTTCGCTTCTCTGGCGCGGGAGGCTCCTCAAACTGTGTCCGGCCCCGTTCCTCGTTCTCGCCGCAGGCATTCTGGCCGGGTTATTCCTGTTCCGGGATGCTCCGGTCGTGGGAGAGGTTCCGTCCGGGCTGCCGCCGCTCCAGCTCTCGGCCATCTCCGCGGACTTCTTCCTGCGGGCGGCGCAACCGGCTTTCATCATGGCCCTGCTTGCCTCGATGCAGACTTTCGTGCTGGCCCTCCGCGTGGATGCAATCACAGGTTCGCAGCACAAGCCGAACCGCGAACTGGTCGCCCAGGGCGTGGGCAACGTGGCGGCGGGCATGACCGGAGGGATGGCCGGGTCAATCGCCGTCGGCTCTACTCTCAACGCTCTGACCGGCGGCAGGTCGCCGGTGGCCGGCCTTACCGTGGTCGGGCTGATTCTCGCCGCCGTCCTGTTCCTCGGCCCGGTGGCCGAGCGAATCCCCTACGCCGTGCTGGCCGCCATCCTGATAGTGACCGCCTGGAACATCGTCGATTGGCGGCTGGTGAGGCGGGTGCATCGCATCCCCCGGAGATATGCCCTGGTCATGCTCCTCACCTGCGTCCTGGTCCTGTTCGTGGGTTTCGCGCCCGCCATCGTCATCGGGCTGGTTGTCGCCGCCCTGGCCGGGTCGCGGCAGTTGGAGGATTTGGAGGCCGCCGCAGTGGTCTCCGTTCCGTTGCTGGACCGCGCCGTGCTGGATAAGGATGACTGGAACGATGACGACGACCCGTTTCAGGCCCGCACCGGGCTGGTGGTGTTCCCCGACCGCGTTACGGTCGCCTCCGCCCGCGAACTCAGCCGCATTCTCCGGCTGGACATACGCGGCCACCAGTGCTCCATATTCGATATGTCCCGCACGGTCTACCTGGACGATTCCGCAGCAGTGATGATAGGCGACATGGTCGGTGTGGCGATGGCCCGGCAATCCCGAACCATCGTAATCGCTGGCATGAATCAATCCGTGTCGGACACGGTTCACTCCATGGGTATGCTCGACCAGGTGCCGCAGGAGAACTACGCGGACGACGTTGAGGGGGCCAAGCAGATCATCCGCCCCCTGCTCAGGGACAGTTCCCAGGCGTAGGCAACGCCGCCCCGTCCGGCCCCCGCCCCCACTGATTCAGACAATGAGCGGCCGGGGCATTTTATTTCTCCTTCTCCCTTGAGGGAGAGGGTTGGGGTGAGGGTGAAATCGCGGGGAGACGCCCCCACCCTAACCCTCCCACGGAGGGAGAGGGAACTATTAAAAGACCCCCGGGAGCGGCCGGGGCATTCTCAAAGTGTGTTGGTATTGGACGCGAATTGTCTACCTTGTCCCTTATGCGTAGGGGCGCACAGCCGTGCGCCCGTGTCTGCGCAGGAGAGAATTGCGCTGGGACCGGAGCCAGGGCGCACGGCTGTGCGCCCCTACATGGGAATACCAACACACGTTGAGAATACCGCGCCGGGGCGAACTTGCGGTAGAGCAAAGCCAAACCTATAATTGATGGTATCGTCCTCGCGCGGAGAGGTGCCGGAGTGGACGAACGGGCGCGACTGGAAATCGCGTAGGGGCGCAAGCTTCTCGCGGGTTCGAATCCCGCCCTCTCCGCCATTTCATTTCCCCACAACGCCCCAACGTGTCTCATTTACCTCGCATGTGTATCCAGCTTGGTGATACACCCCCCTTGAGCATCCCCAATTTGCCCCCACAAAACACCACTGCGCCCCACTCATCGTGTGGGAAAAAATGTGGGAATAGGTGGGATATGGGCAAGCTCAGCGCATTATCGGTCAAGACCATCAGCGAGCCCGGCAGACATGGCGACGGCGACGGCCTCTACCTGAACGTCGCCGCCTCCGGCACAAAGTCCTGGGTCCAGCGAATCGTCATCAACGAAAAGCGGTGCGATGTCGGTCTGGGATCCTATCCCGCCGTCAGCCTGGCCCAGGCGCGTTCTTTGGCGTCCGGTAACCGCTCCGCCGTCGCCGAAGGACGAGACCCCCTCGCCGAGAAGCGGGAGGCCAAGGAGTCCGCCCGCAATCCCACCCCGTCAGTACCCACCTTTGCTGAGGCCGCTGCCCGTGTTATAGAACTGCGCCGGCCCATGTGGAGCAACCCCAAACACGCAGCCCAGTGGAAATCTACTTTGGAGACCTACGCCTTCCCGTTGATAGGAAAGAAGGCCGTTGATGAAATAGAGCCGTCGGATGTGCTGGCCGTGCTCGAACCTATCTGGACGGTTAAGTACGAAACCGCTACGAGGGTAAAGCAGCGCATCGGAGCCGTGATGGATTGGGCGGTGCAACACGGCTATCAGCGGTACAACCCGGTGGGTAAGGGCCTGCTGACGGCCCTGCCAAGTTTTCGGCGTGAGGAGGCGCACTTCCCGGCCCTGCCGTATGAGCGGGTGGGCTGGGCGGTCGGACTGGTGCGGGAATCACCGCCAACCTGCTGACCAAGCTGGCCTTCGAATTCCTGGTGCTCACTGCAGCTCGCTCGGGGGAAGTTCGCCATGCGGACTGGGGAGAAATCCTCTGGCATAGACAGACTTGGGAGATACCCGCCGTCAAGATGAAGGCCAAAAGGGTGCACCGTGTGCCCCTGTCCGACAGGGCCATGGAGGTACTGACGGAAGCCTATGGGCTGGCAGGGCCTGACGGACTGGTTTTCCCGGCTATTCCGGGCGGGAAGGCGATGTCGGATATGACATTCACCGTGTTGTTGCGCCGGCTCGGTATCCCTGCTGTTCCCCATGGGTTCCGGAGTTCCTTCACGGACTGGGCCGACGAACAGTGGCCGGAGTTATCGGAGGCTGCTGACAAGGCGCTGGCCCATGAGGAAAAGAGCAAGACCCGCCGGGCCTACAGGAGAACGGACTTGTTCAAGCCGCGCATCGGGCTGATGCGGCATTGGGCGAACTACGTGGCAGAAACGGCGGACTCCCACTATCTAAAGGACGTCGACGAGTGGCTACTGACACAGCGAGAGTCCAACGATATGGACGTTCCTGGTGGAGGCCAGGTCATCTCAATCGGGCCTCTGGAGTCCCCGGCACCACATAAGGGTGAGGTCAACTACGGTGCCGTTCCAATTCCTTGATGCGGCTGAACTTACCGGTGGTTGGCGAGTCAAGGGAGTAGCAGAATCGGCAGATTGGAATTGGCATTTCCGATAAGACCGAGGTCGATGGTTCGAGTCCATCCAGGCCCACCACCCCAGCATTTTTCGCTGAAACCGGATGCAAAACGACGGCTTTTTCTCTCAGGCGCCACTGGATGAATGGCCGTCAAGCAGGTTTTTGACCACAGTCTTCGCGCCTACGGCAAGCGGTTCCTCATCAGTCTGATAGCCTCCAACCGGGACGGAGCCAAGCCAGTCATCAGTAAATTGCTGGGACGGTTTCCCCGCTTGGAGCCTATCTAGGCTGACGGCGGCTACCTAGGGCAGTTGGCGGACTGGGTGGCATCCCTGTCGGGCTGGGTGCTGAAGATTGTGCAGCATCCCAGGGACAGCCGTACCTTTGAGGTGCTGCCCCGGCGTTGGGTGGAGGAGAAAACACTGGCTTGGCTGGGCCGTTGCCGGCGGCTGAGCAAAGACTATGAGGCTCTGCCTGAAACAACCGAGTCCTGGGTGTACATAGCGATGACCCATCTCATGCTCCGGCAATTAGCACCCGCCTGAATGACCTTTGGAAACACCCTCTTACGATTTCCTTCCGTTACTGTACTGGTGGAATCCAGAGATGGATATGCTTCAAGCCTTTCCAACTCAGGGATTTCGGATACTCTGGCATCGTCCTAATGTAGGTCCCAGACCTGGGACAGCAGTGCTGGCTCGATATCGAAGCACCACGCTCAAGGCCGAGGGCGTTGGTCTAACCGTACTCAATACTCACACTGTATCGCCATCCAAGAATGGTTGAGAACGGCGACAGGCACTGTTCGATCCGATGCAATGAACCGCTTCTACGGCAGGACTACAACAGGCAGCCTTAGGGTGCTGGTTCGATCCCACGTAGGCGGGCCTATTTTGACGATAGGCGGAACTGTTTTTGAGATGTGGCTGGGGACTTTGTGACCAATGCACCGAAACACTTGAAGCCAGTCCGAGCCTATTTGGGCGGTCCACTTCCTCAACATCCATGCCCCGGAGGTTCTTCTCGCATCGATGAGGGTTCGCTCTCAGTGACTTAACTGGTTCTCACCAAACTCACTGGGTCTAAGTCGAGGTAGATAGCACCCGTCTTCGAAATGTGGCTGGGCAGCCTCTGAGAGTGCGCTTAAAGAGGTGAGCTTCGTGCCAAGCGGCGCAACATCAGGCCGGTCCTGGCGGCGTAGACCCAGGCCTCGGTGGTTTCCGGCTGCGCGTCATAGTCTTTGCTCAATCTCCGGCTCCGGCATTTGCCAAGCCAAGCAAAAGTGCGCTCCACTACCCAGCGCCAGGGCAACACTTGAATGGTGCGCTGGCGGGCTGGCAGACGGACTAACTCCAAAGTCCAGCCGCCAACCTGACGGGCCCATCGTACCAGTTGGCCGCCATAGGCGTCATCGGCCCAGATTCGCTCCAGCCGGGGGAACCGGCCCATCAGCTTGCGCAACACCAGCTTGGCGCCGTCCCGGTCCTGCACGTCGGCCGGATGCACTGCTGCGGCCAGCAGCAGACCCTGGGTGTCCACCACTATGTGCCGCTTGCGTCCCTTCACCTTCTTGCCTGCGTCATATCTCCGAGCCTCCCTTTTTCCGTGGTCTTCACCGACTGGCTGTCGATGATGGCCCCGCTGGGGGTGGACTGGCGGCCCAAGGAACGCCGTACCTTGGGGAGCAGGGCGTCATGAATCCTCTGCCAGGCGCCGTCGCGGCGCCAGGCCCAAAAGTAGTGGTAGACCAATTGCCACGGCGGCAGGTCGTGGGGAAGCAGCCGCCAGGCGCAACCGGTGCGCAGAACATACCGGATGCCGTTGACCGTCTCCCGGCAGGAATACTTGGCAGGGCATCCACCCAGCTTGACCGGCGGGACCAGCGGCTCTAGGGGTTGCCATTCAGCATCCGGTTAAATCCATGGGATAACTTGCTCGGCTCATAGGCCAAGTTTATGGCTTTTCGGCCTACATCTCCCTACTGTCTCCCAGACACTTATTAAACACTTTCTGAGTACGGCAAGCACGTGGCCGGCAAATCAAGGGCATCCGTTAACTGGGCAATGGCAATCCATCTACCTGGCTCGTGACAGGAATCTCATGTCCCTCAGTTGCCACAGCTTCTCGTAGACTTTGTACGGTACTTCAACCTCCCTCAGCCACTCCACACGTTTAGATGGCGGTGTGACACCTACACTGAAGGACTGTGGCCCTCGAATGGGTGAGTTGACAAACACCGTTTCCTCTTGACCCGGTGACAGAGCTACGCCCTTGTTCTCACTCTTGCGATCAACGCCATTGCCGAAGGAGACACTTACAAGAAACTCTCCTTCTACAGAGTCTAAGTTTTTGAGCCCGTATTGGACTTGCGGAACCGTTACTCGCGGCGGCCACCCCCACTGCCACTTACTCGCCGTTCCTTCCCTTAAGAATGTTTCCTCGTACTTAAGAGGTTCGTACGTGTAGTAAGCCTGGACTACAGTCTCGGTACCCACTTCCAAGTTGAGTACTACAACTGCGACCACAAGGAATACTAGGGAGCCTAGTCCAAGCCGAAGATAAGCCATGAGTTCTTGCCCTCGGTCTACTCCACGGTCTACCGAATGGTGTTGGTCCGATTCATCACGGCCGGAGAATCAGATTGCCTCCAGCGATGCGGCGGTCGTGCCCGGGTTGAATGGCGCACCATCACTACACACCACCGCCTGGCGCAGTTCAAGAGAGCGTAGGCTCCCATCCACGACCTCGTAGCGAGGTCCGCCCAATCCCAGCCTTATGAGCTCGGCGATAACCACTGCCGCCGTGACTGCGCCTACAAATGACGCACCAACGGTGCGGCCAGCCAACGTGATGATTCCACAATCGTCGACCCCGTCTTGAGCTAGTGCGAGGTAGGCCGGATTCTCGGCCACGGTCTCCGCAGTGGGCCGGTGTCCTTCCGTCCCCCAACGATGCTTTGCGGATCGGCCGGCCGGGAACGTGTGGGTCTGAAATGCGAGGTATTCCTGGGCGCCGGCACCGAGGCCAGCTTCAATGATGCGGCCGAACCCAACATCTTCGAGGTCCGCTCGGGCTAGAGCATTGTCAACACCACACAGGGCAACACGTGGCTCGTCTCCAGCGACCCTAAAGTCGCCCGCGAATCTCCGCTCCACTATGGAAGTGCGGAACCCGCGCAACTCACACCAGGCCGCCATCGCCCGCGTCTTTTTCGCCCCCAGGAGTGCACGCGTTGTGAGGAGCGAGGTGCTGTCATTGGCCTCGACAAGCTCATCGTAATCCTGGAGTACGAGGCTGACATCCTCAGAGGAAGCATAAGGCAGGAGGCCGAGTGTCCAAAGGAAAGCCTGGCCCAGGTGGCCGAGCCCAATAATCCAGGCACTTGCCGGCAGTCGTTCTAGTGTGGGTCCTGGCTCACCAGCGTCTAGCCAGTTGATGGCCTTATCCGGCTGCCACAGCGACAGCACAACATCTCGTCGCCCCGCCAGGGCGTTATCACCGCGCACGAACTGGAATGCCTCTGAAACCCCAAGAGCTCCAGCGAGCACACCAGCCGGAATGAACTCTTGCCTCTCCGGGAGTTGAAGGCCTTGATCCAGAGGTGCAACGCCCCCGCACCAGCCATCAAACGTCGCGCGTACAGCGAACTCGGCATCCGTAGGCGGCGGGGACTTGCCCCCCATCACGATGCGCGGAAAGCCAGGAGCGCAGTCAGCGATGACCCCTCCTAGATCTACAACGGCTTCCCGCAGTGTGCGGCAAGGTCCCCAAGGCACCAGAAGAGGCACATCGAGAGTACCCTCGACACTCACTCCACCCAGAAAGCTGCGCCGGCCTGTGTTTACCGCCGTCAGCACGGCTGCCTGCATCGTTGGCGAGTGGGCGACACTACCCCCAGCCACGATGCCGAGTCGATAGCTGTCGAAAAGGCGCTGTGCCTCTTCAAGGCTTGCCGCCTCTCCCGTATCGAGGGCCAGCTTGAGGTGTCTGTGTAACTCATCCGGTCCGACGACCGCGTGTCTTGTCATGCCCATACTCCTGTATAGAAGAAGCGTCCCAAGCCGACTGCGCTGTGATCGCACCACCTGTGACTGCCGAGATACTCGTAGACCCCCACATCCCTCATCCTGAAGTAAATCGCAAAGTTCGGCACGATCAGCGCCACGTGACCAAGCCTGCACGATCATCGGGTTGTCCCTGTCAAGCGGGCTCTGCCTGGCTGGTCCGTGTCCACCGTGCGTGTGCAAGTCAGCGAGCACCTTCAGACCGGTCTCCCGGCAGAGCTGCCACAGTGGTCCGAAACCTGCTCCATCGAAGACCACAATGCCAGAGTCAAGGCAGGCGGGGTCGAAGTCGTCGTAGTACGCGAATCTCGCCACACGGCCACCTAGTCCATCCCCATAGCCGAGCAGAAACGCTCCACTCTCGCGGTGTCCCCCTCCACGGCATGCAATCTCAGCGAGTCCTTCACGCCATACATTCCTGGGGCAACTCAGCCGGTGCTTAGGCGCCGCGAGGGCCCGAATAGTCGCTCGAATTAAGAAGGTCATGGACGATCCTCAAGTAATGTGTGATATCGCTTGTCGGCGACCAAATCATCGAGGGGTACTGGGTTCGCCACCCGTCGTGGCCCTCGATGGAAAGGCGGTCACAAGGCAGATAAAGGCACTGCCCATCCTTCCAGTCAGGTCTAAAGGATCGGGATACCCGATTGCTTCCGCTAGGCCAGCGGTCTGGCGGCAGCGGAACGTTTCCGTCAGGATCCCACGGCTGAGCTGTTGGGGGCGATTTAGGGTAGTCTATGCACTCGAATCGCAGCGCATATTCGAACGGCCCCCCCTCTCTCTCCGCCGCATGAACTGCGATTATGGAATGCGGCCAATCTATGGAGAGCAGGCGCCACCGGCCGCGGTCGAAGCCACTCTGGAACGGTCCGGCTTCGAGGTGGGCCCGGAACACCTGCTCGTCCACTCCCATTGTCTGCGCGGACAAGCCCTAACCCTCTACCCGCTGCTTGGCAACCAGGTCAAAGCAGAGGGTCCCGTCTGGGAACTTCACGAGCGTGCCGATATGCACCTCTTCGTCAGGCTGGTCGCCTGAGTTGCACACCTTGAGCACATGCTCCGCGGCGTCAACGGGCGACAGGTTGTACTGGTCCTTCCCGGTCGCCCATTCCTTCACCCGGTCAACCGTCGCCGATGGGGCGAAGAACCCCTTCTTCTGGTCATGGTTGTAGTTGACCGTGACCTTGACGCTCTTGCAGCGGTGTATGTGCACCCGGCTGCGGGGAGTGAGGCCGGCCTCATCGATCTTCACGTCCAGTTCCAGGGTGATGTCGGTGTTCTCGATGAAGACGCACACCTCTGCGTCCTCAGGCGCGCTCAGGCCATGTTCGCAGGCTATCTTGACGATATCCGCCACCATGTCCTTCGGGCCGAGTTTCACAAGGGTGATCTTCGGGATTCCCTCTCCCTGGATGAAGATCTCAATCTGGTCCGGCGCATTGAGCTGAGTCATTCGACTGTCCTTTCTCCCACAGCGGTGGGACTCTCTGGAGTGGGCGTTGTTTGATGCCCTACTAGGACAATCGGAGAAGAAGGGACAGACCGGAAATGGCCGCGTCGGCAGCAGTGACGTTTACTCGTCCTCGCCCACAGGACAGACGAAGTAGTGAGGACAGCGGGGACAGATGCGGTCGGTAGGCTGGGGTGAGAAATCGTCGCGCAGGATACCTTTGATGGCCTCGTTGTAATGGTTCAGGCGAGTGTTGATGGGTCCAGGATTTAGGCCGACCGGGTCTACCTGATCGGCCGACAGGTAACGCACCTGTACGCGCCGTCGAACGCGTGGCTCAGCCTCCTGGGCCGCCGTCACGTACAGAGCATAGATGTCCTTTCCGACCTCGCTCTTCGTCGGACGACCCGTGCGGAGACGTTCAACGACCTCGGAGCCATCGCTGAGCACCTCGACGTGATCGGGAGTGAATCGAATCAGACCAAGCGGAACTGACACCTCCCACGTTGGCCTTGTTGCGGACCCTTGAGACGTGTATGGGCGCCTCGCAGCCATCTCCACCAGGTCAACGGCCGAGGCACGATACAACTCCTTGTACGGGTGTTCTTCCGGCCCTTGCTCCTGCCAGACTTCTGCCAGGTAAGCGAGCGAGGCCGTTTCATCTACAGGATTTCCAGAGGCGCGTTCCTCCGCCATCCAGCGCAACACACGATAGACACAGCGGTGAAACTCTACGTACCTGGAATCCTCGCGTCTCCGATTCAACCCGAGGACGCTCTCGTAGAAGTACTGACGTGGGCAACGGATGTAGACATCCAGATCTTCAGCGGCGAAGGGCTCGCTTGCCGGCGCGGGGTCTGCTACGAAGACCGGAGCAGTGGTCGCGGATGCCCAAGTGACGGGGCCGGACGGAGCGCTGGGCAACAGGCCTGCAATTCTGTCGAGCAGATCTGACTTATGGCTGTTCTGCGCTCCGTACCTGCGAGCTCGCGAAAGGCACAGGAAATCTCTCGCGCGGGATAGCCCGACGAAGAAGAGGCACTCCTCTTCTTCGTCATGGTCATCAATGGCGGATACGATCATACCCTCGGGAGGAGGACAGGGCTGTGCCTGACGTCGGGCCGGGAACAGACCTCTGCCTAGAAACGGCAAGTAGACGGCCTGAAACTCCAGTCCCTTGCTCGCATGCACAGTCAAGAGTCGCACTGCATCGATGTCGTCTGCCCAGGTCGGCAGTTGCCGGAGTTGCTTCTCGTCTCCGTATATCTCAAGTCGGCGCACGTATCGCAAGAGACGGAGCTTGGCGTCAGTCGCCTCCCCAGGAGCAGCCGGTCGCTGTTCGTGGACGAACTGGAGGAATTGATACAGTGCCAGCAGGCGTTGCTGCCCCGCCACGGACGTATCGCCCAAGAGGGTGTCCAGATAGCGGCTTCTCTCGAACAGGTAATAGGTGAGCACCGTCCAGGGTCTGACATACCTCATCCCATCCAGATGGCGTCCCAGAAGAGCGAGACCTTCTCTACCCTTTGGCGAGATGGTCGCTGCCGTCGCAGCTAGAGCCAAGGCGTCCGGGAAGGGGACGTTCCGTTCCTTTGCCAGTTCGAGGAGCGCGAGAACATCATCGAGCAGGACGTCGTACTCGGGAAATCGCGCCACCCGCACTAGCCCGCGCCCATCAGGTTCGCAGGCGAGGGACAAGAGGGACAGCATGTCCCGAACTTCTGCACGCTCGAATAGGTCACCCAAATAAAGTACCGGTACGCCCAAGTCTTCGAGCTGGGCAGCGACTCTTCCAAGGTTGGTATGTGAACGACATAGAATAGCTTGCTGGCTGTAAGGAATACCGTAGGCTCGTTGACGCTCAATCTCCTTAGCCATTCCGTCCGCCTCAGCAGCGAGGTCGTCGGCAACCTCCATCAAGACCCGCCCACCCGAATCCGGGCGCTTCGGCTCCCAAGGGACGAAAATCGGTCCACCTCGGCTCGCACGCATGTTGGGTGCCAGCCCGGCGAAGACATCCACAATAGCTGGTTGGGACCTGTAGTTATATCTAAGAGACTTTATCTTTGCCCCTGGGAAGTCCTCCCCAAATCGCCGCATGTTGGCCGGAGCGGCGCCGCGGAACCGATAAATCGCCTGATGTGTGTCTCCAACCACCCACAGACCCGCCCCCGCCCCCACCAATTCCTTTAGGAGGAGCCCGCTGGCACGGTTCACATCTTGGTATTCATCGACCAGAACATGACGATAGGTGCCCCGCAGCGTGTCCCGCACATCGACGCCCGTCCTGAGTAGCGACACTGATTTGTAGATGAGGTCTCCGAAGTCGAGTAGATGCTCTCGGTCAAGGGCATCCTGATAAGCCTTGTAGACCCGCGCAACCTCCACAGCTTTCTCTGCCGCCTCCATCTCGTCAGACGTGGCAGCCTGAGCAAGCATTTTCTCGCCAAGTGCAGCATATTTCTCTGGCCCCACCAACTCGTCTTTCGCCCGTGAAATTGCGGCCATGATGTCACGCAGGTAGAACGCGGGATCGTACAAGTTCTGATAGTGGTCCAGCCTCAAGTCAGAGAGCATCCCCTCCAGAAGAGCTATTGAGTCAGACGGGTCTAGTACGCTTACCCGGGCTGGGAGTCCTAGGTGGGCACCGTACCTGCGCAGTAACTCCAGACCGAAGGCATGAAAGGTTCCGATCCAGATTCGGGATGCATCTTCCGGTTTGGCCTCGGCCACACGTAATCTCATCTCTTCAGCTGCACGGTTCGAGAACGTCAATACGAGGATCGCTGTTGGCGGCACCCCTTGTTCAAGGAGATAAACGATCCGGCCCACTAAGGTGCGGGTCTTGCCAGTCCCTGGACCCGCCTCCAGGAGCAATGGCCCCCGTCGGACATGGGCGGCCTCCTGCTGGCTGGGGTCCATTGGGCGTTCGTTCGTTTCGCCAAGTGATATGTCAGGCGAGGAGATTTCTGGCGTAAGCAGCGCCCGTGCCATCTGCTGTAGAACTAGCGCCTGTGGAAGTCCCAGTTTCTCTGCGGTGTCGCTCGCGCTGACTTTATCAGCCTCGTACCAGCCACGCAGGACGTCGGTCGGCAGCAGGAATTCCCTTGCAAAGACATTCGCCTCACGCTCCCTTAGTTCCTCCGGCCCATATCCCTCTACTCGATTCAGTCCAACCGGCAAGGGTTCCTCAACGGCCTCGGGGTCCAAGTTGAACTCTGGCTGGTACTCTCGTTCAGGGTGCAACCACAAGTGGGCATACTCGTGAGCTTGATAGAAGAGAGCCAGTCTAGGTTCGACTTCACGGTTGAACCAAACCCTCTTCATGCCGTGGTCGAGCGTCGCGTCGGCACCGTCCAGTAACGAGTCACCGGCCGGCAGGCCGATTCGTTCGAATCCAGTCAGCCGTTCGGCCGCAGCAAGCAATGATTCAGCTGAAGGGTCTCCCCCAGCCTCTCGAAGCGCCGCGGCGCGCCGCGTCCTTGCCCGTCTCCTTATCTCGTCCCAGTGGCTCACGTTTCCCCCATAGACCGTTCAAGGGCATACCAGTGTTCAGCGTGGTCGCGGCCAATTGTTGGGTCTGAGCGGACAGCGTCGAAGAAGTCCTCCTGCGCCATGAGCTTCGGCGCTTGCTCAGAGCGATGCTCGGTCCCAGCCGCCAATATCGGGTCCTGCTGTAGGTAGGCCGTGATGCCCGTAGCCTCGCTTTGCATGACCTGGGCGAGGCGATGAATCAGCTCTTGTGGGATTGTGGTGTAGGCGATCAAACGGCGGTCGAGCTTTCTGAGGAGGCTGTCCCCCAATCCAACAGCATAAGCCAACCGGCGAGGATCAAAACCTCTTTCTTGCCCTCCTACTATCAGACTCTCGAAAGGCGCTACGAGATCTGAGGCAGACTCCGACAATTGCCTGTGTAGAATGTTCTGGACAACGCTCATTCCTCGTAACACCAGCGTTTCCTCGGTGACTTCCTCCGTGTTGGGAGCGGAGGGCAACCATGTCATCAGGCTCCAACTGGCTGCGAACTCTACTATCTCTCGCTCAAATTCCGGGTACCGACGAGTCCATTCTTCAAGCGAGCTATTCGGGCCGCCCCCGGACGCCACGTAGGCGTCGAGTATGTCCTCCAGCATCTCCTGGTCCATTGGTTTGTTCATCTCTGTTCTCCTCGCCATACCTCCAGAATCTCATCGGCCTTGGACAGCCAATTTCTGATCGTTCGAGGCGTTTTGCCAAAGTGCCGGCTAATCGTCTGTACATCTGGGTCCTTGTCTTCGATTGGCCAGTCCTTGTGGTGGCGGAGTAGGTATGCAGACCGGATTGGCTCCTCCAGCTGATGCAGCGATGCTTCGATCAACACGTTGTCGATCGCCTCCGATTCGATAGGGCGACCAGCGGACGTAGTCGGCACCACAACGGCACCCCGCTGAGTCAGGTCGTCGATGGTAGCTTGGTCGTAGTCACCGCTGGACTCAGTATCGAACTGAGAGACCTGCTTCCGAAAGACATCCACTGTGATTCTTTCGATGGCCACCCAGAAGCGGACTTGAAGGAAGTCTCCGCGGTCGCTGTCTAGGTCCAGTAATCTGCCGAACACCTCTGCGACTACTCCCGAGTGTCCATCTTCCCTCAGGTCCGTTCTCAAGCCTCTCAACTTACCGTCAATCCACGTCGCACAGCGTTTCAGTAGGCACTCAGACAGGTCGTTAACGAATTGTCGATCTCCTGCCCTGTGATAGTGCCGGACCAGATATACCAACGCTTCTTCCTTAAGAAAGGAGGGCGAGTCTTCGTCACGAACTTCTAGACGGCTTCGGAGCTCTACCTGGCGTAATCCGAGAGCCTCATTGATCTGCCTGTCCACAACCGCCAGACGCTGGTAGACTTCGCCAGCCGCGTTGCGGTGCGTCAGCGGTTGGGACAGGCAGGAGGTATCCTGCTTTGTCATTTCACCCTCCATCTACAGCCTCACGTACAAATCCCGTATCTACGGACTCCTAGCCACCTATTATACTAATCGTGTTTGAACCTACGGACCGGAAAGTCCTCGACTCCCGGTATCCCCAACACGCGCTGGTATTAGAATAAGCCCAGCTGCAAGCAGACCAAGGCTAGCGAGTCCCGCAACAGGGCCACCCTCTTGGTGTACCCCTTGGTCTTGCGCTGTAACCGCTTCAGACGGTCGCGGAACCGGGAATGCAGCCCCTCGTTCCAGTTCACCTCCCCGCCTTTCCCCGCCACGTGCCGGTTCTGGGGCAGCCATTGGTACACCTGATAATGGTCGCTGCGGTAGCGCTCCGCCTCCGGCAGACGCTGGTACAGCTTCAGAAAGGTCCTCTCACTGCGGTCTCCCACCTGAAAGTCCACCCACCGGCTGACGTCCGCTTCCTCCACCACCGCCGTCCAGACCCACACCTCCCGCCGTTTCCCCTTCCTCCGGGCCTTCACGTAGCTCCACATCTCGTCAAAGGCGATGACCCTGGCTGGTTTCTGCCGCTGCTTCCGGCGGCGCGCCTCCCGAAGCATCAACTCCCTGGCCTGGCGGGCTTTTTTTGACCCAGGAATAGACGGTCTCCGGCAGGATTCCCATAACGCGGCCGATGGCCGCGAGGCTGGAACCCTCGCCGTACATGTCCAGGGCTTGGTCTTTGACGGTCTGGGGGTAGTAATGGCGGTTGCCCGCTGGAGTGAAGCGGTGATGGCAGTCCCGGCAACGGTAAGTCTGCTTGCCCCTGGAGTGGCCGTCCTTGGGGGTCCAGTTGGAGCTACAGTGGGGACAGCGCAAATCGTGGCGATAGGTGCGGGCGTGGGCCATGCTTTCACCCCATGCAATCGTGTAGGCGACTCAATTTTACATAACCAGCGCGTGTTGGGAATACCCGACTCCCGTAGGTGTGCCCGTGGGTGTGCACTCCTATGTAGCCCTTCGAGCGGACCATAATTTTCTGAGACAAGGGCTTTCTTCATGGAACTCGCGCTCGTCGGACGGGTCCATACGCTGTTTGAGAATATTCATGGGTCTCGTTTGTCCATCGGCCCTCCAGGGTGCATAGCTGAAGGCGTACAATCACCTTGTCTATCCGGTGGGATCCTCCTTGAGGCATCTTTCAGGTATTATACTGCTGTAGTACAACAATATCAGCAGGGCTGACACATGGGTGTTGTTGGCAGTTGTTGGTTATGTAAAAACGGGGCAAATGCCAGGCTACGGAGGTGTCCTCTTGCGCTGTCCCCATTGCGGCTCCACCCTTTGGCAAGCTCAGGGGGCTGCCCAAATACGGGCAATCCCAAGGCAGGCCTACCGCTGCGGCGACTGCCGCTACCACTTCACTCCTGAGGCAACCGTGTCTTACGCTCCGGGGCAGTAAAGGTCTAAGCCATCGCCATGTATTGCGAGGGCAGTAGCCTGCGGGCCATCAGCCGGGTGCTGGAGACACCGCTGCTCAAGGTGTACATCTGGGTCAAAAAAAGCCCTCCAGTCACTGATCCTGCTGTCGTTGCTGGGGCGTATGCGGGCTAGGGAGATGGTCCGGGTGGTGGTTCTGGATGAAATGTGGATTTACGTGGGGTCCGGCGGGGGAGAAGTGGCAGTCCGCATGGATTTGGACGGCGGTGTGGGAGGAGCAGGACGGGAACCGCCGGGCGGACTTCGAGGTGGGAGACCGCTTTTCTGATGCTGTATGAGGTGCTGCCGGAGGTGGAGCGGTATTGCAGTGACGGTCATGAGGCGTATGAATGGCTGCCCCGCGCCGGCACGAGGTGGCGAAGGGTGGCCCGATGAACTGGAACGAGGGGTTGCATTCGCGGTTGCGGGGTGGCCTGAACCGGCTGGTGCAGAGCACCAAGGGGTACAGCAAGAGCCCCGGCAATGCTGGCGGGCTCCATCGCTCTGTGGCTGCTGGGCAAAGGGCTAATCTGATTCCCGACAACTGCCAACAATATCGACACATGCTTGAGAATTACATTGACGTCATCGATGCCTCTGAGAGGGTGTTTCCAATGTAATTTAAGTGGGTGCCAAACGCCGGAGCAAGAGATGGGTCATAGCTATGTACACCCAGGATTCAGTTGATTCAGGCAAGGCTTCGCAGTCCTTGCTCAACTGGCGGCACCGGCCCAGCCAAGCCAGAGTTCGCTCCACCACCCATCTCCAGGGCAACACCTCAAAGCCGTGTCCCCTAGGGCGCTTCACTATCTCCAGTGTCCAGCCCGTCAACGCCGCTACCCACCCAATCAGCTTTCCGGCGTATCCGCCGTCGGCCCATATCAGGCTCAGCCGGGGAAACCTGCCAGCCAGCTTGCTGATGACCAGCCTGGCTCCATCCCGGTCCTGGATGTTAGCCGGGTGCGCCGCCACGGCCAGCAGCAGTCCCAAAGTGTCTACCACGATATGCCGCTTCCTCCCGGAGACCCTCTTGCCGGCATCGTAGCCTCGGGCCCCCTTTTTCCGTGGTTTTTACGCTCTGGCTGTCAATGATGGCCGCGCTGGGCGCCGTGTCACTGCCCTCGGCCTCCCGCACCATGGGACGCAACGTCTCATGGATCCGTTCTCAGGCGCCATCCTCAGACCAGCGGCGGAAGTACTTGTACAAGGTCTGCCAGGGAGGCAGATCATGGGGGACCATCCGCCAAGGACAGCCGGAGCGCAACACGTACAAGATGCCGTTGACCACCTCCCGCAGGTCCACAGTGCGGGGCCGTCCTCCGGGTTTGGCCAGCGGAAGCAGCGGAAACAGGATATCCCATTGTTCGTTGTTCAGGCCGGAGGGATATGGCTTGCGATTCATCCAGGCAGTTTATGACAAACTCCAAGACTTTGGAAACACTCTCTAAAGAGCCAGCGCCTTTGTAGCAGTTGAAGTCCGGAGGAAGCGTTCGGTGGAAACGTCCTTGGTTGGTCTGCGTACAGGCAGGTGCAATGCAGGAGGTGCGACTGGTTACTGCCGTGCCAGCGAGCTTCCAAACCCGAACCGCTGTATTTCAGAATTGGTGGGGGGTACTCCTCTCGGACTACGGACATTAGAGGAACATCCGGTGACTCCCTCCTGAGCAGAGCCGAAGAGTGCTGGCGGAACCGGAAAATATATGCCCATCTGCCGGAAGCTCTGACTGATGCAGGTTAGTCAAAGTCCACTCCACAGCATGGTGCCCAAGACTACAGCTAGTACTCAATCAAACTTGGTCTTGGAGTTGCAGCCGGTGATTGGCTGGCTGTGCTAATGTGCTGGCAGTACGTGTTGTTGCGAGGTGATGGTGTGGTCAGGGAGAAATTCGCTGTCCGGCTGACGCCGGAGGAGCGCAACTAACTGGAGCGCATGGTCCAGGCGGGCAAGGGTTCCGCTGGGGTTATCAACCGGGCCCGCATCCTGCTCAAGACCGGCGGGGGCTGGCCGGCGCTAGGGTGGCCCAGGCTTTGGACGTGTCCCAGGGCACGGTGTTCAACGTCAAGCGGAGCTTCGCCGGGGGCGGGTTGGACGGGGTGCTCAAGGACCGGGTACAGGCCCGCCGGTACCGCAAGATAGATGACCGGGCCGAGGGCCACCTGATTGCCTTGGCCTGTAGCCCGGCCCCGGAGGGCCACGGCCACTGGAACCTGCGCCTGCTGGCGGACCGGATGGTTGAGCTGGGGGTGGTGGAGTCCCTGTCGTACGGACGGTGCGCCTGCACTTGAAAAAAACGCAATCAAGCCGTGGCAGAAGAAACAGTAGTGCATTCCCGAGGTGAGCGCCGGGTTCGTGGCCCATATGGAGGATGTCCTGGACCTGTACACCGAACCTTACGACCCTCAGAGGCCAGTGGTCTGTTTCGACGAGACCTCCACCCAGTTGCTGGCCGACGTCCGTGTTGCCCCTTCCGGCGGAGCCCGGGAAATCCAGGCGGGAGGATTACGAGTACCGGAGGGAGGGCACCCGCAACTTGTTCCTCTTCTGCGAGCCATTGGCGGGCTGACGGCATGTGGCGGTAACGGAGCGGCGCACCGCCCAGGGCTTCGCCCAACAGATGCGCTGGCTGGCAGACGAGGCTTACCCTGATGCGCCGGTGATACGAGTTGTGCTGGACAACCTCAATACCCGCCGCAAGGCCTCGCTGTATCAGAGCTTTCCGCCGGGAGAGGCCCGCCGGATTGCCCGGCGTCTGGATTTTCACTGCACGCCCAAGCATGGCGGTTGGCTGAATATGGCGGAGATCGAATTCAGCATCTTCTCCCGCAATTGTCTCAGGCAGCGGATCCCGGACGGGGATGCGCTCTGCCGGGGGATTGGCGCTCTGGAGTTGGAGCGATACCAAGCTCAAGCCCGCCTCACTTGGCGCTTCAGCATCCAGAACGCCCGAACCAAACTCCATCGCCTATATCCTATCATTTCCTAACTTGATTGAGTGCTAGGGCATTACTCCGAAAAAAAGGGCATGAACATACTCATCTAGGCTAGGCGACGGGCTCCTGCGTAATGCCGGCCAGTTTGCAGGCAGCGGAGGCATGGTAGCCACTGCCCACAAGAGTTGCGCCCTGATAGAAGGCGTCGGATTGGAGTGCCTGCTGCCGTGTAAATCCCATAGCTCCAATGAAATCCTGGCCGCCGCCTCTAAATCAGGAATGAACCCGGTAATTCCTCGCCATGGGAGGACACAGGAACAATCGGTAATGTGGCCTAGTTCTGTAGCGGCTGGCTGCTCGCTTGGTGGGGGTTCGCTGCCGCGGAGCGGCGGGCGTTTGGGTCAAACCCGAATCCTTGACACTGGAACGGCGATTACTCTGATAAGACACGGCAGGCCGTAGAGCATCACTACCCTTATGACATCGGCAAATCCGGGGCCAGGCCCGGTTACCGAGCTGCACCCGGATTCCAGGTTTTCAGCTATGGCTAATAGGGATTGCCTGATAGCCCCTCCCCTGTAGGCCTTGAGAGCAGAGGAAACAGTCAGTCCGCACTCGGATTCCCGTATTTTCCGAATGCGCACGGCGCGGGCTTCACCCCCTGTGTCTCTCTCCAATCGTCCCCCAATACGCACCCGGTTTTGAAGCGCAGCCAACGCCTTCAGAGGATGCCTCCGATGTCTTTCAGGCACGGGTCAAGCGCAAGAGCCTAGTTGAAGGAATCAGAACGGAAACCACGCCCGCCAGGATGAAGTACAGGTCGTTGCCGGGCGCCGATTCCTCTATGATGCCGGAACCCGGCCCGAATGATTCCACCTCAACGCGCCCGGAGATTGCTTCCGCTATGGCAGTATCCCCGTTCACGATTGGCTGAATCTCCAATGCTTCAACCAGGCGGGCGCGTCCGTCCGGCCCACGGAATCTTTGGAGCATGTTCGGCAGTTCCGCCTTCAATCTCAACTGAGCTCGTGAACATCACGGCGTGGTTCAATCTACGCATCCGGGTCTACGGAATCGTCGTCACAGGGCTTGACCTGCCTAGATGATAGTAAGGGCCGGAAATGCCGTCAACCAGCGCCCGCAGGGCGGTTGCAAAGCCATTGTCTGAATCAGGATTTTCAGGATTTTGGGATTTACAGGATGTTCCCAATCCTGTTCATCCTTTAATCCGGTGAATCCTGATTCAGACAAAATTGAGGCCACGGCGGGCCGTGCTATACTCGAGCGCAAACTTGGCCGGGAGCGGAGACGATGGCGAATGATGACGGCGGGCAGCAGGACGGCGCAAGGGGCGCGGCAGGAAAGGCGGGCCGGGCCGATACCGTCGGGGATTCGCTGAACCACCTGATAGGCTCCTGGAGCGAGGCCGAGGAGGATGAATTTGACGCGGCTCTGGCGGAATTGGATTGTAAACGTTAGTTTCTTCTGATAAGGTAAAGGAACCAAGCGACTGATAGGAATGGTGCAGGAGAAGATGAAGATATGGTTGAAGTGATGAATGAACGAAGTGTTTTGGAGTTGTATGCAGACGGAATAATACCTGTGTCGATCGGAACAATTCAACGATACTCACCCCCTGATAAAGAACTGATGAATCAAGCTGGCAATTCAAGTTGGTTAGCACGAACCAATAAACGCCGTCCGTTAGCTATCATTGAAATAGAGCGAAACCCGCGGCATAGTGAATTGGAAGAGTATTTGTTCTACACTGATGCGATATGGGTTGCACCCATGAAAACACTGCGCAGTAATGGTGGAACCGAGATAGTAGAAACCCGTTTGACAGCGTGGATACGGGAAATGCGTAAAATCAACGAAGGACAAGAAGATTTCGCGGTCTACCGGGTGATTCTGGAAGTAGGTGAATATCAAACCGATTCGGAGATCAAGCCGTATAGCAATCCACGTCGAAAACGGCGAAAGCAAAAGCAGCAGAATTCTAATTAGGAATAATTGCGGAGCGACACAAGACAAATCCCTTGGCTGAAATGCCAAGGGATTTTTAGTCTAATCCTCCGTCAACCACCCCCCATCAACCCTAGCATCGCCGCCACTCGCCGCGCCGTGTTGGTGAAGTGCTGCGCCTCCTCGGTGGTTAGGGGGCGGTTTAGTACCTTGGTTTCTCGGTAGGATAGCCACTTTTTCAGGACTTGGTAGCCGCCTAGTTTGTAGTTCCATACGGCTGTTGGGACGTTGCGCCAGTGGGCGTTGTTGTTCAGGTGGATGTCGCAGGTGGTGTCGCCTATGGCGGCGATGGCGGTATCGCCGAGGGCCTCGCGCTCCTCCGCGGTGTACTCGCGCTCGGTGGCGCGGCCCTGGCCGGGCATTACGGCGTCGCCGCTGCCGTGGTGGCCCCAGCCGGCGGTCAGGGCGAAGTCGTCGCCCGCCATGTTGCGCCCGTCGGCGGTGGTCGGGACGGCTATGGCTGCCAGCTCCGGGCGCAGCGCGCCAGCGGTCACGCCCGCTACCGGCGTTTCGGAGTCCAGCAGCGCCGCCAGCTCCCGGCCCCGTTGCGCCGACGCCCGCAGCTCGTCCGCGGCGTTGGGCGCATCGCCATCGGGCCAGCCGGGCAGCGGGATGCGCGGCCACTCCATGCGCAGCGCACCGGCGTTGGCGGCGCGGTAGGCCGGATCGTGCAATGTCGCCAGCGCGTGGTGGAACAGGTCTTCCACGTCCAGCCCCAGCCGGTCGAGGTACGCCCGCGCCGCCGCCGACAGGTTGGGCCGCCCCTCGCCGCCGCCGTCCAGCATCCCTTGCTGCCCCTCAGTCTGTTCATCTCGCAGCCACATGGGAAAGCAAGTTGCGCCTCTATCCATCAGGTCTAGGCAACCGATAGAGGATATAACTTGCGGCGGCGACCATTCGCGGCGCGGTTTTTGTTGCGCTACTAGGCAGAGATTACCATCAAATATGTGCTGTCTGTAATCGGCGCGTTTTTCGTCAAGCAGCTTTGTTTCTGATTCCCAATACAACCAACGATTATCGAATGGCCGGTAAGAGTATCGGATAAAACCATCCTCTTTCAAGCCGCGCTGCAACAATGTATCGCGCACTCCGCTGGCATCGAATCGGCCAGTGGATTGCATTACCGACGGGTGTTGACGCGCAATATATTCGTTGCTCAAGTTTCGATTGAAATAGTCAGTTACTCGCGCTCTCAGCCGGTCAAGATCAGTATCTATAAGGAACGAATCGCGGCTTGTCTTGACCCCCGGAAATGACACCGGAAACAAGTCGGGCAACGACGGCCAGTCGCTCCATTGTGGATTGACCGCCATCGGCTTGAACGGCAGTCCAATATCAAGATGTGGACGGAACTCCTCATAACCGGAATTGATTTCGGGCGCGTCAAGACTGTCCAGCATAGCCGTCCGTCTTTCCTCGGCCCTTGCCTGCTGAAAGTCTTTATAAAGGATACGCCCGTTGCCGTTTTCGTCCGCAACACTGCCCGATTTGGACAGCAGCGTTATCGCCGTGCCAATCCTGATGCCCGGCGACTGCCCTTGAATTGCAAAAACCGTCTCGCTGGTGCGTCCGTCGGGCGCGTATTCGGAAATAATGCGGTCGCCGTGCAGATTATCAATGCGGATGGCGTCGAAGGCGTCCAGATACCGCTCGCGCATTCCGGTGAACGACAGCCCGTCCAGCCAGGAATAGTTGGAGATGAAACAGACCACGCCGCGCCCGGTTTTCTCCGCAATTCGACGCTCCGCCATGCGGAAAAAGCGCACGTACAGATCGTTGAGTCCCTGCCCCTCGGGTTTGCGGACATCGCGGACGGCGCGGTAGGCTTGCGACAGCTCGCGCTCCTCGTCCACGGCCATCCCCGCAAAGCCGTTGTAGGGCGGGTTGCCGATGATGACCAGCACCGGCGTGTCCTGCTTGACCCGCTCGGCGCGGTCGCGCTCGTCCTCCAGTTCGGGGAAAGGCAGCGGCTTTTGCGGCGCTGGTTCCCAGCCCGTCAGCGCGTTGGTAAGGAACACGCCGGCCCGCTCGCCGCCGTCGTCCGACAGCGCGGCGTCCAGCGCCTGCATGGTCAACCCGACTTGGAGATGGGCCACGACGAAGGGCGCGGGCATTATCTCGAAACCGAAAACCCGCTGCGTGGCGGCCTGCTTGACCCGCGCCCCGGCCAGGGAGCCGAGGCCCTTGCCCTCCAGATTGGCGGCGATGCGTTTCAGGGTTTCGGCCAGGTACGCGCCGGTGCCGCAGCAGGGATCGAGGACGTAGACGTTGTCGGCGGCCAGCCCGTCAGCGATGCCCATGTCGTCTTTCAGGGCGCGGTCGACGCGGGCGACCATGTAGCGCACCACCTCGGCGGGGGTGTACCAGACGCCGAGCTGCTTGCGCAGGGCCGGGTCGAATTCCTCCAGGAACGGCTCGTAGAAATACTGAACCGCCTCGCCTTCGTCGAATTTGTCAAAGAAAGCGTCACGGTCAACACGGCCAAGGGCCGCCGCGGTCCAGTCCAGCACCTCCACCAAGTCCAGCGATTGCAACTGTTCGCGGCTGGCAACCTGCCGGAACAGGGCCTCAAGGATGGGAACGCGCAGCAGCCAGGCGGTTTCGTGCCAGTTGAACCGCTGGCCCGGCGGGGGTGGCTGCCGCGCCCACAGCACCCAGGCGGAAAAGACGCCGTAGAACAGCGTTTGCACCAGCGTCGAGCGGAAGAACGCCGCGCCGCGCTCGCCCTCGAACCGGACACCCAGCGCCTCCTCCAGCGCGGCCCGCACGGCGTTGAGGGATGAGGCGTCGCCGGACGATTCCACCCGCGCCAGCCCGTCGCGGGCGTAGGACGCCAGCAGCCGGGCCAGGTCGCGGGGTTCGGCGAGCCTGGCCGGGTGAGTCATTACGCGGCGCAGGTACTCGGCCAGGGCAGGGCCGACGGCGTTGGCGAAAGCGCGGGGATGCCCCAGCCGCTCCTCGAATTCGGCGGCGGATCCGGCTAGCCGGAAGGTCTCCAGCCGCGCCGGGTTGCCCCGCCCGTCGTCGCCCAGCAGCACGAAATCGCGGGTGTTGGTGACCAGCACCTGCCGGTAGCGCTGCCAGTAGCGGCTGACCTGCGGGCCGTCGGCAGTCAGCCATGCGTCGTCGCTGGCCGCCTTGACCTCGACCACGCCGCTGGCGGGCAGTTGCCCTCCTGAGCTTGCCGAAGGACGCGGCTGGCCCTTGGAGACCTGATTGGCCGCGAACAGTCCGAGATCGGGATGCCCGGCGCCCTGCTGCCCCAGCTCGATGACGCTGAACACCTTGGGCCGCAGCGTAGCGCCCACGGCGTCCAGCAGATCGCGCAACGCCGGGTAATACGAGCGCTCCTCCGTAGCCGCGCCCGTCGCCCGGATGCGCCGCAGCTCCGCGAGGTAGTCCTCGACGGCTGCCGTCAGCTTGCTCGCGTTTGCTGCCATGCCATCAAGTCTATCATCCCACGGCTATTGTCTGAACTGCGATTTGTGTGATTGGGCTGATGGACAGGATGGAACCTCTATCCTGAAAATCCTGATTCAGACAATTGCCTCACTAGGGTGTGTTTGCAAAGTAATTCCCGGCCAAGCATGGTGAGCCTGTCGAACCACCGGCCACTCGGACAGACATCCTTCGACAAGCTCAGGATGAACGAGGAATTATGAGAGGGGGCACTTTGCAAACACGCCCTAGGGGCACCCGGCGCAGCGATTTGAGCTGCGTAGGGCGTGAAGTGGATTTTCCAGCAACTGAAAATTGGCTTTCGGCTTGAGTTTACGGGATGTTCCACATCCCTTTGCACCGTCATTTCAGTTGCTAAGCGAAGGGTAGTAAACCCCTTGCCCATTCGATAATCTTGATTGCGGCTGCAATCATGGGGAGGGTTTTCACAGCCTGCCACGCGGCGGTCAATCGGCGCTTGGCGTTCGTTGACTGTTCCGATGGCGGGATGGCGTCGAGTTCTCTGGCGAGCATCTCGGCTGACACTCTCGCCACAACCTCCGGGGAATTGATTTCGCGTTCCAGGGAGAGCAGCCCAAATCCGTTCCTCAGGTCTTGATACGTGTTTGGGAGGAAACGGACGGGATTCGATACCATTTCCCGATGCAAGGCAACAGCGCCGCCACCATCGTCAACAGTGGAGCCGAGTTGCAGGTCAAGCGGCAAAACGGGCTTGCACGAGGCAATCATCTCAGTCCCCGCGGAATAGGTTCCCTTACCGCCGCCGATGGCGATCATCGCATCGGCTTTTTCGACCATCACTTTCCGGTACTCGCCGCCTGTGTACACCTCTCGCCGTATGGGACAAAGCTCTATGACTTTTCGTTGCTCCAGATTCTTCAGCAGGCGCAGATTGGCGTCATCTATCTTTGACTCCGGCGCCTCGTCGGACATGACTATCCTCACGTATCTGCGCGGGTCTTCCGTTGTGCTTTCGGCATAGTTCCCGACCTTGCGTAGGGCCAGCCAGTCGAACACGTGGGGTACTCCGTGTTCGTCCTTAGTGGATTCCTCATCCCCGGCAAGCACCACGAGGCCGCCGCCCCGTCTCAGCACCTCTTCGGTGAAGTTCCTGACAAACCGGAAAGCGATGTCCAACTTGTCCGCGGGGCACGAGAGGCTCGTGCTGCCTGATATCAGTATGAACTTATCCTTCATCAGTGAGTGCCTGCTTCAGTTCCCTTCGCAGAACAGGGCGTTGAACTCGCCCCTGGTCCCGCATGAGTTGACCCTTCCCCGCATCTGTCCAAAGTGGGTAGAGGCCCGCCTGCGCGGTCTGGAGTCCGCCGCCCCCAAATACTCATCCACGTACCTGGACTGCCCCGTACTGTCTGTAATCGGCCGCGTCACCGCCGTCATTGAGTGGCTGAGCAAGTGAACGAGCATGGCCTTCGGGTCTTGGGGGCCCCGATAGTCTCTGAAAGCGTCGATTGCCAGAGACTCAATGTGATATCCGCTAATCTTCCAGTCCTGGCGGGTAATGAAGCAGTCTGCCAGGGATTTGGCGAGTTTGATAACCGGCACAACTCTGCCATTTCTCGCATGGTTAACCTCGCTGAGTTTCTCCGCAAATCTCTGGGGATGCGTCACGTTGCTCCACCGGGTACTTCCGGGGTCGGCAATCCGAATTCCGCCGGTATTTGTCCGAATGGCGGGCAATACCTGGATTTCTATCCCGTCGGCATAACTGACAGTCACCGCCAAGTTGCCAGCCGTTACGGTGTTTTGTCGAAGTCGCCTTTGGATGGTCTCCCGCACATACGCTATGGCCCTTGCGGGGGGCTGGTTCGCCAGCGATGACTCGTTCACTATCAGCAGGACATCCACGTCGCTGAGGCCTGTTACGTAAGTACCTCTGCGTACGGAGCCGCCGAACATGGTCTGCACCACGTGGTTTCCTTCCTGCCGCAGGAAGTCGCACAGGCTTTGAAGGTGCCGCGTCACAGCCTGCTGATTTCTGCGGGTGTACCTCGCAAGTAATTCCTCGCAGTAGCGGTTGAAGTTGTCGTTCGACATGGATCACATTCCCGGTTACGGCTGTATTTGGCTGCTATATCTGAGGAGATCGCCCAAGACGGCGGGCAGGCGTCCCACACGGCAAAAGCCGGGCCATTGGTGACGAAGAGCGCGCGCCCGGCCGAACGAGATGTTGCGGCGCGGAGTTGGACACAAATTTATCCCGGTATTGCAATCCGGTCTCTGACTTGTCATCCCGGAGCGGATTTACCCGCGCCTTGATCACCAGGACGGGGCTGCTTACAAGTGAAGTTGCTATCCTGAGCTTCCCGACACATCGGTTCCGGCAGCGTTCGGTATGGCTACATCCGCTCCACGCAATGGGGCCGCCGCCTTTCGACGGCGGAAATCGCGGGGTGTATGACGCCGGGGGCGTGGATGCGGTGCTTCAATGGGGCCGCCGCCTTTCGACGGCGGAAATATTCTGGCCTGGGACGTATGGCCGGACTTTCCGTACAAGCTTCAATGGGGCCGCCGCCTTTCGACGGCGGAAATGGGGGCTGTACGCCTGCCTTGCCGCAAACACTTGGACACTTCAATGGGGCCGCCGCCTTTTCGACGGCGGAAATGTGCGTATCCCGTCGCCATTGACCGGAGCTGCACCTCGCTTCAATGTGGCCGCCGTCCTTTCGACAGCGGAAATACGCCACCAGCCGGAGGCGGTTCTTCCTGGTAGCCCGACTTCAATGGGGCCGCCGCCTTTCGACGGCGGAAATGGTGACCAACGCCACCTCGTACGACCTGCGGTACAACCTTCAATGGGGCCGCCGCCTTTCGACGGCGGAAATTAGTGACTCCGCAGATGGCTATGGCGGAGCGGGGCCTGCTTCAATGGGGCCGCCGCCTTTCGACGGCGGAAATGGCTATTCGCGTCTTGACTCGCTCCGTGTGCCGGGGGATGTAGCGTTTTCGGTTGTTAATCTGCCTGCAATTCGTAGCGCCATCATGCCTGGCCAGTCCACTTTTCCAACTTTGTAGCTGGCCGGTTGCGAGAGGTGCAAGGGGCGGACTGCACTACCGGACTTCTCGCAATGGAGCGCCCGCCAAGACTATACCACTATTGCCCTATCAGTCGCCATCACTCGCCTCACTCTCTCTGGTCATTGCCGCAGGTTATACCGGACTGGACGGGGTGAAGTTGCGGAATTGGCCGACGGTGACCCTCCGGGACCTGAAGACTTGCCGGATGCCCATAGCGTCCAGCCTTCCGTGGTTTCCGGGGTTAAGCTCGCGGGCCTGGAGTTCCGGCAACGCCAGCAGCGAGCGCACGGTGTCCATGCCCACGGGAACATCCCATATAGGCCAGGTCCAGGATGTATCGCGGCTCCGCGTCCCGGAGAATCCGGTGGTCTGCACCCCGCGCGGTACCGGAATTACCGGAAAGAGGGGCAGGGCTTCAAAGGCCAGGCGGTTTGCGCCCCACTCGGTCGGTGCGCCGCTCCTCTGGCCCTTGGCGGATACCTTGTCGTCGCTGGGATTCTTCCAGCGCAATGCGTACCGGCGGTCGTCCTCCGGGTCCCAGCGCAGGGACAGTTGCGGGTCTTTCCGCTCCCAACTGCCGAACAGACACCGTTGCAGCTTGTCCCTATCGACTTTGTCCGCAAGATCGCGCATGGTCTTGAGGAAGTGCTGATGACCGGTGCCGCTCATAGTGCGGAACGCCGTATCCTGAATCTGCCCCTTCCCTGCGGCGGACTCTACGGAATCGCACCCGAAAGCGGCCATGAAATCCGCCGCCGACCGGCCTTCCGGCGAGGGAGACGCCGCCAAAGCCGCCTCTCTGGCATAGGCGCGGAAGCTACTGGCCGGAACGGTAAGGTTGTCGCCAATTTCCAAAGCATCATGCCCCGGTTGCGTTTGGATAAAGCAATCCAGCCCGTCCAGCGCCTCATTCTCGCTCGGCGCGTCTCCGTTCACGTGCAGGAAGGGGCGCCAGGTATCCCGCAGCGTCCAGGAAAGACAGACACGTCGCTCCGGCCAAGCGATGGTGAGGCCGCGCAGCGTTCCCAGAGCGGACAGGAAGGCCAGCGGGTTGGCGCCGTCCAGGCCAGATAGCAGCAGGCCGCCGTTTTCCCGTTCCTGTTGGGTCATTTCGCTGACTCCCGGGCCTCAATTTGTTGCTGTTCCTCTGCGCTGCGACGATGGTCGGCCAGGCGCATCAGGGCTTCCAGGTACGCCAGGCCCCACCAGCCGTAGCGGCGCACCAGCCGCCAGAACCGCTCCGGCACGCCGCTGTCCAGCCGCTCCAGCTTGGTATCGGTGCAGGCAGACATTCGGCGGCCCAGAATCGTCTCCTCCACCTCGACCGGGTTGCCGTTGTCCACCACCGGGGCGAAGGGGCGGCAATGGCCGTGGTGGCTGGCGACCAGATGCAACACCAGGTCTTCGTCATGGGCGGATTCCAGCAGGCCGGAGTTTTCAATCATGCGAACCGAGAGCAATTCGTGGCGGCAACCCGAATTGCGAGCGTGCGTCCGGTCGGACTTGGCAAGGAGCGGCGGGCCAACCGCCCACGGGTTGCCGCCGTGCAGCCACAACTGGAACCGGGGATCGGCTTTGCCCACGTCATGCAGGCGGGCAGACAAGGCCACGTCCGCCGCCAGCGATTCCGGCAGTCCGGCGCCTTCGCCGATACGCTTGGCCCACCGCTCAACGCCCTCCAGGTGGTCGTCCAGCGGAACCCGCACCGTCGCCGAATAGGAGTCGTCCTCGCTGGTGAGGGTTCCGGCGGAAGCCATGTGTTCCGGTATCCGACGGGAACCTTGCAGGACGATGCCGCCCGCCGGGTGCGCCAGTTTTTTCCGGCGGCGGTCTTTGGCCAGTTCGGATACGGCGTCCTTCAACCATTTCCATTTGCGCCTTGCGTCAGGCTCCGCCAGTTCGTCAAGCTCCGCCAACGCATCGAGCGCCTGCTGGAGTTCGTTTTCGTCTTCATCGGAGTCCTCTGATTCTTCCTTTTGTAGTGAGATTTTCGTAAAGAGGGCGCGGGCCGGCTCAGGCCACTGCTTCACCAAGTCAGGGTGAATGCGCAGGACGGCTTTCGCTCTAGACTGGAGATACGCCCGGTCGCCCAAGTCCGCAGCGGAGTCGGCGGGCTTATGTCCGAAAGTGTCCCATCCGCCCAATTCCGCCGGAATCACCAGCGTATCGCCGGGGCGCAGGTCTGCGCGGCTGGCAATCAGGCGGCTGTCATCCGGGCCGCGCCAGCAGAGGACCTGGCGGCGGCGTCCCCGGCTGGCTAGAGATTCTGTTGCATCAGGAACTTTCGCTCCTTCTATGTCGCTGTCGTCAGGATTGTGAACACTCAGGTTTCCCGCAAGCCAGCTGCCGAGTATGTGAATGGGAACGGAGACGCACTCTGATGACGCGGGCGGGCAAAGACTCACAATCTCAATCTGCCGGTCTTGCGGCATACCGGGTTGCAGGTCGGCCCGCCAGCATACCTGCGCCTCCGGCGCGCCGCGGTCTGGGCCGCGCAGGAACAGCGACACGTCCGGGTCGGGAGTTGGCCGAGGCGATGTCTGCGCCCAAGCGTCCACGTGGGCCGGCAACATAACCGGCGCGTCCGGGGCCTGCTGAGTTAGGTTGCCAAGCTCATCCCCGACGGGGATGATGCCTTCCATGGCCGCATAGCCGAAATCCACCTCGTCGTTGATGGCCTTGGTATTGAGCCACTGCCAAGTCTCGGACAACGCTGTGCCATATACTGGGTCGTCCGCCGTTTTGCTGTTGGGGTTGGTTTGGTCGGCCCTGATTACTATGGTTGCTCTGGCCTCTAGGGGCCGCCCGTTCCGGTTCAGGCGTCCGAAACGCTGACGCAGGGCGTCAAGGCTGGCGCACTCGGTGACCAGGCCGTCGAAGTCCAGGTCAGCGCCCACCTCCAGCGTTTGCGTGGAGACAATGAAGCGCGTCCGCTCCTCTCTTTCGGCGCCGGTTTTCAACGAGTCCAAGCCATGGACAACCTCATCCCGGTCAATGGCCCGCATCCTTCCGGTGAGCAGGGTGACGTCCTCGGCGGCCTTGCGCAAAGTTTCGTACACCAACTTGGCTGTGGCGACCCGGTTGACTATGACCCCAATGGCCTTACGCTCGTCACTGACCAGCTTTACCGCCTCGTCGCTAATCCGCCGGGCCAAGCCTTCCGGCGCGTTGTCTCCCCGCGCACTTCGGGCGACCACCAGCTTCGCCGGTTTGGATGCGTTGAGACGCCTGCCCAGCACCGGATGTCGCCGGTCTTCGTCTTTGGCTGTGATGGAATCCTCAATGTCCGCCGGGGGCGTAGCCGAGATTAGAGTGAAATGGAAAGGCGTTGCGCCAATGCCGCTGGATTTCTCAGCCCACTGCCGGTAACGCTCCACCGCGTCTACCATCTGGCGAAAAGGATTGGCGCAGTGGGCCTCGTCCAGCAGTATCAGGCAGTCGTTGGCGGCAAGCCCGGCGTGGATGGGGCGCATACCCGCGCTGGAGCCGTAGCCCCGGAACAGCAGCCGGGAGCCGAACTGGTCAACGGTGGTGACCACCACGGTGGGCTGGAGAGGCGACCGGGCCCAAGCATCATCCCGGTACATCCCGCCCCGGAGTCGAAAGCAGGCCAACGGCTCTTCCTCACCCGACAAGAGACGAAGCCGGTCGGCTACCGTCTTGACGATGCCATCGTCATGGGCATTCCTAAGTTTGGAGGCCAGGTTCCTAGCACGCTCGAAGGTTTCGTCAACAATCACCCGCCGGTCTACCACGAAGAATATGCGTCGGGGCGCGGCGCGTTCCTGCGGGGCGCGGTTCGACTGGCAGGCAAGGGCGAAAACCGCCATATCAATGCAAGCGGTCTTGCCCGCCGCAGTCGGCAGGGCCAGCGCATCCGGCCAGCATGGAGCGTCCGGTGAGGCCTCCGCCACCCGGCGAGCCAGTTCGGCCTGCCACGGGAACGGGCCGTAGCCGTAAAGCGCATCGAAAAACTCGCCAAATTGCACCGGCCTCGGCGTAATCGAGTTCATTCCGCGTCACCTCCATCCCACCATACCGGGCGGCACAGGCCATAACCTCGGTAACGGCCAGCGCCCAGGATGACCGGGCCGGCGACGGGTTCGGCAAAAGTTACCGCCGCGTGAATATGCTGCAACCGTCCGTTGCCGGACTTGCGCCGTATGGCGGGGAATCGGCGGCTGTACGGAACGCCGATGTGCAGGCTGACTTGGCTCAGTACCACATCACGCGGACGAGGCAGCCCGATTCTTTCACAGGCTTCCGCCACCATTCGCTCCGCCTCGCGTTCCTTGTCCTGTCCTTTGGGGTGGCGGTCGAAGACGATGGGCGTCACCGTTGCCCAGCGCCGGGCCGGGCGGGTCCAGCTTTCGGAGCACAGAGTAAAGGGGGGCGATGCCCGGTCTTCCATCTCCAACGCCCACTCGAAGTTATCTCCGTCGTACAGTCGCACCCGGCGCGGGCTGCCGTCCTCTTTGTAACCTATGACAGGGCTGAGATGCCGGGCTACCTCCATCTGTGCTATGTGTTTCGGCACGGCCAAGGCAAAGCCGAGCAGGTGTCCGTCGGCGTGTTCGCGCCCCACGAATGCCAGGGGCAGAAAGGCCAGGTGCGGTTCCTGCGATGGGCTGCCGTCGGCGGTATGTCCGCTGACCCATTCCGGCACCGGCTCAGGGCAGTGCTTGATAACTGCGTTGCGGAGTCTATTGGCGAGCATGAGGGCGCTTTCCAGTCCCATCCTTCTGCCGTCCACCCGGCGCAGCGTCAGCAGCCGCTCATGGAAGACGCCGCCTGGGGGCGCCGGTTCCGTTTCCGGTTGCGCTCGGGCGTAGGCAACCCAACGCGAGCGTTCGGGTCTGCGGCCGCTCCGGTATTGCGCCGCCAGGTGATTCAGCCGGCCCGGCCCGAACACCCGCAGCGTATGTTGGGCTACCCCTTCCGTCGGAACCAGGTTGGGCTCGGGCGGATTGTCCTCAACCCATGCCTGAACCAGCGACGCCGAATGACCTACCCGAACCACCTTGCTGCACAGGGATTCCAGGCCCGCCCGAACTTCCGGCGAGGGGGCTTCCGGCCATACCAGGTACACCCGGGGGTCGTGGGGGATGGCTACCGGAAACCGGCGGGGCTGCCGGGACCGGTTTTCCGGGAGAAGCTGCAACCCGGCGCGGACTTGCGGCGCTGACGGCCGCCTGCCCGCTCTGCGACTGAGCTCGGAGGTGTCATTTACCGGAACGTAGGTGGTCAAAGTCTCCCGGTATGTGGCGTCGCTGGCCCACACATTCGGAGGGCCTTGCCCTTCCAGCCAGGACAATGCTTCCCGCTCATTGTCGCTGCCGTCCGTTTCATAATGGGCCGCGGCCAGAGCCATAAATACCCGGTCGGGATGGGGCGGCCACTCCGGGCGCTCCCGGTCGGCAGAGTGGGTAGCCATTGACCAGCCCATCAGATAGCGTATGCCGATGGCGAACACGATTACTCCTCCCCGCCGTCCGCCGTTACCTCGGCGGCCAGCAACTGGCTCTGGAGCACCAGTTCCAGAAGCTGCCGCGACGGTTTCAGTATCAACTCCTGCTCCATCCAGGGCAGTCCGGCGTCTTTGGCCTCGTCCACCGCCTGCTGGTAGACCGACCGGGCTTGTTCTGCGGGCAAGGCAAACTTGCGTGGTTGCTCGCCAGGGCGGTCAAGCAACTCCCATACCAACGGGCCGGTGGCGTGCAGCAGGCAACGGGAGCGCAGGTCAGCGCCCTGCTCGCGCACTAGCGCAGCGGCGAAGAGGGCCAAGGCCGCGAGGGTGGTACGGGCCGCCAAGTCCGTTTGAGGTTCTGACACTTCTTCATTGACAGGGAACCTTAACCGGCGTAACGCGGGCAGGGAAAGTACGGTTGTTTGCAGTGCCTTGCTGATGGTGAAACCGCCATCAACAATTGACGGCACAATGTTACCGTGGTTGACCTCGGATGGCCGAATTCCTCGGCTGTTTCGCTCTCCGGCCTCTGCTTGTTCCAATGTCCAGCCGCCATCTTCGGTACGGTACACTGGGCCTGCATTTCTCAGTATCTGCGCCGGGTCGATGCGGCTGCTGGTCCGTTTGCCCTGCTGGGCGTGAAACCCCACAATCTCGGATACCATTGTGCGCTGGAACTTGACCCCGAACCCGCCTCGTGGCCCGGTGGAGTCCCACATCCCGAAGACCAGGGCGGTAGGGCATAGCTCGAACAAAGCCGTTGCGTTTCGGGCGTCAAGAGTATCCAGACGTTTGCCGGTTTCCGACTGGCGAAACATCACCTCGTCCAGTTCGCTGTCGCGCAGGAGGGCATCGGCGATGCGGTGGGGCGCGTCCAGGCTGGTGACGCGAAAGTGCTTGGGCAGGTCTGCGCCGGTGAAGTCCACGGTGATGACCGGGAGCGTAGCCCTGCCGTACTCCCATTCCGAGAGCAGGGCCAGTTCCATGCGGTTGGCTTGGGACTGCACCGAATCCAGCAGGACGCAGGTGACTTCCTCGCCGTTGACGTGTCGCTGTTCCGTGGCGTACTCGCCACCAGAATAGGTGGGCGGAAACACCTTGTCCCCGGGGCCGCCGGCTGGCTGGAGTTCAGTTATGCAGCGGAAGGCCGCCGCGCTGCCGGACAGGGCTTCCTTGATGTGCGCCAATTCGAGGGTGTCCATTACTTTCTCCTACTCTTGAGGTCTGGGCTGGATTGTCAGTAGACCTATCCGGTTTGACTGTCGAGGATGATGTATTGCTTGTGCCAGTTGACCTTATCCTGCATCTATCGAATGTGGGCGGCCAGTGTATACACATCATCAAGGGAGACACGCCCGGTCCGGCTATGGTGAGTAGCAAGTGGCTAATCTGTCCGGTAGCAGGAGGTCGAAAGGCGTTCCTATAAGGCCAGATAACTACGGAGAGCACTGAGAGGCTATGCCACAATCAAAGAGTAAATGTCATCCTTGTCGCCTGTCGACCATGAACCGTCAGGAATTTTGTTGGTGACGCCTTAAACAAGCATCGCAATCGCTGCCTTGGTCAGCGACGCCTTCACTCCGGGCATCAGCCTTGACTCCCTGTAACTGGCTTGCTTCTCAGTGTGGTAGTTCGTCGCACACTTTCCTGGTAACGGCCGGGCCAGCCACCCGATGGCCCGGGGTGAGCGAGCACATGATAAGTATCTGGAATCAGATGACTATCCTTCAATATGTAGCAGCAACATGGCCGTTTGACGTTCACACCACCCCTTAGCTTCCTCAATTGTCATGAATTCCTCCTGTAGTTCGTAGCCCTCATAAAGGACGCTGCCAAGCCATACTTCATTTTCGAGACCCTGTACCATTGTCTGACATCCGTGTTGACTAGCAGTGTTGCCTTCCAAACGTAATACAAAGCTCGCGAGGGACTGTTCGCACCACTTGTATCCTGTCGCATCCAGGATTTCCCTGACTTGCGTATCGGTGATCTCCGCACCCCAAAACGCTTGTATTTCCCTTTCGTCTTGATCGCGGAATATTAGAGTCCTTTTGACAGGACTGGCTGGCAAGGGGTAGTTCCAGGCTGCGGCCGACACCTCATTTATTGTGTGGCTGTCCCTCGACAAAGGCTGAAAGTCCGCGTCCATGCCGCTAACCCTGTAGCTGTAACCTGGATGATAACAATTGTGGCCAAG
Source organism: Dehalococcoidia bacterium (assembly GCA_963664375.1). Lineage (GTDB taxonomy): Bacteria > Chloroflexota > Dehalococcoidia > Lucifugimonadales > UBA3495 > VXOI01. Next base: position 530,267 of record OY761449.1, read on the forward strand.
GGAGTCTGTAGGGCACTTCAGCAAAAGGGTAGTGAAGTCCCTGAATGGGACCAGATGATTGTAGGCTCCTACATATCCCTCGGTGGCGACTACGCAGATACCGTCTACATTATCAGGCCACTGATCTGGTACTTCGTTATACCAGCCTGCATCGACCGGGAAGCCCTGTGCCAAAACCACCACCCAGTTTCGCAGACCTTCACCCTACTTAGCGATGATCTCTGATTTGGTCTGTACTGCCTTTTTCAGTTCATTAGTGAAATCTTCCTGATTGATACTGAGCAAGGGAGTCGCCGCCAAATCAAAGGGAAAGTCAGGTGCGTACAGTGAACCCGGTAGGTACATGACCCATCGATGGCTTTCTTCGTGGTTCGGAAGATTATCCCAAGCTACATCTTCAAGGAGTTCCGTAGTACGGCAAGTCTGGCATTTGAGGATGGCTGCCTCTCCGGGTTTTTCAGCTCTGCCCGTTTGGGTCAGAGCAACTAGGTCGTGAAGGCTATGTCCCCCAGGGTATCGCGGCTGTATCGACACGACTTCCAAATTGGCAAGTTCACCATTTATGAAAGCTTGGCCGTCAGGAAAGTGCGTATCTTGAACAGTAAGACGTGCTTGATAGTCAAATCCCCACTGTGGCATGGTTCGGTCAAGCATCTCCAGCGCTATCGTTTCATTGGGATGTTCATTGACGCTCTCGAGCCACGTGAAGTGGAGGATCGAATCTTGGGTCAGCCGGTGAACGCTTCCGTTTAGCAAGGGACGCAATATGCGATGCCGATAATACACAGGGTATTCGGGGTACCTTGGATGCTTCATTTGGTCGACGCTAGTCTGCTTCACCTCAAACAGGTGGTCCTCCGTGTATTTCACGTCTTTGCCTTCCGGTGCACCTTTCCGCATTTCCTTAAAGGGGTTAGCCAACATCATGGCGTTGAGTACTAATTCACGCTGGTGGGTAACATTCCCAACAGGAACCATGTATCGCCCAAACCGGTGCAAGGTTCCCAAGGCCACTGTCTCCATGCTCCTGGCTTCCATAAATGTGGTTATATGCTCAAAAACGTGGCCTAGCAAGGTCTCGCTTATGAGGGACTCATTGCCTTGAACCGTCGTAAGGATCAAGTAACACGATTTTTCTGCCAACACTGCAAGGGCGGAATCGATGGCGTCTTCGTGACTGGGGACACCCGTTCGGCAAGTCGCCTTTTTAGTGTCTGCTTCTTCAATCAAGATCGTGGACGGTTCGGGGATCCTTTCCGCCAGTGTTAGAAGCCCATCATAAGCATTTAGGTATTCTTCGATGTTCCATCCAAAAAGGGCAGTGCTGTTATGGAAGCAGGGTATCCCTTGCTTAAAAAATTCACCGCAAACCAGAACTGCATAGGTTGTACGGCCGCTTTCCCTGGGGCCGGTAACTAAGGTTATGGGTAGGTGCCTGCTGCTATCGAACACTGCTCTTTTCCTCAAACTAGATTGCCGTGGGAGAGGGGTCCTCGTCGGTTTGCATTTTTCTTCGATTGAACTAAAGGTGCTTACAGAAGTCTCAAATTGTCCATGCCTTCCATCCTGGCATATCCCGGAGCGAATTCCTAACGATAAATGGCGGAGGGACGGGCAATCGCACCTTAGGCGAGAACGGCTTTGAGGAGACAATTCTCCCGCCTGCTGGCCTGTAGGCGTTAGACTTGCATACCCACCTTGAGGTTGGTCTCCCGTTTCAGCAGGTTGTGGGATACTTACCGCAGCGTTGCCAGGTTATGGGGCATGAACCTTGGGAACCTGGCTCTGGTCCTACACAAAGGACCCGTCCATGCTACAGCGCAACGAGTTCTCGTTGCTCCAATGGCCTCGCGCCGCTGCAAGCTGCCCCCGGCCAACGCCTCCAAGCTGCTGATGTAGTCGCCGAAGACAGCCCAGGTGTTGGCGTCTTCAAGCTCGATGGGCGTGCCGATGAAGCCGACGAAAGAGGCGTTGGGCAGGGCGTCCCTCATGTGGCGGGCGAAGCCGTCAACGAAGTCGTACTGGCCGCGGTGAGCCTTGTCGGCGATGACCACGATGTTGCGCCGCTCCGACAGGGCCGGATGAGTGTGGCCGCGCTCTTCGGGAAAGAATTTCTGGATGGTGGTGAACACCACGCCACCGGAGGCCACCGACAGCTTCCGCCGCAGGTCGGCGCGGCTTTCCGCCTGCGTTGGCGGCTGGCGCAGCAAGTCCCGGCAGCGGGAGATGGTGGTGAAAAGCTGGTCGTCCAAGTCGTTGCGGTCGGTGAGGACTACGATGGTGGGGTTCTGCATGGCCGGCTCGCGGACGATGGAGCCGGCGTAGAAGGCCATGGTCAGGCTCTTGCCCGCCCCCTGGGTGTGCCAGACCACGCCGATGCGCCGGTCGCCCGCGTCGCCGCCCGGCCTGCGCCCCGATTCGTAGTGTCCCTCTTCCTCGCCGATTCGCTTTCCTTCCCGCGCCAGCTCCGCCGCCCGCAGTGTCTCGCCGACGGCAACCCGGACGGCGTGGGACTGGTGGCAGCCGGCCATATTCTTGACCGGCCTGCCGCTGCCGTCGTCGTCGAACACGACGAAATCCCGCAGCAGACCGAGGAATCGTTCCGGCTGGCAGACGCCTTCCAGCATCACTTGTAATTCGGCCAGGCCGGCTTCGCTCAGGGCCTCGCCGGTGATGGTGCGCCAGGGCTTGAACCACTCCCGGCCCGCCGCGAGCGCCCAGATGCGGGCCTCTACGCCGTCGGACGCCAGCAGCATTTCGTTGAAGGAAAACAGGGCAGGCAGTTCCGCCTGATAGGTCTGGAGCTGTTGCCAGGCGCTCCAGACGGTGGCGCCTCGTCCGCCGGGTTCTTCAGCCCGATGGCGCCCAGGGGCAGGCCGTTGACGAACAGGAGACGTCCGGGCGGCGGGTGTTGCGGTTTTCGGTGACGGTGAACTGGTTGACGGCGAGCCAGTCGTTGTTGGCCGAGTGGTCGTAGTCAATGGCCTAGGCCTGCTCGCCCCGGATTGCGCCGTTGCTGGCCCGGTATTCCACCGTAACGCCGTTCACCAGCATCCGGTGGAAGGCGCGGTTGCGGGTGACCAGGCTCGCCCCTGGCGGGTGGGTCAGCTTGGCAAAGGGGTCATCCCGGGCTTCCGTCGGCAGTTGCGAGTTCAGGCGGGCGATGGCGTCGCGCAGCCGCCGTTCCAGCACCACCTGCCCGTAGCCGTCCCGCTCCGCCCCCGGCGCGTCGGGCGCGATGTCGGGGCCGCGGGCCATCTGCCAGCCTACGCCGGCCAGCCAGGCCAGGGCGGCGGCTTCAACGCCGGCTTCGGTCAGGGTGGTCATAGATCTGTCGTCGGGACATCAAGGCCGAAATTTGCGCACACTGCTATAACATCGCTAAGGCATTTCCTTAGTGTGTCTACAACAGGACTTCCTGCTGGCCCATGTTCCGCAATGAAATCAAATTCTGCTTCAATAGTATCAATTGTCCTGGTATCGATGAAGGTACGGTATGAAACAGTACCTCCAAACCCAACCGACAGGAGGAATTCCATATCCATTACGGAATCTGGATCATTGAACACAGCTAGTTCTTTATTCTTTTCTAGCCTGCCCGTATTCTCATACCCCATCATGGGAGAGCTATGTGGCTGTCCGGGTTTGTCGATAATCTCGGCAATGGCTCCTTCTGAATAAAGAACCACCATATTGATGTGCCTGTGTTTGTCGATGTTGCTCAGACAGCGAAGTGTCCAAAGCTGGGAACCGGTGCCGCCATGCTTTTGGAACGGTTGCATAGACTCTATCCGGGCCATTGCGCCTTGATCAACTCCCTTGAGTCTTCGCTCTATTGCCCTCTTGTACTCAGCCGATTCTCGGAAAATCGGAAATTCGTTGCCATTGCTAGGCGTTTGGCCATTGGCAATAACCAACTGCCAGACGAGATGATCTAATCCAGAGCGCAAGTTGTGGACAAATTCACCAACCCTGACCGAAAAATCTACAGGAGGCCTTGGCGTTTCGCCCCGAAATACCCATGCTTGTCTGCCAGCGGCTCTATCGACTTTGTGAACGATCAATTGCTGCTGTGACTCGCAAAACTCGACGATGTCCGCCTCAAGCCAACGCAATTGTTTCTGTGCCCGCTCGACCTTGGCATAAACCCCCTCGACGCTGACCGATGACTTCATTCCTTATTCAACTCCATTTGGTGGCTGCTTGTTTCGCACCTCACCCCTAATTCCCCCGACACCAGCCGCGGCAGCAGCGCATCCCGCTGGGCGGCAGAATTCGCCGACACTGACGGTAGGTCTTGGACAGTCAAGGCATAGAACAGGAACGGCAACTTACGGTCATTGTCCCTTGGCACTACGTAGAAGGCCGTGTCTATGGGGAAGAAATCGCTGTGCGCCCACGTTACGACGCCGGGGTTGCCCTTCCTGCCCACGACTATGCCCGGCCCGTCCGTCAGCTTTTCATCATGCCAGCCCACTTGCCCGATTGAGCCGTATACCGGGATAGGACCGCCTTTGCGGTCGCCCGCTTTCAACGCTTTGCCGTAGGCCAGTTCGATTAGCTCCCACAGCGGCTTCACCACCCACCCCTCCGGCGCCTCGCCTAGCTCCGTGGGCGCCAGGCGCTCCGGGAACAGCGCCCACAGTTCCGGCGGCAGGTTGGGTTCGCGGCCCTCCTGCCTGGCGCGGACGGGGCCGAAGTCCTGAAACACGGTCCGGGCCATGGCCTCCAGCGTCCGGTTCATCCGCCGGTTCAGCTCTACCTTGTCGTCCAGCGCGCCGAGGACGCCGGCGATGGCTCGCTGCTCCGGCAGGGGCGGGATAGATACAGTCAAATGGTCCAGGGAATCCACTGGAACCCTCTGCCGCCCAGACGTTCCCGTCATTTGCCCGACGGCATAGTTGCGGACTTCATCCCATTGAGTCAGGTAATAGGCGAAGTCGTTATCCGTAACATTCGGACGCCCTCGAATGACTATGAACTCCGTCGAGCCGTGGCCTTCTACCATACCGTCCGGGGCGTAGTAGCGGGCAATCTTGCCGTTTTCAAGGCAAGGAGTAATCCGGGCCATAAGGGTATCGCCGTCCTGGAATCGGGAACCGCTGCCCTTAAACGGGCGCTCCTCCGATGGATAGGCGCTTCTCGAATCCGCATTGACCGCGGCCATGTCCACGAAAGGATAAACGCCGCCCCGTTCAAGGCGCACTGCCGGGTTGACCTGAACAGCCTGACTGAAAGGCATCTCGCGCCATCCCCGGTTTGCAGCCGTTGGGCCGTCCGCCGACGGCAGCGGCGTCCTCTGCTCCTCCACAATCCGCTTGAACTCCGGGCTGACGGCGTTGAGGTCCACCACGTCAACGTTGTAGGGGAGGGCGGACTCCTCGAAGGCGATTTCCAGCCCGGCCGCTGCCTTAAAGTCCAGTTTGCCGGGGCCTTACACGGCCAGGTCCAGGTCGGAGGCGTCGGTAGTCGTCCACTTGGCGCGGCTGCCGAACACCCAGACGCGGAATCCGGCGGGCAGGCGCTCCCGCAGGATGTCCTGCACGATTTCCAGGTGGTCGGGGCGGATGTCCACCGGGCTAGTCGAGGAGGTCATTCTTTACCTTATTACTTCTCCCATGGGAGTTCATGGGAGTTTTTGCGATACGGCGCCTCATTCTGGTGATTGTCCCCCGGTTTGCGATTGAGGCTCGCCGAACTGCCTCCGTGTTTTTCGCAGTAGAACCCGGCGCAAGGACGGTCACACGGCACCCTTTGGCCCTGTTTAGTGACGTATTGCGCACATTTCCGGGGCCGGAAGGCGAGTTCCCGGACTCCGCCGCTCCCTCCGCGTAGGTCTCGGTTTCTTTCAATTGTTTGCATTGTGATTTGCACTCCCAGGAAAAATCATGTGGCATGAATTTGACTGCGACGGAAATCAAACTCTGGCGCCTTGTCATAAGCGCTTAGTCCTCGAACTGCTGCCGCACTTCCCCGGTGCCGACGAATTGGGAAAGGAGACGGTAGTTGCCTGTTTCGTAGCGCACCCGGCCGGCGATGATGGCCGGGTGGACTTGGGCGTCCCATGCCATTTGCAGCACTGCCATTGGCCCCGGGTTTTCCAGGATGACGCCGGAGCCCCAGACTTCCGGGGGTATCAAAGCGTCCTGAGCCAGTTTGTCCGCTTCCTGCTCCGTAGTATCGGCCCCGCCGGATTCAACTCCGCGCAGGCTATGGTCATCCACAAAGCCCGTTTCGCCGCTGCAATCCCCAAGGTGGAGACTCACGTGGCCCAGTTCATGCAACAGGGTGAACCAGAAATAATCAATGCGGTCATAGCGCAAAGTCAGGCCGATTACCGGCCTGCCATCGGGAAGCCGCAAGGCTGCGCCGTCAAGGTGAGTCCTGGGAAGATGATTCACATACTCCAGTCCAACGCCATGGGCCGCCAGAAATTCCTTCGCTTGTACCGGCCCATCCTCCAACACGCTCATCCCTGCGACCTCGCGCAGGAGTTGGGGGCCAATGGAGTCGGCCCGGTATTCGACGGGCGGCTGCTTTTCTCTCGCCTGAGCCAATACCTGCCAGCACCACGCCCGGAGAGCGTAGTCGTCGGTCTTGGCGTTGACCCGGCGGCTGTCATTCTTGCGATAAAGGGGAGCAGCGGCGAATGTTCGTCCTCCGGCCCGCTCCATCAGGCTGGTAATCAGCTCTTCCGCATGGTCTTTCAAGAGATGGACGCACGGAATCCAGCCAGCCTTGACCATAGCTCTCAGCGGGAATCGGCCGTATTCAAGGCCCGGGAGCGCGTCGGGCAAATTGGCCCCCGGTTCCTGCAAGAGAACATCTGCGGGTATTCTCAAGTGTTGATGCAGCGCCCGAGCCATGGACATGGTGATGGCCCGTTTCCCCGAAAGCACCTCAGAGACCTTGGCCCGGCTCCCGATGAGGGGCACAAGGTCGCGCGAAGTCAGGTTAGCTTGGTCCATCCGGAACTTGATGGCGGAAACGGGGTCAGGGAGACCGATTGGGTGGTGTCGTTCTTCATAGAATTCCACCAAGTCGATAAGCGCATCGAGTTCGACCCGTAAGGGGTCGTCAATGTCCTCAACCTGTCCCTCTGGCCCCGACAGCGCGTCCATGAGTTCGGTTATCCGGGCCAGCGCGGTATCGTAGTCTTCTTCAGAGCGGATCGCCCGGATTTGTGCCATGATTACACCTCCTCTGCGTCTATGCGGTCATATTCCCTGTGGGTACCCACAAAGCGTATGTAAACAGTCCGTCCAGGGTAGAATATTCTGGCAACGATTCGGTAGTCGTTGTGCCGGATTCGGAAAACTACACGGTCTTGGCCGACAATGCTGGCGTTGGGGTAACGCCCGACGACATGAGCCGGAGTAGGCCAATCCTCTCGTTCCACCTCCCGGTGCCATGCTGATAGTGGTTGTTCGGACTGGGGATGGCCTTGCCAGAATTCCCGAAGCGCTTTTTTTGATATGATCCGCACAACAGAGTACCAGTCCACCAGATTAGACATATAGTAAAATGTTCCCATAATGCTGTCAACTGATAAGTATCCTTATAGAGCAGGATAAATCCAGCTTGAGGAGACGATTGGGAGTTACTGAAGTCCGCTATCTTAATCGGCCGAATCCCAGCCGTTCCAGGTTCTCGTCGATGGCTGCGTCCAGCTGTTGCGCCTCCGCCTGTTGCTCTCGCCATTGGGCAGTGAGGCGTTGCATCTTTTCCGCGAAAGGCTCGCCGTCCGCCGGGCTGCGGCTCAGCACCGACGTAGCGGCCTGGAGTGAGGACGTAGCCGTGCCTGCGGATTTCTTCCAGCGCGGCACTCTTGCAGAACACCGGCTCGTCATCATACTCTTCCCCGTCCCGCCAGGCGTGGTAGGTGTCGGCTATGCGGGCCATATCCTCGGCGGACAGGTCCCGGTGGACGCGGTCCGTCATGTACCCATCTTGCGGGCGTCTATGAACAGTGTTTCGCCGGTGCGCTTCCCGTCGCGCCGTCCCTTGCGCAGGAACCAGAGACAGGCGGGTATCTGAGTGGAACGGAACAACTGCCCCGGCAAGGCGAGGATGCAGTCCACCAGCCCCGCCTCAACGATGTTCTTACGTATCTCGCCTTCGCTGGAGATGTTGGACGACATGGACCCGTTGGCCAGCATGAACCCGGCGATGCCCCGGGGAGTCAGGTGGTAGAGGAAGTGCTGCACCCAGGCGGAGTTGGCGTTGCCCACTGGCGGTGCGCCGTACAGCCACCGCTTGTCGTCCCGCAATCGCTCCCCGCCCCAGTCAGAGACGTTGAATGGCGGATTGGCCAGGATGTGGTCGGCCCGCAGGTCAGGGTGACGGTTGTTGTGGAAGCTGTCGCCGTAGGCAATCTGGCCCTCAATGCCTCGGATAGCCAGATTCATCCGGGCCAGCCGTCAAGCGGTGCAGTTGGACTCCTGGCCATAGATGGAGATGTCGCCCCTGGCCCGCCCGCCGTTACCGTTGTCCGTGGCATGGGCACGGATGAAGTCCATCGACTGGACGAACATCCCCGACGCCCCGCAATAGGTGTCATAGACCCGGCCCTGGTACGGCTGAAGCATCTCCACCAGAAGCCGCACCACGGAGCGAGGGGTGTAGAATTCGCCGCCCTTGCGGCCCTCGGCTAGGGCGAATTACTCTATGGCCTGTTGACATTTGGTTATAATGGCCGTATGAGCAACATCAAACTATCATCAGAGGAATGGGGTCAAATTCTCGGTTTCCTGCGCGGTTGCGCCGGTCTCTACGTTGGCCAGGAGGCTGAGTGCCGGCGTTTCATTGAGGCGGTGTTGTGGATTACCCGTTCCGGCGCCCAGTGGCGGCTGTTGCCGCCCGAGTACGGGAATTGGAACAGCGTCTACAAGAGGTTTTCCCGCTGGGCGGATCAAGGCGTCTGGGAACGGATGCATCACCATTTTGCGGAAGACCCGGATATGGAGTATCTCATCATTGACAGCACGGTGGTGCGGGCCCACCCTTGCGCCGCCGGAGCGCCCCGGAGCAAGGGGGGCAGCAAGCCCAGGCCCTGGGCCGCAGCCGCGGCGGTTTCAGCACCAAGGTCCACGTGAGCGTGGACGCGCTGGGCAATCCCCTGCGGTTCATTCTGACTGGGGGACAAGAGAACGGCATCACCCAGGCCGGGGGGCTGATAGAGGGTTATGCGGGCGAGTACGTGATTGCTGACAAGGGGTATGACTCCCGGGGATTTCGCCAGCAGATAGCGGGGCGGGGTATGACGCCGGTGATTCCGTCCCGCTCCAACCGGAAGGAGCCGCACGAATATGACGCTCATTTATACCGGGAGCGTCATCTGGTGGAGTGTTTCATCAACAAGATGAAGCAGTACCGCCGGGTCTTCTCCCGCTTTGAGAAACTGGACGCCAGATACCTTGGCTTCCTTCATTTCGCCGCCGCTCTCATCTGGCTCCGGTGAAATGTCAACAGGCCCTAGGAAACGGTGTTGCTGGGCTGGGCCAGGGATGCCGGTGGCGGCTGCCAGCGGTTCACCGGCGAGCGCATCTGCAAACGCGCGGGGCGCTGGCGCATAGACCGGCTACAGCGGGACATCCCCACCATCGCCACATACTATTGCCGGGTGGGGCGCTACCACTTCGCGAACATCATAGCCATGGTGACGGAGCGGGCCGTGTCCCTCGGCGTGCGCCTGCGCCAGCCAGATGAGACCGACGCCCTGAGCGCTGATGGATCACGGCCATGGGTGTTGCTGGCCTATAAGGGAGCCGAGGACGCATGACTGTCATTCCACGTAGGCGCGTTGCCCCAGCGCCGCGCGGACACCACGCGACGGGCCTGCGCAGGACAGGATTCGCAAAGGTAATGTTCTGATCGGCGCTGTCTCAGGACGAGCTGGAGTTCGCCATTTGGCTGTAAGGCAGACGGCGACAACCCTCCTTGCGCAACGGGCATTGCGGCGGACCGTCAAGAGGGGTGCCGTACGTCGGCAACGATCCGGTGAGATTCCGACGGGACGTGGCGGTGATGTGGCGGCACACCCGGGGGCTGGCCCCTCGCCTGCCGGCGAGGGGCGATGTGGTAGGGCGGCTGGTTGACGCCAACGCCGAAGCGGACGGCAAGCGTTGCCACCTCACGTCCTTCATCGAGGCTTACCGGCGGGGCAACCGTTGTGCGGCTTCCGGCAGTATGGCAATCCAGAATCTCTAGCATTGAGGCGGCGACTTTCCTGAGGCGGCACGTCAGGCCGCAGGCCCTCGGCATCTCTGAACCGTCAGCGAACCCTGCTGCCAGGGCTGGACGACGGTCTGCACCCGGATTCCGGCGTTTCAGCTACGGCTGTGCGGGAGTCCTCTAATAGCCCCCTGCTGGTACTGTACGAGAGCGAATGAAAGGTCCGGCCTGCACCCGGTTCCTGGAATTGCCCGACTGCTTACTGCGCGAGCTTCACCCCCTGTGCCTTCCCTGTATGCGCCGCAAAATCCGCACCCGGTTTTGAGGCCGTCCAACGCCTATCAGAAGAGGATAGGCAACAAGGATACTACCCTCCCATCGTGCCTCCAAACGGAACTCTCTCCCGTCAGGGTGCCACGTCTGGCGACCGCCGACTTCCAGGTCAGCACGGGGTGGTCTTGACTCTGCCGCCGGAAAACTCTTCGGCCTCCGGCCTTTCGGTGATGAAGACGGCGGGTGGGTTGCGCGATTGCATGGCGTGGGGCAAGGCGCGGCGGGATGGCTGGCCCGCGCCCGCTACCAGCGCCAGCGGTCGTAGCGTTGCTCGCGGCGGCTGCGGGCCAGCAGGTACACCGCCGCCAGCCCGCCGGCGAACACTGCCGCCAGCAGCGCCAGCACCAGCGCCACCACCCAACCCGGCGGGTCGGTCAGCAAGCCCCCATCCTCCGGCGGCGTCTGCGCCCGCTGGCTGAACGCCGCGAAAGCTGTCGGCGTGGGCGTAGCTGTCGCGGCCGGCCCCGGCACAGGCGTTACGGTCGCCGTAGGCGTAGGCCGCGGCGTCGCCGTCGGTCTGGCCGTCGCAGTTGGCCGGGGAGTCGCCGTAGGTGTTGGTGTCGCCGTCGGCGCGGGTGTTGGCGTGGCTGTCGGCAAGGGCGTCGGCGTGGCTGTCGCCGTCGGCGTGGGCGTAGCGGTCGGTTCGGGTGTTGGTGTTGGCGTAGCAGTTGGTACGGGTGTAGGCGTCGCAGCGGGTATGGGCGTTGCCGTCGGTTCCGGCGTTGCCGTTGGTACTGGTATCGGCGTCGGTTCCGGTACGGGCGTCGAGGTTGGTACGGGTGTCGGCGTCGGCGTCGCCGCAGGCACCGGCGTCGGCGGCTGGCCCACGCGGATGCTGTCCGCGCCGCCCACCGGCCGCTCCTCCCGGTCCACGTCGTCCCTCACGACGCCGGCAAAGCGGTATACACCCGGCTCCAGCGGCGCCCGCACGGTGTAGCTGAAATCGCCGGTGAACAGCAACAGGAACTGCACCCGCTGGCCGCTGACGCTCACCCCCTCCGGCGGCAGGGTGGAGCCGACGTACACGAACCCCGCAGGCAGCGTTTCCGCCACTTGCCCGAACACCCCGAAGTCCTGCGCCGACACCGACACCTCCAGCGTCCCGCCCGGCGCAACCCACGCCGCCCCGAAGCTCCGCGCCGCGCTGTGGCCCCCGGCCGCCGCAGGCCCGGGCGCGACCGCGAGGGCCGCCAGCAGGCCAGCCGCCAGCAGCACGACCGGCCAGGCCCGCCGCAACGCCCCCTTGAGCCTGCCGAAAGTCACGCCCCTAGCCGTAGTAGCTCTGGAGCGCCGCGTAAGCCTCGGCCAGCGTCCCCGTGCCGTTGAAGTAGGCGTTTATCGCCGCCATCACCGCCGCCAAACCCGTCGGCTGGGTCTCACCCTGGGCGCCGCCCGACGGCTGGCCGGTCTGCCCCGTTGCGCCCGACGAACTCCCGGCGTTGTAAATCGGGCAGTGCCAGTGCGTGCCGCCCCCGCCGCCGGGCCAGCCGTGGCTGTGCTGTTCAATGGACAGACAATCCGACGGCTTGACGCCCACCTCGCCCATGGACGGGTACGGACGCTTGTGGGTGTGATAGTTGAAGTCCGCGCCGTCCAGTATCGGGTCTTGCACGTCGATGGTGTAGACATTCGTCCGCGTAATCTTCGCCGCGTCGGAACAGCCGTTGCCGTCGAATACCTCGACGATGTGCTGGTGCGGCGCCCGCAGGTTGCTGATGGTGTAACTGCCGCTGGCGACGTTCTTGCAGCTTGACCAGTCGCCCAGGTGGTTCCGGTACTCGAAGGACCAGGGGCCGCTGGTCACCTTGAGCTTAATCCACGCCATCTTGCCGTCGGCCACCTGCGGCCCCACCTCCGCGCCGTGGTAGCCCACCGGCGGCGGGGCCACCGTGCCCGACTCCGCCCAGTCGCCGTTGCCCACGCCGGACACCCCGCGCACCCGGAACTGGTAGCTCTCCACCCCGCCGGCGTCGGTCTGCGTGTAATTGAAAGTCTCCGTCGGGTTTTCAGTGATTGCGGTCTGATCCGAAGCCCTGACCGCCCATTGCCAACTGCCGCTGTTCTTCCGGTACTGCACGTCGTACCCGGTGGCCCGGTTGGACGCCGACCAACTCACGTCAATGGTGGTGGCGTCGGTCGTGTTGCGCGTGGCCGCCAGGTTGGTGACCGGGCCGGCCGGCAGAGCGCGTACGGTACTGGAGGTCGTCCAGCTCCCCGCCAGCTTTTCGCTGGTGCTGGTGAGCGTGCGGAAGGCCCGCACCCGGTACTGGTAGCTGCTGCCGCCCTCCACGGTGAACGTGTGCGTCACGGCGGGATGGGTCACGGTCGCCCCGGTAGTCCAGTCACTGCCGCCGTCCTGCTTGTACTCCACGTCGTACCCGGTGGGCGTGTCGCCACTGCTGGGCGCCGTCCAGGCGACGGTAATCTTGGTTTCGTCGGTGGCGCTGCGCGTTGCCGTCAGGCCGGTGACCCGGTTGGGCACACCTACCCGGGACACGGTGCCGGAGGTTCGCCAACTGCCCATAAGTTTTTCACTGGTGGTGGTGAGCGTCTTGAACGCCCGCACCCGGAACTGGTACGTGCTGTTGCCGGCGGCCCCGGTCAACTGGGCAGTAGTCCCGGGGACCGTCAGGTTGGTAGTGAGCCAATCGCCGCTACCGTTGACCCGGTACTCCGCCTCGTACCCCGTGGGCGTCGTGCCGCCGCTCGGGGCCGTCCACGAAACGTCAATCTTGGTTTCGTCGTCCGATTTGCGGCCCGCCGTCAACCCGGTCACCTGGTTGGGCGCGGACACCCTCGACACCGTGCTGGAGTTATTCCAGCTCCCGTAGATGGTGTCGTTGCCGGACACGGTGACCGTGCGCACCCGGAACTGGTACGTGCTCGCGCCGGCCGCCCCGGTGAGCTGGAAAGTGCACACGACGGGCGTACTGGTATCGCAGGTGTAGGTTACGCCGTGGTCGGTGGGCGGGTTGGGCCACGCCACGCCGTTTTCCCGGTACTCCACCTCGTAGCTCGTGGGCGTGGTGCCGTCGCTGGGCGGATTCCAGGTGACGTTGATGTTGGTCAGGTTGCCGGTATCGCGGGCCGCCGTCAGGCTGCCCACCAGCTTGGGGTTCGCCAGCGGCGACACGCTGGCCGTGCTCCAGCCGCCGGGGTAGCTGCCAGTGCCAACCACGTTGACCGCCCGCACCTGGATGCGGTAGCTCGTGCCGCCGCCCGCCCCGGTGATGGTGTACGCCAACCCGCCCTGCTCCGTCGCCGCGGCGGTCCAGTCGCCGTAGTTGCCGCTGTTGCCGGTGCGGGATTGATACTGCACGTCGTAGCGCGTCGCCGCCGTGGCGTTGCTCGGCGCTGTCCAGGTGACGTCGATGGCGTTATCGTTGTTCGACTGGCGGGCCGCCGTGAGGCCGCTCACCGAGCCGGGCGCCCGGGGCGTGGACACCTTCAGCGTCGCCGTCAGCGGCCCGGCGTAGACGTCCGCCAGCATCCGGCTGGCGTACAGCGCCTCCACCTGGTAGTGGTAGGTTACGCCGTTGGACACCGCCTCGTCCGTGTAGGTCAGCGTGTCCTTGCCCACCCGCGCTATCTGCCGGTAGCTGCCCGCCGTCCCGTCGGGAGAGCGGAAGATGCGGTACTCCAGCGCCCCCGCCGCCGCCGGCCAGTTCAGCACCATGGACGGATTGGACGCCGACGCCCCCGACAGCCCGGCCCCGCCGGTTCGCGCCGTCAGCGTCGCCGTGTTGTTGCCCTGCCGGTGGTCCAGCACCGTGCCCTCGAACCACTTGTTGCCGGTTCCCGTTTCGCAGTCCGTTTGGCTGGCGGGAGTGGGATAGGCAGCGAGAAATCTATTGGCGATATTGTGGTCTTTGGCGAGGCAGAGCTTGTAGGGGTTCGTCGGCGTCCACGTTGCATTGGTCACCTTCTTGCAGTCCGCTTCGCTGGTGACATAGGACAAGTCCACGCCGACGGGCCCTTTACAGTAATAGTTGCCGTTGCTGACGGTGGCCGTGGCGTCGCCGGAAGTCACGCCGCTGACGATGAGGGACACCGCCCGGTTCTGAGGCACGCCCGCCCCCCGCGAAGGGCCCGCCGGGCCAATCACGCCCGCGTCCCAAGTCCAGTAGGCATTGTCCCGGGCCGGGGTGGCGTTGGCGTCGGCGGCGAGGAAGGTTCCCAGATTGGCGGGAACGGTGGCGACGCCAGTGGCCCCGGCCGGCAGCTCCACCACCACCTTGGCCGACTCCGCGGCGTCCGGGCCGTGGTTGGTCAAGTCCAGCGTGTAGGCCGCTTGGCCAGACGACAGGGCCGGCACCGGGCCGCGGTCAGCTACCGAAAGCTCCGCGATTGGCCCCACGTGGAACACCGTCCGCAGGGTGTCGCAGTACCGAGCGGCGCCGCTCGAGCGCGTCAGTGAGTAATGATAGTCCACCACGTAGGTTCCCAAGTTGGTGAACTCGGCGATCCGCTCATACGAGTTATTATCATAGGTGATGTTTGTAATTGTCCAATTCCAGCGTTTGTGCCTGGGGCGGTTGAGGTCCGACCAGTAGTCCTTGGCTTCCGGGGGCCGCTGTCTGAACTCAACGAAGTTGGGGCCGCGATAGTTCATCCCGCCCGGAGGGTCGGGCATATTGCCGCCCTTGGATACGAGGGTGTCCAGACCGGCCGGCATCTGGTTGTTGTTCACCGTGATGCAGGTCGTCCCGTACTGGTCGGGAATGGCGCTGAAGCCGCCGTCGGGCAGACCGCTCACACTCATCAGGCGGCCCATCGTGCCCCAATTGGAGAACTGGCCGTCCATCCGCTTTACCGTCCAGTGCAGTTGCGGCCCGTGCGTATGGCCGACGACTTCATTATGGTGGTCTCTTACATCTCTGGCCGTAGCGAAAGAAATCCGGCTGCTGTTTTGGACCCATACCCCCTTGCCGCCGGTGCAGTTGGTGTTAGTGACGTTCTGGGTAGCGTCGCACCAGGTGTTCACGCTCTGCCAAGTGGTGTCAACCGTTGCGCTTTCTACCGGGTCCAGCTTGACTACCGCATTCACCTGGTTCGCCGGCGCGCTGTACACCCGCCAGTTGCCGTCGGCCAGGTGTTCCGTGGCCAGTTCCACGCCCAGATCGGTCGCCTGGGTGTTGGTGCAGGGATGTGTCGTGGGGTCCTGCTCCCACCCGGTCTGCTTGGTTATGCCGTCGCAGAAGTACAGCGACAGCAGGTCAACGTGGTCGCCATGCTGGAACAGCGGCGGCCCTTCGGAAGTATCCGGGACTCCCAGGCACAGCGTCTTCGTGTTGTCCGATGGGTCATCGAAGGGCAGCGGCCCAAGGGCAAGGGTGTAAGGCTGCGGGGTCTCCGGCGACGCCGTAACCGTGGCCGTCACGCACTGCTCGCTTGCCTTCGCTCCCGCCTTCAACTTTAGCGGCAGCGTGATTGTGTAATCATGATAGAAATCCTCCACCCCATGGAGGTCTCCGTCCTTGTACCGTTCATACTTATCTTCGGTTCCAATGTAAAAATCGCCCGTTCCGCTGGCGGCGTCGTAATTCTGCCACACCCCCAGAGGCACAGTGCGGGCAGGCGAGGAAGTCTTTGGGGCCGGTGTGATGACCGGCGACTGATTGGGTTGGAACTCCAGCCCCGGCGTGTGCCGCACCCTGGCGTTCAGGTTGAAAACTCCACCAGTTGCGTCCACGCTGACCGTGAAGTTGACGGCGCCGCCCGCCGCCGGGTACGGGTCATCTGCGGTTATCCCCACAACTTGATAATCTTGAGACATTGGATTGACTTTTGAACTACTGGTGCCATCCAGCCATTCCACCCGCTCGGTCCTACAGAACGGCTCTCCGGTTGGTGGAGCGCTGTGCTCGACGGTCAAGTGGAATCTCATGGAGCCTCGACCCCAACCGTAATCGAGTAGCTGCGGCAAGACTCGCACCGCACTCGAACTGCCTGCCGGTAAATTCAGCAGCCAGTGCCACATATACCCTCTGCTTCCAGTAGAAGATCGGGTAGCGAACGGCTCCCAGAACCAGAAGGCCCCGTCACTCGTAGCCCCGACGATAGTGTCTTTATACAGCAGGAAAGGACTGGGCCTCAGCTTGACGCCGTCTAGAACATAGGTGTTGGTGCTGCCCACTGGATACCACTTGCTGCTTCCCCGTGTGCGGACATCATTGATTACGTCGTCAACCCTGAAGTCGGCCTTGACGTTGGTGAGCGGCTCATCGGTGCGATTGCCCACTATGTACTGAAACTGGTAACTGTTATTTCTTTCAAAGATATGCCTGTCCAGAGTCAGGTGGTCGCACTCCGGCAGGGGCGCGGCGAGGGTGGTGAAGGTGGTCTCGTCCAGCTTGTCGCTGCTGTCGCAGTCGCCGTCGCCGTCGGTGTCCTTGTAAGCCGCGTAGGTGTAGGAAGCGCCGGGCGAGAGGCCGGTAAGGAAGGCGCTGTGCGCGCTGCCCGCGTCGGCGCAGGAATTATGCGGCCCGGCGTTCGCCTTGTAGTGCCAGTCGCCGTTGCCGGTGTTGTGGTTGCGGAGGGTCAAAGTGGCCGTGGTGTCGTTGAGATGTCTGACGGCCAGGGTAGGCGTGGCCGTGGTGAAGGTGACGGAGTTGCTCAGTTGGGTGGTGCAAGTATCGTTGCTGTAGGCCGTGTAGGTGTACTCGGTGCCGGGGGTGAGGTTTTCCGCGGTAGGGTTCCTTATGATCGTGGTGACTTCAGTGCAGGTGGCGCCGGACTGGTCTCCTTTGTAATACCACGTCGACGTGTTGCCTACGATGTTCAGCCAAGCCCAGGTGTCGGTGACTTCGCTGACGGAGAGGGTGGCGGTGTAGCTCTGTGCCTGGGCGTTCTGCCCTACTGCGCCGTCTTGTCCTACTGCGCCGCCCTGCTCCGGGCCGCCGCCGCTATCGTCGTTACCGCCGTCGCCGTCGCCTTGTCCGCCGCCCTGCCCCAAGGGGCCTGGCAGGAAGTCGCCGGGGCCGGAGCCGCGGCTGTCGCCGTCTACCAGCGCGTTAGCGGGGGGGGGGGGCGAAAACGCCGCCGCCGGCCAGCAACAGGGCCGCCAGCAGCGCGGCGAGGATGAGGGCCGGAAGCGCGGGGCGAGTCCAACGGGCGGGGACGGCGGTCTTGGCGCGGGTATCAATACTGAGCAAGGCGGAAAGCTCCCGGCGGCCATTTTTGAGATAGCGTATCGTTACATAATCCCTTTTTGATACTACGTATCGCTACCAAGCGGAATATACCCCCAACCCGCCCGGATGTCAACGACGCGGCGGGCGTTGCCTGAACTGTGATTCGCGTGATTGGGCTGATGGACGTGATTGGGCCGCCGGCCATTGTCTGAACTGTGATTCCGGCCATCCCGTCATTCCGGCCATTCCGTCATTCCTGCGGAAGCAGGAATCCAGAGGGCCTTTCCGCGCCGGAAACCGGACGGCTGCCGGATAGTCTGGATTCCTGCTTTCGCAGGAATGACGGGCCGGGGCCGGTGGAAGCCGTCGGTTACCGTCCCCCGCCACAGGGTGATTTCCTCCAGCAACCCGGCTTCCCTGACGCTCTCTTGGAGCGCGGCGCATTCGCCCTCCGTCATCGGAGGAAAAATCTTGACCAAGGGGCTGACCAGGAAAACTGCCTGTTGGTCCATGGAACGCCTCCCGCCTGTGGCTTTCCCTGGTACACTGACACCCTTTGCTCCAGCAACTACCATTCTATGCCATTGCCGGACACGGTATTGCTTTCGTAGCGTGGATGACGCTTACGAGCAGAACAGGAATGATCGTTGCTGTCTGCAAGATCCGGACCTCCCTCATTTGGAAAACGGTACATACCCAGAGGACTGGGAACCTGGTTAAAGCCGCCGAAAGGCTATTGCACCCGGATTCCCTGCTTCCGGCTATGGCTCAATAGCGATTCCTTATTAGCCCCCCTTATGCGTGTTACCGGGGCTTTCAACGAGGAAGACTCCACCCGAATTCCTGGATTTGCTGGGGGTGCGCTATTGGAGCATCACCCCCTGTGCCGCCCCCCAGATCAGCGAATTTCGTGCATCCGGTTTTGAAAGCGCCAATGCCTCTACAGCAGGTCCATCGGCATCCCCTCGAACCGGAATACCGTATCCACCCCGTGCAGGGGCCCGCGCTTGATGTCCCTGAGAGTGGTGGTCAACAGGGGCAGCCCATAGCCTATACGCCGGAACAGGTCCTCAGCGGGCGGACGTTCCACGATGAAAATGACTCCTTTCACCTTACCTGCCAGTCCGGTCAACCCATTTGTCTCAAACGCAGTGCGATAGGGACGAATCTTGTCTGAGACCTGCTCGGGATGCCTGGCCGTCCGTTCGACCTCGACACAGTAGATACCTGAGCCCAACAACGTTCCGGCCACGAAAACCAAGTCCGGCGCCAGTTGGGTTGATTCGAGGTCCATTACGGCCCTCCATCCCGCATAGGGGGTGATGCCCGCCTTGCGAAGACGGATCATGGTTTCGTTGACCGCGATGGTATGCTGCCGCTGGGCGGCCACCTGCTTGTGGTCCTGCTTGATGGCATTCTCCACCCTGGTACGCACCAGGCTGGGAGACACACGATCCCGGGCAGCCACGTGCAGCACCCCCTGCCGGTCCAGGTACAGCATCCCCGCGACGTCTTGTAGCCATTGATCCTGCACCATACGGTCCACCGCTTCCTGCACTTCCTTTCTGCTGCGGCCCAGAAGCTGTCCCAGGTCCCGCACGCGCAGACCGTGCCACTCTTCCGCCAGGTCCAGAATTCTGGACGGCAGCGCCTCCCCCAGGAAATCTTCCGGGTGATGGCCGTTGTCGGGCCGTATGACCTTCAAGGGGTTTCCCACAGGGCTCCACGCTTCGTCAAGGTAGTCTTGGACGGTGTCATGGGGACTTGGCTCTATCACACCCTCGCACCACCCCTTGTTCGTCTCCGCGTCGATGAAGGCAAAGGGCTGTGGTTTGCCATGGTACCCGTCCCGGGGGAGGCTCCAATGAGCGGACAGCACGGCCCACTCGCCGTGTCCGACCACCACGTATCCAGACGGTCTGGGCGTGGGGTCAAAGTCGGGGTCCGGCGGTTCTTCGGCACGAAGCAGCATTCGATCCCAATACCCGTCAAAGCTGTCAGTCAACAGTCCCTGGAAACGCAAATCCCACTTCGACATGATCTCTGGAACGCGATGCTCGCGCCCCACCCAGCAGACGAATATGGTGATGCCGCCGGAGTAGGTGAGCATGGCTTGAATCAGGCTCGTCTCCCGCGGCCTGCCTGCCCCGCTCGTCCTGGGGCCCCGGATGTACGTGCATGACTCCAAGCGCGGGGAGTCCGGCTCCGTATGCCACTCTCTGCCGGCTTTCTTGAAGAAGTTCAGGAGTGCGCGGTAGATTGCCCGCAATTGCTGAACCCGCCGGAGCAAGGCCCTCAGGCCGGATTCGGTGAGCCACCATGGCGCGTTCCGTTGGTCAGGATACAGCGACGCTAAGCCCTCCCTGGTCAGGACCCACCTCTGCTCCGAGTGGCCGGCCCTTCCCACCGGGTGGTAGGTGGCGAGGCCAGAGTCGCGCAGCGCCTTGAAGTGCCGGCGAACTGTAGCCACGTCCACGCCCATTCCATTCGCCGCCTCCTCAGGCGCTATGAGGGGGCAGTTGCCCAATAATTCAAGAGCATCCATGCCTATCAATCTCCTAACCATTTCCAAATTCCGTTCAGGAGTCCGGTAGAGTTTGTTGATGCATTGGTCTCCGCCGCCTCAACGGGATCGTCGGCAGGCCTCAGCAAATCCGGCTGGACCTCGTGGAACGCACAGAAGGGCTCGGTCCTGGTGGGTGTATTCAGGCGGGATAGGCAGGAGCCGCAAATCGGGATGGTCTGGCCGGACCACAATATCATTGTGGTGGCTGTTTCCCCACAGTTGCCGCACTGGCGGCGGGCCATCCGCCTCTCGCGCTGGCTGGCCGCCCGCCTGTCTCCCTCTTTGCGCGTTGCCACGGCGATAACCCCTCTCCGTGTTGTGACACCGCAGGCGATGCGCACCCGGCATCACCTGCGGGATACCACAGGCCTGGTCTCCTGCCACTCCAATACATCCCTCTCCCGCCAGGCCACCGCCCTTGGCCCAATCCGTACCGGAGCAGGAAAACGGCCCTCACCTATCAGGCGATAAAGAGTACTCCGACTCAAACCAGTCATACGCAGGACTTCCGGCAGGCGCAGCAGCCGGTGATGGTCGATACACATCTTTAACCTCCCGTGCACAGGACTCACCATGGCCTATCTCCATTATCACAGTCCCGCAGCGCCGTTTTTTTGCGGTTTACTGAAAACAGGTTCAACTATGTGTCCCCAATTTTTCCGCTTCAGCCACGGGTCAGCCCAAAAACCTGTACTCTATTGCAAATTGCAGGATATAATTCTTCCGACGTATAGCATAAGGTCCAAGGCGATGAACGATGCGCGACGCAAACGCGCCAAAGGCATGCCCGGGATGTGGCGGGACCAATGTCGTAAAAAACGGCCGCAGGGGAGGACAGCAGCAATACCGGTGCCGGACAGAGAAGTGCCGACACCAGTTCGGCGGCGACGCAAATGCGTTCCGCCAACACTACCCAGCCGAGGTGATCGCCCGTTCCATTGAGCTTCGCCTATCAGGTAAGGCGTATAAGGAGACAGTTGATGAAATCAGGCTCCGGTCTCCTAGAACCAGTATTCCAGAGTCGACAGTTCATCGCTGGTTTGAGAAATACGTCAGTAAAGCGGTCAAAGAAACTAGGAAACTGCGCGTACAAGGAATTCAAGTGCTGGGCATAGAGTACGCTTCTCTCCATCCGGTCGAGGGCGGCTGCTGGGTTGTGGAGGAACTGGAAACTTCCTGCATCTTGGCGGCCCAAGCCCAGGATTATTTTGAACCAGATGCGGCCAAAAGGATGATTGAAGCGTTTCGAAAATCAGGCGGCCGCTTGAAGAAAGATGACTACTTTTTCACCTTTGCGGCTGACATGGAATCCGAAAAATCGAGAGAATTTGCTGAGGTTGAAGAAGCAATCAAACAGCAGTTCCAGTCCAGTGAGTACATACCGGCCGCAGAAATCGCGAATTTTCCCGTATTTGTGCTTGACCCCCATCGCCCTTTACATCATGCCTTGGAGATTATGAGAAAGCCAAAGGCTTTTCGCAGCCCGGAATCAAGACAGATATTTCTCGACGGTTGGATGGTTCAGCACAATTTCTTTCCCGACGAGAAAATGAATTTCGGGGAAGTGATCCTGCCAGCACGAAGAGCGCGAATCGAGGCTCCGTTCCGGTCTTGGTTGGACGTGGTGAACTACAGGGTAAAGGCTCCGGCAAGAAAACCAAGGCGATATAAGTAGGGTGATTTCGGGTAAATTCATGGAGACAACGGCCACTGAGCGGCGGACGGCGAAAGCCTCCCACGCCAATGCTCTCATGGAATATCCGGCCCTAAGGCCGTTGGAGCGCAGGCCGGCACAGGAGCGGGCATCACCGGGGCCTTACGCTTTCGCCGGCCTCGTCCTGGGTGTTACCAAGAAATGCCATAACAACCCGATGGCCGTGTGGGAAAAAATGTGGGAAAACGCGAGTATAGCCGCAAATACAGCATAATTTAGCTACATTTTAGTAATACTTCGAATCCCGCCCTCTCTCCGCCATTTCAATTCCCCACAACGCCCCAACGTGTCTCATTTACCTCGCATGTGTATCCAGCTTGGTGATACACCCCCCCTTGAGCATCCCCAATTTGCCCCCACAAAACACCACTGCGTCCCGCTCATCGTGCGGGGAAAATGTGGGTGTTTAACAAATCCCCTCCCCCCGGGAGAGGGGACTCATGTGGGGGACGCCCCCGCCCTAGCCCTCTGCCTGAGGGAGAGGGAACTGCTGGTTGGTTGTGGTGTCCAGGAGCGGGGGTTGCGGGGGGCGTTTTTCGTTGTTGGACGGGGTAGGGAGGCTGTCTTTGGTGAACAAGGGGGAGGCGCATACTTCCGCCAGCAGGGCCGCTCCCTCCGGCTGCATGGCGATGGTCGCCTCCAGGATCCAGAGCAGTCGCAAGAGCTCCTCGGTGAATTCCCATCGCTCGGGCCTGATGGCGTCCAGGGGGGATGACTGGCGGCCCGAACGTTTCAGCTTGCGGCGGTCCAGCCACGACTTGACGACTTGCAGGCCCGACACGGAATAGTTCCAGATTTCGGGAGCTACCGGCGCGAACTCGCCATCGCCGACGGTCAGCGTCTGCCTTCCGGCGTCGTAGGAAAAGCCCGCCGGGTAGCGTTCCCCGGAGACTCCTCTGACGCACCTGGCCCGGCCTTGCGGCGCCTCGCCGTCGTCGCCGGGGCCGCCAAAGCGCGCGCCGTAGGTGTGGAGATACAGCAGCCGCGCGCCGTGGCCCGCTACCCGCTGGAAAAGGTTGGCGTCCCTGGTAATGGGCAAGCGCGGCGGCGGCTGTTCAAGCTCATCCCAGAACCGCGCGACATACGACGGCTGGGCCAGAATGCCGTAGGCGTAGGCGAAGAGCCGCTGGGCGGAGACCGCCGCGCCGTGGGCTTCGGCTATGGCGTCAAGCAGGCCGCTGGTGACGTTGGGTTCGGTTGCCGCAGCGTCTTTCCACAGCGGGATTACGCCGCGGTCGCCACGGCCATTGAAATGGTGCTGGTCGGGGACGCCGGAGCATGCGACCATGGCCGGCCCCTCGCCCAGCACCTGGACCAGCAGCCCGACCATGTACACCTGGCCGGGGCCTTGGGCCTGCCACAGGTCGGGGCGCATAAAGTCGCCAACCCTGGAATCGGCGATGACCCATTGGCGGTCGAAAGCGCGGAACGAATACGGCTCGACCGGCGGCGCGGGTGCGTCGGCGTTGAGGGCGGCGATGGCCGGGGCGCGCTCCTGGTCGCCGGTGAGAGGCCGGTAGCGGTTGCTGATTTTGCGGTCGCGGGTTTCCCGGAACGCGGCCCGCCTGCCGTTGGCGTCGCGGGCCAGCAGGTCGCGCCAGCGTTCGGCCAGCACCGCCCCGGTTTCGCCGATGGGCCAGGTGCGGTACAGCACCGCGCCGGTGTGCTGCCACGGAAAGACATCCGTGACGGCAGGCCAGTCAAAGTAGTTGCCAGCGCCCGACGGCTGGAACGGGTCTCCCCAGCCGGACAGACACTCCGACCACTGAAAGTCGTCCAGCGACGCGGCGCGGCCCAGGGCGGACAGCTTTTCGTCTTCCGACCCGGTAAGGCGGGTTTTCCATACGACGGCAGGGGTGTGCGGGTCCGGCGGGCCGTTGCGGACGCCGATGGCGATGGCGACCGGAATCTGGATGGCGAAAACGTTTTCCGTTTTGCGCGCTCCCAGGTTGTCCCCCTCCAGGTCAAGTATCCACAATTCGTCGAACACCTCCCGCATTTTCCGCCGCATTCCGGCGAAACCGGGGCCGCGGATGTAGGAGGACGCGGTGATGAAAGTGATTATCCCGGCGTCCTCGGTGGAGTCGAACACTTTCCACAAAGCCCAACGCCAAAAGTAGACGTAGTCGTTGAAAACGGGCTTGAGGTTGACGCCGCCGCCCGCATCGCGTACCGGCGCGAGGAAATCGTCCAGAATCGGCTTGGGCGCGGCGTCTCCTGCGCCGCCCGCGTCGCCATAGCGCACCCAGCCGCCCTTGCGACGCGAGTCGTTTTCCTCGTTGGGGTCCCGCAGGTCGCGGTCGTAGGGAGGATTGCCCAAGCAGACGAAAACCCGCGTGTCCTTCTTGACCTGCAAGGCCCGCTGGCGCTCCTGGGTGAGCTGCTGCTGCAACAGGCTGGCGGAAAAGTCGGGCTGCCGGTAGGGGGATTCCAGGGTGTCGGTGAGGTAGACGTTGGCCGTCCGGTCAGTAACGCCAGCCTCCCTGAGTCTCTGGGACAGGCGCAGGTGGGCGACGGAGTAAGGCCCTACCAGCACCTCGAAAGCGTGCAGCCGCCCGGCCATGCCGCGGAGTTTTGAGGCGACGGCTCCGGCGCCGAGACGGCTCCGCACGGTGTCGGCGGCGTGGTCCAGCACGGCCAGCGGATAGGTGCCGGTTCCTACCGCCGGGTCGAGCACCACCACGTCGTCATCGGCGAACATCAGGGGTTTCCTGAACTGCTCGCGCAGCAACTCGGCGGTCAGCCGCACCTGGGCCTGCACCACCTGAACCGGCGTGTAGTAGACGCCGCGATCCTTGCGCAGCCGGGGGTCATACGCCTCAAGGAACTGCTCGTAGAAATAGAGCCACGGGTCTTCCCCATAACCGATCCTGGCCGAGTCCACGGCCCCGATGGCCCGCTCCAGCAATTCGATGGGCATGTTCAGTTCGCTGCGGATGGCGTTGGCCTCCAGCAACTGGATGGCCTCGGCGAGCAGGCCGTGTTCGCGCTGCAAGGTGTCGGCGGCGACCAGGGGCCGCAGGCTTTCCGCGCCCTCAAACCTGGCGAGGAGCAGCGCGTAAGTGACCGTTTGCGCGTAGGCGTCGGCGAATTGGGCCGCGTCCCCGTCCGGAAACAGCAGCTTGCTCCATTCCTCGCTGAGTTGCTTGAGCTGGCTGTCGGGCCTGGCCAGCGCCGCTTGCACGTCGTCGCGGAGGACGCGGGTCAAGGGGGCCAGGAACGCGGCCAGGGCCTCGGCGGTGGCGGGAACCACCGGGTTCCAGTACAGGAAATTGCGCAGCAGTTCGCGGTAAGCGTCGAGGGCTGCGCCGTTGATGGACCTGGCCCCGCCCGCGCTCACGTCGTCGGCGATGCGCACGCGGCTTTGCAGTTTTCCCGAACGGTACAGGCTCCACTCAGCGCCGTCGGTGTAGATGAGATTGGGCAATGCCTGGAACCGCTGCCATTGCTCCCGGTTCCGGCCAGTAAACGCCTCGGCGTCTGCGCCGGCGCCGGGGCGTTTCAGCTCTACGTGGCCGGTCAGCAGGCCATTGACGATTACGCCAATGTCGGGACGCCCGTTGACGTCCTCCTGGTGAACCTCGGTGCGCCAATTCACCTCGAGGCCAGTGACGCGGCCAACCGAGGCCAGCAGATTGCCTACCGGCGTTTTGAGCTGGTCTTCGGGCTGCGCCGGAACGGGCTGGCGGAAGTTGCTGGCAACCGCATCGGCGAACGCGGCAACCAGGGCGGGGAAGGGGCCGGTTGCGGTCTCGCTGGCGTTTGGGTCAGGCATGATCATGTCCTTAGCCGGTTTTGCCGAGTGGGTGTTTCCCAAGTCCCCTCTCCCTCCCGTAGGGGCGGGGGTGTCCTGTTCGTGTAATCAGGAATGACATATACCGCCACAGCCTGCTCATTGCGAGCGAAATGGGCTTTGGAAACACCCTTTGAGAGAGTTGGGGGTACGCCCTCACCCTAGCCCTCTCCCGGAGGGAGAGGGGATTTGGGGGGCTAGGCAGCCGGCGGCGGCGTGCTAGGGTAGCAGGGCCCGCGGGCATTATATTGCTCCTTTTGCTGGGCTGGCGGTGGTTTTTCAACGCAGAGGGCGCGGAGGGGGTTGCCGTGGCCGCGCGCCGTTGTGTGTATACTGCGCAGGTAGCCGCGGGCGATTTCCGGCGCGGTTGGCGTACCGGAATCCGAAACGCTCTGTTTGTCGGTACATCATCTGAGCGATGCTATCTATGTTCTCGACTAGGCAGATTCATTACGCATGGGTCATCGTGGCGATTGCCGCTGCGATGGGGTTCATCACGTCGGCGGTGCGGTTCGCGTCCGCCGCGCTGGTGCCGCACCTGAGCGACCCGGCTGGCGACTACGGCTGGAGCTACGGCGCAATCTCCCTTGCGTTCAGCTTGCAGTGGGTGGTGCTGGGGCTGGTCAGCCCCTACGTGGGGCTGCTGGGAGACCGCTACGGCGTGCGCTGGCTGCTGCTGGTCGGGGCCGTCCTGTTCATCGCGGGCATGATGCTGACCGGCATCATGAGCAGCCTGTGGCAATTCTACCTGTTTTTCGGCGTGGTGCTGGGCGTCGCCACCACCATCTACACCGTGCTGACGGTTTCGGGCGTCACGCTGTGGTTCAGGAGGCATCTGGGAGCGGCCATGGGGGTGGTCTGGTCGTTCCAGGGAGCGGGCACCATCGCGTTGCTTTTCCTGATCGGCGCGGCGTTCGACCAGCTTGGGATGCAGTGGATTTTCTGGCTGCCGGGCATAGCGGGCGGGGCGATACTGTTGCTGCTGGTCAGGTTCTTTCACAACGGGCCCGCCGACATCGGGCTGCGGCCCCTGGGCGATCCCGGCGACGGGCCGGTGCAGCCGCCGCGGAGGGACGAGGCGGCCAAGGTTCGGGCCACGGTGTTCATCCAGCAGGCCAAGCGGACTTTCACCTTCTGGAACCTCATCGGCATCCACTACTGGGGATGCATGGGCCACAACATCATCAACGTGCTGGTGGTGGCTATCGCCGTTGACCGCGGGCTGTCGCTGGGAGTGGCCGCCGGGGTGCTGGCGGCGCAGCAGGGCGTTGGGGTCATCGCCCGCGGCGCGGTGCCGGTGCTGGCGGAGCGCTGGGGCTGCCGGACCGTGTGGGTCGTGGGCATGGCTTTGCAGTCGTTCCCGCTCATCCTGCTCTTTTTCGTGCACGACGCCTGGGCGTTCTACCTGTTCGCCATACCGTTCGGCATCGGCCAGAGCTGCGAGGTGCCGACGTTCCCCATCGCCAACCGGCAGTATTACGGCAACGTGCCGCAGGGTAGCCTGTACGGGTGGCAGAACCTGGGCAACGGCCTGGGTATGGGGCTTGCGCCCGTCTGCGCCGGGGTGCTGTGGGACCTGACGGGCACCTACGCTGCGCCGCTGCTGATGTCGCTGGCGTTCAGCCTCATGGCGCTGTTCTCCGCCTGGCTGTTGCCGTCGCCAACGGTGCGGCAAATCCCCGACTGGGAGAGCCACCTGCCAGCCAACCTCCGCCCCGCCGACTAGCGCGGGGCGGGGGCCTGCGGGCTATACCCAAGCGGAAATCCAGCCGGGAGCAGAGATGATAACGAATGAGGACGGCGGGCAGCAAAACGGCGCAAGGGGCGCGGCGGGTGATTGATTGTGTCCTGTGCCGCTTCGACCTTAACGGGGCGCAGGATGACGCCACTTTGAGCAAGATTGTTGTATGCCGCCCAGAGTCCGAGAAGCAATTCGCATAGTCGAAAGGGATGGCTGGTATCATGTAAGAACGCGAGGCAGCCATCGACGGTTCAGGCATCCCGAAAAGCCGGGACGGGTTACCATTGCCGGGAACCTGGGCAAAGAACTCGATACAAAGACTTGGTACACCATTCTTGAGCAAGCTGGGCTGGACAGGAGGGACTACCTATGAAATACGTGGCTATAATCGGCAAGACCGGCAACGGCTATGCGGCGCACCTGCCCGACCTGCCCGGCTGCATCGCCGCCGCCGACACATTTGAGGAAACACGGAACCTTATCGAAGAAGCCGCCAACTTCCATGTCGAAGGTATGCTTGAGGACGGCGAAACCATCCCCCGGCCCATCTACTCCGCCGTGGAGGTGGAAGTTTCAGTACCCTCGCCGCAGGTTGCCGCTGAGACTGGCGGGTGATTGACTCTGCCATTCACTGCGGAAAACTGGTTAGAAATTTGGAGACTGGAAATGACGGATGCTGAAATCGTTTTCCAAGTCCGGGAATCACCCGATGGCGGTTATTCTGCACGAGCTGTTGGCTACAACATTTTCACTCAGGGTGACGACTGGGAAGACCTGAAGTTTATGCTGCGCGATGCCGTGCTGTGCTATTTCGACGACGGGGAGGCGCCGCAAGCGATCCGGGTCCATCTAGTCCAGAATGAGGTCATACCCGTGTGAGAATGCCACGCGATGTATCAGGCACGGAGCTTGTTAACCTCCTACGCCGGAGATACGGCTACCACTTTATCCGGCAAAGGGGCAGCCACATGAGGCTGGTTAGTACCTACATGGGCTATGAGCATCACGTCCTGGTTCCCCAGCACAACCCAATTTAAGGTTGGCACTTTGGACGACATACTCGGCAACATAGCCGAATACCTGGAGATTGAGCAAGCCGATCTGATGCTGGAATTGTTCGGCAGATGACCCAGCAAGACCTTCCCCTAGGCTGGGCCGTCGCCGCCCTTGCCGATGTCTGCCAAGTCGTTCAGGGGCCGTCGCCGCCCGGCCAGACCTACAACGCCGACGGGGTGGGATTGCCCTTTCTGCAAGCCAAGGCGGAATTGGGGGATACCTACCCCACGGCGGTCAAGTGGTGTTCCGCGCCCACCTAGATAGCCGAGCCTGATAATATCCTAATCTCAACACGGGCACCGGTGGGGCCTACCAATCTTTGCCCGGCGCAGTCTTGCATCGGCAGGGGCTTGGCGGCAATCAGGCCGCAGGGCAGCATACCGGCCAAGTATGTCATCTACGCTTTGCGGGCTACCCAGGACGAACTGCGGGCCGGTTCGACAGGCACGACTTTTGACGCCATACGCGGCGACGTTCTGCGTTCCCATCCGATTGGCGTAGCTCCCCTGGCTGAGCGGCGGCGCATTGTGGCGGCGATTGAGACGCAGTTTGCGCGGCTGGATGCGTCGGTGGCGGCGTTGCGGCGGGCGCAGGCCAACCTGCGGCGCTACCGGGCCAGCGTCCTCAAGGACGCCTGCGAGGGCCGCTTGGTCCCCGCCGAGGCGGAGCTGGCCCGCTCCGGGGCCGGGAGTTCACTGGAAATCGGCGTGGAAGTCGGGCGCGGAATCTTGCCTACGCGATTGCCGGAATTGTATGATTAGGCATTACATTCCAGTTTATGCTGCGAAACCGGAAACGCTGTCCCATGTCCATACGAATCACGTCAGTTTCCCGCTTAACGCCGGAAATCATGACCGACGTATACAAAGCTCCAGGCAAAAAGATCAGCGCCAGGAGGCTTTCGATGCGAGTTTCGGGCGATGCGAGCTTTTGGAGCCGGTAGCGGCCGTCGCTGGAGGGCGCGGTGGAGGCTGCCCGGAAACGTCCGGGGGCAGGCCCTTCCCGCGTGGGCGGCAGACTGGCGCGCCAGCTTGCAGCAGACGCCGGGCGCTCAGTGGCTGGCTGCGTTCCCGCGGTCTCCTCTGGCGCTCTGGTTCCTGTGCCACTGGCGGATTCCGGCCGAGGTTGCCCTGTACGTTGGCTCGTACCTGGTCTACGTGTTCAGCCGGGGCCTGTTCTACGACAACGTCCGGGAAACGGGCATATTCAACGGCGAGCGCGTGGCAGACCTGCAACGGCAGTTGTGGTTCCTGTGGGAACCGGGCTGGCAGGCGTGGGCCATCGAACACGTCAAGCCCATCGTTGTCTTTCTCAACTGGACCTACATCCTCACCTACTGGCCCGTAATCCTGGCGCTGGCGCTGTACCTGTTCCTGCGCAACAGGCGCCAGTACTACTACTTCCGCACGGTTGTCCTGATAGACCTCATAGCCGCCCTGACCATTTTTGCGCTGTTTCCGGTGTCCTCGCCTTTCGCCATCCCGTCAGCCGGGTTGACGGACACCATCCAGGCGTTTGGCCCGGCCTTCTACGGCAGCGAGTCGATGGCCGCCTTTTACAACACGAACGCGGCCATGCCCAGCTTGCATTTCAGTTGGACGGTCATTCTCGGCGTCTACTGGCTCCGGTCTCTGCCGGGGGGATTCAAGACGGCGGGAGTGCTGTATCCGGCGCTCACTTTCTTTGCCATAACCATTACGGGCAATCATTTCATACTCGACGCGGTGGTGGGTGGCGCGCTGGCCGGGCTGTCCTTCGGCGCGGTGGAGGGATACCGGGCCGTGGCTGCCAGGGTGAGAATCGAGGACGCGCGCAGTCACTGGTCAACTTTCGTGCGGAAGATCAGGCAGCTACAGATTTCCAGGACGCTCAGCCGGTAGCCGACGGGGCCGGTTTGGCGGCGGCCCGGCTTTCAGGGTGTGTGACAATGGGCGTTCAAGCCGATTGATGTGTCAGGGCAACCACAAGGGTTGCCCCTACAAGCGCGATCTTCGATCCCTGATTACCATCGCAACACGTAGGGGCAACCCTTGTGGTTGCCCTAGCGCCAATCGTCACACACCCTCTCAGAGCTTGTCTGCAAAGCCCAACCGTTCATCTTGAGCTTGTCGAAAGACGGAGGGTTGGGATTCCTGTAGCGGCATCATTCATTGCTGCGGGAGTAAGGAGTACGCCCTAACCCTCTCCCTCCGGGAGAGGGAATTTGTTACACGCGCTCTCAGGTTGAGGTGGCGTGACGTCTGGTTTGCAGGTAGAGTGCGCCGGTGGAGCCTAGCACGGAACCGCCGGTAGCCAGCCAGAACACCCACTTCATGCTGACGTAGTCGGCCATCAGCCCGCCGATTGTCGGGGAAATGGTGCTGCCCAGCCCGGCGCCGACTGACATCAGCGCAAAGGCAGCCGCCGAGAAACGTACCGGCACGTAGTCCCCGGCGGAGGCGGCGCATATCGTGTAGGCCGCCCGGAGGGTGAATCCTATCAGGGCGGATGCGATCAGGAACGAGATAAAGACCGGAGCAACGGCCAGGAGCACGTATGCCCCGCCCTGTACCACGAACGACCAGGCGAATGCCTGTCCCCGTCCCAGCTTGTCGGACATCCAGCCCCAGGCCACGCCGCTCCCGATGCTGAGCACGCCGATCAGGATGACCAACTGCCCCGCCGTGGCCAGAGACACGCCGTTTTCCTGGGTCAGGTACAGCCCGAAAAATGTGGTGAACAGATTTTGCGACCAGCCGGAGGTGAAGGCCAGCAGGGTTATGAGCCATACGGCGGGGTGCTTGAAAGCCTCGATGGGCCAGGCAGCGCGGGGAGGGTCGGCCCTGCGCTCGGCGTCGAGGGGTTCGGTGGGGCGTTCGCGAATGAACAGCAGGGATGCGACGCCGATTACCACCACCACGCCGCCGAACAACTGCCAACTGTGCCGCCAGCCGTTCTCCCAGTCCGATCCGGTCAGCATGGGTATGGCGAGACCGGCGAAAATAAATGCGACGCTGCCCCCGGAGGCGGCCAGCCCGGCGGCGAGGCCCCGGTCGCGCAAACGGAACCAGGCGGCCAGCAGCCCCATAATCGGAGTCAGGGCCGCGCCGCTGGAGATGCCCATGAGCACCGCCGCTCCCAGGGCAGCGGCGTAGTTCTGGGCGAATCCGAGCAGCGCCATGCTGATGCCCACGGCGATGGTCCCTGCAGCGGTGATGGAGCGGCTGCCGTAGCGAGGCGCAAGCGTACCCGAGGCCAGGGAACCGCCCATCCGCGTGGCGGCGGTGACGGTGATGAGCAGCCCGGCCTCGGTGTGGGACAGGTGGAGCGCGTCCTCCATGGGGGGCAGCGTGAGGCTGTAGCCATACTGGACAAACCCGGTGGCCAGGTTGAGGAAAAAGGCCACCAGGAGCATGACCCCGGAATACGACCGGAGCCAGTAGACGGCGAGGCTGTTGGCTAGAATGCCGGGCTCCTGACGGTCATCCGGCTACGCCGCTCCGGCGGAAACGGCGCATCCGGTCCTGCTTGTCCGGGTCATATTCCGAGGGCGCGTACCGGAGCAAATCCGGCAAGAACTCCACGGAGACGCGCTCTAGGGTGATGCCCACTATCTCGCCGATGCCCCACTCCTCGGGAGGCTCCCTGTTGGTGTCGTAATGGGCCGTCCAGCCTTCGATGACGGCTTCGCTGCAATTGGCGGTTTTGCCAGCGTGGAGATGAAGAGTGTCGAATTCCTTATCATAGTCAACTATCAAGGCGGTCTTGATGTCGGTCTTCTGGAATTCGTCAGGCAACAGATGCGGCAGGAGTTGTTCGGCGGCATTCCAGAACTCGACGCCGATGCAGCGGCCTTCCGTGGTGAGGTCGGCAACCAGTCCCACAGGCCGGTCTTCGGTAATGTCCCAGCTCGTTTCGTACTGCCCCCTGAAAGGTGCCAGGGAAGCCAGGTGGAGTACGTCCAATTGGCAGTCATACCTGTATTTTATGAGTTTGTTCATGGCGCTCCCATTCTGCTTCGCAAATTCGAGTCTGGGTGAGACGTGGATACGAACCGGATTTCTTCGTCAATCTTCACGACCACCTTGATATAGTTTCCTCTCCTGCCTAATTCGGGAAACCACTTCCGATAAAGCGTCGTGACTGCTGTTTCATGTTCCTCGAAATCAGGGGCGCGAATGACTTCCCTGATACGCTCAACAGTGACCAGCCCTATCCTGCTAGGGTAGTCATTCCATATATGAGGGTCTATACAGTATTCAACACCGTCCAGGGTGAATATCAGAGGGTCGTTTTCCATTGTAACCTTTCACGCGAGTATCGGGTTGTCCAACCGCCCTTCCTACGACAAACTCGGGAAGAGCGGTTGGCCTTGTGGTTGACGGCGGCGATTTGAGCGGGGCGCACTCATCGCAGGCCCCGCGCAGCCCGCCTAACGCAGGGCGCGGAAGTGGTTGCGAATGTCCTCCACCAGCAGCTCCGGTTCTTCCAGGGCGGCGAAATGGCCGCCGCTGGGCATTAC
The DNA here is from genome assembly GCA_963664375.1 of Dehalococcoidia bacterium. Classification (GTDB taxonomy): domain Bacteria; phylum Chloroflexota; class Dehalococcoidia; order Lucifugimonadales; family UBA3495; genus VXOI01. The sequence continues at coordinate 563,277 of OY761449.1, forward strand.
CGTCCACTGCGTCACGTTGTAGGAGCGCTCGGCCCACTCGCGCGGCGGGCGGCTGATCTCTGCGGGGAACACCGCCACGCCCACGGGCACGTTGATGCGCTCGCCCTGCGCAAAGTCCCACGGCTTGCGCAGCGTCTCGTAGTACAAGCGGGTGGACGAATTGATGGTCTGGGTGACCCAGTAGATGGTGACGGTGGTGAGCAGCTCGTCCTTGGTGTAGCTGGACTCCACGTCGCCACCGCAGTCGCTCCAGGTGCGGTACTTCTCCACGATCCAGGCGCATAGCCCGGCGGGCGAGTCGTTGAGGCCGTAGCCCAGCGTCTGCGGCTTCGTGCCCTGGATGTGCGAATATCCACCCTCGGCGGCCAGCCACTCCTCGCGCTGGCGCAGCAGCCCCAGCTCGGCCTCGGACAGTGGCTCAGATCCGGGCCCCATGTACGGCGTGGGGCGGGTGACCGAGGTGGTGTGGATGCCGATGCAATGATCGGAGTGGGAGTGGCCGAGCCGGGAGGTGACGCTGGCGCCCCAGTCGCCGCCCTGTGCCACGTAGCGGTCGTAGCCCAACTGCTCGTGCATCAGCTTGGCCATCACGTCGCCGACGGCGAGAACGTCCAGCCCCCGCTCCTGCGCGGCGTCGGAGAACCCGTAGCCGGGCATGGACGGGGCGACGACGTCGAAGGCGTCACCCGGATCGCCGCCGTGGGCCGCCGGGTCGGACAGCAGAGGAATGACCTTGTGCATCTCGAAAAAGGTGCCGGGCCAGCCATGAGTGATGATCAGCGGCAGCGGGTTCGGGCCTTTGCCCTTTTCGTGGATGAAATGTACCTGCCGTCCGTCAACCGGGGCCTTGAAATGGGAGAAACTGTTGATCAGCGCCTCCTGCTTGCGCCAGTCAAAGTCGTTCTTCCAGTAATCCACCAGTTCCTTGATGTAGTCCATGTTGGAGCCGTACTCCCAGCCGACGCCGGGCAGCTCGTCGGGCCAGCGCGTGCGCTCCAGCCGGGCCCTGAGATCCTCCAGGACGGAATCGGGTACCTCGATCTTGAATGGCGTTGCGGGCATTATCCTCATCTCCTGAATCAGTTTTCCCTGTCCAACCACTAATCCCCTCTCCCTCCGAGAGAGGGCTAGGGGGAGGGCATTTGTTCCCTCCCCCTCAGGGGGAGGGTTAGGGTGGGGGTGAGCCGACAGTCAGGATGCCTCCCCCAGTTCCATTTCAATCTTGTCCAGGACCCCGTCAATGTTGCCTAGGACTTCCTCGTTCCAGAACCTGATAACGTCGAACCCTCTGGACACCAACCATCGTGTATGCTCCGCGTCGTAGTCAGCTTGATCCTGGTGTTGTCCGCCGTCGAGTTCGATGATCAGCCTCCGTTGGTAGCAGACAAAATCAGTAATGTATTTGCCGATTGGTTCCTGCCTACGAAACTGAAAACCGGCCAATTGGTGCCTGCGGAGGTGGTTCCAGAGGAGTTTTTCCGCCTCTGTGGACTGTTTGCGAAGACCTCGGGCTCTGAATACGGGGTCTTTCATCCGGCGTTTCACCCCCACCCTAGCCCTCCCCCTCAGGGGGAGGGAACTTTGGTTGTCGATGCTTGTCGCCCTCACCCTAACCCTCTCCCGGAGGGAGAGGGGATATGTTTTTCGGAAAGCAACCCTACCGCAAGGCGCGGAAGTGGTTGCGCATGTCCTCCACCAGGAGCTCCGGTTCCTCTAGGGCGGCGAAGTGTCCGCCGCTGGGCATGACCGTCCACTGCGTCACGTTGTAGGAGCGCTCGGCCCATTCGCGGGGCGGGCGGCTGTTCTCGGCGGGGAATATGGCAACCCCCACCGGCACGTTGATGCGCTCGCCTTGGGCGAATTCCCAAGGTTTGTGCAGCGTTTCGTAGTACAGGCGGGCGGACGAATTGATGGACTGTGTAACCCAGTAGATTGTGACGGTGGTGAGCAGCTCGTCCTTGGTGAACCTGGATTCCACGTCGCCGTGGCAGTCGCTCCAGGTGCGGTACTTCTCCACGATCCAGGCGCAGAGACCGGCGGGAGAGTCGTTGAGGCCATAGCCCAGGGTCTGCGGCTTGGTGCCCTGGATGTGGAAGTAGCCGCCCTCGTCGGCCATCCACTGCTCGCGTTGGCGCAGCAGTCCCTGCTCGGCCTCGGACAATGGCGCGGATCCCGGCCCCAGGTAGGGAGTCGGGGCGACTACCCCGGTGGAGTGGATGCCGATGCAGTGGCCGGAATGCTTATGGCCCAACTGCGCGGTAACTCTGGCGCCCCAGTCGCCGCCCTGGGCGACGTAGCGGTCGTAACCCAGTTGCTCGTGCATCAGCTTGGCCATCACGTCGCCGACAGCCAGCACGTCCAGCCCCCGCTCCTGCGCGGCGTCGGAGAACCCGTAGCCAGGCATGGACGGGGCGACGACGTCGAAAGCGTCGGCAGGATCGCCGCCGTGGGCCGCCGGGTCGGACAGCAGGGGGATGACCTTGTGCATCTCAAAGAATGAGCCGGGCCACCCATGCGTGATGACCAAGGGCAGCGGGTTCGGCCCCTTGCCCTTTTCGTGGATGAAGTGGACATCGCGCCCGTCAACCGGCGCCTTAAAGTGAGAGAAGCTGTTGATCAACGCCTCCTGCTTGCGCCAGTCAAAGCCGTTCTTCCAGTACTCCACCAGCTCCTTGATATAGTCCATGTTGGAGCCGTACTCCCAGCCGACGCCGGGCAATTCGTCGGGCCACCGGGTACGCTCCAGCCGGACCCTGAGATCGTCCAGGACGGAATCGGGTATCTCGATCTTGAATGGCGTTGCGGCCATGGTGCTCATCTCCTCATGTGTTTCTTAGTACAGAAACCAGAATTTCTGTCGCTGGCCCCAAATCCCCTCCCCCTCAGGGGGAGGGTTAGGGTGGGGGTGAATGGTAGTTCAAAGCCTTTCTTGCAGCGCCAATAGTATGACATCCAACACCCCGTCCGTTTCCTTCAACACGTCGTCATTCCAGAACCGAACAACCCTGAACCCCCGATGTTCCAGCCAACGTGTACGGTCATCGTCGTAGTTTGTTTGCTCTTGATGTTGGCCGCCGTCAAGTTCTATGACCAGCCTCCGCTGGTAGCAGACGAAGTCAACAACGTACTTGCCCATGGGTTCCTGGCGTCGGAACTGGTAGCCAAGCATTTGATGGCGACGAAGGTGGCTCCAGAGGAGCTTTTCCGCCTCGGTTGAATCTTTTCGCAGATGGCGTGCTCTGGATATGGGGTCTTTCATCTGACGTTTCACCCCCACCCTAACCCTCCCCCTGAGGGGGAGGGAATTTTCTCTTCGCCGCTGCGTCGCCCTCACCCTAACCCTCTCCCGAAGGGAGAGGGGATTTCTTCGTCTCTGTGGTGTCGTTATAGCCCAAACCTACCCCGGCAGGAGGGGTTCCGTGCGGTTTGGGGGCAGGTCGGGGTCGAAGGCGTTGATTACGAAGGCCAGCAGGCTGTAGTTGCCGATGACCAGCGTCAGCTCGATCAGTCCCTGCTTGCCGAACTGCTCCAGCGCGTCCTGGAACGCGCCCCGTCCGACGCGGCGGTACTCGAAAAACTCCCATGCGTAGTTGATGACGGCGCGCTCCATGTCGCTGAGCGGGGGCAGCTCGTCCCGGTCGCGGATGGCGTCCACCACTGCGTCCTGCACCCCGGCGGCGCGGGCCGATGCAGCGTGGGCGTTCCAGATGTGCTGGCAGTCGTATTCCCGGGCCGCCAGCAACATGGACAGCTCCAGGGCAGCCTCCGGGAGTGTCGAGTCGTTGCGGAGATACTGGTTGAGCGCGGTGGCGGCCTGGTGGGCCTTTGGCACGTGGATCATCACCGAGCCGGGGCCGTAGGGCGGAACACCGCCAAGGCTCTCGATCATCCGGTCGAACTCGGCTGCCTGGTCCTGGGGGACGTTTTCACGGGTTGCGGCAGGGATTCTTGCCATTTCAAACCTCCGTTTTTGTCTGAATCAGGATTTTCAGGATTAGGGGATGGATGGGATGCGGACATCCCGGCCCTCGCTCTGCAAGGCAGAAGGGGATCAGGGCGTTGGCAGGGGCCGCCGTAACCCTACGCGCCGGATTCGGGCGCTGTCAATCACGAATCGGGGGCGGATGCGCCGGCGTCCCTGGGCAGCAGAATTCCCGCGATGAGCAGCGCCCAGCTTGCCACGGCACAGATGACGAAACCGGGGTAGTAGGAACCAAAGTCATCGTACAGCCAGCCAACCAGAATCGGGAAAATGAACATCCCCAAGCCGGAGAATGTCATGTAGGAACCCCAGACGGCGGCAACCCGCTCCGGGGTCGCACCGGACAGCCGCATGGGGATGGTGAGCAGGGCAGGGACGTAGAACCATGAGCCAATTCCCAGAACCACGACCGAGACGTAAATGCCTGCCTGCGAGGCCAAGAGAAAGGCCCCCAGCCCTCCCAGGATGGCAAGGATTCCGGAAGCAACGAGAATCCCCCTGTAGGAAAACAGCAATTCACCGAGCTTGCCAAACACGGCCAGCCTGGCGCGGAATGTCTCGAACAGCAGGGGCACAGCGCCGCCCGCCAGCACTGCGAATATACCCACAAAGGGGAGCATGCTCGTAATGTAGCCGCCCTGTTCAAGAGGAATGCCGCGCACCTCCTCAAAAAAGGAGGGCAACCACGTCGTGAGGGCTGTGTACTGGATAAATATGCCTGCGTCGGCTGCCACCAGCAGCGCAACCGTCTTCATCCGCAGCACCGAGATAACCTCGCGCACCGAGATGCCGGGGCGTTCCTCGCCGGTGTTGCGGTCTCTGGGAGCGAGGGGCCAGAGGATCGCTCCCAGGATGCCAAGCGACGAGAAAACGGTAAGCGTCATTTTCCAGCCCAGCAGGTCGGCCAGCGGGACCGCCCCGGCCGTTGAGACGGCAATGCCTCCGCTCATCAGGGCGGTGTTGAGCGAGTTTATAACCAGCATTTCCTTGGGTTTGAACCACTGCATCACCAGCGGGCCGGTGGCGACCACCATCAGTGCCAACCCCACGCCATAGGCCAGCCGCAGGACAAGCAGGACGTAGAAGTTCGGGACGACGGGAGCCAGAGCCAGCAATCCCAGGGCGATCCATGCCATCATGTAAGATCGCTTGACGCCGATACGGGCGATGACCTTTCCGCCAGGAAGGCCGATAGCCGCGCCAACCAGCATGGGCAGGGATACCAGCAAGCCCGCCGCTCCGTGGCTGATGCCGTAGTCATCGATGGCCAAGGGCAGCAGCGGGGACAGAGCGAACAGGTTTAGACCGGCTGCGAGGTGGGCGGCCAGCGTCATACCCGCCATGAACAGGCGGGCGCGGTTGGTGACCGGGAGGGCTGCCCCTGCTGTTAGCTGAACAGCCGCACCTCCCCCAGAACACCGTCACCCCGCGCTTGATGCGGGGCCGGAGCGATGCAGTCGGGGCCTTCGCTGCGGGCGTTGTTCACCACCGGCGACACCTCGCGAACATCCAGCAGTTCCGGGGGCGCAGGGACAAGCAGTGGCTCAAGATTGTCCGGCGTTTCGGTCAGCGGGTCCAGCCAGAGAGGCACCGTTTCCTCAGACAGGATTACCGGCATCCGGTGATGCACTGGCTCAATGAACGAGTTGGCGGCTGTGGTCAGTATGGCGCACGAACGGATCCTTTCGCCATCGGGAGATTTCCAGTTTTCCCACAACCCGGCGAAGGCCATGGTCTCACCGGATTTCTGCGTAAAGTACAAGGGTACCCGCGCCTTGCCTTCCTTGCGCCACTCGAAGAAGCCGTCGGCCAGCACGAGGCAGCGGCGGCGCCGGAAAGCGTTGCGGAAAGCGGGCTTGGTCGCGGCGGTCTCGCTTACGGCGTTGATCATTCGGCTGCCGATCTTGATGTCCTTGGCCCACGACGGCACCAACCCCCAGCGCATCAGCCCGCCCCTCCGCTCGCCGTCGTTGGTAACGGCGAGCACCTGCTGGGTGGGCGCAATGTTGTAGCGGGGCCCGGGCGCAGGCGCGTCCATGGCGAATCCGAACTGCAACTGCAAGTCGGCGACGCTGCTGATTAACGTGAACCTGCTGCACATTACGGGCTACTCCAGCGGCGGAATGCGCCCCGGGTGTTCACCGCGCCCGCGCCGGTTCCTAGCTTCCATGAGTTCGTCCTGGTGGAGCAATGCCCACTCAAGCACCCGCTGCCGTATCCTTGTGCTGAGGTTACCCTTTACCTGTAGGGTTTCTATCATTATTTGCGCCTCTGCACCGCCCTGGACTGCGTGAAAATGAGGTGGCGGGTGTTTCCGTGGATACATCTGTATCGAGATACCGGAGAACCGACTCAGTTCAGGCATTGCCCGACGTCTCAAAGAACTCGGGGAACATTTCTTCCGCGGTCTTTCCGGTCAAATCCATGTGGAGTTTCAGAGCGTCAATGTCTATTACGTCTTCGCCTTCTCCCCAAGCTGGAACTCCGCTCTCTGAAAGGTACACGCTCTCGAAAAACCGACGGTCGTCCCAAGCCTTGAATATCCCAAAACCTTCTAGGTGCGAAAGATCAACCTCTCCTGAAATCTCGTCATCGAATCTGACCCAGATTCTGAACCCGTCGCGAGCTTCCACTTCTATCAGTTTAGGGAGACGTTCCCCATCTCCCACCCATTCATCGTCATCGTCAAGGGAGGGAATAGAGGCAGGGGGCTCTCCCCGTCGGCACTTACCCCATGCTTCCCGAAGTTCGCCCGTATGCCGGGATACCCATTCCGGCACATCCTCTAGGCCCCAAGATGGCAGTGAACCATCGAGCAGTGTCCCTTCCAAGCTGAAAACGGCGCTGCGTTTCTCATATTCGGCCTCCGCATGGAAATGCGGCGCGTCGTCTTCAGCCAGGCACATTTCGATGGAAATTCCGGAGAACCAAGACACCTTTATCCTTTCCTTGCATTCCATTGTTACGTCACCACCTCGCGGAATTGCTGGATGGCGTTGATGTGGTCCTGTGGCGACTGGTAGCCGGCCCGCATGGTGTTGATGGAGATGTGGCTGGCGCCCAGGCCGCCCCAGCGTTCGGTCTGGGCCTGCCAGTATTCGGGGTCGCCGTCGGCGGAGTTGATGCGGGCCTCCATCTGGATGTCGGACGGATTCCGGCCGGCGGCCTCGGCGAATCCCGCCAGCCGCTCCAGCACGGCCGGGGCGTCGTCGGGGCCTACCTGCGGGAACCAGCCGTCGGCCAGCCGCGCCACCCGGCGCAGCACCCGGTCGGTCGGCGACGGAGCGGCCCGCCCGCCGACGCCCATCCAGACGGGGATGGGACGCTGTATGGGTAGCGGGTTGATCCCGGCGTTGGTGATGTCGTGGTACTTGCCGTGGAAGTCGACGACCTCGTTGGTCCAGAGCTGCCGCATGACCTCGATCTGTTCCGACTGCCTGGCGCCGCGCGTGCTGAAATCCTCGCCCAGCGCCTCGTACTCCACATGATTCCAGCCAACGCCAACGCCGAGACGCAGCCGCCCGCCGCTGAGCACGTCGCACTGGGCCGCCTGCTTGGCGACCAGCGCCGTCTGCCGCTGCCCCAGAATCAGCACTGCTGTCACCAGTTCGATGGAGGTGGTGATTCCCGAGAGATAGCCGAACAGCACGAATGGCTCGTGGAACATGCTTTCCAGCACGTAGCCGCCCTGCCAGTTGGCGTGCTTGGTGGTGTCTGCGCCCAGCACGTGGTCATAGACGATCAGGTGCGAGAAACCGAGGCTCTCAGCCGCCTGCACGTAGTCGCGGACCGCCGCCGGGTCAGCGCCGATCTCGGTCTGCGGAAAAACAACGCCTGCCTTCATCGTTCGACTCCTCGATAAGTTCCCTCCCCATCAGGAGGAGGGAATTGTTGTCGTATTTCTCTGAGAGAGTGTTTCACAAGTCTATCTCACTGGCAAAGAGGGGACGCCCCCACCCTAACCCTCCCCCGGAGGGAGAGGGAATTTAGTGTTTCACAAGTTTATTTCACTGGCAGAGAGAGGGACGCCCCCACCCTAACCCTCCCCCGGAGGGAGAGGGAATTTATGGCGTGTTCCTATGCGGTCTTTTCCTTGTCACGGAAATGGGGGATGACGTGCTTGCCGAACATGCGCAGCGTGTTCATGGTCTCCTCGTGGGTGGCCGGGCCGATGGCGCTGAGGCAGAAAATCTGCTCGATGCCCATCTCCTCGTAGCGTTCCACGAACCTGATGCAATCGTCCGGAGTGCCAGCACAGAAGTTGACGCCCCGGTCGACCACCTCCTCGGGCGTCGGGTCTCCCTCGTGCGGCCCGGCGGCCATCCGCATGTCCCGCTCATAATAGCCCTGATAGTCCGGCGGCACGCTGGCGGGATCGACGCCGCGCCAGACCAGCCGCGCCCGTTCCCGCTGCTGGTCCAGGTACCAGCCCACCAGCTCCGTGCTCCGCGACTTGGCGATCTTGGCGTCCTCGTGGCAGAACCCGGCCGTCATCAGCGCGTTCTGGCTGTTGACCGCCGCGCCGACCGTACCGGCCCCAGGAGTCGGCGCGCTTTGCATGCGGCCGTGCGCCCCGTTCAGGCTTTTCCGGTACAGCTCCAGCGTGCCCGCCACGCGGTCGGGGCCGCCCTCGCTGCCCACCAACGCTCCCAGCCCCAGCTCACCGGCGCGGCGGGTGGTCTCCTCACTGGCGCAGGCCGACCACAGCGGCGGGTGCGGCTTCTGCAACGGCTTGGGCAGCACCTGGCGCGGCGGGATGTGGAAATACTCCCCGTCGTGGCTGACCTCATCCTCCGTCCAGATGCGGGGCAGCACCTGAGCGAACTCCTCCCACATGCCGCGGGTGTCCTCCAGGTCGGTGCCGTAGGGGGTGAGCTGGTACGGGTACCCGGTGCGTCCCAGGCCGACGTCGACCCGGCCCTTGCTGAGGATGTCCAGCGTTGCCATCCGCGCCGCCGTATGCAGCGGGTGGTGGATGGGCGCAAGCACCACGCCGATGCCCATGCGGATGCGCGACGTGCGCTGCGTCACCGCCGCCAGCGTCAGGTCGGGCGCGCTGTTGTGCGACCACACCGGGCGGAAGTGGTGCTCCGAAAACCACACGCTGTCATAGCCCATTTCCTCGGCATACGCAATCTGGTCCAGCGCCTCCCAGATGCGCCTCGCCTCGCTCTGCTCGTCCCAAGGCTTGGGAACCTGTATCTGGTAGAAAAGTCCGAATTTCATTAGTTGCCCCCCAGCGTAAGCTCAATTCAACCCGGCACCCTCCCCCATAGGGAGAGGGAATAGTTGGCTAGGTGTGTTGGCGCCCATTATACGCGCCGGGGTGGATAGTGGTTAGTGGCCTGTATGGGGCGGTATTCTCAACGTGTGTTGATATTCCCATGTAGGGGCGCACAGTCGTGCGCCCTGGCCCCCGGTTCCGGCACAATTCTCTCCTGCGCAGACACGGGCGCACCGCTGTGCGCCCCTACGCGGCGGGGCCAAGCGGACAAATCGCGTTCAATTCCAACACACGCCGAGAATACCCGAATCAGGCCATTCTTGTCTGAACACCTGCTCTCTGATATAAGAATCAATCCAATGGCCTCCACTTTCTCCACCCTCCTCAACTGGCGCCCCAACACGCCTTTTTACTATGGCTGGCTGGTCCTCGGACTGTCGGGCGCGGGGGCGTTCGTCGCCACGGCCATCGCCGGGGTGGTGCTGGGCGGAGTGCAGTCCTACATCGTGGACGACACTGGCTGGTCGCGCACCAGCATCGGCCTGGCGGCTGGCGTCGGTGTTTGGATGTCAGGGCTGTTTGCGCCCTTTGCCGGGCGGCTGGCCGACCGCTACGGCCCCCGCTGGCTGATGCCCATCGGCGTGGTCGTGCTGGGGGTGTCCATGCTTGCCATTGGCGGCGTCAACACGGCCTGGCAGTTCTTTCTCGCGGCGGTCATAGGGCGCACCATCAGCCAGCCCTTTCTCATCGGCGTCGTCCCCCGCACCATGGCGGTCAACTTTTTCAACCGCCGCCGCAACATCGCCCTCGCCATCACTGGCATCTACCGCCCCATCAGCGGCGCGCTCATCATCCAGGCCTTTTCCGTCATCGCCGTGTTCGCCGACTGGCGCACCGCATTCCGCTATCTGGGAATCGTCAGCCTGGCCCTCGCCATTCCCATGCTCCTGATAATGCGCCGCCGCCCCGAGGATATCGGACTGCTGCCCGACGGCGCATCCCCCCCACTCCGCCGGACGCCGCTACCGCACCAGCCTCATGGTGAGCTTGTCGAACCACAAACGTCAACGGACGGTGGCGGCGCTCAGCGGGACAGGACGGAGATAAGCTGGTCTGCCAAAGAGGCGCTGCGGACGCAGGCTTTCTGGGTTCTGGCGGTCGTGACTTTCCTCGAGGTTGGCGCAACCTCCGGCCTGGGATTCAGCCTCGTGCCCTACCTCAAGGAGTTCGCTGGCCTCACCACCCCGCAGGCCGCCGGCGTCCTGAGCATCAGCACGTTCCTGGCCCTCAGCAGCCTGCTGTGGGGACAGCTCGCCGCCCGGCTCACCGCCCGCTGGTGCATCGTCGGCGCGTTGGCCCTGTCCGCCGCCGCCGCCCTCGCCCTGCTGCGCGTCGAGTCGCTGCCGACGGCCTACCTCTTCGGCCTCCTCTGGGGCCTGTTCCACAGCGGCCTGGAGGTGCTCAGGTACATTTTCATGGCCGACTATTACGGACGCGACTCCTACGGCGCCATCGCCGGCTCCATGCGCCCTTTCGAGGCCGGCGGCCTCGGCGCCGGCCAGTCGCTCGGCCCCCTCATCTACGACTTTACCGGCAGCTACTCTTTGCTCATCCTCAGCTCGTCCGCCCTACTTTTCCTCTCCGCCGCCCTCATGCCCCTCGCCCGCCGACCCCAACAACCGTAGGGGCAACCCTTGTGGTTGCCCCGTAGGTAAGGCCGTCCCCCCGTTCCTCCCGTTTTCAACACGGAACGGCCGGCGGCGGCACCGTACTATCCGCGCAGCGTGTACTTGCTATGTCGCACACTGTCTGCGAGCGTGTTTCCAAAGTCCATTTCACCACCTAGGGGCAACCCTCGTGGTTGCCCTGTGCCGTATCCGTCATTCCGGCTTTCGCCGGAATCCAGGGGACGCCCTCACCCTAACCCTCTCCCGGTAGGGGCAACCCTTGTGGTTGCCCTGTAGGGGTAGCATTCTAGATGGTTGGCGCCGCCAGCCACCCGTCCGTCATCTCCAGGTGGCGGTCCGATGCCGCCGCTAGATTGAGGTCGTGCGTGGCCACAATGACCGTGGTGCCCTCGCCGGATATGCGCCGCAGTATGTCTATGATGGAGCGGGCCGTGCTGGTGTCCAGCTCCCCCGTCGGCTCGTCCGCAAAGACCACCTCGGGGCTGGTGACCAATGCCCTGGCGATGGATACCCGCTGCTGCTCGCCGCCCGAGAGTTCGTAGGGCCGGTGCCTGGCGCGCGGGCCCAGGCCCACCGACTCCAGCGCACTCCCGGCGCGCCGCCTGCGCTCCCGCCACGACACGCCGGTGATGTGCAGCGGCAGCTCCACGTTTTCCTGGGCGGACAGCAGCGTCATCAAGCCGAATGACTGGAAAACGAACCCGATCCTGCGGCGGCGCAGTTCGACCAGCTCTTTTTCCGGCAGCCGCGAGAGGTCTTGCCCCCGGAACATGGCCGAACCGCCGGTGGGCCGGTCCAGCCCTGACAGCAGGTTCAGGAGCGTGGTCTTGCCCGACCCGGAACGGCCAGTGAGAGCCAACATTTCCCCCTCCGGCACCTCCAGGCTGACGTCCCTCACGCCCCAGACCTCGGAACCGCCGCTCTCGAACCTGCGACTCAACGACGTTGCGGATACTATCGGGCCGTTCATTCGCTTGTCCTCTCGCCGGGGGTTGGGCCGCCCTCCGACGGTCTCAGGGTGACGCGCCCGTCCTCGATTTCCAGCCGGGCCAAGCCGCGGCCCGCGAACCGGGCCGCGTATTCCTGCGGCAACTGGAGCCTGCCCGCCTCGTCCACGACGAGGAATTCCTCCTCGTTCGACGATCCGTCCCGCTGATATGTGGGGGCGGAAACGGTCTCCGAGCTTATGCGTCCGTCCCGGATATGCACCACGCGGTCGACGAATTGGGACACGCCGGGGTAATGGGACACGATTATCACCGTAACGCCGAAATCCCGGTTCAGCGTGCGCAGCATCTCGAACACCTGGATCGCCGTGGCGGTGTCCAGCTCCCCCGTGGGCTCGTCGGCCAGCAGCAGCCCGGGCTGGTTGGACAGCGCAACGCCGATGGCGGCCCGTTGCTGCTCGCCGCCGGAAAGCTCGTGTGGCAGGCGGTTGGCCAGTTCGCTGATGCTCAGGGCCGACAGCAACTCCCCCGACCACGCCAGCCTGTGCTTTCGCGGCTTTCCCGCCAGCGCCATGGGCAGGCGGATGTTTTCCGACGCTTTCAGATAGGGCAGCAGGTTGCGGGTGGTGGCCTGCCAGACAAAGCCCACGTCGTGCCGGCGGTATTCGACAAGGCTCTGCTCCGATACGTTCAGCAAATCACGTCGGCCAACCCATACCTCCCCCGCCGATGGCCGGTCCAGCCCCGCCAGGATGTTCAGCAGCGTGCTCTTGCCGCTGCCGCTGGCGCCCACTATGGCAACGATCTCGCCCTGCCTGACCGTCAGGTTCAGGCCGCGCAGGGCCACCACCTCCAGGTCAGCCCGCTTGTAAATCTTGAACAGGTCGCGGCAGACCACAAAGGGGTCTCCCCGGTTCGTGGCATTCGCGCCGCCATATCCGCTGTTCGTGTCCATTGCAATCCTTATAGCAGTACGCAGTCGAGGAATTCACCCCTACCCTAACCTTCCCCCTGAGGGAGAGGGAAGAAGTTTTCAACTGCGTAAGGCCCCTGCGTAAGCACAATTCAACCCGGTTATTCTCCCATGCGCAATACCTGGTGCAACTGGAGCCGCCCCGTCAGCCAGGCCAGCCACAGGCCCGCCAGCAGCGCCACCGCCGCCAGCACGGCGTAGGATATCAGCAGCCGTTGCCAGTCCGCCGTGAACACCAGCGACGGCGTGACTCGCTGGCCCGCCTCGGCCACCTCCATCAGCGGCAGAACGCTTGCGCCCAGCAGCCAGCCCAGCAGCGTCCCCAGCGCCACGCCGGACAGCACCATGATGCCCAGCCCGGCCCACAGCATCGTCAGCATCTGCCCGCGCGATACTCCCAGGGTGCGCAGCAGCGCGAACTCCGTCCGCCGTTCGTTGGCGTCAAGGTGCGAGAACAGCAGCAGGCCGCTGCCGCTGGCCAGGGTAATGGCCAGGAACAGCAGCACCAGCAGCCCGCCCCACCCCGCGTTGACCAGCGGCCGGTCGAGGCGCGAGGCCACCATCGACTGCGCGTCGTAATGCTCCCGGGCGCTCACTCCCGCGTCTTGCAGGGCTGAGGTAACCGCATCGGTATCTACCGTCCCATCCTGTCCATCTACTGATCCTGTAAATCCCGATTCAGACAATCCAATCCACAATTCGTTGGGCCCCGGCGGCGGCACCGGGCTGTGCCGTACCGCCGCCCGGTTGAACCTTGCCAGGTCCATCACCACGAACGGCGCATCCGCCGGGTCCAGCGTCGGGAAAAATTCCAGCTCCCCGGCCACCTCCAGCAGCAGCGAATAATTGGACATGCCCAGTATCGCCGTGTCGCCCACGGCCACGTCCGCAAGTTCGAGGAATTGAGAGCTGGCCAGCGCGGGCACTGGCTCGTCCGGCCCGCCCGCCCTGATCCCGGTCTGGCCCACAGCCCCGGAGCTGTAGCTGAACCTGGCAGTGTCGCCGAATTCTCCCCCCGTTTCCAACACGGATGCCGACCCGCTGGACTCCAGGGAATGCAGCCCCGGCTTGCGGAAGTCCTCGATGACCTGCCACCCGTCGATGCTGCGGAAATCGTGGACTAACGTCTCTCCACTGGGCGTGACCGCATCGACTCTCCCGAAAAAGACCGCGCCCCCCTCGTCCTCACCCAAGCGGCTGCGCACCGAGAACGACAGCAGCCTGTACGGCCCCACGGCGTTCAGTGGCCGCCATCTCCACCGCGGCGTGTTCCCCTTGAATCCCTCCTCGGTCAGGGTCAGCGACAGCCGCGTCCAGACGGGCCGCTCCAGGTCGCCCATCCAGGCGTCGATGACTTGCCCCCCCGCGTCCTCCAGCCGTACCCACACCCCCAAGTATGGAGACGACCCTCCCGCCCTGCTCCATAGAGTCAGCTCCGTCGCATCCTCTGGCAACGCAATCCCGTCGGATTCCGATGGCTGATCTCCTCTCCCATCTACCTCCTCGGCGTCCCTTGTCGGCGCCCCTCCCCCTCCCCTCTCCCCCCCTCCGGGTGGGACTGCCTCTCTCTCCCCCCCTGCGGGGGGGAATACAAGGGGGGGCCTAAGCGCTTGCGACAGCTCCCCAGCCTCAAAACCGCTACCGAAATCATCCCTGAACCAGGCCGTATCAGCAATCGAATCGGAGTCCAGGGCCAGCAGCGCCCCCGATGTGCTGAATCCCGTGGTAGTCAGGAACGCCGACGAGCGGTAGCCGTCCGCCGCCGCCGACACCTCGTCCAGATTCGCCGCCACCGCAGCCGTGCCCTCACCCTGCTTGAGGCTGGCGAACCTCAGCCGCAGGTCGGCCCCCGCCTCGTACAGCGCCTGTTCGCGCTGTCCCCGCTCCAGCGTCGCCGAGAATGAACTGCCGATAACCCCCAGCGCGGTCGCAAGCATCACCAGCACGATGAGCATCGCTGGCGTCAGCGGGTCCCGGGACAGATGCCGCAGCACGTGCAGCAGCCACGACGGCGCAACCGGCCCGGCCACTCTTGCAAGCAGCGCGGTCGCCCACGGAAAGACCCGCAGGACGATAATCCCGGCGGCCACCAGGCCAAGCACCGGCCCCACCAGCAGGCTGTAGTCGATGGACAATTCGCTGCTGCCCAGCGACTGCACCAGGAAAGCCCCGCGGCTCTGCAACTGCCACCACAGCATCCCTATCACGGCCAGCAGCGCCACGTCCAGGTAGTACCGCTGGAAAAAGTTGGACGTTGCCGGGCGGGAGCTCACCTGCCGCCCCTCCACCCCTCCCCGCCGCGAGGCCAGCAGCGTGGTTATCGTAAAGACCGCTACGGCAAGAATCCCCCCCGCCAGGCCGACGAGGAATGAATTCAGCGATATTCCCACCGGCACGCTTACGCTCTCACCCGCCGCCCCGCTCAATTGGAAAAATACAAACCCCAGCAGCTTGATCAGCCCCAGCGCCACGTAAGGGCCCGCGACCACCGCCGGTATCGCCACGATCAGGCCTTCCCCCAGCCCCAGGACTGCGATCTGCCGCGGCGTCGCCCCCCGGCTTTTCAGCAGGCTTATTTCGGCAGACCGCGAGCGCACTATCAGGCCAGCCACCAGCGCCAGGTAGTAGACCAGTATCGCCGTCACCAGGAACAGCATCAGCAACAGCGGCACCTGCGCCAGCAACAGCTGTCTCTCGAAATCCCGCAACAGGTCGTCCAGCCGGATGCTGTACCCGGAGTTCTGCAAGCCGGACGTAACCCGCCACTCGATATCGCCCAGCAAGCCCTGAATCTCCACCGTCTCGCTGGCGTTGATCTTTCCGTGGTCGGGAAGAAAGTACCAGGTCGTGTCCGCGTAAATCGTCGGGTAGCTGCCCAGCGCCTGCCGCAGCAGCGCCTCCTCGCTGGTAATAAGCGGCACCAGCGTCCACCCCGACCCCGCCGCCCCGTCGTTCCGCCTGCTGAACGCGGATGACAGATCGTACCAAATCGGGTCCTCCGGCTCAGCCAGCTCGAACACCGCCGTTATGCGCGCGTGAATGGGCGGATGGTCATCAAACAGCGACGCCGGATATATCTCCATAACGTCGCCAACACCCATGCCAAGCAACTCCGCCCCAAGCCCGTCGACGGCAACCGGCAGCGGCCCGCTCCCCTCAGACGCCGAATCCGTCGGCCATTCCCCCTCCACTACTCGCGCCCGCTCCTCAAGCCCCGCCAGGTGCATCACCGAACCCCGGGGCCGCGAATCGTTGTCCAGCTCCAGGTTGGGCTGCCCCTGGAAAAAGAACGTGGCGGACTTGATAAGCCGGGTGTCGTCTTTCAGGTAGTCGCTGAAAGGCTCCTGCACGTTCGAGCGGACGAATTCATCCCGCGCCCGGAAGGCCGCCCAACGGCCCTCCACGTCCGGCGGGTCGTCCTGGCTGCTGAACGTCCGCACCTTGAGATTCACGTCCCTGGGTTCCGACCGCGACAGCGCATCCCGCAGCGCCGCGTTCGCCAGCAGTTCGGCAAAGATCACGCCGCTGGCCATCAGCGCCACCGCCAGCAGGATGCCGCCGAACAGCACCGCCTCCAGCCGCCAACTGCTGACGGCCCGGCCGATGGCCATAACGTATGCGAACCGCAGTATCCCGCCCACCGGTCTAGCCCTCCGTCCTCAATACCTCGGCCGGCCGGTCACGCCGGGCGAGGACGGCTGAGTAAAACGCGGACCCCATCACGGCCAGCAGCAGCCCGGCCAGCGCCAGGCCCAGCAACAGCCCATTCACCTGGGGAATCATCGGCGGCAGTAGGGGCAGGCCTTGTGCCTGCCCGCTCCCCGGCGTTATCTCCAGTCTTTGGATCAGCATCAGCCCCGGCCAGTAGCCGATGACCGCCCCGGCCACGATGGCCGCGCCCGCCATCAGCCACCTCTCGGCCAGCAGCGTCAGGAACAGTTGCCAGGACGACAGGCCCAGCGCCCGCGCCACGGCGTTGTCAACCCTCGTCGCCCGGGCCGCCGCCGCCCCGTACAGCAGCGACGCAATGCCGACGGCGATCCCCACGGCGGCAATGCTCAGACCGGTCAGGCCGTCCCAGCCCCCGCCAGCCAGCGGGTTCAGCGCCGCCCGGCTGGCCAAGGCGTCGCGGTCGATGACGCGGGTCAACGGCGGCACTGCATCCTCAATCTGCGAAACAACCTCGTCCCTACCTCCGTCATTCCCCCCGTTTTCAAAACCGGAGCGGGAATCCACGGCAAGCCATATCTGGCTGGGCGCGTCGACCGGCCCCACCGAGGGCAGAAATCTCCGGTATGAGAGGAATGAGTCGATGTCCAGGATGACAAAGGGCTGTTCCGGTTTCGTCGTAGTGGGGAACAGGGCAGTTTCTCCAACGATACGAATGGGAATGGCCGCCTGCGCATGCTTGATCCACAGATGCCCGCCCTCCGTAACCCCGGTTAAACGCGGAAGACCTCCGCCCCCTATGGCCGGAATCGGCAGGTTGACCGGGGGAATCTGCACCCCTCGCTGCTCCCCGGTGAAAGGCTCCGCCCACGTAAACACCAGGCCGGGGGAGCCAGCGCGTCCCGCCGCGGGGGCCCATTCCACCACGTCCTGGACGCTGCCGAGGATGTCTATCTGTCTCCAGCGCCCCCATCCTGAGCTTGTCGAAGGGCCGTCAAAGCCCTCGACCACGGTTCCGTCGGAGGGCAGCGCCGGGCCAAAGACCGTCAAATCGTCGATCCGAATCACCCCGGAGGGCACTCTCGCCAGGGTGCTGGTGGTAAGGAAGATTGCCGTCACCGTCAAGCCGTCGCCCTCCCGGATCATCCGCTGGGACAATTCTCCGGAGAAGAACCGCCAGTAGTCATTCCCCTCCTCTCCGGCACTGGAAAATCCCCCCAGGGAAACGTTGGTGTACAGCCCTTTGGCGTTCCGGACTTTGCCCCAGACATTGATGTTGGCCTCCAGCTCTGCGCCGGCAAGAAACCCCGTATTCAGCCAAACGCCGATGCGCTCAACACCCGGCGGCAAGGGGACACCGGACGGTTCTCCCACGGCCGGATTCTCGATCAGCCCCGCCAACTGCGGCAGCGTCGCGCCGGAAAAGTCATCCCGGAACCAGGTTGCCTCTGCCAGGGCTTGCGGCTGGGCGGCCAGCAGATGGGCCGGAAAGCTCACCTGTCCCGTCGTAAGGCTGATGCTGTCTTGCAGGACGGGGGTGACGGCGGCAACGCCCGGTATCTGCCGCAGTTCCTCGATGCTGGCCCGGTTCACGCCGGGGCCGGACAGCACCACGTCGCCGCCCACCCGGTACAGGGCCTGGTCTCTCTGGCTGCTGGACACGCTCGACTGGAACGTTGCCCCGAACACGCCGAGTGCGGCAGACAGCATCAATAGCACCGCCAGCGCCGACGGCAGTACCGGGTCCCGGGCCATGCGCGCCGTGGCGAAGGCACTCCACGCCGGGCCTGCGCGGAGACACGTCCAGACGACCACGCGGACTGCCAACGGCAACACCCGCAGCAGAACCAGGGCCGCCGCCAGCAGGCCGAGCACCGGCCCAAGGATTACGGTGGGATCCGTTTGCAACCCCTGCTCGCCCAGCGATCTGGTGAGGAAACCTTCCCTTTCCCCGAACTGCCACCAGACCACCCCGACCACGACAATCGCCACGATGTCGAGGTAGTAGCGTTGCATGAACGATACGGCAGGAGGCCGGGAGCGTCCGGCCAGGGATTCCGAGACCCCCGACCGCGCCCGGGCAGCCGCCGAAAAGGTCAGCGCGGCCAGCGCCAGCACCGCGCCGATGGCGCCCATCCAGAACATCTCGCCGGTTATGGAGACCTCTATCGGCCCGCCGTCCAGCGCGCCGAACCAGGGCAGCATCGCGTACCGCACGATGGCCCAGGCAATCAGCGGCCCGACGGCCACCGATATGGCGGCCAGCGCGCCGTCGGCCAGCAGCAGCACGCCGCACACCTGCGCGATGCTGCCGCCCCGGCTCCTCAACAATCCCAACTCATCGGCCTGGCTGCGGCCCAGGATTCCCGCGATCAGCACCAGGAAATACAAGACTATGACGACGACCAGCGATATGAAAACGTAGACCGGCACCCTGGCCAGCGTCAGGTCCCGCTCGAACTCCTCCAGCGTCCGGCCCAGCCGCGTCAAGGCGAACGTCCGGGGATACGATTTATTGAGATCCGTCTCCAGCCCCTCCAGCGACTCCCGCGTCGCCTGAACCTCCCGCGCCGTAATCCTAGACGGGTCTATGAACACGTTAAAGCCGTAATCGCCGATCAGAGTGGGGAACCGGTTGCCCAACACCCGCAGAAAGCCGTCCTCGCTCACGTAGGCCGGCACCACGTACATATCCCCCACAACCTGCTGGCTGAACTGCGTCGGATAACCGAGCCAGTACTCGTCCCGCGCGTCCAGCGGCTCCGCAATGCCAACGACGGTTAGCACGATGCGCTGCTCCGGCGAGGAACGGAAAGGCGTGATGTAGAGCTTGCCGCCCACGCCCACGCCCGTTTCGCTGGCCGCCTGCCGCCCCATTACCGCCTGCAACTCCACTCCCGACGGGCCTGACCTGCCCGCCCCCTCCGGCCATTCCCCCTCCACCAGCCGTGTATGCTCGCGGAACCCGGTCATGAAAAACGGCCGCCCGGATACCGTCGTCACCGGCGGCGGCGGCTGGTCCGGGTCGGTGGACAGGGACATGCCCCACTGCGTCCGCCCGAACCGCTCCACGTACGTGCGTATGCCGCCGAGGTGCCGGTCGATGGCCGATTCGGCCACCTCCCTCAGCCGCCCGTAATCCTCCTCCCCCAGCGAGCGGTTCTCCGATAGCACCTGGACGTCCAGCGTGCTGCGCTGCTGGCTGTACAGCGCATAGCGCACTCCCGCCTCGGCCAGCAAATCCGAATACAGGGACGCGGCGCTCAGCAGCACCACCGCGGCCAGGATGCCCAAGGACGTGGCGGCGGTAAGGCCCCACGAATCCCGCAGGCGGCGGCGCGTCAGCCGGAAAGATAGCTGGAACAACTGCTGCATGCCCGTATTATAAGCCGGGATTGTCCAGTGTAGGGGCGCACAGCTGCGCCCCTACACCAGCCGCCAGTTCCCAGCCACTCGCCTCCGGCCTGCAATTATTCACGCCAGAGAATTCAATTGTAGGGGCGCACGGCTGTGCGCCCTTACATCGTGGCGCAGGGTCAAAAACCAAAATCCTTTGTGCCCACTGCGGTTAGAAACCCGGCCCGTCCTTTGACAAGCGGGAGGTTGCGGTTAGAATGGCCCTTGACCCCAACCACCGAGCAGGGAGGTCTGCACAATGGCCGAGGCTCCGTCCCGAGTCGATTACAGTCCAATCATCGAGCGGCCCCCCATCAGGTGGCCCAACGGCGCACGGGTGGCGCTCTGGATCGCCCCGAACGTCGAGCACTACGAGTACCTGCCGGATTTCGACGGCGTGCGGACGCCGTGGCCCCGCGCGCCCATCCCCGACGTGCAGCAGTATTCCTACCGCGACTATGGCAACCGCGTTGGTTTCTGGCGGATGACCGATGTGCTGGACAAGCACGGCATCCGCTGCTGCGTGTCGCTGAACCTCGCCGTGCTGGAGCATTTCCCGGAAATTGCCGAGGCCATGGTCGAGCGCGACTACGATTTCATGAGCCACGGCATCTACAACACCCGCTACCTCAACACCCTTTCCGAGGACGAGGAGCGGGAGTTCTACCGCGACAACATCGAGACCCTGCGCCGTCATACCGGCAAACAGCTCAAGGGCATGCTGGGGCCGGCCGTCTCCGGCACCGACCGCACTCCCGACCTGATGGCCGAGGCGGGCCTGATCTACCACACCGACTGGATGCACGACGACCAGCCGGTGCCCATACGGGTGAAATCGACGCCGCCCGTACCAGGTTCAGGAGGCGGCGCCATTACCAGAAAGCTGGTGTCGGTGCCTTACAGCATCGAGCTTAACGACGTTCCGGTGTTCCGCAGCAACTTTGAGGGCGAGTATTTCGCCCGTATCTGCAAGGCCCAGTTCGACCAGCTCTACGCCGAGGGGGCCGACAGCGGCCGCGTCATGTGCATCGCCCTGCACCCGTACCTCATAGGCCAGCCCCACCGGGTCAAGTACCTGGACGACCTGCTGGGCTACATCATGTCCCACGACGGCGTCTGGCAGACCACCGCCGACGAGATCGCAGAGTACTACATCGCCAACTACTATGACGACGCGGTGGCCCACGCGGCCCAATTCCGCCCGCAATAAGCGCCTCCCCACAACTGTTCCCTCCCCCTCAGGGGGAGGGTTAGGGTGGGGGTGAAATGGACAGCAATCAACTTCGCAGAGGTAGCCGATATGCCCGCCGAACGCCGTCCGGGAATGGATCACGAACACTACGAATGGTCGCCGATCAACAGGCGTGGGGCGCTGCGCTGGCCCGAGGGCGCCCGCGTCGCGCTCTGCGTGGTGGTCACCCTGGAAAAGATGGAGTGGGAGGCCCCGCCGGGCAGCTTTACCACCGCCCTCGCCGGGGGCCTCGGCGACCGGCCCTTCCCCGACTACGCGCGGGTGACGCACCGCGAGTACGGCCACCGCGTGGGCATATTCCGGGTGCTGGACGTGCTGCAAAAGCACGGCATACCCGCCACCGTGGCCATGGACGCCCTGACGGCGGAGGCCAATCCCTACCTGGTCGAGCACTGCCGTCAGCGCGGCGCAGAGATCATCGGCCACGGCATCTCGGCCAGCCGGATGATTACGGGCCGGATGACCGCGGAGGACGAGGAGGAATACGTCCACTCCAGCGTCGAGACGCTCCGGCAGGCCACTGGTGCTACGCCGCAGGGATGGCTGGGGCCCGAGTACGGCGAGTCGGAACGCACCCCCGGCATTCTGGCCGCCGCCGGGGTGAGCTACGTCTGCGACTGGGTAAACGACGAGCAGCCCTACCGCCTGACCACGCCCAACGGGGACATGTGCGCCCTGCCCCTGATGTGGGAACTGGACGACGTGAACGCGCTCTCCGACCGCCGCCTGCCCATCGATCGCTATGCCCGTCTGTTGCAGGAGAGTTTCGACGGGCTGTACGAGGGATCCCGGGAATCGGGCCTGCTCCTAGCCTTTAACCTGCACCCCTGGCTCATCGGCCAGCCCTTCCGCGTGCGTTTTCTGGACGAGGCCCTAGGCCACATGGTACGCCGCCAAGGAGTGTGGGCAGCGACGGGCTCCCAGATCGCCGACTGGTTCAACGCCAACCCGCCATCTTAAAAAGCCATTTCGGAAGTTCCCTCCCCCTTGACGGGGGAGGGTTAGGGTGGGGGTGAAATCTCGTCATCAAAGAAGGTGGAGATAGAGAATTCCTCTCGACAGATTCCCCGCAGGCCATACGTGATGACGACTCTGCAATCTTTCTGCCTCATACCAATGTAATCGCGCCTTGGCCGTCCTGGGGCCAATCCCCTCTCCCTCCGGGAGAGGGTTAGGGTGAGGGCGTCCCCTTGCTCTCGCAGAAATGTAATATCCCGCTTTGGCAAGCACTCTGCCCGCAAAGGGCGATTGCCCTGTGCGCCTACACGTTGGGCGGGCGCTGGCGGTGCCAGTTGGTGGCCTGCTCGTAGGCGTAGGCCACGTTCAGCACGGTCTGATCGGCCCCGGGCCGGCCGCCGATCTGGAGGCCGATGGGCAGCCCCTCGTCGCTGAAACCGCAGGGGATGGAGGCCGCCGGAGCGCTGGCCATGTTGAACGTGCGGGTCTGGATGTAAGGCATCGGTTTCGCGTCCTCCTTGCTGGTGCGAATCGGGTCCTCGACGATGGGCTGGGCCGCCACGCTGGATGTTGGCGTTACCAGCACGTCATACTGCTCCAGCGCCTCATGCACCTGGTTGCGGAACAGGGTGCGCAATTTCTGGGCTTTGAGATAGGCGGATGCCGGGAAAATGCTGCCGGTGAGCAGCCCGATGCGGTTGTTGTGGCCGTAGTCCTGCAACCGCTCCCGCACCCACTCTTTCATATTCAGAGCCGGCTCCACCACCAGCGGTACCTGGGACAGAACGGCGCCATGGGCCGTCAACGGGATGGATACATGTTCCACCGTGGCGCCCAGCTCTCCCAGCACACCCAGGGCACGCAGCACCGCGTCGCGGGTGTCGGTGGCCAGGGTCTCGTCGTCCATCTGCTCACTGATCACACCGATGCGCAGTCCTTGAATGTCGCCGTTCAATCCGGCGCGGAAGTCGGGGACGGGCCGGTTCCAGGTATAGGGATCGCGCTCGTCGTGCCCGGCGATGGCGGTCAGGGTGATGGCGGCGTCCTCCACCGTGCGGGAGATTGGCCCGGCGGTGTCCATGGACCAGACTCCTGTCATCACGCCGTAGCGGCTGACCAGCCCCCAGGTGGGACGATGCCCGACCAGCCCGCACCAGGTGGCCGGCCAGCGGATGGAGCCGCCGGTGTCTTCACCGAGGGACGTGGCGCAGAGAAACGCCGCAGTGGCCGCTCCCGAACCGCCGCTGGAGCCGCCGGTGCGCCGGTCGAGGTGCCACGGGTTGCGGGGCGGGCTGAAACGCTCGAATCCCGCGCCCATGGCGAATTCGGTCATGTTGGTCTTGCCCAGCAGCACCGCGCCCGCCTCTTTCAGCTTTGTGATGATCGTAGCGTCCTCGTCGGGAATGAAATCGGCGAGGATGCGCGTGCCGCCGGTGGTGCGGATGCCCTTTGTCCAAAACTGGTCCTTGACTGCCACCGGGATGCCGTGCATCGGGCCGCGGTAGTCGCCGCGGGCGATGGCCTCCTCGGCTTCGCGGGCCGCTTGCAGTGCCTCCCGGCGGCTGACGGCGAGATAGGAGTTAAACTTGAAATCCAGCCCGTCAATGCGATCCAGGTATGCTTGGGCGACCTCGACGGGCGAGACCTCGCGGGACTCGATCAGCCGTGATAGCTCTGCCACCGTGAGAAATGGTATGTCCTGCTGGTTCATACTGCGTCCCTCCGATTGCTGGCTTGGCCTGCCCGCCCGGCAACGTGCCGTTGGCGCTCAAGCTACATCAGGGCAGTGCAATAGTCCAGTGGCCGCTCCCCGAAACACTATCTCCCTGAATTCCCTCCCCCTCAGGGGGAGGGTTAGGGTGGGGGTGAAGTCTTGCCCGTCCCGTATTTCAACATTTCAACACGGATTTGGCATCGAAAGAGGGAACGCCCTCACCCTAACCCTCTCCCGGAGGGAGAGGGAACAATTAAAGGGCCCTGCCAGCGATAACCCTGTTGCCCAAAGACAGGCAAGATGGCGTAAGATGCTGGCAACAGTTCAGCAGTAGGGGCAACCCTTGTGGATGCCTAGCAGCATCAGGAGGTTCCAGGTGTACAAGATCGGGATAGACGTTGGTGGCACTTTCACCGACTTTGTTGTAGCCGAGGAGGGCGGGCAGCCCCGGTTTTTCAAGACGCAGACCACGCCTGACGACCCGTCCATCGGCGTGATGAACGGGCTGCGGGAGGCCGCCTCCGCCTGCGGGTTGTCCCTGGATGAGTTTCTGGGCGATACCGGCCTGGTGATTCACGGTTCGACGGTGGCCACCAACACGCTGGTTGAGCGCAAGGGCGCGACGGTGGGGTTGATTACCACCGACGGTTTCCGCGACCTGCTGGAGATGCGGGAGGGCCTCAAGGAAGACCGCTACAACCTGCGGATGAAGATGGTGGAACCGCTGGCGGCCCGCTACCTGCGGGCGGGCGTCCCGGAGCGGGTGCGAGCCAGCGGCGCGGTGGAGCGGCCCCTGGACGAGGCGGCGCTGGTCGAAAGCCTCGAGTACCTGGTCAGGGAGGGGGCGGAGGCGCTGGCCGTCTGTTTCCTGTTCTCGTACCTGAACCCGGCCCACGAGCAGCGGGCCGCCGAGATAATTCGCAGCCGATTCCCGGAGCTGTACGCATCCCTGTCCCACGAGGTGATTCCCCAGATCAAGGAGTTCGACCGCCTGAGCACCACGGTCATCAACTCTTACGTGGGGCCGGTGTTCAGCCGCTACCTGTCGCGGCTGGGCGAACGGTTCGCGGCCTATCCCCAGCTTGAGGACGTGCTGATCATGCAGTCCAACGGCGGAGTGGCGCCCATCGAGGACTCGAAAAACATGGCCGTGCGGGCCATCCTGTCCGGCCCGGCCGGCGGGGTCAGCGCCGCCGCGTACATCGGGCAACTGTTGCAGGAACCCAAAATCATCGCCTTTGACATGGGCGGCACCAGCACCGACATTTCGCTGATTGAGAACGGGGTGCCCCACATCGCCAACGAGAAGTTCGAGGCGGGGTGGAAAATCGCCGCGCCGATGATCGACATTCACACCCTCGGCGCGGGCGGCGGCAGCATCGCGCGCGTGGACGAGGGCGGCATCCTGCACGTCGGCCCCGACAGCGCGGGCGCAGATCCCGGCCCGGCCTGCTACGGCAGGGGCGGCGAGCGGCCCACCGTCACCGACGCCAGCCTGGCGCTGGGCTACCTGGACGCTGGCAATTTCCTGGGCGGCAGGGCCAGCCTCGACCCGTCCGCCGCCGAGCGCGCCTTGACCGACGACGTGGGAACGCCGCTGAGCTTGTCCGGCGTCGAGTCCGCTTTCGGCGTGTACAAGGTGGTGTGTACCACCATCGCCGAGGGCATACGGCTGATGTCGGTGTCGCGGGGCGTCGACCCCCGCGAGTTCACCATCATGGGGTTCGGCGGCGCGTCGGGCCTGCACGCTTCGGAGGTTGCCCGCCAGTTGCAGGTCGAAAAGGTGTACATCCCGGCCTCGGCCCCGGTGCTGTCGGCCTACGGCATGCTGAACACCGACATCAAATACGACTATTTCCGGTCATATCCGGTGAGTCTGGACCGGATTGATCTCAGCGAACTCAGGGACATTCTTGCCGAATTGGGATCGCAGGGGCGGGACAAGCTCACCTCGCAGGGGGTAACTGCTGATGCTGTGGAAATCCAGTATTCCGCCGACATGCGGTACCTGGACCAGATCTACGAGGTCACCGTTCCCGTGCCTGCCCCGGGACTGTCGGACGCGGAATTTCTGGAGCAACTGACCTCTAATTTCCATCGGAGATACCAGGAGCTGTACTCCTACGCCCAGCAAGACCAGGAGGTGCGGCTGATCACCCTGCGCGTGGCGGCAGTCGGCAAGCTGCCCAGGATCGCGCAGCTTGACCGGACGGGCGACGGGGCTGCGGCCAGCGCCACCGGCTCGCGGCGCGTCTACCTCGGCCAGTGGCACGACGCGCCGACCTACGCCGCGAACTCCCTGCCAGCGGGGGCGGAGATCGCCGGGCCGGCGGTGTTGGAGTCGGAATTCACCACCGTGCTGGTCTGCCCCGGCGACCGCGCTACCGTCGACGCCATGGGCGGTATAGAGCTGCGGGTGGGGCGGGAGGACGCCTCGGCATTTGCCCTCACCCCAGCCCTCTCCCAGAGGGAGAAGTCCGGGGAGAGGGAACAACTGGCGGATGCCGTACCTGCCTACGACGACCCCATCACCCTGGCGGTGGTGGAGCACCGGCTGGAGTCCATCGCGCAGGAGATGACGGAGGCGATGCTGCGCACGGCGATGTCGCAGATACTCAACTCCAGCCGCGATTTTTCCACCGCTATCCTTGACGGCGAGTGCCAGCTTGTCGCCCAGGGCGAGGGCATCCCGGTGCATATCAGCGCGCTGCCCGTGGCGGGCGCAGCCGTCCGCGATTACTTTGGCGACGACATCCACGACGGCGACCTGTTCATCCTGAATGACCCCTATTTCGGGGGCAGCCACCTGCCGGACATCACCATCATCCGGCCCGTGTTCTACCAGGGGCGGCTGCTGTTCTACGGCGTGAACCGCGCGCATCACAGCGACGTTGGCGGCGGCACCCACGGCGGCTA
This sequence comes from Dehalococcoidia bacterium, assembly GCA_963664375.1. GTDB lineage: Bacteria > Chloroflexota > Dehalococcoidia > Lucifugimonadales > UBA3495 > VXOI01. The sequence goes on from OY761449.1 coordinate 589,995, forward strand.
CAACCCCGGCGCAAACGAGATATTCCAGGAGGGCCTGCGCATCCCCCCTCTGCGGCTCTACGACCGGGGCGTCCCGCGCCACGACCTGCTGCAAATGATGGCGGCCAACGTGCGGCAATCCGAGAATTTCCTGGGCGACCTGAACGCGCAGATCGGTTCGGTGATGCTGGCCGCCCGCCGGATCGAGTCGCTGCTGGCCGAGTACGGCGCTGACCGGCTGATGGCGGTGGTGTCCGAAATACTCGCCGCCACCGAGCGGCAGGTGCGGCAGTTCATCTCCGGCTGGCCGGACGGCGTGTACCACGGCGAGTCGTTCGTCGACGATGACGGGTTCGACAGCAAGCTGGTACCTATCCGGGCCAAGGTGACCATCGACGGCGACTCCATGACCATTGACCTGAGCGAGTCCAGCCCGCAGGTCGAGGGGTTCATCAACAGCGCCTACGCCAACACCCGCTCGCTGGCCCACGCCGCCATCATGTACCTGGCGCCCATGGACGTGGCCCGCAACGAGGGTTCCATGCGGCCAGTGCGGATCGTGGCCCCGCGCGGGCTGGTGGTCAACGCCAACCCGCCGGCGCCGGTGTGCATGAGCACCAACCACTGCGCCGAGGAGGTGGTGGAGGCGGTGTTCAAGGCGCTGGCCCCGGCCATACCCGCCGCGGTGTCCGCCGGGTTCTCGCGGCGGCTGCGCTACGCCATCACCGGCCACGACCCGAGGACGGGGCGGCAATTCATCTGGCACTTTTTCCTAGCACGGGGCGGCGGCGGCGCGTCGGAGGGCGTCGACGGCTGGTCGAACGTCGGCGAGATCAACGTGGCCGGGGGCATACGCTCGCCCAGCATCGAGGTGACCGAAGAGCGGTTCCCGTTCTTTATCGAGCGTCATGAGTTGCGGCCTGACTCCGGCGGGGTGGGCGCCTGGCGCGGTGGCCTGGGCGCGGTGTGCGACCTGGTCTACGAGGGCGCGGGCCCGGCCTTGCTGAACACCGCTGGCGACGGCATCGTCGTGCCGCCCTTCGGGCTGTTCGGCGCGGACGACGGCCTGCCGCACCACTACAAGATCGTAACCAACGGGTCGGAGCGGGTGCTCGGTTCCAAAGAGGTCGGCGTAGTGGTCAACCCCGGCGACCACATCGTCTGCCTCTCCTCCGGCGGCGGCGGGTTCGGCCAACCGGAAGACCGCGACCAGGACGCGGCAACGTGGGACATCAAGAATGGCTACGTTACCGGGTAGGGCAGCAGAACGACCGACAGAAGGCCGTCGCATTTCTACAACAGTCCCCTCCCCCTCAGGGGGAGGGTTAGGGTGGGGGTGAAAGGGTAATCGAGAGATACCCCCTGGCACACAAACCCAAGGGGCACCGTCATTCCTGCGAGAGTGGGGGACGCCCTCACCCTAACCCTCTCCCGGAGGGAGAGGGGATTTTCTGCAACCTCTTCTCTCCGGGAGAGGGGATTTGTCGCACACCCTCCTGGAGGGAGCGGGGGTTTGCCTTGCCCTCTCTAGGACTTGTGCGGCGGGTTGCTGATGTATTCGGCGGCCTTGCGCAGGCCGAGTTCTCGTAGCTGTTTCGTGTCCTCCGCGTCGGTGGCGGCTGGCGGCATTGGCACCTGGGTGTCGATGCAGAACGTGGAGACTTGGCCGTTTTCGTCCAGTCCGGGATCGCCCGGCCCATCGCCCGCCTGCACCGACCTGATGCCCCGGCGCAACTGGCGGCGGAACATGGTGACGCCCCGGTCGGTGGCGCCCAGGTGCTCCAGGCCGTGGACGGCGATGGGGCGCTGGCTGACCTGGGCCTCGTAGTCGCTGGGCTGTAGCTGCTGGTCGCGGAGGTTGTCCGAAATCGGGAGCTGGGCGGGCAGCATCTGGCCGCGGTCCAGCCACCAAGCCGGTTCCCGCTCCTCGGACTCCGAAATGTGCCGCAGCTCCAGGACCATCGTGCTGGTGTCGTCGCGGGGCACAATCCACCGCGTCATCATGGGGCCGTCCAGCCCCTCCTCCGGCCCCTTGCCGTCGTTCCAGGTGGGGGCTATCTGCTGGATGTTGGGCAACACGCACTCGGTTGTCCGTACCCAGACGTTGTTGCCGACCCGCCGGGTGCCCATGGAGATCGCGCCCGCGGGCGTTTCCAGAAAGTCCAGATTGGGTATGACGCCGAACTCGTCGGTGAACTGCGTTCCGGCGACGATGGTGTGCAGGAATGAGGCGTGCACCGGGTCCATGGCGTTCTCCAGGACTTGCAGCCAGTTGCACGGGTAGTCGTAACTCTGGCCGGGCATCAGCCGGTATCCCTCGCGCTCGTAGGTGTCGAGGATGGGAAACTCCGGTATGTCCTCCGGCGGCCCCATGTAGGCGAATATGATGCCCTGGAACTCATGCACCGGGTATGCGCCGTGGCACAGCCGGTCTTTGAACGTGCTGCCAGCGGGCTCGCCGGGGGTCTCCAGGATGGTGCCGTCGACGTCGAACAGCCAGCCGTGGTAGCAGCAGCGGATGCCCCGCTCCGAGACCAGGCCGAACTCCAGCGACGTGCCGCGGTGCGGGCAGTGGGCCTCGACCAGCCCGATGCGGCCGCTGAAGTCGCGGAAGGCCACCAGCTCCTCGCCGAGAATCTTGAGGGCTACGGGAACGTCGGCCAGCTCGTCGGCGTAGCAGACCGGCTGCCAGTACCGCCGCAGGTACTCGCCGGCCGGCGTGCCGGGGCCGATGCGGGTCAGCTCATCGTCCTCTTTGGGCACCTGCGAATGGTAGTAGGCGCCGTAGGTGGTGGACAGGAAGGGCGCTCGCGTGCTTGCCATGGCTCTCCTCCAAACCAATGACTTTCGCTATTGACGGCAACAATACCCGTTTCATCGCGGTGTTACAAGAACGGAGGGGGAATTGTCTGAATCAGGATTATCAGGATTCAAGGATTAACAAGATTAGGATACGCCCTCACCCTCCGGGAGAGGGAATTTCTTACGCACCATCTTTAAGGAGTGTCGTCAAATTAACCCGTTATTCCTGCGAAAGCGGGATTCCAGACTCACTCAATCCCACAGAATGATTAGGATACGGAAACCACTGGATTCCTGCTTTCGCAGGAATGACGGAATTGAGGCTGTCGCATTCCTTGGAATCCATTTTGACGACACCCCCTAGAAATCCTCAAATCCTGATAAGAGTTACGCAGTTGAGGGTTTCACCCCCACCCTAACCCTCCCCCTTAGGGGGAGGGGATTTATGGGGCGGCGGGGTCATGTGGAGGGCGGCGGCCCAGGGTAGGAGGACACGGGTGATTTCCTCCCAGAGGGGCGAGTTGCCGTTGGCGCGGCAGCGCTGGAGATAACTGTTGAGGGCGGGCAAGGTGGGCAGGTAGAGTCCGCTGCGGTTGATGCGCGTTATGAGCGAGAGGTTGTCCGGGAGTGGCTGGTGGCCGCTTTGGGCGACGTGCCAGCGCATGCAGTATTCCTGGGCGATCTCTTGGGTCTGGCGGATGGCGAGTTCGCGGGCCAGGCGGCGGCGGAGGGAATCGACGCGCCTTCTGAGTTCGTTCATGGCGGCTCCTGTCTTGAACTGTGATTTGTTTGATGAAATGATGGCCGGGATTTTCTGCACTGGCAGGTCTGCGGAGGGATTTGGCGAGTCCACTGGCCGGGATTTCACCCCCACCCCGGCCCTCCCCCTGAGGGGGAGGGAGTTAGGGGCCGGGGGAGAGGGGGTGATGCGCCGGGGCGATGCGGGTCAGCGGGTGCGGTAGTGGGCGGCCCAGAGGGGCAGGAGTTCCTCCATGGAACGAATGTCGTGGCGGAGCTTCTCGATTTCGCCTATTCTGAGGCCGAGTTGCAGCAGTTCGCGGGCGGCACGGAGACGTATGGCCTCGTTTTCGGACCTGGTGGCGTCGATCACGACAGAGACGGCCTGGAGCATGGCGGACTGGATTTCGGTTACGGCGAGTTCCGAGGCCTCGCGGCGGAGGCTGTCGAGTTCATTGCGAAATTCAGGGTTCTCAAGCCATCGGTAGAGAGTGCTCTCGTGGACGCCGACATCGCGGGCGGCCTGGGCGTTGGAAAGGGAAGCAGCGATGATGGGCAAGGCCCGGCGCTGGCGGGGCGAGAGGGCGGAAAAATCAGAATCACTTGCATTCCCTTGCAAGTCCTCGCAAATGAGAGGGTTTTGGGGTTCGGAGCGTGGGGTTGGCAACTCGGAAATTGGAACGCCGGGGTTGCCGTGGGCTTGGGGTTTGGGCTTGCGCTTGGAGGACATGCGGGCTCCGGGCCTGGGTGGCAGGCTGGATTGGCCCCGGGCGCGGCGCGCGGGGGCCTGATAGCGATGGTAGGGAGGTGTCATGGGGGTTGGCAAGGGGCGGATGTCAGGGAAACAGGAATTTGCCAGGAATTTATATGGATGGACAGGATATACAGGATGGGGGTTTGTATGGATTCCCGCTTTCGCGGGAATGACGGGTACATAGCAGAGGAATCTTTTACGAATAGCTCCTGTATCAGAAATTGTCAGCTAGTTCGCTCGGTCATCATCCTTACGCCACCAGGGGGGTGTTGCAGTACCAGTCGATGACCTCGGTAAATCAACCGGGGGCTTATCATTCAGGGGGATTGACTGGCCTGTTCATTGGGTGATGGTCGTTGCTTGGGCTGTAGTAAATCGTGGTGATTTCGATGACGTTTTCGCTTATCAATACGTACCGGAAATGCCAACCCCCAATCAGCCGGTCAATTTCTCCTGTCCGTCTGCTCGGCTGGTATCTGTCAGGATTGACCAGCAACTCGGTCATCATCACCTGATAGCACTGGTTGTACAGTCCCGCTTGCTCCAGGGAGTTCAGGAATTGCCTTGCAACGGGAGAAAGTACACAATCCCATAACGGCATTATTCCTCACCCGCAAGCCTGTAAATGAAAGGCCCGTTGCGGCCAGCCTCGCCGTAAGCCCTTTCGATGTAAGCGAAGCTCCAATCCGCCAGGGTCTGGACGTTCTCCGTCCGGCCAATGCCCGTCGCCAAATGGTGCAGGACGCCAATCACGCACAGTTCGCTACTGGCAAACAGGTGTCCGATCCGGTTGCGCGAGTCTTCCGGCCAATTCTCGAAATGAGGCATTGCGCCGCCTCTGACAATTTTCTTGAGGTCAATAGCTCCCAACAGGGCTTTCGTCGCCGGTTCGCCGAGCTTGACCTGCGCCTGGATAAAGATACTTTTCAACTGGTCGTCCTGAGCATCCTGCGATTCCATTACCGCCGAAAGGTCAGCGCCATCGGCGGCGGCTTCTGCGGCAACAGCGGCAACCCAGGCATTCCTCCAGTTTCTGTATGTCTCCCTCTTATCAGCAAACGTTGTATACAAGTCATCGCTTTCCAGAATCGGCGCCACTACGTCCCTGTCTATGGACTCTTTCCGACTTGCCAATTGATTCAAGGCGCTGCCCATATCGATTCCCGGTTCATCAACCGGCGCATATACGGCAGGCCCGCTCGTCGCAAGTTCCGCAACCATTACCATGATTTTCTCCTTATCCCCTTGAACCTCGCTCCTCTCCTTCCTTGCCTTTGTAAACGAAAGAACTTTCTGCTGCGATTTTATCACGTCGTTTTTGCCAAACGATGTAGGGGCGCACAGCTGTGCGCCCCTACGTTTCACGCCACTGGGGGGTTGTTGCGGTACCAGTCTACTACCTCGCTGCCGGAGGCGGGCCAGACGCCTTGGCGGCGCAGCATGTGGGCCAGCGCCTCGTCCAGGAAGCCGATGCGGAAGGGCTGCCCGATCATCCACGGGTGCAGGCTCAGCACCAGCGAGCGCGCGTTTTCGGAACCGTCGTGGTACATCACGTCAAAGGTCTCGCGGAGCATGGTGGCGTAGCGGTCTACGGTGACCTTGCGGTGGGCCATGGCGATTACGTCGTCCAGCTCCAGCATTACCGGCAGGGCGAACAGCTCACCGGATGGCACCTTCAGCGGGTAGGGCTGCTCGTCGTTGGCCCAGTCGCACAGGTAGCGGACGCCGGCCTCGCCGAGCAGCCGGGGGGTGCGCTCCGACTCTCCGTACTCCGGCCCCATCCATCCCGCCGGGGCCTCGCCGGTGGCGCGGGTGAGGGCGTCCAGCGACTCGCGGATGTAGTCGCGCTCCTGCTGCTCGGTCATGTTGCCGGTGATCATGCGGCTGACCGAGATGCCGTGCCCGATAATCTCGCAGCCCCGGTCGAGGCAGTGGCGCACCAGGTAGGGATAGTTCTCGGCGGTCAGGGCGTCCATGGCCACCGTGGGGCGGATGCCGTGCCGCTCCAGCACGTCCAGCACGCGGTAGATGCCCACGCGGTGGCCGTACTCGCGGTGGGAGATGCGGGCGTAGTCGGGGAAGGGACGGGCCGCCGAGCCGCCCGCCAGGTTGGCTGGTTGGAAACTGCCCTCCGGCGGCAGCCACTCCATGTGCTCCAGGGTGACCACCACCGACAGCGCGAGGCGGGCGTTGTCCGGCCAGCGGAGAATGCCCCTGGTGTTCAGCGGCGACCAGTCGTAGTGTTCGTGGTCCATCCCGAAACGGCGCTCGGCGGGCATGTTGGCTGCCTCCTGTTAGTGTTCTCTGAGTTGGTGGTTGACGCCGGTAGGGGCGCCCCTTGTGGGCGCCCTGTGGGACAGAGGCGTACAGGCCGGTTTGACGCCGCCCCCCCCCCTTGTATTCCCCCCCAGAGGTGGGGAAAGAGGATGGAGGGACAGGGCAACCACAAGGGTTGCCCCTACATTGCGGCGGTTTATTTTCATAATAGGAGTTGCGCAGTTGAGGGGTTCACCCCCACCCTGCCCCCCCTTGTATTCCCCCCAGAGGTGGGGAAAGAGGATGGAGGGGGAGGGAATTTTCGAGAGCGATAATCATCCGTTCAGTTTCGCGGCGTGTTCTACGGCCTGGTCGTAGTAGTTGGCGATGTAGTACTCGGCGATTTCGTCGGCGGTGGTCTGCCAGACGCCGTCGTGGGACATGATGTAGCCGAGGATGTCGTCCAGGTACTTGATGCGGTGGGGCTGGCCGATGAGGAACGGATGCAGGGCGATGCACATCACCCGCCCGCTCTCGGCGCCCTCGCGGTAGAGCTGGTCGAACTGGGCCTTGCAGATGCGGGCGAAATAGTCGCCCTCGTAGTGGTTGTCCCGCAGCAGCGACGAGTCGTTCAGCTCGATGGAGTAGGGCACCGAGACCAGCTTGCCGCTGGCCACTCTTATAGGGACCGGCTGGTCGTCGTGCATCCAGTCGGTGTGGTAGATCAGTCCCGCCTCGGCCATTAGGTCGGGCGTGCGCACGCTGCCCGAAATGGCCGGGCCGAGCATGCCCTTGAGCTGCTTGCCGGTGTGCCGCCGCAGGGTGTCGATGGTGTCGCGGTAGAACTCGCGCTCCCGATCCTCGTCGTAGGTGTAGAGGTAGCGGGTGTTGTAGATGCCGTGGCTCATGTAGTCGTAGTCGCGCTGCACCATGGCCTCGCCGATTTCGGGGAAATGCTCCAGGACGGCCATGTTCAGCGACACGCAGCACTTGATGCCGTACTTGTCCAGCGGCTCCAGCATGCGCCAGAATCCGACGCGGTTGCCGTAGTCGCGGTAGGAATACTGCTGCACGTCGGGGTAGGGAGTGCGGGGCCACGGATTGCGCGCGCCCTCGTTCTCCGGCATGTACTCGTAGTGCTCCACGTTGGGCGAAATCCAGAGGGCGACGCGGGCATCGTTGGGCCACTTGATGACGGGCCGGTCAACGATGGGCAGGTAATCGACCCGGTTCGGCGGCAGCGGCATGCGGGTACCTCCTTGATTGATGCTTTCCGGAAAAACCAGTGATTGCTTCCTCAGCGGCTTCTTCCGGCTACCTTTTCACCCCCACCCTAACCCTCCCCCATCAAGGGGGAGGGGATAGTCCTGTTCCCCATTTTCATGGCGATGACGTGTTGGGGTACGCCCTCACCCTAACCCTCTCCCGGAGGGAGAGGGGATAGTCTTGTTCCCAATTTTCATGGCAATGACGGTTGGGGTACGCCCTCACTCTGGCCCCCCTTGTATTCCCCCCAGAGGTGGGGAAAGAGGGATGAGGGAGAGGGGATTGGTTGGACAGTTTATCAGAGGCGGGGGCGGATGTTCTGGTTGTGGCTGAACAGGTTGGTTGGGTCATATTTTTGCTTTAGGTCGGCTAGGCGCTGGAAATTGTCGCCGAAGGCCGCCTGGATGGCCTCTGCCCCTTCCTCCTCCTCGGTGCCTACCTGGTTGATGTATGCGCCGGATGAGAAGGGCTGTATGTCGTTGGCGAGTTCCCTGGCCCAGCGGATGTGTACTTCCGACTCTCCCGGGTCCAGGAACACGGCGTTGGTGGCCCACTCGGTCAGGGCGTGGCGGTGGCCAAAGGCCGTATCGCCAGCGGGGACGCGCCGCGCCGCGTTGCCGAGGTACTGGAACAGGATGGACGAGAGCGGCGATGTAATCCGCTCGAAATAGTCGAGCACAACGTCCACGATGCCGTCGCCGACCTCGCTGACGAAATGGGATTTCAGGTAGTTTTGGCGCCCCGACGGCGCCACCGCCAGCTTTTGGGCGTCGGCGTAGGACATGGGGCGGATGTCGTCGACGATGGGCGTGCCCAGCGCCCGGAGCGGCTGGATTGCTTTCTGTCCCTCCTCTAGCGGGCCGTGGTAGCAGAGCAGAATGCTGCACGCCTTTCCGCCGCCGTCCGGCAGGGTGTGCAGGAAGGTTATAAGGTTCATTTCGTCGGGCATGCTGTCGGTAAAGTCGTTGACGGCGGGGAAGAACTCCCGCACCTTGTTCGCGGGAAAGATGAGCCAGCCTGCCAGCACCTCGGGGCCGATGGGGTGCAGCCGGTACTCCAGCGAGGTCACGACGCCGAAGTTGCCGCCGCCTCCCCGCAAGGCCCAGAGCAGGTCGGGGTTCTCGCCGTCGCTGGCTGTGAGCGATTGGCCGTCGGCGGTGACCACGTCGGCGGATATGAGGTTGTCGCAGCTCAGGCCGTGGCTGCCGGACAGCCAGCCGATGCCGCCGCCCAGGGTGAGGCCCGCGATGCCGGTGTCAACGTCGGTGCCGCCGGTGGTGGCGAGGCCGAAGGCCTGGGTCTCATGGTCAAAGGCACCCCACTTGGTCCCGCCCTGCGCCCGCACCGTCCGGGCCGCCGGGTCAACGCGCACGCCGGTCATGCGGGAAAGGTCGATCATCAGCCCGTCGTTGCAGACGCTGTTGCCCGGGAAATTGTGGCCGCCGCCGCGCACCGAAATGAGCAGGTTGTTTTCGCGGGCAAAGTTGACCGCGTTAATCACGTCGGCGGCGCCGCTACAGCGGGCAATCATGGCGGGCCGCTTGTCGATCATGGCGTTCCAGATGCGCCGCGCACCGTCGTACCCGTCGTCGCCGGGCAGCAGCGTCTCGCCGTACAGGCTGCCTCTGAATTCCTTAACCGCCGACTCGCCGATTTCGGTGTAGTTGCCGGAAAGGGTTGCAATTCTCAAATCTGACATTGATCTTCCCTCCAGATGCCCTTTGACGAAAGAAAGAGTGCCTCTACCTACTGTAAGGGGTAGGGGCAACCCTTGTGGTTGCCCGTGCTGGCCGTCAGCGCCAAGAAACTGTATCCAGACCGGTGATTGCTTACCTAGCGGCTCCTCCGGGCTACCTTTTCACCCCCACCCTAACCCTCCCCCTGAGGGGGAGGGGATTTTTGTGTTGGATTCCGGCTTTCGCCGGAATGACGGTATGCTTGCGTGATAGTTAGCCGGATTCCTCCCATTTGACGACCCGGCCAGACTGCATTACCAGCGGAATGTTGGCTGCGTCCTGCAAGATGGCGATGTCGTCTACCGGGTTGCCTTTGACCATAATCAGGTCGGCTAGCTTGCCCGGCTCCAGCGTGCCGATTTCGTCGGAGCGCTCGATGAGTTCCGCGTTGGTGCGCGTTGCCGAGATGAGGCTGGCGATGGAGCCCATTACGTTGGCCTTGAGTTCAAGTTCGACGGCTTTCAGACCGTAGTTCTGCCCGAACAGGTCTGCGCCGGAGGCGATGTTGACCCCGGCGGCCATGGCGATTTCCACGCTCTGACGCCCTGCGCCGCGGGCCTGGTTGATCTTGCCGATTACCAGCTCGGAGATACCCTGTTCCCGGCCCCGCTCCGCGATCAGGTCGTAGACCGTCAGGGTGGGGACGAGGTACATGTCGTTTTCTTCCATCAGCGAGGCCGCTTCCTCGTCCAGGAAGTTCCCGTGCTCGATGCTGCGCACCCCGGCCTCGACGCAGTTGATGATTCCCTCCGGGACGTAGACGTGGGCCATCACCCGCTTTCTGACCGCCCTGGCCTCGTAGACCGCGGCGGCTATTTCCTCCACGGTGAACTGGGGCGAATGGAGCGGGTCGGTGGGCGACGCCGCGCCCCCGCCAGCCATTATCTTGAGCTGGTCTGCGCCGGTGCGGAGCTGTTCCCGCGCCGCCTGCCTTACTTGGGGAACGCCGTCGCAGATGGCAGGCACCGGGGCCAGCCGGTGGCCCGCCCTGGGAGCGCCCCGGTCGTGCCGCTGGCGCATGTCGCCGTGGCCGCCGGTCTGGGAGATGTAAGCCTGGCTGGTGAATATGCGAGGCCCCGGAATCAGCCCCGACTCAACGGCCACCTTGAAACTGTAATCGCAGCCGCCCGCGTCCCGGATGGTGGTGAACCCGGCCATCAGCGTTTCCCGCAGGATGCGGGCTACGGAGTAGGCGTAGATCGCGCCGGGGTGGTTGTCCTCAAAGTTTGCGCCGAAGGAGTTGTCCACTGCGCCGACGTGGGTGTGCGCGTCAATCAGGCCGGGCATGACGGTGTGACCGCCAGCGTCGATCACCCTCGCGTCCCGCGGCGCGGCCACCTGGTCGGCCGGCCCGACGGCGGCAATGCGGCTGCCCTCGACCACGACCGTGCCCGGGCCGTAGGGCTCGCGCCCCGTGGAATCGAATATGGCGGCATTTTGGAAAACTACTGTTTCAGCCATATCAACCTCATCTACCGCTACTGGATGGGGTCCGGCTATTTCGTCCCGAGACAGTTCAAGTTTGCGGCAATATTACCACTGGACGGGCGAGTACAGTGGAAGGCAAAGCAGGTTCGGTATTCCCAACGTGTGTTGGTATTGGACGCGATTTGTCTGCTTGGCCCCGCCGCGTAGGGGCGCACAGCCGTGCGCCCGTCTCTGCGCAGGGGAGAATTGTGCTGGAACCGGGGCCAGGGCGCACGGCTGTGCGCCCCTACATGGGAATACCAGCGCACGTTGAGAATACCGCAGGTTCGATGCCAATCTTGTCTGAATCAGGATAAGAGTTACGCAGTCGAGGAGTTCACCCCCACCCTAACCCTCCCCCTGAGGGGGAGGGGATTTTTGCCCAACCGCGTAAGTCCTATCAGGATTCACAGGATAAACAGGATTGGATGCCGTCAGTCGCTATTTCCCAACACTCTCCGTTCCCGTAGGAGCGCCCCTTGTGGGCGCCCACATTGCCGCGAGTCGTCGGTAATAGGGCCGCCCAAGAATGCAGGGCGCCCACAAGGGGCGCCCCTACATAAAATGCACAAGTCCTGTTGGGGATTCACATGATTGAGGTCAATCAGCGAAATCCCAAAATCAAACGAATCACAGTTCAGACACCGCTTTACAACCGTTCCGGGCAGATAGCGTGATATATTGCCTTGGGCTGCCGCACAAGCGGGAGCGGATTCCGTGATGTTTGTAGGGCTTTTCAATTCTCCCTCTCCCTCCGGGGGAGGGAACTATTACAAGACCCTGGGGAGGTTTGGACGATGGTTGACAAGGAACAGGACTGGGAGTACGGCCTGCGCACCGAGGGACACGGGAGCGACGGCGAAAACACCGGGCCGGTGGTTATCGGAGAGAATGGTTTTCGCTACCAGGTTTCCGGCGAGAACTGGGGGCAGCTCCCCGAGGGGGTGGTCTACCGGGAGGGCACGGCTGTCGCGGTTGACGCCAGCGACCAGGTGTACGTCTTCAACCGCGGCACCATCCCGATGCTGGTGTTCGACACCGACGGCAACCTGTTGCGCACATGGGGCGAGGGTGTTTTCGCCAACCCCCACGGGGTGACCATCGCGCCGGACGGTACGGTGTTCTGCGTGGACAACGGCGACAGCACGGTGCGGCAGTTCACGCCCGACGGCAAGCTGCTGATGACTCTGGGCACGCCCCACAAGCCCAGCCCCAAAATGAGCGGCGAGCCGTTCAGCGTTCCCGCCCACGTGGCCTTCGACAAGCGCACAGGGGAATTCTACGTTGCCGACGGCTATTCCAACGCCAGGGTGCACAAGTATTCGCCGGATGGGAAGCTCCTGTACTCTTGGGGCGAATCGGGCACCGGCGACGGGCAGTTCAACATCGTCCACAACGTGCAGGTAGACAATGACGGCTGGGTTCACGTAGCCGACCGGGAGAACCACCGCATACAGGTTTTCAACTCCCACGGACGGTACGAGGCCCAGTGGGGGAATCTCTCCCGCGCCGCCGCCATCGTCATCGACGACCGTTCGGGCGAGGAGCTCCTGTACATCGGCGAGTACTTTTGCGGGATTGGCACCAACGACATCGGCACCGATCTGGGCCCGCGCGTTACGGTGATGAACACCAGGGGCAGTGTCCTGGCCAGGGTCGGGCGCGAGAGCTACGGCGATCAGTCCGGGCGGTTCTACTCGCCCCACGGCATTGCCATAGATTCCAAGGGCGACCTCTACGTGGCGGAGGTGGCGTGGACCGATTACGGCCGGCACATGGACCCGCCCCGCGAGCTGCGCTCAATGCAGAAGCTGGTCAGGGTGCGGGATTAGGGCGTGTCGTGAAATGGCTCGGAAGGCTCAGGACTAACGGTTTGGCGTCTTGAAACGTTTTTGCAATTTTCCTGGCTGCAACGGTTCTCCCTGGGCCCGGTCCATGGTCGGATGATGGCTGGCGACGTAGTTGTGGGTGTCCGAGAGCCGTATGGGAGTCGCACCCGTCGGCGTGGGCGTTAAGCTAAGCCTGACTGTAAGCCAGTTCGTAGGTCATCCCCCGCTTGCGGCACCATTCCTCTGCGGCGCGACGCTTGCGGAGGATGGCTTGCGAGTCCATTTTCGAGGGGTCTTTGACCTCGATTATTGTCTTGCGTCCATCAGCATACTCAACCAGGAAATCGGGGCGGTACTTGCTTTGGCGGCCATTGGCGTCAATCCAGCGAATTGATATGCCGTGGCGTTTCTGCCACTTGACTACCTCGGGATCGGCCTCCAGCCTCGCCATCATCCGGCGCTCCATATCGCTTTGCCAAGTTTCGTAGCTGTACGGGCTTTTGGCCGGGGCTTCGTATATGCCGCGCTTACTGATTGGCATACTTCACCATCCCCTCCACCAGACCGGGAGTTTTGGCGATAGTATCTTCGACTTTGGGTAGCATTCGCCAAGCCGTTGTCAGGTGTTCGTCCTCGGCCAGTCCCAAGGATGCGCCGTCAAGAAACTTCATTCGGGAGTGTTTCAGGAGGACGGAGTATATTTGGCCCTGGAATTGCGACGAATGGCCGGCGTTGTCCAGCAAACGCCCGGCCATCGCCAGCAGTTCCGACTTGACGGCTTCCTCCAGGTCCGGCCTGGGAAGGCGAACATCCGCCGCCGCTACATCATCAGGGGCCGACTCGGTAGTGCGCCACCCTTGCCCGTCAAGCTCGCGGCGTTCTACTCCGGTAATGTCCTGGTCAGTGATTGTGACCGTCTCGGTTGGATAGGCCAGCCCCTCCAGAAATTCCTGCCAGTTCCGCATAGGTTCGGCAGGCTGGACAGTGGGGCAAATTACAAATTCACCGTCATCATCATCGGACGGCTCCGGGATGTCGATGATGTTCTGCGGGTTTGTCAGTTCCTGCCGCGGACGGGGTTCGGGCAGGTCTTCGTCCTCCTCGAAAAAGTCCTCTATCCCAACGTCGGTGCGAATCTTGCTTTCGAATATATCCCACAGCCACTTGTGCTCCAGCTTGGGATGGTCAACCACGGCGCAGATTTGCGGTTCGTCCTCTTTGATGTTGCGGTTGCGGACGCGGCGCAGGCCGCGCCCGATGACCTGCTGCCCGTAAACCGGGCTGCCGAACTTCCGCAGGAGCAGTATCACGCCCACCTCCGGCACGTCCCAGCCTTCGCGCAGCATCAGGACGCTTACCACTGCCCGGTACGGCGCTCCGCTGTTGCGGGCCTTCCCCAACTCGGTGGCTTTGCGGCGGTCATCATCCGGGCTGTCCTCGGTGACCAGCAGGGTTTTGATCTTGAAGTAATCGTTCAGCGTTTTGGCCGCTTTCAGGGCGTCGGCCTTGCAGACGGCAACAACGAACAGAACGGGCTGATAGCGCCCCCTGGCCCGCCGTTCCTGTTCGCGCAGGCGTTGCAGAGCGATAGCCATCTGTTGCTGCATGGGGCGGTCGTCGGTGACCCACTGCGTTGCGTTAATCCCCCGGCGGTCGACGTCGGCCCAGTCTATCTCCTCGACGCTGCGGGTCTCCCCGGTCATGGCGTCGGTGTAGGTCAGCTCCACGCTGGCGATGCTGGGCTGGTAGACCACCGGCCTCTTGATCAACCGGTCAAACAGGGCGTCCTGTATCAGGTATTCGCATATCATCCGGCTGTCGGGCGATTGCCCGTCGGCCCGGTCGGGGGTGGCGGTAGTGTCTACCCGCAGGATGGTTTTGGGCCGCAGCTTTTCCAGCGTGGCGTCCCATTCCGGAGCAGGGGAGTTGTGGGCTTCGTCGTTGAATATGGCGAAACGTGGACCGTTCATCAGGTTCGCCAGGTTGGATTGGCCGGTAGCGTTACTGTTGTAGAACTGGTGGATGTTGCCGAGGATGACGTTGGCCCCCAGCATGTTGGCCAACCCGCCGGGCCTGTCGCTGCCTAGCGTTGTGAGAGCGAAATCGTCCTTGCTTACGATGGCGCCCGGCGGGATGAGGCCGCGGTCGGCGAACACCTTGCCGTTTTGGAAATCATCCTCCAGGCGGTCGCGGACGATGAGGTTGGGGCAGAGCAGCACGAACCGTTGCACGTCGTGGGCCAGGCGCAGCCAGACCATCAGGGCCGCGATAATGGCGGTCTTGCCTCCGCCGGTCACCACGTTCAGCAACACGCCGTTAGGCTGGGCCAGTTCATCCCGCCGGATTTCCTGGGCGTAGACGACACGGAGAAAGGAATCCTACTGGTGTTCCCACAGCGTCCCTTCCCGGGGCTGAGTGTAGTCCTCGGGGTCGCACAGGTGTTGCAGATAGTCCAGCGTTTGCTGCACGGCGCCGGGGTAGCCGTCGGCAATCCACTGCCGGAAATCGTCCTCATGCGGGCCAAATTCGTTAATCATATTTCACATACCACGTCGTCGGGTCTCGCTTCCGGATTCCGGCTTTCGCCGGAATGACGGGATGGGGCTACTTTACGTCCACCTTGCCGCTCCACAGGGCTTCACCGCCGCGGCTGTCCTGCACCCGGCAGGCCACCGTGAATTGGCCGGTTTGCGGGAATTTATGCGTCACCCGCAACACCGGCTTTTTGTTCTTGCCGCTGCCTTCCCGTTGGAAAGAATAGCCGGGCGTTGCGGAGAACCCGATTATCTCATCGTAACGGAAATCCCATTGAACGTTGATTATCTCAGCGCCGGGGTTGACCACCGCCGTATCCCCGGCATCAAAGGTCACGGCTTGGCCGCCGAGGGCGCGGTACCCGACGTCCACCACCGGCGGCTGAATGAAAGTAAGGAACTCGCTGTAATCCGCCTTGTCGGTGGAGCGGCCCACGATATGCTCCCGGAACCCGCCATCCCCGATTCTGACCTGGCCGATGCGGACGAAGTTGACGTCTACCCCTTCCTGTTCCCGCAACTGCTGGGCGGCGGCAACTGCGTCCGGCCCAAAGCCCCAGGCCAGCATTATGCCGTCGCGCAGGTTGGCCTGCTGGTATTCCGGCGTCTGCCGGATGGCGTTGGCGAAATCGCTGACATCTTCCGCCGTGGCCTGGGAATCCAGGGGAGCGTCGCCTACCCAGATAGGGAACCGGTTTCGCCAGCCGTGAATGTGCGGCCCGTCCTCAGCTTGTCCGATGCGGGTTGCGCCGTAGGAACGCAGCACGAAATAGCGGAAATCGTCCGTCGGCATCGCCGACAGCCGCGCCGCTTCGTATATGCCCCACTGCTCCACGGTGAAATCCGGCGGCGGCGTATCGGCCATTCCTTGCGTCAACGCTTGCTGTTTAAGGCGCTCGGCAACCACCGCCACGGCAACGCGGGACTGGTCGCAGGCAATCCAGCGGCGGCCCAACCGTTGGGCTACGGCGGCAGTCGTTCCTCCACCAACGAAAAAGTCAGCTACGGTGTCGCCTTCATTAGACGATGCTTTGATGATGCGTTCGAGTAATGCTTCAGGTTTTTGTGTCGGGTAACCAATACGTTCCTTTGCAGAGGGAGCGACTATAGAGACCGTAAACACATCATCGGGATGTTTCCCTTTTGGATTCAACTGCTGGACTCCAAAGTCTCCCCCTTCCCTAACGTTTCCTATGTAATGGCTGAACCGTTCTCTTGTGGCCTCAGCGTATTCTGTGCGCACTTCATCAACATTGAAAGTCCATTTGTTTGAGAGACCATACAAAAATAAAATGTCATGCTTTCGTGCAAATCTATCTCTCTTTGCTGCCGCGCCAGTGTAATACCAAATTATTTCGTTAATGAAATTTGCATACCCAAAAACTTTGTCCATCTCAACCTTTATGTAGTGGCTGGCATGCCAATCGCAGTGAACGTAAATTGAGCCTGCGGTCTTGAGAATACGTTTCATTTCGTAGAGCCGTGCGTTGAGCCATATCAGGTAGCCGTCCATGCCGCCTTCCCAGATGTCGCCGAAGGAGCGCAGTTCGTTGTTGTCGCCCCAGATGACGTTGTACTGTCGCCCCGAGAAAAAGGGCGGGTCAATGTAAATCAGGTCAACGCTGTTGGAGGGAATCTGCCGCATGACGTGCAGGTTGTCGCCCCAGATGAGGCGGTTAGGTTCGTGGGGTTCCTCATTGCCCAGGTGGACGCGCTCGATAATCTGCGTTGGCAGGTCAATGCGCGGGTAGTGCTTGCGGAAGCCCTCGCGCCGGTCCCAGCCCTTGGGCTCGACTTCGACGGGGATGGAGCCGAAACGGGCCGGGGCGCGGTAAAACTCTTCCTGCTGCGGCAGGGATTCGGGGATAGCCGTGTCCTGAGGTTCGGGGTCATCGTTGGCGGCGAACTGCTGTGTCGTCATTGTCCCGTCCTGCCTGTAATGCGGTGCGCCGCTATCGTAATTAGGCGGGGGCCATCCGGTCAATTGCCCCGCCGCAGCCCATGATACGCTTTTCGATGCCGCCAACTCCAAGGAGGCGGAGATACTGGAGGATATCAAGCCGCTGGACAACGGGCCGGTCATCATCGGAGTGCTGAACACCGTGGCGCCCGGGTCGTTCCTCAGCAGCAACATCGTGTTCAAGGGACAGCAGGCGCGCCGGGCCATCACCCGGGGAATGAACGAACTGTTGCAGGACGTCGACGTAATTCTGACGCCAGCGGTGCCCATGGTGGCCTGGCCGCTGAGCGGGATGCACGAGCTGGGCGACACCGTGGTGGAGGCCCTGACCGCGCTGGCGTTCACCACCGCCGCCTTCAACCTGACCGGGCACCCGGCGATCTCGGTGCCCTGCGGCCTGAACTCCGAGGGCCTGCCCATCGGCCTCCAGATTGCGGGACGGGCCTTCGACGAGGAGACGGTGTTGAGGGTAGCCCACGTCTACGAATCGCTGGGCCCCAACCTGGCCGCCCCGATCTGAAATGCGAGGCGGCCCCTTTCGACCGGAATCTCAACATTGGTTCTGGTGGGTGTCGTCAATTTGCCCCGTCATTCCAGCAAAAGCCGGAATGACGGGGCCGGATGGCGCATCCCCAAGACAAGTTGAGGATACCGGCGTTTGCAATACGATTGCAGAAAGGGCATCGCAGTGCGAAAATAGAGTAGTGTCGTGTCAAAGCCGGTGTAGCTCAGTGGCAGAGCAGCGGTTTCGTAAACCGCAGGTCAAGGGTTCGAATCCCCTCACCGGCTCCAGTAAACCTCTGATTTAGCTGCGGTTTCGCCCAGCTCAGAATTTCTTTATCCCCCGCCAATCCGTTCAAGACGGGCGCCGTCCCGCAAGCGCACCCGCCGATTGCGCCGCCGGAAAAAAGCAACCGCCCCGTGGGTATTCGGGGCGGTGTTGGCGCGAAAAGAGAGGGTTGGCCGTCGGCCTAGATTGCGCTCCGAATCAAGGCGGCAACAGCAGCGGCCAGCAATCCGCCGCCCACTCCGAACACCGCCCAAAACACCCAGTCAACCCGTGTGTTGCTGGCAATCGAAAACCCGTCAATCCGCTGATTCACACTCTCAATCCGTTGATTCGTCTCGGATTGTCCGTTCAATATCGCGGCGAGCAGCCGCGCTTCCATTTCCGCCAAGTCCGATGTCGTAGCCAAGTGTTCGTATCCGGCCTCCAATCGGGCAAGGCGTTCCTCAACGGTGGCAGTTGCCATCGTTCCACCTGCTACTGCGGAATAGCATAAAGCTAACGGCGGGCTATCCAATTGTCAACAATTCAGACTGCCCGGCATTCTCAACGTGTGTTGGTATTGGACACGATTTTTCTGCCTCGCCCTGCCGCGTAGGGGCGCACTCCCGAGCACGTCGAGGGACGTGCGCCCCTACGCGCAGGAGAGAATTCCGCCGGAACCGAGGACCAGGGCGCACGGCTGTGCGCCCCTACGTGGGAATGCCAACACACGTTAAGAATGCCGCCCGCCCGGCATTCTCAACGTGTGTTGGTATTGGACATGATTTGTCTGCTTGGCCCCGCCGCGTAGGGGCGCACTCCCGAGCGCGTCGAGGGACGTGCGCCCGTGTCTGCGCAGGAGAGAATTGTGCCGGAACCGGGGGCCAGGGCGCACGGCTGTGCGCCCCTACGTGGGAATGCCAACACACGTTGAGAATACCGCCCGCCCGGACAGCGTTGCGAATTAGGTGGTCGAGTTTCGAATCATCATCCCGACGTGGTGTGGGGGCGGGTTTCAAACCCGCCCCTACAGTGGGAGTGAACTCTCCAACTGCGTGACTCCTATCAGGATTTGCAGGATTAGACGATTTACAGGATTTGCCATCGTCCGCTGTAGGCGAGGTTGTTTATGCGAGAATTTCACCCCCACCCTAACCCTCCCCCTCAAGGGAGAGGGAATAAGCGAGAATTTCACCCCCACCCCAACCCTCTCCTTCAAAGGGGAGGGAATAAGCGAGAATTTCACCCCCATCCTAACCCTCCCCCTCAAGGGGGAGGAAATAATCGAAAGGCCCTGCGGCCCAGACGCGCGCACTTGCCAGTAGCCGGGCGGAGCGTTAACGTTATACCGCTCGCGGCGCGAACAGCCGCACCGGTTGAGGAACGAGCCAAGGGAGGCGAACCATGAGGTCTACGGCAGACGTGGTGGTTATCGGCGGCGGGGTTATGGGGTGCAGCATCCTGTTCAACCTGGCCAGGCAGGGAATCACCAACACTGTGCTGCTGGAAAAGGACATTCTGAACGGCGGCTCCACGGGCCGCAGCCAGTCCATTTGCCGGATGCACTACTCCAACCAGGTTACCGCCACCATGGCCTGGGAGAGCCTCAAGGTGTTCACGAATTTCGAGGACATCGTGGGCGGCCCGTCGGGATTCACCGAGACCGGCTACCTTGTGGTAGTCAAGGAGGAGGACCGGCCCGGCCTGGAATACAACTGCGCCATGCAGGTGGGCCTGGGCATCGACACCATGGTGGTCACCGCCGCCGACCTCGCCGACATCGCGCCCATGGTTTCGGTCACCGAGGACGAGGCGATGGGCTGGGAACCGCAGTCGGGCTACGCCGACCCCTACCTGGTAACGTCCTCCTACGCCAACAGCGCCCAGGCCCTGGGCGCAGAGCTCAACCTCGGCGTGCAGTCCACTGGCATCGAGGTTGACGGCGGCAGGGTGCGGGCCGTCAACACCACTGGGGGCCGCATCGAAACTCCCGCGGTGGTCGTCGCCACTGGCCCGTGGTCCAAGGGCGAGCTGGCCAGGGTTGGCGTCGATGTCCCCTTGGTCACCGTGCGCCACCAGGTTGCGTCGCTGGCCCGGCCCGTCGACAGGCTGCCCTTGCATCCGGCGGTTGGCGACATCTCGCAGTCCTTCTCGTTCCGTCCCGACGGCCAGCGCATGACCCTGATGGGGTTCGGCGACGACGAGGAGGCGGACGTTGAGACCTACAACCAGCAAGCGGGCCTGGACGATATGGCACAGGCCAAGGAAAAACTGGCGCGGCGCATACCCGCCATGTCCGATGCCTATTTCCGGGGCGCTTGGGCGGGCCTGTTCACTACCACGCCCGACTGGCATCCCATCCTCGACCGGGCGCCGGGCGTCGATGGCCTGTACTGCGCGATTGGATTCAGCGGCCACGGTTTCAAGCTCTCTCCAATGATCGGGCTGTCCATGGCCGAGCTGGTCGCCCGCGGCGAGTCGACGACCATCGACATCTCGCGGCTCCGGTTCAGCCGGTTCGACGAGGGCGACCTGCTGGAGTCCAGCTACCGCTACCGGGTGCTGGCCTGACGCAGTCGGCCGGGCCGGTTTTCTGCGAGTTTAGAGTGCCCGGTCACGCCTGCCACAGGCGAAAGTTATGAAATCGGCCGCCGTCCACGCCGTCGGAGCTGCGCTTTCCCCGCACAATCTGAGGGCCGTTTTCCTAGGCTTTCTGCGTGGGGTCGCGGCCTGCGCTCTGGTCGCGCTGCTGCTGTGGTCGGGCAAGGACTACCGGCCCACCGAATCCGAGGAGGCCATTGCGGCCTACAGATTCAACCTGCTGGCCTGGGAGGTCGGCAACGTATTCGACAAGTGGTACCACGAGCTGCTGGCCCTGCTGCCTTGGAATTCCCCCCTGCCGAGGCCGGAACGAATAGCCTTGGCCGAGGAGTTCTTCCGCTTGGGCCAAGAGGAGAGACGGCTGGAGGCCGAGCTGCTGATCTTGCCCGAATCATCCCCGGAGGCCGACGAAATTCGGCGTCGCCTTGAGGAAATACATTACCGGCAAGACAGCATCCGTCCGGTAGTCGAGCAGACCGTCGAACGGGAAATCAGCGCGGTCTTGGTGGATGAGGGTTTTTCCTCCCGCATCGGCGCCATACTGCCGCCGGTGGACACGGTGCTAGGCCATTCTCCGGCGCTGCTGGTCACCTCGCCCCGCGACCGAATTTTCCGGCAGGACAACATACTGCTACGCCACGGGGTTCGCCCCGGCGAGCGCGAGGCGCTGGAGGACATTACCCTGCGGGAACGCAACTTGTCCGCCATCGTGGTGAACACCGGCGGGGTGGGAACCTTCCCCAGCGTGGTGTCGGCAGGGGGCAGCCTGCATTTCGCGCTCAATACGGTGGCCCACGAATGGCTGCACAACTGGTTCTTCTTCCAGCCGCTAGGACAACATTTCTGGGACAACTCCGAGATGACTACCCTCAACGAAACCGCTGCTACCCTCGGCGGCTGGGAGATCGGCGACCGGGCCTACGAGGCCATGACGGGCATCGCATACGAACGCAAGCCGCCCGGCCCGCCAGCGGAACGGGACCCGAACGCTTTTGATTTCACCGCTCACATGCGCGAAACCCGGCAGAGGACGGAGGAAATACTGGCAGAGGGTAGGATTGACGAGGCGGAGAGCTATATGGAGGAGAGACGCCTGGAGTTGCTGGAGCGCGGGTACCGTATCCGCAAGATCAACCAGGCGTACTTTGCGTTCTACGGTTCTTATGCCACCAGCGCGGCGTCCATCAGTCCCATAGAGGGGCAGATGCGGGAGTTGCGGGCGCGGAGCGAATCGCTGGAGGACTTCCTCAAGACGGTGGCCCAGTTCGCCACCTACCGGGAATTCCTGGACTACCTGGGGGAGTGAGGCTCACAACCGGGTTGCCATTTGCCGAAGAGCGGAATTACGGACCACCGTGCTGATTCGAGCGGGCTCCGTTCAATTCCTCGAGAATATCAGGGGGCAGTTCGATGCCCCGTTCCACCAGAGCCTTAAGAATTCTCTCTCGACCCTCCTCACGGCCTTCCTCTCGACCCTGCTCGCGGCCCTCTTTGCGAGCTTTTTCCATGTCTGTATAGCGTTGCGCCAATGCCCACAGCATTCTTGCGGTCACCTCCAGCACCAGTAGCAACAGCTAAAATGAAGACCTCACTGGCCATTACCTCGCCCCGATTTGCTTCCGTTCAGTTCCTCAAGGAGATCAGGGGGCAGTTCGATGCCCCGTTCCACCAGAGTCTTAAGAATTCTCTCTCGACCCTGCTCACGGCCCTCTTTTCGAGCTTTTTCCATGTCTGTATAGCGTTGCGCCAATGCCCACAGCATTCTTCCGGTCACCTCCAGCACCAGTATCGCAGACCCGTAGACGATGCCTCCGAATGGGGCCGTCTGTCCCGCGAGTTCCAGGTTGGTTCTGCTTTCCCACCAACGCTCTGCGTCCACGGCGAATAGCATAGCCCAAGTGACCACCAACGTGCCAAAGGGCGTTAAAGCCAAGTGAACCTTGAGCCAGTTATCCCGCAGCCACTCCACGAGTTCAGTATAGCACCGTGGACATTGTCGAAGCACACTGCCGCATTCCCGGTGTTCTCGGCGTGTGTTGGTATTGGAAGCGATTTTTCTGCTTGGCCCCGCCGCGTAGGGGCGCACAGTAGTGCGCCCGTGTCTGCGTAAGAGAGAATTGCGCTAGAACCGGGGGCCAGGGCGCACGGCTGTGCGCCCCTACATGGGAATACCAACACACGTTGAGAATGCCGCATTTCCATCCGGTGCCTTTCAATTCTCCCTCTACCTTGAGGGAGAGGGCTGGGGTGAGGGGGAAATCCTGGCTATCATCGGCTATGAACGCAACTGGAGAACGCCCCCACCCTAACCCTCCCCCGGAGGGAGAGGGAACTATGAGAAGGCCCTGATTTCCATCAGGAGCTTATCGGCCAAGGCTACCGCAGCACCCGTTCGTCGCCGTTGCGGCGGGTGATGTGCTCCTGGTCCATCCTCTCCAGTAACGGCAGGATGTACTTGCGGCTGGTGTCGAACAGTGTCCGGGCCTCGGCCACCGTTATCGTGCCGTTCTCCCGCAGATGCTCCACGACCCGGTCAGTCATCTCGCGGTACGCCGCCGCTGTGAACACCACACCGTCCCCGACCCGGACCACCTTTCCCTGCTCAACCAACGCGCCCAGCAGCTCGGGCTCGGGCGGTTGATCGGTCGGCGGCGAGTAGGGCTCGCGCTCCAGCGATTGCAGGTAGCGGGCAACCTGCTGCTCCATCCGCGGCGTGAACTCCACCTCGTGGCCGGGCAGCCGCACCGCCTGGCCGTCCTCGGCGACGAAACCCTCCTCGCTGAGACGATCCAGGGCGCGCAGGTACACCGGCTGCGACAGGCCCAGCCTGCTGCGCACCTCCTGCGCTGGCGCTCCCTTTCGCAGGGGATACTGGTCGTGGTAGGAGCGCAAGACACCGGCCAGGCGGCCCTTGAGCGTTCCCCATCCGGGGGCCGAATACACCACAGCGTCGCTGTCGGAGGCGATATCGCCCAGCGCCACCAGGTCTCCCTCCTCTGCCAGTTCCGCTGCCCGCTGCAACGCCTCATCCCGGGGCAGGTTGGCGCGTCGTGACAATTCCGTGAGACCGCAGGGTCCCCATTGCTCGGCAACGCTGACGATCACGTCCTCGTCGGCGCCCTCGTCCAGCAGCATCAGGCGCTCGGAGACGTCGAGGTCAAACCTGCGGTGTCGGCGCCGGGGGTTGGGGTCTACCACCTGGCCTCCTCCGAGGGTGTTCTCGGACGAGCGCACCACGAAATAATCTCCCTTTACCATGGCCAGGGGCTCTTCCAGCAGCAACTGAACCCAGCCCTCCGAGCCTGCCTCCAACTGCTCGGCGTCCAGCAGCCGCACCCTGGCCGGCGACTCGCTGGTGAACAGGTGGAACGTTACCCCTTCGTTGTGTTTCAGCGGGTGGGGCGCGTCGTTCACCATTCGTATGCGCGCATCCAGCCGCCGGGCAGGGCGCAGCCACCCCGGCGAGGTCAGTATCTCGCCGCGATCAATGTCGTCGCGGGATATGCCCGACAGGTTGACCGCCAGCCTGACGCCCGGCTCCGCGCTGGTCACCTTGGTTTTGTGGCTTTGCAGCCCGCGTATGCGCGCCCGCTGCTGCGACCCGGCCAGCTCGATTTCCTGGCCCACGGCCAGTGAGCCGTCGATGAGCGTGCCAGTGACCACGGTGCCGAACCCCGAGATGCTGAAGCAGCGGTCAATGGGAAGCCTGGGCCGCCCCAGGTCTCGCCGCATTTCGGTGTCATCGAGGATGTTGTCGATCATCTGGCGCAGTTCGTCCAGTCCGTCGCCGGTGTATGCCGACACGCCAGCCATGGGACAGCCCTCGAACGATGTCCCCTGTAGCGCGTCCTCCACCTCGGCCTTGACCAGCTCGACCAGTTCCTCGTCCACCAGGTCGGTCTTGGTGACCACGACAAGCCCGCGGGTCACGCGCAGTATGTCCAGGATCGCCAGGTGCTCGCGGGTCTGGGGCATCACGCTCTCGTCGGCGGCGACAATCAGCAGGGCCAGGTCTATGCCGCCGACCCCGGCCAGCATGTTCTTGATGAACCGCTCGTGGCCGGGCACGTCGACGATGCTGACCTCGCGCCCACTGGGCAGCGTCATCCACGCGAAGCCCAGGTCGACCGTCATCTCCCGCTCTTTCTCCTCCGGGAGCCGGTCGGGGTCGATGCTGGTCAGCGCCTTGACCAGCGTGGACTTGCCGTGGTCAACGTGCCCCGCAGTTCCGATTACGTACATGGCAGCCTTTCCTAACTCCCAGCGCCGTCAACGTATGCTAGGAAGTGGGCTTTCGGGCAAGGTTTGTCGCGCCAGGCATACCACTCCGGCAGTTCCGAAATGGGAGGAACGTAGCCCCAAGAGTCAGTCCATTCCGGCTTCCATTCGCGATATTTCTCGCCCTTGAGTTCGTATTCCTCAATAGGGCGAACATCGTCTGATTTAAGATCCGCCAAGGCCGCGGTGAATCCGGTTTCCAAAACGAATTCCACCATATACGCCTCGTTGTTACCATATACCAGCACGACAGTTCCTAAGTCTCCCTTTTTCAGATATGTACCGGAAATGTCCTGTGTTAGAGCGACTACTTCCAATTCCTCAATCACGGATTCCTCCTTTCTCTACGCCGTCTCGGATATGCCGTCGCCAGACTAGGGACGTCCCCGCCATCGGAAACAAACCAAACCGTGCGCACTTGCAAAGGCCCACCGACAGGAGGCTGAATTACTCCATATATCACATAGTTTAACCCGTATTCATTCGGCCTAACGCTGGACACAGGCTCACTCTGCGCCACGGCAATCAAGTCCCCGGCCATTGTGTCAACGTTGCTTTCGTTGTATCCCCTGTCTCTGAATTCCCGAGCTTTGCCACCTCCTCTTGGATGGTTCAAATTCAAAAGATAATGCGTAATCTTCTCTTCCGGAACGTATGCCAGATGACGGTTTGGGAGTTCCATGCCCTGAATATAGCACGCCCGCCGGACAATCACAGAAACCGCGTGAACACCTGGTTGGCTATCAGGTAGGCCGAGGGGGCTAGGCGTATGGTGTCTTGCTCCCGGAGCAGCAGCCCCAGTTCCAGCAGCTCCTCGATCTCCGCGGCGTAGCGGACAGCCAGGTCACGGCCCACCGCATCCGACGCTTGCGCCAGGTCCAGCCCGTCCAGCAGCCGCAGGCCCAGGAACATGGTCTCCGCGCAGGCCGTGTCCGCGTCGATGTGTTCCCAGCCGTCCACGGTTCGCGCCTGGCCCAGCTCACTTTCGCCGAAAACCGTCCATCCCTGAGCGGAATCATCCGGCCACTCCGCCGCCCGGCGCGCGTACTCCCGGGGCGCCAGCGCCGTCCAGAAACGGTAGTCGCCCAGGCGGGAATGCGCCCCCGGCCCGACGCCCAGGTACGGCTCGTTCCGCCAATAGACCAGGTTGTGCCGTGATTGCAGTCCGGGCTTGGCCCAGTTGGAAATCTCGTAGTGGTGATAGCCCGATGCCGATAGCGCCTCTCTGGCCAGGGCGTACATATCCGCCGCAACGTCCGAGTCCGGCTCGGATATTTTCCCCTGGTCGGCCCATAGCCGCATTGGGGTACCCTCCTCCAGCGTCAGGGCGTAAAGAGATATGTGCTCAGGCGACAGCGCGGCAAGCCTCGTTATCGTGTCCTCCCACTGGCCTGCGGTCTGGCCCGGCAGCCCGTACATCAGGTCAAGGTTCACGTTCTCGAATCCGGCATCCCTGGCGGTTTGAAAGGCCGTGATTGCGCCGTCAGCGCTGTGGCGGCGGCCCAGCAGTTGCAGCAAGCCGTTGTCCAGGCTCTGCACGCCGATGCTCAGGCGGTTCACCCCCTGCCGCAACAGCCCGCGGCAGGCGGCATCGTCGAGATCGCCGGGGTTGGCCTCGATTGTTATCTCAGCCTGGGATTCTATTGCGAATGAACGGGACGCAGCTTGCAGTATCGCCTCGATATCCCCGTCGGGGAGGTACGATGGCGTCCCTCCACCGAAAAAAACCGTCCGCACCTTCGGGTGCCCCAAGGCGCTCCCCCACAGTCGCAGCTCGGTGGTCACTGCCTCCAGGTAAGCGCCCATCTGCCCCTCGATGCCCTGGTAAGTGTTGAAATCGCAGTAGGGGCACTTGGTCTTGCAGAAAGGCACGTGAACGTACAGGCCCATGCCCATTCCGGGCACAATTCCGCCGACGGGCTGGCGATGCGCCGCAGACTGCGGGAACGGGATTGTATCTGAGGTGCGGGAGGTAATCGGAAAGCTCCCCGGAAAAACTCGCGCCGGGATACTGCGCTGCGGGAGGACGGTCTATATCGCCGGAGGGGAGGAACCTACTGGTCGTCGATAATCCGGCCGGTGCCGTCCACCACCTTGTCGGGGTCCTTGTCCTCCGGCCGGTTGGACGGCGGGATGACCCCGTTGTGCTCGTCCACCACCTCTTTGGGAGAAAGCTTGACCAGCAGCAACAGCGCCATGGCGAGGAAAATCAGGTCGTCGAACCGGCCCAGTATCGGGACGGTGTCCTTGACCAGGTCAAAGGGAGAAACGGCATACAGAATGGCGATGGGCAACAGCAGCCTGAGGAACAGCGGAACCCGCTTGTCAAAGGTCAGCCGCCACACCAGGCGCCCGAATCGCAGTATGTGAGGCATGAACCTGGGCGCAAAGAACAGCAGCAGTGGGACCGCTATTCGCATAAACATGGCCATTCCTCCGCTTCCGCCGCTGCGTTCAATTATAGGGGAAGTTGTGTTAAGTTTGTACAACCCTTGGCAGGGTTGCGTCCAGTGCGGCGCCCCACGCTTGTCCGGAGACTGTCCTGATGACTGATTATGACTCGATAAAGACCATTGGAGACCTGCGCAGCAGCGGCTACGTGGTCAAGCCTGTCCGCGAAGAAATACGAGACAACCTGATCCAGCGGATTCGATCCGAGGAGATAGTCTTTCCCGGAATTGTCGGTTTCGACGACTCGGTGATTCCGCAGTTGGAGAATGCGATCCTGGCCGGGCAAGACGTCATCCTGCTGGGCGAGCGGGGGCAAGCCAAATCCCGCCTGATACGCGGCTTGGTCGGGTTGCTGGACGAGTACATTCCCAAGGTAGCGGGTAGTGAAATTAACGACAACCCCTACGACCCCATCAGCCAGGCCTGCCGCAACCGGGTGGCCGAAGAAGGCGACAATACGCCCATCGAGTGGATACCCCGCGAGGAGCGCTACTCGGAGAAGTTGGCGACACCCGACATCTCCATCGCCGACCTCATCGGCGAAATCGACCCCATCAAGGTAGCGGAGGGCCACTACCTGTCCGACGAACTGGTCATCCACTACGGTCTGGTGCCCCGGACCAATCGCGGCATTTTCTGCATCAACGAACTGCCTGACCTGGCCGAGCGCATCCAGGTGGGGCTGTTCAATCTGATGGAGGAGCGCGACGTCCAGATCAAGGGCTACCGCATCCGGCTGCCCTTGGACGTATACGTGGTCTCGACCGCCAACCCCGAGGACTATACCAACCGCGGCCGCATCGTCACGCCGCTCAAGGACCGCTACGGCTCGCAGATTCACACCCACTACCCGCGCGATCCCAGGGACGAGATCGCCATCATGGAACAGGAGCGCAACCGGTTCCCGCAGGAGGATCGGCTGGTCGTTCCCGAATACATGAAACAGATACTCGCGGAAATCACGGCCCAGGCGCGCCTGAGCAGCGAGATTAACCAGAGGTCGGGAGTGAGCGTCCGCGTTTCCATCGCCAACTACGAGACCGCCCTTTCCAACGCTGTCCGCCGCAGCATAATCCACGGCGAGGAATGGGCCTGCCCCCGTGTCAGTGACCTGTCGTACATAGTCGCCTCTTTCGCTGGTAAAATCGAGCTGGAAACGTTCGAGGAGGGGCGCGAGTCCCGCGTAACCGACGAGCTGACTCGCCGGGCCATACTGCGAATATTCGGCGCAACGTTCGACCTGGACGAACTGGAGGACGTGATAATGGCGTTCGACCTGGGCGGCGTGGCCACCACCGGCAGCGAGCACCCCGCCGCCGAATACCCTGAGATGGTCTCGGCCATCGATGGGATGACCGCCGCGGTCACCAAGCTGACGGAGGGTGACCGCCGTCCCGAGGTGGTTGCCGCGGCGTCCGAGTTCATCCTGGAGGGGCTGCACCTCAGCCGCCGCCTGAACTGCGACCGCTCCGGCGACGGCTACCGCTACTCGCGGTAGGGGCTAATCCCGGCGCAGAGATTCGGGCATTTCTTCCATGAAGGGGTCGCCGGCCTGGTGGCGGGCCGCCAGCAGTATGTCGCCCACAATCTCATACTGCGACGAGTCGGGATCGCCGGAATCCCCTGCGGCGATACCCAACGTCTCTCCGCTCGAGTCCAGCATTTTCAGGACGAATATCGCTTGTTTTCCAGAACTGGTGCCCCTGATTTCGAAAGCTGCGTCAGGGAACTCCACCCGATAACCCGAAACCAATTCGTTCCCGATGTACTCCCAATTTACTGGCCCGGATTCGGTGCGTTTCCAGAACTCCGCCAGTGTTGCGTCGCCGTTAAACTTGCGATTGAGCATCTTTAACCCTCCCTTGGCATTCTCTTTTGGAGTTCAGAAACCAATTCCGTGTCGATCTCTGAAAGGGTGTGTGACAATCGCCTTTTGCAGACAGCGTGGACGCCAAAGCCTTATCCTTCGTTCATGCGAGAGTCAAGGGACGCCCTCACACTAACCCTCTCCCGGAGGGAGAGGGAATTTGTCACATACCCTCTGAAAGGGTGCGATTGAATCCGCTGATTTGCTCCAAAGGTAAGGAGCCTTCAATGCTGTCAGTATAAAGCTCCATTTCCGTGATAGCGGAAAGGGCAGTCCGAATCCGCTCCAGCAGCTCGTCGGTTAAGTTCGGATGGCGAAGCTCAATGTTGGTCAGGCTGGACTTTACATCCCGGTAGCCGGTGAACGCTCTACCCCTGTCGCCTCGCCGATGGGCTTCCTTCAACTCCTGAATGTTCTCCCGCAGGCTGGCGAGGTCGCTTATGGTTAGATCACGCTGTACGGCTCTCTCCACCGCTTCGGCCGCGTCTCGCGCTGCACGGGTCTCGCCGCGCAGCTTCCGCAGTTGCAGTATAGCAAACCCCAATCCCAGCAGAGATATTGCCGCCCCGACCAGGCTTGCTATGCTTCCGGCAGTTCCCAGCATCCCTCAACGCGCCGCCCTAAGCGGTCAGCGCCAGTTGCATTTGCCCGGCCTGGGGTTGCCTGGATTTGCGGCGGTGTGGCGGTGTGGCCTCCGCCAGGCCGAGTTGCAACTGCCCCCGCACCAGCCTGGGCGCCGGGTCGCGTTCCCGGCGGTGCAACCCCCAGCGGCGCCGTTCCCGGTCCACTATGGAGAGCACGCTCTTGGTGTACTCCTCGGGGGCGTAGGTCTTGCGGTACAGCTTGGCGTATGCCTGCTCCAGGTGCGGGTAAGTCTCACGCAGCATGGGCATGAACCATTCCTTGGAGCCGGGTTTCAGGAACAGGACGTTGGAACCCAGGAATTGCGCACCGTGGTTGTGCGCTGCCTCGGCCACGGCCGCGATGTTCTCCTCATGGTCGCTGATCCCCGGCAGCAGGGGCGCCATCATCACCCCTGCGTTGATGCCGTTCTCCACCAGGTCTTGCATCGCCTCCAGGCGCAACTGCGGGCGGGGCGCTCCCGGCTCCATCTGTTTCCATATCTGGTCGTCGACCGTGCCGATGCTGAAATTGACGCTGACCTCGGCGATCTCGCTCAACTCCCGCAGCACGTCCACGTCGCGCCGGACGAGCACCCCCTTGGTGGTGATGGAGCAGGGGTTGGCGAATTCCACCAATACCTGCAACACCTTGCGGGTGAGCTGGTATTCGCCCTCCGCCGGTTCGTAGGGGTCGGAGGCGGTGCCGATGGCGATGGACTCGCCGCGCCAGCCGGGCCGCCTCAGTTCCTTGCGAAGCACGTCCGGCGCGTTGACCTTGGCGAACACGCGCTGCTCAAAGTCTCGCCCGGCGTCCATGCCCCAGAACTCGTGGGTTGGCCGGGCATAGCAGTAGGTGCAGGCGTGGCGGCATCCCCGGTACGGGTTGAGCGTCCACCGGAAAGGAAAGGACGGGATGTCCAGCCGGTTCAGCAGTGTCTTGCAGTGAATTTCCGTAACCTGAGCGCCCGCCATGCTACACCTCTAGGAAACCAGTTTTCGAAATATTTGTTCTAATAATACACAGCATAAATAAATCTGTCAAGGCGCGTGCTGCGAGGGTATTCTCGGCGTGTGTTGGTAGTGGACGCGATTTGTCTGCTTGGCCCCGCCGCGTAGGGGCGCACTCCCGAGCGCGTCGAGGGACGTGCGCCCGTGTCTGCGCAGGAGAGAATTGTGCCGGAACCGGGGGCCAGGGCGCACGGCTGTGCGCCCCTACAATGGGAATACCAACACACGCTGAGAATACCGTTGCGAGTAGCAAGATTGGAGCGTGAAATTCTGCGAGCTGGTGACTTCGCAGACATGAGGTACGCCCTCACCCTGACCCTCTCCCGGAGGGAGAGGGAACTTATTAAACACCCTCTAAGAGGAGAAAAAGAGTCCGGCGCCCCGTTGGAGGCGCCGGCTGTTTGGGTTAGCGGGAGGCCGAGAGCACTCGCTCTCGCTGCGTCTCCCTGATGGGCGACATTGCGATGTCCAGACTGCTGCCGTTGACCAGGAACTCAACCTGTTCGGCGATGTTGGTGGCCCTGTCGGCGATGCGCTCCAGGTCGTGGGCCACCCAGAGCAGGTACGTGGCGCGCTGCACGGTGCCGGGGTCGTTGATCATGTACTCCACCAGGTCGTGGTAGACCCGGTCGTACAGGGCGTCCACCTCGTCGTCGGCATCCCGAACCGCCTGGGCCTTTTCGGTGTCGCGGGACAGCAGCGCGTCGATGCTGTCCGTCAGCATGTCGGTGGCTTTCTGGGCCATCAACGGAATGTCGATTAGGGGCTTGAGGGTGTCCTCGTCACCGATGGACAGGCTTATCTTGCCGATGCCCTCGGCGTAGTCGCCGATCCGCTCCAGCTCCACGCCGATATGGAGCAGGGCGATGATGGAGCGCAGGTCGCGGGCGACGGGCTGCTGGGTGGCGATGAGGCTGATGCAGCGGGCCTCGATCTCGGCCTGTTTCCGGTCGATGTAGTCATCGTCCTTGATGACCTGCCGGGATGCCGTCAAGTCCCGGTTCTTAAGGGCATCGACGGCCCGGTGGATTGCCTCGCCAACGTAGTAGGCCAGCCCTTCGACCTCCTCTTCCAAGCCGAGCAGCTTGAGATCGAATTCTTCCCTGCGATTGGGTGCGGGCATGGCAATCCTCCCCGGCACCAATGCCGGTAACCCGCCCGCGAAATCGGTCAGACCCGAGTCCAGAAGGGGGGCCGCTGGCGCTGCGCCTCTAGCAAGGTTTCGTCCAGAAGTTCGAGTTTTACCCCCGGCTGGGGGGTAGAAGGGAGAGTGTATCCGATTGTTTCGAAAACTGTCAAATTGGAGTAGTAGCCATTGTATACCTGGAGGACCAACTGGTCGAAAAAGTCGGCGTTCGCCTGCTCGACGGCCCGCAGCGTCTCGTCCCTGGCCTCGCTGGACAGAGCGGCGAATCCGCCAGCGCCGCGCTCGGCGGCAGCGATCTCGATGGCCGCCAGCCCCTGGACGAAAAGGCGCGTGAGACCCGGCTCGCCAACGGCCGCGCCCTCCACAAAGTCCCCGATGCCCAGCGACCCGGCGCCCGGCCGGTTTTCCTGCGGCGGTATGATCCGGTCGAGAACGGCGTCCAGCAACTCGCGCTGCGCCGGGGAGAATGCCTGTCGGGATGTGCTCATGCGTTCCTCATCCTCTTGAATTTGAATAGTATCGTAGTTGCAACGGCGTTGGGCGGAGAGATTTCACCCCCACCCTAACCCTCCCCCTGAGGGGGAGGGAATTTTTCGGGACCCTGTTGCAACGGTCTACCTAGGTATCACCGGCAGCGTCACGTGCGACGGGTATTCGGGTGTATGCACCACCGTTTGCAACGCCGTCTCCAGGCGGGCGTCCACGCCGATGGCCGCCCCGGTGTTGGGGTTGCGGTCAAAGCGCGGGAAGTTGCTGCTGGATATTTCCAGCCTCAGCCGGTGCCCGGCAAACAGCACGTGGCTGGTAGACCACAGGTCGATTTCGTACTTGTAGATGCGGCCCGGCTTGATCAGCGACGGCTCCGCCGCCGACGTGCGGAACCGCGCCCGCACGATGCCGTCTTGCAGGTTGTGCGCGTACCCGTCGGGCCGCACGTCCACCAGCTTGGCCGTAAAGTCGGTGTCCACCGCGGTGCTCGCCGCGAATAGCGTGCAGGTGATGGGGCCGGTCAGCTCCATGTCCCGCTCCAGCGGCTCCGAGGTGTAGACCAGCACGTCGTCCCGGCGCTCCGCCTCCCGCTGGTCGGCCACGCCCTGCGGGATGATCAGGGTGTTTCCGCCCCGCGTCGGCACCGGGTTCTCCGGGTCGTAGCTGTAGACGTCGAACGGCTCCTCCCCGGGAGGCGCGGTCGAGAGCGTTCCGTCGCCGTCCAGCGTATTCGCCGACCCGCCGGAGTGCATGTACCACTTGACGTAGCGGGTGCGGGTCAGGGGCCAGTCGCTTTCCGACCGCCAGCGGTTCTCGCCCATCACGAATATGCTGACCGGCGGCTCGTCCAACAGGCCCGTCTCGATGTCCTTGAGCCAGTAGTCGAACCAGCGCAGCAGGTGCTCGTGCAGCTCGATTCGCGCCTCCGCGCCGAAATCTATGTCGCCGGTGTCGCCAGAGGTCGGCGCGGTGTACGGCCTGATGTGCGCCCATGGGCCGACCAGCAGCCGCTGGCTCCGGCGCGCCTCGGCGGTGGCGGCCCGGTCACGCAGGGCCTGGTAGCCGTTCAGCGCCCCCTCGAGGAATATGTCGTACCACGAGCTGACGTGGAACATGGGCAGCGAAATCTTGTGCGCCTGCCGCATCAGATTGATGCCCGACCAGTAAGGCCCGTCGTTTTCCTGGTCGAAATATTCTTGGAAGTACGGGGCCGTCTCCTTGAGCCGGTCGATCCAGTCCCGCAGCGGCAGGTGCCGGAACCATGCGTCGGTCAATGGCTGGGCGAAATTGTCCGGCGGCAGGACGTACTCGTCCATCTGCGCCAGCAGGTCCTCGCGGCCCGCCCGCACCAGGGTGTTGCGGCCCTTGTGGATGGCGTAAGGCACCATCCAGCCCCACTCCATCGCGCCGCCGGTGTGGTACACCCAGCTCTGGTGAAAGTCCGCCGACGCCGACACTGGCGCCATGCAAGCCAGGTGCGGCGGGCGCGGCCCGGCGGCGAGGGTGTACTGAGTTGCCCCCAGGTAGGACTGCCCGGTGGTGGCGACGCGCCCGTTGCACCACGGCTGGCGGGCCGCCCACTCCACCGTGTCGTAGCCGTCCTGTCCTTCCTGGAACAGCGGGTCGTAGTTGTCGCCCTCCGAGTCGAAACGGGCGCGGCAGTCCTGGCTCACCACCACGTAGCCGCGCTGCGGGAAGAACCAGATGGAGTGTTCCTGGTTGTCGGCGTAGCCGTCCTTGCCGTACGGCCCGCGCGTCACCAGCGCCGGAAAGCGGCCCGGCGAGTCGGGGCGATAGATGTCGGTAGCCAGGCGCACGCCGTCCCTCATGGGCACCATGACGTTGCGCTCGCGGATAACCCGGTACTGCTCTCCACTCGCCATATCCGGCCTCCTCTAGCTGGCGGCCACAGTCTAGCACAACGGCGCCGGAAGCCGTAGCGGCGTCGCCGGTTCTCCAGAGTCTTTTCATTCTCCCTCTTCCTTGAGGGAGAGGGTTGGGGTGAGGGTGAGATTCTACGCATCGGCAATCTTGCATATAGCGAGAGGGCGCCCTAACCCTGATAGGTTATAATCAGACTATGACAACGATAAACACCATCGAAGACCTGGTTAGAATTCTGAGAGAGCAACCCGCTTGGGCCGAGGCCGTCAGGGCAGTGCTCCTTACCGATGACCTGCTCGACCTGCCTGCCCGGTTCGACCGCTTTGTCCAGTCCCAGGAGGAAACGAACCGCTCCCAGCAAGAAACCAACCGCCGCCTGTCTGAAACGCAGGCGCAGCAGTCTCAACTGCTGGCCGAGCTGAAAGAAATTAACGAGGACACCAGGCAGCGGCTTACCACTCTGGAAGCCCGGTTCGACAGGATGGAAGGCCGCTTCTCAAACTATGAGGGTGAACAGTACGAGCGGATGGTTCGCGCTAAAGCCTTGGCCCGTTCCCTATTCGTTCTTGGACTTGACTCCGCCTACTATGCCCTCACTCAGGACGGCATCGCCGACCCGCGCTTCATGCGCGCCGTCAACTACGCCCTGCGAGAGGGTCGAGTAACTACCACAGATTCCGGCGACCTCTTTGAGACAGACCTGATTATCTCGGGCGGAGACAATCGCCATGCCGTCTTTGAAATCTCCCTCACGGTGGATGATCACGACATCCGGCGGGCCAGGGAGCGGGCGGACATCCTGCAAACCATCACCGGCGGCGGAGTGTCCCCGGCCGTCATCACCGCCCGGATAGACGATACCCGTTATGACCAGGCGGATGCCCAGGGAGTTACGGTCTTCGTCATCCCCTATCCGTAATCAAGAAGCGTCGGAGCCGCGCTAGTCCCGGTAATCAGGCGGCGGATAGCCGTCCATTGTTCAGGGTAGTTATTCGTCCCTGCGCTGGTTGCGGTAGTTTGGCGCGTCAATCGTTATCCATTCGACTACCTGGGAGTCAATCAGGCGCGATCCGATTCTAGGACGTGATTCGTTCAGTTCCTCGACCGTATACGCGGAGGTGATTACGGTAGCAAGCCTGGATTCGTGCCGGTGGACGAATATCTGGTACAGCTTTTCCTCCGCCCAGGGGGTGCTGCTCTCGGCCCCAAGGTCATCCAGGATCAACAGGGGCGTGCTGATCACCTCCTCGAACAGTTCGTCAAAGCTCACCGGGCTATTCGGGCTGTATGTGGTCCGCAGGTGGTCAAGCAGGGTTGGAACAAAGGCGTAGAAAACCTGATTTCCGCCAGACAGGGCCTCGTTTGCGATAGCCACGGCCAGATGTGTCTTGCCGCATCCGCGGCCTCCGTTGAAGAACAGCCAGCCCTCGGGAAAGGCTGCAAAGGTGTGAGCGGCTTGCAGCGCGCCGAACAACTGCTCCTGCTCCCGTCTTGTCGCTCTCTCCCCTCCTGAGGGGTTGAAATTGGCGAACGACATTCTCCCCAGCATTTGCGGCGGCACTTCGCCCAGTCCCTGCGCCAGCCGACTGTTCAGGTGGCCCAGTTGCAGCACCGTCGACAGCCGTTCAGTCTCCAGCCGGGTACGCAGGGCCTCGTCCAGGCGTGTCATCGGCCCTCTGATGGTCACCACGGTCGGCAGGGCGTTGTTGTATCGGTGGTAGATGATCTGGAACAACTTTTCCTGGGCCCAGGGCGTCGAGCTGTGTGCGCCCAGATCGTCCAGCACCAGTATGGGAACGGTACGCACCTGTTCGAACAGATCGTCGTAGGCAATCTCGCTTGAGGGTGAGTACGCGGCCCTGAGGTGGTCAAGCAGGTCGGCCACCATGATGAAAAACGCGGTCTGCTGACGCTCGATGCAGCGGTTGGCGATGGCGGCTGCCAGGTGCGTCTTGCCGCTGCCCGATGGGCCGGTCAGCACCAGCCAGCCATCGGGATTTTCGGCGTATGCCGCTGCCCGCGTCAGCGCCTCGGCGAACATTCGCCGCGCCGCGTTGTCAGGCAACGGCCCGTCGGGACGGGTCGCGTCGAACGTGAGCCGCGAGAGCGCCCCCAAGTTGCTGTATCGCCGCAGCGCCTCCAGTCTTGAGGGCAGAGATTCGTCGGTCTCGCGGCACTGGCAGGGAGTGGCCTGCCCGAAATTGGGATGTCCTACGTGTACGCGCTGCGTGACCCACCCGCTGCCGTGGCAGTTGGGACAGTCGTCACCGCGCTCCGGTTCTGGAGCCGGAACGGCCCCGATGCCGTTCGTAGTCCTTGCTGTACCTGCCGCGCTGATTCGGCGGAGAATGTCGCCCAGGTTTTCCATCGTCCTTGCTCCCGCCTGCCCAGTTGCCCTTGCCCTCCGAGCCCCATCGGGCCAGGATTGCGGAAACATACTGCCAGCTTCGCTTGTTTTCCAGTGCCGCGATCTCGAAGGCCTCCCGAATCCAGCCGGGCGGATACCGCTGCTCCGCCTCCTTGAGACGTTCCGCCACAATCGGCGACAGCATGCCGATGGTGTCCTCGTACAGCGCGAATATGTTGAGCTTTTCCCGGGCCCGGGGCGGCGCCTCGGCTGCATCGAGGTCGGCGCTTGGGGCTGCGCCGGTCTCCTTGAGACGCGACAGGGTGCGGCGCCCGGCGTCGTTGTTCAGGACGAACACCGTCTCCTCCGGGTTGCTGCCATGCACCAGCAGCGTGCCCCGCCGCACCGCCAGCCGCAGCGCGCGCCGGATTTCCTCCGCCGCGCCGTCGGCGTTGCCATCGGGATCCAGCCCACGCAGCAGGGCGGTGTCATTCAGGAATTCGCCCAGCGAGACGGCCCGCGCTCCCTGCCGCTTATGGTGCAGCAGCCAGATGCCCCGGAGCGTCACTTTCAATTCGGCCAGGTCATGAATGTCCTCAAGCAGCGGCCCGAAAAGCGGGTCGGGCGTGGGCGTGTACAACGTGTCCCGGGGAAAGCCGCTAAAGACCATACTACCTCTGTCCCGTAATTCCCGCTGGGCATTTTCCCAAGGTTTTTAGTTCTCCCTCTCCCTTGAGGGAGAGTGTTGGGGTGAGGGTGAAATCGCTGGCATCGGCAACTTTGCATACCACAAGGAGACGCCCCCCACCCTGGCCCTCCCCCGGAGGGAGAGGGAACTATTAAAAGATCCTGGGCGTGTCCCCGCACAAGCGGGAGGCGGGAATCCGCCATGGTTTCAGCCGAATCGTTTGTCCATCCGACCGGTGTTGGTGTCCCGTAGGCACATTGCAGTGATGGTTACTCGTAGGCCGGCACTCGTATGAACGAGTCGAATCGCACCAGGTTGTCCCGGAATTCCAACTGTATGCTGCCGGTGGGGCCGTTGCGATGCTTGGCTACGATGATATCCGCGATGTTTCGAGGGTAGGGCTGCCCCGGCCGTTGCTGCTCCCACTCATCCTCAGTGATGTACAAGTCCTCCCGGTGAATAAACATCACCACGTCGGCATCCTGCTCGATGCTGCCGCTGTCCCGCAAATCCGAGAGCACCGGCCGGTGGCTGGGGCGGTTTTCCACCAGCCTGCTGAGCTGGGAGCAGGCGACCAGCGCCACGTTCAGGTCGCGGGCCAGCGCCTTTAGGGAACGGGATATTTCGCTTATCTCCTGCACCCGGTTGGCGCTGAAACTTCGCCCCTGCCCCTGCACCAGTTGCAGGTAGTCCACCACCAGCAGGTCGAGGCCATGCTCCAGGGAAAGGCGGCGGGCCTTGCTGCGCATCTCCACCATGCTCTGGTAAGGCGTGTCGTCTATGTACATGGGCAGGTCGGAAAGCTGGCCGATGGCGTCGATCATTCGCTGTTCTTCGGCCATGGTGTACAGCCCAAGCCGCAGCCGGTGGGTGTCGATGCCAGCCTCCGACGCGAGGATGCGCATCCCCAGTTGCTCGCAGCTCATTTCCAGGCTGAAAACGCCCGCCACCGAGCCGTTCTTGGCGGCGTTGAGGCAGGTGTTCAGGGCGAGGGTGCTCTTGCCCAGCGAGGGCCTTGCGCCCAGGATTATCAGGTCAGACCGCTGCAAGCCGGTCAGGAGCTCGTCCAGTTCGGCGAATCCGGACATCACCGGGCCGGTCGATGCCGACAGCGGCTCGACGACCCCGGCGCGATCCTGCAAATACTGGTCATATATCTGGCGCAGCGGGACGAATCCCCTGGTCTGCCGCGACCCCCGCACGGCAAACAGCGCGTCCTCCGCCTGCCTGAGCGTCCCTTCCACGTCATCGGTATCGTTGTAGCCCAGTTCGGAGATGCGCGCCGCCGCCGAGATGAGCCGCCGCATCATTGAGGTGCGGGAAACTATCTCCGCGTAGTCTTCCGAGTGGACCGACGTTGGGGTGATGGCGGCCAGGTGCGACAGATAGGACGCCCCCCCGACGGCATCAAGCTTCTCGGTTCGCGCCAGTTCTTCGACCAAAGTGGCGTGGTCGATGGCCTGGTCTCTCTGGAAGAGGGCCACCGCCGCGTCGTAGCAGAGCTGGTTGCGCTCCCGGTAAAAGTCGCCGGGCTGGAGCAGCGGCGCCACACGCACGATGCACTCGCCGTCAATCAGCAGCGACCCGATCAGCGACTCCTCCGCCTCGATGCTGTGCGGGAGCAGTCTTTCGGCGTAGAGGGTCACGGCTACTCTTCCGCTTCGGCGCTGACGTGGATGGTGGCCGTGATCTCGGTGGAGAAACGCAGCGTAATGTCGTACTCGCCGGGTTCGCGGATGGGCTCGGACACCTCGATCCAGCGCCGCTCCACCTCGCGCCCGGCCGCCTCGGCCAGCGCCATGGAGATGTGGGTGCTGGTGATGGCGCCGTAGTAGCGGCCAGTGGGAGTTACGCGGGCCTGCACGGTGACCTCAGTGTCGTCCAGGGCCTCCCTGAGTTCCTCGAGCACCTTGGTCTCGCGCAACCGGACCGCATCGCCGGCCGACTTGATCTTGTGCAGCCTCTTGAGCACCTCGGGGGTCGACATCACCGCCAGCCCCTGGGGGAGCAGGTAGTTGCGCGCATAGCCGTCCGGCACGTTGCGGACTTCTCCGGCGCGGGCCTTGTTGGGTACGTCCTGCGTGAAAACAACTTCCATGGGATTCACTTCCGCGGTCGTGATTGGGGTTTCCGCCATTATAGGTTGTTGGACAAAAGTGTGAAAGACGCGAATGTCAGATAATATGAATCCTGCGAAGCGCACAAGCGTGGACAGCGGGGATAAAATGCGGACGATGGCTATCTGGACGCTCGGTTGCCCCGGCTTTCGCACCGAACGGTCTCTGCTACAATTGCTCACAAGGAACTGACGGCCAAACCGCTGACGCGGAGTCAGACATGACCACCACCAAGTACCGCACCGGCATGCGCATGTCCCTCGACGAGTTCTTGTCCCTCGACGAAACCGACGGCAAGTGGGAGCTCGACGACGGGGTGCTATACATCATGCCTTCAGGCACTCGTGACCATCAATTTCTGATCTTCCATTTCTCGGTACACTTGAACAGTTACCTCGATGAGTTCTATGAACCGCCTGCTCATTTCTACCACGAAATGACCACCATTCTGTCGCGGGAACTGCGGCGCGCTCCGGATCCCGACATTGTCATAGTCCGCGAGGGACGCTCTGGTGTGTTACAGGGCAGATGGGTTGAGGGAGCGCCCGACATCGTCATCGAAATTCTCTCTACCGACCGCAGCCGGGACTTGGTGCGCAAGCGGCGGATTTACGCTGAGGCGGGCGTTCTGGAATACTGGCCGATAGACCCCCGCAACGACACCGTAACGCAACTCGAATTGCAGGGCGGCGAGTACGTGGAGCGGGCCATCCTCGGCCCAGGCGACACTTTGACCACCCCGTTGTTGCCCGGTCTGTCTATTCCTCTTGCCGACATATTCCATCACCGCCGGCGTCCGGCGCACGAAGAGGAGTGACGGCATGACTACCACCAAATACCGCACTGGCATGCGCATGTCCCTCGACGAGTTCCTAGCCCTCGACGAAACCGACGGCAAGTGGGAACTCGACGACGGAGTGCTGTACATCATGGCATCAGGTACACCCGACCACCAATTTCTGGGGCTGGAACTTAGCCGCCGGATTCTCGACTACCTAGATAGTTTTGACGACTCGCCCGCGCATCTGTTTCAAGAGATGAGCACAGTTCTTTCCAGGGAACTACGGCGCGTTCCAGAGCCGGACATCGTCATAATCCTGAATGAGCGGCGGGAAGTAGTTGGCCGTACTCACATAGAGGCCCCTCCCGACATCATCGTCGAAATCCTCTCCACCGACCGTAACCGGGACTTGGTGCGCAAGCGGCGGATTTACGCTGAGGCCGGCGTCCGAGAGTACTGGCCCATAGACCCCCGCAACGACACTGTTACGCAACTCGAATTGCAGGGCGGCGAGTACGTGGAGCGGGCCATCCTCGGCCCGGGCGACACCCTGGCCACGCCGCTGTTGCCCGGTCTGTCCATTCCTCTTGCCGACATATTCCATCACCGCCGGCGTCCGGTGCACGAAGAGGAGTGACGGCATGACCACCACCAAATACCGCACTGGCATGCGCATGTCCCTCGACGAGTTCCTGGCCCTCGACGAAACCGACGGCAAGTGGGAACTCGACGACGGAGTGCTGTACATCATGGCATCAGGTACACCCGACCACCAATTTCTTATAGGCGAGCTTATCTGGAACTTCCGAAATTACCTGAACGGGTTCGATGAGCCGCCGGCTCAGTTCTACCATGAAATAACCACCATCCTGTCGCGGGAACTGCAACGCGCCCCGGAACCGGATGTGGTCATCATCCTGAACCGGAGCCGGGGCATCATGGGGCGCAGTCGGGTTGAGGGAGCGCCGGACATCGTAATAGAAATCCTGTCCACCGACCGCAACCGGGACCTGGTGCGCAAACGGCAAATTTACGCTGAGGCCGGTGTCCTCGAATATTGGCCCATAGACCCCCGTAACGACACAGTTACGCAGCTCGAACTCCGGGACGGCGAATATTTCGAGCGGGCAATACTGGGTTCCGGCGACACTCTGTCCACCCCGCTGCTGCCAGGCATGTCCATTCCTTTGGCCGACATATTCCATCACCGCCAGCGCCCTGCCCGCGAGGAGACGGAGTAACGCCGTGGGATTCATCGAGGGCGTAGAGGAGCGGGCGCTGCCCGTCCGGCAGGCCATCCTGCAACATCCCTTTGTTCAAGGCATCGGGCGCGGCGACCTCGATCTCCACCGTTTCAAGCACTACATTACTCAGGACTACTCCTACCTGATTGACTATGCCCGCGTGCTGGCGCTGGGCGCGGCGCGGGCTCCGGAACTGGAAACCATGTCGTGGTTCGCCGGTCTGCTGGACGAGACATTGAACACGGAGATGGAGCTGCACCGGGGCTACTGCGCCCAGTTCGGCATTTCCCGCGAGGAACTTGAGGCCACCCGT
Source organism: Dehalococcoidia bacterium (assembly GCA_963664375.1). Taxonomy (GTDB): domain Bacteria; phylum Chloroflexota; class Dehalococcoidia; order Lucifugimonadales; family UBA3495; genus VXOI01. Next base: position 631,923 of record OY761449.1, read on the forward strand.
CCGGCGCCGACCACGGTGGCCTACACCGGCTACCTGATCCGGGTGGCGTCCCAAGGCAGCTTCGGCGAGCTGGCAGCATCCCTGCTGCCGTGCCAGTGGGGCTACTGGGAGATCGGCGAGCATCTTGACCGCCAAGGGCCGCCATCCCACGCTCCGCTATACGCCGAGTGGGTAGGCATGTACGCATCCGCCGAATTCCGCGACCTAGCCCTGCACCTGCGGGCGCTCACCGACCGCATCGGTAACTCGGCCAGCCCAGACGAACAGGCGGCTATGGAGAACGCCTATCTCACCAGCCTGCGCCTCGAGCATCAGTTCTGGGACATGGCCTGGAACCTGGAGCAATGGGTGGTGTAGTTCGGTCGAAACGCCGAAGACCTACCTTGGTATCGAATGGCAACGACTTATGGATGCTGAAGCCCCGTCCCCAAAAGGTTGTCTTAAAGGATGTGCGATAGTAATTTGCGGGATTGTTCTTCTTGCGGCGGGGATTGCATTCTTGACGAATATGTTTGATTCTGAACCCGAAAAATGTGAGTGTCCATATTCAATTTGCGACGGAGATTACAGCCACCCCCGCCAAACTGCTAGGGCTGTGTCAGGATTGCGCGATGCTTATGAGGTGTGGCACGCTTCACCAGATGAAAGCCGACTTTACAGTCAGGCCTTCGATGACTCTTTGCATAGGATGAAAATTGAGTGTGGCTTGACTGATTCTCAGCCATGACATAGAGAATCAAATGCATCCATCTAGCTGGAGAACCCATGCCGTCCACCGAGGAAACTGACCTGCATCTCGGCATCAAAGAAGATATTGCCGAACTGCGCGGAGAAATACACGCCCTCCGATGGACGATGATTGCCGTAGGTGTAGGGTTGGCAGCGTTGAATCTCATCCTCAAGTTTCTGGGGTGATTTGTCGCTCGACGCTTTCACCACCTAACCGCCCGGAACACCCACACGGGGAACGAGAACAGGAAATCGCCGTCCTCCTCCGGTTCACCGATCTGAAACGCCTCCCTGCGCTCCGGGGGAGATTCCTGGAACTCCCGCCGCAGTGCGCGAACCTCGTTCTCAGCGACCTTGGTGCGCATCACCCAGTCGTTGAACCACAAGTAGACCCGCTCGTCCTCGCTCCCGATGACCTCCAGGCCGCGTTCTGCCAGCAATTGGCGGATCACCGAAATCTTGCGATCCTCTACGTGGCTGTAATCGCGCCGCAGCTCGACCTCGTTCTGCCAATCCGCCAGCGCGCCGTCCTCGGGCGCCACGGTGTCGGCCATTACCAGCGACCCACCCGACCGGAGCGCGCGCCGGATCTCGTCCAGTGACGCCTCGAAATCCCGGAAGTGGTGCGCCGCCTTGCGGCAGGTGATCAAGTCTAGGCTGCCGCTGGCGAACGGGAGCGACTCGGCGGCGTTCTGCGCGAGCCGAACGTTGGGCAGTCCCTTTTCGCCGCTGATGCGTTGCGCCTGCCACAGCATGGGCTGGGTAATGTCGCTGGCCACTACGCGGTCTGAGACCTCCGCCATTGCGAAAGCGGTGAATCCCGCCCCTGTCCCAATGTCCACGGTCCAACGGTATGGCAAAGCGTCCGCGCCGTCACGCTGAGCGCTCGAATGGTCATTCTGAGCCTGCCGCAAGGCCGGAGCGGTCAGACGTTGCACCGATTCCAGACTGTCGTCGCTGATGTGTACTTTGCTGGCCGCGTACACGCCTGCCTGCGGGCCGAACATCTGCTGCGCCAGTGTGCCGCCGGATGGTTGCCTATTTTGTGTCATTGGTATTTCCCAAAGCAGGGCGTCCACAAGGGACGCCCCTACATTCCCGTAGTATATGCCTGCCGAGCATAATGCAGGGGCGGGTTTCAAACCCGCCCCTGCGAATTAGCGATCTGACGGGTGGGGGGTTACGCCCTCACCCTCACCCACTCCCAGAGGGAGAGGGAACTAGCCGGTTAGACCAGCACCGGCTCGGTGTTCTTCTGGTATACCTGGAAACGGTGGCGGGTCGTGTCGGCAATGAAGACGCGGCCGCTGTCGTCCACCTTCACCGCCACCGGGGCCCAGAGGACCTTCTCGGGGGTGAAATCGCGGACGCCGTTGCGCTGACGGATCATGTCCGGGTTGGACTCGATCTTCTGCTCGCCCAGCTTGGACAGGGCGGCGTCGCCAGTGAACTCGGTGATAAACCGGCCCTCGGGGGTAAGCACCTGTACCCGGTTGTTCAGCCAGTCGGCAACGTAGACGTCGCCGTCCTTGTCCACCGCCACGCCGGTCGGGCGGTTGAACAGGCCCACGGGCTGACTGATCAGGCGGATGCCGCCGTGGTCGCGGGCGTAGTCGGCGTTTCCGCCGGTTCCCGGCTGGCCAAAGCTGGCGATCCACTGCCCGTCGGCGGTGAACGACTGGATGCGGTCGTTGCGCCAGTCGGCGATGAAGATGTTGCCTTCGCCGTCCAGTCCGATGCCCCACGGCAGGTTGAACTCGCCGGGGCCGCTGCCCTGGCTGCCGAACTGGGAGATGTACTGCCCGTCCAGAGTGAACCTCTGCACGCGGTTGTTGCGGCTGTCCACCACCAGCAGCGTGTCGTCCTGGATGGCCAGGCCTGCCGGGCGGTCCAGCTCGCCGTCGCCGGAGCCGTGGGCGCCCCAGTGGCCGACGTAGTTGCCGTCCTTGTCGAAGACGGTGATGCGGTGCAGATATTCGTCGGACACGTAAACGTTGGTGTCCTTGTCAAGCGCGATGGACATGGGCCACATGAACTGGCCGGGGCCCTCGCCATAGCCGCCGAACTCGGTCACGTAATGCTCGGTGCCGTCTTCGTCCAGGACGAAAATGTTGATCCTGGTGCCGTCGGAACGCGACTCGTAGGAGCGGTTCACGACGTAGATCGAGCCCTCGGGCCCGAAAGCGAAGTCCATGGGATTCCGGAACCCGGTTCCCTGGAACTCGGATCGACCGGCGACCCACTGGTAAGTGAATGTCCGGTCGTTGATGCCGAGAAATACACTTGCCACGGTTTGCCTCCTTATTGGATCAGTTGTGAGACGTCAACCCGCCGTGTTCTACACGTCGGTAGCTATGCGGGTGATAACCTGCTGAGCGAGGGAACTGATGGCGTTGACCAGCCACTCCATCAGCGAGGCAATGACGCCGCGAACTGCGTCCACAGCGCCGGTCACCACCGACCTGATAGCGGACACCACCGCCCTGACAATTCCCAGAATGAACTGGATGATACCGCTTCCCTCTTCCTGGGTCGCGTCGTTTTCTTCTACCATATTGGTACTCTCTTCTTGCCTGCCGGAACGCGGACCGACATTCGTCCGCGCTCCGGCTCCTCTCCCATTCACAGATTTTTGCGCCGGGCCTGCGCCCGGCCGGGCAGCCTAGATGAAGTCGTGCTTTTCCCAGGTGCTGCCGATGATTTCCTTGGAGTCCATGCCCATCCAGTTTTCCAGGAGGGTGGCATAGGTGGAGCGGAAGTCGTTGTTGTGCAGCAGGTTGCCGCCGTCTTCCAGCTCGCCCGGCTCCAGGGACGGATACTCGCCGTACAGGCCGCCCTTGACCTGTTCGCCGATGACGAAGGCCACGCCGCCGGTGCCGTGGTCGGTGCCGGAGCCGTTGTCCATGGCGCGGCGCCCGAACTCGGAGTAGAGCAGGGTGACTACGTTGTCGCCGATGCCGTGGTGCCGCAGGTCGGCCATGAAGGAGTCAACGTTGCGGGCCACGTCGTTCAGCAGGTTGGACTGGCCGACGGCCTGGTTGGCGTGCGTGTCGAAGATGTTGTACGGAGCGGTGGTGAAGAACACGCGCGTGCCCAGGTTGGCGTTGTGCACCTGCACCATGTCGCGCATGTACCCGCCGATGTTGCCCAGCAGGTACTCTTCCTCGCCGCGGTACTGGCCGGGGGCGGTGGCGAGAATGTCGGCGCCCATCATGGCCTCGACGCCGGTGCTGCGGATGAAGTCCTCAACCGCGCCGCGGCCGATGGCCGGGCCATACATGCGGCCGAAGAGGTCCAGCGCCTCGTTCCGCTGCTCTTCTTTCTCCATCTCGGTGAGCAGGCCATAGCTGTTCAGGTCGCCCACGGAGGCAACGGGAACGCCCTCCATGGCCAGCGCGCGGGGCAGGCCGCGACCGAAGTTCACGCCGGTCAGCACGTTTTCCTTGTTCGGGTCAAGCTGCTTGACCACACGGCCCAGCCAGCCCTCCACGCCCAAGATTTCGGGCTCACAGGTGGCCCAGATGTCCATGGAGCGGAAGTGCGACAGGCTGCCGTTGGGGTAGCCGATGCCCTGGATGATCGCCAGCTTGCCCTCGTCCCAGTACTTCTTGAGAGGAGCCATGGACGGGTGCAGGCCCAGGGTGTCGTTCAGGGGCACGATCATCTCTTCGGGGATGCCCAGGGTCGGGCGGTAGTCCCGGTAGCGGGGGTTGCTGTACGGGATCACCGTGTTCATCCCGTCGTTACCGCCGGACAGGGAAACTACAGCCAGGACCGGATCCTTGCTGGTGGATACCATCGCTATTCCTCCGTTCAGGTTGTCTTACTTGTCTTGATGATTGTCAGGGCAGGAGGAGTGAACGGCTGTTTCCCGCGATTCATTCCCCCTCCCTGTGCCGACGGTTTAGCCGAACTGGAACTCCGAGGTGGTGGCGATCATCTGGAACGTCTCACCAACGCGCCGGGCGAAGTCCGCCTTCTCGGCGTCGGTGCTGTGGAGCAAGTCTCCACCGCGGGCCACGTGTCCCACCAGTTCCCCGCGAGTCTCGTCGGAGATGGTCAGCGGGCCGACCAGATCGAGGCAGCCGTCCACCAACTGCTCGGCGCTCAGACTCTCGCCCTGGTCCATCAGCCGGCCCACCATCGACTGCACGCCGGGCAGGCTGGTGTCGCCCAGGATCTTGGAGGCGAAGTTGATGCGGTCGATCAGCGAGCCGCTGTTGATCCACTCGCGGCCCATGTGCCAGCCCTCAACCGTCGGCGGGTTGAGCAGGTCCATGCCCATGTACTTGGGCTCCATGGCCACGAAGAACAGACCGGGCTTGGGCTCGGTGTGGTCCTGGGCCATCCGCATGGTGCCAATGACGACGTCCGCCGGGCTCTTGACCTTGGCGTAGCGGACTCCCTCGGCCTTGAAGAAGTCGCTGTTGAACAGCACTTCCAGCATGGCCTTGATCTCGTAGCCGGAGTCGAAGTAAGCCTTCTCCAACTGCTGGATCGCGTCCAGGTCCCGCGGCTCGCTCAGGCGCCAGGCCGGGACCGGCGGCTCATCGGCGACGAAGAAGTCATACAGCTTGCGGGCCACGAACCGGGCGGCGGCGGGCTGCTTGCAGATGATGTCCACGACGTCGTCGCCGTTCCAGTTGCCGGTCTCGCCAAGGAACGTCTTTTCACCGTAGTCGTGGTCGGCGGGGTCGAAGCGGAACTCGAACGGCGTGCGGCCATAAGGGAACACCGGGATCGTCGGCGCCAGGTTCCAGCCGGTAAAGGCGCGGGCGCAGGCCTTGACGTCGTCCTCGGTGTAGTTGAACTCCTGGTCCATGCCGACGCCCAGGGAGAACAGCTCCAGCAGCTCACGGCCATAGTTTTCGTTGACCGCTGTCTTGTGACTCTCGATGTTGTCCAGGTAGTACAACATCGCCGGGTCGGTGGACAGCCACAACAGCAGTTCCTTGAAGTTGCCCATGCCCTTCTCGCGGAAGGTGTCGTACTGCATGGAGGTGGTGCGGGCGTTGTCTACCTTGTTGTCGCCAGCGCAGAGGATGGTGTGCCAGAACAGCGCCATCTTCTCCTTGAGCTGGTGCTTGTTGTTGATCATCCGGTAGACGATCTCGGTCTGACCCGTCTCGATAGCGGCCTTGTCGAAATACGACGGATAGGCGCGATACATCAGGTCTTCGTCTATGCCGGGGTCATCCGCGGGATTCAGCAACTCCGCGACGACGCTATCGTAGCCCTGGCGAGCCTTTTCCTCGATCTCATCGCGGCTGGCGCCGAACCCGGCACGGCGAAGCAGATGGGCCATCAAGGCAATATCTTGCTGGGACACAGCTTGGTCGGACATCTATCCCTCCTTTTATCGGTTGTCGCTTGTTTGTCGTTTTGTGCTCCGGCCCTCCGGGCACTCCCTCCTGCCGATTCCACTGCGGAAACGCAGCCCCGACGGTTGCCGGAATCAACGCATGGGCGAGTCGCCGCAATGGGCCTGCTCACCCAATTGCCCAAAGAACATTTAAGCCTGTGCGCCACCCCTTGTCAATACTGATTCAAGAATAATAATGAACGGCGCATAACATCATAAAGACGGATTATTGCCTCAGAAACACACACATTTCAGGCGACTCTGGAACCAAAACCAGCCCTGTCCAAGAGGGTGTTTCCAAAATTCCCTCTCCCTCCGGGGGAGGGTTAGGGTGGGGGCGTCCTCTTCGTGCTACCAGGAATGACACATACCGCCACAGCCTGCTCATTGCGGGTGAAATGAGCTTTGGAAACACCCTCTAAATGGTGCAATTCGACATGTTAGCCGCGTTATCATGGTGCCGCCCTCTGCGGTTGATTTAACGTGACGCTGCCGGGCTGCGCCGCTCGGCCTACTGCCCCGGCCGTACGGCCTGCGCTCCCAGTTGCGGCCAGGCCGCTGGCGCCCCGGCCCGCTCGATGCGCTCCTCCAGCGGCAGCGACTCGTCCCAGTAGTACCCGATGAACCGCTGGCCGTTGACGCCGTCGGACGCCTCCGACGCCAGCCACACCACCGGAGCGCGCATCACGTCGGGCTGAATCATGCCCTGTCGGCTGTGGACTGCATCGTCGGGAATGAGGTTGGTGTTGGACATTCCGCCCGGCACCAGCGCGTTGACCGTCACGCCCGTGCCCTCCAGTTCCCGCGACGCCATGGCGATCATTGCCTCGTGCGCCGCCTTGGACGGGCCGTATGGAGTGCCGCCGGGGTTGTACATGGTGTTCATGCTGGTGGTCACGCCGATGATGCGCCCCCAGCCCTGCGCCAGGAAATGCGGCACAACCGCCCGGCACATATAGAACGGCCCGCCCGCGTTCACCGTCATCACCCGGTCCCACTCCTCGGCGGGCACCTCCCAAAAGTTGTTTCTGGCGTCGCCGCCAAGGAGCATGTTCCGCGGGGCGATGCCTGCGTTGTTGACCAGGACGTGCAAGCCGCCCATCTCGGCGATGGTCCGGGACACCGCCTCCTCCGCGTCTTGCGGCGACGAAACGTCCACCACCTGCGTCATCACGCAGTCGTCGCCTGCAATCTCCCGCAGGTCGTTGGCCGACTGCCCCAGCCAGTCCGGGTTGATGTCCATCATGGACACCCGCGCACCGGCCCGCACCAGCGCGTCGGTCATGGCCCGGCCGAGGCCCATGGGGCTGGCCGCGCCGGTAACGATGGCGATCTTGCCGTCAAGGGGCCGCTCTTGCATGACTCGCTCCTCCAAGAGAAATGCGCCGGGTGTCTACGCCCGGCACGGCAATGTTAAGATTGAACTATCGCGCCGCAGGAGGGTGCCAGCGATGGCCGACCACACCCCGATAGACTTTTCCAAGATTATCACCGTCGAACCCGGCAAGCGATACGGGAAGCACTGTATCCGCGACCTCCCGGTGACCGTTGGGGATGTCCTGGGACAGCTCGCTGCCGGTATGTCCGAGGAAGAGATATTGCATCACTTCCACGGCTTGACCAAAGATGACATCCGCGCGTGCCTGGCCTTCGCCGCCGCCCGTGAGCGCCGCGGGGTGACAGCGCCGCCGGACATGCCAGCGGTCAACGACTACTCCCACATCATCACCATCGAGCCGGGCAAGCGCAGCGGCCAGCCCTGCATCCGGGGCATACGCATGACCGTCTACGACATCCTGGAGTACCTGGCCGGCGGTATGGCCTACGAAGAGATACTGGACGACTTCCCAGACCTCACTATCGACGACATCCTCGCCAGCATCGCCTTTGTGGCTGACCGCAAGCGCCGGTTCGCGCTGGTGCCCCTTCACGGAATAGAATGGACGGAAGAGGCATTTGAAGTGGTCAACGAGCCTTGGACCCGGGTGTCCGAGTGAAACTGCTGTTTGACAATAATCTTTCCCGGAAACTCAGTGGCAGATTGCAGGACCTGTTCCCGGGTTCCCTTCATATCAGTGAGGTGCTGGCGCGCCGCACACCCGACGAAAACATCTGGTTTTATGCCAGGGATAATGACTTTGTGGTCGTTACCAAAGATTCCGACCTTCGCGATTTGAGCAACCGGTTGGGTTATCCTCCCAAACTCATCTGGATTCGTACCGGCAATTCTCAGAATGCGGTGGTCGAAGCCCTGCTCCGCGAGCATTACGGCGAACTGGAAACGTTTGAGCAGGACCCCGCCCGCGGCATTATCGAGCTCCGCTAACGGGGTCTGCCGTTCCTACTGCGCCGTTGCGCCGCCGTCGATTACCAGCTCCGCGCCCGTGACGAACGACGACTCGTCGGACGCCAGGTACAGCACGCCGTAGGCCACCTCGATGGGATGCGCCGTGCGGCCCAGCGGGTTGCGCTCCTCCGCCTCGCGCTGCAACTCCGGGTTGGTCAGCCGGTCGCCCGCCATGGGCGTGTCGATGGGGCCGGGATGCACCGAGTTCACGCGGATGTTCTCGCCCGCGTACTGGATGGCCGCCGACTTGGTGAAAATTCGCACCGCTCCCTTGGAGGCGTTGTACACTGGCTGGATGTAGCTCTGGCCCACCATCCCCGACATCGACGAGATGTTGATGATGGAGCCGCCTCCGGCCTTGCGCATTTCGGGGATGGCCGCCTTGGTGCCCAGGAACACGCCCTTGGCGTTCACGTCCATCACCCGGTCCCAGTCCTCTGCGCTGGTGTCCTCAAGCACCCCGCGCAACACAATACCGGCGTTGTTAACCACGACGTCCACCTTGCCGAAACGGTCAACCGCCGTCGCAACCGCCTCGGCCCACGAATCCTCGCTGGTGACGTCCAGGCGCACGAACACGCAGTCGCCGCCCGACTCGTTGATTTCCGCCTCCACCTGGCGGCCGTCCGCCTCCAGCACGTCGCCGATGACCACCTTGGCCCCCTCGCGGGCGAACAGGCGCGCTTCCTCGGCCCCCATGCCGCGTGCGCCGCCGCTGATGATTGCTACCTTTCCTTCCAGTCTCATCTCTACCCTCCTGACCTATGGGACGCACGCCATTTTAGCGCAATGAGAGTGGGTACGGAGAAAAACCCGATGCGTACGGTGCAAAGAGAGAAATCAAAGATGAAAACATGGTCGGGGCGGGCAGATTCGAACTGCCGACCTCCTGGTCCCAAACCAGGCACCCTGCCGCTGGGCCACGCCCCGATCTAGTGGAAAGAGAGGAAAAAGCCTGGGCGGTGGTACCCCCGGAGAGGATCGAACTCTCGTCTCCGGCTCCGGAGGCCGGCACTCTATCCACTGAGCTACAGGGGCGCACTGCGAAAAGCATATCACGCCTACGCGCCGCCCAACAACTGTCCTTGAATCCCGGTATTCCCAACGTGTGCTGGTATTCCCGTGCAGGGGCGGGGCCAAGCAGACAAATCGCGTCCAATACCAACACACGCACACGTTGAAAATGCCTGAATTTCACTCACTGCAAACGCATTCCAATGGAATAGGAGTTGCGCAGTTGAGGAGTTCACCCCCACCCTAACCCTCCCCCTCAGGGGGAGGGGACAGCTTTTAACCGCGTAACTCCTATGGAATTCACCTTTCAGGTGCCCGTCATTCCGGCTCTCGCCGGAATCCGGATGGGCTTTGCAAACGCGGGATGACTTCTGCCGATTGTAATAGAACAAACATTCTGATATATTACTGCCTGATACGGCCTGAAACAACTTTCCGACGTACTACAGGATGCAGCGTGAGGATTTTTCGGTTGGCGGCCTGTCTCAAGTGCCGCGGCGATCTGGTCTACGACGAGGGCGACTGGCTTTGCCTCCAGTGCGGCGTCTACTACTACACCGGCCTCGCTGATCGCACCGGCTGCGTAAGCGACGGGACGTTGCGAATCGCAAGAATCCACCCCGGCGTCAGGCAAAAGTCCGGCTGGACCGACGTTGGGTTGGCAAGCTGATGGCGTCCGCAGGCAGCGCCGACAGAGGCAACACGGCCAGCGACGGCACGGAATCCCGCCCAACGGGCCCGGTCCTGGCGCTGTATCCAAACCTGCGCCAGACAGGCTGGGCTGTATTCGGCGCACTGCGCCGCGAGGGAACGCCGGTCAGTTTCCTCGCGGCCAGCGGGACCGTCGGCCCCGGCCTGCGAGCCAAGATGGAGCCCCGCCAGCGCATTGCATGCCAACTGCAAAGCCTGTCCGCCATCGCGGAACGGTGGCGGCCGCAATGCGTCGTGTGCAGTTGGCCCGGCGGGATGGACTGGGGAGCTGCCGGTATGCGCCAGCTCCAGGAACAACTGCGTCTGTGGGCCGAAAGCCAAAGCCTTCCCGCCGTTGACTACCCCGCGCCGCACGTGCGGGCCGCCCTTGCAGGAAAGCCCAACGCCTCAAAGGGCACCCTGGCCTACTCCGTTATGGAGCGCCTCAACCTGGTCGGTGAAAGCAGGTCCGCCCTCGAATGGGAGGCCATCGCCGCCGGCTACCACCACCTGCGGGCTAACTCGAAACAGGTTAGGACTTACTCAGTTAAATCATCCCCTCTCCCTTGAGGGAGAGGGTTAGGGTGAGGGTGAAAATCTCCAACTGCGTAACTCGAAACAGGTAACGGGCGCCAGTCCCGCCCGTTGACCGATGGCCGGAGACATCCCTGTGGCGTGTCATCAAAATTGTGCGGGATTGGGCGATTCCGGATTCCGGCTTTCGCCGGGATGACGATGATGCGGGAATGACGCAAAGGCGGGCTAGGCGACGAATGGCTCGAGGATGTTCACCATCCTTTCCACGTCCTCGATTTCTTCTCGGATAGCATCGGCGTTCAGCAGAAAGTCTCGCCGGTAGTAGTTCCGGTGGAGGGCTTCGGCGGCGTGGGCCATTTGCAAGAGGGCGGGCTGGCGGTATCGCTGACGGGCGTTGATTACCACGCTCTCGAACTGGTCGTGATTTTCGTACTCCCAGTTGTTGGCGGCGGCTACGGCCTTGATGATATGCGCCGCCGCGCCCCAGCCTTTTTCCGACGCCTGATGCAGGTCGCCCTCGGCCAAATAGGACTTGCTGCGCTCCAGGAAGTCTCTAGCAAGCTCCACATGGTCATTGACTGCTTCGGTTACCATACTTTAGTTCTCCATATGTAGCGCCTAACACAGTGCAGTACATTTGTAGTGCCTAACAAATCGAAACACTTATCGGCGTATATGTCAAGAATATCGCGACACGCCTTACGAGCGTCAGAGGGTCAAGGACGGGCGGGGGGTGTCAGGGGGCGGTTGGGGGGCGCCCTCACCCTAGCCCTCTCCCGGGGGGAGAGGGGGCTTTGGAGGGCCTAGCCCGCGGCCAGCAGCTTGCTTACCGCCGCCTCTATCGCCTGCGCCGTCTGGCTGGCGGGCTGCCAGGCGTTGCGGAGGCGGGCGCGGGCGGCGGCGGCGGTGGGCCGGGCGTTGGCGGCGGCGTTGCTGGCGGCCAGGCCGCCTATCAGTTCCTGGCATTCCCGGGCCGCCGTCCGGCCCAGTTGCGACAGGGCCGCGTGGCTTTCGTTGCTGGCGTCGTACTCCGGGACGGGCAGTTTCCACAGGTGCTTGTGCAGGTGGCGGATTTCTTTGGCCCAGTTGGTGGCGCAAAAGGGTTTGACGGCTTTGGCTAACGCATCGCTGTTGATGATTGCCAGCAGATAGTACGCCTCGTCCAAGTCACGGCAAGGCACTTGATACAGCGTCGTATCAACAATCGCCTCGTCATCGTCAAGCAGCGCGGCGGTGGGGCGGCCGCTGGTGGTGTAGGCGACGCGCACTGGCCGGTCTCCCGGGCCGCGCAGATATTCCAGTTGACTGGTCAGCTTGTTGAGCCAGTTCAGGTTTTGCGTCAGGGATTTGGTGTCGGTCTTGCCCCGGTTCTCCTCCCACAACCGCTCCATTTTCTCCCAACGGGCCCGCATGTTGGCGTCGAGTTCCTGCCGGTCAACCTCGCCTGCGTCGTCCTGCGGCATGGTCATGGCGGCCTTGCTCACTGGCAGGGCGGCGGTCAAGGGCGGCAGGGCGACGTAGGGCGCCAGGGACTCGCCGAGATATACGTCGAAAAGGTTATCGCCGCCGACAACCTGCCCGTCCAGTTCGGCGACGCTGTACGTCTTTTTGTCCAACCCGCCCGCTCTCGGGTAGGTCACGAAAGTATCGGGTGGGGCGAAACGGTTTTCGTTGCGTTCCGCCGCTACGAAATACAGCCGACGGTCGAACACATCCGCCCCGCGGCTGGCGAGCGGTTCATAGGGTGACCGGAATGTACCGTCATCATGAATCAGTGAGGCAACGGAGCGTTTGACCATCGGCGTGTCCGTGGGGCCGCTCCAGATTTCCACATTGCCGGGGGCTAATGGCCTGGCCGCATGTTGGTGCAATTCGGCGTCGCCGCGGTATCCGGGCACCTGAGCGAACACTACACAACCGGGCATGGGGAAAAATTCAGGTTTTAGATTGTCCAAATCCCACGGGGCCTTGACGCTGAAATCGAGGCTCGTAGCCTGCTTGGCGGCGCGGGAGCGGGGCGGGTTCCTGGTTTCGTAGTAGGCGTTGCGGAACTTGAGATGCTGCCCGGTGCGCAGGACGCTGTGGGGCAGCACCATGCCGATTTCGCCCTTGGCTTTGAGATAGAGTTCGGCGGCCCGGCAGTAGAACAGGGTTGCCACGTCCTGATTCGCCGCGTTCTTGCCGCCAGCCCAAATGCGGTAGCGGCTTTCGCTCAGTTCCCTTAGCTCCTCGCGGATGATGTCGGCGCTGTCCTTGTAAGTCAGCCAGGGCGGGTTGCCGATGATGGCGTCAACCTTTTCCTCGGCGATGACTGCGGGGCGGGTCATGTTGCGCAGGTAGTAGGCCCAGACGTGGTTGCGGCTGTTGTCGTGCAGGGCCTGCATGTTGGCGATGACGGTTTCCATGGGCTGGCGCTCGGCGGGGCTGGTGATGCCTTTGTCGTCCAGCACGCGGGTTGCGTCGCCGCCCCGCTCGATTGCGCCGGACAGGTCCATCATCAGGTTGTCGAAAGCGTCGGTCTGGCGGGCCAGGGACAGGGGTATCTGGAACCGGACGGTATCGCCCTGGCCGGGCAGCCTTTCGCCGGTGTCCAGCGTAATGTAGCCTTGGGCGTCCAGCTCGCTGTTGTCGTAGCGCAGCTGCATGGAGTCGCCGAGGTGCACCGGGGCGGTGATGGTTCCGGCGGTCTGCCCGGCGGCGCGGGCGGCCATGATGACGCCGTGGCAGGCGATGACCCAGGTGGCCTTGGCAAGCTGCACGGCGACGGGATGCAGGTCGATGCCCGCGACGTTTTCCTGCAATTTCGCCAGTTGCTCGCCGGGCGGCATGTCCGGGGCGCTGTCGATGAGGCGGCTGACAGCGGCGGCCAGGAAGGTGCCGGAGCCGCAGGCCGGGTCGAGGACTCTGGTATTGAGCGGGTCGGCTATCAGCTCCCCGGTGATGGCCTGGGCCAGCCAGGGCGGGGTGTAATATTCGCCCATGCGCTGGCGCTCGTCGGCGGTGATGGTGTTCTGGTAGAGAGTGGCGGCGAGGTCGGCGGAGTTCTGCTGCCAGTCGAACTTGGCGGCCTGGCGGGCGATGACGCCGAGATAGGAGTGTTCGCCGGTTTCGAGGGGCCAGGTGAAAAGGTCGGACTCGGTGATGCCCTTTAGGCCGGTGAACTGGCGCAGGATTTCGCCGTTGAGCAGGTTGGCGGGTTCGGCGTCGGCGTAGCGGGCGACGTCGATGCCAAAGTGGGCCTGGACGATGACGCCGACGAGGGCGGTGAGGTAGGTGTGGCGGACGTAGAGCCAGTCGTATTCCGGCGAGTCGGCGACGGAGTTCTGGCCGATGGCGACCTGCAAGAGTTCGCGCCAGAGCTTGCGCTTGACGGCGACGGTGGGGGCGTCGCGGTTCTGGCGGTGGGTTTCTTCCAGCAGGGCGGTGACGGTCTTGAAAAAGTCGCTTTCCTGCCCGAAATAGCGCAGCAGGTTTCCGGCGGTGGGCGCGATGCCGCCGGTCTGGGTGTCGATGATGTCGTAAAGGTATTCGTAGAGGCGGCTGCCCTGTTCGGGCTTGTCGAACTCGCGGGGGTGGTTTTCGGCGGCAGCCGGGCGCTGGCTGTCGCCTACCGACCGCTTGAGGTAGTTCAGGCCGTCGGTGAGTATGCCGTTCTGGATGCCGTTGCCAGCCCGCGCGTTTTCGAGGAGGTAGCCGTCGAGCTGGGCGATGGCGTCGGGGTCGATGGCGCGGCCCCGGATGATGCTGCGCTTGAACTCGACGTAGGTGTTGCGGAGGTAGAGGTCAACCTTGTTGCGGCTGTCGGCGGCGGGGCGGGTCTCGGTATGGATTTCGCTCTCGTCGGCGGCGATGCCGGTGTGGACGAGGAAATCGCGGAAGGCGCTGCGGATGTCGTTCTCCGACGCGCCGTCGGCGTTGCGTTGCAGCAGCTTGCCCAGGTACTCGCGGGCGACGCTTTCGCGCGAATGTTCCGCCGCCGTGCCGGTCGCCGTAGCCATAACGCTCTCTCCCGGAGGATGCTCGCAAGTCCCCCTCCCGCCGGGGGAGGGCCAGGGCGGGGGCGCACCCCCGGTATTCTCAACGTGTGTTGGCATTCCCATGTAGGGGCGCACAGCCGTGCGCCCTGGCCCCCGGTTCCAGCACAATTCTCTCCTGCGCAGACACGGGCGCACGGCTGTGCGCCCCTACGCGGCGGGGCCAAGCAGACAATTCGCGTCCGATACCATGCACACGCCGGGAATACCCGCACCCCCGGTTGCCCAACAAGTTCCCTCTCCCTCCGGGGGAGGGTTAGGGTGGGGGCGCACTCCCGTCCCGCTGCGCAGGATTCTAGCACGGCGACAAACGGGCGGGCGACAGGCGAATGTCAGTGGGCGGGGCCTTTCGATTATTTGTCTGAATCAGGATTTTCAGGATTAAAGGATTCACAGGATTTGACATCATCCTCTGTACGCGAGGTTGTTGATGCGAGAAGTTCACCCCCACCCTAACCCTCCCCCTCAGGGGGAGGGAATAATCGAAAGGCCCTGGGGGTTAGGCCGGGGAATAGGGTTAGCTGCGGCGTTCCTGTATAATGGGCGCAACCATTCCCGCCACCCAGCGGCCCGCTCAGGAGAGGCGCCATGCCAGTCGTCCAGCGACCTTACGTTCCGCCCGAAGACCAGACGCCCCACGAGGAGACCTACGCCCGCCCCGGCGACACCCAGGCCAGCGCAGGCGAGGGCGGTTCCCTCGACCCGATTACGTTCTACGCCGACTCCATGCACATTTTCAGCAGCCTCTACTCGGCGGTGCTGTTCTTCGGCGAGCAGATGGAGGAGCGCGAACCTATCCTCCGGGCGCGCATCAAGGTCAGCCCGCAGATGCTCAAGGCCATCGCGCTGCTGACCGCCAAGCACGTGCGCGAATACGAAAATGCCGTCGGTCCCATCACGCTGCCCGAACAGGTCTACTCCGCGTGGGAGCTGGACGGCGAGGGGGATCACAGCCATGCCTGACGCAGAACCGGCAGGCCGGGAGGAACGCCCCGACCCTGGCCCCCCCTTGTATTCCCCCCCGGAGGGAGGGAGGGAGATTGCGGTAGAGGGAATTGGAGAGGACCGCCCGCTGGCCGAGGATATTACGTTGCCGGTGGTGGTGGAGCCGGGGGTCGATTACGCCGCGCCCCCCGACTGGAACTGGCGCGACGTCGACTCCAGCCAGCCCAACGCCGCGGTGTTCCACATCAGCCACTCGGAGATAACCCGCGTGCTGGTGGACACCCTGCGCCCCGAGGACTGCTCGCCCGACGCCAGCGTTGTCGTCAAGGACGAGATTCCCATCATAGTGCTGGACAGCCTCGACAAGTATTGGGCCGGAGAGTCCAAGGAGCGCCTGCCCCTGAACGGCGTGCGCGTTCCCATCGAGGGCGACAGCGTGGCCGAGGCCAAGCGGGCGCTGGCCGACGACCTGGCCGCCCAGTTCCGCCTGCTGCTGATGCTGCGCAGCTCGGCGCACCAGCTCGCCGCGCCGCTGGAGGCAAACCTGCGAATGCTAAACGACCTGCTGGAGCCGCGCCGGGAGCGGGGGTAAATTTGTTGAACCTCATCAGGGCCGACCGTCTCGGCGCAGACTCGTAGCGATCCTTGCCGCTCTGTCCCTAACCGTTGGGGCGGCGTTGGACCCGGCTATCAGATCCAGAGCGTCAATGGCTCGTCCAGCCTTTATGATGCTGCGGGCGGTGCTTGTTCTTGAATGGCTGGCTGGCACTTTATAACCCATTTCCTCTTGGAGAATTTCGGCGACTTCTTGGTTGGAAATCGACAAGTCCCGAAATTTCTCGAAGTAATTGACAAAGCAGCCCATTCCCAACGATTTAAGGTGCGATCTCATCTGTGTACAGTCCACAACTTCCCCAGATTTTTCAGTTATTCATCAGCCGCGCCCGCACCGCCTCCACCACGTCGGACAGCGGCACCGTGGTTGCCTCCTCGTCCTGGCGGCCGCGTACCTCTACCACGCTGTTGTTCAGGTTGCGGGGGCTGATGACCAGGCGGACGGGGAGGCCGATGAGGTCGGCGTCGTTGAACTTTACGCCTGCGGCCGCGTCGGGGCGGTCGTCGTACAGCGTTTCGATTCCTGCGGCGTTCAGCTCATCGTACAGCGACTCACCCGCCGCCGCTACGCCCTCGTTGGACAGGTTGAGTCCCACCAGGTGCGCCTGGTACGGCGCGATGGGATGGGGGAAGACGATGCCGCGGTCGTCGTTGTTCTGCTCGATGGCCGCCGCCAGCAGCCGGCCCACGCCTATGCCGTAGCAGCCCATGGTGATGGGCAGGTTGCGGCCCTCGGCGTCCAGGTAGTTTGCGCCCAGGGTCTCGCTGAAAAAGGTGCCCAGCTTGAAAATGTGTCCCACCTCTACGCCGCGAGTGGACTGCAACGTTCCGCCGCAACGGGCGCATAGCTGGCCGGGTTGCGTCAGGGCGATGTCGGTTAGGATGTCCACCTCGAAATCGCGGGGGTAGTTTGCGCCGGTCAGGTGAGTGTCGGGCTTGTTGGCGCCCACCACGAAATTGCTGCCGCTCTCGATGGAGGGGTCGGCCACCTTGCGGATGCCGGTGATGCCCACCGCCGAGGCGCTGCCCGCCACCAGCCCGGCGGCCCGCACCTCATCGTCCTCGGCGAAGCGCAGGTCGTCGCAGTGCAGGGCGTTCTTGAGCTTGACTTCGTTGACCTCGAGGTCGCCGCGGATGGTAACGAACACCGGCTCCCCGTCGGCCATGTAGAACACGGCCTTGAGCGTTTTCGATTCGGGAACGCCCATGAACTCGGCCAGACCCGCGATGGTCTTGACGCCGGGGGTGGCGACTTCCGCCAACGGCTGCTCTTCTTCAACTACGGGGACGCCCCCACCCCCGCCCTCCCCCTGAGGGAGAGGGAGTATCGGCGGTATGACCGATACGGCCTTTTCGGCGTTGGCCACGTAGTCGCAGCCGGAGCAGGTGATGACGGTGTCCTCGCCGGTCTCGGTGGGCAGCAGGAATTCGTGGGAGTCCTTGCCGCCGATGGCCCCGCTGTCGGCCTCGGCCATCAGCACCGGCAGCCCGCAGCGGCGGAACACGTTGCGGTAAGCCTGCGCCATGTCCCGGTAGGTATCGTCCAGGCTGGCGTCGTCGGCGTTGAAACTGTAAGCGTCTTTCATGTCGAACTCCCGCACCCGGATCAGACCGGCGCGGGGACGGGGTTCGTCGCGGAACTTGGTCTGTATCTGGTACAGCAGCAGCGGCAGGTCGCGGTAGCTCTGCACGTTGCTCTTGACCACGTTGGTGATGACCTCCTCGTGGGTCGGGGCCATCACCATGGGCCGCCCCCGCCGGTCTTGCAGCGAGAACAGGTTGTCGCCGAAGGCGGCGCGGCGCCCGGTCTGCTCCCACAGTTCCAGCGGCTGGAGGGCCGGCAGCATCAGTTCCTGGCCGCCTGCGGCGTCCATCTCCTCGCGGATGATGTTCTCGATCTTGCGCAGTGACCGCCAGGCCAAGGGCAGGTAGGAGTACACGCCCGCGGCTACCTGCTGGATTAGTCCGGCCCGCAGCATCAGCCGGTGGCTGGTCGTTTCCGCCTCGGGGGGATCGAACCGCAACGTTTTGCTGACCATTCGCGTAAATTTCATAGCTCCATCTGCCAAACGAGTTTTCGGCCCGATAAACCGTGGATTCGTTACGCGATTTCCACGTCAGGGCCGGGGGCCGGCGGCATAAAATCGTCCACGGCTAAGGACACGTCGGGGAAGGCTCTCGGACTGATGCTGTCGCCAGACCGGTAGGTGCGGACGCTGGTGTACTCGGAACCGGCGGGATTGGTGTGTGCAACTACCTCTCGCGCTCGCAGAGCGGCGATCCATACCTCGGGGATGCCAGCCTCGGCGTACCGGGCCAGCTTGGGCCCGCTGTCATACCGCAGCGAGTTGTCGGCAACCTCGATAACCAGGAAAATATCCTCCGGGTAATACGGCCTGAAATCCCCCAACGCACGCCGCCGCAAAATGGCGATGTCCGGCTGGGGCGCGCTCATGTTATTCAGCCGGATTGACCCCTGCACCCTCACTCTGGCCCGGCCGCCGAAGGCATGAACGCACAGCTCGGCCAGGTAGTCCACGGTGTTATCGTGATAGTCTCCAATGGGCGCCATTACCAGCAGTTCTCCGTCTAGCAGTTCGATGCGGTCGTCCTCATGCAGAACTTCGGCCTCCAGCATGGCCAGGCATTCGCCCACGGTAAAGCGGCGCTTGCCTGCCAGCACGGCGGACTGCTCGCCCTCGGCGATGATGCCCGCGGCAATCAGGGCCGTGCACTCTTCCGGCGTAAAGGGCCGCGGCGCCGGTAGTTGTGTAGCGGTAGTCATCGCAACCTCACTTGACCGTAAACGACGAGAGCGCCGAGTTTCAGGGTTTCTTGAAAAACTCTCGGCGCTCTTTGCGCTCTTGGGGTTCAATTATACAGCGGTTAGCTCAGTTGGCGGGGGCGGGTTCGGCCTCCACCTCTTCCATCAGCGCCGTCAGCATTTCGGCCTCCGGGACTACGCGGACTTTTTCGCCTTTGCGGAAGATTACGGCGCGGCCCGCGCCGGCGGCTATGCCCACGTCGGCGTCCTTGGCTTCGCCGGGGCCGTTGACCTCGCAGCCCATGACCGCCACCTTGATGCTGCGGTTGCTCTTGCGCAGCAGCGCGTCGACGTCGTTGGCGAGCTTGCGCACGTCCACGTCGGCGCGGCCGCAGCTTGGGCAGGCCACCAGCACGGCGCCTTTGGAGCGCAGGTTCAGCGACTTGAGTATCTCGAATCCGGCAATCACCTCGTCCACCGAGTCGTCGCTGAGCGACACGCGGATGGTGTCGCCGATGCCCTGGTACAGCAGCACGCCCAGCCCGACGGCGGTGCGGATGGAGCCGGAGGTCTTGGTGCCAGCCTCGGTGATGCCCAGGTGCAGCGGGTAGGGCACAAGCTCGGCCAGCCGCTGGTACGCCTCGACGGTGGTTGGCACGTCGAAGGCTTTCATGGATATCTTGATCTGGTCGAAGTCCTGCTCCTCCAGCAGGCTGATCTCCCACAGCGCGGTGGCGACCATGTGGTCGACGACGCTGTAGTCGCCCTCGCTGGCCTCGCCAGCCTTGGGCAGCTTGTTGACCAGGTCCATGTGACGCGAGAAACCCCGCGTGCGACCGATACCGCCCACGGGGGGCAGGCTGCCAAAGTTGACGCCGATGCGTATGGGCACGTTCTGGGCCTTGGCCGCCCGCACCACCTCGCGCACCTGGTCCTCGTTGCGCAGGTTGCCGGGGTTCAGGCGCAGGCAGTCAACCCCGCCCTCCAGACACTTGAGCGCCAACTGGTAGTGGAAGTGGATGTCGGCCACCAGCGGGATGTTAATCTGCTTCTTGATCTCGCCCATGGCGATGGCGGCGTCCATGTCCGGAACGGCGGAGCGGATGATGTCGCAGCCCGCCTCCTCCAGCTCGTGGATCTGCCGCACGGTGGCCGCCACGTCGCGGGTGTCGGTTTTGGTCATGGACTGGACGGTGATGTCGGCATCGCCGCCGACCTTGACGCCGCCCACGTAGACGGGTTTCGTTGGCCGTCGCTTGATCATCTCAACTCGCTCCAGCAGTGTCGAAACGGCTGGCCCGGACTACCTAGCCAGCCAATGTAACAGGCGCGGCCATGTTACACGAAAGCAGGAGGGGATTCCAAGCGGAAGAATTGGTTGATATTTCCCTTTGGTGCTGGGGGGTGTCGTCAAATTGGTTCTCCAGACGTGCGACGGCTTTATTTCCGTCATTCCCTAGGGAAGTTTCACCTGATGGCGCGAACCTCTGGGCGGTCCAGCAGGTACATCACAAGCTCCTTGGTTGCTCTCATCGCTGCGGAGTGGGCAACCTCTGTCATGTGCTTGTTGTAGAAATGCCCATGCAGTTGGCCTGCTACGGCTAGACTGTCTTCCAGAGAGGGTTTATTGGGGTCTGCATTCTGTAGATACGCCATCGCCTGCCTCCTGGCCATCGGCCTCCCGTCGCGCTGGAGGCGATGATAATCCACGATAGCGGCGATGATGTGGTTCACTACACCCCAGAGCATTTCCCCGGCGGCGAGACCATATCCACGGGCCAGTAGCTCCGAAGCCAAGATGAACAGGCCCTCGGCCTCCTCGATCCTTTCGGAAGGACTCATGTGGCTGTGTGGAACTCAGCGAGGCCCGAAATGAATTCCCTGGCGCGTTGGGGCGCCATCAAGGTTTCATCAAGGTCTAGGAAATGCAGCCGGGCGTTGTCGTACATTCCGCGGGCGGCCTCAAACTGGAGCCAATGGGAGTCGCCTGTCCCACTTTGGGCGTCCAGGCTCATTGCCAGACGGAAAAGGTCGTCATGGTCTTTGTGCGGGAGTCCCTTGCTTTTAGCCAACTGAACCATCGCAGCCTCAATCGCAAGGTACAGAATCTTGCTGGCGGCCTCGAGATTGCCGGCTACGATGGCCTTCTCTGCCTCGTCAACCTGCTGAAACGGATAGCTGTACATATTGAATCTCTCGTTCATGGGGCTGCTCCGGGCCGAGGTTTTGCTCGTTGAGACAGTCGCCCGCAAGGCGAGTCCTGACTGGTGGGCCGTGCCGGTCATCCACTGGTTCGCATAGCCGGGAACAGGACAAGCAATTGCGTGTATTTTATTACCGCGCTAACCGCCCAGGAACGTGCCGCCCTGGATGAGCCGCATGACGTCGTTGGCGCTGATGGCTACCACGCCGGCGATGATTACTGCCAGGCCCACCAGGTGAATCAGGCCCTCTTTCTCCGGGGAGATGCGCTTGCCGCGGCGCACCCACTCGATGACCACGAACACGATGCGGCCACCGTCCAGCATGGGGAAGGGCAGGATGTTGATGATGGCCAGGTTGATGCTCAGCAGGATGCCCACGCTGAGCCACCCCGACAACCCCCCGTCGCGGCTGACCTCGCCGGTCATCTGAGCGATGCCTATGGGGCCGGAAAACTCCGGAGCCACACCGGCGGAAGCCATGCCCCCGATGCTCTGCTTGAGCAGTATCAACAGGTCCCAACTGCCAACGAATGCGGCGGGCACCGCCTCCCAGATGGGCCTTGACCGGCTCTCAACCCTCGCGTCGGTGAGCTGAACCGCCACCCCTGCCAGCCAGCGGCTGCCCTCGGCATCGAACTGTGGCCGCAGTTGCACCGCCTCCTCGCGGCCGTCGCGCTCCAGCAGCACAGTCATTTCGGAGCCGCCGTTCAGGTTGACCTCCCGGGTAAAGTCCATCCGGTTCTCTATGGGCGCTCCGTTGGCGGCGAGCAACACGTCGCCCGGCTGCACGCCTGCCCCGGCGGCCCCGCTGTCCTCGGCTATTCCCGTGACGGTCAGCCGCCCGACCTCCACCTCCTGGGGCAGCATGAACATGATGGTGAATATGGCCAGCGGGAGCAGGGCGTTCATCGCCGCCCCCGCCGCCAGCACCACCACGCGCTGCCACGGAGGGCGGGACGCCAGGCTCAGCGGCACGGTCGGGTTGGACTCGCCAGCCAACCGGACAAAGCCGCCGAGGGGTATGATGTTGACCGAGTAGAGCATGTCGGCCAGTTCGAACGAACCATCCCCGACTGCCCGCACCTTGCCCTCGTGCCACAGCAGGTTATCGACTGGCCGGTTAAAGTGGCTCTCGGGCTCGTCCTTCTCTCTCTTGCGGTGCAGCTCCACTTCAAAGGCTACCAGGCCGCACTCCTCGTCCTCCAGCGACCCTACTTTCACCCTCTGGCCGGGCTTGAGATCCTGGGGGCCGGACAGCCCGACGAAACGGGTCCGGGGATGCAGCATCACTGGCGTCCGGCCCGTGTATACGCCGAACGCGCGGGGCGGGAACCCGACGCCGAACTCCAGCACCTTGACGCCGAACGCGCGCGCCGTGGCAAAGTGGCCCAGCTCGTGAACCACCACGAGGATGAGCAACAACGGCACCAGCGTAACTATCGCGAAGAGTACGGCGTCCATTCGGTGAGGTCTCTCAACTATCTATGGAGTGTCGTCAAAATGCCCCGTCATTCCGGCGAAAGCGGGAATCCACAGGCAGGCAATTGTCTGAATCAGGATAGGACTTACGCAGTTGGATACGGTGTCTGATGCGAGGATTTCACCCCCACCCTAACCCTCCCCCTCAGGGGGAGGGGACAGCTTCCAACTGCGTAACTCCTATCAGGATTCAGTGATGCTCAGGATTAGGTTCTGTTGACATTTACCCGTCATTCCCGCGAAAGCGGGAATCCAGAGGCAAGGGAATCGTCTTAATCAGATAGGGCTTACGCAGTTGGAGATTTTCACCCTCACCCTAACCCTCTCCCTCAAGGGAGAGGGGATTCCTGAGACAGTTTCCTATTGTTCCGACAACAACGAAAGCAGTTCCGCGCTGACGATCCGGTTCGAGGGGCGGATAGCCCGCGCTGGGGTGGTATCGGCGGCGCCGGGTGGCAAGGCCGACAGTGGACGAATTGGGCGCCGCGGCCCGTCGCCGACGGGTTGCTCCACTTGCCGCAGCCAGTCCTCCAACCCGATTCCGGTCTGCTCGATGGCCGCCAGCACCAAAACTCCGGCGGCCTTGGCGTCGCCCAGCGCGTCGTGCCGCTGGTACCTGTATCCCAGCAGACGGCAAAGGTTTTCCAGGCCGAATCCCCGCTTGGAGAATCCGCCCCACGCCCGACGGGCGACCTGCGCCGAGTCCAGCCAGCGGCAATCGAGGCGGGCAATTTCGCGTCGGTCGAACGCCTGCTCCAGCGCCACCCGGTCGAACTGGCTGTGGCTGACCACGATCCTGCCGTTCAGCGACTCTGCCAGCCGTTCCGCCACCCCGGGCAGCTTGGGCCAGCCGCGGATTGCCGCCTCGGTGATGCCGTGCACCGCCACGTTGTCCCGGTTGAACCGCTCCTCCGGGTCAATGTAGGTCATCCATTCCTGGGTCATTGCTCCATTGCCGAACGCGGCCACGCCTATCTGGCAAATGGACCATGGATTGGGGTTGGCTGTCTCCAGGTCTATCGCGATGAAATCATTGGACATGCTCCCTCGTCATTCCCGCGAAACGGGAATTTATAGGGGAATTATACGGAAACCTTGACATAGCCTTGCGGTTCCAGTAGGATTCTACTCGCCACAGCAACTTTGGACAATTCAGGCGTCATAGCGTTCAGGGACGGGCATAGGCTGTTTTGAGGAGTGGCCATAACTCACGTGCCAAGTAAAAGGCCCCGGCAATCGCCGGGGCCCCTTGCTACTTGGTGACGATACTGCCGCCTGGTTTCAGTTCCATAATACACCTCCTTTCCCGAGAAGGTGTTGCATCAAGAGAGCAGACGCATTAAACTGCGTTGGTACACCGCTCCGAGAACCGCAATCACCTTCTCGGGGTGTTCCGAGGCCCCCTGAGTACCAATCAGGCGGGCCTCTTTGCGTGACGCTACCACACACTGTGTGAAATGGGCAACACTCTTACGCCACCAAGTCCGCATACCGTAGCCGCTTGCCGATGCAGCCCCGCATCAGATCGGCCATCTGGGTCAGCGTGTCGTTGGGCCGGTTGTTGTGGCGCCCCTCGAACTCGGTGACGTACCTGCCCAGGTGCTTGACTGACATCCAGTGGTAAATCCCGGTGTAACCGCGCTTAAGCAGGGACCAGAAGGACTCCATCCCGTTGGTGTGCGCCATATCCCGCACGTACTCGCCTACGCTGTGGGCAACGGCCTCGTGGGGCCGCTCCAGCCGGTTGTACACTGCCGCTTCGTCGGTGAACACCAGGGTAGTCGGCCCGGTGCGCTGGTGAACGAACTGCCGGAGCGTGGGGCCGTCGGTCTTTTCCACCACCTCGGCATCAACCTGGCCGGTCTCACGGTCCTTGACACCCGCCACGGCGGTCTTGCCCACTGTGCCGCGTCCGGCCTTGAGCTTCTTGGATTCGTGCTTGTTGGATTCCTTCCCGCCGACATAGGTTTCGTCGGCTTCCACCGGGCCGCTGAACACCGGATCATCTCCGCTCATTGCTTCGCGGATGCGGTGGGCCAGGTGCCACGCCGTCGCTTGCCGGATGCCCAAATCTCTGTGGAGTTTCATGCTCGAAACTCCCTTCAAGTTGGTGAGAATCTGGTAAAACGCGATAGCCCAAGTCCGCAACGGGAGTTTGGACGACTCCATGACCGTGCCGAGCTTGACACTGAAATACTGGCGGCAGTCTGAGCACCAGTAGGGCATGGGCTTAGCGTTGGGAACCTCGCGGATGTTCGATCCCTCGCATCGCGTGCAAACCCTGCCATCGGGCCAGCGAATGGACTCAAACCATTCCTGAGCGGCAGCTTCGTCAGGCAACATTTTGAACAGTTCCACCAAGCTGATTCCCTTGCGAAAACTCTTGCCTGCCATTGCTTTCACCCTCTCTTGGTATGAGAGAATGATACAGGACTCAGGCTAATTTGTCAAGGATTGCGTATAATTCCCATTTATAGCCCGGCGCAATCGCAAAGGCGACGCTTTCCGGTATCGCCTGGATTCCCGCTTTCGCAGGAATTTGGGCCTAGTAGGGAGAAATCCTTGTAATGATGGGGAGCCGCGATGATGGTGGACTGGTGTGATTCGGGCGCCCACAAGGGGCACCCCTACGGGGGGATGCGTAGGGGCAACCCTTGTGGTTGCCCTGTCGCCCATCATTTCAACGGTGCCGCTCTACTAGGAGTGTTGCTTTATGCCAGAATTTCACCCTCACCCTAACCCTCTCCCTCAAGGGAGAGGAGATTTTGCGGGCAACCTCCGCCCTGTTTATGGTTTGCAGACGCGGGCTAATGCGGTCACCCGTTGGCCAGCTCCAAGGCGCGGGCCGACGCCCACTGGTCGGCCTGCAATATTTCCTCGGCCATTTCGCCGGGCAGGGAGTCGTGCTCCGAGAGCGTCTGCTCCACCAGCCGGTGTATGCCGCCGTAATTTATCTTGCCGTCAAGGAATGCCTGCACAGCCACCTCGTCGGCGGCGCTCAGCACTGCGGGGTACGTGCCGCCTTTCCGTGCCGCCTCTACGGCCAGCGAAAAGCAGGGGTAGCGTTTGGGCTCCAGGGGGCCGAAATTCAGGCTGTGGGATATGGACGTGTCCAGCCGCGGAATCATCGAGTTCGGCAACCGCTGCGGGTAGAAAAGCGAGTACTGGATGGGCAATCGCATGTCCGGCGGGCCGAGTTGCGCCTTTACCGAACCGTCGGCGAACTCGACCATTGAGTGGATGGTGCTCTGGGGATGCACCACCACCTCGATGCGCTCCCAGGGAACGGCGAACAGCCAGTGAGTCTCTATCACCTCAAAAGCCTTGTTCATCAGCGTCGCAGAGTCGATGGTAATCTTTTGCCCCATTTTCCAGGTCGGGTGGTTCAGAGCCTGCGCTGGCGTAACGTGTTGGATATCCTCCAGCGGCGTGGTGCGGAACGGCCCCCCGGAGGCGGTAATCAGCAGCCGCAGAATCTCGTTGTCCTCGCCCTGCAAGCACTGCCAGATGGCGCTGGGTTCGCTGTCCACGGGCAGCACGCGCCCGCCGTAGCGGGCCTCGTAGTCCTTGATGAGCTTGCCCGCCATTACGATAGGTTCCTTGTTGGACAGCGCCACCTGCTTTCCGGCGGCCAGGGCGTTCAGGGTGGGAACGAGGCCCACGCTGCCCATCAACGCCACCATCACCTGGTCTACGTGCGGCAGCGCGACCATTTCCTCCATGGGCGTGTAAGCAACGCCGGAGAATTCCGCGGCGCCTGCGACGGCGCTCCAGACGTGGGCGGGCCGGAACTCTGCCACCTGTTCCCGCAACAGTTCCGTGTTCGTTCCCGCCGCCAGTCCGACCACCTCGAATTCGTCGGGAAAGGCCCGGACTATGTCCAACGTCTGGCAGCCTATGGAGCCGGTGGAGCCGAGAACAACGATCTTTCTCATAGTCCGAACACCAGTGTCAGCAAATAATATACGGCGGGCAGGGCGAAAAGGATGCTGTCTATCCGGTCAAGGAGGCCGCCGTGTCCGGGCATTATACTACCAGAATCCTTTGCGTCGGCCCTGCGTTTCAGGAACGACTCGAAAAGGTCTCCCAACTGGGCCGCCACTGCCACCACCGCCGCGACTACGGCGTGCTGCCATGTCGGCACTCCCAACTCCAGCAGCGCCCCGACCGCCAGCATTGCCGCCACCGACGCAACAAGCCCGCCGGCCGCTCCCTCCCAGGTCTTGTTGGGACTGAGCGCGGGGGTCATCTTGTGCCTGCCTATCAGCCGCCCGACGGCGTAGGCCCCGGTGTCGCTGGCGGATGTTCCCGCGAGGGTGAACAGCAGCCAGTTGCGCCCGGCGTTTTCCGCGCCCTCCATCGCTGGCGACAGGTCGTAGATGGCAAGCCCGTGGCCCAGCAGGAAACCGGCGTATACCGGCCCGAGCAACAACAGCAGGAACGCTCCGACGGGACGCTCTCCGTCGTATGCCGCGGTGAACCACAGCGAGGCGGCCAGGGCCCAGATGGCTAGAGCGACGCCGGACGCCATGAGGTAGTCGGCCGTTCCGGTGGCCGCCTCCGCTGCCAGCAGCAGCGCGGCTACTGAGAACAGGCCGAGGGTAAGCGGCAAGCGGTCTACGCCAGGCGGCGTGAGACGGTACACCTCGTGCAGGGCGATGGCCCCGCCGGCGAGGGCCAGCAACGTCAGGGCCGGGGGGCCGAGCAGGATGGCGGCGATGGCAACTGCCGCCACTCCCAAGCCCGACGCAACCCGGACTGCCAGTTGGCGGGGCATGGATCAGGTCTCTGACTCGGCTACCTTGCCGTAACGCCGCTGCCGGGTACGGTAGGCCTCCAGCGCCTTTAGCAGTTCGGCTGGCTCGAGGTCGGGCCAGAGGGTGCAGGTATGATAGAACTCGCTGTAGGCCGACTGCCACAGCAGGAAATTGCTGATGCGCTGCTCGCCGCCGGTGCGGATTATCAGGTCGGGATCGGGGCTGTGGGCCGTGAACAGGTACCGGCAAAAGGTATCCTCGTCCACCTGGTCGGGAGAGAGGCCGTCGCTGATGATGCGCCGCACCGCGCGGATTATTTCGTCCCGCCCGCCGTAGTCGAAGGCCACGTTTAGGGTGATTCCCGTGTTGTCCCTGGTGAGGGTCTGGGCATTCTCGACGGCGCGCAACAGGTGAGGGTCCATGTTCCCGGTCTGGCCCAGGTGGACGATTCGCACGTTGCGTTCGTGCAGTTGTCTGGCCTGGACATCGACAGCGTCGGAAAAGATGTCCATCAGCCCGTCCACCTCGTCCTGGGGGCGGCCCCAGTTCTCGGTGGAAAAGGCGTAGAGCGTCACGAACTTGACGCCGAAAGAACGCAGCGTTTCCAGCAGGACTTGTATCCGCTCCACCCCTGCCCGGTGCCCCTCGATCCGCGGCAGCCCGCGCTTCTGGGCCCAGCGGCCGTTGCCGTCCATTATGAACGCCACGTGAACAGGCCCCGGGTAGCCCAGGGCCTTGAACTGCGGCACGCCGTCATCCGCCGGGCTCACCCTGCCCTGTTCCGCCTTGCTCCTCCCCGCTGAGGCAGTCACCGCCCTGCGCTAGACCTGGAGAATCTCCGCCTCTTTGGCGGATGCGGTCTCGTCTATCTGCTTGGTGTGGCCGTCCGTGACTTTCTGCAACTGGTCCTGGGCGCGGCGGTTCTCGTCCTGGGAAATGGCCTTGTCCCGCTCCATTTTGCGCAGCGTCTCCAGACCGTCCCGGCGCACGTTGCGCAGCGATACCTTGCCGTCCTCGGCCTTGCGGCGGAGCAGCTTGACCATTTCCTGCCGGCGCTCGTTGGTCAGGGGCGGGATTGGGACGGTGATTACGTTGCCGTCGTTGGACGGGTTGAATCCCATCTCGGAGCGCTGCAAGCTCCGCTCGATCTCACGCAGCGCGCCCCGATCCCACGGCTGCACCATGATGGCGCGGGCATCGGGCGCCGAGATGGACGCGATCTGTTTCAGAGGGGTGGCGGAGCCGTAATAATCGACGGACAGGTTTTCAATGAGCGAGGGCGCTGCCCTGCCGGTGCGCAGTTGGTTCAGGTCTCGCCTGAACGCATCCAGCGTCCGGTCCATCCTTTGATCGACGTCGCTCAGTATCTCTTCCGCGGTCAGCTGGGCATCATCGTCCTTCGCGGGCATTGTTGCTCCCTCCGCCTATGGTTGTTCCTACGGGGTCTCCGGAGAGTATACATCCCAGGTTGCCCGGTTTGAACATATCGAAAACAACGATGGGCATCCCGTTTTCCTGGCAGAACGTGACGGCCGTGGTGTCCATTACCGCCAGCTTGCGGTCGAGAATCTCCTCGTAGTCCAGGCGTTCAAACCGCTTGGCCGACGGGTTCTCCCTGGGGTCGTCGTCGTACACCCCGTCAACCATGAACTTCGCCATCAGCAGTACGTCGGCCCCTATCTCCATAGCCCGCAGGGCCGACGCGGTATCGGTGCTCATGTACGGGTTTCCGGTGCCAGCGGCAAAAATCACCACCCGGCCTTTTTCCAGGTGCCTGATGGCGCGCCGCCGGATGTACGGTTCGGCGATGGCCTGCATTTGCAGGGCGCTCTGCGTTCGGGTGGCGATGCCCCGGTCTTCGATGGCCACCTGCAACGCCAGCGCGTTGATGACGGTCGCCAGCATTCCGGCGTAGTCGGCGGTGGCCCGTTCCATGCCCCACTTGCTGGCGTCTCCCCCTCGCCAGATGTTGCCCCCGCCGATCACGATGCCCAACTGCACGCCCAGGGAGTGGGCCTCGCAGACCTGTCCGGCGAGATACCTCACCGTTTCCGGGTCAATGCCGGAATCCCCGTCCCCTTTGAGAGATTCGCCGCTGACTTTCAGCAGCGCCCGTCCGTATGGCGGGCGGGTTTGGGTCTGGGATGGAGAGTCAGACATGGCGTGAGCTTGCTTACTCGCCAACGGCCAGCCGCTGGAACCGGATTACCCTCACGTTCTCGCCCATCTTGGCCGCCAGTTCCCTAACCAGTTCACCGACGGAGGATGAGCTGTTCTTGATGAATGGCTGCGCCAGCAGGGCCACCTGCGCCGGGGGCCGCTCATCGCCCTCCTCGATGTCCTCTTTGTCGAGGTACACCGGCGACATCGCGGCGACCTGCATCGCGAGGTCATGGGCCATCTGCTTGAATTCGTCGGTACGGGCCACGAAATCGCTCTCGCAGCCCAGCTCCACGATGGCGCCCACGCGGCCGCCGGTGTGGATGTAGGCCTCGATGACGCCCTCGTTGGTGGTGCGGCCCACCCGCTTGGCGGTGTCGGCCAGGCCCTTGGCCCGCAGCGCCTCCGCCGCCTTGTCCAGATCGCCATTGGTGCCTTCGAGGGCCTGCTTGCAATCCATTATTCCCGCGCCGGTCTGGTCCCGAAGCGTGCGGATTAGTGCCGTGGTGACCAACTGTCCACTCCTTTTTTATAGCCGGATGAATTTGCTTGATGTGTCTAAACTGAACCCTGCGGGAGAGTGTTCGCCGACGGGCGGCCGGGGCTAGTCAGCCTCCACCGGTACGGGCGCAACCGCCTGGCCGGTGTCTCTGTCGTGGGCATGTTCGCGCACGAAAAGCGAAAACGTATCCACTTTAGCCTCGATCCTCTCCATCCGCCTTCCCAAGTTCGCCATTTTCAGAAACAGCCCTGCCGTCATTGCCAACAGAGCTCCCATCATCGCCAGCAGGGCGCTCGTCATTGCCAGCGTCGCAGTTTCCATATTCGTCTCTCAGACAACCCGGCTTTACAGTTTCCGTGTCAAGTCTGCCTAATGCCTCAAGGGGGATTCTAATGTGTCCGGCTGAATCCTACCGGTGAGCGCTCGCCGACGGGCGGCCGCTGCCCCCTGCGTAACCCCAGCAACCGGCCCAACCGAATTCGGTCGCCGTCATCCTGGACGACGAAAGGGCGCGGCGGCGAGTTCCTGATTGTCTCCAACTCGTTTGCCAGTCTTTCGACATCGTTCAGGGCTGATTCGATGGCCAATGCGCTCCTGTCGTTCTGGTAGAAATTCTTGTGCATATATTCAGCTTGCGCGAGATACCTGGAAAACTGGTCAAACACCCCGAATTCCCGTCCGAGATGCTCCCCTATGTCGAAAAGGTTTGGATGCCCGTCGTGGAGCCAGCCGCGCTGCTCGCCGACGGCTTTGAGAGCGTGGGCGGCGGCGCCCCAGATTTTTTCGGCAGCCTGAACGCGGTCGCCTTCGGCCAGTTGCGTCCTGGCGTGTTCGAGGAACCGGCGGCTCATCATGGCGTGGCCTTCAACGCCCAACTCTCCGGGATCCGGCAGCGTGGTTGTCATTTCCTCTTCAACAAGGTGAATTTGCTTAATGTGTCCGGCTGAACCCTACGGGCGAGCGCTCCCCAACGGGTGGCCGCTGCCCTCTGCGTAACCCCAGCAAACGCCCCAGCCGTATTCGGTCGCCGTCATCCTGGACGACGAAAGGGCGCGGCGGCGAGTTCCTGATTACCTCCAACTCGTCCACCAGCTTTTCAACATCTCTCAAGGCAAAATTGATTGCTAATTCGCTCCGTTTGTTGTCGTAAAAGTTCCGGTGCATGAAATCGGCCCGCGCCAAGTAACGGTCGAATTCTTCCGACTTGCCAAACTCCCGGCCCAGGTGCTCCCCGATGTCAAAAACGTTTGCATGCCCGTCGTGAAGCCAGCCGCGCTGTTCCCCAACGGCCTTGAGGGCGTGGGCGGCGGCGCCCCATATTTTCTCAGCCGCCTGAACCCGGTCGCCTTCGGCCAACTGGGTCCTGGCGTGTTCGAGGAACCGCCGACTCATCAGGGCATGGCCATCCACACCCAAATCTCCGGGTTCCGGCAGCGTGGTTGTCATAGAGGCTTACCGGACGCTACTCTGCGTCAGATTCATCGCGCGCTCCGGCCACCCGGGCGCCCATGCCAGCCGCCAGTTCCGCCAGCGTACCCTCGTCCAGCGTTACAGCGTCGGTGAGGGCTGCGTCCTCCCGTTCGGACAGACCCTCGGGCTCTTCTACCAGACTCATGGCGTCTGAGACCAGGGCCTGCATCTCCTCCATCTCCGCTTGTAGCGCCGCCTCGCGCTGCGCCAGCCCTTCCAGGACGGCGGATGCCATGCGATTGGTCACCAGGCGGATGGAGCGCACCGCGTCATCGTTGCCGGGGATGATGTGGTCGACCAGGTCCGGGTTGCAGTCGGAGTCGACGATGGCGAATACGTCGATGCCCAGCCTTTGGGCCTCGGCAACGCAGATGTTTTCCCGCCCGATGTCGATCACGAAAATGGCTTGGGGCAGGGTGGTCATGTCCCGCATTCCGGTGAAGTACTTCTCCAGCCGGTTGAGGGTGTCCCGCATTTTCACGCCCTCTTTCTTGGGGAGAAGGCGGAAATATCCCTGCTCGCGCCGTTGCTGCAATTCCAGCATGTAGTTGATGCGGGTGCGGATGGTCTGGAAATTGGTCAGCGTGCCGCCCAGCCATCGCTGGTTCACGTACCACATGCCGCAGCGGTCGGCCTCGGACTGGATCACTTCCTGCGCCTGGCGCTTGGTGCCGACGAACAGCACCTTGCCGCCGTTGGCGACCAGTTCGACCATGTCCTTGTAGGCGTCGTTAATCATCCCCAGGGTCTGTTGCAGGTCGATGATGTGGATGCCGTTGCGCTGCGTGAAAATGTAGCGCTTCATCAGCGGGTTCCAGCGGCGGGTCTGATGCCCGAAATGCACGCCCGCTTCGAGTAGCGCTTTCATGTTGATGGGTTCGCGGCCCGTCGGCTGCGGCGGGCGTTCCGGCGCCGGGCGCGGGGCCGGTTCCGGCGCAGGCGGTGGCGGCGGGGGGGCGACTGGCGCAGGCTCGGGCGGTTCGGCTACCGCAACCGCAGCCGGTTCCGGCTGTGCTGCGGGGGCCGGTTCGGCCGGGGCGTCTGCGGGCGCCGGCTGCGCTGCTTGCTCAACGTTTTGTGCCTGGGGTTCAACCATCAATTACCTCGTCATTTCATTACTGGCCAGGCCAGAGATAGGCGCGCCGACCTCGACACGCCTTGCCAAGAGGCGGATTTCGGAACGCTGCGAGTATAGCATACCCCCTCTATACCGGGCAAAGCCCACGCAGACACGCGGGCATAAGATTACCGCAGCCGACTCCAACCGGCGGGCGGTTCGGCGCCCCTACCATGCCAGCCGGTAGACCAGGTTCAGAACGGCTGCGCCCAGCACTCCGGCGGCCACGTCGTCGGCCATGATGCCGTAGCCGCCGGGCAGCCGCTCGTACTGGCGGATGGGCCAGGGCTTGAGAACGTCCAGCACCCGGAACAGCAGGAACGACGCGGCCAGCCAGAGCAGCGTCTTGGGCAGGAACAGGCAGGTCAGCCACATTCCGGCAACCTCGTCCCACACCGCCCGCTTGGGGTCGGGGTCTGCGCCGCTGGCCAGGCTCCCGCAGGCCCACGGCCCGATCAGTAGCGATGCCCCCACGAGGCCCAGGAACGCCGGGGAATCCCCGCTGACGGGCAGCGCCCAGTACACCGCCGCCGCCACCAGGCTGGCCGCCGTTGCGGGCGCCACGGGAAACAGCCCGACTCCCGCCGCAGTCCCCACCAGCCACCCGGTTTTGTTGATGATCGGCCTCATGTATGACCAAACCCCGACTCATCATGACGACGCTTTCAACGCGGTCACATTTAGAGGGTGTTTCCAAAGTCCAACCGTTCATCCTGAGCTTGTCGAAGGACGGACGATTGGGTGGTGCGGACAGGCTGCCGAAAACGAGCGAAACCCGCTCATCCTTCGACAAGCTCAAGATGAATGAACTCCGGCGGGCACTTTGGAAACACCCTCTTAGAAACTATCTCAAAACCAGTGATTGCTTTCCCATCAGCGTCTCCATGCTACCTTTTCACCCCCACCCTAACCCTCCCCCATCAAGGGAGAGGGGAGTTCTGAGATAGTTTCTTAACGACGAGGCCGCGACTGCACAACGAAACGCTCGCCGTCACCCGTATCCCAGGCGGTGCAGGTCCTCCTCGTTCATGCCGAGGAAATGCCCGACCTCGTGCCATAGGGTGACTCTGATCTCGTGGATGGCCTGCTCCCTCGTGTCGCAATGGCGTAGGATTGGCTGGCGATAGATGGCGATGCGGTCGGGCAGCGGCCCCCCGATTCCATAGCGTTCGGTTAGCGGCCAGCCCTCGAACAGGCCGAAGAGCGTACCGTGCTCTCCCGCCAGGTCAGCCTCATCCGGGTTGGGCCACTCTTCCACCACGATGTCCACGTTGTCCAGCCGCCGGACGATCTGGGCAGGCAGTTGCGAATAGGCGCGCCGCACGTGCCTGACGAACTCCCTGTAGGTCATCTCGATCACAGGGGCGCGCCCACACGCTGGCGTATGTCTTTGAGGATGTCCACGTTGCGCTGGTCGGGGCCTTTGCCCTCGAATCCGGGCACCTCCAGCAGGAACGGGACGTTCGCAAAGGCAGGGTGGCCCATGAATACCGCGAACCCGCTCTCTCCGATGTATCCCTCGCCGATGTTGTCGTGCCGGTCCACGCCGGAGCCGCACACCCGCTTGGAGTCGTTGGCGTGGACGGCAACCACGTTGGCCGACCCGGGCCCGGCGTCCAACTGGGCCAGCATGTCCTCGATTCCCTCTCCGGTGGTAAGGTCGTATCCGGCGGCGAAACTGTGCTGCGTGTCTAGGCAGACTTTCAGCCGCTCGTCGTCCACCGCGTCGAGGATCGCGCCCAGCTCCTCGAACCGTGCGCCGATGTGCTTGCCCATTCCCGCCATGTTCTCCACGGCCAGGCAGGGGCCGTCCGGCGCATTGTCCAACGCCTTACGGATGGAATCGGCTACCTGCGGCAGCACCCCCTCGAAACCCGCTCCGCCGTGGCTGCCGGGATGGAATATCAGTCCGTCCGCACCCAGCTTGGCCGCCAGGGTCAGGTGGGCCGCGAGGGATTCAATGCCATTTTGCAGCACGTCCGGCCGGTTGGTGCCAAGGTTGACCAGGTAGATGGCGTGCAGGAACACCGGCCCCATTCCCTCGTCAGACATATTTTGCCGGAAAGCCTCGATTTCGGACTCCGCAATGTCACGGAACGCCCAGGACTGCGGCGAGGAGCCGAAAATCTGCAATGCCTCGCAGCCGATCTCCTGCCCCCGCCCGACGGCTTTGCTGACGCCGCCGGATGTCGAAACGTGTGCTCCGATTTTCAATTCAGGCCCTCTCGGGGAAAATTACAGGTTCGCATAGATTCCGAATAGTAGTTACGCAGTTGGAGATTTTCACCCTCACCCTAACCCTCTCCCTCAAGGGAGAGGGGATGATTTAACTGCGTAAGTCCTACCAAATAGGAGTTACGCACTTGAGGATTTCACTCCCATCCTAACCCTCCCCCTCAGGGGGAGGGGATAGCTATCAAATGCGTAAGTCCTATCCAAATTATACGGCACCCCCGTTGGCGAAGCACTGCTAACGGCATACAATGGCGCACTATGCGAGCTTTGATGCTGGAAGAACCCGGAACGCCGCCCCGCCTGTCGGTGGTGGACCTGCCCGTGCCGGGGCCTGGACCGGGCGAGGCCCTGGTGCGGGTGGCCGCCTGCGGGTTCTGCCACCACGACCTGCTGGTGATGAACGGCACTCTCAGGCGCGGAGTCCGCCCCGGGACGGTTCTGGGACACGAAATTGTCGGAGTGGTCGAGGATATTGGCGAGGGGGTGTCCCTGGTCAGCCCCGGAGACCGAGTGGTGTCTCTCCTGACCAACGCCTGCGGGAATTGTGACCGGTGCCTGTCGGGAAGGGAGCACCGTTGCCGGAACGGCGAGGGCATCGGCCACGGCCGACACGGCGGATTTGCGGAGTACGTTGTCCTGTCCCAGCACAGCCTGGTCGCGCTGCCGGAGGAGCTGGATCTGACGCGGGCGTCGTTGCTGGCCTGCCCGGCGGGTGTTGCACTACAGGGGTTGACGTCCGTTGACGTTTCCGCCGGGGAGACGGTGGTTATCGTTGGCGCTGGTGGCGGCTTGGGCGTCCACTCCGTACAGTTGGCGAAAGCGATGGGAGCTCGCACTATCGCGGTCACGTCTACCTCGGGCAAGGCTACCGTGCTATACCGCCATGGAGCAGATGACGTCATTGAGTCGGCAGGCGCGGATTCAGGACTGGATTTCCGGGAAGTGGTTATGGCCCTGACACAGGACGAGGGCGCCGACGTGGTTGTCGATACGGTGGGCACCCCGACCATTCGCTCGTCGGTTCGCAGCCTGGGGCAGTATGGACGGCTCGTTTTGCTGGGCGAGGTTGGGGGCGACGGTGATCTGAGCGGGCTAATCCCTGAGATAGTCTTTCGCGACGCCCGGCTGGTGGGCAGTTCGGGAGTGTCGCGGGCCACGGTGGAGCGGGTCATTGAGCTGGCGGTGGAGGGCCGGGTCTCACCGGTCTTGCAGCAAGTCCTGTCTCTTGAGCAGGCGGAGCATGCGATGGAAATGCTGTCGGAGCGGGCCGTGTTGGGCCGCCTGGCCCTGACGCCTACAGTGGGATAGTGGGCGATTATACCCTACGACTCTCACGTAAAACCTTGGCGTCCAGCCTGTGCGGTCTCTTGGTCTAAGCGGTCGACGCAGCCCAAGTTGTACGCCTCTTGGATTACAGCCAGGTACCCTTCGCACGATGTCTTTTCAAGAACACGCTGGAGGTTAGTCGCAAAGGCTTCTGCCCGTATTTCCCGATGCCAGCGTTCCTGGCGCCTCCTGATGTCATCCCTGATCCAGTCACCCAGCGCGGACATCTCCGTTCTTCCCGTTCGAATTGTCGGCATCATCGGATGGAGCGGACTTATCCCCCTGGGGGTCAACATAGTCCGGGCCGTATATTTCCCGCAGGGTTTCCTCGCGGCCTTGGCGACGCCCTTGTTCTATTCCCTGTTCGATCCCTTTCTCGCGGGCTTCCTTCATCCACCGTTCCCGGCGCTCTTTCGTTTTATCCCTTATCCAGTTCCCTAGTGATGACATATAATCCTTCCCCTGCAACAGCCCCCAGACCATGAATCCGGAGGCTACAAAGCTGCCACCGATTCCCAGGACGATGTTTCGGGCTGTTTCTGCCTGAGTAGTGCCAACCGCAACGGAATTCAGCTCCATCACCGTCAACAAGATTGATCCGGCAATTCCTCCAACGAGGGTAAATGACTCGAACCACTTGCGGTCGTCTGGACGAATACCCCAGATGGTTTCCCGGTAATCATCCACGGGCTGATACCCTCATTATAACAACCGCACTGGCTGGCAGGTGGATGCTGCCTACCTGCCAAGCAGGCTGAGCAGGGAGGAAGCGGCGGTGGCGGCAGCCTGGCGGGCGCGGCCAAAGCGGCGAATCTCGCCCCGGTCCCACATCACGAGGAACTGGCTGGCGATGAATATGCTGCTGTAGGTTCCGGCCACGGCTCCGATGGCGAGCACCAGCAGCAACTCCCGGATGCTGGGGCCGCCGATCAGCAGCATGGCGATGAGCACGATGAGCGTGGTGATGCTGGTGTTCAGCGAACGGCCCATGGTCTCCATGATGCTCAGGTTCACCAGCCCGCCCAGGTCGCGGTCGGGGTGGCGCGATACGTTTTCACGGATACGGTCGAACACCACGATGGTGTCGTTGACGCTGTATCCGGCCACGATCAGCAGGCCGACGATGAACATCGAGTTGACCTCGAACCCGATGACCCGGCCCAGGATGGAGAACACGCCAAGGATGATCAGCACGTCATGGGCCAGGGCCAGCACGGCGCTGACGCCGTAGCGGTAGGACTTGGGCACCCGCCGGAAGGCATACCAGACGTAGAGCAGGATGAACACCGACGCCGCGGCGAGGGCGTAGAACGCGATGTTCACCGTCTCGGACGCGACGATGGGGGAAACGCTCTCGAACTCCACCCGGTCTCTTTCCAGGCCGAGGGTTTCCTCGAGGTCTCGCTCGATTATCTCCCTTTCGGAAAGCCCGCCGGCTACGCTCTCTTCCAGAACCTCGGTGCGCACGAAATAGTTGTTGATCCCGACCTGCTGCACCAGGGCCTCGGGGTGTCCCAGCGCGTCCATTCGCTCCAGTATTTCCTGCTGGTCCACGTCCCGGCTGAACGTGACGTTGAACACTGCGCCGCTGGTAAAGTCGATGCCGGGGCGCAGGCCGGAGTCCAGCGTCACCCAGCCGGGCGGCAGCAGCATGGAGAGTATGCCCGCGATGATGATTATGCCGGAGAACAGGAAATACCAGGCACGCTTGCCGACGATGTCCAGCATTACCGCCCCCCTCCGCTGGCTGGCCCGGAACTGGTCTGGGACGCCCCGCCGCCAACCTTTTCCGGCGTGAACAGACTTATCCGCCCGCCCAGCCCGGCAAAGGCGAGCAGTTGCAGCAGGTTCCGGCTGACCACGACGGCCGTGAACATGCTGGCCGCAACGCCGATGAACAGGCTGATGGCAACGCCGGTCACCAGGCCGCCGCCCAGACGGTCACCGAACCAGAGCAGCACCAGGCAGGTAATCATGGTGGAGATGTTGGAGTCGCGGATGGCTGGCCATGCGCGGCTGAAACCCACCTCCATGGACGAGGCCAGTGTCCGCCCTATCCTGACCTCCTCTTTCATTCGCTCGAAGATCAGGATGTTGGCGTCCACCGCCATGCCGATGGACAGGATAAAGCCGCCGATGTGGGCCAGCTCCAGCGTTATCGGTATCAGCTTGAACACCGCCAGCACCATGATCGCGTAGAACGCCAGGGCGCAGGCGGCGACCACGCCAGCCATGCGGTAGTAGGCGATCATGAAAAGCAGCACCAGGCCCAGCCCGACCAGCCCGGCCAGCAGGCTGTTGCGCAGGGACTCCGATCCCAGAATGGCGTCAACGTCGCTTTCCTGGATGAGCTTGAGAGGAACCTGCAACCGCCCCGATTCCAGTTGGATGGCCAGGGTGCGGGCCTCTTCGCGGGTAAAGTCGCCGCTGATCTGGGTGCTGCCGTCGCGGATCCAGGCCAGGGAAACCGGCGCGATTAGTTCCTCGTCGTCCATGAAAACGGCGATCCGCTTGGTGCGAACATTGGCGATGCGCCGGGTCAGGTCTGAGAAAATGTCGGAGCCGCGGCCGTCGAACTGGAGGTTGACCACCCAGCCGATTCCCACCGGGTCGGCGGCGGCCTCCGCCCGCTCCAGGTCATCGCCGGTCAGTCCCAGGTCAACGTCGGTGAATTGGACGCAGAACTCGTCCTCGCAGGTACGCTCCTTGAACTCCAGCAATGCCGTCTGGCCGATGAGTGACTTGGCCTCGTCGATGGCGCTGTTGACCGTCATTCCCGGCGACCCGATGGCGGCGGTCAATGCCGCCCGGGCAGCGCTCTCCACCTCGGCGCTGACAGTGCCGGACAGGACGCGGAAAGTGCGGTCGTCGATTCGCTCTATGCTGACGTCCCTGTATCCTGCCGATTCCAGCGTTTCGGACAGCAGGCCGATGTCGTCCACCGGGTCGGTGAAAGCCAGATCGGTGGTGGACCCGCTGGCCCCGGGCAACTGCACGATGATGCGGTCTTCGCCGAATATCTGGATGATCGGCTCCTCGGTGCCGAAACGGTTGACACGCCGGGTGATATTGTCGAGCACGCCCTGCATCTGGGCCGCGTCGGGATGGCCGATGTCCGTCACCTGGAACAGGTCTACCTGCCCCAGCGTGTCCTCGATGGAGTCCCGCAGTCCCGTGCGCCTTGGGTCATCGGCGGACAGCAGCGGCATCCTGATCTGGAACACGCTGGCGACGAGAATAGTCTCGAACTGAGGCTCCTGCGGCTCCTCGGGTTCCGTACCGTCCTGCGGCTCGCCCTCCGTCGCAGCGGCGTCCTCGGGATCGGTCTCTCCTTCCTCGCCCGTGGCGTCGCCGTCGGCCACCACGACCGCAGCCGGCTCTATCTGCCGCTCGACGGGCTGCACTTCGCGGGGAAATACCTGGAAGTCCTCAAGGGGCAACTGCTCGTCGCCGAACCGGAAACCGTCCAGCGCCTCGGCGATGTCCTCAAGGTTGGCCGGTTCCAGCAGGGTGACGTCGAATCTCGACCCGGTGTCGGCCTGGTAGACGAGATGGCCGCCGCCGCTCAGGTCAAGGCCCAGTTTCAACCCGAATGGCCCGGCGCCCTCCCGGACAAGCGCAGGGAGGCCGGGCACGTCGATATTGATGGAACGAAATCCCAGAGCCGCCAGGGCGACACCCAGGATAAGGAGAATGACTATTGTGAGGCGGACGCTGCGGGAACGCATCGGTTAGCCGGAAATGGCCCGCGACTCGTCGCGGTTAAGGCTTTGTCTGGCGAGTGTTTCTGCGACCAATTCCAGTGCTTGCTCCTGGGACTCAATTTCACCCGATGCCCGGGCTTCCTCGACAGTTTCCAGCAGCCCGCCTATGTGCGGGCCGGGCTGGAGGTGGAAACGCGACATCAAGTCGTGCCCGGTCACTAGGCGTGTTGCAGCCGCCGCAACCGGCTCCCGGGTTCCGGTATCGAGGATATGAGCAATCATTTTAGCATGTTCCAGCCACTTGGGATGCTCCAGTTCCGGCCCTTTTGCGCCCAAATAGTCCGCCATGGCCAGGTAAAGGGTGTCCAGGGCAATGTCGCCCGTGTCCCGGAAGTAGCGATAGATGGCCCGGTTGGTGGGCCATTCCACGCCGCCGGACATTCCTGCGGGCCGGAGGTGGTGCAGCACCATTCTGGACACCATAGACGCCCCGCGGTTGCTCAGCCGCAGGCTGTTCAGGCGGCGCTCGGCGATCTCCGCTCCCTGCTCCGAGTGGCCGAAGAACCGGGTGCGCCCGTCCGGTTCCAGCGTCTTGGTCTGCGGCTTGGCGATGTCGTGGAGCAGCGCCGCCAGTTTCAGGATGGTGCGCCGCGTGTGGCCGTCGCTCATCACCTCGGCGAAATACGACTCCGTTTCCGGCGTCCAGGGAACGCATGAGAATACCGGCGAGTTCTGGTGTCCGCCAGTGACTCCCTCGGCGGCCTGTACCGTGTGCAGGCTGTGGCCCCATACGTCCCAGTAGTGCATCCTTGGCTGGTCCACTCCCTTGGTGGCCATGAGCTCGGGAATGACGTGCCGCAGAAGGCCCAACTGGTCCAGGGCCTCCAGTCGCGCCCTTGCGCCCACCGGGGCCAGTATTCTCAGGAACTCCTCGCGCACGCGGTCGGCAGACACCCGCTCCATCAGGTGAGAATCCAGCATCAACTGCCGCACGGTGTCCGGTTCGATGCGAAAGCCCAACTCCCCCGAAAGCCGCACGGCGCGCAGCAAGCGGCCCGGGTCGTCAGCAAATACGCCGGAGTTCAACGCTCGGATTGCCTTGTGCAACAGGTCGGCCCGCCCCCCGAACGGGTCGATGACTTTACTGCCGAAATCGGCGTTTTCCCATTCGGCCAGCGAAACGGCCATGGCGTTGACGGTAAAATCCCGCCGGGCCAGGTCGTCCTTTATGTCACCCGAATACCCTGATATGTCAATGACCGGGCCGCCGCTGTCTGCCGCCCCGTTCTCCGGCGGCGCAACCACCCGCATTATCCCCCGCGGCACGCTGAGCGGCGCCAGCGATCCGCCCAATTCGTCGGCCAGTTGCCGGCTCAGGGCAACGGCGTCGCCCTTGACCGCCAGGTCAATGTCCGTGCCGGTCGCGCGGCCCATCAGCCGGTCGCGCACCATCCCACCC
This sequence comes from Dehalococcoidia bacterium, assembly GCA_963664375.1. Taxonomy (GTDB): domain Bacteria; phylum Chloroflexota; class Dehalococcoidia; order Lucifugimonadales; family UBA3495; genus VXOI01. The sequence goes on from OY761449.1 coordinate 673,373, forward strand.
ACGACATAAGTCTCCACGTCGCGGGCGCAAAAGAAGGCGGTCAGCCGCTCGGTTGTCGTCGAATGGGCGTGCAACAACGCTACCACTTTAGACAGGAATTCAGTTCAGGGGTGCCATCAAATTGACCTACCCGGCGTTAGACCGGCCATTGCCGCACGCTTGGGAATCCACTTTGACGACACGTCCTAATGTTGAGACAGAATTGTAATGATGGGCGACGAGGCAACCACGAGGGTTGCCCCTACATCATTCCCCGTAGGGGCGCCCCTTGTGGGCGCCCGAATCACACCAAACAACCATCATAGCAGCTGCCCATCATTACAAAGATTTTGCTCCACTAGCGGCCGGTTTCCACCTACTCGGATTCGGCAGAGTCTCCGCGCATTTCATGGAGCTGACGGTGCAGGGCGTCGAACTCCGGCGTTGGCGCATGTCCGTGGCCGTGCTCGTGTGCGGTCGCGTCTTCTTGGCCATCGACGGTGTCATCGGCCTCGTACTTGGCGTCCTCCTCGCTGCCGTCGGCGTGTTCGACAATCTTGTACAGCGAGGTGTGGGCCACCAGGTGGTCCATGTACATGATGCCGTTCAGGTGGTCGATCTCGTGCTCCAGGGCCTGGGCCAGCAGTTCGTCCGCTTCCACCTTGAACGTCTTGGAATTCAGGTCGAGGGCCCGCGCTCTGACCAGCTCGGCGCGTACCACCATGCCGCGATAACCCGGAACGCTGAGACAGCCCTCCTCCACCTCCCTCTCTCCCTCACGGTGTACGATCTCGGGGTTCACCAGCACCATAGCCTCTTCCATGTCCGGCGTCTGGATGACGCAGAGGCGCTCCAGCACGCCCACCTGGTTGGCCGCCAGCCCCACGCCGTGGTGCTCGACCAGGGTCTCGATCATGTCGCTGGCCAGTTTCCGGTGCTGCGCCGTGATCTTGGCGATCTTGCGGGCCTTCCGAAAGAGAATCGGGTCCGGCACCAGGCGTATGGTCAATAGAGCCACGGATGTCCCCTAGCGGTTCGCTGCGGAGCAACGGTCACTCCCAGCCGCCCCGCGCGATGTCTCAGTGTCCCATTATATGCGGGGCAAACGCCGTTTGAAAGCGAGCGCCCCGGTTCAATGCAAATGGTAAAGGTAAAGATATTCTCAACGTGTGTTGGTATTCCCATGTAGGGGCGCACAGCCGTGCGCCCCTACGCGGCGGGGCCAAGCAGACAAATCGCGTCCAATACCAACATACGTTGAGAATACCAAGGTAAACGTAGGATTGAACAGGCAGAACGATTCCGTTAAAATCGCAATTGCACTATATTTTTCATTCGGCCTTTCTCAAAAAGCACCCTATATTGATACAGCATATCAATTAAACGCTGTCAGTATCATATAGACGGAAAGGGCTTACCCGCCGGGAGATGGGCAGATGCTCAGAGATATCCGCTTGAGGGTGGCTTTCATACTGCTGGGGTGCCTTCTTGCTGCCCTTATAGGATTTGCGCTGACAGGTTTCGGGAACGAAGAGGATCATTACGTGGGGTTGCGGGCGACTGCGGAATTGAACTCCCCGTCGGGGGAGCCGATTGGCGCCGTAACGTTCATCCAGGCTGCCACCGGCGTCCTGGTCCAGGCCGAGGCAGAGGGACTGTCGCCGGGAGGCCACGCATTCATCGTTCATTCCGTCGGGGCATGCGCCCCCGATTTTTCGGCTGCCGGCGATCATTTCAACCCGGAAAATGTCCGTCACGGCTTTGTTCACCCCAACTGGAACCGCCGCGATGTTGACACCCGCGGGCACGGGGGCGATCTGCCCAACATCTACGCGGCAGCCGACGGATCGGCCAGGGCCGACTTCTTTACCACCGGATTCACCCTACGGGAAGACGAAAACCACTCAATTTTTGATTCCGACGGCTCAGCCATCATCGTCCACGAGGAACCCGACGCCTATGGAGAGCACGAGAGCGACACCGGCGAGCGCGTCGCCTGCGGCGTCATCGAACCTGCCTAGCTAACCGTATCGCCCTAGGGGGTGTCGTCAAATTGAGTTGCCGGACAGTCAGCAGACCTGTTTCCGTCATTCCTGCGTTTCCGTCATTCCTGCGAAAGCAGGAATCCAGATTCGCTCTATGCCGGAGAATGATTTGCTTGCGGGAACTCCTGGATTCCTGCTTTCGCAGGAATGACGGAGGAATTTGACGACACTCCCCAACCGTATCGCGCCAATGGTCACCGTGGGGCGGCAATCCGCCGGGCCGCTCCCGCGGCGTGGTATCATCCGCAAAAACGCGGCAGAGGTGAGCGGTATGGTAGGCGTTAGCGAAACAGGCGTTGCCGAACTGCAAGCGGCGCTCCCCAACGTGTCGGGCGAACTGCGGCTCGACGGGCTGAAAGACAAGGTAGAGGTCTACCGGGACGAACATGGCATCCCCCACGTCCGGGCCGGGAACGAGCGCGACGCCTTTTTTGCCCAGGGATTCGTGACAGCGCAAGACCGGCTGTGGCACATGGAGTACGACCGCCTGCGCGGCAGCGGCCGGTGGGCCGAGGCCGTTGGCGACGGCGCGCTGGAGCAGGACAAGCTCATGCGCCGCTTTCGTCTCGTAGCCAGCGCCAAGGCGGACTACGACGCCATGGACGGCCACACGCGCATGGTGTTCGACGCATACGCCGCCGGGGTCAACGCTTTCATGGATGGCCCCGACCCATTGCCTGCGGAATACTCTATCGCAGGCATATCGCCGGAGCCCTGGCAGCCGTGGGAATGCCTGGTGGTCTACAAGGTGCGCCACATCCTCATGGGCGTGTTCGAGTCCAAGGTCTGGCGGGCCAGGATGGTGCGGGCCATGGGGCCGGAAAAGGCTGGCGCGCTGTTCCCCGGCTACGAGCCGGGCCACCTGCTGATACTGCCCCCCGGCGAATCCTACGGGGGAAACCTGGACCAGGGCCTGCGCGAGCTGGCCGAGGGCGCCGCGGCGCTCAACCACCTCCCGGAAATGGACGGCGGCAGCAACAGTTGGGCGCTGGGCGGCGACTCCACCGCCACCGGCAAACCGCTGGTCGCTGGCGACTCCCATCGCGGCCTGGACACGCCCAACGCCTACTACCAGAACCGCATCTCCTGTCCCGAGTTCGACGTTATCGGCCTGTCATTCCCCGGCGTTCCGGCGTTCCCGCATTTCGGCCACAACCCCTGGGTCTGCTGGTGCGTGACCCACACCGCCGCCGACTACCAGGACTTGTACATCGAACAGCTCCGCTACGGGGATACGCCCAAGTACCTGCACAAGGGCGAATGGATTGACGCCGAGGTTCACGAGGAGACAGTCCGCAGCAAGTCAGGCCGCGAGGAGTCGTTCCGCGTGGTCGTTACCGGCCACGGCCCCATAATTTCCGGCGGCCCCCCAGAAAATCCCCTCTCCCTTGAGGGAGAGGGCCGGGGTGAGGGTGAATCCGGGCAGCAATGGACGGGCGTGGCATTCAAGTACACCGCTACCGAGTCGGCGTCGCAGTGGCCCGCCATTCTCTGGAAGATGCTCCGGGCCCGGAACGCCGATGAGCTGGTCGAGTCGCAGCGCGGCTGGGTCGATCCCTGCAACAACTTTGTCTTCGCCGACGTGGACGGCAACTACGGCTACCTCTGCCGGGGCCGCATCCCCGTCCGCTCGCGGGTCAACGGGTGGCTGCCCGTTCCCGGCTGGACCGGCGAGCATGAATGGCAGGGCGACATCCCGTTTGAGGAACTGCCCCGGTCTGTCAACCCGCCCGAGGGCTACATCGCCACGGCCAACAACAAGCCGGTCGGCGACGACTACCCGCACTACATCGCCGTCGATTTCACGCCCGAATTCCGCGTAAAGGGAGTCACCAACGGCCTGAAATCCCTCAGCAAGCCCACTGCGGCGGACATGGCCAGCGTGCATGCTTACCGCATCTCCCAGCCCGCTCTGGCGTACCTGGCCGTGCTGCCCGGCGTCGAACCGCAGAACGCCCTCGCCGCCATTGCCCGCGACCGCCTGCTGGCCTGGGACGGCTCCATGGACGCCAACCGCGTCCAGCCCGCGATCTACTCGGCCATGCGCGATGCTCTGCTCAAGGAGGTGTTCGAGCGCAACCTGCCTCCCGACCTGGCCGACGCCGCATGGCATCCTGCCGACCGGGGCCTGGGTTCCTTCGGCAACCGGCTCAAGGCCCGCATGGTGGAGATGCTGCGGGACGACGACCGGTCTTTGCTGGCCGATGGGGATACCTGGCGTGACGCCATCTCCCGCGCCCTGACCCGCGGCGTTGCCACCCTGTTCACCCGCCTCGGCGACGACCCCGACGCCTGGGTTTGGGATCGCGTTCACCGGGCCGTGCCCCGCCACACTCTCTCCGCCGCGCACCCGGAGCTGGACGGGCTGCTCGACCCACCGTCCATCCCTCACAGCGGCGACGGCGACACGCCGTTGCAGGGCGGCTACTCGCCTGCCACCTTTGCCACGGTCACCAGCCTGTCCGTTGCCCGCTACTCCTACGACACCGCCGATTGGGATAACTCGCTCTGGGTGGTGCCCCTGGGCAGCTCCGGCCACCCGGGCAGCCCGCACTACTGCGACCAGTCGGAAACGTGGCGCAGGGTCGAGATGGTGCCGATGCGGTGGGACTGGGACGCCATCATCGCCGCCAGCGAGACCTGCCAGACACTCACCCCGGAATAGCACTCTCATCGCGGGTAACGGATGGTCTCGCGGGGCGTGGGATGTTTGAGCATCCCTCGCCCTGCTATCATTTGTGTATTGATGTACACCGCGCCCGCCGCGAATTATGGAGGAAAGTCATGGCATCTGCCGTACCGCCCTACCAGGACGAAAAGGCCGAAAAGCTGGCCGAATACTGCCGGGCGCATGGCATACGCTGGCTGGCAACCTACGACGCGGCCATCGTGCGGCGCAACTACGGCGGCGCTGACCGTTATTTTCTGGTGGAGTTCGAGGAGGGCCGCAAGGTGGGCCGGGAGTTCTTCAAGATCGAGCGGGAACTGACGGACATAATCGGGGGCGCCCGCGGGGACCTGCGGGCCCTGCCGGAACTGGCCGACTACTACCGCGACGAAATCCTGGCCGCCGCTACCGTCAGGTTCGCGTCGGAGACTGCTACTTACCTGCCGGAGATGCTGGCCGAGGCCCGGGAGTCCTGGGCCGCTATCAATGCCGCCGAAAAGCAGGCTGTCATGGATAAGGTGAAAGCGATGCCTTCGGAGGAACTGGCCGAATATTGCCGCTCCAACGGCATAAAGTGGCTCGCTGCTTGCGACGCGGAAATTCCCTGGCGCCAATACCCAGGCGCAGACCTGCTGCTGCTGGCTGAGTTTGAAAAGGGGTATCCGAAAGGAGCATGGGGAGGGGGGGTATTCAAGACTGAGAGTGAATTGTCGGATTTGTTTGGAGTCGTCAGGGCCGCCGTAGTTTCTCCTCCCGGAGCGCGCGACAATCGTTTCTACTGGGACAGCGCCCTGGAAAAGTCAGAGGTGCTCTTTGCCGGATGAGGACATTGCCTTTCTGAGGGAGATGCTGCAAGAGGCTTACGTTTGTCGGCAATTTGTCCACGGACGTACCCGGCCCGACTTGGACGATGATTTGCTCTTCTATTATGCCGTGGCAAAGGTTGTGGAGCTTATTGGCGAGGCGGCTTGGAACGTTTCCGATGCCACAAAGTCCGAAAATCCTGAGATTGAATGGGGTAGGATGGCCGGTATGCGTCATCGCCTGGTTCATGATTTTCAAGGGATAAATCGAGATATACTGTGGATGGCGGCACAGCACGGCGTACCCGCCCTCATCCCTCATCTCGAAGCGGCGTTGTGGCGCAACACGAAGGCTAACTCTCGTCGCGTGCTACAGTAATCGTGTACGCACTAAACTGGTTTATAACGCAACACTTCATCAGTGCCCCCATGAATGCTCAGCGAACAGAAAACCGGGCCCGCATAATCGCAGGCCCGGCCAGCGTTCCCGAAAGTTCGACGGCAGCGGCCTATTCCTCGCCCCGTATCTGCCGGTTCAGGTACAGGTCGATGCCAATGGCGTTGATGACCTCCAGCTCGGTCTCCAGCGTGTCGATGTGCTCCTCCTCCTCGCGGATCATCCCCTCAAGGATGCTGCGGGTGGTGTAGTCGCCCACGCCGTTGCAGTGGCCGATGGCCTCAGCCAGCACTTCCACCGCATTCTTTTCCGCCGCCAGGTTCAACTCCAGGTCTTCCCTGATGGACTCTCCCACCTGCACTTCGTTCAGCCGTTGCAGGTTGGGCAGGCCCTCGAGGTAGAGGATGTGCCGGATGAGGTGCTGGGCGTCCTCCATCTCGGACATGCTGTTGGAGCGGAACAGCTTGCCCACGCCGGGGAAACCCCAGTTGTTGGCCATCTCGGCGTGGATGAAATACTGGTTGATGGCCGTCAGCTCGATGGTCAGGATGTTGTTGAGGCGTTCAACGACGCCCTCTTTGGCTTTCATGGGGAACCTCCTTGTGGCATGAAAAATACGCCGCCGGTGCGCATCCTGCGTCACCGGCGGCCGTTAGTCGCCTGCATCCATTATAACACCCGCGGGTGTTTAGCCTGCCTTGGCCAGCAATCCCTCCAGTTTCAACTCCACCAGTTGCGAAATGCGCTGCACGTTGTTCAGGCAACGGCCACAGGCGTCCCCGTCGTCGAAGCCCCAAGTCTCGGTCAGATCGTCGGGAGAACTCCCCCGTCGTTTAGCTGACTCGACGGCTTCCGAAAGCCTGACTCCCTTGCACACGCAAACGTACACTGTGCTTGCCTCCGGTTCCGAAGCGCGTTGCCGCTTGGTGACGGAGAATTTACATTAACGCTTTTATCGTGTCAACCCTTTTTTCCAAAACTTGCAAAACGAATTATGCTACGAAATACGTCGCGTAAATGCCCTGGCGCATAGTCGAATAAAATTGCGGAATACGTCGCACATTGTTTCTCTTGGGTTGCCAAAGGAAAGACCGCCGCAGGGCATGTCTGCGGCGGTCTGCCAATCCCGTCATTCCCGCGTAGGCGGGAATCCAGTAAAACCTACTGCACCAGGTTCGGCGTGACCTCCGCCGGGATGCCTCCGGCCTCCATTTCCCTGGCCCGCGCCTCTACGGCGGGCAGCACCGAGGCGATGACGTCCTCGTCCAGGTCGGCGGCCACGCCCGGGTAGCCGGCGCGCGTCAGCATGGCCCCCAGCTTCTTGCCCTTGAACTGGTCCAGGCACCAGCCCAGCGGGTCGGGCACCAGCGTCTTGTCCCAGTAGATACGGTGGTTCTTGTTGCGCGGCCCGTAGTGGTAGTGCGGGCCGTCCCAGAAGCAGTCGAAGGCCAGCAACTCCGTCTCCTCGGTGAACACGCGGCCCGTGTTGCCCGCGAGATCGGCGAGGACGTGGATCGCTACGCCGCCGTCGCCCGATCCCAGCCTGCGGTTCTCCAAGCCGAACCGGATGTTGCCCGCCTCGAAAACGTCGGTGCCCCGGTTGTGCTTGACGGTGTTGCGCTCGGCGGCGAACTTGTACCGCGCGGCCTGGTCAACCTCGTCCAGCGCGGAGTTCACCGCGCCCATGTCCACGGCTCCGGCGGCCTCGGCGAAACCGGCCTCGGTCAGCATCAGGCCGATGCTGCTCCGCAGCGTCTTGACCGACCAGCCGATGGGGTTGCCGTCAACGGTCTCGTCCATGCGGAACTTGACGTTCTTGCCGCCGGGCCCATAGACGTAGCTCTTCTCGCGGTCAAAGCAGTTGAACCGCAGCGCGGTTGCCTCGCCAACCTCCACGAGGATTGCCACGCCCTGGTCGGAATGGTCCTGGATGTTGCCGTCCCATAGCTCGTGCTGGACAACGAAAGTGACGTTGCCCGCCTCGACCCGAACACGACCTGTTTGCATCATAGCGTCCAGACTCCTCACTCAGATGGTGTTGACAGGAATATAGCCATCGCCCGCATTTAGTGTCAACCGGAATATGTCACTGAGACTTGCAAAAATTCCCTCTCCCCCGGGAGAGGGTTAGGGTGGGGGCGTACCCTTACTCTTGCTAGCATGACGTAATGGGCAAGAATGACGACATGCCCTAGCGTTGAGACAGAATTGCAATGATGGGCGACAGGGCAACCACAAGGGTTGCCCCTACACCATCCCCCCATAGGGGCGCCCCTTGTGGGCGCCCGAATCACACCAAACAACCATAATCGCGGCTGCCCATCATTACAAAGATTTCGCTCCACTAGCCGAACAGCTCCCGGCCCAGCAGCACGCTGCCGGCCAGCACCACCAGCACGATCACCACCCTGCGAAACGCCTGCTGGTTGAGCCGCCCTACCAGCATTTGCGCGATTCCGAACCCGGCCAGCAGGCCGGGCAGCAGCATTCCGGCGTTTATCAGCGTGTCCCGGGTGTACAGTCCGGTGAAGGCGAACAGCGCCACCGCCAGCAGGCTGGAAACGGTGAACATCACCGCCAGCGCCGCGCGCGCCGTTGGCGGCGGCCACTGCTGCGCCACTGCGTATATTCCTACCAGCGGGCCGCCGATGCTGATGGCGGTGGTCGTCAGGCAGGTGGCAAAGCCGTAGAAGATTCCCGAACCGGGAAACGTGGCGATGGGCAGCCTGGACTCCCGCAGGCTCAGCAGCCCCATCACCACGATCACCACCCCGATGGCGATCCGCAGCACCGACGGCGCCGTGACGTTGAGCACAAACACGCCGAGGGGCGCGGCGGCGATTCCGCCCAGGATCATCCACTTGGTCATTCGGAGGTCGATGTGCCGCCAGGTGGTAGACAGCACCAGCGACAGTTGCACCACGATGAATATGTTGATGATTACGACGGTGGGCTTTGCGCCGATCAGTAGCAGCAGCGCCGGCGACGCCACCGACCCCAGCCCAAAGCTGACGGTTCCCAGCACCACGCCGCCCACGGTGATGATTACAATTGCAATTGCCAGTTCAACGCCAGTGAGCATCGGTCAGCCGTTCGGCCCGCCTTGTCTTTTCGTCGTTGCCCGATCCGCTTGGTGATGCTAGTCATGCAACGGTTCCGTCGCGCCCCACTGTATCACGCTGGCGACGGTCACTCTTTCCGGGATTCCCGAGGGGTCTCTGTTTCTGCATGTGCAGGGTACGCCCTCACCCTAACCCTCTCCCGGAGGGAGAGGGGATTTGTCGCACACCCTCTCAGACAGCAAGAACAGACTGAATCCGGCTCTCGGCCGGTTCGACAAGTTACGGGCAACACTTTATAGTTGAGAGGATGGTGTACTCCAGACTGCGGCCTTAAATCGGGGGCAACATGCCGTCCAGCCAGCCTACCAACGAGGAAATCGCCGAACTGTTCGAGCAACTCGGCATGATGCTGGAGATGCAGGGCGAGTCCGTGTTCAAGATTCGCGCCTACCAGCGGGCGGCCCGCGCCATCGAGGGCCTGTCCTTTCCCCTCGCACAGGCCGTCGTTGACGGCCAAAAGCTGACTGGCATCCCCGGCATAGGCAAGGCCATCAGCGAGAAAATCAACGAACTCGTCACCACCGGACAGGTTCGCACTTACGAGCGGGTCAAGTCGGAGTTGCCCGAGGGGGCGCTGGACTTGCTGGCCATCCCCGGCATCGGCCCCAAGACCGCCGTGCTCATCGGCAGCGAGCTGGGCATCAGCACCGTCGATGGCGTGGAGCAGGCCGCCGAGGACGGGCGTCTCGCCACGCTGCCGCGAATGGGCAAGAAAGCCGCCGACAGCATCCTGCGCCACATCCGCGCCTCACGCTCCATGACCACCGGCCGCACCCCCATCGGCCAGGCGCTCCCCACTGCGGAGGCCGTGATGACCGCCCTGCGGGAGCGCGACGACGGCATCGCCCTGCTAACCCCGGCTGGCAGTCTGCGCCGCTGGGAGGAAACCATCGGCGACGTTGACCTGGTCGCCATCACGCCGCAGCCGGAGGAACTGGGCCGCTGCCTCGCCGCCCTGCCCCAAGTGCAGGAGGTGCTGGTCAACGGCCCCCGCAAGACCAGCGTCATCGTCGAGCCAGGACTCCAGATTGACCTGCGCACCGGCGAGACCGAGTCCATCGGGGCCATGCTCCAGTATTTCACTGGCAGCCAGCAGCACAACATCCGGCTGCGCGACTACGCCAACCGAATGGGCCTTTCCCTCAACGAGTACGGCATTACCAACGTGGAGTCCGGGGAGGTAGAAATATTCCCCGACGAGGAATCGTTCTACGCCCGTCTCGGCTTGCCCTGGATACCGCCGGAACTCCGCGCTGGCATGTGGGAGCTGGACGCCGCCCAGCAAGGCAATCTGCCGCGTCTGGTGGAGGCGAAAGACCTGCGCGGCGATCTGCACCTGCACAGCGAGTGGAGCGATGGCAGTGACACCATCGAGACCATGGTTGCCACGGTCGCCGCCCTGGGCTACGAATACATGGCCCTTACCGACCACTCCCAGGGCCTTGGCGTCGCCAACGGCCTGTCCCCGGAGCGACTGGCGGCGCAGCGCGAGGTGCTGCGGCAACTCCAGGAACGGTACGACATCCGCATCCTGGCTGGCTCGGAGGTGGACATACGCTCCGACGGGCGCATGGATTTCCCCGACGAGGTGCTGGCCGGGCTGGACGTGGTCGTCGCGTCGGTGCACAACGCCATGTCCCAGGACCGCGAGACCATGACCAGGCGCATCATCCGGGCCATGGAACACCCCTCGGTGACCATCATCGGCCACCTCTCCACCCGGCTGCTGGGCCAGCGCCCGTCCACCGATTTCGATCTGGAGGCGGTGTTGCAGGCGGCCAGGGATACCGGCACCGCGCTGGAAATCAACGCCTCCCCGGAGCGGCTTGACCTCAAGGACACCCACGCCTACCGCGCCCGCGAGCTGGGAATCCCGCTGGTCATCAGCACCGACGCCCATCACCACTCCCATTTGTCCGGCGGGCGGTTCGGCGTGGCAGTGGCCCGGCGGGCCTGGTGCGAGCCGCAGCATATCCTGAACACCATGCCCAGGGAGCAGTTCCTCCGGTTCATCACCACGCCCAAGCCGCAGCGCATCAAGGTATTCGACGACGCGGTTGCCGCCGCCCTGTCCGTTCCCGGCGGACAAGCCGCTGCCCGGTCCGGCCCCTGATGCCGCGCGCGAGAGCGGCCGGAACATCCGCGGTCATCGGAGATGGCATTGCCGATGAGATTCCTCCTTCTCCGGGAGACGGTCAACACGGCGGTTCCGACAGCGGGGTTGCGGAGGGATTGCCCCCGGATGTCGTTATTCACAGGTTCCGCTTGCAGCTTGCCGCGGGCGCGCCCTGGTGCCGCGCACTGCTGGAGGCCATGGGCGGCTGGATTCCGGCCGAGGAGTGGCACGGAGACCGCCGCTACAAGTATATGGTTGGCGGAGAGGCTTTCGATTGGCTGCTGCTGGCCGAGCGTCTATGCGGCGAGGCCGACGGGTTTATCCCGCAGCGAGACCTTGAGAGGCTCCTGTTTCACGGCCACCTGCCGGAGCCGCTTTCCGAGGACGAGTTGCGGGACCTGCTGGGGGGCAGCAAATACCGCGCCTATCTGAACTTTTATTACGGGGTGGTGCTGGAGGAGGCCCTGCAACTCGCCGCCGAGGAGTACGTCCGCAAACGGCACCTGGCCCGCGGCTTTTCCGACAGCGAGGAACTGGTGGAGGAGGCGTTCCGGCACCTGTACACGAAAACCCGCACCGACCTGCTGGATGAATACCGCGCCGAGGCCAGATTGGGTAAACGCCAGGGCCTCAATCTCTCCGATCTCAAGGAATTCACCTACTGGCTGCACAAGCGCCGCGTCAACTACTGGGATCCGGCCCGCGTCGCCTACGACACCCGCCTCGCCATCCTGCGCCTCGATGCCCTCCGCGAAGCCGCCTATCCCGCGTCCCTCGTCCAATAGACGCCCCGCGCGCGCCAGTGATATATTTGCCCCGATAGCAGGCGGCGGTTTTCGCTGTCTCTGCAACCTCTCCTTGAGCAGGCCATTGGGATAGCCGAGGCCTTTCATATTCCCAGCCGGGGCGCCCGGCCACGGAGTTTGTGTTCGCCCATGACTTCTGCCCGCAATTCAGGGGCCTCAAGCCAAATGCCCAGGGCCTACAACGCCGCCGACGTTGAACGGCGCATTTACCAGAATTGGCTGGACAAAGACTATTTCCACGCCGTCCCGCATACCGGCCAGCAGCCCTACGTCATCATCATGCCGCCGCCCAACGTTACCGGCGAGCTGCACCTTGGCCACGCTCTGGAAAAGGCGCTGGAGGACGCGCTCATCCGCTACCGCCGCATGACCGGCGTGCCCACCCTGTGGCTGCCCGGCACCGACCACGCCGGAATCGCAACGCAGTGGGTGGTGGAGCGGCAGTTGATCGACGAGGGCACCAGCCGCCACGACATTGGCCGCGAGGCTTTCGTCCGGCGCGTCTGGGAGCACGTCGAAAAGTCCGGCGGCATCATCCACGAGCAGTCCCGCCGCCTGGGCATCTCCGCCGACTGGGAGCGCCACAAGTTCACCCTCGACGATGGCCCCAGCAACGCGGTACGCACCACCTTTGTCAGCCTGTACGAAAAGGGGCTGATATACCGCCATGAGCGCATCATCAACCGTTGCGTCCGCTGCGCCACCGCCCTGTCGGACCTCGAGGTGGACTACGACGACGTTGACGGCCAGCTTTACCACATCCGCTACCCACTGGAGGACGAGCCCGACCGCTGCGTCACTGTCGCTACGACCCGCCCCGAGACCATGCTGGGCGACACCGGCGTCGCCGTGCATCCCGATGACCCGCGCTACGACGGAATCCGCGGCCGCAACGTTGTCCTGCCCATCATGGGCCGCGTCATCCCCGTCGTCGGCGACGAGGCCATCGACCCGGAGTTCGGCACCGGCGCACTGAAAGTCACCCCCGCCCACGACCCGGTCGATTTCGAGGTCGGCCAGCGCCACCGCCTTGACGCTCCCAACGTCATCGGCGAGGACGGCGCCATGACCCGCGTCGCAGGAAAGTACGCAGGGGTCGAGCGATTCGAGGCCCGCCGCCGCGTCGTTGAGGAACTGGACTCTCTAGGCGTCCTCGATAAAGTAGAAGCGCACCGCCACTCCGTAGGCCACTGCCAGCGCTGCGCCACCGTGGTCGAGCCGCTCATCAGCATGCAGTGGTTCGTCAACATCGGCAGCCACGAACAGCCCGACAGCATCGCGGGCAAGGCCTACCGCGCCGTCACCGAGGGGGACATCCGCATCGTCCCTGAGCGGTTCACCCGCGTCTACCTGAACTGGCTGGAAAACATCCGGGACTGGTGCATCAGCCGTCAACTGTGGTGGGGGCATCGCATTCCCGTCTGGTACTGCGATTCCTGCGGCCACATGACCGTCGCCATGGCCGATCCCGACACGTGCGAAGCCTGCCGCTCTACCGGCATCCGCCAGGATCCGGACGTGCTGGATACCTGGTTCAGCTCCGGCCTCTGGCCTCACTCCACCCTGGGCTGGCCCGGCGACACCGACGACTTTGACTACTTTTACCCCACGACTGTCCTGGAGACGGGCTACGACATCCTGTTTTTCTGGGTTGCCCGCATGATAATGCTGGGCATCGAGAACACCGGCAAGCCGCCGTTCAACACCGTTTACCTGCACGGCCTGATACGCGACGGTTCCGGCGCAAAGATGAGCAAGACGCGCGGCAACACCATGGACCCGCTGGACCTGGTGGAAAAGTACGGCACCGACGCCCTGCGCTTTGCCCTCACCACTGGCACAGCGCCGGGCAACGACCTGCGTTTCACTGAAAACCGGCTGGAGGCGGGACGCAACTACGCCAACAAGATATGGAACGCCTCCCGGTTCGTCATAAGCCAGCTTGAGGGCGTCCAGTCATCCCCCGGAAACGCCTCGGCAACTCATCCTGACGCCCCAACCGCTCATCCTGAGCTTGTCGAAGGATGGAGCGACGTCACTCCGGAACACCGCGAAGACCGCTGGATCATCAGCCGCCTCGACCGCGTGACCGCCGACGTCAATCGCTCGCTGGAGAGCTTTGAGCTTGGCGACGCGCAGCAGCGCCTCCACGAGTTCATCTGGAACGACTACTGCGACTGGTACATCGAGATGGCCAAGATACGGCTGCGCAACGGCGGCGAACCCTCGCCGCTGCCCACGCTGGCCCACGTGCTGGAGCGCATACTGCGGCTGCTGCACCCGTTCATGCCGTTCATCACCGAGGAGATTTGGCAGACGCTCAAGTCCGAGTTGCCCCAGGAAAACATTTCCAGTCATGGTGAGCTTGTCGAACCACCGGAGTCCATCATGCTCGCTCCCTACCCCGTGTCGAACGGCCGCATCGACCCGGCGGCTGAGGAGGAGATCGCCCTGGTGCAGCAGGCGGTACGCGCCGTACGCAACACGCGCGCCCAGCTCCGCATACCTGCGGCCCAGCGCCTCGAGGCGCTGGTGGAGGCCAACGGCCAGCGCGCCGCCATCGAGGATGAGGCCGACGTAATCCGGGCTCTGTCCCGCATCGAGCCGCTCAACATCGTGTCGGGCGATGACGCAACCCGTCATTCCGGCGAAAGCGGGAGTCTGCGCGGCGTCACCCTCGTCGTCAGCCCGCTGGTCGTCCGCCTGCCGCTGGAGGGCGTTGTTGACCTCGACGCCGAGGGCGAGCGCTTGCGGGCGGAGCTGGCCGACTGCGACAAGAACCTGGAGCGGGTGGAGAAACTGGTCTCCAACCCCAATTTCCGCGAGAAGGCCCGCCCCGACGTCGTGGAGAACGAGGAGGCCCGCCTCGCCGAACTCCGCGACCGCCAGCAGCGCCTCCACGAAATCCTGCAACAGTTGGGGCGGTAGATCCCTTAATTCCCTCCCCCTGAGGGGAGGGTTAGGGTGGGGGTGAAATCCTGCGCATCAGACACCGTATCCAACTGCATAAACCCTATCAGGAGAAATCCATTCAATGGCTGAAATCCAAATATATCCAATGGTTAGCGGCGAGGGTTACGGAGCCGTTGTTCACGGAAATTTCATCAGGGTCAGCATCGGTCTTGATAAATTCTACGCTTCGGTGTTGGCCTTTCAGTCCGACGACAATCACCAGTTTGGAGTTTTCGACACCCCCGCCGAGGCCGTAGCTTGGGCCGTTGCTGTCGCGGAAACGCATGAGGGCCAGGCTAGAGAAATTTCCAGGATAGAGCATTGGGAAATCCGCGACGGCGGTTATTCCATTAGCATCAACCGCACCGATTCCGGGGAGTACGGAGTAGATGTCTTTCCCATGTGGGTTGATTCAGACCATTACCCGGTGATGAACGACATCGAAAAGTTTCCAACAGTTGAGGAGGCCCTCCAATTCGCCCGGCAGTCGGCTGACGAAAGAGAGCGGCACCGCACTCGTTACGAAGATACCGTGCAACAAATCAAGACAGCCTTGGAATCCCATTCCGGTTAGGGGAGGCGCACGGACGCCCGCCCGTAGAGTGAAGCCATGCCGCAGCGACTGGGCATTATAGGCCACCCCATCGGCCACTCCATATCGCCGGTGTTCCAGCAGGCCGCGCTGGACGCCATCGGCTTTGACGGCGCGTACCAGCCCTGGGACGTCGCCCCCGACGGCTTGGGCGATTTCGTCGCCGGTCTGCGGGAACCGGGCACTCTCGGCATCAACGTCACCGTGCCCCACAAGGAGGCGGTCATCCCGTTCCTGGACCAGGTGGACGACTGGGCCTCCACCGCCGGGGCGGTCAACACCATCGTCAACCGCGACGGCCACTTGGCCGGATACAACACTGATGGCATCGGGTTCCTGCGGGCGCTGCGCGAGGGCGCCGGATTCGAACCCCGCGGCCGCGACGTGCTGGTGCTTGGCGCTGGCGGTTCGGCCCGCGGCGTGGTTTACGCCCTGGCCCGCGTTGGGGTAGCCCAGATTTTCATCGCCAACCGCACCCTGGAGCGGGCCGAACGGCTGGCAGCAATGGCCAAAGACAGCGGCGCGGCATCGGAGGCCCTGGAGCTTTCGGATGCGCCGCGGGCTGCCCGGGAGGTAGCTCTCATCGTCAACTGCACCTCCATGGGAATGGTGCACGGCCCCGACGAGAACGGTACGCCGCTGTCGGCATCGGACATACCGTCGTCCGTTCTGGTTAACGACCTGGTGTATAATCCGCTGGAAACGCCGCTGCTGCGCGAGGCCGCCAGGGCCGGGGCCGCAACCCTGGGCGGCATCCAGATGCTGGTTTACCAGGGGGCCGCGTCCTTTGAGATGTGGACGCAGCAGGACGCGCCCGTGGCCGTAATGCTGGAGGCCGCCACCGCCGCAATGCGGGGCCGTCTGAACTCTGATTCGTCTGATTAGATGATTGCCTTGATTAGACCTTTTGCTGATGCGTGGATTCACAATTAAACATAGGCGTAGCGCAACCGTCATTCCCGCGAAAACGGGAATCCATAAGCGCCAAAGGCCGGGAACTCGGATGAAGTACGACAGCCCTGGATTCCCGCTTTCGCGGGAATGACGGGGTGGTGTGGGAATGACGGAATGGTTTAGCAAATTATCCATGCATCAGTAATCAGGGAAATCCAATAATCACATAAATCACAGTTCAGACAACGCACGGGAAAATCAAGGCCAACGAGGAGTTCATGGTCCGCTTTGTAACCGCCGGTGAATCCCACGGCCAGGGTCTGGTTATCATCGTTGAGGACGTGCCCGCCGGGCTGCCCCTCGACGAGGACTACATCGGCGTCCACCTGGCGCGGCGGCAGAAAGGCTACGGGCGCGGCGGGCGCATGCTCATCGAGCAGGATTGGGCGCACATCATCTCCGGCGTGCGCCACGGGCAGACGTTGGGCAGTCCCATCGGCATGACCGTCGAAAACCGCGACTGGGCCAACTGGGAAGAGGCCATGTCGGTGCGCCTCCCCGCCTATCTGGAAACGGGGGGCGAGCCGCAAAGCCCCCGCAGCCAGCGCGTCACCCGCCTGCGTCCGGGCCACGCCGACCTGCCCGGCGCAATGAAATACGGTTTCGACGACGTTCGCAACGTCCTCGAGCGCGCCAGTGCCCGAGAGACTGCCGCCCGAGTCGCCGCTGGCGCCATCGCCATGAGACTGCTGGAGGAATTCGGCATCGCCGTTCACAGCCACGTCCTGTCCATCGGCAGCGTCCGCGCCGATTCCCGCTTTCACGGGAACGGCGCGGCGGAGATTGACTGGCAGGCCGTGGAGGATTCCCCCGTTCGCTGCGCCGACCCGGAGGCCGCCGAGCGCATGACCGCCGAGATCGACGCCGCCAAGGACGCAGGCGACACCATCGGCGGCATCTGCGAAATCATCGCCGAGAACGTCCCCATCGGCCTCGGCTCCCACGTGTCCTGGGACCGCAAGATTGACGGGCGGGTGTCCCAGGCGCTCATGTCCATCAACGCGGTCAAGGCCGTCTCCATCGGCCCCGGCTGGGACATCGTGCACAAGCGCGGCTCCGAGGTGCAGGACGTCATCCAGCCGGTGACCGACCCCGACCGCCCCTGGCAGCGCGGCACCAACAACCTGGGCGGCACCGAGGGCGGTATGACCAACGGGATGCCCCTGACCGCCCAGTTCGCCATCAAGCCCATCGCCACGCTGATGCACCCGCTGCCCTCGGTGGACCTGGACACCGGCGACGAGGTGCAGGCCCACTACGAGCGCTCCGACATCTGCCAGGCCCCGCCCGCCTGCGTCGTCGGCGAGGCAATGGTGGCGCTGGTGCTGGCCGAGGCGTTCATGGAGAAATTCGGCGGCGACTCCATCACCGAGACCCGCCGCAACTACGAGGGCTACCTAAAGACCGTCGGCCCCCGCGTGCGGTGGGAGTGATACGGAGACACTGACAGTTGCGCCTTGCGATCTCATTTTTGATCTCGTATATTGCCCCAAACAGTAGCGGGGGCAGCAATGGCTAGGCCGGTACAACAGTGGGAACCGATACTACCCTATCCATCACGGGAATCGGTGACTGATTTGGTGGTTGCCTTGGTAGAGCGGAGTTTCGGACTAGATATGCCCGAAAATTGGCCTCAAGAACAGTCTCTTTACCTGCAAACGGCCGATGCAACCCATTTCTCGGAATTCCGCGAGGCAGTTGACGGAGCAATCGTTGGAGCCGAACCAGCTCCATGGCTGCTACGAGACCTGAAAGAATTTGAGCGATTGATAGCCGAGGACGCCATCGAGGGCCTCAAAAATACCCCGGAGGGACAGGCCATTTTGGATGCAATTCGGGCTATTGCTATTTATCGACGCAGGCAGGAAGGATAATTGCATGATGACTGATAGCCCACAGATGGTTTGGCAATCGGCGGACGAGCAGTCCGCGCAGGCATTGGCGTGGTCGGTCATGGGAAGAATCGGCGGCACTTCGTTCTCTGAGACCCGCCGTAGCTACTTGGACTACACCGATACGCTCGACACGTGGCTGCGTTGGGAGTGTTAGGTATGACAAGCAGCGCCACCAGTGCCAACCTCACTGAAGCCTTGGCTCCTTCCAATGGTAGCTACCGCCTGTACCATCCCGCCCAACCCTGCCTAGATAAGGCGCGGGCGCGTCCGTTTCTCAAGTGGGCCGGCGGCAAGCGCACTGTTGTTCCTGAAATTGCCAAAAGACTACCAGCGCAAATTGAGGGGACCTATTGGGAGCCATTTGTGGGCGGTGGGGCGGTATTTTTTGCTCTTGACGGCCTAATTGAGGCAGCGCAATTGTCTGACGTGAACAGCGAGTTGGCGTTGACTTACCATGTGGTGAAGAACGCCCCCGAAACCTTGATTGAACTCTTACAGAGACATGCCGCCAGACACGACAAGGCTTACTATCTGAGGGTCCGCCAAATGACTGGAAGGCCATCGGCGGTGGAAGTCGCCGCACGGTTTATCTACCTGAACAAAACCTGTTACAATGGGCTTTATCGTGTTAACAAAAAAGGCCGATTTAACGTCCCGATGGGTAGTTACACGAACCCGACGATATGCGATGAAGACGCGCTCCTCAATGCGTCCGAAGTGTTGCAGAAGGCTTCCATCCGCGTGAGAGATTTTGGTAAAATTGGGCCGAGCGGTGGCGACTTTGTGTATGCAGACCCACCCTATGATGGGACATTCTCGGGGTATGATTCAAACGGATTTGATGAAGCTGCTCAACGTCGACTACGGGATGCGGCTTTGCGCTGGCATAATCAAGGGGCGGCAGTAATGCTATCAAATGCCGATACGGCACTAATCCGTAGCCTCTACGGGCGACCACCATTTAGGCTACACGAAATAACTGCCCCACGTCCCATTAACTCCGACGGTAACGGTAGGGGGGCAGTCGATGATTTATTGATCACCAGCTATGAGTAGACCGTCAGAAGGAGGCGCAAGCCGCCCCGGTGACCAACTGAAGGACGATGTAGCTGCCGAGTTGAACGAAGCTGGCTACGAACACATTATCCCGTCGTTTATCATATTCGCCATGCGAGATATGGGCCAGTCCGTCTATGCACGCGAGGTCGAAGTAGGGCGCGACCTGTACGGGAAGACTCGTCGCGTTGATTTCCTGCTGTTTAGCCCGCATAGACATCCTAACGGCATTATCATTCAATGTAAGTGGCAAGCAGTTAGCGGTAGCGTCGAGGAAAAATACCCTTTCGAAGTTCTAACTCTGCAACAAGGCGAATTCGATGGAATAATTGTCTTGGATGGAGGTGGATTTTCATCTGGTTCTGAGCAATGGTTGCGTAGCCAGGCTGGAACCAGACGGTTGAAGCACGTGTTCAATTTGGGTGAGTTTCAACGATTTGTCGCCCGTGGCAATCTGTGAGGAGGAGATGACCTTGATAAATCCAGTGTGTGAACGGAACCATGAGTTCGTTATAGGCAAGGTTGACTGGAGCGCGATTATGGATTCGCAAAGGGAACCTTGGCGCCATAAATGCGCGGCATGCGCTTACGAACAAGGCTACCGAGACGCCATCAGAGCCGCAACTGGCAACTTGTTTGACATGACAGAAGCGGATATCGAGCAACTCGGATTGCAGTAGCAAGTTCCGTAAACTTTCGGTTCCCGGAAAATTACGGGCTATCCATGAAATTCGGCGTTACCATGTTGCCCAGCAGCCTGGAGGATGTTGCGAGGGGCGCGCGGCTGGCGGAGGCGATGGGGTTCGACTACGTGGGCGTGGCCGACTCGCAGTCGCTGGCCCGCGAGCTGGGCTGTACGCAACGCTGGGCATAGCGGCCGCGGTCAATACAAGCGCCCCGCCGGGGAGGACAGGGCGCGTGGCTACAGGGGCATGAGGTTCAGGAACGCTTCGATTCCCGCAACCGCTCCATGGCGTCTGTGAGGCTTTCGTCAGGCAGCCTTTCCCGGTCTGCCCGAATAGCCAGCTCCCTTTCTTCCTGCCGCCCCTGTTGGCGTCCCTCCTGTCGCCCCTCTTGGCGTCCCTCCTGCCGCCCTTCCTGGAGTCCCTCCTGGCGCCCCTCTCTGAGTGCCAGTTCGCGCGCTTCGTCCACGCGCCTGTCTCTGAATATCCGCGTGATGACCATGGAAACCCTCCCAAGGCTGAGTAAGACAATAGCGCTACCAAAGGCGGCGCCCGAAATGTCGGAGGCTATTCCGACCGGCCCCGTTGCATTCTGATAGTCTCCGCCGCGGTCGAAGCAAGGGCCCCACCTGCGAGGGCAGGGCGGGCCGAGTGACGGGGCATGGAGTTCAGGAACGCTTTGATTCCCGCAACCGCTCCATGGCGTCCCTGAGGCTTTCGTCAGGCAGCCTTTCCCGGTCAGCTCGAATAGCCAGCTCTCTTTCTTCCTGGCGGCCCTGTTGGCGTCCTTCCTGGCGTCCCTCCTGGAGAGCCTGTTTGCGTGCCTCTTGGCGCGCCTCGTCCACGCGCCTGTCTCTGAATATCCGCGTGATGACCATGGAAACCCTCCCAAGGCTGAGTAAGACAATGGCGGCGCCAAAGGCAGCGCCCGAAATGTCGGAGGCTATTCCAACCGGCCCCGTTGCATCCCGATGGTCTCCGCGCAAGAATATGACCGCGGAGCAGACTATCACCGAGACAGCGAACAGGCCGCAGAAAGCGCCCCCTATCGTGCTGACATTTTCTCGAATGGAACTCCCGATGGAGATTCCGAGATTACGAAACCACCTGTAAATTCTGGCCCTCGCTAACAGTTGTTGACCATACTCATGCCGCCCAAGGCGCTTACCATTTGAGCATAGGCACCCGGCGGGTTGCTGTCAAACGCAAGGGAAAAGGCCGCAGGGCAATCGCGTCTTAACCAAGTAAGCCTGGCCGTCGCCCGTTGTTCCGGTTTTGCGGGGACGGCGGCTGGTAGAATCAGCAACGCGCTGCTGGCAAACTGAAAGCCCAACAGCGAGAAAGTAAAGGTGAGTTGTGAATCACATGAAATTCGGCGTCACAATGTTCCCTAACAACCTGGAGGATGTTGCCAGGGGCGCGCGGCTGGCGGAGGCGATGGGGTTCGACTACGTGGGCGTGGCCGACTCGCAGTCGCTGGCCCGCGAGCTGTACGTTACCCTGGGCGTCGTGGCGGCGGCCACCGAGCGCGTCATGCTGGGGCCGACGGTCAGCAATCCGCTCACCCGCCACCCGGCGGTGGCCGCCTCGGCCATCGCCTCCATCAACGAGCTGTCCAAAGGCCGAGCGTTCCTGGGCCTTGGCAGCGGCGACAGCGCCGTGCTGAACCTGGGCCTGCGTCCCGCCCGTCTCGCCGAGCTGCATCACTACATTCAGAGCGTCCGGGAGATGCTGGCTGGCGAGACCGCTGAGTACCGGGGCGACCGCGCCCACGTCCGCTGGTCCAGCACCGCCATTCCCATCGCCATGTCCGCCGAGGGGCCGCGCACGCTGGCCATGGCCGGTTCCGTAGCCGACGCCGCTATCATCCATACGGGCCTGACCGACGACGTGCTGCGGGACACCGTCGTCCGCATCCGCGAGGGCGAGCGCGCCGCCGGGCGGGATGAGGGCGCCACCGGCGTTTGGGCCTTCGCCAAGTGCAACATTGCCGACGACCGCGCCGAGGCCGTCGAGGAAATTAAGATGGCCCTGGCCGCGTCCGGACATCACGCTTTCCGGTTCACACTGGAGGGCAAGAACGTCCCCGAGGAATACCGCGAAGCCGTGTCTGTTCTGCACCGCGAGTACGAGGCCGCCGAGCACGAGCAGGTGGGCGAGACGCGGAACGCCACCCTCACCGACGAACTCGGCCTCACGGACTATTTCGCCGACCGGTTTGCCATTGTCGGAACCCCCGAGGAGTGCCGCGCCAAGACGAGGGCGATATTCGACGCCGGGGTTGACGTTCTCCTCATCACCGCCATAGGCCCGTCGCCCGAGACCATCATCCGCCGCTACGGCGAAGAGGTCATCGCGCCCCTGCGTCAGGGCTAACCGTGCCGCAGCGATTCCTGGTCATCCCAGCATTCGCAGGGCCTCATCGGCGTCGATAGCCGGAATTGGAGAGCGTTCGAAGTCCCTGGCGTTTCGGGTTACTATGTGGCTCGCGCCGCACGCCCTCGCTGCCGCTACCTGCATGGCGTCCTCAAAGTCCCGCATCGGCAACGATGCCGCGTAGAGCAAGTCCTCCGTGCCCGTTCGCGCAACGGAGACGATTCTCAGGAGACCCGAAATAAATCGCCGGGCCGCGGCATCGTTCTCTGATCGTTGTAGAACGTAGTATAGGTTCGATACTGTATGCCACGCCACGTAACCGCTTCGCTCGCTTTGGCCTAAGCGATTCAGAAGTTGCGAAGCCGGACCGAAAAATGGCTCCCGGTTAAGAGCAACGTCCAACAGAATATCGGTGTCCAGCAGCACTACAGGTCATACTTGCGCGCGAGGAATTCATACCGGGCGGATTCTATTTCAGCATCCGTCATGCTTTTGAACTTGCCCCGCCACTTTTCCGAGAAGGTCGGTTCCATGTCTTTCGTCATTTCTCGTAAGACCTGCTCGACCAGAGACGACAGGGACACTCCCTTGCCCTCGGCATAGCGCTTGGACATGAACAGGATTTCCGAATCGATCGTAATCGTCAGCTTCTTTTTCAATTCAGTGTGACCCTTGCCCTGTACGTATCATGCATTTCAAGTATACGTACTGACTGCGCCCCGCTCAACTGCGCGGATCAGCTAGCGGCGACATGCTATCATTGTGTGTCGGCACGGGCATTGCCAATTCATCCAATGATCCCGTGCCGGACGCTTACCGGGAACTGGCGAGCCAAGGGATGGGGTCGTGTCCAAGGGACTGTTCATCGTTTTCGAGGGCGGCGAGGGATCGGGCAAGAGCACGCAGGCCGAATGCCTGCTCCAGCGTCTCTCCGAGGCGGGGCAACCTGCTGTCCTGGTCAGGGAGCCGGGCACCACCACCCTCGGCCTGTACCTGCGCGAGTACCTGAAGAGCAAGCGCCCGTTGACCCTCGATTCGGAACTGCTGCTGTTCGCGGCGGCGAGAGCGCAACTGGTCGCCGAGGAAATCAGGCCCACGCTGCATAGAGGCATAACAGTCATCGCCGACCGCTACACCGGCTCCACCGTGGCCTACCAGGGATTCGGGCGCGGCATCAGGCGCGACGTGATCGATTACCTCAACGATTACGTCACTGGCGGGCTGAACCCCGACATCACTTTCCTGCTGGACGCCGAACCCGCCGAGGGCCTGGAGCGAGTCGGCTCCCCACAGTTGCAGATGGCCCTGACGCCCGAGGACAACGCCGATCTGGGGAGACTGGAGGTAGCTGGACAGCGGCGCTTCGAGGACCAGGCCATGACCTTCCACAACCGGGTGCGCCGCGGGTATCTCGAGTTGGCGGAAAGCGCACCGGGCTGGCAGACCCTCGATGCCCGTCTGTCCATTGATGAACTGGCAGAGCGCATCTGGGACGCCGTTGCCCCGCTCCTGGCCGGTGCGGAAACGGGACGCGATCCCGAGTCGGACGAGGCATTGAGCCCGGCCAAAGAATAAGCCCCTCCGAAACAGGAGGGGCCTCGGTTATCTTGCCTTGCCCGACTGCGGTAGCGGATTGCGCTCTCTAGTCGTCGGCGGCTACCAGGTCGGCCTGCTCGATCCTCTCGCGGACATAGGCCAGCATCTTGCGGACGCGGCCCAGGTCGGGGAACACATTGCCCTCGCCCTTCTTGTCAAAGATGCGCTCGCCGTCCACAAAGACTTCCATGATGCTCTGGCCGCGGGGAGAGATGGCCACCGCTGCGTCGGGTCCGAAATGCCGGAAGAACTCGTTCGCCATCCACGTGGCGGTTCCGAGATGCTGTCAACTGACGCAGTAGGTAATCTCGATCTGGACTTTGCCTTCCATCGGTTTCCTCCGAGGGATACAGGATGCTGTTAGTTTACCGTTCCGGGGGGCCGGGCGCAAGTGAAATATTGCACGATACAGGGCATCCGCATTCTGACTTTGAGTGGGATCGCAGGCTGTCACTCCGGCGAAAGCCGGAGTCCACGAAGAGATTATACCCTTATAATCAGATAAGATTTATGCAGTTGAACGGTTCACCCCCACCCTAACCCTTCCCCTCAGGGGGAGGGGATTTCTGCCAACTGCGTATGCTGTATCGTCTATGGCAAATCAATCTGGATTCCCGCTTTCGCGGGAATCCAGATTGCTGGCCCTGTCCTGGTTTGGGGCGGCTTTCTACACCCGGTAGAACATCACCGCCCTCTCCGGCTCCCGGCCCTGGCTGACCGACGCCACGTTGTACCGCTGCCCCAGCATGTGCTGCAACCGGCGGATATGGGAGCGCTGCGGCGCCAGCTTGACGGTCATCTCCCCGCTTAGCACCCGGTTGGCGGCCTCCTCGGCCTCCTCCATGGCCCGCTCGATGTTCGGCCCCTGCGGCCGCTCCTCAACCTCCGGCGCGCCCCGCCGTCCGTTGCGGTTCCACTGGCCCACCACCGTGCGCATGAATTCCTGTAACTGAGGCAGCGAATTCTTTCGCAGCACGAACACTGGCTTGCCGTTGGCCTCCGCGATGCGCACCAACTGCGACCCGCGGCGGTAGTGGGTCTTGGTGGTCAGCACCAAGTCGGCGCGGCGCAGTTCGTTGACAATCTGCGCTGGGACGCCCGACTCCACCATTGCGGCCTCCAGCTTGTCCCGCCCCACGCCGAACAGGAAGACGCGCACCTCGGAGACCATGGCGGCCTCTTCCTCCGACATTTCAGCCATAGGGCGGGGCGCGCGCGGGCCGGGGGAGCCGCCGCGTTCGTGGTCGCGGTTGCCGCCCCGGCGGCGATCCGCACCAGGATCCCGTCCATTGCGGCGTCCCTCGGGCTGCCAGGGAGCGGGGGCGTCCTCGTTGGGCCGGTACTCCTCCTCGGCCCGCTGGATCTCCCCGTTCTCGTCAATCCAGCGAATCTCAGGGACGATGGGATACCCGCGCAGCCACTGGTCGATGACCTGGGCAACGTCGCTGTGGACGGCAAGGCGCTCCCAGCTATGAATCTCGACGACCACGTCGAAAGTGGGCGGGGCCTTGCGCTCCAAGACAGTCTTCTGCGTTCCCCGGTACCGCGCCTCCTGGTCTCCCAGCGTTACCGTCTGGATGCCGCCGACCAGGTCCGACAGCGTGGGGTTCATGATGAGGTTGTCCAGGGTGTTGCCGTGGGCCGTGGCGATGAGCTGCACGCCGCGCTCGGCGATGGTGCGGGCGGCGGCGGCCTCCTGCTCGGCGCCCATTTCGTCGATGACGATGGCCTCCGGCATGTGGTTCTCCACCGCCTCGATCATCACGCCGTGCTGCTGCAACGGGGTGGCGACCTGCATCCGCCGCGCCCGTCCGATAGCCGGGTGGGGCACGTCGCCGTCGCCTGCGATTTCGTTCGACGTGTCAACGATAATCACGCGCTTGTTGGCCGTGACCGAGAGCACCCGCGCCATTTCCCGCAGCATGGTCGTCTTGCCGACGCCGGGCCGTCCCAGCAGCAGGATGTTCTTGCCGGAAAACGCCAGGTCTTCGATCATCTTGATGGTGCCGAACACGGCCCGCCCCACGCGGCAGGTCAGCCCGATGATGCGGCCGCGGCGGTTCCTGATGGCGGAGATGCGGTGCAGCGTGCGCTCGATTCCGGCCCGGTTGTCGTCGCCGAACTCGCCCAGCCGGTCGATGACGTTCTGGAGGTCGTCGGCGTCCACCTCCTGGCTGCTGAGCGAGGCATCGCCGCTGACGAAACGGGCCTCGGGCTCTCGGCCAAGGTCCAGCACCACCTCCAGCAATTCAGCCAAGTCCTCCCGCTGCCGCAGCGCCGATGAAACCCGGTAAGGCAGCACGTCCAGCACCAATTCCAGCTCTTCCCGCACAGCCTCTTGCACTGTCGCCAATATCACTCCTCCACCCGGAAAGTCTTTGTCCCGCAATGGCCGGGGTGCCTCGGAGCAGACGCCCGTCACTTTATTGTACGGGCGGGGTTTCAGAATTTCACTGGGCAAGTCCACAGAAATACTGGTGAACGCGGACATCGCGAGTGAGTTCGGGATGGAAAGCCGTGGCCAGCAGGTTGCCCTGCTGTACCGCCACCGGGCGCCCATCGTTCAGACTGGCCAGCACCTCCACCGACTCGCCTACCCGTATGACCACGGGGGCGCGAATGAAAATGCAGTTGTAGGGTTCCTGCGAAAGCGGAGATATGTGGAGTTCCTGCTCGAAACTGTCTACCTGGCGGCCAAAGGCGTTTCGCCGGACGCCGATGTCCATGACGCCGAGAGGGACAGGGTCCTGCTCGGTAATCTCGTTGGCCAGCATAATCATGCCAGCGCAGGTGCCCCACACGGGAACCCCGCCGGACGCCATCCGCGCGATGGGTTCACGGAGGTTGTAGAGGGACATCAGGCGGCTGAGCGTGGTGCTCTCGCCGCCGGGAATAATCAATCCGTCCAGAGCATCCAAATGCTCCGGCAATCTGACCTCGCGAGCATCAACGTCAATGTTGCGAAGAATCGCAATGTGCTCGGCAAAGTCGCCCTGTACCGCTAAAACACCGATTTTCAACTTTTTGTGCCGCTGGCC
The DNA here is from genome assembly GCA_963664375.1 of Dehalococcoidia bacterium. GTDB lineage: Bacteria > Chloroflexota > Dehalococcoidia > Lucifugimonadales > UBA3495 > VXOI01. The sequence continues at coordinate 700,451 of OY761449.1, forward strand.
TCGCTTTTATTGAGAATCAAGACAGTACTGGCTGCTAGACCGATCTGGCCCGCAGTGGCTTGGTTACCAGTCGTTCCTCCGCCGGGTCAACCATCAGGTTGAATATCTGTAGCGTGGTGGCCCCGAGCAGGAATTCGCCGTCAACACCGAAAATCACAGGACAGGGGAACTCCCTTTCGTCGAGGCCAAATTGGGCCATTCCGTAACCGTATTCAACCTCATTTCCACCCGCAATGGTGAAGAACCTGTATTCCATGGGGGCAATGCCGTGTTTCGCGAGGAGCGATTCCGGCATTACGGAGTGCGCCGCTCCGGTATCCACCAGCGCGGTTACCGGAGAGAGTTCGGCGGCGCCCATCCGGCCAACACCCACTGTCACCTCGAACAAGCCCATCGATGCTCCCTCTAGCTGTGGTATCCCAAGAAACTACTTCGAACCGGTATTGCTTTCCCGGCAGTTTCTCCAAGCTACCTTTTCACCCCCACCCTAACCCTCCCCCGTCAAGGGGGAGGGGACTTTTGAGACAGTATCTAAACGCTACGGGGAGCCAAGAGCTCGCCTTGCTACCTTTTCACCCCTACCCTAACCCTACCCCCCCGTCAAGGGGGAGGGGACTTTCGAGACAGCTTCTAAACGCTCCGGGGAGCGAGGAGCTCGCCCTCGGGGATTTCGCGGACGTTGCGGCCCACCATGGGTTCGCCCAGGTCTTTGGACACGTCGGCCAGGATTGCCGGGTCATTGTAGTGCGTAACGGCCTGCACGATGGCGTGTGCCCGCCGCGCCGGGTCGCCGGACTTGAATATGCCGGAGCCGACAAACACGCCGTCGGCGCCCAACTGCATCATCAGGGCAGCGTCGGCGGGTGTCGCCACCCCGCCCGCAGCGAAATTCACCACCGGCAAGCGGCCCTGCTGCCGGGTTTCCTGCAACAGTTCCAGGGACACCTGCAAGTCCCGCGCTTCCACCACCAGCTCGTCGTCGGGCATGGTTTGCAGCTTGCGGATGTTGTCCTGCACGGCCCGCATGTGCCGTACCGCCTCGACCACGTCGCCGGTGCCAGCCTCGCCCTTGGTGCGTATCATCGCTGCGCCCTCGGAAATTCGGCGCAGGGCCTCGCCAAGGTCGCGGCAACCGCAGACGAACGGCACCTTGAAATCGTGTTTCCAGACGTGATGCGTCTCGTCGGCGGGGGTGAGAACCTCGGATTCGTCGATGTAGTCAACGCCCATGGCCTCGAGTACCTGCGCCTCTACGAAATGACCGATGCGCACTTTGGCCATGACCGGAATGGTTACGGCGTCCATAATGCGCTGGATAATTGCGGGATCGGTCATCCTGGCTACACCGCCGTCAGCGCGAATGTCGGCGGGCACGCGCTCAAGGGCCATGACTGCCACGGCCCCGGCCTCGGCGGCGATTTCCGCCTGCTCCGGGGTAACCACGTCCATTATCACGCCGCCCTTGAGCATCTGGGCGTGCCCCGACTTGACGGTGAAAGTCCCGGTCAAAATGTCTACTGCCATCCTTGCTATCCTCCGACCGCGCGGCATGCCAGCCGCAGGCAGTCTATCCTCTGCGTTACCGCGAACCGGCCCGGCCAGCCCGCCCGGCATCATCGATGAGTCAACTTATTCGCAATTATAAAAGCAGCGCCGTAGGTTATCAAATGCACGGCCCTGACAGCAGGGTCTTTCGATTATTTGTCTGAATCAGGATTTACAGGATTAAAGGATTCACAGGATTTGCCGCCGTCCGCTGCATGCCAGTTTGTTGATGCGAGAATTTCACCCCCACCCTAACCCTCCCCCTCAGGGGGAGGGAATAATCGAAAGGCCCTGGCCCTGACAGCAGGGCGATTGCAAAGTTCTTGTCACAGCTCAAAATCCCTCCCCCTCAGGGGGAGGGTTAGGGTGGGGGTGAAATTGTCTGAATCGGGATTTTCAGGATGAAAGGATGCTCAGGATTGATACGTTTATCCTGAAAGTCCCGATAGAAGTTACGCGGTTCAACTATTCCCCCTACCTTGAGAGAGAGGGTAAGGGTGAAAATCTCCAACTGCGTAACTCCTACCTGATTCAGACAAACCCCCGCGCTGTCATTCAAGGCGTAGAGCGCAGAGGACTCACAGGGGGCGCAGAGAAAAATCACAGGCAGCACCCAAATCAAAGGATCACAGTTCATACGGCCGGGGTTACGCCCTCACCCTAACTCTCTCCGTGAGGGAGAGAGAGAACTGGCGGGAGGCGGAATTCGTCGCCGGTGGGCGGGTTTCGTTGACCGCAATTCCGGCCGGTTCTATACTCATGCGGCGGTCTTTCCCTGTGTTATGGCCGCCATTTCCTCGGGTGGGGAACAGGGAGTCGAACTATGGACCTGGTATGGCTGGGACACGCCTCATTCCGCCTGCACTCGCAGGGGATGGTGGTGGTCACCGATCCGTTTCCCGAGGGGTTGGGCCTGCGCGTCGACGGGCGGCCCGCCGACATCGTCACCGTCAGCAACACGCATCCAAACCACTCGGCCGCCGACACGGTGACCGGCGAGCCGCGGGTGTTCCGGGCGCCCGGCGAGTACGAGTTCAACCACGTGATGGTGCGCGGGGTGATGACGCCCCTTCCCGACGGCGCGCCCCACGAGCACCGCAACGTCGCCTACACCATCGAGATGGACGGCATCAGCGTATGCCACCTGGGCGACCTGACCCGTTCGCTGACCACGCGGCAGGTGGAGGAGCTCAAGCCCGTGGACGTGGCGCTGGTGCCAGCGGGCGGGCAGTGCACCCTCAACCTGGACCAGGCGCTCCAGACGATCCAGGACCTGGACCCGAAGGTGGTGGTGCCCATGCACTATGGCCACGGTCAGGAGGGCATCGAGCTGAACGGCGTGGAGCAGTTCCTGCGGCGCATGGGCCTGGAGGACGAGACGCAGCCCCAGCCGCGGCTGGTGGTCACGCCCGGCAACCTGCCGTCGGACCTGCGCATCAACCTGCTCACGCCGCCCCGGGGGTAGGTCAACGCCGGGGGCGTGGAGAGGCTATTCGTCGCTGTCGAGGAACGCCTGGACCTCAGGTGTGTCGGGGAGCACGGTCACGCCGTCAATCTCCATGCCGAAACGGGCGTAAGCCTCCCGCCTGCGGGCGCGCTGCTGCTGCAAGCCACGCTCCAAACCGCGCTTCTCGCCGCGCTCCAAGCCGCTCTTCTCGCCGCGCTCCAAGCCGCGCTTCTCGGCGCGCTCCTCGGCCTTCCGTATCGCCTGTTCCCGGTCTCGGGCGCGGCGCTCGGCGTATCTCTTGCGGATGTCTGACGCTCGCTCGAACACTTTTCTCACCCCCTCGAACAGGCCAAAGAGCACGAACACGTTGGCCCAGTACATAGTCCGGACTGCGGTCTCAAAGTAGCGGTAGGCACGGGTGTCCGAACCGTCGAATTCCACCAGCAGCGCGACGCTGGCCGCGCTTACTACGGCGAACCCGCCTATCTGCCACCATATCCCGCGGTCGGCCAGTTCACCGGGCAGGTCCGAGAGTTCCATTATAGCATTCCGTTATAGTAATCCGTCCGTTTTGCCTCGGGGGTCTCCGGGCTGCGCTTGCGCCCTCACCCTAGCCCTCTCCCGGAGGGAGAGGGGACTTTGTGTTATGGGGTGAATTGGCGCGGCGGTCAGGCGGCGCGGGCGCGGCGGGCGGCGGTGTAGAGCAGGGCGGCCCCGGCCAGGAGTAGTGCGATGCCCCCGGCGATGGCGAGCGGCGGAATGCGGGTGACGGCGGTGTCGCCGGTTACGGGCAGGATGGCCGTCGGCGTGGGGTAGGGGACGGGCGTCGGCTCCGGCGTGGCGGTGGGTTCCGGCGTTGGCGTGGCCGTCGGCGCGGGTGTGGGGGTCGGGACGGGCGTCTCGGTGGGCGCGGGCGTGGCCGTCGGAACGGGCGTGGGGGTGGGCGGCGCGGGCAGCGCGGCGAGGAAGGTCAGGTCCTGGGTGTACAGGTCGTAGACGCCGTAGAATTCGCCGGTTTCCTCGGCCTGGATGCTGCCGTGCTGGTTGACGATGTGGAAGGTTACGTCGCGGCCGATCATCCGGTAGTCGGTGGGCTCCAGCGTGAGGCCGGTGTAGGCGCCGGACTCCCCGATGGACACGGCGGCGGTATGGTAGGTGGCGCAGCTATCGACGCAGGCGATCAGTTGCGTTCCGGCGGGCGCGGGGCTGCCCTGGACGGTTACGGTACCGGAGTAGTAGTCCTGGAGCAGCGGCCCCAGCGGGCGCTTGCCCTGGTCCTGGCCGGGCGCGGCGGCTATGGCCGCCAGCATCAACATGGCCACCAGGATCGCCAGCGGCATCACCGCCCACTTCGTAGTCACGTCCGCACCTCCCTTCGCCGCGCCGGTTGCTGTTTTCTACATGTTGACGTAACTTTTTACTTTTTTCAATATTTGTTTGAATCGGGATTTGGGGGATTATTCCTCCTGGGGTGTTTTTTAACGCGGAGGGCGCGGGGGTTAGTTGGTGGTTTCTTCGGGGTCCGGGTCGGCTGCGAGAAACTCCCGGACCTCCGGGGTGAATGGGAGCGCTCTTACGCCGTCAACTTCCACGCCGAATTGCTGGAGGGCTTCCTTGTAGCGTTTGTCCCTGACGGCGCGGCCTTCGGCACGGCCTTGCCTTAGTATTCTCTTTACGGTTTTTGGTATCAGGAGCACTGTGCGGCCTCCCAGTTCGGTTAGTATGGCGAAGGTCAGGGCTGCGCCAGCGGCCACGCCGAATATCGCGGCCAGCAGGTACGTCGGGCCGTCCTGGTGGAGCAGGGCGTTCCAGTGCAGCCATAGCATCAGGGCCAGGGCTACCAGGAATGCCAGGGGGTAGATGATGCCGTAGGAGTCCAATATGCGCATAGCTCCCGGTCCTCGCCAAGCCGGGGGCTATTGTATCACCAGGGGCGGCGCGCGGCGGTCAGCCCAGGAAGTTGGTGACCAGCACCACCGCGATTAACACCGCTCCGCCGCCCAGCACCAGGTATCTCAGCTTCCTGAACCCCGCGCGTAACTCTCGTTGCAGGTTCTCGAACGGCACATCCACGCGGGCTTTGGTGTCGTCTATCCGCCGGTTCACGTCGTCTAACCGGGCGTTGTTCGCCTCCACCAGCGTTTCTATGCGGATCAAGCGGTCGAGGATTTGGCGGATCAGGGTTTCGTTTACCGTTACCATCGTTTGTTCCTTGGGGCTTTGGCTTTGGTTATTTTAGCACTTTGGGGTTGGATCTTCTTTGGGGTTTTTAACGCGGAGGAGGCGCAGAGGGCGCGGGGGGTTAGCTGGCGGTTTCTTCGGGGTCGGCGTTGCCTTCGAGGAATTCCTCGACCTCCGGGGTGAAGCGGAGCACCATCACGCCGTTTTCTCTGACGCCGTACCGCCTGAGGGCTTCGCGTTCGCGGTTCCGCTGTTCGGCGCGGCCTTGCCTTAGTATTCTCTTTACTGTCTTTGGTATCAGGAGCACTGTTCGGCCTCCCAGTTCGGTTAGTATGGCGAAGGTCAGGGCTGCGCCAGCGGCCACGCCGAATATCGCGGCCAGCAGGTACGTCGGGCCGTCCTGGTGGAGCAGGGCGTTCCAGTGCAGCCATAGCATCAGGGCCAAGGCTACCAGGAATGCCAGGGGGTAGATGATGCCGTAGGAGTCCAGTATGCGCATGGTGTGGGCCTATTCTAGCATCTCGGGGTTGTTTGCGTTGGCTCTCCTTTAACGTGGAGGGCGTGGAGGTGACGCGTTGAGGGGCGCCGAAAGCGCCCCTCTGATGGGTTGCGTGGATCCGTTGCGCTTTGCTTTGCGCGTGGTGGGGGTTAGCTGCCTTGGCGGCCTGCTATGAATGCGCCGCCGGCGGCTACTACGCCTACGATGGCGATGATGAGCGCGACGATGGCGAGGCCGCCGCCGCCGCTGGCGCCCTCGGCGCCCGCGGGGCCCATGTCGCCGGGCGCTCCGGCCGGGCCGGCCGCTCCGGTGTCGCCTTTGGGGCCGGCCGGGCCTACCGCGCCGTCGGATCCGTCGGAACCGTCCGCGCCCGCAGGCCCGCGCGCGCCGTCCGCTCCGTCTGCGCCATCCATGCCGTCCGCTCCGTCGGAGCCGTCTGCGCCATCCATGCCGTCAGCGCCGGCCGGGCCCATTTCGCCCATGGGGCCGGGGTCGCCTTTGTCGCCCTTGGCGCCCTTTGCGCCGCGGTCGCCTTTCAGCTCCGCCCGCAGTTGATCCGCCGTCTTGGTCGGCACTGGCGTCGGCGTCGGGTCGGGCGCCTCGCCGCTGTAGGCTACCAGGTTGACGTTGGCTATTTCGCCCTTGGCCATCACCATGGCGTCCGCGCCGTCGGCGGTCATGGCCGTGTAGGGCATCGCCTCGCCGTCCTCTCCCATCACGGAGAGCTGGAACGTGAGCATCCCGCCCGCGTCGCCTTCGATTTCCATGCTGTAGCTGCCCTCGGCGTTTACCATGCCGCTGCCAGCCTCTGCCTCGCCAATCATGGCGGTGACCGTGGTGCCTTCCGCCGCCTGCTCGCCGTCCAGCATCGCCGTGCCGAAGACGAGGAACGGCGGGCTTTGGGCCAGCGCCACCGACAGCGGCAGCGCGGCCAGCAGGGCCAGCACACTCAGCAGCGCCACTATTCTGGTCTTGGTCATTCTTTCCTCCTTGTCTTTCGTTGACGGCATTCGTCAACGTCCCGATTCTATCGGGGCGGGCCGGGCGCATGCCCCGGCCCGGGGGCGCCGGGGACCGTCCAGTTCCGACGGGACGGCCCCCAGCGGCTCACGGGGTGTTTACCCCTTTGCTGAGTGTTTGCCCTAGGGTACGTATACCTGGTTGGTGCCGACGAAGAGCGCCTTGCCCTGGAACTCGCCGGCCTCGGACACGATGAGGGTGTAGACCTGGCCGCTGGCGACCATGGACAGTTTCCGGTCCTCGGGCACGTTGGCGAACAGCTCCGCGTCCGGATCGTAGAACGTCCAAGTCTGCGTCTCCGCGTCCAGGTGCCAGGCGCGGGTCAGACCGTTGACGCCAGCGAATACCTCCGCCGGGTCGGTGCTTATGGGTTGCATGATGGTAACCGTGCCGGTTACCGGGTCGCTGCCGGCCACCACCACTGTGATGGTCTGCTCGCCCTCGGCGTCGGGGGCCGCGACCTCAACCGAGAAGCTGCCTTCCGTATCGGTGATGAGACCGGCGGGCAGTACGCTGGCGTCGCCCACGGTCAGTTTGATTACCGACTGGTTGGCGGCCATGTTGCTGCCGCTGATGGTTATCATGTCGCCGACCGTTGCCTCGGCCGGGTCAGCCATGACTTCGGCCATAACCGGCTCGGGCTCGGGCTCGGGCGCCGCCTCGACCATTAGCTTGGCGCTGACAGAGCCAGCGGTCACCGTGACCTCGCCTGCCTCGGCGTCGGCGGGAACGGTGTGGGTAACCGAGATGCCGCCGTCGTCACCGGCCGTGGGGGCGTCTACGAGCGTTCCGTCGTATTCTACCCTCACTACGGCGCCAGCCGCGAAGTCCATGCCGGTCACCGTGATGGTGGAGCCAGCCATGATGCCGCTGGCCGGGGCTATGGTGATGGACGGGTCGGGGGCCGGAGCAACCGCCTCCGCCACGACTTCCACGAACGTGGTGATGGTGGTGGTGCCAACCCTTACCCTGACAGTCTGGTTGCCCAGGTCGAGCCCGGGAACCCTGACGGTGGACTCAAAGTCGCCGTCAACGCTGGTGGCCGGGGCGGGCACCGGGCGCACGTCCTGTCCGCCGAGTATCATCTCCGCTACCGTGGAGAACGCGGAGAAGTTCATGCCGGTGATGGTTATGCTCCCGCCGGACGAAACCTTGTCCGCGCTCAGCGTGACCATGGCGCCGGGGGTGGAGTGCTTGGCCTTGGCCGATACCGGCTTGTACACGCCAACAGACGTGGCCTTGACCTCGTGCTCCTTGCCGATGTTGGCCGAGCTGGGCACGGCGAACTCCGTGCTTATCATGCCGGAATTGTCGCTGCCTGCGGCCTTGACCAGGGTGCCAGCGTAGGTGACCTGTACCAGGTCACCAGCCGGGAAGCCGCTGCCGCTGACGGTCACGGTGGTGGCGCGGCGGCTTTCCATGGGGTCAAGGGTGATGGCGGCCTTGGGAATCTCGATGGAACCCTCGGCAACGCGGCCGGAACCGGAGGCCGTGGTCGCTACCGAGACGGCCTTCGTGCCGCTGCCGATTCCCGCTTCCTTGCCGTCGGTCTCGTCGGTGCGGCTGGGAACCTTGATGGTGATGACGATGTCGCCGCTGCTGGAGGCCTCGACGTTGGAGGTCAAGGTCAGGGTCTTGCCGCCGACCGTTACCTCACTGATTTCGTCATCCGATTCGAATCCTGTGCCGGTGATGGTGATTTCCTGGCCGGGCACCGCCATGGCGGGCGAGACGTCCAGGGCCAGTACACCGACAGTCAGCGAGGCTTTGGCCGTGGGAGGCTGCACACCGGCGGTTTCGGGGTCGGTATCCTTGGTGCCGGTGACCTTGACGGTCTGCGTGCCACGGTTCGTGGTGCTGGGCACCTTTACCGTTAGGGTGAGCGTTCCGTCCGCCGCTACTGTCCGGTCGGCGGCGGCCATGGGAAGCCCCTTCTTTTCGGTTGCCGTGTCGGGCTCCAACACCGAGGCGCCTATCTGGACCTTGGTTATCACCTCGGCGGCGTCCCAGTCGGACAGATTGAGCTTGATGTCCTTGGACACCTTGGTTTCCGCAGGGCTGAGGGCGAGATTAGGGCTGATGGTGAACTTGCCAGCCACGCCCTGCTTTGCGCCCGAGGAGTCCTCGACGGTAATCATGTTGGCGTCTTTGCCGGTCACGAACTTGGTCGAGGTGGTGTCAATCGCCAGTGTCCCGGTGTTGCTGGCGACGGTGACCTCTCCCAGCTTCGTCTTCACGACGTCTGCGCCGCTGCCGGTTTCCAGGTGGACCGTAGCCGTGCCATCCTCGAAGCCCACGAGGGTAGCCGTGGTCACGGTGCCGCGGACGCCGGATTTCTCGCTCAGCTTGACCGCGCTCTTGACGGCTACCTTTTTCTCTTCCTTTCCGTCGGCGTCGGTCAATTCGATGGTAGCCTCACCCGCCTTTGCCGGGTTGGTGATGCCCGCCAGAAGCCTGAAAGTGACTTTGTAGGCATCTGTGACATCCGTATTTATCACACCAGCACTGCCGGCGTTAGGGATGGTGGCAGGCAATGTCAGAGTTACTTTCGTCCCGCTGACGGAGACCGATGTGGGCTGGCCTTGGTAGCCATCACCTGCGGTGGTACCATCGTCACTGCCGTCGCCATCGACGTCGTAGATGAGAACGGCCTTTTCGGAGATACTGGCTGGCACACCAAACTTCTTCAGGTCGACGACGATTTGGGTCGTGTCGTCTATAGCAGTGCCGGCGTTGGCATCAATAGTGATTTGCGCCACGCCTCCGGCCACATCGGGGACGAGCTTGACCGCAGTTTTGTCAACGAGTTTGGCCTTGTCAGTCTTGCTGCTCGCACCATGTGAAACCTTGAATTCAAGGTCGCTCTTTGCAGAGGGGTTTGTAAGTCCCGAAACGGTGACGGTGAATTCAGTGTCGGCAGTATTTCCGCTGGCTATGGTGATAGTGTCTCCATTGGTTGTGTCGTTTCCGTATGTCGGTGTAACCCCTGTCAGGGATGTTTCGACGCTGATTCCCTCGGTCAGGGTCGTTCCGGTAGTTATTATGCTGACGGTCGGCGGCATATTGACAACGATTGATTTTGAGGATGTCGCCACCGAGTCACTAGTGACCTTGAGTGTAGCTGCGACTTTCGCTGCCTCGACCTCGTAGTTACTCAGCTCAACGCTGAAGGCCGTAACTATGGGGCCAACTGCAATAGTGTTGCTCTGTACCGTGTCGGAGCCTTGTGTAAGACGCACGGTACCAGATGAATTTTCCGTGTTGGATCCAACAAGCGTCAAGCCGCTGATGGTCAGAGTGGTCAGAGTGTCTTCTGCGAGAATCGGGGTCGTCTGGTCATCAGACGCAGGCTCGACGATGTAGAAGGCGTAATCATCGACTGCAAGAGCACCTTCCGGATCGTACACAACGCGACCAACTTCTACGCCGCCTTGTTCGACCTTGATTTTGTCTATAGCTAATCGGCTATCGTCGTTTGCTTCCCCGGTGCCAATGCTGGCGGTTACTGTCGAGGGAACAACCACTTTGAGTGCTTTGGACTGAGAATTGTTCACGTCATCGTTGACTTCAAAAGTCACTGTCAACGTGACACCTGTGGTACCGTAGGCAGTCTCGCTCAGCGTGGCCGTGGGCTTGGGGGTGCCCTTAATGGCTCCCACCCCTGCCGGGGCGAAGACGCCCGTGGCGAAGAGGGCGGCGAGGAGTGCTGCCGCCATGAGGAGGGCAATCCCGGTGGATTTGCCAATCATTGAGTTCATGTGTTGTTATTCTCCTTTTGTCCGGCCCGGACCTGGTGGCGGGGGCCACATGGGCCTCCTTGTCCTGTCCGTATGCCGGTTTATCCTGCTACCTGTCCGTTCCGCCGTTGCCCTGGAATGGCGCGGTTGGCGTTTTTTGTGAACGCTTGCAAATCCTTGCAAATGCTCGCATCAGCCGTGGTTCGACAAGCTCACCATGACTTTGGCCGTGTGCGCGTCCGGGCCGTGCGGCGGTGGTTACGGGTGGCGGGCAGGAGCGCGGTTGGTTGAGGCCTGGCCGGCGGCGGGGCCATGTAGGTTCCCATGGTGCCTGGCTGGCCTGCTGGTGAACGGGTTGTTAAGGGGGATGCCGGTTGCCTTCCCGCTGCTGCCCGTGCGAAGCGCGGGCGGGGAGGGCGCTGGGATGCCGCGAGCGGCGTGCGGCGGTGTTACATAGGCGTGGCCTCCTGGGCGCTGCGGCGCGGGTGCGCCGGGCTGGGGATGGGCGCGGGATGCCGGTGCTTCCGGCGCTGCCAGCAATTGTAGCCGTTCTAGTATTACGGGCCTCTTACGGCGCGTCAAGGGATGGCGCGGCGGGATTGGGGGGATTTGGGGTGTGTGAACTGTGATTTGTTTGATTATTGGATTGCCCTGATTATCGGGTTGTTGGCGGGCAAGGGCCGGTGGCAATGCCCGCGGCCAGGGAGGTTCCCTCCCCCTCAGGGGGAGGGCGAGGGTGGGGGTGAATGTCTGAACTGTGATTTGTTTGATTATTGGATTGCCCTGATTTTTGGGGTTGCTGGCCGCGAAGAGGCGTTGGCAATGCCCGCGGCCAAAATCAGCGGAATCAAATCAATCACAAAAATCACAGTTCAGACACCCCCGGGGGCGCGCCCTCACCCTAACCCTCTCCCGGGGGGAGAGGGGATAAGCGGCGGAATCAAATCAATCACAAAAATCACAGTTCAGACACCCCCGGGGGCGGGCCCTCACCCTAACCCTCTCCCGGGGGGAGAGGGGATAAGCGGCGGAATCAAATCAATCACAAAAATCACAGTTCAGACAACCCCGGGGGCGGGCCCTCACCCTAACCCTCTCCCGGGGGGAGAGGGGATAATCAGCGGAATCAAATCAATCACGAAAATCACAGTTCAGACAACTCCGGGGGCGCGCCCTCACCCTAACCCTCTCCCGGGGGGAGAGGGGATAATCAGCGGAATCAAATCAATCACAAAAATCACAGTTCAGACACCCCCGGGGGCGCGCCCTCACCCTAACCCTCTCCCGGGGGGAGAGGGGATAATCAGCGCGGGGCGCGTCAGCCGCGGGTTTCGTCGATGCGGATGATGTCGGCTTGCAGGAGGGTGACTGCCTGGAGCAGGTGTTGGAGCATTTCGTCCTGCTCGGCGAGTCTCTGGTCGATGAGGCGGTTGTTGGCTTCTATCTCACGATTGTTGGCTTCTATCTGGCGCATATTGCGTTGCATGACCGCCTGGGCTTCCTGGAAGGATGCCTGGAGGCGGACGGATTGGGCCATGAGGCGCTCTATGCGGGCTATGCGGTCGTCGGCGCTGCCGTCTTGGGTCATGGCGCTTGCTCCTGGATGGCGGGTGTCTGCGGGATATTGTAACGCAGAGGGCGCGGGGCTGTCTGAACTGTGATTTGTTTGGTTGGGGTGATGGCTGTGATTGCCCCGTCCCCGCTTCCCTCCCCCTCAGGGGGAGGGTTAGGGCGGGGGTGAATGTCTGAATCAGGATTTTCAGGATTAGCAGGATTGGGGCGTTTATCCTGAAAATCCTGATTCAGACAATCGTGGGGTACGCCCTCACCCTCACCCTCTCCCGGAGGGAGAGGGAACTCCGGGGGGAGAGGGGATAATCATGGGAATCAAATCAATCACAAAAATCACAGTTCAGACAACCCTGTAGTAGAATGGCGGCATAGCAGCGGGGGAGCAGAGCGATGGTAACTGTCAACGAGACCGTCATCCGGGACATACTGGACCGGCTGACGCGGCTGGAGAGCAGGGTGGACGCCGTGGGGGTGCGGCTGGACTCGATAGAGACGCGGATGGCCACCAAGGAGGATTTGGAGCGGCTGGCCACCAAGGAGGACCTGGCGCGGCTGGAGGGCCGGGTGGACTCGATAGAGGCGCGGATGGCGACGAAGGAGGATCTGGCGCGGCTGGAGGGCCGGGTGGAGGCTGTGGAGACGCGGATGGCGACGAAGGAGGATCTGGCCCAGATGGAGACCCGGCTGGTCAAGTGGTTCGTGGGGTCGATGGTGGGCGCCGTGGCCGTTGCCACAGCCCTTGCCACGCTGATAGAACGCCTCACCTGACGGCGGGTGCGGCTGTCTGAACTGTGATTTGTTTGATTTGGGTGATGGCTGTGATTTTTGGGTTGCTGGCTGATTATGGGCGTTGGCGGTGTTGGCGCACCGCAGCGGGCGGCTGGCGGAATCAGGGTAATCACCCCAATCAAAAAAATCACAGTTCAGACAACCCCCGCAGAGGGCGGGAGGTTAGGCGTTGGCGCCGGCGGTGGTTAGGGTTTTCAGGAACTCGCGGTTGCTGTTGGTTTTGGCCAGGCGGTCGAGGACTCGCTCGGTGGCGTTGCCGCTGCCGTTGTCGCTGAGCATGCCGATCATGCGGCGGAGGAGGACTACCTGGCGGTGGGCCTCGTCGGAGTAAATCAGCTCCTCGCGGCGGGTGCCGGAGCGGACGATGTCGATGGCGGGGAAGTAGCGGCGCTCGGCCAGCTTGCGGTCGAGGTGCAGCTCCATGTTGCCGGTGCCCTTGAACTCCTCGTAGATTACCTCGTCCATGCGGGAGCCGGTGTCGACCAGGCAGGTGGCGATGATGGTGAGGGAGCCGCCTTCCTCGATGTTGCGCGCGCCGCCGAAGAATTTTTTGGGCGGGTAGAGGGCGATGGGGTCGATGCCGCCGGACAGCGTGCGCCCGCTGGTGGGGACGGCCAGGTTGTAGGCGCGGGTGAGGCGGGTGATGCTGTCGAGGAGGATGACGACGTCTTTGCCCAGCTCGACGAGGCGCTTGGCGCGGTCGAGGCACAGCTCGGCGACACGGCACTGCTCTTCGACGTTTTCGTCGAAGGTGGAGGCGAAAACGTCGCCCTTGACGGAACGGCGCATGTCGGTGACTTCCTCGGGGCGCTCGCCGATGAGGGCGACCATCAGCACGGCGTCCGGGGCGTTGGTGACGACGCCATGGGCGATCTGCTTGAGCATGGTGGTTTTGCCAGCCTTGGGCGGCGAGACGATGAGGCCGCGCTGGCCGAGGCCGATGGGGGCGAAGAGGTCAACCATGCGGGTGGAGAGTTCGCTGGGGGAGGATTCGAGCACGACCTGGCGTTCGGGGAATACGGGTGTCAGGTGCTCGAAGACGGGGCGGTTGCGGCTGTTGACCTTGTCGGTGTCAAAGCCGTTGATCTGCTCGACGCGGACGAGACCGAAGTAGCGTTCGCCTTCCTTGGGCGGGCGTACCTGGCCGGTGACGGTGTCGCCGGTGCGCAGGCCGAATCGGCGGATCTGGGACTGGGAGATGTAGACGTCGCCGGAGCGGTGGAGGGAGACCTGGCGGAGGAATCCGTAGCCCTCGTCCATGATTTCGAGGATGCCGGTGGCGACGAGGGACTGCTGGGCGGAGGCCACCTGGAACAGGCGGGCGAGCAGGTCCTCGCGGTGCAGGTTGGCGAGGGAGCCGTTGTCGCTGAGGCCGACGGAGGGGGCGAGGGCGAGGAGCTCGTCCTTGGACTTGCCGCCCAGCTCGACGACGTCGAGGGAGACGCGGGCGAGGGACGCGCCGGGTTCCGGCGGCGCGGGGGCGTCGCCGTTGGCGCGGGGGCTGCGGCCGCGGCCGCGCGGGGCGGGCCTGCCGCGCGCGGCGTCGGCGGCGTGGCCGTTGTGGGGTTCCTCCGTCCTGGAGTCCTGGGGGCTATCGGTGAGAGCGCGTTCTTCTTCCATTATCACTTCCGGCTGAATGCCTGCGGTATGGCTTGCTGGGGTGGGTTACGCCTGGGACGCCTTCTGCCAGTCGGCGATGAAGCGCGCCAGGCCAGCGTCGGTGAGGGGGTGCTGGGCCATCTGGACGAGGGTGCGGTAGGGTACGGTGGCGATGTGTGCGCCAGCCGAGGCCGCCTGGACGCAGTGGAGCGGGTGGCGGACGCTGGCGGCCATGACCTGAGTCTCGATGCCGCCCTCGCGGAACAGGGTTGCGATGTCGCGTATGAGGCCGATGCCGTCGTGTCCGATGTCGTCAAGGCGGCCGATGAAGGGGGAGACGGCGGTGGCGCCGGCCTGTGCGCCGAGGAGGGCCTGGTTGACGGAGAAGCAGAGGGTCTGGTTAACGCGGATGCCGTCGGCGCTGAGGGCGGCGATGGCCTCGATGCCCTGGATGGTGCTGGGTATCTTGACCCAGGGGTTGGGGATCCAGCCAGCGATGTCGCGGCCCTCGTCGATCATGCCCTGGGCGTCGGTGGCGACCACCTCGACGGAGATGGGGCCGTCGACCAGGTCTGCGATCTCGGCGACGGCGGAGCGGTAGGCCTCGCGGTCGCCGATGCCGGCGCTGGCGGCGAGGGACGGGTTGGTGGTGACGCCGCTGATGACGCCGAGGCGTGCGCCGTCGCGTATCTCGCCGATGTTGGCGGTGTCGAGAAAGAGTTTCATTCTACCTTTCCAATCAACATGGATTTAAGGGATGTTGTCTGAACTGTGATTTGTTTGATTGGGCTGATGGACAGGATTTCAAGGATGTGCGGGAATCAGGCAGGACTTACGCGGTTGGATATGGTGTCTGATGCGAGGATTTCACCCCCACCCTAACCCTCCCCCTCAAGGGAGAGGGAATTTTTGTCTAACCGCGTAACTCCTAAGGACTTGCGCAGTTGGATATGGTGTCTGATGCGAGGATTTCACCCCCACCCTAACCCTCCCCCTCAAGGGGGAGGGAATTTTTGTCTAACCGCGTAACTCCTAAGGACTTACGCAGTTGGATACGGTGTCTGATGCGAGGATTTCACCCCCACCCTAACCCTCCCCCTCAAGGGGGAGGGAATTTTTGTCCAACCAGGTAACTCCTATCACAATTCAGACACCCCTAATCCTGTACATCCATGTCAGTAGCTCTAGTACAGGGGCAAGGGCGGCTGGCTGCCCTCGCGGATGGTCCTGGTGGCCTCGGCTATGAAACGGACGAACAGCGGGTGCGGCCGGTTGGGCCGGGACTTGAATTCGGGATGGTACTGCACGCCGACCATGAACGGGTGGCCGCGCACCTCGCCAGCCTCGACGAGCTGGCCGTCGGGGGAGAGGCCAGCGGCGATGAAGCCGGACTCCTCGAGGCGCTCGCGGTAGGCGTTGTTCAGCTCGAAACGGTGGCGGTGGCGCTCCATCACCTCGCGCTCGGCATAGGCCTCCTCGGTCAGGGTGCGGGACTGCGGGCGGCAGGGGTAGCTGCCGAGGCGCATGGTGCCGCCCTTGGCGGTTACCGCCTCCTGCTCCGGCATGATGTGGACGACCGGGTGGCTGGTGTCCGGCTCCAGTTCCTCGGAGTTGGCGCCGTCGAGACCGAGGACGTTGCGGGCCCAGTCGATGACCATCACCTGGAGGCCGAGGCAGAGGCCGAGATAGGGTACCTTTTGCTCGCGGGCGTAGCGCACGGTATCCACCATGCCCTCGACGCCCCGGGTGCCGAAACCGCCGGGCACGACGATGCCGCTGACGTTGCTCAGCAGCTCGTCGGGGCCATTGCGTTCGATGTCCTCGGAGTGGACCCATTGCAGTTTCACGTCGCGGGTGTGGGACAGACCGGCGTGGCGCAGCGCCTCGCGGACGGACAGGTAAGAGTCCGGGTACTCCACGTACTTGCCGACGAGGGCGATGGGCAGCGGGTCCTTGGGCTGGTCCATCGTCTCGACCATGCGTCGCCAATCGTCGAGGCCCTCGGCCCCGCGCGGCACGCGCCGGTAGCTGCGCAGGCCCAGTGTGTCCAGCATAATGTCGCCCAGTCCCGCTTGCTCCAGCACCAGGGGCACGCTGTACACGTTCTCCACCGTCTCCAGCGGGATCACCGCCTCGCTGGGAACGTCGCAGAATGAGGAAATCTTTTCGCAGATGCCGTCAGGGACGGGCTGATCGCTGCGGCAGATGATGGCGTCGGGCTGTATGCCGATGGCGCGGAGTTCCTTGACGCTGTGCTGGGTGGGCTTAGTCTTGAGTTCCTGGGCTGCGGAGAGGTAGGGGAGGAGGGTCAGGTGGATGTAGTAGACGTTATCGCGGCCGACGTGGTTTCGCATCTGCCGGATGGCCTCCAGGAAAGGGAGGCCCTCGATGTCTCCGACGGTGCCGCCGACTTCGACGACGATCACCTCCGCCCCCGACTCGTCTGCTAGCCGGAGGATGCGTTCTTTGATGTCATTGGTCACGTGGGGCACGGACTGTATCGTCCCGCCGAGGAAGTCGCCGCGGCGCTCCTTGGCGATGAGGTTCATGTAGATGTCGCCAGCGGTGAGATTGGAGCTGCGGGTGAGCTCCAGATCGATGAACCGCTCGTAGTGGCCCAGGTCCAGGTCGGTCTCGCCGCCGTCATGGGTGACGAATACCTCGCCGTGCTGGTACGGCGACATAGTGCCGGGGTCGACGTTCAGGTAGGGGTCGAGCTTTAACACTGAAACGCTGAGGCCGCGGCTTTTCAGGATGCGGCCAACGGATGCGACACAGATGCCCTTGCCCAATGAGCTAACGACGCCGCCGGTAACGAATATAAACTTTGTAGGCATTTAACCGCGCTGCGAACGTTGTGGAAGTGCAGGGAACGCGATCGCCGCCTTCGTGGGTGCGATTGCAATCGGAGAGAACCGCAAGGGAGGCGCGTGGAGGGAAGGCGCAGGTGTGTCCCTGCTAGGCCGATTATATGTATTCGATTCGGCGGTGTCAACTTTTGAAAATCAAAGGTATCTCCAACACGCGCTGGTATTCCCATGTAGGGGCGCACAGCCGTGCGCCCTGGCCCCCGGTTCCACCACAATTCTCTCCTGCGCAGACACGGGCGCACGGCTGTGCGCCCCTACGCGGCACGGACAAGGCAGACAAATCGCGTCCAATACCAACACACTGTGAGAATGCCGAATCAAAGAAGAATTGCCAAACTCCCGGCAGGCGGTTCGTATCACCGTGAGCCCCTGATGGCCTGCTCGAGGGCGGTCCAGGGGAGGAGGGCGCACTTGACGCGGACGGGGTACTGCCGGACCACTCCCAGTGCGCCGAGGTCTCCCAGTTCCGGGGGCGGGGCGGACGTGGTGTCGGCGCCGCGGTCGCGGAGAAAGGCCTTGAACCGGGTAGAGAGGTCGGCCATTTCCTCGGCGGTCTTGCCCTTGACCGCCTCGGACATCATGGACGCCGACGCCTGGATGATGGAGCAGCCCTCGCTGTTGGCATATACGTCATCCACCGCCCCGCTGCCGTCAAGGAGCAGTTGCAGGTCGATGAGGTCGCCGCAGAACGGGTTGAGTTCGTAGGCCGCAAGGGTGGGCGCGGGCAGCGGATCACGGTTCCGCGGGGCGCGGTAGTGGTCCATGATCATCTGCCCGTAAAGGCCGTCGAATGCTGGGCCTGGCATCTGGGTCATGACGTTTGCGGCAATGTTCCAGTCTCGGGACTCAAAAATAACGCCGTGTTCCGGGTTTTGTTCCTTACTATTGACGGGCGCGAATTTTCTCCTCTCGCCTGTTCCCCCAAAATGCGAAACCGAGACATATCACGGCAATAGCGCCTATCACAACAGCGCTTGCAAGGTAGGCCTGAAAGTGGGGAATACAGGGAGACGGCACCACAAGCATCGCCAAAAGCGGGACGAACATGCCCAGGCAGGCAACGCCAAAGGTAGTAAGGTGGTTGTATACGCTCCTGATGCGCAGCTCGGCAGGGGACATCGCCACAAGGCGGCGGGATTCGGGAGAAAACTGAACCTCAAACGTCGCAGTCAGTTCCTCTCTAAAATCTGGATCAGTCATGCTTTGGCCGGTCACCCTCTATCAAATCGCTCAGCCCCAAAACCATAGCATTTACGAACAGTGTGTTCCCACAATTCTTGCAGGTAAGTGCGATCAGGGGAAGCCCGGTTGCTGGAGAACCCGAAAAGATAGACGCCTTGCCTAATTCGACATCCCACAGCGTCACAAAAGCCGGGCTCTTTTCCAATTGCCAATCATGGATTCCACACAGTTGGCAATGCAACTTGTCCATCGCCAGCTTTTCTTTTACCTTTGCAATGGCGCGTTCTGCGAACTCCGTTCGCGCCTTTCTGTCCTTGGCAGTGGCCATCTGAAATCACCTCAGAATTGAGTGAGATCACGCCATCCGCTGACACCCCGTTGGCGGGCTATGCAGTACCTTGCTACTCAGTCGTGACCATGTCGCCGTTGCCGCTTAGGGCGGAGCGCATGGTGTGCCAGGCCAGGACGGCGCACTTGATTCGGGTGGGGTATTCGTTCACGCCAGCCAGGGTCTCAAGGTCGCCCAGCGTGTCGTAGTCTGGTTCCTCGTTTGGGTGGGTGATCATGTTGTGGAAGGCGTCAAAGATTACCTGAGCGTCGTCGAGGCTCCGGCCCTTGATGCTCTGGGTCATCATGGAGGCGGAGGCGCGGGAGATGGCGCATCCGACGCCCTGGAAGCCCACGTCTTCCACCGTATCGCCAACGACCTTTAGGTACAGGGTTATCTGGTCGCCGCAGAGGGGGTTGTAGCCCTCGACGGTAGCGCTGGCGTCTTCCACCTTGCGGAAATTGCGGGGCTTGCTGTTGTGCTCCAGGAGGATTTCCTGGTAGAGGTCGCTGAGTCCGGACATTACGTTCCTCTGTTCTGTGTACAGTAGCTCGTTGTCAGTGGTTGGCTGAGAGGGACGCCCTCACCCTAACCCTCTCCCGGAGGGAGAGGGAGCAGTGGCTACTATGAAAAAACCTCGATTACCCGGTCGATGGCCCTGACGAGGGCGTCGATGTCTTCCTTAGTATTGTACATGGCCATGGAAGCGCGGACGGTGGCGGGAATCTGGAACCGCTGCATCACCGGCTGGGCGCAGTGGTGGCCGGTGCGGACGGCGACGCCCTCGGTGTCCAGGATGGTGCCGATGTCGTGGGGATGCACGTTTTCCATGACGAATGACAGGATGCCCGCCTTGCGGGGCGCGGTGCCGATGATGCGCAGTCCCTCGATGGACTCCAGCGCCTTGGTGCCGTACTCCAGCAGTTCGTCCTCGTAGGCGGCGAATGAGTCGTAGCCGACGGACTGCACGTAGTCGATGGCTGCGCCGAGGCCGATAGCGCCAGCGATGTTGGGCGTGCCTGCCTCGAACTTGTAAGGCAGGTCGTTGTAAATGGTGCGCTCGAAAGTGACCGACTTGATCATATCGCCGCCGCCTTGGACCGGCGGCATGGTCTCCAGCAGTTCCGCCTTGCCATAGAGGACGCCGGTGCCCGTGGGGCCGAACAGCTTGTGGCCGGAAAAGACGTAGAAGTCGCAGTCAAGTTGCTGGACGTCCACGGCCATGTGGGGCACGGCCTGGGCGCCGTCGAGCATCACGGGTATGCCCTGCGCGTGGGCCATGCCGATAATCTGCTCGACGGGCAGGATGGTGCCGAGGGCGTTGGAGACGTGGGTGATGGACACCAGCTTGGTGCGCGGCGACAGCATCCGCTCGTATTCGTCCATCAGCAGCTCGCCGGACTCGTCGATAGGCACGACGCGGAGGACGACGCCCTTTTCCTCGCGGAGCATCTGCCATGGGACGATGTTGGAGTGATGCTCCATGTTGGAGACGATGACCTCGTCGCCGGGGCCGAGGCTCTGCTTTCCGAAGGACTGGGCGACGATGTTGATACTGTCCGTGGTGCCGCGGGTGAACACGATTTCGTGGTCGTCGGCGGCGTTCAGCAGCCGCTTGACCTTGGCGCGGGCGCCCTCGTAGTCCTCGGTGGCGTTCTGGCTGAGGGTGTGGACGCCCCGGTGGACGTTGGCGTTCTCGGTGCTGTAATAGCGCACCAGCTCGTCGATGACGGCCTGCGGTTTCTGGGAGGTTGCGCCGTTGTCGAGGTAGACCAGCGGCCTGCCGTTGACCTGCTGTTGCAGCACGGGGAAATCGGCCCGGACTCTTTCCGCATCGAAAACGGAGGACATCTGAATTTCTCCCTCACCCTAACCCTCTCCCTGGGGGAGAGGGAATGACTATGGCGCCGCGAAGACCACCGGAAGGCTCTTGACGGCGATGGAACGGTCGAACAGAGATTCAAGGTAGCTGCGCAGAGTTTCAGGCTTGACGGTGTCCACAATCTCCCTGGCGAACGCCTGCACCAGCATCCGGCTCGCGGTCTCAAGGTCGAGGCCGCGGCTGCGCAGGTAGAACAGCGTCTGGGCGTCGATCTGCCCGGCGGTTGCGCCGTGGGCGCACTGCACGTCGTCGGCGTAGATCATCAGGCTGGGCTTGCTGTCTACCTCGGCGTCCTCGGACAGGAGCAGGTTCTTGTCGGTCTGCTGGGCGTCGCTCTTCTGGGCGTTGCGGCGCACCATCACCTCGCCGCCGAACACGGCCCGCGAGTTGCCGTCGAGTATGCCCTTGTAGTTCAGGCGGCTGGTGCAGTGGGGCTGCGCGTGGTCGATGCTGATGAGGTTGTCGATGTGCTGGCCCTGCCCGGTGTAGTACAGGCCGTTGAGCGAGCAGAATGCGCCGGGACCGTCCAGTGTCACCGCGAAATCGTTGCGGGCCAGCTCCGTTCCTAGCGCGAATGACGCCGAGCTAAAGCTGCTGTCGCGCTGCTGGTGAACCCGCGTGGTGCCGACGTGGAACGCTGCCGGGCTTTCGTCCAGCAGCCGGTAGTGGTCGACGGCAGCGCCCTCGCCAACGACGATCTCGGTGACGGCGTTGGTGAAATACCGGGGGCCGCGCGGGCCGGTGTACGTCTCAACGACGGTGAGGTTGGCGTTGCGGCCAGCGAGGATAAGCGTGCGGGGGTGGCGAGCGTACTGCTGCTCTCCGTCAAGGCCGGGCAGGCCGCCGTGGTTGACGTGGACGGCCAGCGGTCCATCTGCGCCGTCGGGAACTCGTACAATGGCAACGTCGCGCAGGAACGCGGTGTTCAGGGCGGTAAAGCCGTCGTCGTCCATCGGCGCAAGGCTGCCGAGATGCTGGCGGATTGTATCGTCCCCATCGGGGATCGCACTTTGCGCAATTGTCCAGCCGTCCTCAGGAATGTAGGGGCGCCCCTCGTGGGCGCCCACAAGGGGCGCCCCTACGGAGCCAGCCGTGCCAATTTGCGGATAGGCGAAACCCACACGGGAAATGGGCGCGACGGCGGTGTACTTCCAGCGCTCGTTGCCGCGCCGGGCGGTAGGAAAGCCCAGCTCGCTGAACCGCTCCCAGCCAGCGGCGCGCAGGTCAGCGAGCCACGCCGGGCCGGGGCTGGCGGCGGCGAGGGCCAGGTGGTCTTCGTGGTAGCGGTGGTTGCTGATGGTTCTGGTGGTCATTTCACTCTACAGCGGCCAGAGCGCTATTCGCTGGCGCCTACTTCCTCCCGGATCCAGTCGTAGCCCTTTTCCTCCAGCTCCAGAGCCATCTCAGGGCCGCCGGAGCGGACGATGCGGCCGTCGAGGAGGACGTGCACCTTGTCGGGGCGGACGTAGTCGAGCATGCGCTGGTAGTGGGTGACCAGCACCATGGCGTTGTCCTCGGAGCGCAGCTTGTTCACGCCGTCGGACACTATGCGCAGGGCGTCGATGTCCAAGCCGGAGTCGGTCTCGTCCAGCAGGGCCAGGCGGGGTTCAAGGACGGCCATTTGCAGGATTTCGTTGCGCTTCTTCTCGCCGCCGGAGAATCCCTCGTTGACGGCGCGGCGGACCAGCTCTGGGTCGATCTCCACCTGCTTGACCTTGGCGTCGAGCAGGCGCTGGAACTCGCGGGCCGACATTTCCTCTTCGCCGTTGTGGACGCGGCGGGCGTCGACACCGGCCTTGAGGAACTGCCAGGCCCGGACGCCGGGCAACTCGACGGGGTACTGGAAAGCGAGGAACACGCCCATGCGGGCGCGGATTTCGGGTTCCAGGGACAGCAGGTCCTCGCCGTCATAGATGGCCTTGCCAGCGGTGACGGTGTAGTCGGGGCGGCCAGCCAGGACGTTGGCGAAGGTGCTTTTGCCGGAGCCGTTGGGCCCCATGATGGCGTGGACTTCGCCAGCGTAGACCTCGAGGTCGACGCCGTTCAGGATATCGAGATCGCCCGCCGAGGCGCGGAGGCCGCGAACGGAGAGCAGCGGGTTGTTGTCGGTCATTGTCGCATCCGGTTCGAGTTTAGGATGTCCATGGTGGCATCGAGCAGGCGGTTGAAAACTTCTGGTTTCAGCCTGGCAACTGGCCTGATGATAAGGTCCTCGCTTGCGGTGAACAGCTTGTTGGGCCGGTAGTAACTAACCTCGAGAAGAAAACCTTCGGACAAGCTGTCGTTGGTCAACTCGATCGCCAAATCGTCAATTTCGCGATTGGTGGTAATTTGACCCAGAACCCAGTCGCCTAATCCTGCATTTGCCAACACAAGGGTTGGGCGATCTATCGATCCTGTCAGGTCAGTGAATGGGAATCGGGCTATAACGATGGCAGATCTTTCAATACGCGGGCCCAATATTTACCTTCTTCGATCTCTGCTCTGAGCCGCTCCTCTGAGTAACCGCTGCCATTCGCTTTTAACAGCTCAATGTACGAGTCATTGTCCAGGACGACAAAGACTTCAAACCCTTCTGGCAGTTCAACCATCTCAAGCAAGCTGATAGTGCCGTCTTTGTTGACCGTGCCGTGGTATGTATGCAGCATAATTGGTTCCTTTCCCGGGTCTTTCTGCCCTAACCCACCGTCCCTTCCAGGCTTACTTTGAGCAGTTGCGACGCCTCCATGGCGAACTCGAAGGGGAGTTCCTGGAAGATGCCGCGGCAGAAGCCGTTGACGATCATGAAGTTGGCGTCCTCCGCCGACATGCCCCGTTGCAGGCAGTAGAAGAGCTGGTCGTCGCTGACCTTGCTGGTGGTCGCCTCGTGCTCAAGTTGGGCCGTGGGGTTCTTGACCTCGATGTACGGGACGGTATGGGCGCCGCACTGGTCGCCGATGAGCAGGGAGTCGCACTGGGTGAAATTCCTGGCGCCGTCGGCGGTGGGCATCATCTTGACCAGCCCGCGGTAGGTGGCGTTGCCCTGCCCGGCTGAAATGCCCTTGGCCACGATGGTGCTGCGGGTGTTCTTGCCCTGGTGAATCATCTTGGTGCCGGTGTCGGCCTGCTGGTAGCGGTTGACCAGGGCCACCGAGTAGAACTCGCCGGTGGAGTTGTCGCCCTGCAGTATGACGCTGGGATACTTCCAGGTGATGGCCGAGCCGGTCTCCACCTGCGTCCAGGAAATCTTGGAGTTGCGCCCGCTGGCGAGGCCCCGCTTGGTGACGAAGTTGTAGACGCCGCCCTGCCCGTCCTTGTCGCCGGGGAACCAGTTCTGGAGCGTCGAATACTTGATTTCGGCGTCGTCCAGCGCCACCAGTTCGACCACGGCGGCGTGGAGCTGGTGGGCCTTGCGGGCCGGAGCGGTGCAGCCTTCGAGGTAGCTGACGTAGGCGCCCTCCTCGCAGACGATGAGCGTCCGCTCGAACTGGCCGGAATCGGCCTGGTTGATGCGGAAGTAGGTCATCAGCTCGATGGGACAGCGCACGCCCTTGGGGATGTAGGCGAAAGAGCCGTCGCTGAACACCGCCGAGTTGAGCGTGGCAAAAAAGTTGTCGGTGTAGGGCACCACGGAGCCGAGATACTTCTGCACCAGCTCGGGGTGGTTCTTAACCGCCTCGCTCATGGAGCAAAAAATGATGCCTTCCTTCTCCAGCATGTCCTGGTAGGTGGTGGCGACGGACACGCTGTCCAGCACGGCGTCCACGGCCACGCCGGCCAGCCGCTCGCGCTCCTGGAGGGGAATGCCCAGCTTCTCGAAGGCCTCCAGCACCTCCGGGTCCACCTCGTCCAGGCTCTTGGGCGCGTCCTTGGTGGACGGCGCGGCGTAGTAGTAGATGTCCTGGTAGTCGATGGGCTCGTGGTGGATGTTGGCCCAAGCCGGCTCCTGGTACTGGAGCCGCTGCCAGTGCCGGAAGGCCTTGAGCCGCCATTCCAGCATCCACTCCGGCTCTTCCTTCTTGGCGGAGATGAGGCGCACGACGTCCTCGCTGAGCCCCTTGGGGGCCAGGTCGGAGTCGATGTCGATGGTGAACCCCCACTTGTAGTCGGAGTCCAGCTCGGTGGCGGTGGTGTCGCGGGAAATGACCCTGGGCGTGGTCATTGGCTGCTCCTTGCAAGGGCAGAAATACCGCGCGGGAGCCGCCCCGTGCGGGTGTCGTCAAAAACGCCGGCTGCCGCGCCTGTGGCAACCAGCGTGAAGGCTAACATTGTTGACGTTAAGAGTCAACAATTATGGTAGCAGCGCGCCGCAGGGGTGTCAACGAGATTCGTAGGGGAAATGCGGTTGGGTAAGGCTTTTCTCCTAAACCCCAGTACCGTAGGCGGCCAAGAATTCGCCTCTCAGTCGGCATAGGAATTGTCCGTGCTCGGCAATGGCTTGGAACAGTGTCTCGTCGGTCGTTACCAGCAAGTCCGCGTTGGATGCAACGTATGCCTCGACGAGATAGACGTCTTCGGGTGGCGCCCAATCATACCCGCCTTCCGGCGTCACCGGAATGTCTTCGGGGTTGACGATGATGCACCTGTTCGAGTCCCTCAATAGCCGGTGAAACAATTGGCTGACCTGTCTCAGGCTGGGCGCGGGGGAGGTCATGAGCTGGTAAGCCTTGCTTTTCCAGCGCTGTTCAGATGGCATGACTATCCAATCATCAGACTGGAACAGTTTCCGTATGAACCTATCGGCCTCTGCGTAAGCCTCAAGCCCATTGTCGCCGAGCAGATCATGGAAAATCCATTCATTGATTACCAGGATCACGTTGGTATGCCCTACTCGCCGGACAGTCCCAGGAAGTCCACCAGGTCTTTCGCCTCCGACGCCATGAAAGCGCGCAGGCCGCCCTCTATCTGGCCGTTGCGGTTCGCCTTTTGCTGCGTCAGAACGGTGCTGCCGTTGGGGTTTTCGGCCAAGACGAACGACACATCGTCGGTCTTGATTTTGCCTGCCGCGATTTGGGACAGCAGGGCAACGACAAAGGTCTCGCTGTGGGTTGACACAATCAGCCTGCGATCCTTTTCCACGGCTATCTCGGCCAGCGCAATCGCCAGTTCGCGCACCATGGATGGGTGCAGGTGGATTTCCGGCTCCTCTATCGCCACAATCTTGTAGCGTGGGTAGAGGCAAATGGCCAGCATGTAGACGAGTTGGTTAATACCGAAGCCTTCATTGACGATGGAGGCGGGCACTCCTTTGCCGATGGGTATGGAATCAATGGTGAACATGGATGTGCCAATCTGAGACTGTGTCTGAATCCGACGGTTTGCGATTTTCTCGACGAATCTGCTGATCTCGTATACCAAAAATCGGTCAGTTGATCCGGCGAGCAAAGAAGCAACCTCATCTTCGGTCCCCAGAACTGGCGACACATGAACCAAATTGTGCGCTGGTTTAGAAAAACCTCGGCTAAGGGGAGCGAACCCGGTTTGCCTAGCAATTTCCAACACCAAGTTGGCTCTCTCCATTAGCTGTCCGATAACTTCATGGAAGATAACATTGGAGAGAAATGGATCTTTCAGTCGAGCGGTTACTGCCATTCCATTCCAAGATAATGTGCCTGCAATTGGGGATTTCTCCATTTCCATTTGCTCTAACCGTGCGGGGGTACGATCAACGAGACTAAAGGCGCGGTCAACCTGTTGGTTTGCTTGATAAGGGATTGCTATCGCCATGTCCAGGTAAGACGGCCAAGAAACAATTCTTTCGTCTTTACGAAAACTTTCTTCAGGGAACCACATGGATAATGCTGCTTCGGATTCATTCATCGCTAATGCGAACCAAGATGATAGTTCGCTAGAACTAACCACGCTAAGCAAAAGGCTTACGGAATTATCAGTGTCGTGACGATGCACCACCTCTTGGTAACCACCAAGAGAAATTGAAGGATAGGCAAAGAGGTTAGGTAGGTTCTGATTGGGATTGGTAAGAAAATTCCGCAGCGTCAGCAGGCCGTAAATCAGCGACGACTTTCCCGAACCGTTCGGCCCGTAGACTACCGTTAGCGGCGAGATTTCGACTGTTGCGTCCTCAATCGACCGGAAGTTTTTCAGGCCAAGCGTGTAAGTGTCCGGCATCTTGCGTCCCTCGTGTCTGCCAAGCCAGCTTTGCCAAGTTGACCGCGTTCCTTTTGCGTCTATATGATTCTACCATCAATCGTAGTCATCAGGAGCGCCCGTTATGACCACGCCGCTGACCTTTGGCGACTGCCACACGCACCTGGACCAGTATGACGAAGCGGAGCTGCCCGGCATCCTGGAGCGGGCCGCCGAGGCGGGCGTGACGTCGGTGCTGCTGGCGGGGACGACGCTGGAATCCACGCGGGCGTGCATCGGGCTGGCCGAGCGGCATGGCGCGTTTTATGCCGGTGTGGGGATTCACCCTTGCCAGGCCTGGGAGCGGGTGGACGACGCGGTGTACGCCGAGCTGGAGCGGCTGGCGCAGATGCCCAAGGTAGTGTGCATCAGCGAGGTGGGGCTGGACTACCTGCCGGAGTCGCCCGACCACGCGGTGCAGGACCAGGTGTTCCGGGCGCATATCCGGCTAGCCAAGAGCCTGGGCATGCCGATCATATTCCACTCGCGGGAGGCGCATTCCGCATGCTTCCAGGTGCTGCGGGAGGAACAGGCGGGCGACGTGGGCGGCGCCATGCACTATTTCCAGGCCGACGAGGCCACGGCGCGGGAGGCCATCGACTGCGGTTTCTACATCTCGCTGGCGCGCCCGCTGACCCGCCTGCCGGAGGTGCAGGAGGCGGCGCGGGCCGTCCCGCTGGAGAACATCGTGCTGGAGACCGACGCCTACCCGCAGCCGTTCAAGAAATACCGCCACAACTGGACCGAGCCGCGCCACGTGGCCGAGGTGGCCCAATGTCTCGCAGAGGTCAAGGGCCTGTCGGTGGAGGAAGTAGCGCAGGTCACCACCGCCAACCTCAGAAAGATGCTGAACCGCCGGGAGACGTTTATATGACCACCGATCACGCACATCCCGAAGCGCATTCGCACCCGGAAGCGCCGGAGCAGATCGTCCCGCAGAGCTTGAACGACTACCTGGAGGTGATGACCAAGGCCGTGTTCCAGAGCGGGCTGTCGTGGCAGGTGGTCACCGGCAAGTGGCCGGGGTTCCAGGCCGGATTCAAGGGGTTCGATGTTGCTGCGGTCGCGGCCATGGGTGAGCCGGAGATCGACGCGCTGGCCGCCGACACCGCCATCGTGCGCAACCGCCGCAAGATCGCGGCCACGGTGCATAACGCGCAGCGGCTGATCGAGCTGGACGAGGAGTACGGCGGCATCGCCAACTACATGCGGTCTCACGAGAACTTTTACGCCGCGCTCAAGGACGTGCGTAAGCAGTTCAAGTATATGGGCGATACCGGCACCTACTTCTGGTTCTACGTGCTGGGCGAGGACGTGCCGGACTACTCGGAGTTCTGTAGCCGGGGCAAGTGACGGCCAGCGGGCTGTGATACCATTTCCTGAACCGGACGGGGCGATTCGCGCCCACAGCACGAGGCACGGAGGACTGACGCCATGACCACTCCCGACAAGTGCCAGATGGCCCTCAAGGAATGGGCCATCACCTGCGAGGCCATCGGCCGGGGCGAGCAGATACTGCTGCTGCGCAAGGGCGGGATACACGAGGACGGCAAGGATTTCCGGGTGATACACCGCGAGTTCCTGCTTTACCCGACCTATGAGCACCAGAAGGCCGACCTGCTGCGCACCGAGCATCAACCGGCGCTGGAAACGTTGCTGGAACGGCCCAGGGACGACAAGCAGATTACGTTTACCCACTTTGCCAGGGCCGATGAGGTGCTGGAGTTGGAGGACCAGGGCAAGGTTGACGACCTGGCCCCGCACTACATCTGGACCACCGATTACGCCCAGTCGCGGCTGCGCTGGAAGCCCATGCTGCCGCTGTCGGTGATGCTGCTGCGGGCCTACCGGCTGGAGAGGCCGGTCACGGTGCCGTGGATTCCCGAATACAGCGGCTGCACCTCGTGGGTGGAGATACTGGCAGACGTGCCGCTGGGCCGGATGGAACCAGTGCTGACGGACGGGGAATTCCGGGCGCAGGTGGACGCCATCAAGGGCAGCCTGGGCCTCGCCGTAGTGGCTGGGTAGCAGCCTAGATGCAAGAGGTAGCTATGACAACGGCAAACGTCTGCAAGGAGCAATCCTGCAACGAGAAAATTCCGGGAGACCATTACCTGTGCCGCAGGCACTGGCAGGAAGAGCAAGACAGGGTGATCAATAAATGCCCTCAGTGCGGCGTGTACAAAAACGCAAGCTACGAACTCTGCCGCGGGTGCGATTCACGAGGGCAGGGAGAGACTGGAACAACCCCCAATATCTGCAAGGCGCAATTCTGCCGCAGGTACGTACAGAGAACTTGGGTTCTCTGTCGCGAACACTGGCGGGATAGCCAAGACGGCGTTATCAATGAGTGTCCTCAATGCCGTCGCGTGTACAAAAACGCAAGGTTCGATGTCTGCCTTGATTGTTTCAAGGAAGGCAAGGAAAGCGTGGGAGAGGGCAAAGAAAACCGAGAATCAGATGGGAGGCAGCAAAATCTCGGCGAGGGTGTTTCAGTCGGAGCCGACACCTTCGCTGAGCGCATCGCTTTCTTGGAGGAAGATAGAAAAGCCCAAGACAAGCGCTTGTTGTTCGATTACCAGCAAGGCAAGTGTGTCTATTGCGGTAATGGGTTCGGGTATGATGAGCTGGAAATTGAACACATGGTGCCGAAAGCTCGTGGAGGACAGGACAACATACGTAACTACCAGTTGGCTTGTATCGCTTGCAATCAGGCCAAGGGCAGGATGACGGACATCGAATTCAGGCGACAACACTCGAGATACCTGCCTCAACAGGAAAGGATGCCAGCCAACCCACCCATCAAACCGGAGTTGCTCAATGACGCAGGGCAGCCTCGCCCAATACAGCGTAGGTAAGGGGATTATGAGCAGCCTGATATCCCTACTGGAAAAAGAGAGCCGCCGGCGCGGGCTGCTGGCCGATGACAAGCCGCTGACGGCGGAGCGGGCTTTTGCGCTGGTGCGGGATATGCCGTACCGCCGGGCCAGTTCGCGCCGTCCGGAGGCCATCGTCGGGGAGTGGCAGGGAACCTGCTCGGGCAAGCACTACCTGTTGGCGGACATTTTCCGCGAACTGGGGCTGGAAACGACGTTGGTCATGGTCACACACCGGTTCACACCGGAAAACACCGGCCATTTCCCGGAGGAATTACGCAAGCTGGTCGCCGAGAGTCCGGTGCCGGACGTGCACACGTATCTCCGGCTGAGCACGCCTGATGGTCCGGCGATGGTGGACGCCACCTGGCCGAGCAGCGCGGCGCCGCTGGGGATGCCAGTGAACCGGGAGTTCGCAGCCGGAGCCGATATGACCATCGCCTGCGATCCCATCGACACGCTGCCGGTGCCGGATGGCCGGGACCCGCAGGAGTTCAAGGAGCAGGTCATCCGGGAGTTCTGCGGCGAAAGCAGCGGGGTGCGCGACCAGTTCATTGAGGGCCTGGGCCGCTGGCTGGCCGAGTCGACGTAAAGGAGTTTTTGCGGGATGGCGCTTGCGTCAAGTACCACCATCGCTGAGATTTCGGCCCGTCTCCGGGAAATGGGCGAGGGAGAGCTGGCCGACCGGCTGGACTATCTGGCGTCCGACGAAGACTTGGATCCGGGAGAATCGCCCGCGACCGACGAAAGCGCGAGGGGATTCTTCGAGTTCTTCACCAGCGTTAAATCGGACAGCAAGGTTGGCCTCGCCTGTTCGCCGGAGGGATGGGTCGTTGGCGAATGGCGGTGGTTTCCTGATAAACGGAGCGCCAGCATCTGGTTCCTTGACGGGGAGCAAGTAATGTTTACCGCCAGGAAAAGGAGCGGCGAGCGTGTCGCTATTGGAGAACGAAAGAATTTCACTGATCGATTCACGCTGGCAAAGGTTTTCGTGCAGGAGGGGTTGCTTTCTTGGCGTCTCAGCCAACAGGGAACATAGAACTGCTCCCCGAACACAATTTAGCGCGCTATTGCCGCCCTCGCATGGTGTCGGGTGGGATTCTCTCTTCGGACGCATTTATTCTCCGGGGTGAGGAGCGATTTCTCTCCACAAACTGGCTGGAATATTTCCATGACACGGACAGAGGGATACAGATGTCAGGGGTGCGCGCATCTCTCGCGGACAAAGGGTTCGACATTCGTCCCGGAGGGAGGTTCGCGGTGATAAACATACGGCTGGCGAATCAATTTGTTACAAGAGTTCAATTGCGGTTTCTCCTACTGGGCCAGCGTAATGATCCGTCTCATGCGGGGATTTTCGGCTACACGACCAGCGACATCGACGTTGCCGGGGACCTGTCCGAATCAGTCCGCGAACTGCATCCCGCGATTCCTTAGCTTTCAATTTGACATAGTAGAGGTCAGCCACTATGAAATTCAGACAGTTGCCGCGCACTGATCTTGTCCTGTCGGAGGTGGGGTTCGGGGTGTGGACCGTGGCCACCAACTGGTGGGGCAAGCTGGAGGACGCCGAGCGGGCCGCGCTGCTGGAGAACGCGGTGGAGCTGGGCATCAACTTCTTCGACACCGCCGATACCTACGGTGACGGATACGGGGAGGAAATCCTGGCCAAAGTGCTGGGGCACAAGCGCAACGACATCGTCATCGCCACCAAGTTCGGCTATGACATCTACGATCCGACGCCCCGGGACGGGCACCGCGAGCGCCCGCAGAAGTTCGACCGCGAGTTCGTCAAGTTCGCCTGCGAGCAGAGCCTGCGGCGGTTGGACACCGACTACATCGACCTGTATCAGGTCCACAACCCGCGTGTCGAGGCCCTGGAGCGCGACGAGCTGTTCGAGACGCTGGAGCAGCTCAAGTTCGAGGGCAAGATACGGCATTTCGGCGTCGCCCTTGGCCCGGACATCGGCTGGTTCGAGGAGGGCGAGATGTCCATGCGGGAGCGGCAGGTGGAGAGCCTGCAAATCATTTACAGCATCCTGGAGATGGAGCCGGCCATCGACTTTTTCCCCATCGCCGAGGAGTGCGAGGTCGGCCTGCTGTCGCGGGTGCCGCATGCGTCAAACACGCTGACCGGCGAGTTCACCGAGGTGCCGGAGTTCGATCCCTCGGACCACCGCGCTTTCCGCCGCGCTGAGTGGATGCGCGAGGCGCTGGCCAAGGTGGAGCGCGTCAGGTTCCTGGCGCAGGAGGACTCGCGCACCATGGCGCAGTCGGCCCTCCAGTTCGTGCTGAAAAAGTCGCAAATCGTCTCGGTGCTGCCCAATTTCACCAAGATGGATGAACTGCAAGAGTACACCGCCGCCGTGGACACGCCAGCGTTGACCGACGATGAGCAGGCGTACCTGGACGAGCTGTGGCAGAACAAGTTCTACCTGGAGGACGTGGAGCCAGCCTTCCGCGAAATTTAGGGCGTGGTCGCGTGGATTTCACCCCCGCGCTAACCCTCCCACGGAGGGGAAAAGGAGGTGGGAGTGAAATCTCCCACCCCCATGCCAAATACAGGGTACAGGGCAGGATAACGCCGCTATGTACGAAACCAATCCCACCCTCAAGATCGTCGAACAAACGATACGGGAACAGTTCCCCAAATACTTTGGAGACGGCTACCGCATTGACAGCATCGAGAGCAGTTTCTTCGTCCGCAAAGGCCGCGAAGTCAACTACATGAGGGTCTTTATCGAGTCCGGCGGCCCGCCACTCGACGTAGGGGCCACCAGCGAGTTTGACCTTCACATTCACCTGTTGCTGATTGACCAAAATGTAAGCATAAGCTCGTGGCCAGCCATCGCCTACTTGGCCAAGGACGGCAGCTTGCCATGACAACCGCCCGGTTCCAGCCGCCGTCGCCGCTGCGACCGGCCGCTCTCATCGACAGCGCCGACGCCGCCGTCAACAACGCTGTCCCCGGCGGCCCATCGCGCGAAACAATACACCGGGCTATCAGCACCGCCTACTACGCAGTATTCCACGCAATCAGCGCCAGCAACGCCGCCGTCCAGCACGGCGTCCCCACGGACGCCGCCGCCGCCTAGGCTTGGACCGACACTTACCGGCGGATGCGCCATAACTTTGCAGCCAGAAGCCTGGAGCAAAACCTCCCCCGCTTGACAAGCTATGCACGCGCCTTGGCCAACGGGTTCATCGGACTGAAAGCAGTCCGCGAAACCGCTGACTACGACCCCACACAATCCCTCACCACCGATGACGCGAATCTCTGGATTAGAGTAGCCAGAAACGCCCTGAGCGCCCTGCAAGCCATGAGCGCGGACGACCGGCAAATCCTCAGCAACATCACCCTTACCGGAAGCCCGCAATTCCAATGACCACCAGAGAACACGAGCAGACCCTCAACGTGCGGCTGGCCGACGAGCTGCGAGCCCGGGGCCTGGACGCCAGGCCGGAGGTCATGCATCCCGGCAACCGCCGCGTCGACGTCGAGGTGCGAATTGGCCCGGCGCGGGTCGCCGTGGAGTCCGAGCACGGGCAGAGCAGCGCCAAGCGGGCCGAGGCCATCGGCGACGCCGACAAGCGCCTGCCCGGAATCGAAAACCTGGCCGATGTCGCCGTGGCCGCCGGTCTCTCGCTTTCAGAGGAATGCCGCACACTGGCAAGTCCGGTTCGATCGAGACACAATTGCCCGGGACATCGGCCCAGCCTGCTGGACAACTCGCCTACGCTTCGCTAGGATTATTATGCACACAGGAACTCATGACAGAGGAAAGTCTGTCCCATGATGGCAGGGCATTCCGCCAGGATAGCGTCCCTATATCGCGATGGAGGTGAATGTTATGAGCGTCTATCTGCCTGAATTCACTTTCGACGTAAAGAACTTGGGCAGCATCCGCGAAGGTAGCTTCACTCACAAACCTCTAACCATTTTTTGCGGACGGAACAACAGCGGCAAAACTTGGGCTATGTACTCCCTGTATCACTTCTACGAACGGTACCAAGATTTAAGGGACGATGGCGATGATCTAATAGAAGATAACGACGAAAAACCGTCCTTATCAGAATTCAACGAGGCAATGTCGAGGTCTCTCTGGTTCCTGTTTAATACCAAGTCAGAGCAACTAGAACAGGCAGAGTTCAATCTCTTAGCCGGTCAAGACTGGCTGGAACGTTCTCGCTCGGTTGGCGATGCTTTCCTGATGCCAGCCGAGCGCAGCGGCTTGCATCTGTTTTTCCGCGAGCTGAGCACCCGCCGCACGGCGTTGCTCCACCATGCTTCCAGGGACAATATAGACATTGGCGAGTTGTTGCGAGATGTCATTAACTCGCGTTACGCATTGCCCATAGCCGATTACATAAACTGGCTCAACAGTATGACAGAGATTCAACGCTCAAAGTCGGAGGAATTTCACCCCCACGCTGAGAGTCTTAAGCGCGGATTAGTTCGTGGATCATACAGTGTTGACCGTAGTACCGGCAACATTGAATTCAAGCCCTATCAGGCCCGGCGGGATGGGCGTCGAACGGCAGCTATGGGGCTGCACATGACCTCCAGCGTCGTGAAAAGTCTGTTCGGGTTATGGTTCTATCTGGAGCATCAAGCTAAGCCCGGCGGCATTTTGATGATTGACGAGCCGGAGCTCAACATCCACCCCGAAAACCAGCTCAGGATAGCCCGGTTGCTGGCTAGACTGGTCAACGCCGGCCTGAACGTCGTTATCAGCACGCACAGCGACTACATCATACGCGAATTCAATTCTCTGATTATGCTCGGCGAGAATGAATCCAAGGAATTGCAAAAGAAACATAAGTATGCGGGCGATGAACTTCTGCATCTTGACAAAATTGGCGCATATCTGTTCGACGAGCAGACCATCACGCCGTTCCAAATCACGCCTGACGATGGCATCTACGCCACGACTTTCGATGAGGTAATCAAAGATTCTAACTCGGTTAACAACGACATATATTACAGCATACAGGAAAAAATAGAGAGCCGAATAGATGATTAGTATGCTGACAGACTCCATCGACCCGTGTTATCATTTGCGTCGGGAAAGTCGTGATTGGCTTCTTATTGACAATGTGAAAATTCGCGCTAAAGACAGGCATTCATTTGGTTTCTCGTTGGATAACTCCCCCAATAGGCCGCTGGCGTTTTTCAGCCGCAACCCCACCGAACACGTAGCTAAAATGTGCGATGCCATCATCGCGCAAATGGATGATGATATTCTGTATCTTTTTATAATTGAGCAGAAAACAGGCAATAGAGACGACGCTAATAAGCAGTTGGCTAACGGCAAGTTTTTCTGCCAATGGCTGATTTCTTTGTATGATTATTATGGCTATTGTGATGCCAAGAAAGTTGAGTATATTGGTCTGCTAGTCTGGCGGCCGCGTCGATCAGAGAACAAAGGCAGCACATCCCATCGAGCGATGCAGCCACAAACTCACCCTTTGTTCTCTCGATACTACTCAATCGAAAACCGGACTGAATTCAGCCTGCGGGAATTGATACCCTAGCGCTGAAATTCCTTAGCCTGCTACGCCGTGGGGTGTCGCCAGGCCACGCTCGCGCCGCCGACCCGGTGCGGCGGGCGCTGGACGACGCGGTATGCGGCGCGCTGGGGCTGGACGGCGAGCGGGTGGCCACCATCCGCCGCAACCTGGCCGCCGAGCCGTCGGTAACCGGCAAGCGCTACGCCAGCCTGCGCCCCGCGTGATATGCTCCGTGCGGTTTGACGATTCTTACTTTCGCCTCGGCAGAGGGCCGGAGGGAATATGACCACCCAAACCAAGCTGATTACCTACGAAGAATATCTTGCGGGGCCGGAAATCAAACAGCGCAAGGAAATAGTTGACGGTGTGCTGGTTATGTTCGCTGCCCCTAATTTGCTCCACCAGACGGTTTTGAGCGACCTCAACGACCCGGTCAAGCAATTCGTCCGCCAGAACCGGCTGGGTGGCGTCTGGTTCGCGCCCGTGGACGTAGTCATACAGCGCAACCCATTGCGAGTGCGGCAGCCGGGCTTGTTGTTCGTCAGCAACGAAAGGGCTGAGATTCTCGGACAAAGCGGCCAGATTGAAGGCGGCCCCGATTTGGTGGTGGAGATTCTCTCGCCCAGTAACACCCGTCCGTACATCGAAAGAAAGCTCGCCGACTACGCCCGGATCGACGTCCGTGAGTGCTGGCTGGTTCCCATCCAAGCCCGCAATGTCGAGGTTCTGCGTCAAGAGGGCGGCCAGTGGCGGACGGCCTACACTCGCGGCGTAGGCGAGCGTATCGAATCGGCGGCGCTGCCGGGGCTGGAGCTGGACATAGCCGAGATTTTCCGGGGAATCGAGGGCATGCCCTCAAATTAGACCGGGCCAAACCACCAGGCTGTTCATGCATTTGCGGCTGAAATCAATCGGGGCAGGATAACGCCGGTATGTACGAAACCAATCGCACCCTCAAGATCGTCGAACGAACGATACGGGAACAGTTCTCCGAATACTTTGGGGACAGCTACCGCATTGACTGCATCGAGAGCAGCTTCTTTGTCCGCAAAGGCCGCGAAGTCAACTACATGACGGTCTATATCGAGTCCGGCGGCCCGCCACTCGACGAAGGGGCCACCACCGAATTTGACATTCACATACAAGATTTGCTGCTTGATGAGGATATACACTATTGGCCGGCAATCGCCTACTTGACCACGGATGGCGGCTTGCCATGACATCCGTCCCGTTCCAGCCGCCGTCGCCGCTGCGACCGGCCGCTCTCATCGACAGCGCCGACGCCGCCGTCAACAACGCTGCCCCCGGCGGCCCATCGCGGGAAACAATCCACCGGGCCGTCAGCACCGCCTACTACGCAGTATTCCACGCAATCAACGCCAGCAACGCCGCCGTTCAGCACGGTGTGCCTGCGGACGCCGCCGCCGCTCTGGACTGGACCGGCGCCTACCGGCGGATGCGCCATAACTTTGCAGCCAGAAGCCTCTACCGGCACCGCTCCAGTCTGACCCGCGACGCACGGCTCCTGGCCAACAGATTCATCAGACTGAAAGCCGTCCGCGAAGCCGCCGACTACGACCCCAACCGGGCCTTTACCATCGCAACCGCGAACCACTGGATTAGAGTAGCCAGAAACGCCCTGATCGCCCTGCAAGCCATGAGCGCGGCCGACCGGCAAATCCTCAGCAACATTACCCTTACCGGAAACCCATGATTCCGCAAGAGGGTGTTTCCAAAGTCCCCTCTCCCTCCGGGGGAGGGTTAGGGTGGGGGCGTACCCCTGATTGCTCAGGAACGGAGGATGCGTCTGAAACCCGCTCTTTGACAGTGAACCGAACTTATTAAACACTCTCTTGGAGAACCCGTCATTCCGGCGAAAGCCGGAATCCAGAAGGTTCGGCAACGGCAAGGATTCTATTTGCAAGGGCACTCTGGATTCCGGCTTTCGCCGGAATGACGGGGAGTGTCCGAGGGCTGTGCGCCCCTACGGGGCGGGGCCAAGCAGACAAATCGCGTCCAACACCAATACACGTTGAGAATGCCGCATTGCCTCTCAAATTTTCCCTACCTCGCGCCGTCAGGTATAATGCATGAACCGGTATTTTTTGGAGGGCGTGTCTTAGCGGGCGGGGTTGCCGGGAGTTTTGATAGTTTTTAGGGAGCTTTGCCCATGGTTGTTCAGGCTCAGGCGGCGCAAATGGTTTACCGGTTCAGCGAGGGGGACGCCTCCATGGGCGACCTGCTCGGCGGCAAGGGGAGCAATCTCTGCGAGATGACGCGGCTGGGACTGCCCGTCCCTCCGGGGTTCGTCATCACCACGCAGGTCTGCCGCGATTACCTGGCCGGGGACTATACGCTGCCCGAGGGGCTGGCGGCGACCGTCCGCGAGCGCATCGCCGAGCTTGAGCAGGCCATCGGGCACGAGTTCGGCTCCACCGCCAACCCGCTGCTGGTGTCGGTGCGGTCGGGCGCGCGCATATCCATGCCCGGCATGATGGACACCATCCTGAACCTGGGCATCAACGACGAAATCGTCGAGGGCCTGGGCGCGATGATGGGCGACCGCCGCCCGGCCTGGGACGCCTACCGCCGCTTCATCCAGATATACGCCGAGGTGGTGCAGGAGGTCGCGCCAGAGCCGTTCGAGGAGTGCCTGGCGGAACACAAGGCCCGCGCTGGCGTGGAGCTGGATTACGAGCTGACGGCGGAGCAGTTGCAGGCCGTCACCCGCGATTTCAAGGCCATCGCCCGCGAGTCGGCGGGGTCAGCGCCGCCGGACGAGCCGTGGGAGCAACTGTTCGGCGCGGTGGAGGCGGTGTTCCGTAGCTGGAACAACTCGCGGGCCATCGTCTACCGCAACCAGTACGGCATCGACCACGACATGGGCACCGCCGTCACCATCATGGGCATGGTGTACGGCAACCTCGGCCCCACCAGCGGCACCGGCGTGCTGTTCACCCGCGACCCGTCGACGGGCAAGCGGGAGGTCTACGGCGAGTTCCTGAGCAACGCCCAGGGCGAGGACGTGGTTGCCGGAGTGCGCACTCCCGAACCGCTGTCGGCCCTGGCCGAGGCCATGCCGGAGCGCTCAAAGGAACTGCTGTCGCTGGCCTCCAACCTCGAAAAGCACTACCGCGACGTGCAGGACGTGGAGTTCACCATCGAGCAGGGCCGCCTCTACCTGCTGCAAACGCGCAACGCCAAGCGCACGCCGCTGTCGTCGGTCAAGACGGCGGTGGACATGGTGCGCGAGGGCATGATCGACCGCGAGCAGGCCCTCCGGCGAGTTGACCCCGAGGAAATCACACAGCTATTGGTGCCGCAGTTCGCCGCCGACCTGCCGGAGCATGAGCTGTCGGAGCGGCTGCTGGCCACCGGGGCCGGGGCGTCGCCGGGGGCCGCATCGGGCCGCGTGTGCTTCGACGCGGACGTTGCCGAGGACCTGGCCCGTCGCGGCGAGACGGTAATACTGGTGCGCCCCGAGACCAAGCCGGACGACATCCACGGCATCATCGCCTCGGCCGGGGTGGTTACCAGCCGCGGCGGAGTCACCAGCCACGCCGCCGTGGTGACGCGCGGTCTGGGCAAGCCCTGCATCGTTGGCTGCGAGGGGATGCAGGTTGACCTGGAACTGCGCGAGATGAGCGGCAACGGCCACACCCTGCGCGAGGGCGACCGGGTCAGCATCGACGGGGCCTTGGGCAACGTGTACGTCGGGGAGCTGGCGACGGTGAACCCGCGGCTGGAGGACCTGCCCGAGGCCAGCGAGTTGCTGGGCTGGGCCGACGAGGCCCGCAGGCTGGGCGTGATGGCCAACGCCGACACGCCCGCGGACGCGCGCCAGGCCATCGTGATGGGCGCAGAGGGCATCGGCCTGTGCCGCACCGAGCACATGTTCCTCGATCCCAGCCGCCTGCCCGTCGTGCGCCAGATGCTGCTCAACTCGGAGGTTGCCGAGGAGTGGCGGCGGGAGCGCAACGGCAGCGCCATCGACCCCCTCGCCAACCCGTTCATGAACCCGGAGGTGTCGGACATACCGGCGGCGGTCGTGGATTTCTACCAGGCTCTCGACCGGGTAAGACGGCTCCAGACCAACGATTTCCGGGGCATCCTGCGGGTGATGTCGCGCAAGCCGGTAATCATCCGCCTGCTGGACGCGCCGCTGCACGAATTCCTGCCGCCCTACGACGAACTGCTGACCGAGCTGGTGACGCTCAGAGCGACGGGCGCGGATTCCGGCGTAATCGCGGAGAAAGAGGAATTCCTGAACCGGGTGGACTCGCTGCGGGAGTCGAACCCCATGCTGGGTCATCGCGGCTGTCGTCTCGGGCTATCGTTCCCGGAGATATACCGGATGCAGGTGGAGGCCATCATCGCCGCCGGAGCGCAACTGGTGTCCGAGGGCATTGAGGTGCACCCGGAGATTATGATTCCGCTGACCGTGGACGTGGAGGAGATGCGCCGCCTGCGCGCCGACCTGACGCGCGTGGCCGCCGAGGTGCAGGAACGCATGGGCGTCGAGGTGCATTACAAGTTCGGCACCATGGTTGAGACGCCCCGCGCCGCGCTGACTGCCGGGGCGGTGGCCGGGGAGTCGGAGTTTTTCAGTTTCGGCACCAACGACCTGACGCAGATGACCTACGGTTTCAGCCGCGACGACGCCGAGGGCAAGTTCCTGCGCAACTACGTGAACGATGGCATACTGCCCGTTGACCCGTTCGAGAGCATCGACCGCGATGGCGTGGGCGAGCTGGTGCGGCTGGCGGTGAACGCGGGCCGCAAGGTGCGTCCAGACCTGGAGATCGGCATCTGCGGCGAGCACGGCGGCGACCCCCGCAGCGTGGCCTTCTGCCACGAGGCGGCGCTGGACTACGTCAGTTGCTCCCCCTTCCGCGTGCCGGTGGCCCGGCTGGCGGCGGCGCAGGCGGCGCTGGGGGAGTGACGGAGAGAGGAGTGAGAAAGGAGCGTAGGGGAGGCAATTCCATTCGAGGAGTGAGTGGAGAGGAATGGGAACTTTCCGCATAATGGTGGACATAGCTGACCCAAGCGGGCAGCGGTTCGAACCAGTGGAAATGCTGGTGGATACCGGAGCCACATTCACCAAAGCGCCCAGGGAGCTCATGAAGCGGCTTGGTGTGCCAGCGGAGAGCACCTACACCGCCGAGCTCGCCGACGGAAGCCTCATAGAGCGGACCAGGGGCAGAACAATAATCCGGCTGGAGGGAAAGGAGTTCCCCACACCGGTGACTTTCGGGGAAGAGAGGGAACAGAACCTGCTGGGCGCCATGGCCCTGGAAGACGCCATGTTGGCGGTGGATCCCCATTCACAAAGACTCCTGCCCGTCGTTGCCCTGGAAATGGCCGAACGGCGACAGTGAACTGAGAGAGGGGAATTCTTTCCCCGGAATGACGGTAGAGGGATGCCGGAATGCTGTATATTGCAAATGTCAACATGGCTTGGCAATCGGTATTCTCAACGTAGGTGGATAATGAGTTTTCGTCCCCGTCATTCCCGCGAAAGCGGGAATCCAAAGGGGTTTGCGCTGACAAAATACACTACCGGCAAGGGTGTTCTGGATTCCCGCTTTCGCGGGAATGACGGGATAATCTTGACGGCACTCTCTAGTCCCTCGATGTTTGGAGTAACCTGCCAATGAATCGAACTCTGATGGTTGCCGGAGTGCTGGCCGTAATCGCGCTGGCGCTCCTTATTGTTGCCTGCGGCTCCGACCCCGAGCCGACTGCTCCGGCCACCGCCGCGTCCCCGACGGCAACGCCAGCCTCGCCGACTGTTGCCCCAACTGCCGAACCAACGGCAACGCCGGTTGCAGCGCCCACTCAAGCGGCGCCCACGCCAACGCAGGCGCCGACAGCAACCCCCGCGGCGCCCGCTCCGACGCCGGAGCCGACGCAGCCCGCGCCTACTCAAGCCCCTCCGGTGGCCGCCGATCCCAGCGACGCCTACTTCGCCATGGAGCGGGCGCTGGAGGTGAGCATCGAGATCGCGGAGGAAGACTGGGATACGCTGCGCCACCAGACCCGTACCTTTGATGACCTGATGGCGGAGATCGAAGAGTACAATCTGTCCCGGCCTTTCGCCGACATCTACGACTGGTTTTCCGCCACGGTGACCATCGACGGCGAGACGCATACCGAAGTAGGCGTGCGGAAAAAGGGGTTCCTGGGTTCGCAGAGCGATACCAAGCCGTCGCTCAAGCTGCGCTACGACAAGTACGTGGACGGGCAGAGCCTGGGCGGCGTGATGGAGCGGATGACGCTGAACAACAGCAAGCAGGACCCCTCGATGGTCAACACCTGCTTGTCATACCAGGTGTTTGCCGCCGCGGGCATGCCGTCGCCGCGCTGCAACTTTGCGACGGTCACGGTCAACGGCAAGGAACTGGGCCTGTACATTCACCTCGAGGAGCTCAAGCCCCCGTTCTTGGCCCGGCATTTCGACAGCGCCGATGGCAATCATTACGAGGGCAACATCAGCGATTTCATACCCTCCCATCGCGGCACTTTCGAGAAAAAGACCAATGAGGATGAGGACGACTGGTCGGACATCGACGCCGTGGTAGCCGCGCTGCAACAACCCCCCGAAGCCGGGCTGGATGCGCTGGCCGAAATCGTTGACCTCGACCGCTACCTGTCGTTCTGGGCCACCGAGGTGCTGGTGGGCCACTGGGACGGCTACGCGGGCAACCGCAACAACTATCACTTCTACCGGGAGCCGGGCGGCAAGTTCGTGTTCATTCCATGGGGCGTGGACGACACGTTCCACCTCAAGCCCGATCCCAACCCGTTCGACGAAATCAGAAACCCGCCGCCGTCGGTGCTGGCCCTATCGTCCATCCCCAACCGGCTGTACAACCACCCCGAATGGCGGCTGAAATACGCCGCCCGCCTCAAGGAAATCATAGACACCGCGTGGGACGAGGACGCGCTGTTGGCCAGCCTGGATGAGATAGCGGCCGTCGTTCAGCAGCATGCGCTGCCGGAAGCCAGGGACGCGGCGGCCAAAGACGCGGAGCGGCTGCGCAAGTTCATCCTGAAACGGAAAGGCGAGATACTGGCCGACATCACGCCGGAACCGCCCGACTGGCCCGAGCCGGGCGCGGGCGCCGGGGCCGGGTTTGAACTGGAGTCCTTTAAGCTGCGTTTCGAGACCACTTGGGGAACCAGCCAAAGCGCCAATCCCCTGGCGGAAGGGACGGTTTACGAACTGAACGAGGACGGGGAATGGGTCGCCGCCGCAACGGGAGAGGCCGGGGCCACTGCCGGCCCGGCCAGCCCGCAGGAGGCTGCCGACATCGGCGTAGAGGATGCCGCGCTTTTTACCGTTATGGGGCTTTATCCCGACGGCACCATCCAGGGAGTCACTTTCTGGCTGCCCGTTGACCGCATTATCGCCGGTACCACGCTGACTATCGGCGTGGACGCCGGGGTGGGCGGCGCAGTCTGGCACATACCACCCGGCGGTAGCGAACCCGAGGGGTTCATACCCGTAACCGCCGGGGCTATCGAGTTGACCGAGGGTAGTACGGCAATGGGTGCGGCCATCGCGGGCATTCTGTATGCCGATTTCGACGGGCCGTCATCCAAAGACGAACCCGCCGGCGGCGGCACGCTGGAAACGCGCTTTGAAACCGCTTGGGGGTCCAACAAGAACCCGAATCCCATTGGGCGGGGCGAAATATCTCAACTCAAGCTCAACGGGAGTGAGCAGCCTCTTGACCTCGCTGGCGTAGTTGCCGGGCTGGCCGGGCCGGATGAGACGGCGCTTATGCCGGGCGTGGACAACCTGGCGTCCATTACGGCCATGGTAGTGCAGCCGGACGGCTCGGTTGGCGGGATGACACTGGTGATGCCCGCGGACAAGCTGGCCGTCGGCGCCACGCTGGTTATCGGTACGGACGCCATCGTGGGCGGCGTGTGGACGCTGCCCGCCGGGGCCGTCGTCCCCGACAGCTTTACGCCTTTCACCGAGGGAACGCTGGAGTTGTCGGCGGCGGGAACGGACGACGGAGCGGCGATTTCCGCCAGCTTCTCCGGCGTCTTTGGCGGGGCGGCTGACGCGCAGCCCATCGACACGGACGGCGTCCTCCCTGATCCAGGCCCGGTTGGCTCCGTAACCACGGAGGATGGGCTGGTCATCAACGAAATTGCCGCCAAGGGCGACCCGCTGGACTGGTTCGAGCTTTACAATGCTTCCGAGGCCGCCATAACGTTGTCGGACTACGTGGTGGCCGATGACCTGAAAGACGAATCCAAGCGGGTGGCCTTCCCGTCGGGCATGGAAATCGCGCCGGGCGAGTACCTGCAAGTCGAGGTGGACAGCGACAATTGGGCCGGTTTCAAGCTGGGCGGCGACGAGGAGCTGGGCATCTGGACAGCCGACGGCGAACTGGTGGCGCTGGTTGACTGGAACGAGGGGCATTCGGGCGAGGGCGAGAGCCTGGCCCGCATCCCGGACGCCACCGGCGACTACCAGACCGTTAGCAACCCCACGCCGGGCGCGGCCAACCAACCTTAGCAAGTCAACCACAGTGCGGGCAGAGAACGTTGCTATCCCCTCCCCCTCAGGGGGAGGGCTAGGGTGGGGGTGAATCTCCGTCCCCTCTGCGTTCTTTATGGCAAATAAATCGTAAGGAGCGAACCGTGGCAGCAACATCCCCAACCGATTCCAATGCGGAAGCCCGTTCCCAGATCGTAGCGCTGGTGCGCGATTTCGTGCGCCGCGAGGTGGAGCCGGTGGCCGCCGAGCTGGACCGCGACGACCGTGTGCCTCACGACCTGATCGACCAGATGAAAGAGCTGGGGCTGTTCGGCATCACCGTGCCGGAAGAGTACGGCGGGTTAGGGCTGGACTACACCACCTTCGCCACAATTTTCGAGGAACTGAGCATGGGCCTGATGAGTCTCAGCGGGGCCATCGGGACCCACCATATCCTGACCTACGTGCTCACCCACTACGGCACCGAGGAGCAGAAAGAGCGATTCCTGCCCGACCTGGCCTCCGGGCGCAAGCGCGGCGGTTTGGCGCTCACGGAACCCGGCGGCGGCACGGACGTCGCCAACCTGCAAACCACGGCCACCAAGGACGGCGAGGAATACGTCATCAACGGCTCCAAGATGTTCATCACCAATGGGCGGTACGGCGATATGTTCTGCCTGCTGGCCCGCACCGACCGCGACATGGAGCCGCGCCACCGGGGGCTGAGCGCGTTCGTGATGGAGCGCGGCGAACCCGGCTCCGGCTTTGAGGTGGGCCGCGACCTGGACAAGCTGGGCTATCGCGGGCTGGACACGGTGGAGCTGAATTTCAACAACTACGCCATCCCCGCCGATAATCTGATCGGTGAACAGGAGGGCGTGGGTTTCGGCCACGTCATGAGCGGGCTGGAGACAGGACGCATCAACGTGGCGGCCCGGGCCGTGGGCGTGGCCCAGGCGGCGTTCAACGCGGCCATCCGCTACGCGCAGCAGCGCGAGTCCTTCGGCAAGCCC
Source organism: Dehalococcoidia bacterium (assembly GCA_963664375.1). GTDB lineage: Bacteria > Chloroflexota > Dehalococcoidia > Lucifugimonadales > UBA3495 > VXOI01. The sequence continues at coordinate 745,125 of OY761449.1, forward strand.
ATCGCGGAACACCAGGCCATCCAGCTCAAGCTGGCTGACATGGCGACGAAAATCCAGGCGGCGCGGCTGCTGGTCTACGACGCCGCCACCAAGAAGGACGCGGGCGGGCGCATCGACCTGGAGTCGGGAATGGCTAAGCTGTTCGCCAGCGAGGTGTGCGGCGAGGTTACCATGGAGGCCATGCGCGTCCATGGCGGCTACGGGTTCATCAAGGAGTCGCCGGTGGAGCGCTACTACCGCGACGCGCCGCTGATGATCATCGGCGAGGGCACCAACGAGGTAATGCGGCTGGTCATAGCCCGGCAATTGCTGCGCCGCCCGGAGTACCAGATTTAGCGCACGGTTTGGGATGGTGTACAATCCGCATCACTCCGGCAGCGTTCAAGCGGCTGGCGTGAAAATGCCCGGCGCGGAAGGTGAGTGATGGTCTCAAAGAAACCCATTGAGCGGCCGCGAAGGAAAGTTGCGCGCCGCTCAATCATGGCAACAGAATCTCCCGAAGTCATTTTCGACAACGCGCTTGACGCCGTTCAACGTATGCGGTTGCGCGGGCGTATCGACCAAGAATCTGCGGACGCGCTTATGAAGTTTCTGCTCGCTGGGTACCTGAGCTATACAATTCTTCAGGAAGCGGACGAATTGGCAGAATACATTCTCGAGTCCTTTTCTCAAGCAGAGATGAAAGGATGAATGAGGAAAGTCGGATGGTCCCACCGAGTGACGACGAAATCGACAACGACGAACCGGATGACTTGGAGGATACAGACAACGGGGCCCATTTATGCAGCGGGCTATGGGCTTGATGATGGGTGTTGTTGGGCCAACGACCAGTCCGCTGATAAGCCGTTTCACGCCTGAACACATTACGCAGTTTCTCAATAACAGAGAGAATGACTCGCTACGGTCTCACGAGAGAGAGGAGAACGACGCCCGCCGCGCTCATGAGTCGGGAATTTCGGAGAGACGGCATACTACCTGGCTAACTGTTTGGTTCGGGACTCTCATCCTCGCCGCGGCAGTGGCTCTCATAGTCTTTTTCGGAATCAGGGAAACCTATGAGGTCGTGACCGCTATCATTGGCGGGCTTCTCGGTTTTGCGGGAGGATTTGGCGTCGGCAGGACGCGCCGGTAATTCCGGCGTTCTCTCGCCGAACCCCTAGTGCCGACCACGTTATCCAATCCACCCTAGCCTGTATAGGACGGTTAGCTATGAAACCCGCCAAGTTCGACTATTTCGCGCCGGGCACTCTGGAAGAGGCGCTGGAGCTTCTGGCGCAGCACGGCCCGGACGCCAAGGTGCTGGCCGGCGGCCAGAGCTTGATGCCCATGATGAACCTGCGACTGGTGCGCCCCGCCGTAATCGTCGACATCAACCGGATCGGGGGTCTGTCGGGCGTCTCCGCCGCCGACGGCACAGTAACCATCGGCGCGCTTACCCGGCAGCGAGACCTGGAGCGTTCCGATGCCATCAGGGATGCTTTCCCTATGATGGCCGCTGCCATATCGCACATCGGGCATTTCCAGATACGCAACCGGGGCACTATCGGTGGCAGCCTGGCCCACGCCGACCCCGCCGCCGAGTTGCCCGCGATCTGCACGGCGCTGAACGGCGAGCTGGCGCTGGCGGACAGCAACGGCACCCAGACAATGGCCGCCTCCCAGTTCGCCGTTGCCCCGCTGATTACGTCGCTCGCGCCGGAGCAGTTGCTGACCGAAATACGGCTGCCGACGCTGGAGGGCGACGGGTGGCGTTGGGGATTCCGCGAGGTAAGCCGCCGCGAGGGAGACTTTGCGCTGGTAGGTTCGATTGCCATGCTCAGGACGGATGGCGACGGGGTTTGCCAGGAGGCGCGGATTACTATGTTTGCCGTTGGCGACGGCCCGGCCCGCATGCCCGCCGCCGAGCAATCGCTGGTGGGCCGCGTGGTCGAAGACGCCGCGCGGCGCGAGGCGGCTGCGCTGGTCTCCGAGGCAGTGACGCCGGGGTCGGACCTCCACGCGTCGTCGGAATACAGGAAGGAAGTCAGCGCGGTGATGGCGCGCCGCGCGCTGGAGGACGCCTGCGCCGACTAACCCGGTTTAGCCCCCTCCCCTGAGGGGGAGGGTTAGGGTGGGGGTGAAATTCTAGCCACAGCGTCCCTCCCATCCATCAACACTCCTAGAGAGGGTGCAGCATGACGCAGCAACTTATCGACATCAAGATGACAGTGAACGGCAGGGAGTACACCGGGCGAGTGGAACCCCGGCTGACCCTGGCCGACTTCATCCGGCAGGAACTCAACCTGACGGGGACGCACCTCGGCTGCGAGCACGGAGTATGCGGCGCTTGCACCATCCTGATGGACGGCGAGGCAGTGCGCTCCTGCCTGCTGTTGGCGGTGCAGGCTGACGGGGCCGAACTCATGACCGTCGAGGGACTGGCCGACGGCGACGAGTTGCACCCGCTACAGGCGCAGTTTCAGGAAAACCATGCGCTGCAGTGCGGGTTCTGTACGCCGGGGTTCCTGATGACGGCCTACGCCTTTCTGCGGGATAACCCCAACCCGTCGGAGGCGGAGGTGCGCACCGGCATCAGCGGCAACATCTGCCGCTGCACCGGCTACGCGCCCATCGTGCAAGCCATCGTCAAAACGGGAACGGTATAAGTCCCACCGACTCGGGTCTATGGGAGTCGAGCTATGACCACCCAGACAAAGCTCATAACCGCCGACGAACTGCTGCTGATGCCGGATGACGGCTATCGGTATGAGCTGCTCAGGGGTGTTCTGATAAAGAGAATGCCAGCCGGAGAGCGTCACGGTAGTGCGGCCGTTTGCACAGGAGCCGAATTCCTCAGCTACGCCAGGGCTAACGATTATGGCTCGGTTCGGGCCGAGATCGGCTACCGTCTGGAATCCGGCCCCGACACTGTCCGCGCACCCGACGTGTCGTGGATCGCGCCGGAAAATTCGAGGGAGCCTATCCCCGGCTACCGTGATGGCGCTCCCGATTTGGCCGTTGAGGTCAAGTCGCCCAACGACTCGCGCCCTGAAATGTTCGCCAAGGCCCAGATGTGGATAGGTTACGGCACTCGAATCGTGCTCGTGCTGGACCCTGCCTCCGTTACGGTTACGGTGTACCGGCCAAGCGCTGAACCGCTTATTTTCGGTGAGGAAGACGTTTTGGATTTGGGAGACCTACTACCCGGATTCAGTTGCCCTGTCTGGCGGCTTTTCAGGCAACAGCGCTGATAGGAAAAGGTGAGATATGACGACCACCGAGACCAAGCTGATGACCGCTGACGAGTTGATTAAGCTTCCCAAGGGAATGGGCAAACGTTACGAACTTATCCGGGGAGTGCTGATAGAAAAAATGCCTACGGGAGACCCGCACGGAGATTCGGTTACTCGCGCCACCATCTTGATTGGGAACTACGCTGAGAATAACGATTACGGCGTAGTCAGAACGGGAGAGCCTGGGTACAGGCTGGAGAGAGGACCGGACACCGTCCGTGCTCCCGATGTGGCCTGGATAGCGCCGGGACGCATACCCGCCGGTACTCAGGGGTACCCGGAGTTGGCCCCTGACCTTGCCGTGGAGGTCAAATCACCGAGCAACTCCAACCCGGAGATGGCAGCCAAGGCCCAGATGTGGCTGTGCTACGGTTCTAAAATCGCGCTGGTGCTCGACCCAGGCTCAACTACTGCCGCAATCTATCGGCCCAACACCGAGCCCGTCATTCTTGGAGAGGACGATACGCTTGATCTGGGAGATTTGCTGCCCGGCTTTTCCACACCCGTCTGGCGGTTGTTCCGCAGGCAACGATAGTAGGCTAATCGCAAGGAGCGCGTGATGGCTGATCACGATGAGGTTGCCCGGCCCGAGCTGGCGAGAATGGTGCGGGGGCGCGGGCGGTTCCTGGACGATACCAAGCTACAGGGAATGTGCTACGCCGCTTTCGTGCGCAGCGAATACGCCCACGCCACCATCGTGTCCATCGACGTGTCGGCGGCCATGGAGGTGCCGGGGGCCGTCGGCGTGATACTGCCCGACGAGGTGCTGCCACACGTCAACCCGGTACGTCCCGCGGCGCCCGGGTCCAGCGAATACGCGCGGCCCTACGACCGCTTCCCCGTGCCGCCCGGAAAGGTGACGTATGTCGGCGACCCCATCGTAGCAGTGGCCGCGGAGACTCCCCACGCGGCGCAGGACATGGCTGAGGCGGTGGTGGTGGAGTACGAGCCGCTGCCGGTCGTCGGTGGAGCTGAGCAGGCGATGGCCCCCGATGCGCCAGTGATACACGAGGGAATGGACGATAACATAGTGTTCCACCGGCAATTCGGCGACGGTGACGTTGACGGCGCTTTTGCGCGGGCCAGCCTGGTGCTTGACAAGACATTCCACTTTCCTCGGCAGACGGGCGTGCCCCTGGAGCCGCGAGGGGTCATCGCCAGCTACGACGGCGGCCAGGACCGCCTGACCATCTGGGCATCGTGCCGGTCGCCGCACCTGGTGAAAACCACGGTTTCCAGCGTGATGCGCCTGCCGCAACACTCGGTGCGGGTGATATCCGGCGACGTTGGGGGCGAGTTCGGCATCAAGGGCGCGGCCTACCCGGAAAGCATCATCCTCTCTTTCCTTTCCCGAAAGGTGGACCGTCCGGTCAAGTGGGTGGAAGACAGGATGGAAAGCCTGCTGGCATGCGGCCATGCCCACGAGATGGCCGTTGACGTATCGGTGGCGGCCAACAGCGATGGGCGGATACTGGGGGTCAAGGCGCGGGTGCTGGTAGACCAGGGCGCGCACACCCTTGGCCCTACGTCGGCGGGCCTGGAACCAATGACGGCTGGCCAGTCCATTGTCGGGCCGTACCGGATCGACAACTTTTCCTGCGATTCCTACGGTTTGCTGACCAACAAGTGCCCCGGGGCCGCCTACCGCGGGGTCGGAACGGTGCAGGGCGTGTTCGTCATCGAGCGGGTGATGGACATGCTAGCGGATGAGCTGGGGCTGGATCCCGCCGACGTCAGGATGACGAATTTTATCCAGCCACAAGACCAGCCTTTCCATACCTCGGCGGACCGGCTGTACGACAGCGGCGATTACCCGGAAACCCTGGCCAAGCTGCTGGAGGTGTCCAACTATAAGCAGTTGCGCGAGGAGCAAGCCAGCGCGCGGGAGCGCGGCGAGGTGGTGGGCATCGGCATCTGCTGTTTCGTAGAGCACTCCAGCACCGGCTCGCAGGACTACATCAAGCGCGGCGTGTTCGGCATGCCAGCATTTGATTCGGCCACCATACGGGTCGACGCTGGCGGCAACGTCCTGGCGGCTGTCAGCGCCAAGTCCACGGGCCAGAGCCACGACAGCGTGTTCGCCACTCTGGTTGCGCGGGAGATTGGGGTGCCCTACGAGTCGGTCAAGATACTGGAGGGCGACACCGACGCCACGCCTTTCGGCGCTGGCACGGGCGTCAGCCGCAGCGCCGTCAGCACCGGGGGCGCCATCCGGCTGGCGGCAGCGGACATCAGGCGCAAGGCCACCGAGATTGCGCGTTTCTTCCTGGAAACCGAAAATGAGGAATTGAGAATCTCGGACGGTCAGATTTTTGACCCGGCAGACCCGGCAAGGACGGTGCCCTTTGCCGCCGTAGCCGCGGCGGCCCATGACGCCTCGCGGATAGTGTCACTGCCGGACAACATCGAACGGGGCCTACAGGCGACGCGGACCTTCGACCCGCCGCACCAGACCTTCGGGCACGGGGCGCACCTGGCGGTCACGCGAGTGGACCCGGAAACCGGCATGGTGAACGTGGAGCAGTATTTCTGCGTGGAGGACTGCGGCACAATCATCGACCACGTCATCGTGGACGGGCAGGTGGTTGGCGCCGTGGCGACCGGCATCGGCAACACGCTGCACGAGGAACTGGTCTATGACGACAACGGACAGTTGCTAACGGGTACGCTGATGGACTACCTGGTGCCGACGGCGCCCGACATTCCGGCCATCCAGACCCTGCACACGGAGACGCCGTCGCCGTTCACGCAGGGCGGTGTCAAGGGCGTGGGCGAGGCCGGCACCGTGGGCGCATACACCGCCGTCGGGAACGCAGTGGCCGACGCGCTGCTGCCGCTGGGAGTGGAGGTAACGCACCCTCCGGTGGGGCCGCGGCGGGTCTGGGAGATGATCAAGGGAGCGGGGGCTAAGACTCCCGCAACACGGAACCAGATGTTGAGTTAGTCTTTTGAACCATCGGGAATTTCTGCGGCGGGCCCGGCGATATGCTCGCGCCAACGGACTGGAATTTTATTTCAACCCTGCCAAAGGAAGGGGCAGCCACGGAGAGGTTCATATCGGATATTTTAGAACCATCGTGCAACATGGCGAAATTCCTATCGGTACTTTGTCTTCGATGCTCAAGGACCTGAATATCCCGAGGCGGGAGTTTTGATTCATGCGGTACGTCTTTCCATGCGACATCGTACTTGACCAAGAAGAACTACAACATTCAGGGAGGAATGCCTACAACGTCAGATTTCCTGACGTGTATGGTGCAAACACCGGCGGATGGTCATGGGACGAAGCCATCGAAATGGCGGAGGACTGCCTCGCAGTTGCATTGGGCATGTGTATGAAGGCCGGTGAGGATATTCCTCAACCTGGCCCCATTGACGAAGGGCAGGTGGCAATTCCTGTGCCGCCCATAATGGCGGCCAAACTGTCGCTCTACACTGCCATCCGTAAGAGGGGCCTTACGGCTAACGACTTGGCTGAGATGCTCCAAATGGATAGCGATGCCGTCCACAGGCTTCTTCACCCAGGCTACCGCTCCCATCTCACGCAACTGGAAACCGCTCTCCACGCCCTCGGTTACTCACTGGTGATTGAGGACGCTGTCAGAATTCCAGTCGAGACCTCATAGCTCACTGAGTCAAGAGACCGATTGCCAAGCATAGAGGTTGAAAGGGATCTGTTATGACTGCCAGCTACATCGGCGCTCCGATCCGGCGCAAGGAGGACCGGCGGTTCCTGACGGGCCGCGGGCAGTTCGTGGATGACGTAAAGCTGCCCAACGCGCTCCACGCCGCCATCGTGCGCAGCCCCCATGCCCACGCGCGCATCGTGTCCATTGACAAGGGCCCGGCGTTGGAAATGCCCGGTGTGGCCGCCGTTTTCACTTTCGAGGACATCGCCGCCACGGTGGAGCCGAGGCAGATTCCGGTGCGGCTGCGAGCTTACAGCGATCTGATGAAATTTTTGCAGTATCCGCTGGCCCACTGCAAGGCGCACTACGTCGGCGACCCGGTGGCGGTGGTGCTGGCCGAGAGCCGCTACCTGGGGGAGGACGCCGCCGAGGCGGTGGAGGTGGTATACGATCCCCTGCCCGCGCTGGTGGATGTCAAGGAATCGCTCAAAGGCGAGATAGTGATTCACGAAGCGCAAGGCACCAACGTGGCCTTTGAGTACACGTCGTCCATCGGCGATCCGGATGCGGCGTTCCGGGATGCCGATTACGTGCGCAAGGAGGAGTTCCGCTGCCACCGGCATACGGCCAATCCGATGGAAACGCGCGGGCTGGCGGCGTCTTACGACCCGGGGCGGGAGCAGCTCACGGTATGGGGCGAGACCAAGGTGCCGCACTACAACCGGGGTGTGCTGTCGTCCCTGTTGCAGATGCCGGAGCATCGCATCCATTTCGTGGAGCCGGACGTGGGCGGCGGTTTCGGTGTGCGAGGCGAGTTCTATCCTGAGAACTTTCTAGTGCCCTTCGCGGCGATGAAAACGGGGCGGCCCGTCAAGTGGACCGAGGACCGGGCTGAGCATCTGATTTCGGCCAACCACTCGCGGGAGCATGTCTGCGAGATGGAACTGGCGGTCAAAAACGACGGCACAATCACCGGCATGCGGGCGCGGGTGCTGGGAGCTCTGGGCGGCTACGTCCGAACCCACGGGGCATCGGTGCCCACGTCCACGACGGCGCTGCTGCCCGGGCCGTACTACATCCCCAACTACGAATGGGACGTAAAGTGCGTGCTGACCAACAAGGTGGGGATGGGGACATTCAGCGCGCCGGGCCGCTACGAGTCCTGCTTTTTCCGCGAGCGGATGTTCGACCTCGTGGCCGCCGATCTCGACATGGATCCTGCCGAATTTCGGATGAAGAACCTGATACCCCCGGAAATGATGCCCTACGAACTGGGCCGCACCCGGCCGGAGTCCTATTCCATCATCTACGACAGCGGAAATTACCCGGAACTGCTGCGGCAGGCGCTGGAGGAAATCGACTACGAGTCTCTCAGGCCGAATGTCGGGCGGGCGGTCAACGGCAAGTACCACGGCGTGGGTACGGCGTGCTTCGTCAAGAGCACTGGCACCGGCGATCCGGGAGAGGGCGCTCGCATCGCCATCACCAACGCGGGCGGCCCGTTCCAGGGGCCGCTCCCGGGCGAGAGGGGCATGGAGCAGTACCCGGGGCAGGGCGAGTCGGAGGCGCCGCCGCGGGCCGAGGTTGCGGTCTACCTCGGCATCGCCACCATGGGACAGGGCCATGAGACGATATTCGCACAGATCTGTGCCGATGGCCTGAGCGTTCCGCTGGAGAGCATCACGGTTTACCACGGTAGCACAGACCTGACCTCTTTTGGTGGAGGAACTTACGCCAGCCGGGGGACGACGCTGGCAGGCAACGCAGTGTACGGCGCGGCGCAAAAGCTGCGGGAGCGGGTGCTGGCCGTGGCCGCCGGGTTCCTGGACGTCGACCCGTCGGAGCTGACCTTGACCGGCGGGCTGGTACACCGCGTTGATGACCCGGATGGCTCCGGCGTCACGTTAACGCTGCCCGAGGCGCTGCGGCTGGCGGCCCCGGCCAGCCGGTACAATCTGGGGGAGGCCGGTCTGGAGGCCAGCCACTATTTCCAGTCGCCGCAGGAGCTCTACCCCTGCGGGGCTCACGCGGTTCACGTGGCGGTGGACGCCGAGACGGGGGAGATCGACATCCTGCGCTACGTTATTGCCGAGGACGTGGGACACGTCATCAACCCGCTGCTGCTGCGGGGCCAGATCACGGGCGCAGCCGCGCAGGGAGTAGGCGCGACGATCCTCGAGGAGCTGGTCTACGACGACCAGGGCCAGATGCTGGCCGGGACGTTCATGGACTACCTGCTGCCCACGGCGACGGACATCCCGGACTTCGAGACGAAGGTGCTGGATCTGGACCCCTCGCCGCTGAACCCGCTGGGCGTAAAGGGCGGCGGCGAGATCGGCATCGTGGCCACCGGGGCCGCGCTGTCCAACGCCGTGTCCAGCGCGCTGGCCCCGCTGGGAGTGCAGGTGCGAGACCTGCCGTTAAGCCCCGACCGCATCCGGCGGCTGGTGCGAGAGGCGGGTGGCAGTTGACCCCATTGGCAAGGTTCGCATACGATGCCAACATATCCCATCGTACCGGAGCGCCTTGTGACCACCATTGCGGAACATCAGAGCGTGGTAATCCAACAACTGCTAAAGGAAGTCGCCGACCTGCGGGACCGGGTAATGGTTCTTGAGGCGGGGTTTTTCAACGTAGCGGCAGATAAGCTGCCGGAGATAATCGAAATCCGTGAAATCGGCAGAGAACAGGCCAAATTGGAAATCGCCGAGCTCTTTGGTACAACTGAGGGGCCGTTGTATTACTCGGAAATTATGGAGCAACTTGGCATAGAGTTGGAATTGGTGGTTGAAATCTGCCAGGAACTGATAGACGAGGGGGTAATAGGCTTAGATGCCTACAACACTGTTTGATACAGGCGACGCCATTCGTGGCGACCGGATACTCATCATCGCTAGGAGGATAAGCCCGGACAAGGTGATTAACCAGTCCGGTCGCCACCGGGCAGTCACCGTTACTGCCAGGGATAATGCACACTGCGTAATTCAAATACCGCTCTATCCCAGGCCAAAGGAATACCGAGGCAGTTCGTAGCATATTGCAGCTTTGTGAGCTACACGATTAACCGAATCGAAAGGGACGGGAACCTCTCCCACCCCTTTGGTGTTGCGACGCGGCGGAGGGTAATCTAGCGGCCCTGCCAGTTGGGCTTGCGCTTTTCGGCGAAGGCGCGGGGGCCCTCCTTGCTGTCCTCGGTGGTCAGTAGCTGGTCGTACATGTGGTAGGTCAGGGATGAGATGTCCTGGGTGGACATGTTCAGGCCGCGATAGGCAAGTTCCTTGAAATACTGCACCGCCAGCGGGGCGTTCTCGGCGATCTGTTGCGCCATGCCCATGGCCTCCTCCATCAGGTCCTCGGCGGGCACGACCTTGTTTAGGAAGCCCACGTCGTAGGCGCGCTGGGCCGTGATGGGCGCGGCGGTGAACACCAGCTCCAGCACGGCCGAGAGGGGCATCATCTTGGGCAGGATGGTGCCGAAAGGCGGGAGCAGACTCCACTTGGTTTCGGTAATGCCCAGCCTGGCGTCCTCGGAGGCGATGCGCAGGTCGCACATCTGGGCGATGGACCAGCCGCCAGCCAGGGCGAACCCGTTGACCGCCGCGATCATGGGCTTCCATGTCTGCGGCCACATGTAGGGCCGGTCCGGGCTCATGCTGTGCGAGGCCCTGGCCTGCACGCCCTCGGCGTTGTCCTCGGCCCGTTCCTTGAGGTCGCGGCCAGCGCAGAAAGCGCGCCCGGCGCCGGTGACGATGGCGACGAAAGCCTCGGGGTCGTTGTCGAATTCGGTTATCGCCTCGGCCAGTTCCCGGCGCAGCTGGCGGTTGATGGAGTTCAGCGCATCGGGCCGGTTCAGGGTCATGATTACTATGTTTTCGCGCTTTTCGTAGAGGACTGTCTCAGCCAAATCGGTTGCTCCCTTTTGATGTTTCTATCATTGCTGCAAATCAGGCGGGCGGGAATCGGGCAAGCGAATTACGGCCTGCGATTGGCGGAATACACCACGTCGTGTTCGAGGTAGTGCCCCAGGTAGACTCCGCCGACGACATGGATGTGGCCGTGGCTCTGGGTCTGTTCCCCGTCGTGGCCGAAGTTCGACACAACGCGGAAGCCCCGGGGCGCGTACATCGCCCCCATGTCCACCGCCAGCCGCCCCAGGTGCGGCAGCAGGCCGCTGTCCCACATCTGCATCTGCGTCAGGTGTTCCTTGGGCATCACCAGCAGCATCAGTGGCGGCCACCAGGGGTCTGGCTCGTCGCGCACCAGCCGGTTGACGATCACGATTGTGTCATTGTCGACGTATCGGACACGGGCGGGGGACTTTCCGGCGACGATCTGACAGAAGATGCAGTTGGGGTTGGTTCTCAAGGGTCTACTTCCCGATGGATATTTCGCGGCGAAATTCGCAGTGAATATAGTCGCGGGCCGTAGGGTTGTCAACGCGGCTAGACACTGAGGGGGTGTTCAATAAGTTCCCTCTCCCTCCGGGGGAGGGTTAGGGTGGGGGCGTACCCCAGCTGCCCAGAAATGACGGATGCCCCTGAAACTCGCATTTAGGGTGTGTTGACATTTCACCGTCATTCCGGCGAAAGCCGGAATCCAGTACCGGAACCCGCAATTGTAGTCGAGAATTTGGACACTCGACGGTCTCTGGATTCCGGCTTTCGCCGGAATGACGGTTAAAATTCCAAATGTCAACAGAGCCTAGTCAGTGAGCCGAACTTCTTAAACACCCTCTGAAGGGCCATCGCGTTTTGGAATGCTGATGCCTGCCCCTGCGGAATTGGCAGGGCGCGGACTGCCCCGCCGGAGAGGTCGGCGCGTTTTCGGGCATGTCGTGTTATGGTATTATTTGCGGCGGAGGGCGCAATGTTTGGATTGGGCGTATTGACTGTCAGCACATCGGGGGCGCAGGGCGGCCGCGAGGACACCAGCGGTGAGGCCATCCGCGAAATGCTGTCCGGGGATGGGTTCGAGGTGGTACGCTCGGAAATCGTCACCGACGACTATGACACCATCGCCGCGAAGATGGCGGAGTGGGCCGACTCGCCGGAGGTGAATCTGATCGTCAGCACCGGCGGCACCGGCCTGGGCCGCTATGACTGTACGCCGGAGGCCTGCCTGTCCATCCTGGACAAGGAAGTTCCGGGAATGGCCGAGGCCATGCGGGCCAAGACGCTCCAGTTCACGCCCATGGCCATGATCAGCCGCTCGGTGGTGGGAATCCGCAACAGCACACTGATCATCACCCTACCGGGCAGCACCAAGGGCGTACGGGAATGCCTCGAGGTGGTGCAGCCGGTGCTCTACCACTCCATCGAACTGCTACAGCGGGAAACGGTGAGCGAGCACCCGAATTAGACGAAAATTGTATCGCTCACGGCCTTCGGCTTGCCGTCTGGTGGACGGCAAGTTGTTTGTGAGCAACCCCTCGCGATAACGCAAAAAGACTTTTGAATCGGAATGGCAGGGATGAGCGACGAGTCCAGCGAAAAGAACGTAGTCTACTGGCCCAGGGTAAAGGAACTTCTCGACGGGATTATGGCCAAGTGGGTGGAGCGCTGGGGGCGCGACCCGCTGCCGGGCATCCACGCCTACTACTGGGAAACGCCGGAGGAACTGCAAGTGGCGGTGCTTTCGGGAATCCGGGCCATCGAGCCGGGAGTGCCGGGAAAGGACACGCAGTTGGTCCGGTCGCTGGCCCGCAGCGTCGGCACCTCCGGGCGGATGCCGCTGCGCGGCCCGTTCATGCCGCGGGATGAGATCCAGGAGATCATCGACTGGATCGACAACGGCATGCCCAAAGGGCCGGACTGCTAAACCAGTTCGCGCTCTCAACGGTAGTTAGGTTTGATTGCCACATATTTCGACAGTCAGCGCCCTTAGGCAACTTGACTGTGGCGGGATTTCAGCAGCTCAAACACCGCGTACCGATTCGCTGGCTATGGCTGGTTAGTCTACGAAGAGTTCCCCGTGGAGTGCCCAGAAGTCTTCCCTATTGATCTGGTTTGCATCCAGGAAACGGTTCACGTCGTCCTCCGAGAGGTCTCGCCCGACTGGCACCCACACGTAATAACCGTCAGGCCCCTGCAATATGCACTCGTTACCGATTCGGTCAACCTGACTGAACCCGGTCGCCTCAAAGACTTGGATGATTTGGGCCCATTTGTATCTACGGGACATTGAGCGGAACCTCGACGTCCCGAAACGCGCTGGACTCATCTCCGTCGTCGAAACGATAGTACACGCCCCGGGAGTCGAGAAAATCCTTCAACATCTCCCTGGTCTCGAAACGTTGGATGACATTCTGGAGGGCACTGTAAAATTCGTCGACGGCTTCCTGCTCGGTCTCTCCGTAAGAGAACGACCGGAATTCGTCTGAGAAAAAAGCCCACCTGTCCCCGTGCTGTTGCAACCCGTCTTTGATCTTGATTTGCAGAACAGGACCGGAGTCTGAATGGTCTGACATATCTGTTGCTCCCTTATGGCGGCGGTCAGCACCACAACCATTCATAGCTGAACATTCAACATCATTGTTTACCTTAGGGCTGACACGCTGTCAGCTCCTCTTTGTCGCCAAGCATACAGGGGAGCAGTTTACTGGGCAACCCTCTGTCTCGTGTGTATAGCCTGTAATTGACGGTGCCGGAGACGCAGAAAGGGGCGCACAACCGTGCGCCCCTACGATTTTGCCGGTTGCGGTCGGCGGTCTAGCGGAGGACGGGTTCGTCTTCCTTGACGTAGACCTGGATGCGGCCGCGGGTGTGGTCGATGATGGCGATGCGGCCCTGTTCGTCGACGCGGACGCCGCAGGGGTGGGCCAGCTTGCGCTCGTAGGCCGGGTCATTGGCGTAGGCGATGTTCCGCTGCCGGATCATGTCGGGGTTGGAGTTCAGCTTGTCCTTGCCCCACTTGGACAGGGAAGCGTCGCCGGTGAACTGGGTGATGAAGCGGCCGTCGGGAGCGACGACCTGCACCCGGTTGTTCATCCAGTCGGCGACGTAGATGTCGCCGTCGGCGTCAACGGCCACGCCGTTGGGCCGGCTGAACTGCCCCACGCCGCTGCCGGACTCGCCGATGGACTGCTGCCATTCGCCGTCGTTGCTAAACACCTGGATGCGGTCGTTGCGCCAGTCGGCGATGTAGATGTTGTCGTTGCCGTCCAGGGCAATGCCCCAGGGCATGTTGAACTGGCCGTCGCCGCTGCCCTCGGAGCCGAAACTGCTGACGAACTGGCCGTCGAGGGTGAACTTCTGCACGCGGTTGTTCTTGCTGTCGACGACAATCATGTTGTCCTGGGAGTCGATGGCCAGACCGGAGGGGCCGTTCAGCTCGCCATTGCCGGAGCCGGAGGTGCCCCACTTGCTGACGTAATCGCCGTCGGCAGTGAACTTGGTGATGCGGTTGAGCCACTCGTCGGCGACGTAGACGTTGCCTGCGCTGTCCAGGGCTACGGAGGTGGGCCAGACGAACTGGCCGTCGCCCTCGCCGTACTCGCCGAAGGCGCTGATGTATTCCTCGTCCAGAGTGACCACGGTCATGTGGACGCCGTCGGGACGGTTCTCGTAGGAGCGGTTGACGACGTACACGTCGCCGTTGGGGGAGATAGCCATGTCCACCGGATTGCGGAAGCCGGTGCCGGCAAATTCATTCCGGCCGACGGCATGGCTATGGTAAAACGTCCGGTCTTTCAGACCGAAGAAATGTGTTGCCATATCCTTACCTCGTCATGCTTTGTGCGTGGGGAGGGCGCCTTGTGTGGCGCCCCCTTTGGATTCAGTGGCCGGGTGCGAGCTTACTTGTTGAAGAAAGGCACGCGCTCGAAGTTGCCGTTGACGATGGGGTTGGCCTCGAGACCGAACCAGTCTTCCAGGATGGTGGAGTAGACGGAGCGGAAGTCGAGGTTGAAGGCCAGGTTGCCGCCCTCTTCCTGATCTGCCGGCGCCAGGGACGGGTAGGTGCCGTAGATGCCGCCCTTGACGTGCTCGCCGACGGCGAAGGCCACGCTGGCTGCGCCGTGGTCGGTGCCGGAGCCGTTGTCGGCGACGCGGCGGCCGAACTCGCTGAAGAAGAACAGCGTTACGTTGTCGCTGGCGTCGTGCTCCCGCAGGTCGGTGAAGAAGGTGTCGACGGTGTTGGAAACGTCGGTCCACAGAGCGGCGTTGGCCTGCGCCTGGTTGGCGTGGGAGTCAAAGCCGTTGTAGGGCGACGTGGTGTACAGGATGCGGGTGCCGAAGTTGGCCAGGTGGGTCTGGGCGATGTTTTTCATGTACTGGCCGACGACGGTGTTGGAATACTCGACGTTGGAGGTGTACTTGTCGGGGGCGGTGGCCAGGATGTCGGCGCCCTTGAGGGCGTCGGTGCCGGTGGAGTGGATGTAGTCCATCACCGGGCCGGTGCCGACAGCCGGGGAATACATGCGGCCGAAGACTTCCAGGGCGTCGTTGCGCTGCGCGTCGCCGTCGATGCCGGTCAGCAGGCCGTAGGTCTCGAGGTTGCCGACGGAGGCAACGGGGACGCCTTCCATCACCAGGGCGCGGGGGAGGCCGCGGCCGAAGTTAACGGAGGTCAGCACGTTCTCGGCGGTGGGGTCCATCAGCTTGGCGGCGCGGCCCAGCCAGCCCTCGGTGCCGATGATTTCCGGCTCGCAGGTGTGCCAGATGTCCATGCTGCGGAAGTGCGAGTAGCTGGGAGTCGGGTAGCCGATGCCGACGAAGACAGCGAGCTGTCCGGCTTCCCAGAACTTCATCAGGGGAGCCATGGTCGGGTGGAAGCCCAGGTCGTCGTTGATGGGCAGGATCTGGTCTTCCGGCACGCCGATGGTGGGGCGGAAGTCGCGGTAGTAGCCGTTGTTGCGCGGGATGACGGTGTTCAGGCCGTCGTTGCCGCCGGACAGAGAGAGGACTGCCAGGACGGGATCTTTCGCGGTCGATACCATTTGCTGCTCCTTATAGCGTTGTGATTTGCTCTTTTACCGTTGCTTGGGTTCACCCCCGCCCTAACCCTCCCCCTCAGGGGGAGGGAATAGGGGAGAGCCAATGTTTACTCGAACTGGAACTCGGCGGTGGCGGCGATCATCTGGAACATTTCCCCGGTGCGGCGGGTGAAAGTTGCGCGGTCATCGTCGCTGCCGTGGCTGAGGTCACCCTCCTGGGAGGCGTGCGCCACCAACTGGGCGTGGGTGTCGGAAGTGACCTGCACCGGGCCGGTCATTTCGAGACATCCGTCCACGAACTGCTCGGGGCTCATGGTGTCGCCGCGGGCCATCAGCCGGTCCACCAGACCGCGGACGCCGTCGAGTTCGGTGTTGCCCAGCAGCTCGGCGGCGAAGTTGATGCGTTCGACCAGCGTGCCGCTGTCGATCCACTCGCGGCCGGTGTGCCAGCCCTCGACCGTGGGCGGGTTCATCAGGTCCTGGCCCATGTACTTGGGCTCCTGGGACAGCTCGAACAGGCCGGGCTTGATTTCCTTGTGCTCGCCGACCATGCGCAGCAGGCTGACGACCATCTCGGCGGGGTTCTTGACCTTCTGGTACCTGACCGACTCGTCCTTGAAAAAGTCGGAGGTGAAGAGGGCCTCAAGCATGGCCTTGATGGAGTGGTCGGAGTCGATGTATGCCTGCTCGAGGAGCTTGATGGCCTCGAGGTCGCGCGGCGGGGTCAGGCGCCAGGCTGGCACCTGCGGCTCGTCGGCCACGAAGAAGTTGTACATGTGGCGGGCGAGGAAGCGGGCCGTGCCCGGCTGCTCGCAGATGATGCGAATGATGTCGTCCCCGTTCCAGGGGCCGGTCTCACCCAGGAAGGTCTTTTCGCTGGCGTCGTGGTCCGCAGGGTCAAAGCGGAACTCCCAGGGACTGCGGCCATGGGGGAATGGCGGGTAGGACGGGGCCACGTTCCAGCCGGTAAAGGCGCGGGCGCAGACCTTGACGTCGTCCTCGGAGTAGTTGAAAGCGCCGTCGTGCCCGACGCCGAGGGAGAAGAGCTCGAGGAGCTCACGGCCATAGTTCTCGTTGAGGTTGGCCTTGTGGGACTCGGTGTTGTCCAGGTAGTACATCATGCCGGGGTTCTCGGACAGCCTGAGCAGCAGGTCGTCGAACCGGCCCATGCCGTGTTCCCGGAACATGTTGACCATGATGCCCATTTCCTGGCCGGAGTCGATCTTGCTGTGCCCGGCGCAGAAGATCATGTGCCAGAACAGGGCAACCTTTTCCTGGAGCTGGTTGGGGCTGTTGATCATGCGGTACACCCAGAGCTGGGTGTTGACCTCAATGGCCGCCGCCTCGTAATAGGCCGGGTTGTAGCGCATCAGGATGTCTTCGTCGAGGCCGCCCGTGGGGTTGAGCAACTCCTGGACTACCGTGTCGTAGCCCTGAGCCGCCTTGGCTTCGATCTCATCCCGGCTGGCGCCGAAACCGGCGCGGCGCATCAGGTGAGCTACCAATGCGATGTCCTGGTCAGCCATATTCTCCTCCTTTTTTACTTTTCATTTTCCTTTAGATACCGGGCTGTCAAATTCGGTCTGACTCCCCTGTTACAGCGGGACGCATCCCTCTCCGGCGCACACTCCGCCAGCTTGGGATGCAGCCCTTATGTAACATTCATTACAAGATAGAAATATATGGCAATCAGGAAAAAGTGTCAACCGTTTTCCCGGCTGGCCGCGTTATTTCGCCGGTATCTCTAGCGGGATATTGTACTATACGCGCGGCCCGTTATCAGCAGCAGGTCCGCGCCCTTTAATTCTCCCTCTCCCTTGAGGGGGAGGGTTGGGGTGGGGGTGAAATCCTCGGCTGCGCGACTCCTATCAGATTCGGTCTGGCAACGCAGGGCCCAACCCACGCGAGAGCAGCAACACCGTGGCTATCGTTTGTCTCCAATGCGCCAACGAAAACCCGCCCGACCACTCCTATTGCCACCAGTGCGGCTCGCGGCTTGAGGGCAACTCCAACGACGCGACTCCCGGGTCGTCGCTGGCATTTGTCCGCCGCCCGCCCGACGAGTCCAGGCTGCCGCCGCCCGGTTCGTTCCGGTCCGGCCTCTACCGGCTGGTGCGGGCGCTGTTCGTCAACCAGAAACCCGTGACCACCCGGCCCGTCAGGATTGCTAGGATCGCCGGGGAAAGAGGCGGAACGGAGAGCGGCGCGGCGGCAGGGCGGCAGCGAAAGGCCACCGCTGCGGACGAGTCCAAGCGCTCAGGGGACGCGCCCGACGCGCCTACCCCGGCCGCCGGAACCGCCACGTACTGGCTGGCCCGCGCCGTCCTGCTTCCCCACCAGTTGCCGGGGCGCGCAACGCCACTGGCAGTCCCCGCCACCGCAGAATCCTTGAGTCATTGTCTGAACTGTGATTCGTGTGATTAGAGGATGGACAGGATTGTGTCCCCATCAGCGAAATCACGGAATCACACGAATCACAGTTCAGACAATGGCTGGAATTTCACCCCCCACCCTAACCCTCCCCCTCAGGGGAGGGGATAATTGAAAGCCCGCGATTCCGTGCCGGATTTTGCTTGACACTGTTATAGGCCGTTGCTAACATCCTTTGCCATACATCGGCTGCCGATGTTACCTGATTCTTCCTGATGGCGTCCCGGTGAAGGCAGGACTGAGTCACTGGCGATGACAACAGACGCGAATATGGGCCAGCCGGCGGTAGCGCCCGCGGGCCCTGCATTGCCGGGCATGTTCACCCGGTACAAGAGCCGCATCGAGGACGAACTGGGCCGCGCGGTTCCGGAAACCGGCGGGGCCGACGTTCACCTGCTGCAAGGCTATCACCTGGGTTGGAATGACCGTTTCGGCAGCCCGGCTGCTGGCGGCTCCTCCCAGGGAAAGGCCCTGCGTCCCACGTTGTGCCTTTTCGCCTGCGAGGCCGTGGGTTCCTCGTTCGGTCGCGCCCTCCCGGCTGCCGCGGCGCTGGAGCTGATTCATAATTTTTCGCTGCTCCACGACGACATCCAGGACCAGGACCTGGAGCGCCGACACCAGCCCACCGCGTGGAGTCTCTGGGGCGTGCCGCGGGCGCTGGTGGCCGGGGACGCCATGCACTCCACCGGCGATCTGGCGGCCTTGCGCGCCGGGGACGAGGGCGTTTCCGCCGGGGTGGTGTTGAGGGTTTCCGGGATTCTCACCGACAGCTACCTGGCGATGATCGAGGGGCAGTGCCTTGACTTGCAGTTTGAGAATCGCACCGACATCACCACCGGCGAGTACCTGCACATGATCGCCTGCAAGACCGGCGCACTCATCCGTTGCGGGCTGGAGACGGGGGCGCTGCTGGCCGACGGCGACGAGCCGACGGTGCGGGCCTTCGCCAGCTTTGGCGACGGCTTGGGCCGGGCGTTCCAGATACGCGACGATTACTTAGGCATCTGGGGCGACGAGGCCACGCTGGGCAAGGCTACGGGCAACGACATACGCCGTCGTAAGAAATCGTACCCGGTGGTGTTCGCCCTGGAGCGCGCGGCAGGGGCCGCCCTCAACGACCTGCAACGCATCTACGGGCAGGAGGAGCTGGAGGAGGACGACGTCCAACGGGTGCTGGCGATCCTGGACGAGGTGGGCGCCCGCGAACACTCGCAGGAAGTGACCGAGGCGGCTGCCAACCGCGCGCTGGACGCGCTGGCGCCGGTGGGGCTGCCGGATTGGGCCCGGGCGGAGGCCGAGGAACTGGTGGATTTCCTCGCTCGCAGGGAATATTAGGAAATAATCTCAAAAATCCCCTCTCCCTTGAGGGTGAGGGTGAAAAGGTAGTGGAGAGATTCGTCAAGGTAGCAATCACAGGGTTTGAGATAGTTTCTAAGAGGGTGTTTAATAGGTTCGGTTCACTGTCAAAGAGCGGGTTTCAGACGCATCCGCCGTTCCTGAGCGACCAGGGGTACGCCCCCACCCTAACCCTCCCCCGGAGGGAGAGGGAACCTATTAAATAGTTTCTAAGAGCCTTGGGTAGATTTAGAATAGGAAGGCCGGTATCGCGCCTGATGCGCTGCCCCGGCACGCGAAAACGACGCACCAATTAAGGAAGGCCGATGACCACAACAACGAAACGCGCCAAACGGCCCATGGAGATGTCCGTCCGCCTGGCCGGTTACATCCTCAAGCAGAAGGCCCGGGGCAGGAGCAAGTTCCCGCTGGTCACCATGCTGGAACCCCTGGAGATGTGCAACCTGGCCTGTATCGGCTGCGGGCGCATCCGCGAATACAAGCCGGTGCTGGACAAGATGATGCCCGTCGACGAGGCCATCGCCGCCGTCAAGGAATCGGGCGCGCCCATCGTCTCCATCGCTGGCGGCGAACCCACCATCCACCCCCGCATCCACGAAATCATCAACCGCCTGGTTGAGGAAAAGTATTTCGTCTACTGCTGCACCAACGGCCTGTTGCTGCAACGGGTGTTGGACAAGGTGCAGCCGTCCAAGTACCTGTGCTGGGTGGTGCACCTGGACGGCATGGAGGAAAAGCACGACGAGTCGGTGGCCCGCGATGGCGTGTTCAAGAAGGCCGTCGCCGCCATCGAGGAGGCGCTGGACCGGGGATACCGCGTCTGTACCAACACCACGGTGTTCCGGGGCAGCGACGTCGAAGACCTGTCGGAAATGTTCCGCATGGTCAGCGACATCGGCGTCGAGGGCTCCATGATCTCCCCGGGGTACGACTTTATCGACGCCCCCGACCAGGAGATTTTCCTCACCCGCCAGGAATCCCATGAGATGTTCCGGCAACTGCTCGACCCGGAGAATTCGGATGGGGCCAAGTTCTACAACAACCCGCTCTACCTGAATTTCCTCAAGGGCAACCGGGAATACCAGTGCACCGCCTGGTCCAACCCGACCTACACGGTGATGGGCTGGCGCAAGCCCTGCTACCCGCTGGCCGATGAGCACGTGGAGCACGTCTCGGAGCTGTTCGACAAGGACTTGTGGGAGAACTACGGCGTGGGGCGGGACCCCCGCTGCTCCAACTGCATGATGCACTGCGGGTTTGAGTCGGCGACCATTTTCAACGCAGTCCAGTCGCCCCGCGACTGGGCAACGCTGATCAAGTCGGGCGCGGCCCACAAAGGCGGAATCACCGCCGCGTAAAACCGGGGTAATCAGAAAGCGCAGAACTCAAAAATCCCCTCCCCCTTGAGGGGGAGGGTTAGGGTGGGGGTGAAAAGGCAGTGCGGAAAGCGTGCCAAAGAGACACCAAAGGCTTTGAGATAGGTCATAAGTAACCAAGGAAGGGCAGCAGAGGAAGAAAGCATTGCTGTACGTCGTTGCCAGCATGGAGCCGGAACTGGCCAGTCTCCAGCGGGAGTTTGACGCTCTTGAGTCGCCGCGGGGAGCAAAAGCTCCCGTCGAGTTCCACTTTATCGGGGTTGGGCCAAAGCGGGCCGGGGCCGCGATGACCGAGGTGCTGCGGAAGGCAAAACGCCGCCCCGAGGCTGTGCTGATGCTCGGCGTGGCGGGGGCCGTGAACCCTGGCATGGAATCGGGCGACCTTATCCTGGCCGACACTTACGCCCTGGACGCCGAGGGAGACGGCGTGGAGAATATCTCTCCCGACACGGAGATGCTGGAATTGGCCGAGGCGACGGCCGCCGAATTGAGAATGCCGGTTAGCCGCGCCAGCTCCCTCACCGTCAATCACCTGATCGTGGAAAGCGCCGAGCGGCATGAACTGCGGGAAAAGTATGGCGTGGGCAGCGTGAACATGGAGGACTACGCCGTGGCTGTCGCCGTCGGCAAGGCGGGCGTGCCGTTTCTCTCCGTCCGCGTAATCCTGGACACGGCGGAACAGAGTTTGCCGGGGTACCTGCCGGGACTTTCCAAAAAACGCAATGCCGCTCTCACCGAAATCCTGCTGAAACCCTGGCGCATTCCAACCCTGTGGAAACTGAAATCCCAGATGGACTTGTGCCAGGCGGTGCTGACCCGGTTCGGGCTGTCCTATCTTGAACGGGAGGCCGAAAGGCGAAAGATATACCGCGAAAAAACGGCCAGCGAGGTCCCTTACTAAACCCGCTGTTCCCTCTCCCTCCGGGGAGGGTTAGGCCTGTCCTGAGCTTGCCGAAGGGGTGGGGGCGTAACGCCACAATGAAAGTCCTGGTCACCGGAGCAACGGGATTCGTGGGCGGAAACCTGGCCCGTGAACTCTGGAACAGGGGCTACGAGGTGCGTGCCCTGACCCGTCCGGGAAGCAACTCATTAACAACGGAAGGCACCGGCATCAGCCGGATCGAGGGCGACATCCTCGACCGGGAGTCCCTCCGTTGCGCGATGGCAGGCTGCGCGGCGGTCTTCCACTGCGCGGCGGCGTACACCTTCTGGTCGAGGGATCCCGACGGTGTGCGGCGGGCCAACGTGGAAGGCACGGTCAACGTCCTGGAGTGCGCGACGGCGGCCGGGGCGGAGCGCGTGGTGTACACCAGCACCGTCTCCACCATCGGAATCCCTGGCGACGGCAGCCTGGGAGACGAATGGACGCCCCTGACGCCGCAGGCCCTCCACGGACATTACAAGCAGTCGAAATTCGAGGCGGAACAGGAGGCGCTGAGGCTGGCGGGCCAGGGAGCGCCGGTGGTGGTGGTGAATCCCACGGCCCCGGTCGGCCCATGGGACGTAAAGCCGACGCCTACCGGAAAAATAATACTGGACTTTCTGAGGAGAAAAATACCGGCCTACCTGGCGACGGGAATGAATCTGGTGGACGTGGCGGACGTAAGCGCCGGGCACATTCTGGCCCTGGAACGGGGCATTGATGGGGAAAGATACATTCTGGGCAACCGGAACGTGACGCTCAAAGAGATGTTCGCAATGCTCAACGAAATAACAGGGTTGCCTGCGCCGCGGGTGCGCTTGCCGTACTGGCTGGTGGTTGGGGCCGGCTACGCCGAGCAGGCCGTGTCGGCGGGGCTTTTGCGCCGGGAGCCGCTCATCCCGGTAGAGGGAGTGGTTGCGTCGAAAAAGCCCGCCTGGGTGAGCAGCCAGCGGGCCATCACGGAGCTTGGGTTGCCCCAGAGCCCGGTGGAGCGGGCGCTGGCGCGGGCGGTGGAGTGGTTCGCCGCCAACGGTTACGTGGAACACAGCAAAGCGGCAAGGAAGGGATAAGGCGTTGACGGCAGAGTCTGTGCATCCTTCGCCGAATGGCGTGGGCAAGCCCGAAAGATTGATGGGGAAGGTCAGCAAGGCCATCACCCATTCCCATGACTACTTTCGTGGCGCCCAGCATCCGGACGGCTACTGGTGGGGCGAACTGGAATCCAACCCCACCATGGAGGCCGAGTACCTGATGCTGAGCCACTTCCTGGGGCGCAGGAACCCGGACCGCTGGCGCAAGGTCGCCAACTACATCCTGACAAAGCAGCAGGATGACGGTTCGTGGGGGCAGTATTACGAGGCGCCCGGAGACGTCAGCACCAGCGTTGAGTGCTATTTCGCCCTGAAACTGGCAGGCCATTCCGCCGATTCGCCGCCGCTGCGCAAGGCAAGGGAATTCATCCTCAACAAGGGCGGAGTCCCTAAAACCCGGGTATTCACCAAGATCTGGCTGGCCCTGTTCGGCCAGTGGGAATGGAGCGGGACGCCCAACCTGCCGCCCGAGCTGATACTGCTGCCGTCCTGGGCGCCGTTCAACATCTACGAGTTTTCAAGCTGGGCCCGCGCCACCATCGTGCCCATGAGCATCATCCTCACGGAGCGGCCATTCTGCCCCGTACCGGACTCGGCCCAGATTGACGAGCTTTATCCCGAGGGCCGCGAGGCCACGGACTTTTCGCTCAGCATTCCCGATGACTGGATTTCGCGCGGTCTATTCACACTGGACAGGCTGATGAACTTGTACCGCAAGTCGCCCATGCAGCCCCTGCGCGGGTTCGCCAGGCGGCGGGCCTTGCAGTGGATACTGGAGCACCAGGAGGCGGACGGTGCGTGGGGGGGGATTCAACCCCCCTGGGTCTACTCCCTAATCGCGCTGCATCACGCGGGCGACGATGAATTCGCCGACGCGCTGGACAAGGGATTCGACGGTTTCGATTCCTTTGCCATCGAGGACGAGGAAACCTGCTCCGTGCAGGCATGCATCTCTCCTGTTTGGGACACCTGTCTGGCCCAGGTGGCGCTGCTGGAATCGGGCGTTGCTCCCGGCGATCCCATGGTGCGGAAATCGACCAACTGGCTGGTGGACAACCAGATTCTCTCCGAGGGCGACTGGCAGGTGCGCGCCAAGGGCACGCCGCCGGGCGGCTGGGCCTTCGAGTTCCACAACGAAAAGTACCCGGATATTGATGATTCGTCCGAGGTAATCATTGCCCTGGCCCTCGCCAGGCTGGAGGGCGAGGAGGAGGAAAGGCGGGAAGAGGCGATCCGCCGGGGCGTGGAGTGGATCGAGGGTATGCAGTCGAGGAGCGGCGGCTGGGCGGCCTTTGACAAGGACAATGACCGGCAGTACGTTGCCAAGATTCCCTTTTCCGATTTCGGCGAGACGCTGGACCCGCCCAGCGCCGACGTGACCGCCCATATACTGGAGATGTACGGACGCCTGGGGTATCCGGCGTCGCATCCTCCGGTGCAGCGCGGATACGCCTATATGCGGCAGGAACAGGAGCGGGACGGGCCATGGTTCGGCCGCTGGGGCGTCAACTACATCTACGGCACCGGCGCTGCCCTGCCCGCCATGGAGGCCATCGGCGAGGATATGGACCAGCCCTACATCCGCAGCGCCGTGAATTGGGTGGTGTCTCACCAGAACGAGGACGGCGGTTGGGGCGAGTGCTGCGGCTCCTACGTGGACGATTCCCTGCGGGGCATCGGCCCGTCCACTGCCTCGCAGACGGCGTGGGCGCTGCTGGCGCTGATCGCTGCGGGAGAGGCTGGCTCCGACGCCTGCCTGAGAGGAGTCCAATACCTGCTGGACATACAGCAGGCGGACGGCAGTTGGGACGAACCTTATTTCACCGGAACGGGGTTCCCGGGGTACGGCATCGGGCGACGGCAGAGCGGCATTCCCAAGCCCGGAGATCCGGGGTACCAGGGCCTGGATATGCCCGCCGGGTTCATGATCAACTACCACCTTTACCGGAACTACTGGCCCCTGCTGGCGCTGGGACGCTTCGCCCGGGCCATAGCCAACACCAACTCGCAGGAGCGCCACGCCCAGGACGGCGCGGCCTGCCGCAAGCCCGCATTTCAGGGTGCGATTAAAGGACGCGAAGCATGAAGACCAAATCGTTTTGTCTCAGTGTCAAGACCAAGGAAGCGCCGGAGTTCATTGACATTACGGACTGGGTGTCCGGCTGCGTTGCCGAATCCCGGGTCAGCAACGGGTTTGCCGTAGTCTACTCCAAGCACACCACTGCGGCAGTCAAGATAAACGAGAACGAACCCCTGCTGCTGGAGGACATGGCGGCTTTTCTCGAGGAATTTGCTCCGCGGCACGCACCGTACCGGCACAATGACTTCGAGATACGCACGGTCAACATGACCCCCGACGAGTCGCCCAACGGCCATGCTCACCTGCAACACCTGTTGCTTGGTACCAGTGAGACGGTGCCAGTGCTGAACGGAGAGATGCAGTTCGGCACCTACCAGAGCATCTTTTTCATCGAACTGGACCACCCCAGGAACCGTCAGGTCATGGTTCAGGTGGTCGGGGAATAAGCCATTCATTCCAGGAGACACACGGGCCGCCCCGTCGGCAAGCTCGGGGCCGTGGCCCGCGCCGTTCTCCCAAAGCCCGGCGGTAATGGCTGCATCAACGTCTGAACTGGAGTTGGCCTACGCCCACTGCCAGCAGCTCACGCGGCGAGAGGCCAAGAACTTCTACTACGCCTTTGTGACCCTGCCGCTGGAAAAGCGGAAGGCCATCTACGCCGCATACGCTTTCTGCCGCCACTGCGACGATTCCGTTGACGAGGCGGCGTCGCCGGAAGACAAGCTGTCGGCGCTGACCGACTTGCGTTCCAGCCTGGCGCAGGCTTACCGGGGACAGGCGCCCACCCCAACCTTTCTCGCCCTGGCGGATGCCGCAGACCGGTATTCCATTCCCGAGGATTATTTCCAGGAAATTATCCAAGGGGTGGAAAGCGACCTGGTCAAAACCCGCTACCATAACTTTGACGAGTTGCGTCAGTACTGCTACCGGGTCGCCTCGGTGGTGGGACTGGTCTGCCTCCAGATATTCCAGTACCGCGACGATGCAGCGCGAGGGTACGCTGTTGACCTGGGACTGGCCATGCAACTTACCAACATCATGAGGGATGTCAAGGAAGACTGGAGCATGGGCCGGGTGTACCTGCCGCAGGACGAAATGGCGCGTTTCGGCTATACCGAGGAGCAACTGGAGGCCGGGGTGCGCAACGACGCCTTTGTTCAACTGCTCCGGTTCCAGGGAGAGCGGGCGCGGGAGTACTTTCGCAGCGGATTCCGGTTGCTGCCCTACCTCTCAAGACGCAGCCGGGCATGCCCTGCGGTTCTTGGCGCGATTTACTCCAGGGTGCTGGACCGCATCGAGGCGTCGGGTTACGACGTGCTTGGCGAACAGCGAATCGCGTTGTCCACCGGCGAAAAAGCCCGAATCACCGCAAGGGCCTGGCTGGCCAGCACGCTGGCCCCGCCGCGGCGCGATTAGAGACTGTCTCAAAGGTTCCCTCCCCCTTGACGGGGGAGGGTTAGAGTGGGGGTGAACCGGTACGCCCCAAGTCCGTCATTCCCTGTTCCCTAGGGTCTTTTGATTCTCCCACTCCCTTGAGGGAGAGGGTTGGGGTGAGGGTGAAATCGCTGGCATCAGTAGTTTTGCATACCACAAGAGGACGCCCCCACCCTAACCCTCCCCCGGAGGGAGATGGAGAAGGTATTCTCAACGTGTGTTGGTAATCCCATGTAGGGGCGCACAGCCGTGCGCCCTGGCCCCCGGTTCCGGCGCAATTCTCTCCTGCGCAGACACGGGCGCACGGCTGTGCGCCCCTACGCGGTGAGGCCAAGCAGACAAATCGCGTCCAATACCAACACACGTTGAGAATGCCAGGGAGAATTAAAGCTCCGGCCAGCCGTCCGGGGATGCTACACTTTCCGCATGAGTTCGCAGCAAAGAGTCGTGGCCATAACGGGTTCCTCCGGGCATCTGGGCTCAAAGCTCCTGGAGCACCTTGAGGACATGCCGGGTCTCGGCAAGCTGGTCGCCTTTGATACGCGCCCGCTACGGGAGCCGGTCCACAACATCGCCGTATTCCGCCGGGATGTGGCCCACTCGATCCAGGGAGAACTGGACCGGTTCGGCGTCACAACGCTGGTGCATCTGGCGTTTCGCTGGCGGAAGGGCTTGAGGCGGCGAGAGGCGGCCGAACTGAGCGAACAGAACCGGAAAATGCTGGAGCAGGTCGTCGATTCCGCGGTCAGCGCCGGAGTAGGGCACGTCATCTACGTCAGCTCGCACACCGTGTATGGCCCCGGACTGGACAGCCCCGCGCCGCTGAGCGAGGACTGTCCGCTCCGCCCGGGGCCCGCGTACCCCTACGCCGCCGACAACCTGCGGGCGGAAGAATTGCTGCTACAACTGGCCGACGATCATCCCGACGTAAAGGTAACGATACTGCGTTGCTGCCCTGCCCTTGGCGCGCATACGTCCCTCGACCTGCTCAGGGAGTTTTACTTTCCCGGCTGGCTGGGGCTGTCGGACTACAATCCGCCGTTGCAGTTTGTCAGCGATGACGACCTGGCGAGAATCCTGGGCATCGCCATCCGGGAGCAGCATTGCGGCGTGTTCAACGTGGCGGCGGATGGAGTGGTCTTTCTCAGGGAGTTCGCCAGGGAGCTGCCAACAAAGCGCGTCCAGATGCCGTCGGCCATTGCCTATCCGATGAAACGTCTCACTGGCGGGGCCTACGTGGCATACAGCCACTACCTGGACCGCTGGCCTGTAATAATGAGCACCGCGAAACTGAAGCAGGCGACCGGCTACACCTTTCGCCTCTCCGCCCTCGAGTCACTGTCCGCCCTGGTGAGCTACAACGAGGAATTTCAGGCGTACCTTCCCAAGCTGCGGGAGGTTCGTTCATAGTCGCTATGAAACTATCTCAAAAATTCCCTCCCCCTTGAGGGGGAGGGTTAGGGTGGGGGTGAAAGGGTTGTGCAAAGAAAAGCGCAGAGAAAGCCAACACTGGTTTTAGATAGTTTCTATATGGGCACAAGAGCCTTTCCACGGTGATGCGGTATTGCGACTGATCTTAGACACAGATCCCGGCGTGGACGACGCCATCGCCATCCTGTTGGCCCTTGCCGCGCCGCAGGTTGAGGTGGCGGGCCTGACCACGGTGGGCGGGAACGTGCCCAGGGCCAGGGCCACGCGGAACGCGCTCGCGCTGCTCCAGGCCGCCGGGCGGGACGACATTCCCGTGGCTGCCGGGGCCGCTCGGCCCAAGTCGGGCCGCTACACGCCGTCGGTTGCCTTTCATGGCCCGGGTGGGCTGTCGGTGCGTCTGCCGGAATCCAAGCGGCCAGCGGTGAGCGAGTCCGCCGTGGATTTCCTGGCGCGGGAGATCGGTTCCGCCACCGAAGAGGTAGGTGTGGCAGCCCTCGGCCCACTAACCAACCTCTCAAGGTTGCAGGACAAGTGCCACGGAATCCTCGGAGAGGCGCATTGCATAGTCGTCATGGGCGGCGCCGTTGAAACCCGCGGCAACGTTACTCCGCGAGCCGAGTTCAACTTTCACAGCGACCCATTGGCCGCAGCGCAAGTTCTGGGTTCAGGACTGGCCATTGAACTGGCGGACCTTGCCGCATGCCGACAGGCGGGCATCAGCCGCGAGCAGGCGGAAACGCTGACGGCGGATACGGAGCTTGGCGCGCTGGCGCTGAGCGTCCTCAAGGGCTGGTTCCGCCGTGACCGGGGGCGCGAGCGGTTCGAGTTCTACGACCCCCTGGCGGTCGCAATGCTGCTGGATCCGGGTGTTGCGACGCGGCGCATGCTCACCCTGGGAGTAGGTACTGAACGTGGAGAGAGCTGGGGCGAAACGACCGTTCTCGCGGAACCCGGCCCCGTCGCGCTCGCTGACCGTGTGGATGCGGGCCGCTTCTTCTCGCTGCTGGAGAACGTACTGGGCTGGCGGGGAATACAGTAGCCGCCGACAGGAATCCGCATCCGCCGTTTGTTCGCATCCCATGGACAACTGTCCATCTGCGCTTGGGCCAACGGCAAGGATTCTAAGGGGTGTATAACAAGTTCCCTCTCCCTCCGGGGGAGGGTTAGGGTGGGGGCGTACCCCGGTTGCTCAGGAATGACGGACGCACCTGGAACCCGCTCTTTGTCAGTGAACCGAACCTCTTAAACACCCGCCAAGAGGGCGTTTAACAAGTTCCCTCTCCCTCCGGGGGAGGGTTAGTGTGGGGGCGTACCCCCGGTTGCTCAGGAATAACGCATGCTCCTGAAACCCGCTCTTTATCAATGAACCGAACCTCTTGGAGGGTGTTTCCAAAGTCCATTTCACTCACAAAGAGTGGGTGTGGTGGTATCTGTCATTCCCAATAAAACGAAGGGGACACCCCCACCCTAACCCTCCCCCGGAGGGAGAGGGAACTTTGGAAACACCCTCTAAGCAGGCAGGCGGCAGTGGCTCAGACGGCGAAGGCGCGGGCGGCCGCCTCGGCGCGCAGCATCGGGATGAGTTCCCGTCCGTAATCGAAAGTGTCCTGCAACGGGTCAAAGCCGCGAATCAGCACGGTGCTGCACCCCGCGTCGTAGTAGGCCAGCAGCGACTCGACGACTTGCTCGGCAGTGCCGACGAGGGCGGTTGTGCTGCCTGCTGCGCCGGTGGCAGCCGCTATGGGCATCCACAGACGCCGGTCGTGTACCTCGCCCTGGGCCGCAAAGTCCAGCAGCCGCCGCGAGCCGACTGACTGTAGCCTCGCTGGCTGGCTGGGGCCAACGGATTCTCCCACCGACCCCTGCACCCGTTCCAGGATGCCGCGGGCCCGCTCCCACGCCTCGCCCTCGGTGTCGCCGAGGATGGGGCGCACCGACAGGCTGAAGCGCATGTCGCGCCCATAGCGAGCGGCGCGGGTCCGGATGTCGGCTATCTGTTCCCTGATGGCTGCGATGGGTTCGCCCCAGAGCGCGTATACGTCGGCATACCTCGCGCCGACCTCCTTGGCCGCGTCGGATGCGCCGCCGAAATACAGGGGGACGTGCGGACGCTGTTTCGTGCGAACCTGGCTGTGGGCCTGCGAGATGTTGTAGAACTCTCCCTCGTAGTCGAACGGCTCGTATTCGGTCCAGATGCGGCGCACGATGTCCATCCACTCGCCGGTTCGCCGGTAGCGCGAGTCGTGGTCCAGCCAGTCGCCGTCGCGGCGCTGCTCCACGTCGCTGCCGCCGGAAATGACGTGCAGCGCGATCCGCCCGCCGCAGAGCTGGTCGAGGGTTGCGGCGTGGCGGGCGGCCAGAGTGGGCGCCATGAATCCGGCGCGGTGGGCGATCAGGTAGCCGAGCCGCGAGGTGCGGGTGGCCGCGTAGCTCGCAACCGCGAAACTGTCGGCGGTGGCCGATGAATAACCGATCAACACCTTGTCGAATCCGCTGTCCTCATGGGCCTGGGAGAACTCTGCGATGTAATCCGCGTCCACACCCGCCGGAATCTCGTCGGCCGGATTGATGCCGCCCCCGAACAGGCTGACGGTCACGCCACGGGAGGAATCCCGCTCGCGGTTCACGCCGATCATGCCGATGACTTCGATGTTGGACATTTCCTTATCCTTGAGAACGGGATGGCCGGGATTCACGGCGCGTTGGCGCGCATGCGGGGCAGTAGAATGGTGGAGTAGACGTGGCTCAGGCCAGCCAGCAGCGGGATGGCCAGCGCGTAACCCGCCTCGCCGGGGGTGTAGCCGACGGTGAGAACCGCGATCCAGGTGAGGATGGGGAGGCCAGCCAGGAACATGAACAGCGGGACCATCGCCTTGCGGGTCTGGTAGAGGGCGACCAAAGACAGGGCTCCCAGCGGCAAGGCAATGATCGGGTAGCTGGCAATCAGCACTCCGACAGCCACGGCTGCCCCCCGCCCGCCGCGGAATCCCAGGAAAACGGGCCAGATGTGACCGATTATCGCTAAGACGCCAGCCAGCATTTCGGTGCCGATGTCGTCGTCGATCACGCTCACCACGATCACCGCCACGCCGCCCTTGATGATGTCCAGTGCGCCGCATGCCAGACCGGCGCGGGGGCCGATCTCGCGGTATACGTTGGCTGCGCCGCTGTTGTTGTCGCCGACGCTGCGAATGTCGCGGCCCAGGGCGAAACGGGCGAAGAGGTAGGCCGTGGGTATGGCCCCGATCAGGTAGGCCAGCAGCCCCAGCCCGATCCAGCGTGCAATGTCAACAAGGATTTCCACTGGCGCCTGCTGCCTCCTCGGTTGTGGCAGGAATGCCGGTCAGTCTACTCCGGCTGTGAGTAGCGGTCTTCCAATTGGAACCAGTAAACGGAACCCGACTCGACCTGAGAACTCACGTAATTATCGTTCCTGATGCTGACAATAGCGGCCCGGGCAGTTTGGCCGGTGAATTCCGTCAGGAACTGGGCATTTCGCTGGGCGCGGTCGCTGTCTCGCTTGTCGGCTGTATAGGAAGCCTCCACTGCGATGTAATGGGTGTCTTCCCCATCGCTGGCTTCCATAATGAGATCGGCATTCCAGAAACTGCGAAGCTGATTGGTGGGGATGCGGCCTATGGCGCCCCGCGACATTCGCACCAAGTCTTCCGTAGGTACGGCTCTCACGTACTCCAAGCCCAACTCAGCAGCGATGGCTGAGCCGTTACGTTCGGCTGCATTCATTGCGTAGTCACCCCTTAAGTTGCCAATGTCGCCCTCTATCCGGCCCAGACGGCGGGCAAAACCTTCGTTGAACTGCTTTTGCTCGTCTACGAACGCTTCCATTCGTTCGTTGAACTGTTTTTGCTCGGCGTTGAACTGCCTTTGCTCGCTTATGAATGCCTCCGTCTGGTCGATGAAGGCAGACACCCGGCCAACGAAAGCAATGAACTGTACGGGCAGTTGCAACAGTTCTTCGCCGAGAATAAGCGCGCGAACCGCCTCTTTCCATTCGGGGTTCTCTTTGAGGGCGCGCAGGAAATCCTCTTGGCTGTTGAAAGATGTCATGTTTGCTGATACCCCTTAATTTCCGGGGCTGTGTGCAAGGGCCCCGCCGCGCCAATCGGCCCGGCTCCGGGACGGAGGAGGTCTCATGCCGGGACCGCAGCGGGTACGGCGGCGGTGCACCAGTGCAGGTACTTGGGGTTGCGTCCGAACACGATGTCGAAATACATCTGCTTGAGCTGCGTGGACACCGGCCCGGGGTTGCCGTCGGCAATGGGGCGGCTGTCCAGGGAAATCACGGGCGTCAGGTGGGCCGCCGTGCCGCTGAGAAACACCTCGTCCGCCAGGTACAGCTCGGTGCGGTCGATGCGGCGCTCCACCACCTCGATGCCCAGCTCCTCGCGGGCCAGCTCCATCACGGTATCCCGGGTGATGCCGGGCAGGGGATTGTCCTCGAGAATCGGCGTGATCAACTGGCCCTTCCGCATCATGAACAGGTTCTCGCCGGAACCCTCGGCGACGTGCCCGTCCTGGTTCAGTAGGATGGCCTCGTCGAAACCGGCCAGCACCGACTCGGTTTTGGCCAGGATGCTGTTCAGGTAGTTGGCGGAGGTCTTGATCTGGGTGGGGGTCATCTGGTCCTCGAGACGCCGCCAGGATGACGTGCAGCAGCGCAGGTTTTCCGTGCCGAGGTAGTTGCCGAAGGGAACGACGATCAGCGTAAAGTCGCTGGCAATTTCGTGCAGCTTGAGGTTGGCGACCAGTTCGGCGCTCTTGTAGGCGAGGGGCCGGATGTAGACGTCGGAGCGGTTGGCGTTCTTCTGCACCAGCTCGACGGTGATATTGCACAGGTCATCGACGCTGTATGGGATGTCCAGCATCAGCATCCGGCAGCCCAGGTGCAGGCGCTCGTAGTGCTCGCGCAGGCGGAAAATGTAGGTGGCCTCGTGCTCTGCGTTCCAGTTTCCCCGGATGCCCTCGAAAACGGCCGTGCCGTAGTGGAGGGCATGGGTCATCACACTCACACGGGCGTCCTCCAAGGGCACCACCTCGCCACGGAAGAAAGCGAACTGGGGCTGGGGCGCGCCATTGCCGGAAGCCGTGCGGTCGGTCATTTCATACGTCCTTTGGGCCAGAATCAGGGGTGAATTATATTTGAAATGGCAAACCTCTGCCAACCTGGACACCGGCGCGGCTAGGGCCTATCCACGGTTCCTCATCCTCAGGGGATAGAGAGAATCAAGACTCCGATGCCTGACATAAGCTGGAATAGGCCGATAGAGTGACGAATAATGGTCTTTGGCTGGGTGTATTGGAGCAAACATGTCAATATTGACCGGCAGTAGTCTATAATCGCTCCGGCATTCATGGTTTACATAACCCGTCAGCGCATACGAGCGCCGGGGGAGCATGGGTCAAGGGGCAATAAAAATTGTCGGCGCGGGCCTGCTCATGCTTGGAGCGCTGGCCCTGGCCGTCGCCGCAGTGGTCCTGCTGGCAGGCGGAGACGACGCGGCCCCCGTCGTGATCGTGGCCCCGGAGCCGACGGCTATTCCGGAACAGTCTCTCCCCAGAATCAGGGTGCACGTCAGCGGGGCCGTAATGTCCCCCGGCGTCTACGAGATGAACGACGGCGACCGGGTGCTGGATGCCATCGCCTACGCCGGAGGGGTGCAGCCCAACGGTGACCTGGCGTCCATAAATCTGGCCCAGAGAGTGCAGGACGAGGCGCAGTATCACATACCCCAATCGGGTGAATCAGCGGCGACACATAACTCTGCCCCCGCACAGCGGGCATTTATTCCGAGCGACAGAGCGCCCCTTGCAGGCGGGCGCGCCTCTCCCACGCTGATCGACCTCAACACCGCCACGGCGCGGGAGCTGGAGTTGCTCCCCAGTATCGGCCCGACGATGGCGGAGCGGATCATTGCGTACCGGGAGACGAACGGCCCGTTCGCATCCATTGATGACGTGGAAAACGTGCCCGGCATCGGGCCGAAGACCCTAGAGTCCATTCGGCCAATGGCGACGGTGGCGGGCAGCCCATAGCGCCTATCGTCAAATTGCGTTGCCGGACAGTCAGCAGACCTGTTTCCGTCATTCCTGCGAAAGCAGGAATCCAGAATCGCTCTATGCCGGAGAATTATTTGCCTGCAAGACCCCCTGGATTCCTGCTTTCGCGGGAATGACGGAGGAATTTGACGACACCCGCTAGTAGGCTGCTGGCCGCTCCCCAGATTCGAGCATCCGCCGCGTCCCCGACAGGTATAGCCGTTCAATGAGGGCCGGTCTGCTGGCAGCGGCGTGGCTGGCCGGGGTGCTGCTGGGGTTTGCCGTGGATGCCGACCCGCCGGTGGCCCTGTTGCTGGCGGCATCGGCTGGGCTGGCTGCAATCGTCCTCCGGCTCGTCGGTGCAGGCGCGTTTGCGGCCCTGCTGGCGGCGATTCTGTTCGTTGCCCTGTTGCGGGTCGAGCTGCACGAAGGGGATGAGTCTCCCGGCATCGAACCGGGGCATACGGTTGTCGCCACTGGCAGCATCGCAGACGACCCGGAGACCACCTCGCGCCGGGTGAGGTTCGAGCTACAGGTTGCCACTGTCGAATATGACAGGGCGGAGTCCGTTGTAGACGCCTCTGCGGGGAAGGAACGCTGGCTGGTATACGCCAGCCCATCGGCGGATCTGGTGGAACGGCGCAACGCGCCATACTTTCGCTACGGCGACCGGGTCATTGTCAGGGGCGTGCCGCAGAAACCGGAGCCAATCGACGGATTCGACTACCCCGCCTACCTGGCATCCCACGGCATCACCGCGACCATGTTCGCCGTGGACGCGCAGGTCGTCGGCGAGGGCGGGACGCTCTGGCGCAAATGGGTGTATTCACTGCGCAACAGGCTGGCAGAGAGCATCGACCGCTCTATGCCTTACCCGGAGTCGGCGCTGGCCGCGGCGGTGCTCCTGGGAAAGAGAGATTCTCTCCCGGACGAACTTGCCGAGGAATTCCGCGGAGCCGGAGCGGCGCATCTCCTGGCCATATCGGGGCTGCACGTAGGGGTGCTGCTGGCGGTGGTGGCAGGCTCCGCCGCGTGGTTGCTGGGACGGCAGCGGCCAACTTACCTGATTGTCGCCGGGGCCGCCGTGTGGCTTTACGCGCTTGTGGCTGGCGCGCCGCCGTCGGCGTTGCGGGCAGCCGCGATGGGTTCCGTCTACCTTGTGGCGCTTGGGTTCGGCAGGCCGTCCAGTGTTCTGCCCGCCCTGGCCCTGGCGGCCGCGTTGATGACCGCCGTCTCTCCCGGCCTTGTCAGGCAAATCAGCTTTCAGCTCAGCTTTGCTGCCGTGGCGGGCATTGCCCTGATACTTGCGCTGTGGGGCGGCCGGCTGAATTGGGGAGTCTCGCCAGCCGCCGGATGGGGCAAGGCGGTGATGGGATGGGCGGCTGCGCTGGCAGTGGTGTCGGCAGCCGCAACCCTGGCAACGTGGCCGCTGGTGGCCGCGACCTTTGGCGAGGTGGCCCTGCTGGGCGTCCCGGCGTCGCTGCTTGCGGTGCCGGTGATGGCGCCGCTCATCGTGACTGCCGCAGGAGCTGCGGCGCTGGGCGTCGTCGCGCCCCCGCTGGGAGCGGCCCTGGGCTGGATCGCCGCCGCGCCCGCCGCGTGGCTGATCGGCGTGGTGTCCGTGTTTCCATCGTGGACGGTCAACGTGGGCCAGCTTGGCCTGCCGCTGATTTTGACGTGGTACGGAGCGCTCGGCGCTGCCCTGCTGGCCGCCCGGCCGTACGGAACGCGGCACATGCGTAAGTCGGTGGTAGGCATCGCAGCCTGGATAACTGATGCTTGGCGCGGACGGGCGGTCACGCGATGGTCTCTGCCTGCCCCGCGATTCAGCATCCCGGCTGCCGCCCTGCTGATCGCGGCGGCCGTCGTCCTGTGGCTGCGGCTGGCCGATGGCCCCGACGGCATGCTGCGCGTGCATTTCCTAGACGTGGGACAGGGAGACAGCACGCTGATCGTTACCCCCTCGGGCCGCCAGATGCTGATCGATGGCGGGCCGGACGGCGACGTGGTGTCGCAGCGGTTGGCCGGGGTACTGCCAGGCGGTGACCGCAGCCTCGATGTCGTGTTGATGACTCACCTCGACTCCGATCACAGCCAGGGCCTGCTGGCGGTGCTGGATCGGTTTGCCGTCGGAGCGGTGCTGACCGGGCCGCCCACGGCGGACGGCCCCGTGCGGCCTGAGTGGGAACAGACACTAGCGCGGAAGGGCATTTCGCCGATGGAGGTGAGCGCCGGACACCGGATTGTCTTGGACGACGGCGTAGAGCTGGAGGTTCTGAACCCGGTGCCGGGACACCCTCTCGGCGACGCCAACAACGACTCGGTGGCGGTGCGCCTCCAGTACGGGAACGTCAGCGTGCTCCTTGCAGCGGACATGGAGGACGAGGCGGAACTGCGGCTGGCCGGCAGCAGCGCGGAAATCTCCAGCACCGTACTGAAAGCCGGACACCACGGCAGCGGCACCTCCAGCGCTCAAAAGTTCCTGGACGCAGTAGGCCCGGAGATCGCCGTCGTGTCCGCGGGATTGGACAACCAGTACGGCCACCCTGCGCCGGAGGTGCTGGAGCGGCTGGAGGCGTCCGTAGGCCCGCAGAACGTGTACCGCACAGACCTGCAAGGCACAATCGAGTTCGTCTCGGACGGCAGCAGATGGTGGGTGCAAACGGAGCGGTAATGCTGGCAGACGCGGGGTGTGGTTCGGCACGTCCGAAACCGTTGCCCGATTGTTGTCCATTTCGATATGCTAGTGTCAACGTATATTGGAGAATTCAAATGCAAACACAATCAATGGGCGTACTGGAACACCGCGAGACGGCCCGCGAGTTCCTGCGTGAGGCAGACGAGTATTTCCGGCAAGGCGACGATTTACAGGGCGCGGAAAAAGTGTGGGGCGCCGCGGCCCACGCGGTGATCGCCGTCTGCCAGCAACGGGGCTGGCGCTACCGCAGCCACAGAGTTATGAACGAGGCCGTTGAACGTTTGGCTGATGAATTTGCTGAGGCGGGTGATTCGGATTTCAGCGAACATCTCCGGAATGGCTTTGTCATCGCCTCGAAATGCCATGTCCATTTCTATCACCGCGACATGGATCCGGACGGGGAAGATGGTTGGTTTTTCAATACCGCCAAAAGGTCTGTCGAGCAGTTTGTTGACCGGATGGTGCGCATTTCGGAATCGCTGGACTCGCAATAGCTGTTTTGCCGACCGGCAAGGGAACCCGGACAACCTAGGCGGTTGCCCTTTTATTTGCCGCCTGATTAAGGTTTCGGCAAAGACTTACCAGATTGGGAGAATTACCATTGGCAGAAATTGAGAGGATCGACGGGCGGCGGTGGGACGAGCCGCGCCCGGTGAGCATCACCGTGGGATACCAGCGGCAGGCGGAGGGGTCGGCGCTTATCGAGATGGGCGGCACCAGGGTGTTGTGCGCCGCCTCGCTGGAGGAGCGGGTGCCGGCCTTTCTGCGCGGGCAGGGCACCGGCTGGGTGACGGCCGAGTACTCCATGCTGCCCCGCGCCACCAACACCCGCACGTCCCGCGAGCGGGACACTGGCCGCGTCAGCGGGCGCTCCCAGGAAATCCAGCGTCTCATCGGGCGGTCGTTGCGGGCCGTCACCGACCTGGCGGCGCTGGGCGAGCGCACGGTACAGATCGACTGCGACGTGATAGAGGCCGACGGCGGCACCCGCACGGCCTCGATCACCGGGGCCTACGTGGCGCTGCACCAGGCGATGCAACTGCTGGTGCGCAACCGGGTTCTTCGCCGGGTGCCGCTGGAGTGCCCGGTGGCGGCGGTCAGCGTGGGCATCTTGCGGGATGACCTGCTCCTCGACCTTTGCTACGCCGAGGACTACGAGGCGGACGTGGATTTCAACGTGGTGATGACCGCCAACGGGGGCCTGGTGGAGTTGCAGGGGGCTACGGAAGCCCAGCCCTTCGCCCGGCCCATGGTGGAGCAGGTGCTGGCGCTGGCGGCGCGGGGACTTGAGCCGGTGTTCCAGGCCCAGCGGTCGGCGTTACGGCGCGTCTAGAAGCTATCTCAAACCCATCAAAAAGACCAAATTCGTCATTCCGGCGGAAGCCGGAATCCAAGAGTGTTCCGTATACAGATAGGAGTTACGCAGTTGGAGATTTTCACCCTCACCCTAACCCTCTCCCTCAAGGGAGAGGGGATGATTGAACTGCGTAAGTCCTATACAGATTAGTCTGCGGCATAGAGCAATTCCAGATTCCGGCTTCCGCCGGAATGACGGTTCGATAACCTATATTCATCAAGGCAACCGAGTTGATAAGGCAACCGAGTTGATCTACTAGCGCGGGATGTTCAGTCCGGCAATCCGCCTCCTGACCTCCGCCAGGTTTTGGGACGGTCCGGAAACGTCCCACTCGATGCTGACCATGTGGTTTCTGTTGTACAGCACCGGCGGGTTGTTCAGCACAAACAGAGGGTTGGCGTTGTATATCTCCGACATCAACTGGTGGAGCAGTCCCTTGGCCTCCTCCTCGATGACGTCGGCATCTGCGGACAAGGGACTGGCGAGCTGATAGTGGTGCAGGATCAGCCTCCCGGTCACCATCACAACCTTGACCCGCAACCATAGTCCCGACGGAGTCATTGAGTCACTGGCCATTTGCGTCCTCACTCCCAGCGCTGGCTCACCTTACATGCGCACCGGCCCTCCCGGTCATTGCGTATGCTCAAGGTTACCCGGTTTGCGATGAAAAACGAAAGCGCCCCGTTTCCCACTTTGAATGGAGAAACGGGGCGACATTATTCCGGTGATTCGGGCGGTCTGCGGCCTTGGCTAGTCTGTCCGGTGGCCGTCCTCGGTCAAGTTGACCAACGGCAAGCCCAGCTCCGACAGCGGGCCCTCGACGGACGCCCGGTCGCCTACCACCAGGACTTGCAGGCTGCCCGGACGGATGTGCGCGGCGGAGACGCGGTGAACGTCGTCAAGCGTCACCGCGTCGATGGACGGGCGGACGGTGCGGAAGTAGTCGTCGGGCAGGCCGAACTGCTCCATGGCCACCAGTTGCCCCAAGACCGACGCGGGCCGCTCGAAACTGGCGGGATAGGCGCGCAGCAGGCCGTCCTTGGCGTTTGCCAGCTCCTCGGCGGTGATGGGGCGCTCGCCGCTGACCTCGCGGAACTCTTTGAGCGTCTCATAGACCGATTCCCCGGTGGCGTTGCTCTGCACCGAACCGCCTGCGGCAAGCATGGATGCGTGGCGATGCCACTGGATGGAGGACATGTACCCGTAGCTATAGCCCTTGTCCTGGCGCAGGTTCTGGTTGAGGCGGGCCGAGAACTGGCCGCCAAAGGAGTAGTTGGCCAGCAGCAGAGGGAAGTAGTCGGGATGACGGCGCGGCACTAGCGAATGCACGGCGCGGATTACCGACTGCGGCGCGCCGGGGCGGTCGACCAGGTAGATGGCCGCCGGGCTATCTCCTAATGTTCCCTCTCCCTCTGGGAGAGGGTTAGGGTGAGGGCGTCCGTTCCATTGGCCCAGGACGGCTGCGGCGCGGCGCATCACCTCCTCGCGCTCCACGTCGCCGACGACGAGCAAGTGGGCATGTTCCGGGTGGTAGCTGCGGGCAAACTGCCCTGCCAGGTCGTCCCGCGTGATGGCTTGCAC
The DNA here is from genome assembly GCA_963664375.1 of Dehalococcoidia bacterium. Taxonomy (GTDB): domain Bacteria; phylum Chloroflexota; class Dehalococcoidia; order Lucifugimonadales; family UBA3495; genus VXOI01. Next base: position 784,771 of record OY761449.1, read on the forward strand.
CGACGATTCGGTGCCTGAAACCGGGTGGGCATAGCCGCTGCCAGCCGGATACACCAGCCCGGCGATGAGCCGCTCGGCAATGACGTTCGGCTCGTCCTTGCTGCGACGCAGGTCGGTAAGGTGCTCGCGCCTCACCCTGTCAAGTTCGTGCTGCGGAAAATCGGGCGAGAGGATAACCTCTCCCATCATTTCCAGCGCGCTGGCCCAGTGCTTTGACAGCGTCTCGGTGGACACCAGCGAGTACTCGCGGCGGCTGTCCACGGACAGGCGGGCGCCGATGAACTCAAAGTCGTTGGCAATCTGCTGGCTGGACTTGCCAGCCGCGCCCTCCGGCAGCATGTGGCCGACAAGCCCCATAAGGCCGGGCAGGTTGGCCGGGTCTGCGGATGCGCCGGAACCCAGCAGCAGGCCAAAAGCGACGATGGGCATGCCGCGCTGCTCCACCACGGTTACGCCCATGCCGTTGGGCAGCCGGTCGCGGGTCGGCAGCGGCGGAGTGAACGTCGGCTCCTGGGTCGCAGGCGGCATGACGTTGCGGTCGACGGTGGTGGTCGCGGCGGACAGCGGCGTTTCGGGCAGGACGCGCAGACGCACCTGGTTGTCGCCCACGTAGGTTTCGGCGACGCGCAGGATGTCCTCCCGCTCAACGGCGAGGCAGCGGTCAAGGCTGGTGTTGATCAGGCCGGGGTTAGACTCGATGATGTTGAAATGGTTGAGCTGGTCGGCGCGGCCGCCGAAGCCGCCGATGCGGGCCAGTTGGCGGAAATGCGTGGCCTCGATGCGGTTCTTGGATCGTGCGATTTCCTCGTCGGTGGGCGGATTGCGGTGGATGTTTTCCAGTTCCGCCTCGACTGCGGCCTCCACCTCGTCCAGGCTGTGGCCCTCGGCGGCTGTGACCTGCACCAGCAGTTGCCCGGCGATCTCAGACGGCACGTAGCGGACAAAGGCATGCTGCGCGATCTGCTTTTCGTAGACGAGGGAGCGGTGCAGCCGGGAGCTGAGACCGTCCGACATGACGGCCTGGTACAGTTCCAGCGGCGCGTCGTCAGGGTGGCCCTCCGGCGGCGCGGGCCACGCGATGTACAGGCGCGGCAGCGTCACCTTGTCGCGCATCTCAATATCGACCCGCCCGGAAAGCAGCGAGTCCTGCCGTCCGATGCGCGGCACGCTCTCGCTTGGCGGCAGGTCGCCAAAGTATCTGTTCGCCAAATCCAGCGCCTGCCCGGGGTCGATGTCGCCAGCGATGGCCAGGCTGGCGTTGGACGGGCCGTAGAACCGCTGGAAAAACGCCTTGACGTCGTCAAGGCTGGCGGCGTCCAGGTCCTCCTGGGAGCCGATGGTCATCCAGTTGTACGGGTGGGGCAGCGGGAAAAGAGCCGATTGCAGGTGGTGGTGGGCCATGCCGTAGGGACGGTTTTCGTATGACTGGCGGCGCTCGTTCTTAACCACGTCCCGCTGCACGTCGAACTTTTGCTGGTCCAGCCCGTCCAGCAGGAAACCCATGCGGTCGGCCTCCAGCCACAGGGCCAGTTCAAGATAGTTCGACGGCACGTCTTCCCAGTAGTTGGTTCGGTCGGTGGTGGTGGAGCCGTTCAGATTGGCCCCGGCCTTCTGCAACGGCTCGAAATGGCTGCGCTGGTGGTGCTTGGTGCCCTCGAACATCACGTGCTCGAACAGGTGGGCGAACCCGGTGCGGCCCACCTCCTCGTTCTTGGAACCCACGTGATACCAGACGTTGACCGCCACGAGGGGGATGGTGTGATCCTCGTGCAGGATGACGTCCATCCCGTTGGAAAGCTTGTGCTGTTCGAAAGCAATGGTGACCATGCGGCTTTTTCCTAAATGAAGGCAGATTTTGGGACTATGCGAATCTCTCAAGAGAGGAGCAATCAGGCCGGGCGTGTTGCCCGGTCAAGATGTTGTGGAAGCGTCAATCTCCTTGGCCCGTTCGATTATGGCCTTTGTCTCAGCAGAGGAAACGACCGGCCCATCGTAGTCACCTCCGTATTTCAACATCACAAAGGCTTGCATCTTGCACAATGCCTCCAGAACATTGAGGCAATGTTGCAAGTGTTCCACCATTTCCGGCAGGGTGGCCTTACCCGACTCGGCGCGGGAGCAGAAAGCCAGGGTTTCGTCCTTGTTCCAAGGAGGCCCTGTATACCGAATGCGATTGTTCCAAGCGTGCGGACCGTATCTCCGCAATACGTACTCGTTGGCCTCGACGTAGAGATACATCCGGTCGGCAATCTCTTTGCGAATTTGCCCAGAGGCGACACTGCCCAAGTCTTTCACCCCCACCCTAACCCTCCCCCTGAGGGGGAGGGAGAGTTATTGAGATGGCATCTACGCCCCGGTCTCGTGGCCCCAGTAGTTCTCGTCGGTGCGCTCGCTGATGGGCGGGTTGGCGCGGTTGGTGGCGACCTCATCGGCGTCCCACAGCTTGGAGAACTTGAGGGCGCGAGGGCAATGGCTGTACGCCTCCTCGACCTCTATGAGCATGCCTTGCAGATGGCGGGAGTTGTCGTCCGTCTCGTAGAGGGACAGCTCGATGTTCTGCCGGTCCAGCTCGTCCTTGTTGACGATGCTGGCCTTGCCGTTGACCCTGACGGTGTCGTTGACGCCGGGTATGAAAAAGATGAGGCCGACGTAGGGGCTGTCCTCAATGTTCTGGTAGGACTGGAACAGCCGGTTGCCAGCCACATCGGGGAACAGCAGGCGGCGGTCGTCGATCACCTTGACGAAGCCGGGCTTGCCGCCCTTGGGGGAGGCGTCGCAGCGGCCGTCGGCGTCGGCGGTGGCCATGACGACGAACGGGGCGGCGCTGACAAACTCCTGCACCCACGGGGTGAGATGGCCCTTGAGCTTCTTGACGGCCCGCTCCGACGGGGCCCCGAACTGCCCGTTGAACGTGCTTTCGCCCACTGATGCCTGGTCTCTGGTGGCTGTCATAACGCCTGCTCCTTTCGTGCGGTTCGTTTGCCGTGATTCTAGCCGTCCCGCTCAATAGCGTCCAGCGATAAATAAGATAGGAGTTAAGCAGTTGGATACTGTGTCTGACGCGAGGATTTCACCCCCACCCTAACCCTCCCCCTCAAGGGGGAGGGAATTTTGCCCAACCGCGTAACTCCTATCAGAAATGAAACGCTTTCATCAGAACTCAATGCCCGGCTGGGCCTTGATGCCGACGTGGTAGGGGTGCTTGACCAGGGTCATCTCGGTCACCAGGTCGGCGAACTCCACCAGCTCGGGCGGGGCGTTGCGTCCGGTGATGATGACGTGCATCATTTCGGGCCGGTTGCGCAGGGTTTCCAGCGCGTCCTCCACTGGCACCCAGCCGTAATGCAGGGCGTAGGTGAATTCGTCGAGGATCACCACGTCGTGCTCGGCCTTGGCGATGACATCCTTGCAGTCCTCCCAGTGGGCGCGGGCAAGGTCGGCGGAGTTATCCAGGTCTTTTGACCGCCAGGTAAAGCCGTCGCCCATGGCGCGGACCTCGATGTCCATCTTCTTGGCGGCGCGCTGTTCGCCGAAATTGGCCGTGGTGTGCTTGATGAACTGGAGCATTATGACTTTCATGTCGCGGCCCCAGGCCCGCAGCATCACGCCCATGGCGGCGGTGGTCTTGCCCTTGCCGGTGCCGGTGTTGACGATGACGAGGCCCTTGTTGATGCGTGGCCCGGTTACGGACTGGGGGCCGGGTTCCGTCCTTTCACCTGTGGCGCTCTGGTTGCTGGTGGTCATTTTCCTCACCTTTGCCCTCTCGCTGTGGGAGAGGGGATTTAACAATATGGTGGCGGAGGACATCACCCCCACCCTAACCCTCCCCCTGAGGGGGAGGGGATTGTGGAGTCAGATTGCACTGTGCCTGGCGCAGGTCTCGACGAACCGGGGCGCGAGGCCGGGCGCGCTGCCCAAGTGGACGTGAACGTAGGTGGCCCAGACGCTCCCGGAGCGGAAACCGTCCGGTCGTCCGTCCTGGTTGACGACTCGATAGACCGATTGGTTCTCCTCTGGAGGCTGCTCCAGCGTTGACCAGTGGAACTCGTGGCCGCGCACCTGCTGCCCGGCCGAGAGCAGCGGGCCATCGCCCTGAGCCTCCACCTCACGGTAGCCGAGGGACAGGCGCGACTGGGACATGGCGGACACGGCCGGAACCAGCCCGGCCATGGCATGGGCCTCGCCGTCAAACCCCGTGAGACTGAGCCCCAGGTACATCAGGCCGCCGCACTCGCCGTAAACCGGAACGCCCCGCGCCGCCGCCTGCCTGATGGAGTCCAGCATGGGCCGGTTGGCCGATAGCTCAGCGGCGAACATCTCCGGGAATCCGCCCCCCAGGTACACGCCGCCCGCGCCCTCGGGCAGCGACTCATCCTCCAGCGGGCTGAACGGCGCAAGTTCCGCGCCCCAAGCCTCCAGCAGGTCCAGCGAGTCCTGATAGTAGAAGTTGAACGCCTGATCCTGGGCCACGGCTATCACCGCCCGCCTCGACTGCGGCTCCTGCGGGTAGACCTGCGGATGTGACTGAGGAGGAGTACATTGCTGCGCCAGCCGGGCGATCCGTTCGACGTCAATGGTCTCCTCGATTTGGGCGATGAGTGCGTCGTACCACTGGCTGGCGACTGTGCCCTCGACGGTCGGGATAAGGCCGAGGTGCCGCTCCGGCTGCTCGAACTCGGCGCGGCGGGGCAGGTAGCCCAGCACCGGCAGGCCGGTGGTGGCCTCGACCTGCGGCTGGCAGAACTCCAGGTGGCGGTCGCTGCCCACCCCGTTCAGGATAACGCCAGCCACGTTCAGGCCGGGGTCGAACTGCTGGTAGCCCAGCACCTCGGCGGCCACGCTGCGGGCGACCTTGGCCGCGTCCGCCACCAGTATCACCGGGGCGTTCAGCAGCTTGGCCAACTGGGCCGTGGAGCCTTCCTCGTCCAGGCTGGAGTGGCCGTCGAACAGGCCCATCACGCCCTCGACCACCGAAATCTGCCGCTTCGACGACGCCTTGCCGTAAAGCTCAAGCACCGTGGCATGCGGCAGCAACCAGGTGTCGAGATTGCGCGAAGGCACGCCGCATGCCACCCGATGGTAGGACGGGTCGATGTAGTCAGGGCCGGCCTTGAACGGCTGCACGGCGTAGCCCCGGCGGGTCAGCGCGCCCATGATGCCGGTGGCGATGGTGGTCTTGCCCACGCCGCTGCGCACGCCGGCGATTACCACGGTTGGGGTCATAGGTTCTAGCTCCCGGTTACGTGCGGCGCGGGCTTTTGACACCCGAACCGCCCAACGCTACGATAGCACAACCCTCGCCCTTTGGCAGTAAGGCCGCATTCAGGCGTGCGTCGCAAGGATGGCGCGGACTTACCCATCGCTGTCCTCCCATGTTGCGGCCCCGGAGGCAGGCATGACGACCGAAGCCATCCAGTTCCGGCGGGAATTCTGGAGCAAATACGCCGAGTTGTACCCGGACGACGGAGTCAGCACCGGCTGGGGCCGCGCCTATACGTGGATTCCGGCGGGTGCGACTGGCCTGAACGTATCCCTGGCCGTGTACCACTGGGGCGCCGGGCTCTGGCTGCGGGGCGGCAGGGGCGAGTCGTTGCCCGAATCGGCGTCACGAATCCAGGTATACAAGGACGCCTTCTGCCAGACCCTCAACGAGACATTTGACGGGCTATTTCCCGATGGCCCCGGCACCCAATGGGTGAACCTGGACGGCGGGTTCGACGCCCGGCGGGAGTTCGACGTTTCAGACCCCGAGAGCTGGCCCGACATGGCGGCGTGGCTCCACTACATGCTCCAAATCTACCTGCGCGTCATCGAGAACGCGGCAGCGCCGGTGGGATGAGGAACGGAGAGAGGCGGAAATACTTGCTTGACTTGCCAGGGGGCAGGCTTTAACATTGTTACATCCGCCCCTTGGCAGTACGCTGTTCCCGCTAGGCAAAGCCGGCGTTAAATGGGAGCAGCCGATCCCCTGGGGCTTTTTCTTTGTCAAATATCTCACGAAGCAGGATGGAATGCCCGCAAAGGTCGCAATACTCATCGATGGCGGATACTACCTGAGACGATTGAGAAATGTTCGGGCCGATATAGACGATTCAGACCCCGAGAGCGTTGCCCTCTCCCTGAGTCAACTGGTTAACAGCCACCTCAGACAAGTTAACGAAATTTATCATCTCCCCAATCACCGGCAACTTCTATACCGTTGCTTCTATTATGATGCCATCCCTTATTCCGAAAAAGCGCATCGGCCTGTCACCAGACGGACGATAGATTACGCGCGGACTGAGGAGGCCCGATTTCGAAACGCCCTGTTTGAGAGGCTGCGTAGAGAACGGAACTTTGCCTTGAGGCTGGGGGAAGTAACGAGGCCCGGAGACAATTCGTGGATAATGCGGGGTGATGCTCAAAGGCAGCTTCTGAATGGACGGATGCAGGTATCGGAGCTTACCGATGGTGACTTCGTGCCGAATCTACGTCAAAAGGGAGTCGATATACGAATCGGCCTAGACATAGCGACAATCACGCTGAAAAAGCAGGCCAACACTATCGTCCTGGTTTCGGGAGACAGCGACTTTGTGCCTGCCGCCAGGCTGGCCCGGCGGGAAGGCGTTACCTTTATCTTGGATCCGCTATGGCAAAGGGTGTCTCCCGAACTTTCAGAACACATAGACCTGCTGAGAAGCGGGTTTTCCAACCCTCAAGGCAGACAACCCCAACCCGACCGGACGGGTGCTCGTGACGTGCCCGCATGACACCGAGTCACAACTCACCCCAATCCAAAAACGGCAGGTGTGAATATGCCCAGGCTTGAGACCCTCGTCGAAGTGCAGCGCAATATGCTGCGGATGTACCCGTGCATGGAGCACGACGATGCGCCCTGGACGCCCATGCGAAAGCCTCTCAGCGAGAGCCGCGTTGCGCTGGTTACGTCGGCCGGACTGCATCTCAGGGGCGACAAACTGTTCATCTCCGACCCGCGGGGCAAGGGAGATTCGTCTTATCGTGTGCTGCCCCGCTGCACACCGGCCTCGGAGATCATCCAGAGCCATACCAGCATCGGCTTTGACCACACCGGCATCTACCGCGACATCAACGTCACCTACCCCATCGACAGGCTGGAGGAGTTGCGGGAGCAGGGCGTGGTCGGGTCGCTGGCCGACAATTACTACTCGTTCATGGGCGCGCAGCGCGATGCCACCGAGATGGCCACGGAGACCGGGCCCGAGGTGGCTCGCCGGATGCTGGACGAGGGCGTGGAGGTGGTATTCCTCACACCCACTTGACCTCTCTGCACGCACACGGTCAGTGTGCTGGCACGGTGCTTCGAGGAGGCCGGAATGAGCACCACCGGCGTCGCTCAGGTTAAGGAACATGCCGAGCGGGTAAAGCCGCCCCGGATGCTGTGGGTGCCATACGCATTCGGCAACGTCCTTGGGCGACCCGGCGATCCCCTCATTCAGCACCAGGTGATGAAGGCGGCCTTCGACCTGCTGGACGCTCAAAGTGGTCCGGTGCTGGAGGAGTTCCGGGACGACACCATACCTGAACCTGAGCCTCTGCTCCAGGCCTCGGACGCCGCGCGCTCCGATGTCTCCAAGGGGCTGAATCCGGCCGACGAGCTCACGGCGCTGCGGCCCTACTACGAACGCTGGGTGGAAAAGAACGGCGGGCGCACGGCGGTGGGCGTCAGCGGCGTGCCACAACGCCGGTTCCGGGGCGTAATCCGTTTCCTGGAGGCCTACGCCGCCGGGGAGGACACGGACTACGACGGACGCCCCGGGGACGTGGGCGCGCCCCAGTTCATCCGCTACTGTGTCGACGATCTCAAGGCGTTCTACTACGAGGCGCGGATGGAGCAGCGCCCCGGCGCGGATGACGCAGCCATCCACGAGTGGTACTGGAGCGAAACCGCCATGAGCGGCCTGATCCTGAACCTGGTGGAGACCATGGGCAAGTCGGACGACCCGGCGGTCAAGGCCATCCCATACGGTCTGGCGCGGTAAACACACGTTCTAAGAGGGTGTTTAATAAGTTCCCCTCTCCCTCCGGGAGAGGGCTAGGGTGGGGGCGTACCCCCGGTTGCTCAGGAACAACGGATGCGCCCGAAAACCGCTCTTTGACAGTGAACCGAACTTATTAAACACTCTCTAACAGTTCGGATTTTGCCTGCGAATCCAGCCGTTCATCCTGAGCTTGTCGAAGGATGAACGGTTTTCCTATACCCTGTCCAAAATCAGAAAGGGACTTACGCAGTTGAAAGCAATCCCCTCCCCCTGAGGGGGAGGGTTAGGGTGGGGGTGAACTCCTCAACTGCGCGATTCCTGCAAGAAAACAGATAAACAGATAAGAGGTGCCAAACATGGCCTTTTACACCTACGACCACATTCACCTGTTGAGCCCGGAACCCATGGAGACGGCCCGGTATTTCAACGAGATGTTCGGCGCCCGCATCGTCGAATCGGTCCAGTCCGACGGCAATCCACGGGTGGACCTGGACTTGAACGGGCTGGAGATTTTCATCGCCCGCTGCGCCGATGACACCACGCCCAGCGCCGACCACCCGCACCAGGGCCTGGATCATTTCGGCCTGCGCGTCGAGAACCTGGATGCTGCTGCGGCGGAACTCAAGGCCAAGGGCGCGGAATTCACCTCCGAGCCGCGCGACCTACGCCCCGGAGTCAGGATCGCATTCGTGGTCGCCCCCGGCAACATCCGCATCGAACTGCTGGAAAAAGACCCCAACCGAGTGGGGTCGTAGGTGCCGCTTACCTTGGTGGACGGGGTGAACTCCACCGCTATCCTGATAAGGTACAATTAACTCGCCATGTCATGCGCGCCGTCGGATTGAGACGGCAAGCAAATTCAATTGATCGGAAGTTGTGATGCAGGAACGAATAAGGGCCCTTGAGGATTTCGCCCAAATTGCCGTGCAATGGGCTCAGGAAATTGAGCAGTCCCAGCAGCGCATCGAGGCGTCACAGCGTCGCAGGGATGAACTCCTGCAGCAGTTAGTCCAGGCCGTTGCAGTGATGCAGGCGGAGATAGTGCGTATTGACGAAACGCATTCCCCATGAGCGTGGACGGGTGGTCTGGAGGGCAGCGCCTCACAAGTCGCGGCGGCGGCCGCGGTTGCCGGTCAGCCAGCCCACGATGGTCAGCACGATCACCAGCACGCCCAGGCCCAGCGTAATCCAGCCGATGCCCTTGATAATCCACTCGCCCACCGGGGAGATCAGCACCGCGCCTATCGCGGCCAACCATACTCCGGCCAGCAAGCCGCAGCCGGGGCCGCCTCCACTGAACCGTATGCCCCGCTGGTAGCCCATTACGTCCGTTCGTTTCCCGCCAGCGCGTAGGTAGACGACGCCTCAGCGACCCGTCCCTCCTCGACCAGCTTTTGCAGGTGCGTGCGCACGTTCCTCGCCGCCGCCGAGCGCAAATTGTCGGCCAGATCGCGGGGGTAAACGGCGGTCACGATTTCCTCCACCGATCCCGCTCCCCCGGCAAGGACGGCCAGCACCTGCTCCTCCCGCTCGTTGCGGTGCCGGGCGTACCAGGCTATGCGGGCGGCCCCGTCCTGGATAATCTGGCCGTGTCCCGGGCAGAGGATGTCTGGGTTCAGGCGGGCCAGGGTTGCCAGCGATTCCATGTACTGCTTGAGGTTCCGCACGCTGGAGGACGAGCTGCCGAGGATGGTGTCGCCGCTGAACACCGCTCCGTCGGCGGGCAGGTGGTAGGAAACGTGATCGTCCTCGTGGCCTGGGGTGTGCCAGGCTTGCAGCGACACGCCGCCGCCGGTGTCCACCGATTCCTGCTCTTGCAGCGGCCGCACGATTCCCGAACCCAACTGGTGTGACAGTCGAGGCTCCAAGTCCGGATGGCACCTCACCTCGCAGTCAAAGCTATCCTGGAGCCGGTCGAGGCCGCCGATGTGGTCGCCGTGGCCGTGAGTAATCAGGATGGCGGAAATGCGTGGCTGGCCCAACTCCGCGTGGTATGCCAGTATCTGGCGGGTCCACGACCGGTACGGCTCGCCCGAATCCACCACGACCATGCGGTCGGAGGGATCGCCGACAAAGTAAATCTGCGTACCGCCGGGGTGCATGGCCCCAAAGGTGTTGGGGTCTTCCTCAATATGCGTGCTGTAAATATGGGGCGAAATCTGCATCGGCGGCCTCTGCTGAATTGGTAGTGTGCGGACAAGTTTAGCAGGCCCTTGAATGTAAGAGGGTGTTTGGAAATTAGCTGGGTTAGGCCAGGCGTCTGATGAGGGTCTGGATGGATGCGATGTGAACCATGCTTTCGCTGCTTTCCACCAGACGCTCATAGTCCTTGCTGAGGCGGCGGTATCGGTTCAACCAGCCCAGGGTGCGCTCCACTACCCACCTCCGGGGCAACACCTCGAACCCCTTGCCCCGGGCAGGACGCGGCACTATCTCCAGCAGGGCGTCCAGGTTTTCCCGCACCCAATCCACCAACCGTCCCCTATAGGCTCCATCGGCCCAGATCAGCTTTATGCCGGACTTGACCTCTGCTCTCAACCGCTCCAGCAACAACCGGGCTCCGTCCCGGTCCTGGATGTCGGCAGCGTGAACCACCACGGCCAGCAGATTGCCCAGGGTATCCACCGCTATGTGCCGCTTGCGGCCCTTGACTTTCTTGCCAGCGTCATAGCCCCGCACGCCGCCCGCCTCGGCAGTCTTGACACTTTGGCTGTCGATGATGACAGCGCTGGGTTCAGCCGCTCGCCCTTGCCGCTCTCTTTCCCGTTGGCCCAAAGCCTCGTTGACCCGCCGCCAGGTGCCGTCGTCCCGCCATTTGCCATAGTAATAATAGACACTGTTGTGGTTGGGGTAGTCCTTTGGGAGATTCTTCCACTGGCAGCCGGTGCGGTCCAGGTAGAAAATAGCGTTGACCACCTGGCGCAGGTCCAGCTCCGGAGGACGTCCGGGACCTTCCCTCTCCGGGGCCAGCAGAGGCCGGATGATTTCCCATTGCTGGCCGGTCATGTCGCTGGTGTAGCGTTCCTCTCTATGCAACAATAGCAGCATCCTGTCTTGGTATATGGAGTTGGTTCAGCACTTCCCCATACTACCAGACAGGAATTTTCAAATAGGCTCTAAGGCATCGTCCCTCACTTTCATGGGCAGAGTCTTTCGATTTATTCCCTCCCCTTGAGGGGGAGGGTTAGGGTGGGGGTGAAATTCTCGCATCAGCAACCTCGCCCAGGGAGTGTCGTCAAATTCCTCCGTCATTCCTGCGAAAGCAGGAATCCAGAATCGCTCTATGCCGGAGAATGATTTGCCTGCGGGAACCCCTGGATTCCTGCGTTCGCAGGAATGACGGAAATAGGTCTGCTGACTGTCTCGCAACTCAATTTGACGACACCCCCTACAGCGGACGCTGGCAAATCCTTTAATCCTGATAGGAGTTACGCAGTCGGAGATTTTCACCCTCACCCTAACCCTCTCCCTCAAGGGAGAGGGGATGATTGAACTGCGTAAGTCCTACCTGATTCAGACAAATAATCGAAAGGTATTGCCTTCGGGGGACGCCCTCACCCTAACCCTCTCCCGGAGGGAGAGGGAACTGCTTTGATGGAGTGGGAACGGGCTCACGTGACGTGGGCCGGGTCTATGTCCACGATGCAGCCTGCGGGGAAATCCACGTCGTCCAGGAACTCGGGAAGCCCGCGGCCGCGGAGCAGCAGGCGCCAGCGGTGTCGGCCCCTCAGCCGCGGCGGCAGGCCGGGCGCGGGCCCGCTGACCACGATGTCGGTGCGGCCCTGGGCCTCGGCCCGGCGCTTTAGTTCGGCGGCGATGGCCTCCGACTGGCGTTGGGCGGTGTCGGCGTCCCGGTTCTGGTAGACGATGTGGGCCAACTGGTTGAACGGCGGATAGCCCAGCTCCCGACGGGTCTCAATCTCCTGACGGTACATCTCCAGATAGTTCTGCCTGGTTCCGGCCAGTATGGCGTAGTGGCTGGGATTGTAGGTCTGGACGAAAACGCGGCCCGGCGCGCCCCCGCGCCCGGCGCGTCCCGCCACCTGGCACAGAAGCGCGAAAGCCCGCTCGCCTGCGCGGAAGTCAGGGATGTGCAGGCCAATGTCCGCCAGCACGACCCCGACCAGGGCGACATTGGGCACGTCCAGGCCCTTGGCCACCATCTGCGTGCCTACCAGCACCTGGGTCTCGCCGGAGGCCAGACGCGCCACGGCCTCCTCCGCTGATCCGGGCGAGCGGGTAGCGTCTGAGTCGAGGCGGTCAACGCTGACTCCGGGAAAGAGTTGGCCGACTTCCGACACCACGCGCTCAGTGCCAATACCGAGCTGGCGGATGCGTTTGCCGCGGCAATCGGGGCAGCGTTCCAGCGGGCGGCGGGAGTAGTTGCACTGGTGGCACAGCAATCGCGGCGGCCCGGAGTGGTAGGTGAGCGAGGTGGTGCAGCGACGGCACGAGGCGACGTATCCGCAGTCGCGGCACTGCACGATTGACGACGAGCCGCGCCGGTTGAGGAACAGGATCGCTTGGTTGCCTCCATCCAGGCAGTCGCGAAGGCCATCGGACAGGGCGCGGCTGAAAATGCTGCGGTTGCCCTCCCGCAACTCCTGCCGCATGTCGCAGAGCTGCACGCTTGCCAGCGGCGTCGGCTCCGGCGGGACGGCGGCGTTTGACGCGGCGCCTCCGGTCACGCGATGGGGGAGCGACAAAAGGCGAACCCTGCCTCGCGTGCTGTGGTAGTAGGTTTCCACCGACGGCGTTGCGCTCCCCAGGACTACGGCGGCGCCGGTGCGGCGGGCCAGCTCGAGGGCCGCCGTGCGGGCGTGGTACAGCGGCGGCGACTCCTCCTGCTTGTAAGTCCACTCGTGCTCCTCGTCGATTACGATCAGCCCGAGGTTTTCCAGCGGCGCGAACAGGGCGCTGCGCGGCCCGACTACCACGTCAAAGTTGCCGCCTCGGATGTCCCACCACTGGTCGAACTTCTGCCTCGCCGTCTGTCCGCTGTGTATCAGGGCGACCCGGCCCTCGAACCAGGCGTTGACGCGCTCCAAGGTCTGCGGCGTGAGCGCGATTTCCGGCACCAGGAACACGGCCCGGCGCCCCAGGCTGATGGCGTGGGCTATGGCCCGCAGGTACACCTCGGTTTTGCCGCTGCCCGTTACCCCGTGGAGCAGGAACGTGCGGGAAGACAAAGGCATTCCCTTTCCCCCCGGGGGAGGGTTGGGGCGGGGGGACGCGCCAAATGACGAATCAAGGGCAGTCGTGATTTCGGTCAATGCCTGCTGCTGTTCCGCAGTCAGGGTCAGTGTACCCGGCGCGTCCGCCCTGCCGGAAAGGGCGGCGGGCGGCGGGCCGCCGGAGGTGCGCCACCATTCTTGGGCAACAAGCCCCTTGTTCCATAACGCATTGGCTGCGCCAGCGCCGAATTCGCGGTTGGCCTCGGCCAGCGGCAGGTGGCCGGGCGGCTGCCTGACCGCGTCGAGCAACGCCCGCTGTCGCGGGGGCAGCCCGTCGCTGGCAAGATCGCCTGACCTCGCCGGAACCAGGTAGCCCTCGTACCTGGGGGCCACGCCGGGCCGGGGGATGCTGACCTCCCGCCGGACTGCGCCCTGCTCCACCAGCCGGTTCAGCTCCCGAACGCCGCGCCGTCCCAACAGCTTGACGAACTCGGCCTGGGCCATGCGGCCCTTCTCGCTCAGTGCCTCGATGGCCGCACCGGATTCCTCGCGGAGATTGTTTTCGCTCTTGTCAAAATCAGGGGACGGAAAGATTCGGGAGCGGACATGCGACTCGAACCCAGGGGGGAGCATGGGCGAGAGGGCGGTGAAAAGCGGGCAGCGATAGTGCTGGCTCATCCATTTGCCGAGGTCTATGCGCTGACTGTCCAGAATGGGCGCAGGGTCAACGGCTTGCAGGATATCCCGGGTGGCGAACTCCGGGCTGGCCGACGAGAGTTCAACTACTATGCCCTGGAGGGTCTGCGAGCCGAACGGCACCCAGACAAGCTGACCGGGCTGAACAGAAATCCGGTGGGGAATATGGTAGGTGAAAGAGCGAGCATGGCCGACGGGAGAGTCGACCGCTACGTCTGCATACCTGAGATCGTCCACAGGTCATCGGCCCCGGAACGAATATGGAACGAATGCGGCAAGGCCCGGAGCATCCGTCCGGGCCTTTCAGCGAGGTGATTATCCTTGGGATTGCTCGTCGGCTTCAGCTTCGGGCGGCTGCTCTTCCGCTACCGGCTGCTCGTCTTCGACTGCGGCTTCCTCAGCGGCAGCCTCGATTTCCTGGAGTTCCGCCTCCGCAGCCGCCTCTGCTTCGGCGGCGGCCAGGGCCTCGGCCTCTGCTTCCGCGGCTAGACGCGCCGCCTCGTCCTTGCGGGCTTGGGCGGCGGCCTGTGCCTCGGCGGCACGGCGGCGCTGCGCCGGGTTCAGTTCCTTGATGCGGGCAGCGCGGCCCTGGAGACCCCGCAGGTAGTACAGCTTGGCGCGGCGGACAGAGCCGTAGCGGGTGATTTCCAGCGACTCTATCAGCGGAGAGTGCATCGGGAAGATCCGCTCGATGCCGATGCCGCCGGAGATGCGGCGCACGGTGAAGTTGGCGGCAGGCCCTTTGCCGTGGTTCAGGCGAATCACGACGCCCTGAAAGGCCTGGATGCGCTCCCGTTCACCCTCCCGAATCCGGAAGTTGACTCGGACGGTATCCCCCGCCGAGAACTGCGGGATGCGCGGGTTGGCTTCGAGTTTGTAAATTTCTGAGGCGTTCATCGTCAAGTCTCTGTCAGTTTACGTTTAGCGGCCTGTCGGCTGCACAAGCGGACAGGCTGTTTTAGTCTCTTGCTGAAAGTTCTCCCCCCAACGGCAAGGGCAGCGGCAGGAGAAATGGAAATGCAACCTGGCTTGATGGTGGGCGGTAGTGGACTCGAACCACTGGCCTCTTGCGTGTCGAGCAAGTACTCTAACCAACTGAGCTAACCGCCCGAGCTTAAAGGAAGTGTACCAAGAGCGGCGGCGGCGGTCAACAACGGCGGCGGTTTGGTATTCTCAACGTGTGTTGGTATTGGAGCGATTTGTCTGGCTTGTCCCTGCTGCGTAGGGGCGCACAGCCGTGCGCCCGCGTCTACACAGAAAGGAATTGGGCTGGAACCGGAGGCCAGGGCGGCCCCTACACGGAAATACCAACGGGCGTCGGGAATACCGCCGGTTCGGGCAACGTTGTAATTTAGCTGGTCGAGCTTCGGACGCTCATCCCGGCGCGGCTACGGTGGATTTTTTGGAAACCCATGCATTTCCTCTCATTCCCTTGCATTTGCGAGGGGGGCCGACTGCTGGGCAAGGGCAACCACAAGGGTTGCCCCTACAATGACGGGCGGGGTCGGCCGGCGACGCATGTTCACGGTAGAGAGGTGTCATGGGGCTTGGCAAGGGGCGGGTGTCAGTGCAATGGGGGTAGTTGCGATGGTGGTTGTTTGATGGGGACAGGGCGCCCACAAGGGACGCCCCTACGAGAACGGCGGACGCAGAGAATTAGCGGCCGACGCAGTTGGATACGGTGTCTGATGCGCGGGATTTCACCCCCACCCTAACCCTCCCCCATCGAGGGGGAGGGGATTGGGGGCTACGCGGCGGTTGCCGGGGCTCGCCGGGAGAATACCCTGGCCAGTAGCGACGGGATGCTGACGTTGAACAGGTAGTAGACCACCGGCACTACCACCAGAGTCAGCGCCGTTGAGCTTATCAAGCCGCCGATTACCACCGTTGCCAGCTCGGCGCTGATGATGCCGCCGCCCCCGCCGGCGAAGGCCGCCAGCGGCAGCAGCGCAAAGCTGGTGGTCAACGCCGTCATCAGGATGGGGCGCAGCCGGACACGGCCGCCAGCGATGAGGGCCTCGGTAACGGACATGCCCCGCTCCCGCAACTGCTCGACGAAAGCGATCAGCACGATGGCGTTGGTGACCACGATGCCGATGAGCAGCAGCAGTCCCATCATGGCGGGCAGCCCCAGCGTGCGCCCGGTGATGGCCAGCGCGACCGTTACGCCGATAAGGGCCAGGGGCAGGCTGGTGATGATGACGAAAGGGTTGCGCAGCGAGCCCAGGCTGCCGACCATCACCAGATACATGAGGATGATTCCCACGATCATTGACAGGAATATGGCCTGGAACCCCTCGGCGATGTCGGAGAATATGCCGCCGCTGGTGACCGTTACGCCGGGGGGCAAGTTCAGAGCCGCTATTTTCTCGTCGATTTCGGCGCCTACCGCCTGGGTGTCCTCGGCGGTGATGTCGCCGGTGATGCTGGCGGAGCGCTGCCCGTCGGTCCGGCTGATGGTTACCGGCCCTTCCCTGGTGGACAGGCGGGCCAGATCGTCCAGGGGAGCGGTGCCGCCCGGCCCGGCGATGATGATGTTCCTGATCTGGTCAAGCCCGCCCCCGGCCCCCATAAACCCGGAATCGCGTCCGCCGGACAGGACGACATCGGTGGATTTGCCGTCGATGCTGATGGTGGTTACGGAGCGCCCCACCAAAAACTGGCTGAGCTGGAAACCGACCTCGCGGGAGGTCAGCCCGATGGCGGCTGCCGCGCCCGCGTCCACCTCGACGGCGACCTCCTCCCGCGCCTGGGCAATGTTGCTGGAAAGGTTCACCACGCCGTCCATGGCGCTGAGGGACGTCATCAGGTCGCCGGATACCCTGGCGATGTCCTGGTAGTCGGGGCCTGCGATGCTTATCTCCACGCCGCCCGCGGGCGGGCCGTCCTGCAATTCGGTAATCTGCAACTGCCGGCCGGGGGCCTGCAATCGTTCTCTCAGGTAACCGGCCGCGTCGTCGGGCGCGTCCGGCGTTAGGGAGAGAAACATGCTGGCCTGGTTGAAAGAACCGGGTATCCCCCCGCCGCCCAGGTCGGTAACCCCCACGGATGCGGTGTATATCTCCGAAATGCCCCGGACATCCTCCTCAATCTGGATAACCTCGATCAAAGTCCGGTCCGGTGGCGTTCCGGGGGGCAGCGTCAGGTTTATCTCGACGTAGCGTTGCTCGCCGCCAGCGAACAGGTTTACCGGGATTACCGAAAGCAGACCGAGGCTGGCCACCGTGATGACCACGGCGGCGATGATGGTGACGGCCTTGTGCCCCAGCGCCCAGCGGAGAATCGGCGTGTAGGCCCGCTGCATCCAGGTTTCGTTGACGAACGTCACGTCGTCCTCGCCCGCGCCCTCGGGCAGGTCGCCGGGGCGCAGCAGGTACGCGCCCAGCACCGGCACCGCCGTCAGCGCCACCACCAGCGACGCGGCCAGCGCGAATACCACGGTGAGCGCGAAAGGCAGGAAAAAGGCCCCGACCAGCCCCTGGATGAATCCCAGGGGAATGAACACTACGATGGTGGTCAGAGTGGAGGCGAAAATGGCCGGGCCGACCTCGGTGGTGGCGTCCAGCGCCGCCCGCCACCGTTCCCGGCCCGCCTGGATGTGGCGGTAAACGTTTTCCAGCACCACGATGGCGTCGTCCACCACGCGCCCTACCGAGATGGCCAAGCCGCCCAGGGTCATGAAATTGAGCGTCATATCCTGCCAGGCCATCAGCAGAACGCCGGTGAAAATGCTCAACGGTATCGACAGCGCAATGACGATGGTTGGACGCAGGGTCGTGACCAGACCCCGCAGCGCTGTTGGCCGGATGGTAAGCATGAATGCGAAAACCACCGCCACGGCAAAGAGGAACCCGTACAGGGCCTCTTTCAACAGCGTGTCAATCTGGCTCTGTATCTCCGGCCCCTGGTCGGACACGTATACGACATCGAACCCGGACGGAATGTTGCCCAAGCCGTCAATGGCGGTTCGGACTCCCTCGGTGACCTCGATGGTGTTGGCCTCGGGATCCTTGATGACGGCCACGTTGATGGCTGGCTTGCCGTTGGTGCGCGAGATGCTGGTGGGTCTGCCGTCCGTCAGTTGCACGGTGGCTACGTCGCTGAGGCGCACCGGCCCCGACGGGGATGATCCCACCACCAGGTTGCGTATCTCGTCCACCGAACCAAGGGTGTGAATGGTCTTGACCGGCATCGAGCTGCCCGCGCCGAAGACCAGTCCGGCGGGCAGGGTGACGTTGTTGCCGCTGAGGGCGTCGGCAATCTGGGGCAGGGCGACGCCGTACTCCAGCATGCGGCCGGGGTCAGCCGACACCCGCACTTGCCGCTCCACCTCGCCGGTGACGGTCACCTGCTGCGCGCCCTCGATTCCGTTAAGCGCGGGCAGGATGCTGCTTTGCACGAATTCCGACACCGCCTCGGTGCCGCTGTCGGAAACCACGCTGAACTGGATGACCGGGAACTGGTCGGGATCAAACCGGCCCACGTCCGGCTCCTCCACCCCGTCGGCGAAGGTCAGAACGTTGACATGATTCTGTACGGCGCTCTGGGCCTCCTCCATATCGGTGCCGTACTTGAAAGTTGCCAGGACAAGGGAGTTCCCCTCGAAACTGGTGGACTGGATGCCCTCCAGCCCCTCGGTTCCCTCTATGACGCGCTCAATTGGCGCCGTTACGTCGGCGACCACCGCCTCCGGATCCGCGGAGGGGTACGAGGTGGAAACGACCACCAGGGGGAACTCGATTTCAGGGAACAGCTCGACTTGCAGCGAGTTGTAGGCGAACACGCCGCCGGCCAACAGCAGAAATACCGCCAGCAGGGTGACCGTGCGGCGCTGTATGGCGGCGGCCGTGATGAATCGCATTGTCCCTCCCGGTAGCTGGCGTTTTGCGCAAAAAAACCGCCGTCAGACCTGAATCGTCAGGCCGCTGAGACGGCGTATTCGTGTCGGTGGCGGAGCGTGTCCGGTATGATGTATTTTCAGCCGGTAAAAGATTCAGTATCCATTATAGCCTGAATACGTTGACTGTTGATGGCCGGATTCATGGGGGCGAAAATAATCGTCTGAATCAGGATTTGCAGGATTTAAGGATTTACAGGATTTGTCGCCATCCGATGTATGCCAGTTTGTTGATGCGAGGATTTCACCCCCACCCTAACCCTCCCCCTCAGGGGGAGGGAATAATCGAAAGGCCCTGCCTAACAGGCAGACGGGGTGACCCGTTCCAGCGCCAATCGCGTAATATATTGCAATGGCTGTCAGCGAAAAATATCAGCTACTGTACGACGGCGCCTGCCCTGTCTGCCGACGGGAGGTGCTGTGGCTGCACCGGCGCAGCCCGGAGTCCATCGAGGCGGTGGACATCGCGGCCCCGGGATTCGACGCGGCGTCCTACGGCCTCACGGCGGAGGACGTGGACGCGGCCCTGTACGGCATCCGGCCCGACGGCAGCGTCACCGTGGGGATGGACAGCCTGCGCGAGGGGTACCGGCTGGCCGGGCTGGGCTGGCTGATGGCCTGGACCGGATGGTGGCCCGCCCGCCCGCTGTTCGACGCCTTCTACCGCGCCTTCGCCCGCAACCGCATGCGCATTGGCCGCCTGCTGGGCCGGGAGGACGACTGCGGCGACGGGTGCCGGTTCTAGCCGCGCAAACGTGGATGCGCCAGCCAGTGGCAGGCCGTCGCCAATCCGTCATTCCGGCGTAAGCCGGAATCCAGAACCGCCCGACGGCCTTACGATGCTTTCCCTGCCAGCGCCCCCTGGATTCCGGCGAAAGCCGGAATGACGGATTGAGACACTTTAGCCGTCAAAGCAAACGACTCGAACCACCAGCAGGGCGGCGGCTATATGCGCAGGATGTCGAGGATGCCAGGCAGCATGAGGGCCGTGGTTTCTGCCGCGTCGGTCTGCCAGACTAGCTCAAGTACGATATAAACGACGATGTTGATGATGGCGACAGGGATAAAAGCGATTAGCACGACGAAGAAGGCCCGCCACGTTGAATCATAGTCCAGTGTCTGCCTGAGAGAGATGACCATGGCGGCCCACCGCCATACGAAGCCCACAAACACCAGAGCCAAACCCAAGAAGGGGATGAAAGACAACACGCTGAGAATTCCCGGAGTCTGCGCGAATCCTGTGCCCCGCGCTACCTGTCCCCAGTCGGCATGGGTTGACGGCGTATTGAGGATTGTCGTGCCCACGAGCACAGCGGCCCCTGCCCAGAGCGCCCAAGATATCAGGCCGCGTATGACACCCAAAACCAGTCCCCTGAGGATGTCCCCGTCTCCCGCCAGAATTCCGCCGACCACTGCGGCAATGGTAACGATGATGACGACCAAGGCGGCCTGTATCATGGCCCCGCGGTCGTGTTCCACGTCCTCAAAGGTATCCGGGTTCAGGAGAGCTGCGCCCAGCATCCTCTCCGGCATCTTTCCAAGCATTAGTCCTCCAGGCCGGGATCTCTGTCCTCAATTACCCCAGGCAATTATGGATTTTGCCCCGACAGATTAGCAGATTTTTCCTGCCGTCGGTGTTTGGTCTCGTAACCGGTCTTGGCGAGATTCGAAAGGCAAGCGCTTGCCCGGCAAGTACCGCCGCTACCGGCCATGGGCGGGCGGGACGCTGGTAGAATTGGGGCGCTCAATTCAAGCGTTTGACGGAGGGAAACATGGGCAGGCTGGACGGCAAGGTTGTATTGATTTCCGGCGGAGCCAGGGGCCAGGGCGCCCTGGAGGCCGAGCTGTTCGTCGCCGAGGGCGCCAAAGTGGTGTTCGGCGACGTTCTGGACGACGAGGGACAGTCGGTGGAGCGGCGCATCACTGAGAGCGGCGGCGAGGCGGTCTACGTCCACCTGGACGTCACCAGCGACGGCGACTGGGAGGACGCGATAGCCACGGCGGAGGGCCGGTTCGGGCGGCTGGACGTGCTGGTCAACAACGCTGGCATCGCCAACGACGAAAAGATCGAGGACACCTCGGAGGAGCTCTGGGAACGGATTATGCGGGTGAACGTTAAGGGCGTGTTCCTCGGTACGCGAACGGCGCTGCCCGCCCTGCGCCGGGCCGGTGGCGGCTCGATCATCAACGTGTCGTCCATCGCCGGAATCCTGGGGCGGCCGCTGACCGGCGGGGCCTACAGCGCGTCCAAGGGAGCGGTGCGCACGTTCACCAAGACCACGGCCATCCAGCACGCCACCGAGAATATCCGTTGCAACTCCATTCACCCGGGTCCGGTGGACACGCCGATGCTGGCCAACATTTCCGACAACCCGGAGGTGCTGCGGCAGCGCACCGACGAGGTGCCGCTGGGCCGCCTCGGCGTGTCCCGCGACATCGCCTACGGCGCGCTGTACCTGGCATCCGACGAGGCCGCCTGGATCACGGGCATCGAGCTGGTAATCGACGGCGGCATCACGGCGAAATAGCGGGCGCGGGGAATGCGGAAAGGGGGCATTTCCGCATTCCGGTACAATAGACGTACATTCCGCAGGAGCAACCCGCCATGAAAATGACCTTTGACCGGGAGCGCGTGCCCTTATCCGTCTGGCCCGACGGCTCCGTGCGCGTTGACGGTGGGCGGTTGCATCTGGCCATCGTCATCACCGCTTGGAATATGGGCCAGTCACCCGAAGAAATCGCCGCCAACTTCCCGCCCCTGGACTTGGGCCATGTCTATTCCGTCATCGGCTACTACCTCCACTGCAAGGAGGAAGTGGACGAGTACGTGCGTGACTGGAACGAACCGTGGGAGCAATTTGTCGCCGACACGGAAGCCTTCGAGGCCAATGAGGACTACTGGCAGCAGCTACGCATCCGCGCCGTCGAGGGGGACAAGCTGGACAATCACCCGGACATCCTGAAGAACGTGAAAGAACGGATAGCCCGCCGAGAAGTAGCAGGGCCGATGCGCCGGAGTGGGGGCTTGCCGAGAGTGTCGCGGCCCAACTCGTAGGAGATTTGCCAAGTGCCGGGGTTGTGCTGGCGGATGCGTTCTTTCATTCAGCCCCTAACCCAATCACTGACGATAGACGCGATTCCCACGGCGGTTGTGATAGCGGCGACAGCCACCGGGAACCAGTTCGCGCATACCCAAGCTCGAACGGGATGCGCCAATTCATATAAACGACGTACACCTTTAGGTGTCAATCCGCGAGTGTAGAATGGCAATTCAAAGCCTTTAGGATGATGCCCAGCAAGCAAGTGTCCTGTGCTGATCAGTTCATTAACAAAATCCATCAAGATTGCTCGGCCGCCGGAGTTTTCATCTGGATACAACTTGAGCAATTGCTTTGTTCCTTCTGTATCAGTACTTCCCGGAATGAGGTCTATGGGACCGTGGTCTCTGACTATTCTGAGAATGTCCAGTTCCATGTTCCGCAGTTTCTTGATGGCCATAGTGTTTCCTTTACCCCCCAATCTCCGCCAGCCTTGCCATCAGGTATTCCTGGGGGCGGTCGCCTTTGATGCGGTTGCAGCTTGAGCATAGCAGTTGCAGGTTGTCCAGGTGGTCGGTGCCGCCGCGGGACTGCGGGATTACGTGGTCAACCTCGAGGATCCGGAAGGGGAACTCTGTCCGGCAGCCGTTGCAGACGCCCTCCTGCTGGCCGAACAGGACGTGCTTGTTCTGGCGGTAGGGAATGGGCGCGTCTATGTCGGTGCGGCGCGGGATGTCGGTGCGGGCGGTGACGTAGCCGTGGTGGAACAGGCTGCCCATGGCCTGCTGGAGGCGCATGTTGACCAGCTCGACGGCCTTGGGGGATATGTCGATGCCGACCCACTTGCGGCCCAGCCTGTCGGCGGCGACGCAGGCGGTGGCGCAGCCGCAGAACGGATCGAGCACCATGTCGCCCTCGTTGCTGCTGACTTGAATGATGCGATCCAGCAGGGCCAGGGGCTTTTGCGTGGGGTAGGCTATGTGTTCTTTAGAGCGATTGTTGGCGTTCGGAATGTCCGCAACAAAGTCGGAAACCGCCTCACCTGGAGAAGCCGCCAGATATCGTCTCAAGCGTGGATACCCGTTTTGTGACCAATCAATTAGTCCCGCATTATCCAAGGCATCCAATCGGGCGTGAACACCCTTAATTCTCCGGTACTGCGGTATGAGATTTTCGTCAATCCAGTGCGCGTAATTGCCTTTTTTAGGGACACTCCAACACCGCCCGCTTTGTCCGGGGTCGTATCCGCGCCAAGGTTCCCCGGATTCACCGTTGGACAGTCCTGGCCCGGTCAAATTATCCATTCGATAGCGGCCTCGTTCATCAACGTAGCGGTAATCACGAGACACGTAACCTTCCCCAAGGGCCAAATACTGCGTGTGCCATGTGGCATTGTCGGAGGCGTAGAAAAGGAGACGATCAGAGACGCTGGCAAACCGCTGTGCGTCGCTGTGCGCACTGGTTCGCTTCCTCGCTAACTCATTCCTGAACTGCCCCGCCCCAAAGATGGTGTCCATTAGCAACTTCAGGTAGTGGCTGGCCGTCGGATCGCAGTGCAGGTAGATGCTGCCCGTGGGTTTCAGAACGCGGTGCATTTCCATCAGCCGCACGGCCATCATGGTGAGGTAGGACTGCATCCTCTTGCCGTTGATCATGCCAGCGGTCTTGACGATCTGGGCCAGCGCGGGCTGCTCGTCAGCAATCAGCCCCAGCCAGGCCACGTCGAGGTCGGAGAGCGTCCAAGTGTCCTTGAACGCGGCGCCGGCCGCCGCGCTGCCCACCGGGGCGGCGTAGTCCTGGTTGGAGTTGAACGGCGGGTCGAGGTAAATCAGGTCGACGCACTCGCTGTTCATCCCGCGCAGGATGTCCAGGTTGTCGCCGGTCCAGATGGTCTTGTCGGCAAAGTTGGGCGTGGGCATCTCCGCTCTCACTCTGGATTCCCGCTGTCGCGGGCATGACGAATTGTATACCAAACGGCTCCTGCGCCAGTAATGTCTGAACCTCGAAAGGAGTTACGCAGTTGCGAGAATTCACCCCCACCCCGGCCCTCCCCCTCAGGGGGAGGGAGAATTGGGTTTTGTGGCCTGGATGACCGCCGCTAACCCGCGGCGATGAATTCGACTACGCGCTCGCCGATCATTACCGCCGTCGGGTGCATTCCGCCGCCCCGGAGCAGTTGCGGCACCACCGAGGCGTCGGCCACCCAGAGGCCCTGCACGCCCTTGACGCGGCAGTGCTGGTCGACCACGGCAGCCGGGTCGGAATCGGGGCCCATGCGGCAGGTGCCGGAGACGTGCCGCGCCGTGCCGACGGTCTGGCGCATCCAGTGGTTCATGGCCTCGTCGTCGGACAGGATTTCGTCCGAGGGCGTGATCCGGTAGTCCAGCACGTCGCGGTACGGCTCGGTTTCCAGCAGCCGCACGCCCAGCCGGATGCCCTCCCTGACCCGGCGCAGGTCCTCGGGATGTTGCAGGTAGCGGTAGTTGAACGACGGCTGCTGCGACGGGTCGGCGGAACCCAGCCGCACGTAGCCGGAACCGCGCGGCACGCCGAGAGTGCAGGAGATACGGGCGGCGCGGTCGGCGGGAACCTCCCCGGTGCGGTAGCTGGTGCGGAACCCGGGAACCCGCTCCTCGCGTTCGTCGACCACGTTCACCGTGGACAGCACCAGGTCGTGGTCGATTTCCGAGTCCGGCGCGGTGCAGATTAGCCGGTAGTGGGGAGCGTCCAGGTCGGCGGGCAGCTCCACGTCGTCCCTGACCTTGAAATTGATATGGACGCTCAGGTGGTTGAACAGGCTTTGGCCGACGCCCGGCGATTCGTGGACGACGGGAATCCCCATGTCCTCCAGATGCTCCTTGGGGCCGATGCCCGACAGCATCAGCAGTTGCGGGGAGCGCAGTGCGCCGGAGCTGAGCACCACTTTCTCGGCCTCGATAGTGAATATCTCGCCGCCGCTCTCGGCCTCGACGCCAACGGCCCGTAGTGAGCCTGTCGAACTATCGAACAGGATGCGCCGGACGTAGACCTCGCCGCGGACGGTCAGGTTGAGGCGGTGGCGGTTCTGGCTCAGATACGCGATGGCCGTACTGACCCGCACGCCGCCCAGGTTGTTGGTCGGAGACACGCCGACGCCGGCCGGGTTCGCGCCGTTGGTGTCCTCCACCGCGGCGAAACCCTCGCGGACGCAAGCCTCCCGGAAAGCGCGCTGGATGGCTGGCTCAGGGCTGGAGACACGGCGGCGCACCGGCATTGGCCCCTCGGTGCCGTGAAAGTCGTCGTGGATGTCCAGGTCGTTCTCCATCTTGCGGAAAAACGGCAGCACCTTGGCGTAAGACCACTCGGTGTTGCCCATGGCGGCCCAGTCGTCGTAGTCCTCGGAGAGTCCCCGCTGCATGGCCTGTCCGTTGATGGACGAGCCGCCGCCGATGACCTTGCCTTGGGCAACGTGGATCTCGCCCTGCTCCTCGGTGGCCATGCCCCTGAGCGCCCAGTTGTGTTCCGATTCGGGGGATTCGGCGTAGCGGGTGTGGCCGTACTTGACCTCATCGGGGATGTGGTCGAAATCGGGATAGTCCTTGCCAGCCTCCAGCAGCAGCACCGACCGGTTCGGGTCCTCGGACAGCCTGCCGGCCAGGACCGACCCGGCCGCCCCGCCGCCAACGATGATAACGTCGTATTTCATGGCTCCTCTCTGTCTCTACACTTGTATGGGAACTCAAAATCACCAACGGAGATTTAACCACAAAATCCCGCGGGGCTTCCACGGGCGGGCCGCGATCCGGGGCTGCCGGATGCCCACGGGAAAATCAAACCCGCGGGTGGTTGGGGTATAATGGATTCTGAACCGTAGTAACGAGTTTGCGGAAACCGTTGCAGACAGGGCATCATTCGCCTATCATTCCGCACGAACAAGCCCGCGAGTGTACGGGCCGAACAAGCAGGCTGTCGTGGAGTCGGCTATATGTCCCCGAAAGTCCTTTTCGATCCTTTCGATTCCTCCCTCGACGCTTTGTCTCTTTAGCGCCGCGACCGGGCAAGAATGCAGTCCACGCGCCACATCGGGCTTGCGCTCCTGATTTTCACGGTTCTTTGCATTGTTGCGTTGGTGGTGACGCTCCTATCCGAATTTACCGACTATGCTTGGGCCGACACCCTCGTTGAACTGGGAGAGACAATGGGCCGGCTCATATTCACCGCCCTGGCGGCCACATACATCACAGTGGAGGGAGGCTCGATGCTGTCCGAATGGTACAAAAAAGCGAGATTCGAAGAGGGACGTCAACTGGAGAGAGCCGAATGGATGGCGTGGCGCGATAAGCTGGACGCTTGGGAAAGGCGACGGGAGGAGGCGATGCAGGCGGGGCAGCCGTTCAATGAGCCTCGACCGGAACCGCCCAGATAGCCCGAATAGCCACGCCAAGCGTTTGTGGTGTCGGTGGAAGGAGGCTCAATGCTGTCCGAATGGTACAAAAAAGCGAGACTAGAAGAGGGGCGCCGCGAAGGGCGCCTAGAGGGGCGTCAGGAAGGGCGTCAGATGGAACGAGCCGAATGGATGGCGTGGCGCGATAAGCTGGACGCTTGGGAAAGGCGGCGGGAGGAGGCGATGCAGGCGGGGCAGCCGTTCAATGAGCCTCGACCGGAACCGCCCAGATAGGCCGAATTGGCGCACAAAGAGTGTCTACGGAAAACCCCGGCGCATCCGCCGGGGTTTTGACATCTGAATGGATAAGCCGGTTGCAATTAGCCTTGCCGTCGTCTCGTCGCGGGCTGGCGGGAATGACGGCGCTGTGCGGGCGGGATATAATCGTTGCGGCCGCGCCCTGGTTCGGGAGAGCAACGCAGTCCGGGGCGCTACCCAGCGGGGCCTGCGGGGTGCCCGCGCATCCAGCCAGAAATAGGGGGACAGACTATGCCGCAGCGCACTTTGTGGATGCACGGCGCCAACATGCAGGTGGAATACCCCAACCGCATCACGTCGGCGCGGGCAACGGGGCCGTTCGTGAGAATCGAGGGAGCCAGAGGGCAGAACACATGGCTGCACTTTCCGGTTCCTACGCCAGCCGTGATTGACGGTTCGCGCATGCGTATCGACGCGGCCCTGGTCAGCTTCCGCACCCGCGAGCATGCATCGGTCAATGAGATTATCGTGTACGACGGCGACCAGCGAATCGTCGAACACATGGACCGGGACTTGCGCGGCGAGCACCCGGAATACCGCGTGGAGGTACCCGGAAGCCCCGAGATCAACCGGGGCATAAACATCGTGCTTGGCGTCACTTTCGACGGCGTTGCGCCCGATGTCCGCTCCATGCAGATCGAGGTCATCGGCGTGGGCCTGGAGTACACCGGGTAAGGGGCGCACCCTGGAATATACACAGATATTGATGCCAACGATTTCACCCTCACCCCAACCCTCTCCCTCAAGGGAGAGGGAGAATTAAGAGGATCTGACCCGGAGGGAGAGGGAAGAGGAATTTGAGGAGAGCATTCAATGACCGTTCACAAGAACTACATCGGCGGCCAGTGGGTTGAGTCGGTATCGGGACGGACTTACCCGGTCTACAACCCGGCGCACAAGGAACAGGTGGTGGGCGAGTTCCAGACCTCCAACGCCGAGGACGCTGGCATTGCGATAACGGCGGCCCGTGAGGCCTTGCAGGGCTGGGCCGACACCCCCGCGCCGGGGCGGGCGGCGGTGCTGTTCAAGGCGCTGGAGATTATGGGGCGCCGCGCCGATGAGATCGCCACGGCCATCACCACCGAAGAGGGCAAGCCCATCGGCGACGCGCGCGGCGAGGTGCGCCGCGCCATGAACATCATGGAGTACGCCGCTGGCGAGGGCCGCCGCATGTTCGGCTACACCACGCCGTCGGAGCTGCCTAACACCGTGGCCTACACCGTCAAGCGACC
This sequence comes from Dehalococcoidia bacterium, assembly GCA_963664375.1. Classification (GTDB taxonomy): domain Bacteria; phylum Chloroflexota; class Dehalococcoidia; order Lucifugimonadales; family UBA3495; genus VXOI01. The sequence goes on from OY761449.1 coordinate 812,489, forward strand.
GCTGGGCGTGGTGGGCATCATTACGCCGTGGAATTTCCCCGTTGCCATTCCGGTGTGGAAGATGGCGCCAGCCCTGATCTGCGGCAACGCGCTGATTTTCAAGCCCGCGTCGTCCACGCCGCTGTGCGCGGTCAAGCTGGCCGAGATATTTGAGGAAGCCGGTATGCCGCCGGGAGTTTTCAACCTGGTCACCGGCCCCGGCGGGCAGGTGGGCAACGCCCTGGTGGAGGACACGCGGGTCAACGGCATCTCGTTCACCGGCTCCACCGAGATCGGCACCGACCTCTACGCCAACAGCGCCCGGCGGCTCAAGAAGGTGCAGGCCGAGATGGGCGGCAAGAACGCCGTCATCGTGCTCCAGGACGCCGACATGGACAAGGCCCTGGGCGGCATCGTGCAGGGCGCTTTCGGCTCTACCGGCCAGCGCTGCACCGCCACCAGCCGGGTGATCGTGGAGGACTCGGTATACGACGAATTCATGGACGGCCTGCTTTCACGCACCGCCGCCCTGCGGGTGGGCGACGGCATCGACCCGGAGATCGACGTGTCGCCGCTGTGCGGGCCCGGGCAGTACGAAAAAGTCCAAGAGTACATCGGCGTGGGCACCGAGGAGGGCGCTCACCTGGCCTTCGGCGGACGGGCGCTGACCGGCGGCGAGTTCGACGAGGGCTACTACGTGGAGCCCACGGTGTTCACCGATGTCTCGCCGGACATGCGCATCGCCAAAGAGGAGATATTCGGGCCGGTGCTGACCGTGTTCAAGGCCAGCGACCTAGAGGATGCCATACGAATCTCCAACAGCGTGGAGTTCGGGCTGTCCTCGTCGGTCTACACCCGTGACATCAGCCGGGCCTTCGAGTACATCAATACCGTCGAGACCGGCATGGTTCACGTCAACGCCCCGACCCTGGGCGGCGAGGTGCACCTGCCCTTCGGCGGTCTCAAGTCATCCGGCGTGGGCCAGCGGGAGCAGGGCACCGAGGCATTCGACTTTTTCACCGAGACCATCACCGTCTACATTGACCACGGCGAGACGGCAAGGCAGCAGGCGCGGTTCATCTAGGGGGTGTCGTCAAATTCGCTGTCATTCCCGCTTACGCCGGAATCCAGAACCCCTTAAAGGGTGTGAGACAAATCCCCTCTCCCGCAGGGAAAGGGTTAGGGTGAGGGCGTCTCCCCCCGCTTTCGCGGGAATGACGGTTTCCGGCGGCCATTGGACGCAGTAGTTCAGGGTCTTTCAATTCTCCCTCTCCCTTGAGGGAGAGGGTTGGGGTGAGGGTGAAATCGCGGGTATTAGCGATTTGAAGTACCGCAGGGAGACGCCCCCCACCCTAACCCTCCCCCGGAGGGAGAGGGAACCGTTAAAAGACCCTGCGCAGTAGTTGGCGCGTCGGCGCCAGCGCGGGCCGGGTGGTGTAGAATTGCCGGAGATTTCGCCCGTCCCCACTGCTCTGGGGCGGCAAGCCGTTGGAGGCATCCATGTCCCAGATGATGACCGGCAAACAGGCCCTGCTGGAGATGCTCAAGGCCGAGGGAGTCGAATATATCTTCGGCAACCCCGGAACCAGCGAGGGGCCAATCATCGACCTGCTGGGCGACTATCCCGAGCTGCGCTACGTTCTGACCCTCCAGGAAAGCGTCGCCATGGGCATGGGCGAGGCATACGCGAGATGCACGGGCCGCGCGTCATTCGTCAGCCTGCACGTGGACAGCGGACTGGCCAACGGGATTGCCCTGATGCTGGACGCGCTGAACACCGGCTCGCCGATGGTGGTTACATCCGCCAACTACGACATTCGTAAGACCAACGAGACCATCACCGACTTGGCCAACCTGGTCAGGCCGGTGACCAAGTGGGCCGTGGAACTGTCCCATCCCGACCAGATACCAAGCGTAATCCGGCGGGCGTTCAACGAGGCCAACACCCACCCCAAGGGGCCGGTATACGTCGGTTTCACCTCCAACGCTCTGGAGGGAATGGCCGAAATGAACATCGCGCCGTCGCGTCCCAACTACGACGCCGTGCGCCCCAGCCAGGACGGCATCGCCCGGGCGGCTGAGCTGCTCATGGGTTCCAGCCGTCCGCTGCTGATGGTGGGCGACCGTCTCTCCGACGATGACGCCGTCGGCGAGGCGGTGGAGCTGGCCGAGCTGATGGGCCTGCCGGTTTACCAGGCTCGCGGGGCCGAGGTGGCCTTCCCCACCGGGCACCCGCAGTACCTGGGCCCGCTATCGCTGCGGGTAACGTCGCAGCGCGCCACGTTGCAGGAGGTTGACCTGGTGGTGGCCGTTGGCTCCGACCCGTTTGAGGAGCTTTTCTACTGGGGCGACGTCATCCTCCCGCCCGAAACCAGCCTGGTGCACATCGACTCGGACGCGGGCCGCATCGGACGCTCGGAACCCACCGACGCTGGCATCGTTGGCAACTGCAAGCTGGCATTGACCGACCTGGTGGCGGCCCTGAACGAGCGGCTGTCGCCGGGAGACGCGGCAGAGATTCAGCAGCGCAAGCAGGGAGTGACAGCCAGCCGGACCGCCGCGCGGGACGCTTTCGAGGCGTCGGCGGCGGAGAACTGGGACCACCGCCCCATGACACCGGCCCGGATGATGTACGAGTTGTCGGCGGCCCTGCCGGAAAACGCCATCGTGGTCGACGACTCCATCAGCAACCGCGGCGTGATGCGGCACTACTTTGAGGCAAAGCGGCGCGGCGACATCGTGGGCGTGCGGGGGCAGTCCATCGGCGGCGGCATGGGAGCGACCATGGGCACGCAATGCGCCCACCCAGACCGCAAGGTGTTCGGCATCATCGGCGACGGTAGCGCCATGATGACCGTGCAGGGGCTGTGGACGGCGGCCAACGAGAACATTCCTTGCGTGTTCGTCATCTGCAACAACGGCGCCTACCGGGTGCTGAAAGTGAATTTCAACACCTACCAGTCTGACGTGCTACAACTACCTGAAACGTCGGGCGGCCGCTTGATGTATTCCGATTTCACCACGTCATTCGACTGGGTATCCATCTCCGCCGGTCTGGGCGTTCCCGCCGAGCGCATCACCGAGCCGTCGCAGATCAAGCCCGCCGTCGACCGCGCAGTGGCGTCCGGCAAGCCGGCGCTGCTGGACATCGTCATCGACGGTTCGGTATAGAAAACAGCTCGCCTACTTCCCTCCCCCTTGAGGGGGAGGGCTAGGGTGGGGGTGAAATCATCGCATACACCTTACGCCAGCAAGGCCTTCCCATCGGGCTCAATTCTTGGAAGAACTAGGGAACGCCCTCACCCTAACCCTCTCCCGGAGGGAGAGGGGATTTGTCACACGCCCTCTTTGACGCTAGGGGGCAGACTATTCGCGCCGGGAGCGAGGGAACGAAATGCGGACTAACACCACCAAGGCCAAGTTGAACGAGGGGCAGACCGTGTTCGGGGCCATCATCACCCGGCCCGCGCCGGATATGGTGGAGATATTCGGGGCGCTGGGTTATGACTTCGTGATGATCGACTGTGAGCACGGCCCCGCCGATCTGGACCAGGTGGAGCACATGGTCCGCGCCGCCGAGTCTTTCGGCATCACGCCCATTGCCCGCATTCCCGACCATCATCCCCAGACCATCCTGCGCTACCTGGATCGCGGGTTGCAGGGCATCATCGTCCCGCACGTCAATACCGGCGAGCAGGCGGCGGCAATCGCCGAGGCGGCCCGCTACTACCCCGAAGGCATGCGGGGCATGGGCGGCGGCCGGGCGCAGGACTACGGCATCGGCGTCTCCCGCGACGAGGCGACTGCGTGGATTAACTCGCAGGTGCTGGTCATCCCCATGGTCGAGGACGTAGAGGCCGTCGGCAACCTGGACGACATCATGCAAGTGCCGGGCGCCGACGTGCTCCACTGCGCAGCGTCCGACCTGGGCCAGAGCATGGGCAATCCGGGGACTGCCGAGGTACGCAAGGTGATGAGCGAGGTCATCACCCGCGTCCGGGCCGGGGGCAAGTTCGTCGGCGTCGGCGGCAACAACCCCGCCGATACCGCCGGTGTCGCCGAGTTCGTCAGGTTGGGGGCCAACTTTGTCACCGTCTCAGCATGGGGCCTGCTGCGCATCGGCGGCGAGGACTTTCTGAAGAACGTCAAGGCCGCGCTTTAGTGAGACTCCATTCCACTCTGTCAGAGGGTGTTTCCGAAGTGCCTGGCAAGACCCGTTCATCCTGAGCTTGTCGAAGGACGAACGGGTTTCGCTCGCTGTCGGCAGTCTGCCCGTACCGCCCAATCGCCGTCCTTCGACAAGCTCAGGATGAACGATTAGGCTTTGGAAACACCCTCTCAGACAGGGACTTCCCGCAATTCTCCCGGCTGTATGCCCTCAAGGGCGGTACGGATGGCTTCCGCTCTGCGCGAAATGCGCGGCCACGCGGTGTTCATCAGGACCACCACGGCCAATCGCCTGTTCGACATGTTCTGCTGGTATCGGATGTTTTGATCGGTGGTGAGCAAGATCTCGAAACCGGCTTCTTCGGCGCGTTCCAATAAAGCCCCGTTAGACAAGGCGTCCCATCCACGCTCTACGACGGTTTCGACTTGATGGCCGAAAAGCCGACGGCGCAACGGCCTGGGAGTTCCTTTATCGAACAGTATGCGCATGGGCAACCTTGGCTCGGAGATCCTGCGCTACGTGCTCCAACACCACCCTCACCTCCGATTCCTCCACTCCCTCGAACCACTCGATGAAATCGTAAATAGTCGCGCCTTCCGCCAGGTTCTCGAAAAGGGCATAAACGGGCAAGCGAGTGCCCTTGAACACCCAGTTGCCGCTCACCTTGCCTGGGACGCTCTCGACCGCCGGGCACATACTCCAGTCCGTCATTAGCTTACCTCGCTTGCCGTTGACTGCTCCCGTGTCGTTGACAGGGCTGCGTCAAGGGGATCGCAGTCCATTATAAGACCATCATCGCCCGCCAGTTCTTACCTGCCGGGTTCACCGGATAAACGCGCCACTGCCCACTGTACTGATGGCAGGCATGCCAACAGGCGGAGACCGCTAACCTGCGGCCATCGTTCAGGCAGGCCGCGCTTGAGGTTCTCCCCTCGGCCGGGGGCGGCGGGCTATGGCGAACAGGACGGCGCTGGCCGCGTACAGGCCGGTCAGCGCCAGCAGCGATTCGGTGTAGCCGCCGGTGCGGTCTACCATCCAGCCCAGGAACAGCGGCGACAGCATCATGCCCGCGCTGTAGAACACCGAGATGATGCCGGTCAGGGTGGCGAAGCTGCGCCGCCCGAACAGGTTGCCCACCAGCACCCAGTTCAACACCGCCGCGCCTTCCAGGATGGCCAGCCCGGCGACAAAGGGAAAGATTATCCACGTGCCCGGCACCAGGGTGAGGGCCAGCAGCGACACGGCCCCCACGGCCATGCCCATGCCCAGCACGCCCTGCCCCGGCAGGCGCAGGCCGGAGAATCCGATGAGCAGCCGCGTTGGGATGGACACGAAAAAGAGCAGCGCCATCAGGTCGGCCCCCGTCTGCTCGGAGGTGCCCTTCCAGACCATGATTGGTATGGCGTGGACCAGGATGCCGCTGGTGACCGAGATGCGAAAGGCGCTGGCCAGCAGTATGAACCAGTAAGTAGGAGTTAGCATCGCCTCCCTGACGGTAAAGTCGTGGCCTGACGACTGGGCCGACGACGTGCTGCTCGTTTCCTGGACTGCCTCCCCGGCCTCGGCCAGGTCAATGCCCGCGCTTTCCGGCGAGCGGCGTATGAGGAGTGAGAACGGGATGACGATGACCGCCACGAAGATGCCGGTGTAAAGCATCACCTCGCGCCAGCCCAGGGCCTCCACGCCCCGCGACAGCACCGGGATCAGCATGGCCCCGCCAGCGGTGTAGCAGGTGATGACCAACGTCATGCCGACGGCGCGGCGGCGCACGAACCAGCGGTTGGTGACGGCCAGGAATGTCTGCCCGAACCCGCTGTTGTTGCCCACGGAGACGATGCCCACGTAGACCACCACGAAAAGCCAGTACCCATCGACCCAGGAGAGGAGCAGCAGTCCGATGCCCGCCATCAGCCCGAATACCAGCACGATGGGCCGGGAGTCGAACTTGTCCACCATCCAGCCGACCAGCGGCCCGCCGACCCCCGCCTCGCCGCGCGAGAGGGCGAAAATCAGCGAGACCTGAGTGTCGGTGAGCATCAGGTCTTCGCGGATGGGGATGTAAAAAACCGGAAAGCCGTAAGAGAAGATGGCCCCGGGGAACAAGGCAAGGAAGCAGCAAGCGCCCACTACCCACCAGCCGGGGTAGACGCCGGCAAACCGGCTCCGCAGGGCAGCAAGGGATGCCATCAGGCTGGCAGCTCCCCGGTCACAGGCGCCAGTATGAAAGTGCAGCCAAAGGCCCGTCCTGACTGGGAGTTGGCGCGGCCACAAGGGAGCGGGGTGTGCGGCGTGTAGGATTTCGCAATCAAAACGTCGAAATAATAGCACGCCGTCGTAGTTTTGGCCTCGCTCGGTTGCCTGGTATTCTCAAAGTGTGTTGGTATTCCCATGTAGGGGCGCACAGCCGTGCGCCCCTACGCTGCGGGGCCAAGCAGACAAATCGCGTCCAATACCAACACACGTTGAGAGTGCCGGTTGTCTAGCGGCATGGGCTGCTGACAGTTCCCTTTCCCTCCGGGGGAGGGTTAGGGTGGGGGCGTCTCTCGATGTCTGCCGGACAAGTCCGTTCATAGTGAGCTTGTCGAACCTTGAACGGACTGCCCTTCGACATGCTCAGGGCCAGCGTCCTTGAGAACCGTCAAAAGGCACCGGCACCGTGGTGGAACCGGGACGATTGCCAAAGCATTGTCTGAATCAGACAGGAGTTACGCACTTGAGGAATTCACCCCCACCCTAGCCCTCCCCCTGATAGGGAGGGGACTTTTGAGATAGTTTTTAAGACAGTGCTTAAGAAGTTCGGTTCACTGTCAAAGAGCGGGTTTCAGGCGCGTCCGTCGTTCCTGAGCAACCGGGGGTACGCCCCCACCCTAACCCTCCCCCGGAGGGAGAGGGGACTTATTAAACACCCTATCGGTCGTCGTCGTTCTCCTCCTCCCGTCGCCGGAGCTGGTCCTCCAGGCGGCGCAGGGACTCCTGAGTGGAGCGCAGCTCGGCCAGCAGGTTGTCGGCGGTGGGGGCGCTCTCCAGCTTGCGCAGGCGCTCCTGCTTGGCCTCGTCCAGGTTGTTGATGACCACGGCGATGAACAGGTTGATTACCACGAAAGTGCCGAATATCACGAAACTGACGAAATATATCCACGCCAGCGGGTGATATTCCATGGCCTTGTACATGATGTCGGTCCAGTCCTCCAGCGTGACCACCCGGAACAGGCTGAGCAGTGCGATGCCCAGGTTGCGCCAGTGCTCCGGGTCGTGCTCGTGGAAGAGCTGCCAGCCGATGATGGCGTAGACGTAGACCATCAGGCTCATCAGCGCGACTATGTGCAGCATGCTCGGGATAGAGCGCACCAGCGTGGCCACGATCAGCCGCAACTCCGGCACCGCCGAGACCAGGCGCAGCAGCCGCAACAGCCGGGCCATGCGGGCGATGATGGCGAAGCTGCCCGTGGCGGGAACCAGCGACAGCACGATGATAGAGAAATCGAAAATGTTCCAGCCGTCGCGGAAGTAATTGTCGGGCCGGGGCCACTGGGCAAATATCTTGAGCGCCGCCTCGACGATGAACACGCCGAGCGTGATACGGTGGCCGATCTCGACCCAGTGGGAAAAGCCGTTCATTACCCGCGGCAGGGTTTCCACCCCAAGTAGAACGGCGTTGGCCAGAATCAGGGCGACTATGAAATATTCGAATCCGTGGGACTTGGTCAGCCGGTCGCAGAGGTCTCGCAGCGTGTTAACCATGGCCGGGAATCCGCTACCTCCCGCTCTGGCCGGAATTGCCGTCGTCGACTTTCTCCAGAGGCGCAAAGCTCAGCAGCAGCCGCTTGACGCCAACGCCGCCAGCGAACTCAACGGTCACCTCCACGTCGGAGGCGGTGACGTCGGTTGCCATGACGATGCCCTCGCCGAAGGCCCGGTGGCGCACCAGGTCGCCGACCCGCAGCGCCGGGCCGGACGGCGCGGGGGCTGCCGCAGCGGCGGCGAGGGCCGCGGCGCGGATGGAACTGCCGCGGCCGGGTTCCGGCGCCACGGCGGCACGGGCGGCCGTCGAGGACAGGTCGGCGGCGGCCACCAGGTCGGCGGGAATCTCGCGCAGGAACCGTGATGCCACCGCCGGGCCGCCGGTGCTTCCCCGGAACCCGCGGCGGAAGGCCCGCAGCAGGTAGAGCCGCTTTTCGGCGCGGGTCATGCCGACGTAGCAGAGCCGCCGCTCCTCCTCGGTCTGCTCCTCGCTGTCCAAGGAGCGGGAATGGGGCAGCAGGCCCTCCTCCATCCCGACCATGAACACCGCCGGGAACTCCAGCCCCTTGGCCTGGTGCAGGGTGATCAGGGTGATGGAGTCCTCGGCGTCCTCCAGGTCGTCTACCTGCGAGACCAGGGCGGTGCGCTCCAGCAGGGAGCCGAGGCCGTCGGGCGGTGTTTCGGCGTTGAATTCCTGGGCGATGGCCCGGTAGTCCATCACGTTTTCCCACCTTTCCTCGGGGCGGTCGTTGCCTTCCTGAATGAATTTTTGCAGTCCAGACTCGTCCAGCACCACGTCGATTAGCTTGACCACCTCCATTTCCTGGCTCATGGACACCCAGCGCTCGACCAGTGCGGCGAACTTGGCGATGGACGTGGCGGCGCGCGTCGGCAGAGGAACCGGGGAGGGCTGCCTGGCGGCGCTGGCCCCGGCGATCTGCCGCATGGCGTCGAACATGGACACGCCGCGGCCCGACGCCCAGTCGCCCAACTGCTGCATGGACTTTGCGCCGATGCCGCGAGGAGGCACACCCACCACGCGGGACAGGTTCATGTCGTCCTGCTGGTTGAATACCAGGCGCAGGTAGGCCGTCAGGTCGCGGATTTCCTTGCGCTGGTAGAAACGGGTGCCGCCCACCAGCCGGTACTTGACCCCCTGTTGCAGGCAGGCTTCCTCCAGCGCCCGGGACTGGGCGTTCACGCGGTACATCACGGCGCAGTCGCCCAGCTTGAACCCCTCCTCACGAGTCAGGCGCTTGATCTCGCCTATGACCTTGCCTGCCTCCTCGTCCTCGTCGTAGGCCTCGTCAACCTGCACCGGCGCCCCGGTGGGGTTGTCGGTGAACAGCTCGTGGTCGAGGCGCTGGCCGTTGGACTCGATCAGTCCCTTGGCGGCGTCCAGGATGCTGGCGGTGGAGCGGTAGTTCTGGCCCAGGGAGATCATCTTGGCCCGCGGGTAGTCGGCGCGGAAGTTCAGGATGTTGCGCACGTCGGCGCTGCGCCACGAGTAGATGGACTGGTCGGGGTCGCCCACCACGCAGAAATTCTGGTGCGACTGGGAGAGCTGCCGCGCCAACTGGTATTGGGCCACGTTGGTGTCCTGGAACTCGTCCACCATCAGGTAGCCGTAGCGTTCCTGGTAGCGTTGCAGCACCACCGGGTACTCGCGGAATAGCTGCACCGTCCGCAGCAGCAGGTCGTCGAAATCGACGGCGTTGTTGCGGGCCATCAGTTCCTCGTAGAGTCCGTAAACGCGGGCGCAGACTTCCTCAAAGTAGTAGCCGTCGGCCTCCCGGGCCATGGCCCTTGAGTCCTGCAACACGTTCTTGGCCCGCGAAATCGCCGACAGCACGGCCCGGGGCGGGTAGCGCTTGGGGTCGTAGTCCGACTGCTCCAGGCACTGCTTGATGGCGGAAATCTGGTCGTCGTCGTCGAAGATCGAGTAGTTGCGGGACAGGCCGATGAAATCGCCCTCCCGTCGCAGCAGCCGGGCGCAGAAGGAGTGAAAGGTGCCGACGGTCAGGGCGTCGGCGTGCGGCCCGGCCAGGCGCAACAGGCGGTCCCTCATCTCCCGCGCCGCCTTGTTGGTAAAGGTCATGGCCAGGATGCTGAACGGGTTTATCCCGCACACCTGAACCAGGTAGGCGATGCGGTGGGTGATGACGCGAGTCTTGCCGCTGCCCGGCCCGGCCACGATCAGCAGCGGCCCGTCGACCGTCTCCACGGCCTCACGCTGCGCCTGGTTCAGCCCCGCGAGTAGGTCAGCAACTTGGGTCATTGATTATTGACTCCCACGATAAAGCTGTTCGGACTACCCCAGCAATTCCTTGAGGACGTCGCCGACCTCGGAGAGGGCACAAAGACGAACGTCCAATTCGCTCGCGTACTCCTTTACTCCTTCCTTTATCCGCCGGTAAGCAGAGTCCGGAGCGCAGATCAAAGCACGGATATCCTTGCGGTCTCGCATTTGGTCCACCTGGAATACATCGTAAGTCATCACGGGCCTGGTGCTGACTTCCACAATGGCGGAACGCCCTTGGTTCTCAAGAACGATGTCGGGCCGAAATTCACGGCCACGGAACCACCCAAATACACGGATTTGAGATTTGCGGGGTTCCAGAGTTGCTGTGTAACCGAGACTTTGAGCTGTGTCCCTGATCTGTTTGACTAATCCCTTGTCTGTAACCGTTGACATGGCCAAATACCTTCATCCAAGAATTGACTGAATCCCCCAGCTAATGAGTCCTCCAGCGATCAAGCCAATCAACCAGATTCCAACCGCCAGAATTCGGCGGTTTCGCCTCTCCGTGTCCAGTTGCTTGTATAAAGATTCGTCCCCGCTTGTTTTGGCATCCAAAAGTTCTATGCCGATTGGCATGTCAACCCCCTGCCTCACTGCATTCAAAAATGCGTACATTGCTCCGACGCAATCCAGCAATCGCGTACTGCGAATGGTGACCTCCCATGCATTAGTCACAAAAATGGCTGCCCCTTGACATTGGGCATAGTACACGATGTGGCTTGGGACTGGTCCGCCCCAAGCCTGTTGAGCCCTTCTCGCTGTCAGTTGCTCAAACGCCCCTGACGACCGCAGCACCCGAATCCCTTCGTCATCGAGTGACCTGTCATCCTGAAACTCAAACTGCGTGATTAGCGTTTCCATTTATTCCCTTGGCGCAACGAAAAGCAGGAAGCGCCTGAACGCCCCGCTACGCCGTTCTGTTTCGCGTTCCCTACCCCAGCGCGGCTATTACCTCCTCGCTGTTGGAGATGGTGGACAGGAACGGCAGGGCCACGGTGAGGGCCGCGTCGTGGGCCTCCTGGTTCACCGAGGCGCAGCAGTCGCCGACGACCACCACGTTGTAGCCGCGGTCGCTGGCCTCCCGCGCCGTGCCCTCGACGACGAAGTTGGTGGCAACGCCAGCCAGCAGCAGCGTGCCGACGCGCTTGTTCTTGAGGATCGGCTCCAGGTCTGAGGCCATGAACGCTGACACGCCGCGCTTGGTGACCACCGGCTCGCCCTCCTGCGGGGTGAGCGTGTCGTGGATGGCGGCGCCCCAAGTGCCCTCGACCAGCGCGTTGGCGCCGTGCAGGCCCTGCCACAGTCCGGCGTTGGCCGGGCGCTCCGGGTAGCCGGGCCGGAACTTGACCGAGACGTAGATGACCAGTATGCCCTTGTCGCGGGCGGCGGCCAGCACCTGGCCCGTCCTGCCCAGTACGTCGTTGTCCTTGACCATCTGGGCGAAGCCGAAGTCCTTGAAAGCGCCCTCCTCGTGGACGATGTCGTTCTCGAAATCCATCAGCAGCAGCGCGGTGTGTCCGGGGTTGAGCTCCAGAGCCATGACGCCCTCCATAGAGACGATAGTTGTTCGCAATCAGAGTCGGTAGACCTAACGACATTATAATACGACATAACACCCGCTACGCCTGTACCGGGTGGCCGCAAATGCGGGCTCGAGAGCTGGGGATTCTTGACGGTTCCCTCTCCCGGAGGGAGGTGGAGAACGACTGGATGATGGGCTGTCGCGCCAGCGCCGGGTGCTGGACGCAGTGCAATGTTATAATGGGTATAAGGCGCTGTCCCAACGAATTGCGGCAACCCGTTGAACGCATTTCGTATGGCCAGCCACGAAACGCGGTCATACAGACCCAGAGCAGACCGGTCAAGACATTCTCCGGTCAAATCATCTCAAGGACGTACCATGCTGAACATTGAACCCCAGAACCTGCGCACCCCCGGCCCCACTCCCATCCCCGACGACATCGTCGAGGCAATGGGGACCCCGATGATCAACCATCGCGGCCCCGAGTTCGACGAGCTGATCAAGAAGTGCACCGCCCAGTTGAAACAGGTCTTTATGACCAACAACGACCTGTTCATCCTCACCGCCTCCGGCACCGGAGCCCTGGAGGCCTCGCTGGTCAACACGCTGTCGCCCGGCGACAAGGTGGTGGCTGCGACGGCCGGCTCATTCGGCGACCGTTTCATCGACATGGCCGAGGCGTTCGGCGCTGACGTCACCCGCCTCGACTTTGAATGGGGCGAGCCAATCGACCCCGACGGCATCCGCGCCGCTCTCCGCGATGATCCCGAGGTCAAGGCGGTGATGGTGACGCACAATGAGACCTCTACCGGCGTCACCCATCCGCTGGAAGACATCGCCCGGATTACCAGGCAGGAGTTTGACAAGCTGCTGCTAGTGGACGCGGTCAGCAGCCTCGGCTGCCTGCCGCTGCCGGTGGACGCCTGGGACTGCGACCTGGTGGGAACCGCGTCGCAAAAGGGCTTTATGATTCCCCCCGGGCTGGCCTTTGTCAGCGTAAGCGACCGGGGCTGGGAGGCCCAGAAAACCGCCACCATGCCACGCTTCTACTTCGACCTCGCCGAGGCCCGGCGTATGCTGGAAAGGGGCCAGACGCCGTTCACACCCAACGTGGCGGCCATGTACGGCCTGAGCCTGGGCCTGGACAAGATCATGGACGAGGGCGTTGAGGGGGTGTTCGGGCGCCACGCCGCCATCGGCCAGTTGACCCGCGACCGTGTCCGCGAGCTGGGCCTTGACCTGCTGGTCAGCGACGAGCGCTACGCCTCCAACACCGTGACAGCGGTCAAGATGCCCGAGGGCATCGACGGGCGCGCGCTGATGGAGCGCATGCGGACGGAGAAGAACGTGGTGCTGGCTGGCGGACAGGGCAAGATGAGCACCAGCATCTTCCGCATCGGCCACCTCGGCCACGTCACCGAGGACGACATCGAGGAGGTCATCGACGCCCTCAAGGAACTGCTGCCCCAGGTGGGTTTCAGCGCCAACTAACCAAATTCCCTCTCCCGCTGGGGGAGGGTTAGGGTGGGGCGTCCTGTCTTGCAAACGGTGGATTCCCGCTTTCGCGGGAATGACGAACCATGGGCATGTCAGCGGAGCGGAAGAAGTGTCGGTTTCACAGTTGGAAAAGGCCATGGCCAATCTCCGCATTGGCCTTGCCGAGATGCAGAACAAGGAAGAGCAACTGGACGCGCAGATTTCGCAGTTCAAGCAGCAACTGCGCCGCGTGCCCCGCCAGGCCATGTACGGACAGGCCAGCCTGGACGCATCGCTGGCGGCCATGGGCGAGATCGAGGAGCGCCTAGCCAATGCGGAGGCGGTGCGCCGCCGCCTGCTCCAGATAAAGGCGTCAGCCACCCAGGAGCTTGAGGCCCTAGTGGTGCTCAAGCAGGTTGACGAGGCCAAGACCAAGCTGTCGGCGCTTAAACGCAGCCGGGCCACCGACGAGGCAACCCTGGCGGAAATCCGTCAGCTAGAGGAATTCGTCGCCGTCCAGGGCGCTCGCGCCGGTCAGGCCATCACCGCCAGCTACGAGGAGCGGACGCAGGGCTAGAAGTCCCCTGCAAAGTCCCCTCTCCCTTGAGGGAGAGGGTTAGGGTGAATTCCCAGCATCAAATAACACGGCTAGGCCAATTTTCCTCGGCAATTGAGTTTGCAAACACTCCTTAGAGTCGGCCACGGGCCACGGACCGGAGAAACGTAGGGGCGCACAGCTGTGCGCCCCTGCATCGTAGCAATACCAGATTCCGTCGCCGGATGATGGTATGTTACAGGAACCTAATCTCCCCTTCGCCTTTACTTTTTGCCAGGAGGGTTGTTGCCTCGGCTACCGCCGGACGGTCTCCCGGTAGTGCTGGGCGCGTTGGCCGGCCGGCCGCTGCCTCCGCTCTTGCCGCCACCGCCCTTACCCTTGGACACTACTTCCTGGATCATCTGTTAGACCTCCTATAGTAACCTCCGGCACCACGTTAATCGTAAAGCCACTGCAAGCGATCTTATGTGGTGGCCGGACTCTCAAGCATACTGCTGTTTAGATTTCCCCGTCAATCCGGTTGATTACCAGGCCAGTGGGCAGTTTTGGGTAGAAGAACGTGGACTTGCGGGGGAGGCGCTGGCCCTGACCGACGATCTCCTCGAATGCGTCCATGGGGAACGGTTTCATAAAGAAGGCCATCTGCAACGCGCCGCTGGCTACGCCCGCCGCCGCCTCGTCGTGGTCGTGCAGGAACCCCAAGTGTTGCAGGGTGGCGTCGCCCAGCTCCGGGCGCAGAACTTGCTCCTCCAGCACCCAGGCCTCCGAGACCGCCAGCAGGCCCCAGTCGTCGCCCACGGCGGACTCGCGTACGGTCAGCAGTTGCGCCCCATCCGGGGTCACGGCGGCCATCACCCGCCCGTTGCGCCCGCGCTCCTCCACCAGCGCCACCAGTTCGCCGGGCGACAATCCGTGGGCCGGTTTGGGTTCGAACAACTGGTACAGCCGCTCCTTTACCCGCTCCAACTGTTGCACGCTCAGGCCGCTCAGGTTGCGATGATACGGCAGCACCACCAGCCCGGGGTCGTCGTAGGAGATGAGCGTCATCATCACGTAGTTGTGCGCCCGCGATGTGCTGTCGTTGCCTTCGGCGTGGCGGGACTGCTGATAATGCTGCGAGGCCTCGTAGCGGTGGTGGCCGTCGGCCAGGAACACGGGGCGGCTGGCGAAGAACTGCGAGATGGCAGCCACGTCGGCGGGTTCAGATATGCGCCACATGGCCGTTGCCGAGCCGTACTCGTCGCGGGCGTCGACCTCCGGCGCCGCCGACACTATGCGATCAAACACCGGGCCGAGCTCGTTGTTCGCGTCGCGGTAGAGGGACATGATGGGGCTGATGTTGGCCGAGACCGACTCCATCAGCGTCACCCGGTCGCGGATGGCCGGCGCCTCGGTGAATTCGTGGGGCAGCACTTGCCGGGTGTCGTAGTCCTCGATGCCCACACAGCAGATCAGCCCCAGACGGGACCGCTCGCTACCGTTCAGCGTGAACCCGTGGCGCAGCAGGTAGTAGGACGGGGCGTCCTCCTGCCGCAGCACCCCGTCACGGAGCCACTGCTCGAACCGCGCTGATGTCTCGGCGTAGCGGCCTGCCGGGTCTGCCGACCAGTCCAGCCCCTCGCCAGCCTCCAGGTGGATGACGTTGAGGGGGTGCCGGTCCATCAGGGACTGCTGTATCTGCGGAGTTATCAGGTCGTAGGGCGGGCACAGCACGGCGGCCATGTCGCCGACCACCGCCGGGTCGTAGCGCCACCCGCGAAAGGGAGTTACGTTGGCCATGAACGCACCTGTTTTTTTGCTCGAATCGACGCCGTGGTCACCTGTCAGTCTCCAGCGAACGGGTCAGGATGTCCAATTCATCCAACACTTCGCTGAAAACGGGGAACTGGTGGCGCTGTAATGGTTCGTAGAATATTTCCTGTCCGGTGTGTGGGTCAAAGACGCGGTGGTGGTAGTCGCTGTCTCCGCGATGGATGTTATGGTAGCGCAAGACAGAGTTGCCGCCTCTAATCCAAGCGGCATACCGGAAGGATACGGTTCGCACCCTCCTCTGTCCTCCCGAATAGCGAACCTCCATCACCTTTTCGACCTCCAGCAAAACATCCCGCAAGCAATATACAAGCCCGCGCTGCGCAATTACGCCCTCTTCCCCCGTATCGTCAAACACGATGGTATTCGGAGTATCGTGGTCAACAAACGGATGTTCCGCTAGACGGATTTCGTGGATTGTTCGATAGTGGTCGTAGGAATTCCAGTCGTGAGGGTCTTTTCTTTGAGGTATTTCCGAACGTGGTATGCTTGCATCCATTCGACTATCTCTGCGGTTTCCCGAACTAGGCCGAGGGAGTAGGCGAGGTCCATCTTTTCCGAGGACATCTCGTAGCGGTGTTCAAATACTCTGATGCGCTCGTCTAGTTCTGCTCTCATTTCTCCTGAGGAAACTCTCCTTACTGGAATTTTTCTGACTTCCCGTTTCTGATCAACCATAGGCCCTCTCGGTCTCCTTCTCTATCTGCGAAGAGTATCCGCCCGTATTGGCCTGTCTGGCAACTCCCGATCTTCAGTATACGCCCTTTACCGTGTACCAGAAAAGAACGGGGCAGTGTCCCGGGCGGGCCGTGTGGTATACTGCCGTCGTATTTCTGAGACCCGTTACGGGGACATTTTCGAGTACTAGGACGGTTGACCATGCCCGGCGCGATCAACCACGTTGACGGCGGCACTATCACCACGGCCCAAGGGTTCAAGGCTGGCGGCACCTACGCTGGCATCAAGACGTATTCCGAGGACAAGATGGACGTCGGCATGCTGCTGTCCGACGCGCCCTGCGCCGCCGCGGGCGTGTTCACCCGTAGCAGCATCGTCTCGCCGTCGGTGACCGTCAACCGCGAGACGCTGTCGGGCGGGCAGGCCGTCCGCGGGCTGGTGGTCAACTCGGGCATCGCCAACGCCGGTGTGGGCGAGCAGGGCTACATCGACGCCAAGGAAATGGCCGTCATCGCCTCCGGCGCCCTGGGTGTCAAGCCCGAGGAGGTGCTGGTATTCAGCACCGGCATCATCGGCGTGGAGCTGCCGATGAGTCTCATCAAGTCCGGCGTTGAGCAGATCGAGTTGTCGGAGGACGCTGGCAACCCCCTGGCGCGAGCCATGATGACCACCGACACCCACCCGAAAGAGGTGGCGGTGACCGTCGACATCGGCGGCACCGAGGTGCATATCGGCGGCGTCGCCAAAGGATCGGGGATGATCCACCCCAACATGGCCACCATGCTGTGCTTCGTGGCTACCGACGCGGCCATCGACCAGGGTCTGCTGCGCACCATGCTGCCCGAGGTCGCCGACTACTCGCTGAACATGCTCACCGTAGACGGCGACAGCAGCACCAACGACTCGCTGGTGGTGTTGGCCAACGGCGCAGCAGGCAACGCTACCATCACTGCCGGGACACCGGAGGCCGAGGCGTTCAAGGCAGGGCTGCTGGAATGCTGCATACAACTCACGCGCAAGCTGGCCCGCGATGGCGAGGGGGCGACACACCTGCTGGTGGTCGAGGTCACCGGAGCACGCACCAGCGCGGACGCCCGCGTCGCGGCCCGCACCATCTGCTCGTCGCTGCTGGTCAAGTCCGCGGTGTACGGCGTTGATCCCAACTGGGGCCGTCTGCTGGCCGCCCTGGGCCGCAGCGAGGCCGAGGCAGTGGAGGAAAAGCTCGACCTGTTTATCAACGGCGTCTGCATAATGGAGGCGGGCAAGCCCGTGCCTTTCCACCGCGACGCCGTGGTGGCGCTGATGCGCGGCGAGGAGGTCACCTTCCGCATCGCCCTGAACCTCGGCGACGAGGACGCCACCGCGTGGGGCTGCGACCTGACCGAGGAATACGTCGTCATCAACAGCGCCTACACCACCTAGCGAAAGCCGTTTTTCAGTCCCAGCGAACAGGGAAATGACAATGGAGCAGATTGTCTGGTCGACCGCAATTGCATCCGCGGCAGGCGGGTCTATTGGCCTAGTAATGGCCTTCTTTATCATATCGTGGCTTAATGCTCTGATGGAAAAGAATGATAGGATAGTAAAACTGGAGGCAGGCCAAGCCAAGCTAGAGGTAAGCCAGGCCAAGCTGGAAGCAGGCCAGGTGGATTTGCGACGGTCCCTGGGGAATGTGGAAGCAGGGCTGACCGAAATCCGCGGCCTGTTGAATCAACCGCGCCCCGCCACCGGGGATAACCCCTGAACGAACTCCGATAGACTCGCCATGTTCTCTACGCCTGAAACTTTAATGACTGGAGTCCTACCCTGTCCGTCGTAGTGAAAATCGGCGGCAGCACCTTGGGCAGCCACGACACCACGCTGCTGGACCTGGTCAAGCTGCAACAAGAGGGCGAGGAGGTCGTGGTCGTGCACGGCGGCGGCAACGTCATCTCCCGCTGGATGCAGCGCCAGGGCATACCGCCGCAGTTCGTAGGCGGCCTGCGGGTCACCGACGCCGACAGCCTGGAGATCGTGGTGGCCGTGCTGGGCGGCCTGATCAACAAGGAACTGGTATCGCTGCTGGAGCAACTGGGCGGCCGGTGCATTGGGCTGAGCGGCGTCGACAACTGCATGCTGCCCTGCGGCATCGCCAACCCCGAGCTTGGCTACGTCGGCGAGATCCAATCGGTGAACGCCGCTCCCATCCGCGCCGCGCTGGATTTGGGCTACATCCCCATGATCGCGCCGCTGGGCGTGCATCACTTCGACGGCTCGGAGAACGCTGGCAAGCCGCTGAACATCAACGGCGACACCGTGGCCGGGGAGCTGGCCCGCGAGCTGCAAGCCGACCGGCTGGTGTTCCTGACCGACGTGGCCGGTGTGATGGACAGCGGCGGGCGCGTCATCCCGCGACTGGACCAGCGGCGCGCCAACATACTGCTGAACTCCGGCGTGGCGGGCGGCGGCATGATTCCTAAGCTGCAAGCCTGCCTGCGCGGGCTGGAGGGCGGCGCTGTCGCCGACATCGTAGATGGCCGCCAGCCTGGCGCGCTGCTGGACTGCTTGCAGGGTCGCGCCACCGGCACCACGATCACGGCCACCGCGCGCCGGGGTTAGAACCGCCCTGCTTCGACCTACGCCGCTCCCTCTGGCCGCCGCCCTCCCGTGTGAAAGATTGCGGCGGGTGTGCGATAATCTGGGGGCACACCTTGAGTGGAATTCCGCAGACGGACAATCGGGAGTAGAGGACTCGCCATGAGCAACAGCAGCGACTGGATCGATATCGAAAAGAAGTATTACGCCCAGACTGTGCGCCGCCAGCCAGTGGTCATCGTCCGGGGCGACGGCACCGAGGTCTGGGACGCCGACGGCAAGCAGTACCTGGACTTTGTAGCTGGCTGGGCCGTGAACCAGTTGGGACACAGCCACCCGGCCATCACCCAGGCCATCGCCGAGCAGGCCGGCACCCTGATCCAGACATCCAATCAGTTCTACACCGTGCCCCAGTTGCAGCTTGCCGAGACGCTCATCGAGAACAGTTGTCTCGACCTGGTGTTCTTCGGCAATAGCGGCGCTGAGGCGGTCGAGGGCGCGATGAAGCTGGCGCGGCGCTACGGCAAGACGCAACGCGACGGCGCGTACGAGATCATCACCGCTTTCAACTCCTTCCACGGCCGCACCCAGGCTACCGTTGCCGCCACCGGCCAGCCCCACTACCAGGAGAACTTCGCGCCCCTGCTGCCGGGCTTCGTCCACGTTGACTACAACGACGTCGAGGGCGTGATGAACGCCACCTCCGACCGCACCGCCGCCGTGATGGTGGAGCCGGTGCAGGGCGAGGCGGGCGTCATCATCCCCGACGATGATTACTTGCAGCGGCTCCGCCAGTGGTGCGACAGCCAGGGCATCCTGCTGATCCTGGACGAGGTGCAGACCGGCATGGGCCGGCTGGGCAGCCTGTTCGGGTACGAGGAGTACGGCGCGGAGCCCGACGTGATGACGCTGGCCAAGGGCCTGGGTTACGGCGTCCCTATCGGCGCGTTCCTGTCCAAGGCGCACTGCCAGGCCCTGGTGCCGGGCGACCACGGCTCCACATTCGGCGGCAACGCCCTGACCACCGCCGCCGGGTACGCGGGCACCAAGTTCCTGATCGATAACGACATCCCAGGGCACGTCAAGGACATGGAACCCTATCTGCTGGGACGGCTCAACGACGTCAAGGACCGCTTCTCATTCGTGACGGAGGTTCGGGGCAAGGGCCTGCTGGCGGCCATGGACTTTGACGACGCCATATCGGGGCAGGTGCTGACCAACTGCAACGAGGCGGGTCTGCTCCTGAACGGCCCGCGGCCCAACACCGTCCGGTTCATGCCCCCGCTGACGGTGACACGGGAGGAGATCGACGAGGCCGCCGAGCGGCTCAGCACCGCGCTGGCACATATCTAGCCGGGGAGGATTTGCCAAGGGAGCCACGCGGGGGCGCACGATTGCGCGCCCCCGCGTTGTGACAGTACGTCGGCTTTAGATTTCTTTCCCAACCTCATGGGAGAAATAAAGTGAGAACACGATGGCAAAGCGTGAGTTCTACGTTGTCATTGAGAAAGACGGCGCCGGAGGCTTTGTCGGCGAAGCCCCGCAGTTGAGAGACTGTTCAGGCCACGGGCGGACGCTCGACGAGCTTATGGCTAATATGCGGGAAGTTATCGAGCTCCGCCTCAAGGATGACGACCTCGATAACCGCGCTGAGTTCGTCGGAGTCTACAAGGTGGAAGTTTAGGCGGGCGCAATGAAAAGACAGGAATTCTATGTCGTAGTAGAAAAGGACGAAGACGGTCTCTTTGTAGGTGAAGTTCCGCAACTGACAGCGTGTTACAGCCAGGGAGAAACCCTGGATGAACTCATGGAAAACATGAAAGACATCATCTGCCTGTGCCTCGAACATGACGAACGCAATGTAGACGATTTTCCTGAGTTTGTTGGAGTTCAGAGGATAACGGTGTAGCAGTCATCCATGGGTCGAATGCCGATGCTCCGGGCAAGCGAAGTTATTCAAGCTTTGCGCCGCCTGGGATTCGAATACGCCTGGCAGACAGGAAATCACATCACATACATACATAGCAACGGACGCTCCGTATCTGTGCCAGACCATGGGTCAAGGGATTTGGGACGTGGTATCGTCCGTACCATCATCCGCGACTCCGGGTTTACTCGGCAGCAATTTATGGATGCCCTGTAACCAACCAAACCGGGAGCAAAGATACCAATGCCTAACGACAGAATCGTGCTCGCCTACAGCGGCGGGCTGGACACCACGGTGGCGGTGCCGTGGCTCAGGGAAAAGTACGGCGCAGACATCGTCACCCTCACCGCCGACCTGGGCATGGTCGATCTGGAGACCGTGCGGCAGCGGGCGCTGTCCATTGGGGCCGTCGAGGCCGTTGTGGTGGACGGGCGCCAGACGTTGGTGGAGGAGTTCCTGTTCCCCAGCCTACAGGCCGGAACGGTGTACGAGGAGCAGTACCCGCTGGCCACCGCGCTGGGCCGCCCGCTCATCGCCAGGTACATGGTGGAGGCGGCGCGGGAGCACGGCGCATACGCCGTGGCCCACGGCTGCACGGGCAAGGGCAACGACCAAGTGCGCCTTGAGGTGGGGGTCATGGCTCTCGACCCGAACTTGCAGGTCATTGCGCCTATTCGCGACTGGGGCATGAGCCGCGACGACGAGATCGAGTACGGCCTGGCGCGCAACCTGCCCATCAACACGCGGGCCAGCCGTTTCTCCACCGACGAAAACCTGTGGGGCCGCAGCATCGAGGCGGGCGAGTTGGAAGACCCATGGCTGGAGCCGCCCGAGGACGCCTACCTGTGGACCAGGCCAACAGCCGAGACCCCCGACGAGCCAATGTACCTGGAGATCAGTTTCGAGCAGGGAGTGCCCGTCGCCATCAACGGCGAGGCTATGGGCGGCGTCGACTTGGTGGGCCACCTGAACACCATCGGCGGCCAGCATGGGGTGGGGCGAGTGGACCACGTTGAGAACCGGCTGGTGGGCATCAAGTCGCGGGAGATTTACGAGTGCCCGGCGGCGATAGTCCTGCACGCCGCTCACAAGGCGCTGGAAACCATGACGCTGAGCAGGGAGCAGGCGCGCACCAAGGCCCGCATCGCGCAGGAGTACTCCGACGTGATCTACAACGGCCTGTGGTACACCGCCCACCGCGCCGATCTGGACGCCTACGTGCAGAGCACGCAACGGCACGTGACCGGCGACATCCGGCTGCGGCTGCACAAGGGCAGCTGCACCGTGGTGGGACGGCAGGCCCCGCGCGCGCTCTACAACTACGGGCTGGCCACCTACGACCGGCAGGACCAGTACGACCACGCGGCAGCCGCCGGGTTCATCGGGATATACGGCCTGCCCGTTCGCACCCAGAACCAGGCCCAGCCGGAGTAGCGCCGGGCCGGAGCGATTCCTATAACTCCGCTGACAGGAAAGCTGAATGGCTCAGGAACATTTAACCGAAAGCGTCTCAGAAGAATCGGCCGGAGCATCGCCGGGAGAATTTGCGCGGTCCCTATTCCAGAGGGCTGAGAACTCGCTGGAATTCTCGCGCGTCCTTGTTCGTAACGAACACTGGGCTGGCTCATGCTTTTCCAGTTGCACGGCAGCGGGTCAAGCTCTGGAAGCCTACCTGACATACGCCGGGCAAGAGCGGGGAAACGTTGAATCAGCCGGGGTCATGGCTGAAATGTGCGCCAAGTTGCAGCCGGACTTCTCCCGAGTAATCGCAAAAGGGAAGTACCTTGACCGTTACTATGCCATAACCCGTTATCCTGATGCCCTGCCGTCTGGAGCGGTACCGCACCTCTGGTTTAACCGGGACGATGCGGAACACGCTCTCAAATGCGCCGCCGAAATAGTGGATTTCACTCGCAGGCGGCTCCTGCAAGACCTATATGCCAAACGGACATAATGTCCGCGAGGATATGGTTGGAAAAGGCTCATGATGCTCGTCTTATGGTTCAAGCCGCCCTGGAGTTGAATTTGGGAGACTGGGCTTGCTTTCTATCTCATCAGATAGCCGAATTCGCTTTGAAAGCAGTCTTAACGCTGCATCAGGGAGATTGCCCGCAGACCCATTCGATTGAAAATTTGCTGGCAGAGTGTATGAGATACGACCGGGGGTTTGTGCGGTTTAGTGACAGGGCAGGCTCTGTCAGTCAAATGTATCTGGCGGCCAGGTACATAAACGCTCCGGGCGTTCCTCCGAACGTTTCTCATCGTTATTCTGCGTCCGACGCAGTTGAGACTTTCGCCTACGCTGAGGAAATCTTGGCATTGGCGCAAGCGCAATTCCCAAGCGAGTCCTGAGAACCTGAAACTTGATACTTTTTCTGGAGGACAGTGTACAAATGACCGTCGCCGCCCGAATGCACGACCTGGGAACCGAGAGCGCTTTCGAGGTGCTGGCCAAGGCCCGCGCCCTTGAGGCCGAGGGACGGGAGATCATCCACCTGGAGATAGGCGAACCCGACTTTGACACGCCGCGCCACATCATTGAGGCGGGGATGGCGGCCATCAGCGACGGGTTCACCCACTACGGCCCCACCGCCGGGCTGCCCGAACTGCGCGAGTCCATCGCCCGCAACAGCCGGGAGGTGCGAGGCACCAACACGGAGCCGGACAACGTGGTGGTCACCCCCGGAGCCAAGCCCATCATGTTCTACGTTCTGCTGGCCTTGGGCGAGCCGGGCGTAGAGGTCATCTATCCCAATCCGGGGTTCCCGATATACGAGTCCATGATCAAGTTCACGGGCTGCACCCCGGTGCCCATGCAACTCCTGGAATCTACCGGCTATCACCCCGACTTGGACCAGCTTGCGTCGCAGATAACCGACAAGACCCGGCTGATCATCCTCAACACGCCCGAGAACCCCTGCGGCTCGGCCCTGTCGGAGACCGAGCTGCGCGCCATCGCCGCCATGGTGATGCAGCATCCCAATCTGTACGTGATGGCCGACGAAATCTACAAGGATATCCTCTACACCGGCGAGCATTTCAGCATCGCGTCGATACCGGGCATGGAGGAACGCACCATCATCCTTGACGGATTCTCCAAGAGCTACGCCATGACCGGCTGGCGGCTGGGCTACGGCATCCTGCCGCCGGAGCTGGTGCCCCACGTGGTGCGGCTGGCGGTCAACAGCGTGTCCTGCGCCGCCACCTTTACGCAGAAAGCGGGCATCGCCGCGCTGGAGGGCCCAAAAGACCAGGTGGAGGCGATGACCGCTGAGTTTGCCGCCCGCCGCCGGCTCATCACCGACGGGCTGCGCAGCATCCCCGGCATCCGCTGCCCCGAGCCTGAGGGAGCGTTCTACGCCTTCCCCAGCATCGAGGACACGGGATTGACCAGCCGCGAGTTCGAGGACCGGGCGATGCAAGAGGCGGGCGTCGCTCTGCTGTCCGGCTCAGCTTTCGGCGAGTACGGCGACGGCTACGTCCGCCTGTCCTACGCCAACTCCCAGGAGAACATCAGCAAGGCCATCGAACGGCTGAGCGCATTCGTCCGCAACATCTGACGGCCAATTACCTCTCCCTCCGGGAGAAGGCTAGGGTGAGAGGACATTCCCAACGTGCGTTGGTATTGGACGCGATTTGTCTGCTTGGCCCCGCCGCGTAGGGGCGCACTCCCGAGCGCGTCGAGGGACGTGCGCCCGTGTCTGCGCATGAGAGAATTGTGCCGGAACCGGGGGCTAGGGCGCACGGCTGTGCGCCCCTACATTGGGAATACCAACACACGTTGAGAATACCGGTGATGGCGTCCTCTTACAAAAACTCCCTCCCCCTCAGGGGGAGGGTTGGGGTGGGGGTGAGCCGCAGGGTGCAAGCGACTTGGATTCCCATTAGTAAGAATTAAACAGTTAGGAGAGCGCAATGGCGGAATGTAAGGTGATTCACCCCGATGGCCTGGAGGTTGAGATTCAATCGGGTGCCATGACCCGGTTGGCAGGCGTGTCCGAGGCGCTGACGGGGTCAACCGGCATCCACTTGGCCATCGCCACCATCCCGCCGCACTGCGCCTCCAGTCCGCACTATCACGTCAACTGCGAGTCGGCGATCTACGTGGTCAAGGGACACGGCTGGTTTGTCGTGGGCGACAAGCTCGACAACCCGCTGCCCATCGCCCCTGGCGATTTCATCTACGTCCCCGCAAATGCAGTGCACCAGCCAGTCAACGACAGCGACGAGGTGATGGAGATCATTGTGGCCCGCAACACCCCGGTGGAGATCGTGCAGGAGGTGTAGCCCAATGGGTATGTTCAACGTTCGTGTAAGAGTAGGTGACCTGACAAAGACTACTTTTGCTGAAGTCGAGGCTTTGGCCGACACGGGATCAGTCCATAGCTTCATGCCCGAAGACGTGCTGGAAAGCGTAAATGTCCAGCCAACTGAAACTCGTGGATTCGCCTTTGCGGATGAAAGGGTAATCGATATGCCTTTCGGGTACGCTACTTTCATTTTTGAGGGAATGGAAGTGATTGCGCCCGTGATTTTCGCCGCCGCAGGGACTAGCTCGCTGCTCGGAGCAACAACACTGAAAGCGGCACATTTGGCTACCGACTCGGTGAACGAATGCCTCATCCCTGTATTGCCAATGGCGCGATTTGGGAACGGTAACGTACCCCGCTAACTGCACTACCTTAAAGACGGCATTCTCAATGTGTGTTGGTATTCCCATGTAGGGGCGCACAGCCGTGCGCCCTGGCCCTGGTTCCAGCCCAATTCTCTCCCGCGGAGACACGGGCGCACGGCTGTGCGCCCCTACGCAGCAGGACAAGGCAGACTAATCGCGCCAATACCAACACACGTTGAGAATACCTTAAAGACGCTCTTGTTGAGTAGCATTCCGTCATAGCCTATACTGGCATCGCCCCGGCACAATTTAGTCCGGGGCGAAACGTGATTTAAGCCGGAGTAACAAGCCATGGATATGGGCCTTACCGAAATTCAGCAGATGCTTAAGTCCAGCGCACAGGAATTCCTGGCGCGGGAGTGCCCCACCACGCTGGTGCGGGAGATGGAGGAGGACGAGCGCGGCTACCCCGACGAGCTGTGGCGTCAGATTACCGGTCTCGGCTGGGCGGGCGTGCCGTTCCCCGAGGTATACGGGGGCACCGGCGGCGATTTCCTGGACCTGGCGGTGCTGCTGGAGGAGATGGGCCGCTCCCTGGTTCCCAGCCCGTATTTCTCCTCGGTGGTGCTGGGCGGCTTGACCGTCCTGGATGCTGGCAGCGACGCGCAGAAGGACGACCTGCTCAGCCGGGTGTGCGACGGCAGCGGCATCCTGACCATGGCGGTCACCGAGGCCAGCGCCACCTACGAGGCGTGGGGCGTGGAGACCACCGCCACCGCCGACGGCAACGGTTTCGCTCTGAACGGCGCAAAGCTGTTCGTCCCCGACGCCCACGTTGCCGACGTGATGATTGTCGCGGCGCGGACGGGCTCCGGCGGCAACCCGCAGGACGGGATTACCCTGTTCCTCGTCCCGGCCAGGATGGAGGGACTGGAAGTTACGCCGATGCGCGTCATAGGCAACGAGCAGCAATTTGAGGTCTCGCTCAACAACGTCCGCCTTCCCGCCAGCGCCGTCCTCGGCGAGGTCAACGGCGGCTGGCCCATCGTGGAGCGCGCCCTGCAACGGGCCATTGCCGGCCAGTGCATCCTGATGCTGGGCGGGGCGACGGCAGTGCTGGACATGACCGTGGAATACGTCAAGCAGCGGACCCAGTTCGGCCGGCCCGTGGGCAGCTTCCAGGCGGTGCAGCACCACTGCGCCCAGATGGCCACCGACGTCGAGGGCTGCCGAGGCGTGGCCTACCAGGCGGCGTGGATGCTGGCCGAGGGCCTGCCGGCCCAGCGCGAAATCTCCATCGCCAAGGCGTGGATCAGCCAGGCCTACCGCCGCGTCTGCGCCACCGCCCACCAGTGCCACGGCGCCATTGGGTTCACCAAGGAGCACGACCTGCAACTGTACACCCGCCGCGCCAAGGTGCAGGAACTGGGCTACGGCGACGCCAACTATCACAAGGAGCTGGCGATGGCCTCCATTGCCGGGGAGTAATCGGCGTTTCCCAGCGGCCAGCCATTTCGTAGAGGCTTACCAGTTATGACCGTGCCCAGCAACAAGTACACGGACATGAGCCAAGAGTACATTGTCCGAGCCGAGGACTACCTCAGTCAGGGAGACCTGAAACAAGCCTCGGAAAAGTCCTGGGGCGCGGCCGCCTGCGCCCTAAAGGCCATCGCCGAGGAGCGAGGCTGGCACCACCAGTCTCACTCTCTGCTCTTCGATATTTCAAACCAAATTGTGGACGAAATGGGTCGTTCTGACCTGCGTGACATGTTCCAGTCCGCCAAAGCCATGCATCAGAATTTCTATGAAAACTGGGAGCGGGAAGAAGGAGTGGAGTACGCTGTCGGCAGGATAAAGGAATACCTGATCGAACTGGAAGCCGTCAGTCCTGAGATTCCGGACACATTCGTCGTAGACACCCGCGCCCGGCGACGCCGCTTGGAGCGGCTTGCGGGGCAATCGGAACCCCTGTGATACACTCTGCAAAACTGATTGGAAGCGAAAGAAACGAATGACAACCGCCAGCCAGTGTATTTTCTGCTCCATCGCCCGCGATTCGGCCAACCCGGACGTGCTGTACCGGGACGACCGCTGCTTTGTGGTCAAGGACATCAGCCCCAAAGCGCCCACGCACCTGCTGATTATCCCCAACATGCACATCGCGTCGCTGGCCTACGTCGGCCCCGGCCAGGTGCCGATAATGGGCCACCTGTTCGTTGTCGCCGAGGAAATGGCCCGCCGCGAGAACGTCACCCTCAGCGGCTACCGTCTGACGCTGAACCAGGGGCCGGACGCGCAGCAGACCATCGCCCATCCCCACGTTCACCTGATGGGCGGCCGCCAGTTGGGTGACATGGGATGACGGCAAGCCCCCGGTACCAGTTCGTCAACGACAAATTCCGGGAGCGGTTCGCGTCGTTGCCGGACAAGCTGCGGGCGCACATATACCGGGTGCGAGACGTGGGCCTGGACCTCGCCTCTCGCCACGGTATCGACGAGGAGCGCGCCGAGCTGGCGATACTGGGGCACGACGTCGCCCGGGCCGCGAAGAAAAACGAGATCCTCCGTCTCGCCGACCGGTTCGGCATGTCCACGCTGGACATCGAGCGGCGGGCGCCCGTCACCTTGCACGGGCCGGTGGGCGCCGAGTTGCTGCGGCACGAGGACGGCCTTGACGACGAGGAGATACTGGCTGCCGTCCGCTGGCACACCACGGGCCACCACAGCCTCACCCCGCTGGGCCTGCTGGTGTTCATAGCCGACAAGCTGGAACCCCGCAAGATCAAGTCCTACCCCTACCAGCGGGAGTTGCAGCACATCGCCAACGAAAGCCTGAGCCAGGCGGTGCTGGAGTTCCTCTGCCGCGAAACGGCCCTGCGATTGCAGCAGCGCCGCCCGGTGCATCCCGCCAGTGTCGCGACGATTAACGCGCTGCTGCTGGCGAGCTAGGCTTCGTCCCCATCGCCGGTTTCGTTTTCCAAGTCGTCTATAACGGGCGTGCCTTGTTCGATGATTTCCCGCAGAATTTCCGCGATCTCGTTGGCAAAATCATCATCCAGTGCCCCGGGGCCAGTTCTTACGCGAATGCCAGCCCCTCTACTACTTTTTTCCTGTCGGGCATGAATCTCTATGTTTTCCAGATCGTCGTTTAAGTGATGTTTTTGACTTTTTCTGAGCCATATTTGAGACAGATATTTCCCTGATTCTTCGTGCGGCTGGAGAGTTGCCAAGTAGCGTAGCCACCCATCGCCCCACGGTGGGCGAGAATACCAAAGGGCGTAATGGCGCCATCCTTCGTGGCCGCGAGCTACTCTTGAAGTCTTGTCAGGCTTGATGTGTTCCGGTAATCCATCCGTAGCGAGTCGCCCAACTTTTCTGAGAAAGTGCGTGACTTCGTCATTTCGGTTTCTGGCGTGGCCTTCTCTCCTGCTGCCCGGTCGTCTTGTGCCCTCTGATTGTGAGCCGACACCGACCCCTATAAGATATTCGTCTACTCCCGGCACGGGGATTATGGTGGATGCTTGGACAAATAGAGCACCGGTTTGCGCGTCTTGGTGCGGCGTTAGTTTGACGCAGGTGATAAGGCCATCGGCAGGAACCTTCTGGTTCAGCCAGAGAGCGGCGGAAGTGACTTCCGGGGCAAAACGATGGCTGGCAAGGATGATGCGCTGGTCGTTATTCAGGGCATTTAAGTCACCGGCATCCAGGTGTTCCGCCAATCTCGTATCAGCGTTATCATGTGATACGCCCCAATATGAAGCGGCCATCGCTACGATTTCGTCGGCGGTGGTCCGCTGGAAATAGCTAGCGTACTTGATGGCCTGCCAATGGGCATCGGCGCCAGAATCATCCCGTTTGAGTTCAATGATCACTAATCTGCCGTCCAAATCAACGGCCAGCAAATCCAGCCTTTCGTTAGTCCGATCAAAGCCGCTGAATTCCTTGCCGATTATCAGCAGGTCATCACCGAGTATTCCAGGATTCGCGGCCACCCATTCCTGAATGTCCTGCCTCTCGCGCAGCCCCAACTGGCTGAATTCAACCTCTTGGATCTTTTCGGACTCCCTGCTTTCCGGGTTAACCCGGTACAACTGCGGTTCGCCGCTCATACCATCTCCGGCTACTATGGATAACCATGTGCGGACAGTCTAGAATGGGGTTCAGCAAGTTTCAACCTGAATCATTCGGGCGCGGCGGGAAAGAGACCGCTCCCTTTGGAGCAATTTGATGGAAATCGTTCTGAGCCAGGCGGCGGCGGACCACATCCTTGCCAAGGGCGGCCGAATTGCGGTTGACCTGCTGCAACACTCGTCTTGAGCGGGGTGCGCCGTCGAGGTATCGGTCGATACCAGGGTGCGCCGCAGGAACCTGGCCGAATACGAGGGCTTGCAGGTCAATGGCGTTGAGGTCCTGACCCTGCCAGAACTGTCCCGTCACGTCGTTAGCATGCAGATCGACCTCCGGTCGTTCCTGTTTTTCCGGAATCTCAAGGCCGTGGTCGTTCTGGATAACGGCATGGTGATTGGCCGCTCTCCATTCGGGATGCAGCAGGCGGAAGCGGAAGGACAAATTCGGTGATAATTGATAAATGGTGAAGTAATGGCATCTGACTTGGAGACGCGGGTTGTGCGCCTGGAATCACAGATGGAGCATGTCGCGACCAAAGAGGACATAGCCCGGCTGGAAGGTTCCATCAAGGCGGATGCGGCAGAACGCGAAACGCGGATGGTCAAATGGTTCGTCGGGAGTGTGGTAGTGGTGGGCGGGCTTGCGTCCGCCCTGACTGCCCTGCTGATGCGCGTAGTCTGACAGGACGATTGCCAAGTTCGCTCCAAGCCGCTCATGGTGAGCTTGTCGAACCACGGGCAGCTTGAACGGGCATCCTTCGACAAGCTCAGGATGAGCGGATGTCAATGGATGGCGTTACTTTGCAATCGCGTCCTGCGTAGCCTGACACTGCGCGGATACCGGCGTCCGGCAGTCTCGTAAAATGGGCAGACTGCCGGTTCGCGTTGGCGCAGCTTTTCCCCCTCACCCTCACCCTCAAGGGAGAGGGAAATTATTTTGTTGGGAGTTTTCCCACGCCCTGACCCTCTCCCGCTGGGGTAGGGAAATTATTTTGCTGGGAGTTTTCCTACGCCCTGACCCTCCCCCGCTGGGGGAAGGAATTTTTGTGGGGGCGCGATTTACCGCGCCTTGTATTCGGGGGGCGTTTCTCCACGAAAGAGCGGCTGGCCTCCTTGAAATCCTCTGACAGGTGGAGCTTGAGCGGCAGCGTTTGCATGTCGGCCTCCGCGCCGGTCTGCACCCACTGGCGGCGGGTGAGCTTGACGCCCACGCGGGCCGAGAGCGGCGGGGTTTTCAGCACCTTTTCGGCCAGGGCCTCCGCGGCCGAAAGGTGGAAACCGTTGGGCACCAGGCGGTTGATCAGGCCGAGACGATAGAGTTCAGCCGCCTCTACCGGCTCGCCGGTGATGACCATCTCGCTGGCGATCTTGGAGGGCATGAAAGCGTTGACCTTGGCCCAGATCCGGCCCCCGGCCAGTCCGCGCTTGGTTTCCGAGATGCCGAACCTGGCGTCATCCGACGCGACTATCATGTCGCACTCCGCGGCGATGACGATGCCAGCGCCCAGGGCGTAGCCGTGGACGGCGGCGATCACGGGCTTCCAGTTGATGCTGCGGCCCAGGTAGCCCTCCGGGTTGGGGCCGCGCTCGCGGCGGGCGCTCTCCTGCCGGGTCATCTCGACGAACCTCTGCTTGATGTCGGCGCCCGCGCAGAAGGCCCGGCCCGCGCCGTGGATGATGCCCACCCACGCCTCGTCGTCGGTGTCGAACTCCAGCAACGCCTCGTGCAGGTCGTCCTCGAACTGCCGGTTCACCGCGTTCAGCGCCTGGGGCCGGTTGAACATGATGTAGGCGATGCGGCCCTTGCGCTCGTAGGTCATGGTCTCGTATTCGATCATCAGCCCTCCGTGGTCATCGTTATGATGGCAATCGAAAAGTTAGAACATTTCTTTCAAAATAGGCGAAAAATCCGTTGACACTCGCTGTACGCATGTTCTAAATTAGCTTCAAATATTTAGAACGCCTGTTTGGGAGTTAGGTATGACTACCCTGTTCGCCGCCCGCCCGGAGGCAGTGAGTTACGGAACCGGCATTTGTACGACGGACGATGCCTCGGAATTTTATCACTACGTGGACACCGGATGCGAAGTATCGGATTCGTGCCTCGATTGCCCTCTGCCCAAGTGCCGGTACGACGACCCGGTGTGGTACCAGCGCAACCGGCGCCTGGCCCGGGATTTCCGGGTCGTGCACACGATGCAGCAGGAGGCGTTGAGCATCGAGGGCACGGCGCAACGTTTCGGCATAACCAACCGCACGGTCTTCCGGATCCTGCAACGCTGCCGTGAGGCGACGATGCAGGACTCGCCCGCCGGCGAGCTGGCGCTGGCAGCCGCCTAGCCCGCCTGTCCGTGCCGCCGATACGAACCGTCATTCCTGCGAAAGCGGGAATCCAGTTGAACAAACCGTCATCCGGTCGGTGTAGTCACAAAGTACTTGCCTTAAGACAATCTCCAGGCCGGGTATGGCAGCCCGGAGAGGTTGGATTCCTACCCAACCACGCGATAGGGGCGCACCATCGTGCGCCCCTGCGAGTTTTCCGGCATCGTGGAATGCTTGGGGCCTAACCGCGCGGCAAGCCCAGGCCACGGCTGGCGATGATGTTGCGCTGTACTTCCGAGGTGCCGGCCGCGATGGTGCCGGAGAAGCTCAGCATCCAGTGCTCCTGGACGCGGCCCATCAGCGGGGCCCATTTCTCCTCGCGGCCCAGGGTGCCATAGAGACCGAGGACGTCCATGGCCGCCTCGGTCACCCGGCGGACGGTCTCGCTGCCGAACACCTTGCTCATGGATGCCTCGCGGGTGGGAACCAGCCCCTCGCCCTGCATGTAGGCCACGTTGTAGGCGATGAGGCGCGCCACCTCGCACTCGATGTAGCGGTCGGCCATCAGGCTGCGCACCCATGGCTCTTCCATGATGGCCCGCCCGTTGCGCTTGGTTTCGGTGGCGTACTCGCGGACGTCGTCCAGCAGGCGCCGGGCGTTGGCGGAGTAGTCGATGCCGGAGCGCTCGAAATCGAGGAGCGTCACCGCCACGTACCAGCCGCGGTCTTCCTCGCCCACCACGTTGGCCCGCGGCACACGGACGTTGTCGAACAGCACCTGGTTGAACTCGTGGCCGCCAGCCATGTTGATGATGGGCCGCACGGTTACGCCCGGCGATTTCATGTCCACCAGCACAAAGCTGATGCCGCGGTGCTTGGGCGCGTCGGGATCGGTGCGGGTGAGCAGCATGATGTGGTCGGCGCGATGGGCCAGCGTCGTCCAGATCTTGCCGCCATTGATCACCAGGTCGTCGCCGTCGCGGATGGCGCGGGTGCTGAGGGAAGCCAGGTCGGAGCCGGACTCCGGCTCGCTGTAGCCCTGGCACCATTGCACCTCACCGCGGGCCACCGGCGGCAGGTGCGTGCGTTTCTGCTCCTCCGAACCGTGGATCATCAGCGTGGGGCCAAGCATGCGGACGCCGAAAATGTCGCGGCCCGGCGCGCGCAGGTAGGCGATTTCCTCGTTGAAAATCGCCGACTTGACCGGGGATGCTCCCTGGCCGCCGTATTCCTCGGGCCAGTGCATGGTCAGCCAGCCGCGGTCGGCCATCTTGCGGCGGATGACGCGAGTCAGATCCCAGTCATCCTCCTCCGGGTACCGCCCGCCGCCCTCCCAGGTTCCGGGCAGTTCGGTAGCCAGAAAGGTTCTCAAATCCTGGCGAAATTGCTCGTCTTCGGGGGTAAATGTAAAGTCCAAAACGGCACTCCCTGGCAGTCTGAGGCAGGGTCAGGACGCGAAACGACGGGGCGGCGCTAGCCGGTTACGGATATGCAGGTGGTGGTCTTACTAACCCCGTCTATAGTATGAATCTGTGCGGTCACAAGGTCGCCGATGATCGAAATGTCATCGGCGTTGATCACGGCGATGATATCGTGGGGGCCTGTGACGACGTCAACGGTAGAGACGCCGGGGAGCCCCGTCAGGGTAGTGGCAACCTCGCGGGTTTTGCCCACGGTTGTCTCCACCAGCAGGTATGCTTTAGCTGCCATATTTCCCCTTCCCAGTTTATCCTCTGTGTTAAATTCGGAACACTGGAATTCTACGGCCCGCCAATTTTCGTGTCAATTGCGCCGCAATTTAGAGAGAGTGGAACGGTAGACTGCCGGATGAAACTGCTGGAGCAAGGCGCCAGGTCCCTGGGCATCCACCTGTCGGACAGTCAGATTGACCGGTTCGAGCGGTACTACCGCGAACTGGCCGAGTGGAACCAACGGGCGAACCTCACCGCCATCACCGGATACGAGGAGACGCAGGTACGCCATTTCCTGGACTCGCTTACGGCGTGCCTGGCCTTCCGCCGCGACGACGGAACCGGACCGGGCGGGCTGCCGGGCGTGGGTCGCATGGTTGACGTGGGCAGCGGCGCGGGATTTCCCGGCCTGCCGATCAAGCTGGCCTTCCCGGACATTGAGCTGCACCTGATCGAGTCGGTGGGCAAGAAAGCCGCGTTCCTGGAGCACGTCTCCGGCCTACTGGAACTTGAGGGTGTCGGCGTCCACCTGGGCCGGGCCGAGGCGTTGGCCTGCCAGCCCGACCTGCGGGAGTCATTCGACCTGGCCCTCGTGCGTGGCGTGGCCCGGCTTTCGCTGCTGCTGGAGTACACGCTGCCCTTCTGCCGCGTGGGAGGAGTCACGGTAGCGCACAAGCACGGCGGGCTGGAAGAGGAGCTGGCCGGGGCGGAACATGCCTTGTCAGAGTTGGGCGGGCGCGTCACCGGAGTGCATCCCGTAACCCTCGATGGCCTGACCGACAATCGAGTCGTGGCGGCTTTCGAAAAGACCGCCCCCACGCCCGACCGATACCCAAGACGGGTTGGGATTCCGGCCAAGCGTCCGCTCTGATTGGCGCGGCGGCACCCCAAAACGTTTGTGGGAGCCGGTTTGGTCAATTACGTCATTCCGGCGAAAGCCGGAATCCAGGCATTTCCGCTACCTGATAGTCTCGGAAGGTTGCCGCGTTCTGGATTCCGGCTTTCGCCGGAATGACGGGAAGATTTGACGATACTCCCTAGACGCTAAGAGGGTGTTTGAGAATTTCGGTTCACTAACAAAAAGCGGGTTTCAGTATCATCCGTCATTGCTGAGCAACCTGGGGTACGCCCCCACCCTAACCCTCCCCCGGAGGGAGAGGGGATTTGTCACACACCCTCTTAGAGGGTGTTTAAGAAGTTCGGTTCACTGACAAAAAGCGGGTTTCAGTATCATCCGTCATTGCTGAGCAACCTGGGGTACGCCCCCACCCTAACCCTCCCCCGGAGGGAGAGGGAACTTATTGAACACCCGCTAAAGAAAAGACCCCGCTCGGGGGATGCGGGGTCTTGCCATTTATCGGGATTGCGCCGCCAGCTACTCGGTGGGCGGCGGCTCGTGGTAGTAGCGGGTGTCCGGCGCGCGGTTGTGGATGGCCTTGGTGCCCCGCTGGAAGATGCACGTCCTGATGTTGTTTTCCAGGTCGTCAACGTCGATGGCGCCGTAGCGGGCGACACCGGCCTCGCTTTTCAGATAGGTCTTAACCTTGTCCAGAACATCGTCCGACGATTCACCGACCGCGATGAACCGGTCCCGGGGGTCGGACAGGAAGTTGCTGACCCTGCAATAGAAAGTGTCGGCCATATTCCTCCTCCTAACTAGCGGCAGGGCCACGCGGTTCCTGGGCCGGCTGCCTGATAGCTGCCTGTGGCTTGGGCAAAATAGCAGTTGATTGATACACCATTGGCGCCTCGATTGTCAACGCGGCAAGTTCGTCGGCAGGGCCTCTTGATTCTCCCTCTCCCTTGAGGGAGAGGGTTGGGGTGAGAGTGAAATCGTGGGTATCCGCACCATTCGACAAGCTCATGTTGAGCCTGTCGAACCACGCCCCCACCCTAACCCTCCCCCGGAGGGAGAGGGAACTTTAGAAAGCCCCTGGTTCGTCGGACAGAGCCATCCAATTATTCCCTCTCCCTCCGGGAGAGGGCTAGGGTGAGGGCGTTTCCCAGTAAGCCGCAAGCCACACCCGGCGGGGATTGCGGCGCTGACAGCCGGGGCCTAACATGACTCCCGAACCGGCCCGCCAAGGGCCACGCAGGAGAGCGAGCATGTCCGTTATGGTGACCGGCGGTACCGGATTCATCGGCAACCGCATCATACGCAAGCTGCTGGAGCGCGGCGAGGAGGTGGTCTGCTTCGATCTGGCCCCGCCGCGCGGCAACCTCGCCCAGTACCTCGACCGCATTACGATGTACCGGGGCGACGTTACGCAACTGCCCCAGCTTATGGAGGCGATCACCGCCAATGGGGTGACGCGCATCATCCACATGGCGGCGCTGCTGCCACCCGATACCGAGGAGCGGCCCCACTTCGCCATGCAGGTCAACATCGGCGGCACCAACAACGTTTTCGAGGCCGCTCGCTGGTGCGGCATCGAGCGGGTGGTGTACGCCAGCTCCATCGCGGTATACGGCGTGCAGGACACTTTCGGCGAGCGTCCCATCAATGAGGATGACGTCAATGACCCCATCAACGTCTACGGTATGACCAAGTCGGTCAACGATTTCTCGGCCCGCCGCTACACCGACCTCTACGGGCTGGACCTGCGGGGCATCCGTATCTGCACCGTTTTCGGCCACGGGCGCGTGACGGGCATGACTGGCATGATCGGCGGGCTGATGGTGTCGCTGCCAGCCATCGGGCAACCCATCACCATGCCGTTCCACGAGGACGAGCCGTCGCCCATGATCCATGCCGAGGACGCCGCCGAGATTTTCGTGCGGGCCGCGCTGGCCGGTACCCTGAACCATCGCACCTACATCAGCGGCGGGAACCTGGCGACCATCAAGGACATGGCCGACGCCGTGCGCAGCTACATCCCCGACGCACAGATTACCACCGGCGACCGCACCGTGCCGCACGTCTACCTGGTGGACAACAGCCGGATGCTGGCTGACATCGGCTACGAAATCGCCCCGCTGCGCCAGCGCATCCTCGACCACATCAACGACGCCCGCGCCGAGGCGGGGATGGAGCCGCTGGCGGGGTAGCAGCCTGTCGCCCTCGATTTGTCTGAATCAGGATTTACAGGATGTGAGGATTTTCAGGATAAACGTCTCCATCCTGTTCATCCTTTAATCCTGTAAATCTTGATTCAGACAACTACCTAGCAATCATTCCGCGCAACTGACAGCCCGCAATTGACACCGGCACGGGCGGCATTGGAATATAGACGGCGAACACCAGACCGCCAAATGATACTGTGGAATAGGAGACCAACGTTGAAGGCTGCCGTTCTTTACGAACCGAAGACCCCACTGGTGATTGAGGACGTGGAACTGGACGACCCAAAGGCGGGGGAGGTACTGGTCAAAATCGGCGCGGCTGGCATCTGCCGCAGCGACCGCCACTTTATGCACGGCGACGCGCCCATTGCGTTGCCGGTGGTGCTGGGCCACGAGGGCGCGGGCACCGTCGAGGCCGTTGGCCCCGGTGTTACGTCCGTGCGCCCCGGACAGCAGGTAATCCTGTCATTCGTAACCGCCTGCGGCCGCTGCAACTCCTGCCTGTCTGGCAACTCGCAGGTGTGTGACCAACACATGGCTACCGGCGCGAACATGCTGGACGGCACCCAGCGGCTGCACAAGGGAGACACGCGCATTCACCACATGGGCAAGGTGGCCTGCTTTGCGGAGTACGCTGTGATACCCGAAATGGGCTGCGTCCCCATCGACATGCCCACGCCCATGGCGCAGGCGGCCCTCATCGGCTGCTGCGTGCCCACGGGCGTCGGCGCGGTGGTCAACAGCGCCAAGGTCACGCCCGGCAGCTCCGTCGCCGTGGTCGGCTGCGGCGGCGTTGGCATCAACGTCATCATGGGCGCGGCCCTGGCCAATGCCACCCAGATTATCGCCGTCGACCTCCGCGAGAGCCAGCTTGAGTTCGCCATGAGGTTCGGCGCAACCCACACGGTCAACGCCGCCGATGGCGACCCGGTGGAGCGCGTCCGGCAGCTCACGGGCGGCAAGGGCGTGGATTTCGCTTTCGAGGTGGTGGGCGCGACGCAGACCATCAAGAACGCCTACGACATGACCGGCAAATCCGGCATCTGCACTCTGGTCGGCATCGCTCCCTTCGGCGCAGAGGCCCCGCTGAACGCCGTGGACATGGTGCGGAACGAAAAGACGGTGCGAGGCACCTACTACGGCTCGACGCACGCGAGGGTGGACATGCCCAAGTTCACCGACCTGTACCACGCCGGCAAGCTGAACCTCGACGACCTGGTGGTGCGCCAGTACACGCTAGACCAGGTAAACGAGGCCTACGACGACATGGACAAGGGCGAGATCGGCCGCGGCGTAATCGTGTTCTAAAGTTCCATATCCCCCGGCAAAATCCCCTCCCCCTCAGGGGGAGGGTTAGGGTGAGGCCGTCCCCCAACAATAAATCCCCTCCCCCTCAGGGGGAGGGTTAGGGTGGGGGTGAACCGTTGCATAACAACAAAATTGGGGTTGCTGCCGCCACGTGAATAGCAATACAAGCAACATAACGGTCAAACTGGTTGAGTCAGAGGCGGACATGGAGGCCGCGGTGGGCATCCGCTTCCGCGTCTTTGTCGACGAGCAGTCCGTCCCGCCCGAGATTGAGCTGGATGAATACGACGCGGTGGCAACCCACGTCCTCGCCCTGCTGGACGGCGTGGCTATCGCCACGGGACGGGCCATCGTGGAGGGCGATTCGGCGCGTATCGGCCGCATGGCCGTGGACCGCCAGCACCGGCGCAGCGGCGTGGGCGGTCTCGTCCTGCGGTTCCTGGAGGACGAGGCGAGGGAGCAGGGCGCGACGGAGTTCGTACTGCACGCGCAGGAGTACGTCAAGGCGTTCTACGCATGGCACGGCTATGAGGAGCACGGCGACACGTTCATGGAGGCCGGCATCCTGCACGTCGAAATGCGCAAGGCGGCGTGATACAAAGGGACAACCAAAGCTCTGTGGCGGGGCACTCCGCCCCGTTGCGCTGCGTCCCAAATCACCCGGGGATTTTGCTTTCCGTCACTATCTCAAACGGTATGTCGTGCAACGGCGGCTCCCCAATTTCCTCCATCAGCGCATCGCACACTTTGCAGTCTTCCCATTCCGCCCCAATGGGAACCTCGTGCATCCAGACCCGCTCGCATCC
This sequence comes from Dehalococcoidia bacterium, assembly GCA_963664375.1. Lineage (GTDB taxonomy): Bacteria > Chloroflexota > Dehalococcoidia > Lucifugimonadales > UBA3495 > VXOI01. The sequence continues at coordinate 851,153 of OY761449.1, forward strand.
CGCATAGCGCCAAGTGTGGCCGTCAGGAAAGCGGAAGGTAACGTCAGGAGCGCACACATGACCGGTAGTCGCCGATTGCCTCTCCATTCTCTACCTCGATTCAAAATCGTCGCGGACACATTTTTCTATAAAGTGCCGCATATTTCCTCGGACCATTTCCCGGAGATCCTTTCTGTTGAGGTATGCGCTTTCAATGGTACCGTCGCCTGATGGCGAAGTAACGACTTGTAACAGTTTTATCTTGTTGTTCACCACCACCCATCCCCAATGAGACAAGCCTTCGTTCCCGTCTTTATCTAGCGTAGTACATCGTATTACCCAATTCTCCAACACATCAGTAATGCGGCCTCTGGTGACTTCCGGTCTATCCCTGGCCCGGTCGCGGCGAAAATGCTCTGAGATTCGCCATTCTTTTCCGCCGGCAATTAACGGTTCCTGAAGCCATTCGGTTGCCGATCCGCAACTCGGGCAATCATTCGGTGTGCTCAAGGCTGCTCGCAACGGCGGTTTGCCGCGTAATCGCCGCTTCCGTTGTACAGCGTCTCGCTTATGACCAAAACAGATGCGACTCAACAGCCGGGGCTAGCGAACCAACCCCGGCAATCACTTGAAGTTACGCGACGGCCGCAGGCTCCAGGACGGTCTCGATGACCTTGACCTCGATCTTGGCGATGTGGCTGGTGGGCTTGTCGCCGAGGGCCTTGCGCTCGTCGGAGGCGAAGTACGCGGATTCCTTATCCGGGATCTCTTCGGCGCTGTTGAAGTTGCGGATCCAGATGAACTCGTTGCGGTCGGCGTTGACGAAGGTGGCGGAGATGGGCATTCCGATCTTGTCGTGGATCGGGCGAATCTCCTCGTCGAATACCTTGAGCCAGGAGTCCATCATGCCGCGGTTGATGGTATAGGTTCGCAGTTGAGCTACCATTTTTGTTCCTCTCCGTTTGTGATTTCCGTTAGGATTTGAGCTTTGACGATTTCGCCCCCACCCTAACCCTCCCCCTCAAGGGGGAGGGAACTTCGGAGGGTAGTCGCAGTTCCGGCGCGGCGCAACCTCCCCTTCAGGGGGAGGGGATTTTGGGCTAGGGGTTTAGGCTACGGCGTAGTGGTTCAGCGCGTCCTGGTCGAATGCCAGGCCGAGGCCGGGCTTGTCCGGCACCTCCAGGTTGCCGTCGACGAAGGCGGGCGTTTCCTCCCACAGCCGCAGCGACCAGGGCATGTACTCCACCGTCAGGCCGTTGGGGATGGATGCCATGAGCTGGATGTGGATTTCCGGCACCAGGTGACTGACCACTGGCATGTTGAACGCCTCGGCCATGGCCGCCACCTTGCGCCACGGGGTGATGCCGCCCACGCGCAGCAGGTCGATCATCACGATGTCGATGGAGCGGTTCTCGATCAGTTGCCGGAACGGGTTGACGCCGTAGACGTACTCGCCGGAGCAGATGGGGGTGTACAGCGCGTCGGCGACCTTGGCCATGCCCTGGTAGTCGTCGTGGGCCACCACGTCTTCCAGCCAGAACAGGTGGTAGTCCTCGACTCGCCGCCCGATGTCGATGGCGCGGTTGACGCTCCACATCTGGTTGATGTCGCACATCAGGTCGATGTCGTCGCCGACAGCGTCGCGCAGGGTGCGGATGCGGTCCACCTCGCGGCTGGCCAGGGCCTCTGCTCCCATCTGGGTTTTCATCTGCCGGAAACCCTTTTCCACGAGCATGGGGCCGATTTCCGACAGCCTCTCCACGTTGACCGGACGCATAAGCGCGCCGCTGGCGTAGGTGGGGACGCTGGAGCGGTAGCCGCCCAGCAGGGACGCGACGGTCTGGTTCAGCGCCTTGCCCTTGATGTCCCACAGCGCCATGTCCACGGCGGCCAGGGCCATGGTCAGCAGGCCGCCGGGCCCGGCTCCCGAGGTGGCCTCTTGCAGCCGCCCGACGATGCCCTCGATTTCCATGGGGTCTTCGCCGATGGTCAGCTCCGCCAGCGCCTCCACCGATGTCCGTAAGGCAGCAGCGACGGGGCTGGCTGACAGGGCGGGGACGAAGGTCAGGCCCACGCCGTCGATGCCCTCGTCGGTGGTCATCTCCAGCGTAACGAATGCCCGCTTGCGCCCGGTGTCGGGCAGGCTGTTGGCCAGAGGATCGTCGGCGGGCGTGTGCAGCAGGCGTGTCTGGTAGCCGGTAATTTTCATGGCGAAGCGTCTCCAGTCTGTATCTGAAAACCGCTGCCATTCTATCACAGCAGCTTGCTGCTGCTGGGTCTTTTGTAGTTCCCTCTCCCTCCGGGGGAGGGTTAGGGTGGGGGCGTCCCCTGTGTTGGGCAAAGACGCCGATGCCAGCGATTTCACCCTCACCCCAACCCTCTCCCTCAAGCGAGATGGAGATTAAAAAGACCATGCAGGTTGCTACCGGGGATTGACCGAAAGGGCAAAGGGCCTTATACTAAACCAGCTTTAGTAATCATGGTTTAGTATTCGGAGCGAATATGAGCAGTATGAACAGCGAGGAATATTGGGAGAACCTGGTTAAGAGGAGTCTCTGCCGATTCCTGCTGCTGTCGCAACTTGCCAAGGGGCCATTGCACGGATATGCGGTAAACCAGGCTATCAAGGAGGCGTGCAAGGGGTGCTGTGAACCCACAGAAGCCATGGTCTACTCGACGATGAAGGAACTCCAGGACAATGGCTTTGTGGAGAGCCGGATGGAGGAGCATCAAGGCCGCCAACGTAGAGTCTGCTGGCTGACGCCCACCGGTGAGGAGGCCTTCTACCACGGGGCGAAGGTCTGGGAACGGATGCTGCCCGCGATACAGGATTGCGTGGACCAGGCGCTCACCACAGCATGAATCGTCGAAGGTTACTGGCCCGATTGGCTCGTGGTGCATTCCACAATGTCGATTTCCTTGAAATGGTGAACTTAATTGAGGGTTTTGGGTTCAGTCTCGTCAGGGTTAACGGAAGCCACCACATATTCGGGCGTGCCGACATACCCAAGGCGGTAAATCTACAACCCGACAAGGGGGACGCCAAGCCTTATCAGATTCGCCAGTTTCTCAAGCTCGTTGAGCGATACCGCCTCACTTTGGAGGATGAGGAGTGAAAGATTACCACATAAACATCTTCTACAGCGAAGAAGACCAAAGCTACATCGCAGATATACCCGACCTGGAGTATTGCTCCGCTTTTGGCGATACGCCCGAAGAGGCCCTGAGGGAGGTCAGGATAGCCCAAGTAGCTTGGCTGGACGCGGCGCGGGAATTGGGTAATCCGATACCGCCGCCCTTGTACCGCCCCGCCATATATCAGGCATAAATTTAAGACCGAGGAGACAGCGAATGGCCATCAACAACGACGAAATCAAGGAACTGGTTCGGGAGAGGTACGGGGCGCGGGCGCAGCGCGTGATCGAGCTGAGCCCCGTTGTGGAGCGTGACGACGGTGAACAAGCCGATGGCTGCGGCTGCGATGTCTCATCCGCCTGCTGCGGGCCGGAGGACATGGAACACGCCATGCGGCTGTACAACGACGGACAGTTGGCCGGACTGCCAGCCGAGTCCATCGCGGCCTCGGCCGGGTGCGGCAACCCCACGGCCCTGGCCGGATTGCAGCCGGGCGAGCGGGTGCTGGATCTGGGATCCGGCGGCGGCATCGACTGCTTCCTCTCGGCGCAGCAGGTGGGCGAGACCGGGCGCGTTACCGGCCTGGATATGACGCCGTCCATGCTTGAGTTGGCCCGCAAGAACCGGGACAACCTGGGCTTCACTAACGTGGAGTTCGTGCAGGGCGAACTGGAATCCATGCCCCTGCCCGGCGATTCCTACGACGTGATCATATCCAACTGCGTGGTCTGCCTGTCTCCCGACAAGGACGCCGTTTTCAGCGAGAGTTTCCGGGTGTTGGCGCCGGGCGGCCGCATCCACCTGTCGGACGTGCTGGCGCTGACGCCGGAGGGCCCTGCCGCGACGGACGCCGCATCGTGGGTGTCCTGCGCCGCGGGCGCAGAGTACCACGAGGTGTACATCGACCGGATGCGGCGGGCCGGTTTCGTGGACATCCAGGTCACCGGCGAGGGCGTGGAGTTCTGGACCGAGTCGGAAAAGGAGACCTACACCAACACCGCCAGCTTCAAGGTAACGGCCAGGAAACCAGTGTAGATGAGTAGGTAATTGACGCCGGACGACATACTGTTTCAGGTTGACACGCCGCTGGGCTTTCGTGTTCGAACGACTCTGCGATACTGGAATCTCGTCATCGTCGAGAAACACGATGTAGTGAGGGGACGGGAAAGCAGTGTCGCGGAGGCGTTGACAGACCCGAACGAAATCCGGCGTAGCCTGAGCGACGAAAATGTTTACCTCTTCTACAAAGTCGAACGCCCCGGCAGATGGCTCTGCGTGGTAGCCAAAAGGCTAAACGGCGAGGGGTTTATCATTACGGTGTATCCTGCGGATGCAATCAAGGAAGGAGAAACCGTATGGAGAAAGTAAAGAAAGTAAAGGTCATTCACGACAGAACAGGAAATACGCTGACCGTATGGTTCGGAGACCCGTCCGACGAATACGTCTGCTCAGAAACTGGCGAGGGAGTCGTGCTAATGAGAGACATCAAACATAAGGTCATTGGCTTTGAACTTCTTGGCTTTCTCGCTCCCGGCGACCAAAGCGGGTTCTCCGGAGAGGTGGAAGTGCAGGCGACGACCTACGACCCGCCCGCATAACCCTACGCTCAGCCAATGAACATGCCAGCCCGACGTTAAGGGAGCCTCGCGTGGGGTTCCCTTTCTCGTCAGTAGTACCTGATGGTCTTGAACGCCTCGGCGTACTTGAGACCGACCTTTGCGGCGGTCTCGGCGCGACCGATGGGGAAATACTTTTCTGCGGCCTCGGGGGAGACCTGGGACTTGTGGGCCTTGAGAGCGGCTATAGCGGTCTCCAGGTAGCCGTCAACGTCGATGAAGTGGTCTGATCCCTCCAGCCCGCCTACGATCCACACTTCGCGTACCTTGTGCGGCTCCAGGCCCTCCTCCAGCAGTTCGGGAAATGTGAGACGGTCGCGGGCGGTGGGGAACACGGCGGCCAGAGCGGCCTCGCCTGTGGCCAGGTGGTCCGGGTGGCTGCCATAGTAGCGGCTGTCGATGTCCCGCGTCGGCGGCTCGGTGATGACCACGTGGGGGCGGTGCCGTCGAATTTCGCGGGCGATGTCCTTGCGCAGTTGCAGCGTGGGTTCCAGGTACGAGTCGGGGTAGCCCAGGAATACCACGTCTTTTAGACCCAGGATGCGCGCCGACTCGCGCTGCTCCTCGGCCCGAATCTGTGCCAGCCGCTCAGGGGTCATTTCGGGGTTGTCGCTGCCCTTGGAGCCGTCGGTGCAGAGCACCAGCACCACCTCCCAGCCCTCGGCGCACATCTTGGCCATGGTGGCGGCGCAAGTCCACTCGGCGTCGTCGGCGTGGGCCATTATTACCATGGCCCGGCTGTACGGTTCTTCTCTCTCGGAATCCGGCATCAATTCGTCCCTACCTGGTTGTGATCTCGGCCTCCTGGGCCGCGAATCAGGTTACCCCAAAGGGCGTTGTGATTCCAGTATGAATTGCCCGCAGCGCGGCGGAGTGTTAGCCTCAAGACTGAAAGTCGGACAGCCGAGGAGCAACGATGGCCAGGTTGTGGGCGATGACCGTCGAATTCGAAAACGTGGCGGTGGGAGACACCCTGCCCGTCCTCATCAAGTGGGAAACGGAGGACACGATCCTGCGCTACAACTCGCTGCACGGCGAGGTCGACGAAAACGACGAGTATCCCGATACCCTGCCACAGAAAACCGTTGAGTCCTACGTTGTCGAACTTCTGGGCAAGGGGTTTCCGCCGGAACGGCTCGACGCGGAGGGCAGCAGGGTGGACGTGGAGCACCTGCTGCCCGTGATCGCCAATGACACCATCAGCCTGTCCGGTGTTGTGACAGGCAAGCAGACGGCGGAGGAACTGAGGCTGGTGGAATGCGCCATTGCCGTGGACAACGACCGAGACCAGCCGGTAGCCCGCGCCACGGCCGTCATCAGCTTCTAGGAACTATCCCCAAAATCCCCTCCCCCTGAGGGGAGGGTTAGGGTGGGGGTGAAAAGGCAGCGAAAAGAGTCCGTCCGGAAACCGCCCGTCGGCATTGAGATAGTTACCGGGCCGGTTCTCACGCCTTTTCCCGCACCACAGGGTTGGACAACAGGCCTATGCCCGGAATCTCAACCTCGATCAGATCGCCGTCCTTGAGCGCGGTGGTGACTCCGGTGGAGCCGGAGAATATCAAGTCGCCTGGTTGCAGCGTAATCTGCTGGCTGATGTAGCTCACGATCTCGGCGAAAGTGAACAGCATCTCCTCGGTGCGTCCGTGCTGCACCTCCTCGCCGTTCAGCCGCACGATCATTTCCAGCGCCTGCGGGTTGATGTCGGTCTCAATCCACGGCCCCACCGGGGCGAACGTGTCCGAACCCTTGGCCCGCCAGAAGGTCCAGTCATCCTTCTGCCAAGCCCGCTCAGACACGTCGTTGCCGCAGGTGTAGCCGAATATGTAGCCGCTTGCCTCCTGGGGGCTGACCCGGCGGCATGGCTTGCCGATGACAGCCACCGCCTCGCCCTCGTAGTGCACCTCGCCCGAGGTGTCGTGGGGCAGGATGATGTTCTCGCCCGTGCCAGTGAGGGAGCCGCGAGCCTTGATCCACGGCTCCGGGTGTTCGGGGACGTGCGGGTCTTCGTCGCCGAGAACGCCAGCGGCAAACTCCAGGTGGTTGGCGAAATTCAGCCCCGGCGCCCAGATTTCCCTTGGGTCTGTGGGGGCCAGCAGCTTCACGTCGGCCAGCTTGTGCCGTTCCCCGTTGGCCTTGAACTCGGAATAAATGTCGCCCTCGATCTCGACGACATCGTCGCCCTCGACCACGCCGTGCGCGATGTGTCCGTTGCTCTGGAAACGTGCGATTTTCATGTATGATTGCCTCGCTGAGTTTTGAATTTCCTATTCGATCCGTTCAATCCCCGGAATAGCGTCGAATCCTCTATCGTAGCTGAGGATACGGGTAATCCCAGCCGACCGCATCACCGCAGCATGCAGGGCGTCCCTGGCTGAAATCCCCGGAACTGCCAAGACGATATCCCTCGCCTCGTGTAGCTCACTCATGCCATAGGAAAGAACTTGCACTACGATGTCGTCAAGAGTTGTGAATGCTTCGCCGATGGATTCGCGCCTCCCGATAGATGAAAACCTGTGGAGGATTTCCTGATAAACCTCTACATCAGTGACGAGTACCTCGGGCACTGCCTTGAGCCGGGCAATAGCGTACGCGGCGCGGTCTCTGTTCGGGTGCGGGTTGCCCACAAGATACATTGGCACGTTGGAATCTACGAAAATCATTCTTCGAAATATCCGTTGTCGAGGTAGCCAGACTCGATTTCCCGGAGCATCTGCTCAATGTCAGCAGTGGGGGCGTTTACTTTGCTGGCCTCGTAGATTACCTGCCGCATAGCTTCGGCTGCCTCCGGGGCCTCAACCACTGCCTTGCACAGGGACTCATTCACCCATTCCTCGATGGACACCCCCTTGATGCGGGCAATGCGCTTCACCTTTACGTAAATCAAATGATCTATCGCAACCGGATATTTGTCCTTCCAGCCTTCCATGATTCACCTGCCAATTTTCAGTTCAGTAGTAGTCCGCCCCTGGAAAAGTATATCCCCCTCTCCCTCAATGGTAAATGCTGGAGGATGCAGGCGAGACATAATCGCCTGCACCCCCGCATCGTTCTGGTATACAATATGGGGCCGATGCAACGCCCCGGATTGTGGGGCGGCGGACAAAAGGAGCAACCGTGAAGCTGGGATTTTTCGTAACCAACCAGTACCTGCCCGGCGAGTCCATGCCGCAGAAGATTCAGGACAGCGTGGAGCAGGTGGCCGCGGCCCGCGACGCCGGGTTCAGCCTCATCGCTACCGGCCAGCATTACCTGGCCGCGCCATACCAGATGAGCGCCATGTTTCCCCTGCTGTCGCGCCTCGCCGCCGAGGCCGGGGACATGCAGGTGGCGGCGACGGTACTGTTGCTGCCGCTGCACAACCCCGTTGAGCTGGCGGAGAGCATCGCTACCCTGGACTGCATCACCAACGGCCGGTTTGTGTTCGGCATCGGCCTGGGCTACCGCGACGAGGAGTACACCGCATTCGGGGTCAAGCGCGAGGAGCGCGTGGGCCGGATGAACGAGTCGCTGGACATCATCAAGAAGCTGTGGGCCGAGGATGAACTGGAATACCAAGGCAAGTACTACACCATCCCCAAGACCCAGCTCATCACCCGTCCGGTGCAGCAGCCGCACCCGCCCATCTGGGTGGCAGCCAACAACGACGTGGCAATCCGCCGCGCCGCCCGCTGGGGCTATCCGTGGCTCATCAACCCGCACGCCACGGTGCCCATGGTCGCCGACCAGTGGACGCGCTACACCGCCGCGCTGGAAAAGGTCGGCAACCCCGTTCCGGCAGACCTGCCCATGATGCGCGAGATGTACGTGGCGGCAGACCGGGAGACGGCCTACATCGAGAGCCAGCCCTACCTCGAGGGCAAGTACGCCGCCTACGCCGCCTGGGGCCAGGACAAGGCCCTGCCCGGCGAGGAATCGTTCACCGTCCCGTACCAGGACTTGGCCAGAGACCGGTTCCTGCTGGGCTCGCCCGACGACGTTGTTGCCGAGCTGAAACGCTATTCTGAGGAGCTGGGCATCAACATGATGATCTTCCGCATGCAGTGGCCTGGCATGCCCCAGGAGCAGGTGCTGAAACAGATCGAGCTGCTGGGCCGCGAGGTCATCCCCCAGGTCGCTGACCTGTAACGTTGGCCGGGAGCCGGTTCGTGCTATCATTTCTCCGCCGGTTCGTATCCGGCATCCGTTGGAGGCCGCTATGACAACTGCCGCCGCCAAGATGCTCCCCTACAAGCGCGGGGCCGATATTGATTGGAGCAGCCTGGATTTCGATCCCGACGAACTCAAGGAACGAGATATGCTCCAGGATCCTGTCTTGCAGGAAATCGGCCACGTGCTCTCGTCGCATCTCACCGCTCCAGGGATGCGTGGCGCAAACCTGTTCAGCAACGGCACCAACATCTGCTACGACCCCAACAATCTCAATGTCCGGGTTCAGCCGGACTACTACATCACCTTCGGGGTGGACGAGTATTCTATCCGCCGCCGCCGTCTCTACCTGCCTTGGGAGGTGGGTAAAGTGCCGGAATTCGCACTGGAACTGGCCTCGGATGCAACGTATCGCAACGACCTGCGGCGCAAGCCGGGAATATATGCCCGGATCGGAATAACCGAGTACTGGCGGTTTGACCCTACGGGCGGCGAATTGTATGGCGAGCCCCTGTACGGCGGAACCCTGGTCGATGGGGAGTACCAACCCATCCCGTTGACCACCGAGCCCGACGGAGTGCTCAAGGGGTACAGCGCAGTCCTCGAAATCAGCCTATGCTGGATTGAGGAGCGCAATTGGCTGAGATTTTACGACCCGGCAACCGGCAGCTACCTGAGCACCCTGCCGGAGATGCACGCCGCCCTGAATGCGGAAAGGGCAGCCCTTGAAGCGGAGAGGGCGGCCCGGGCGGACGACCAGGCGCGAATCCGCGAGTTGGAAGAACGGTTGCAACGCTTGGAGCCGGGGCAGTAGCTCCGCAGATTTTGCCCGGACGGGATTCGAGAACAAGAGGGAATAGATAGTGGTACCTCCCGGCGACATTGGCCCCATTCCCATCTGGGTGGGCGTTTACGTTCTGTTCCTGCTGGCAGCGGCGGCGGGCGGTTTTGCCATCTACCAGCGGGTGTTCCGGCTCGTCTTGCAGGGCAGGGCCGAAGCGAGATTCGACCGGCCGATGGAGCGGCTGACCGGCGCAATGGCAATCGTGCTGGGGCAGAAAAAGGTGCTGCAACGGGTGCCTTTCGGCGACTGGGCCGGACTGGGCCACGCGACGATTTTCTGGGGATTCCTCACTTTCATGCTGTCCTACGCCATATTCATATTCGGCGCGGCGGCGTGGAAGCCCTTCCCTGAATGGCTGCTGACCGAGACCGGCGCGATGGTGTACAGCAGCTACCTCGACATCCTGGCCGCGGTACTGCTGGTGGTGCTGATATGGGCCGCCGCCCGCCGCTGGGTGGTGCAGCCGCGGCGGCTGAGCTTTGACCTGACCCGCAACCCCGACGCCATCGTCATCGTCGGCATGATCGCCGGGCTTATGGCCTCCACCATCCTGACGCACGCTTTCTACGTGGCCGAGGGCGGCACCGGCCCGGAGGCCGACGTAATCATCGGCGGCGTGCTGGGCAAGCTGTTCATTGACTGGGGCATCGGCGAGTCGGCGGCCAGCGTGTTGCAGGGGCTGTTCTGGTGGCTCCACTTTGCCATCATCCTGTTTTTCACCGTCTACATTCCGTTCTCCAAGCACATGCACATGGTGGCCGCGCCCATCAACGCATTCTTCCGCACCCTGGACTCCCGCGGTGCGCTGCCAGCTATGGACTTGGAGAACGCCGAACGGTTCGGCGCGTCTCGGGTGCAGGATTTCACTTGGAAGCAACTGCTGGATGGCTACGCCTGCGCCGTCTGCGGCCGCTGTACCGACGTGTGCCCGGCCAACGTTACGGGCAAGCTGCTCTCGCCCATGCACATCGTGGAGAACCTCAAGGATCACATGATCGAGATCGGCCACCAGGGGGAGCGCAATCCCGATCACGTCGAGCCGTTGCCGATACTGAACAACGCGATACCGGAGACCGCCATCTGGGACTGTCTGAACTGCGGCGCTTGCATGGAGGAGTGCCCGGTCACGGTGGAGCACGTCCCCACCATCATGGACATGCGCCGCTACATGGTGCTGGAGGAGTCCAACGCGCCCGAGACGGCCATGAACGCCCTCATCAGCCTGGAGCAGCGCGGGCATCCCTGGCGGGGCACCCAGTTCTCGCGCACCGACTGGGCCGAGGGGCTGGACGTGCCGACGCTGGCCGAGAAACCGGATGCTGAGATACTGTTCTGGGTCGGCTGCACTCCCGCCCTGGAGCAACGCAGCCAGGCCATCGCCCGGTCTATGGTCAAGGTGCTGAAATCTGCCAAAGTCGATTTCGCAATCCTCGGCGACGAGGAAACCTGCACCGGCGACCCGGCCCGGCGCATGGGCAACGAATACCTGTTCCAGATAATGGCCGCCCAGAACATAGAGACCCTGAACAGTTACAATGTGAAAAAGGTGGTGACTATCTGCCCCCACTGTTTCAATACCATCAAGAATGAGTACCCGCAACTGGGCGGCGAGTTCGAGGTGTTGCATTACAGCCAGTTCGTGGACGGTCTCATCCGGGAGGGCCGGATCAAGCCGGTCAAGATGATGGACGTCACCGTCGCCTACCACGACTCGTGCTTTCTCGGTCGGCACAACGGCGTCTACGACGAACCCCGCAACGTGGCTAAGGCCATCCCAGGGCTGAAACTGGTGGAGATGGAGGGCCGTTGCCGCCAGCGCGGGTTCTGTTGCGGCGCAGGCGGCGGCCACATGTGGATCGAGGAGAGCCAGGGCCAGCGGGTGAACCACGCCCGCACCGATCACTTCCTCGAAACACAGGCGCAGACCGTTGGCGTTTCCTGCCCCTTCTGCCTCCAGATGATGACCGAGGGCATCCAGGCCAAGGGGATGCAGGACGAAAAGGAGTCCAAGGACGTTCTGGAACTGTTGTCGGAAAGCCTTGAACCCTAGTCCGCCGCTGCACTAACCGCCGCAAGGTGGTATCGTGTGTCAAGGGACAGAGGAGGTGAGAGCCTATGCCGGGAATCGACCAGGTGACCATCATCCGCAGGTGCAGTGTTTGCGCCAACGAAATCGAGACCATGACCGTCAAGAAAGACAATATGATGCTGTCGTCGCGGGCGCCGGTCTGGTGTCCCAGTTGCGACCAAGACCGGCCGGAGCGGCGCGACATCGCCGACCGGGAGGACACCATCCGGCAGGAACAGGAATCCTATCCGCCCTCACACGTCGCGGTGCCGTTCGGCGCCCCGCCGGAACGATGACATGCCTGATCGACCTGAAGAAACCGAACCGCCTGCGCCGGTAGCTATCGTACTAACCGGCAATCTGTTTTTCATTCCCCGCATTGAGTCCGCGGCTATCCGTTCGGGCATGGAGGCGGTGTACGGCAACTCGGCGGCCGGACTGCTGCGCTCCACCGCCGGACGGGAGGTAGCTCTGGCCTTGGTGGATTTGGAGACCGAGGAGTCTGCTTGGGTTGAGGGTGTGTCCCTGCTGTCGTCAGCCCTGAAAAGCGATAGGGAGTCGCCGGCCCCGCTCATCGCATACGGGCCGCACGGCGAGGCAGATACGCTCCGCAAGGCGCGGGCGCTGGGCTGCGACGCCGTGCTGACCAAGAGGGATTTCTCCTCCCGGTTGCTGGAATTGATGAAGACGCGCGGGCAGGCCGCGATTTCTCCGTAGTCCGAAACCTGGTCGCTTATGTTCTGGAGGTGGGCCGAAAAGCGTTTCGTATTCGCGCCTGATGCCGGACTCCCCGACTCGCCGGAATCGGAGGGCTTGCGTTACGAGGATATCACCCTCACCACTCCGGACGGCCTCACGCTGCATGCCTGGTTCGTCCCCGGCCCGAGGCGCGCCACACGCGCTCACGCCCAGACCTGGCTGTGGTTTCATGGCAACGGGGGCAACTTGGGCACCCGCGTCGGCCAGTTGGCCCGTGCCCACCATCTGCTGGGAGTGCATCAGTTCATATTCGACTACCGCGGCTACGGCAACAGCGAGGGACACCCGACGGAGCGCGGCACCTATCTCGACGCGCGGGCGGCGCTCAAGTACCTGCGAACGCGGCCGGAGGTTGACCCGGAGCGCATCGTCTACTTTGGGCACTCCCTGGGCGCAGCCGTGGCCATCGAGCTTGCCGTGGAGCATCCGCCCGCCGGGATGGCGCTGATTGCGCCGTTTTCATCCATCAAGGACATGGCCGGGCTGGTACTGCCCCTGCCTCTGGTTGGATGGCTTGTCTGGCGGCACTACAACTCGATGAGGCGGATCGGCAAGGTACACTCTCCGCTGCTGGTGCTGCACGGAGAGCTGGACGAAATTGTTCCACATTCGCAGGGATTCAAGCTCTACCAGGCCGCGAACCGCCCCAAGCGCTTTGTCACCCTGCATGGGGCCTCCCACAACAACGTGCAGCACGTCCCCGACGCCGTTACGGCTATGACCCAGGCGCTGGTGCAGTTTCGCAACGGCGTCGCCGTGGGGGACGTGGCCCCCGGCTACACGCCACTCACGATCTCCGTCTGAACGCCAACCACTTCCGCGTCGAATCGGGACTCTTCTACAAAGTCCAGCAGGTTCGACAGCATGGCGTCGGCATGGCCGCGGTCGTTGGTCACACAGCTGATGCCCAGCGTGAGACGCTGGCGGCGATCCAGGTCCTCCACCTCAGCGACGGCGACGTTGAACCGGTTGCGTATGCGCTCCGACAGTGACCGCGCAACCTGCCGTTTGTCTTTCAGGCTGGCGGCCTCGGGCAGATAAAGGGTCAACTTGCAGATTCCGACGTGCAATTCGCGTTTTCTCCTGAAGGGGTCGATTGCGACCGTAGTTTTGCCTGATTTAATCCCGAGCCTTTCGGGCCTCGATCACCTGTGGCACCGCTACCCAGGGTCTTTCAAAAGTTCCCTCTCCCTCCCGGGGAGGGCTAGGGTGGGGGCGTGGTTCGACAGGCTCACCATGAGCTTGTCGAATGGTGCGGATACCCACGATTTCACCCTCGCCCCAACCCTCTCCCTCAAGGGAGAGGGAGAATCAAAAGGCCCTGCGCCGCATCCGGCACTTTGTTGACTAGGGCATGGTTGGCATATAGATTATAATCGAGCTTGTTCAGTGAATTGCATACACACCCATCTGGTCGGCGAGGAGACTTGATGCCCTATGGCCGGTTCCTCCATACCACCTGACTTTTCCCGCTCGGAAGTACCCGAGGTTGTCGTAAGCCGGCTGCCCCAGTATTTGCGTATCCTCAATCGTCTGATGGAAGACGGTATCACCGTGGTCAGTTCCCAACAACTGGGGGAAAAGCTCCAGGTGACTCCCGCCCAGATACGCAAAGACCTCAGCTACTTTGGGCGTTTCGGCAAGCAGGGCCGCGGTTACAGCGTTCTGGACCTCCTGGATCGCCTCAGGCAGATCCTGGGGGTGAACACCTACTGGAACGTGGCGGTGGTCGGCGTCGGCAGGCTGGGGCGGGCCATCGTCAACTACCCGGGATTCAATCCCGACGGGTTCCACCTGGTAGCGGCGTTCGATGTCAACGACGACGTCATCGGCAACGACGTGGGCGGACTCACGGTGCACTCTCTGGATGATCTCAGGCGCGTGGTGGCCGAGCGGAAAATCAGCATCGCCATCGTCGCCGTGCCCGTCTCCCACACCCAGGAGGTGGTGGACCAGCTCGTGGCCTGCGGCATTCGCGCCATCCTCAACTACGCCCCCATCATTCCCCACGTGCGCGAGGGTGTGAAAATCCGCAACATCGACCCGGTGTTGTCGCTCCAGTCCATGACCTACTACATCAACGGGGTCAGCGACGATTGATGTGACAAAAAACGCTGCGGGTAGCTGTCTGCTACCGGCAGCGGCGCCAATCGAGCAAAGAAGTAGACGCCTTGCTCAAAGGAACCGTGTGTTTACTGTATGGTGGTTACTTGCCGTTTAGCCGCTGCTCCAGTTCTGCAATTCGGCGGCGCATTTCAGCGGCCTCCCGCTCAGCGGCCTCGCGTTTGGTGGCCTCTGCCTTTGCGAGCGCCTCGGCGGCCTCGGCTCTGCCGCGCTCTCTGGCGGCCTCTTCCCGGGCCTCTGCCGTGCGCCGCTGCTCCGCCTTGTGGTCAAAAAGCTGTACTAGCACGTTGGACGCCCCCAAGCAGCGTGATGGTGGTAATGACGCCCGTCCGATGCGGGCTGTCAATGCGGTTACTTGCCGTTTAGCCGCTGCTCCAGTTCTGCAATTCGGAGACGCATTCCGGCAACCTCACGCTCAGCGGCCTCGGCCTCACGCTCAGCGGCCTCGCGCTTGGCGGCCTCCTCCCTTGCGAGCGCCTCAGCGGCCTCCCGCATGCCGCGCTCTCTGGCGGCCTCTTCGCGGGCCTCTGCCGTGCGCCGTTGTTCCGCCTTGTGGTCAAAAAGCTGTACTAGCATGTTGACACCCCCAAGCAGCGTGATGGTGGTAATGACGCCCGCCTTGAACGGGGCGTTCAATACCGCGTCGATTCCTATGACCACCGCTCCTACCCCGGCGCACCACAAGAGAACGCGCCAGTATATCGCAAGCTGTTCTCTCACTGTACTGCCAAGGCCGGGGCGAACCCAGGCATATTCTCCTCCGCCATGATTAATGTCCGGGTGCTGGGATAGACCTTAGCTGGAGGAGAGTTCCCTCAGAAGGATTATACCGGATTGAGCCCGGCTGTCGCCGGGGGGAATTTCCGGAGCAAACTATCCGCCGCTGCTGACGCTTGGCGGCAGGGGACTGCCAGCCCGGTTCCTGCGGCGCCTGACGGTGTCGAGGCGGGCTTGGGCGCGGCGCAGCGAGGCCAGCGCCCGCTCCAGCTGCATTTCCGTAGGCCGACTGGATATGCGTTCCTGGGCGCGGCGCATGGCCTCCTGGGCCCGCTCCTCGTTGATTTCCTCGGAGTGCTCGCAGGCGTCGGCGAGTATGATTACGTGGTCGCCAAGCACCTCCATGAACCCGCCCGTGACCGCAAAAAACGTGTCCGCGCCGCCTTTGCGGATGGTCAGCTCTCCCGGTCGCAGCATGGTCATCAGCGGCGCGTGGCGGGGCAGGATGCCCAGTTGGCCGTCAACGCCCGGGGCGATGACCATGTCAACCTCTTCCCCGAAAACCTGGCGCTCGGCGGTGGTGATTTCCAGCAACATCGGCATGGTGAATGCTACCCCTGCGCCCGGATTTGCTCTGCCTTTTCAATGGCCTCGTCTATGGTGCCGACCATGTAAAAGGCCTGCTCGGGCAGGTCGTCGTGCTGGCCGTCCAAGATTTCCTGGAATCCCCGGACTGTCTCCCGTACTGGCACGTACTTGCCGGGCTGGCTGGTGAACGCCTCGGCCACGAAGAACGGCTGGGTCAGGAAGCGCTGAATCTTGCGCGCCCGGAACACGGTCATCTTGTCTTCCTCGGACAGTTCCTCGATGCCGAGAATGGCGATGATGTCCTGCAATTCCCGGTAGCGCTGCAACACCTGTTGCACGCCGCGGGCCAGGCGGTAATGTTCCTCGCCGACTATGCGCGGCTCCAGGATGCGGGAGTAGCTGGCCAGCGGGTCAACCGCCGGATACAGCGCCTGCGCCGCCAGCGACCGCTCCAGCGAAACCACGCCGTCGAGGTGGCCGAAAGTGGTGACAATGCCGGGGTCGGTGTAGTCGTCGGCGGGCACGTAGATGGCCTGGAAAGACGTGATGGAGCCGCTGCGGGTGGAGGTGATGCGTTCCTGGAGCGCGCCCATCTCGGTGCTCAGCGTGGGCTGGTACCCCACGGCGGAGGGCATCCGGCCCAGCAGCGCGGACACCTCCATGCCAGCCAGGATGTAGCGGTATATGTTGTCCACGAACAGCAGCACGTCCTGGTTCTGCTCGTCGCGGAAATACTCGCTCATGGTCAGCCCGGTGAGGCCGATGCGGGCCCGCACGCCGGGGGATTCGTTCATCTGGCCGAACACCAGCACAGTGCTGGAAAGCACGCCGGAGTCCTGCATTTCGTGCCAGAGGTCGTTGCCCTCGCGGGAGCGCTCACCCACCCCGGCGAACACCGACACGCCCTGGTGGACTGCGCCGATGTTGCGGATGAGTTCCTGAATGATCACGGTCTTGCCGACGCCAGCGCCGCCGTAGGCCCCGATTTTTCCGCCTTTCATGAACGGCGTTATCAGGTCGAATACCTTGATGCCGGTCTCCAGAATCTCGACGGAGGGACTCTGGTCGTCGAAAGTGGGCGGGTCGCGGTGGATAGGCCATTTCACGGGCGTCTCCACCGGCCCGAGGTTGTCGAGGGGCGTGCCGGTAACGTCGAACAGGCGGCCCAGCGTCTCGGGGCCCACCGGCACCGACACCCGCTCGCCGCTGTCAACGGCCTCCACGCCGCGGGCCAGGCCGTCGGTGGCGCCGAGGGCCAGACAGCGCACCCAGTTGTTGCCGATGTGCTGCTGCACCTCCAGCACCAGCCGCTCGCCGTCGTTGTCCACCTCCACCGCGTCGAAGAGATTGGGCAGCTCCTCGGCGGGGAACTCGATGTCAACGACGGTACCGATTACCTGTACGATTCTTCCGGTAGCCATACTATTCTCCTGAACGCGGGATAGCGATGGCTATTCCGGTTCTGCGGTTCAGGTCTTCAGCGCGAGGATCAGCAGTTGCAGTTTCGTTGTCCAGGTCGAGGCTGATTTTCCACTTGCGAATCATATCAGCCCCGATGACTATTTCCTCCGGCAATTCATCTACAACGTAGAAGTGGTGCATGACCTTGACGCCATCCACGTCGATGTCCAAGTGAACGCTGCCACAGGAGTTTAATGCTCGGTACACGCCGTTCGTCCTTACGTTTACAACCGACGGCAGAGATCCAACGTTCCCCAATCTCTCTGCGACATCCCGGCGGACCAGAGAATCCCTCGAATCAGCGTCGTATCGAGCTCGGACTAGATCGCTCCTCTGAGTTCCGGTAACGGTGTATTCCTTAACAATCATCCCCATCGCGCTACCCCTCCAGGACTGCCATGCCGCCGATTAGGTCGAGGAGCTCGTTGGTTATGCTTTCCTGGCGCAGCTTGTTCATCACCAGGGTCAGTTCCTCGCTCAACTGCTTGGCGTTGTCGGTGGCGTTGCGCATGGCCACCATGCGGGCCGACTGCTCGCTGGCGATGGACTCCAGCATGGCGTGGTAGACCTGCATCTCGATGAACCGGGGCAGCAGGCTGCGCAGCACCGACAGGTTGTCCGGCTCGTAGATGTAGCCGACGCGCTCTGCGCCCGTGAGTTCCGAGGGAGTGACGGGCAGCAGCCGTTCCACCACCGGCGTCTGGGACAGGGTGGAGTTGAATCGGGTGTAGGCCACGTACACCTCGTCGGCGTCCGCCTCGGCGTAGGTATCAACCAGCATGTCGGAGATGGGCAGCGTGTCCAGCAGCGAGGGCGTTTCGCCGAGGTCGGTGAATACCGCCTTGAGGTCGCTGCCGGAGCGCACCATGAAATCGCGGCCCTTGCGACCGACGGCCACCACCTGCACCGGCGCGGCCTGGTCCAGCATGAACTGGCCCACCCGGCGGTTCAGGTTGGCGTGCATGCCGCCGCACAGCCCGCGGTCGGGGCTGATGACCAGTACCGAGATGCGTTCCACCGGGCGAACCTGGAGCAGCGGCTGGGTAGCGGTCACGTCGTCGGCGGGCTGGGCGGCCAGGTGGGCGATTACGTCCAGTATTTTCTCGGAGTATGGGCGGCCCTGTAGCACGGCGTTCTGGGCGCGCCGCATCTTGGAGGCGGCGATCAGCGACATCGCGTTGGTGACCTTTCCGGTGTTGTCCACGCTGCGGATGCGGCGGCGTATGTCTCTGACGCTGGGCATTTCTGCTGCCTTTTTCCCTCACGCCGGATGAATGATCAGCCGACTCTCCTACCCCTCAGAGGGTGGGCGGGGTGTGTTTGCTAGATTCCGAAAGTGGACTTGTAGTCCGTTATCACCTGTGTCAGCCGCGCCTCGACGTCCTCGGTGAGGTCTCTGGTTTCGGCGATGCTTTCCAGGATGTCCGGGTGGCTGCCGGACACGTGCCGCAGCAGGCCGTCCTCGAAATCGGCGGTCCGGTCCAGCGGCACGTCCTCCATTGCGCCGGAGTTGACGGCAAAGAGGATCACGACCTCCTGAGACAGGGAAAGCGGCGCGTACTGGGCCTGCTTCAGCACCTCGGTGGCAAGCTGCCCGCGGGCCAGTTGCGCCCGCGTGGCCGCGTCCAGGTCGGCGGTTCCGAACTGGGCGAAGGTGGCTAGCTCTCGGTACTGTGCCAAGTCCAAGCGCAACCGTCCGGCGACCCGGCGGATGGCGCGGGTCTGCGCGGAGCCGCCCACCCGCGACACCGAGAGGCCCACGTTGACGGCCGGGCGGATGCCGGCGTTGAACAGCTCCGGCTCCAGGTATATCTGGCCGTCGGTGATGGAAATCACGTTGGTCGGGATGTAGGCCGACACGTCGCCCGCCTGCGTTTCGATGATGGGCAGGGCGGTGATGGAGCCGCCGCCGTGCTCCTCGTCCAGCCGCGCCGACCGTTCCAGCAGGCGGCTGTGCAGGTAGAACACGTCGCCGGGGTAGGCCTCGCGGCCCGCCGGGCGGCGGAGCAGCAGCGACATCTGGCGATAGGCCCAGGCGTGCTTGGTCAGGTCGTCGTAAACGATCAGAACGTCCCTGCCCTGGTCCATGAACTCCTCGGCCATGGCGCAGCCGGCGTAGGGAGCGAGGTACTGGAGCGGGGCGGAGTCGGAAGCGCCGGCAGTCACCACAATGGTGTGGCCCATGGCGTCGGCCTCCTCCAGGGAGCCAACCACTTGAGCCACCTTGCCCTGTTTCTGGCCGATGGCGACGTAGATGCAAATCAGGTCGCCGCCTTTCTGGTTGATGATGGAGTCTACGGCGATGGCGGTCTTGCCGGTGGAGCGGTCGCCGATGATCAGCTCGCGCTGGCCGCGGCCGATGGGAATCATGGAGTCGATGGCCTTGATGCCCGTCTGCACCGGGGTGTTCACCGACTGGCGCACCACCACGTTGGGGGCCACGGTCTCGGCGGAGCGGCTGCCGCTGGTGTTGACCGCGCCCTTGCCGTCCAGCGGGCGGCCCAGCGGATCGACCACCCGGCCGATAAGTTCGTCGCCGACGGGCACCTCGATGATGCGCCCGGTGGAGCGCACCCGGTCGCCCTCTTTGACGGCGTTGGGGTCGCCGAGGATGGCCGCGCCCACCAGGTCGGCCTCCAGGTTCAGGGCCAGCCCCAGGATGTCGTTGCCGAAATCCAGCAACTCATTGGAGCGGACGCCTTGCAGTCCTTGGATGCTGGCGATGCCGTCGCCGACCTGGACCACGGTGCCAACGTCCACCAGGGCCAGGTCACCGCCGAACTCCTCGATCTGGCGCTTGATCAGCGAAACAATGTCCAGTCCCCTGGTAGCCATGGCAGGCTCTCCTTAGCGGGTAAATTCAATCGCTACGGTAATGCGGCAGGACTATATGAGCATATCGGGGATGCGCTCCCCGATTATACTCCTGATTGCCCCGTCATTCCGGCGAAAGCCGGAATCCAGAACTGCTCGACGGCCTTACATTGCTTTCTCCATCGGGGAACCCTGGATTCCGGCTTTCGCCGGAATGACGGATGTACAAGCAAGCCATCGTTTCAATGCTGCGCGACACTAGCGGATGCCGGTGTTCATCCGTTCCCGCAGCCCGTTCAGCCGCGCCCTGGCGCTGCCGTCCATCAGGCGGTCGCCTATCTGGATGACCAGGCCGCCGAGGATATCCTCGTCCACCCGCGGCGTAACCACCACCTCGCGGCCGATGAGACCGGCCACGAACTGGGTGATTCGCTCCACCTCGGCGGGTTCCAGCGCAACGGCGGTGGTGACCTCCACGCGCTGGCGACCCTCCAGGCGGTCTTGCAGCTCGGTGAACTCACGGCAAGCCTCGGAGATGGCGTCCACCAGGCCGCGGGCCACCAGCAGGTTGACCATGTTACGCACCATGGGCTGAGCGTCGCCCAGCACCGCGTCCGTCGCCCGCCGCTTGTCCTCGGCGGATACCCCGGCGTGCTTGAGCAGGGCGCTGAACTCGGCGTCCTCGAATGCCTCGGACACCAGGGCCATGTCCTGGCCCCATTGCTCCACGGCGCCTTGATCCTGGGCCAACTCGAAGATGGCCTGGCCGTACCGCTTTCCCGATACCCTCTGTGCCATCGGTCAGCTAACCCCTTTCCTTTGTCATGCTCAAAGGCGAACGCTCAGGGCCGGCGCAGGCTTTCGCCCTCTTCCAGCACCTGTGTGATCAGGTCCTCGTGGGCCTGGCGGTCCAGCGAGCGGCGCACCACCCGCTCGGCGGCGGTGATGGCGAGGTCGCTGAAGTTGGCGCGAACCTCCTCGATGGCGGCGTCGCGCTCCCGCTGGATGTCGGCCTGTGCTCGCGATACGAAGGTCTCCGCCTGCTCCCGGGCCCGTTCCATTTCCTCGGCGCGGAAGCGTTCGGCGGCCTCGCGGGCCTGGTCCATGATGCGCTGTGCCTCGCGGCGGGCCTCGACCAGTTGTTCCTCGACGGCCTGCTGGGAGGAGGCCGCCTCTTCGCGCGCGCGCTCCGAGGCCTCCAGGCTCTCCTTTATGCGGTCGGCCCGCTGGTCCATCAGGCGGAGTATGGGCCGGTAGGCGAATGCGAACAGCAGCCCGAGAACCAGCAGGAAGTTGACGAGATAGATGACCAGGCTTGGGAGGTGAACCCCCAAAGTTTCCATAATTCCGTCCTAACCCGTGCTAGAAGATGAAGCCGATCATGATCGTCGCCACCAGGGCGTAAATGCCCAGCGCCTCGGCGAACGCGATGCCCAGAATCATGTTGGTCTGGATGTTGCCGGTGGCCTCCGGGTTGCGGCCAATGGCGCTCATCGCCGACGCCCCGAGAATGCCGATGCCGATGCCCGGGCCGATCAGCCCCAGGCCGATAGCTATGCCAGCGCCCAGCAGCTTGGCTGCGTCAGCCTCGATCTGCAACAGCGGTAGACTCAAAAGTGCCGAAAGGATTTCCATTTTCCCTCCTTGGGTAGTTCCCTAGTATATGAGTCGTGTCGAACGCTCTAGTCCTGGCGCGATGCGTAGATGGCGAATATGCCGCCCAAAGCTGCTGCGGCGATTCCCAGGGTGCCAACCACCATTGTCAGTACGATTACTTCCATACCTGTTGCCCCTCTCGCTTTTCCTGTTGTTCCCTCCCATTTGAGGGGGAGGGCTGGGGTGGGGGTGAATTCCTCGACTGAATCCGCCTAGTGATGCTCCTCGTGTTCCCCGTGGTCGTGGGCCGTCATGGCGATGGCGGCGAACACCAGCGTCAGACCGGCGAATATCAATCCCTGTATCAGCCCGACCAGCAGCTCCAGCCCGTACACGCCGACCGTTGCCACGAAAGGCACCAGGAAGGCCGACATCAGCACCAGAATCTCGCCAGCCGTCATATTCCCGAACAGGCGGAAGGTGAAACTGATCAGCCGGACGAACTCGCTGAATGCCTCCAGCGGGCCGACGAAGAAGAAGTCCAGCAAACCCTGGAAGGCGTCCAGCAGCTTGAACCGGAACAGCGCGCCCAAGCCGGAGGCGAGGCTCCGCACCCGGACGAACTTGCCGAAGTAGCCGACGCCCAGCATCTTGATTCCCAGGAATTCAACGAACACGAAGGAAACAATGGCCAGTGCCAGCGGCATGTTGATGTCCGTACCGGCCGGCCGCAGCAGGTGGATTTCCACCTTTCCGTCGGTTATGAACCCCAGGGCGGGATAGAAGGGCAGCAGGCCAATCCATGCGTTGATGACCACGAATAGGAATATGCTGGCGATTACCGGGAACAGCATCCGCGAGCGTCCGGGGCCAACAGTGCCCTCGACGAAGCGCAGCAGCGCCTCTATGACAATCTCGACGAAATTCTGGAGCCGCCCCGGGACCAGGCTCGCCTTGCGCGCGCCCAGCACGAACAGCAGCACCAGCAGGATGCTCGCGGCCCAGCAGGACAGCAGGGTGTTGGTGATGATGAAGTTGGTTCCGAGGAAGGGGCCTTCCTCGTACACCTCTTTCTGGTGCTCGTCCAGCTTCTCCTCGCCCTTCTCCAGCTTGTAGTGCTCGGCGTGGAGGTAGTCGAGGTAGTGGTCCCGCGCGCCGCCGGGGGCGACGACTTGCGGGGGAAGGTGGACTGCCGGCTTGTTGACGAAAGGACCCTCGGCGGTCTTGCCAGCCTCCTTGTCCGCATCCGACTGCACCAAGCCTGCGCCGATGGCTCCGGTGATGAGCCCGGCAATGAACAAAGCGGCGAAAACCAGCAGTCCGCCTACCAGCAAGCCCTTGTTCACTGGGAGGTATCTCCGTCTGAGCCGGACCCGCCGGACGTTGAGTTGCTGCTAAAGAGAGGTATCACCATCTTATAGAGACCGTAAAACGCCGCCACTGTTCCGAATAGGACTCCCAGCAAGGTAAAGAGCGGCGTGAGGCCGGAAAGCCTGTCCAGCCAGATTCCGCCAACCGCGCCAACGACTATGCAGAGGGCCACGTACCAGCCCAGCCCCAACAGTCGCAACGCTAAGAGCCGTCGATCCATACAACCGCTCAAACGGCAAGGATGTTATCACCGGCTGTGAGAGAAGTCAATCCGATTTCCGTAACGAGACGATTGCGAAATTGAAAGTCTGGCCAGCGGCGCTGGCCGGTGTCGTGTCGCTCAGTCCGGATTTTTAATTTCGTAATCGTCTCTCCTGATTCCACTGCTCTGGTTTTCCAGCTTCATCCTCCATACGCTGTGAGCACGGCTCCGGCCGCCGTGGCTATCACGCCTAGGGCCATGGATGTCGCGCCCAGCGACGTAACCAAGAGCGGCGCCTCGCCGACTGAGGCAACTATCACCATCGCTATCAGCGGGCCGAAGAACATCAGGCCGCCTATGGAGATTATCGTCTTTCCCATGACTACTCCTCATGCTCGGGGGCGTGGATCTCCACCAGCCTCTCTATGTCGGCCCTGTTCCGTTCTGCGTTCACCCGGTTCTCGGCGATGTCGTTCCTCACGTCCGAAAGCAGTGTCATTATCGTTATGGTAACCGCTACGACTCCACCGATGACGGCCCCCGCTATTGCGGCCGCCAATGCTATCCCTGTTTCTCGCAATCCTCTCCTCTGTGCTTGCCCATTACCTGTAGACTATCAGCGCAGTCCCGGTGTGTACGGTCGCGCGGTGCCCGCGGCCATCAGTCCCTCTCCAGCGTAGAGACCGGCCGCCAGCAGGCTCCTCGCTGCTGCCTGTCAGGTCAGTGCCGCTGCGGGCGGAAACAACTCCTGATTCAGACAATCGCCGGGGCAGACGAATCCGAAAAGGCCCCGGCGCGTGGCATCGGGGCCTGATTTCGCTCAGTCGCGCGGATTCCGCGTTCAGGCAAACGCCGTGGTCAGCGGTTGCCGAAATCCTCAAGGTCCAGCGAGTCTATGAAATCGGTGAACGCGGACATACCTTCGAGCTCCTCGGCCTTGACCTCGCTGCGAGGCTCGGCCGCCTGCCGGGCTGCCTCATCGCCGCCCGTCGGCTTGCCCTCCTTGTCCAGGTGGATCCCGGCCTTGTCGAGGACGGCCTCGTTGGCGTAGATGGGCACCTTGGTTCGCACTGCCAGCGCAACCGCGTCGCTGGGCCGGCAGTCGATGTCCTCGCTGCCGCCGTTGACCTCGATGGTAATCGTGGCGAAAAAGGTATCGTTTTGCAGGTCGTTGACCAGGATATGCTTGATGGAGCCGCCCAGCTTGTCGATGACTTCCTGGAGCAGGTCGTGGGTGAGGGGTCTTGGAACGCTCAAGTCCTGGAGCTTGACGGCGATGGCGTCGGCCTCGGCAGGGCCGATCCAGATGGGCAGATAGCGGTCGGAGTCGTTCTCGCGCAGAATCACGACCCTCTGATAGCTCATAGGACTTACCCGGATGCTGTCAACAGTCATCTGTTTCATTTGCCGCGCCTCCGAATAAGCTCTTGAGTGTGAAAAATATTATGCCTGCGTCAAATTCAATGTCAACCCAGCCACGCGCTGGCCGGGGCCTCCGTCCGTGCCCTATGGAGGACAAAATCCGGGCGAAAACCCTGAAAGCGCGCGTTGTTGCGCCGATTTGCCCTAACTTATACAATAGCTTATCCGCCTGCGACTGACGCCAGGTTGCGTCGCGGCGGTCTGTGCCGCCCATTATTCCTTGGGGAATGCTGGGTTCCGGCATTTAAGACTCTGCAATTTGGAGCAATGCCCTGTATGGATGCTAAAGACATAAGAAACGTGGCCCTGTTATCTCATTCCGGCGCCGGTAAGACATCGCTGTGCGAGGCGATGCTCTTCGGCACCAAGGCGGTGACGCGCCAGGGGCGAATCGAGGACGGTAACACCGTCTCCGACTACGAGCCCGAGGAAATCCAGCGGGGCAGCAGCATCCAGACCACCCTGATTGCCGTGAACAGCGGCGACGGCAAGATCAATTTCCTGGATACTCCCGGCTACGACGATTTCCGCGGCGAAGTCATTGGCGCGCTGCGGGTGGCCGAGGGAGCCGCAATTCTGGTCGCAGCGCCCTCCGGCGTCGACGTAGGCACCGAGCGGGCTTGGGATATGTCCGAGTCCCGCGGCCTTCCGCGCCTTGTCGTCATCAACAAGATGGATCGCGAGAATGCTGATTTCAACCGGAACGTCGCCGATGTGCAGGCCACTTTCGGGCGGCAGTGCGTGCCATTCCAGATTCCAATCGGCGAGGCGGACAGTTTCAAGGGCGTGATCAACGTCGCCGATCCCAACGCCGACGTTCCGGCAGATCTGGCCGACGAGGTCGAGGCGGCCCGGGAGCGGCTCATTGAGGCGGCAGCCGAGAGCGACGATGAGTTGGCCGACCGCTATCTCAGCGGCGAGGAACTGAGCGCCGACGAAATCGCCTCTGCTCTCCGGGGCGCCGTACTGCGCGGGGAGCTGGTGCCGATACTCGCCACTGCCGCAACCGAGAGCATCGGCGTAACCGAATTCATCGAGATGGTGAATTCCTACCTGCCGTCTCCGGTCGATGGGGTAAAGCCCAGGCTCACCAAGCGTGACTCCGACGACGAAGTGTCTTACGACGCCGATGCGAGCGCTCCCTTGGCGGCCCTGGTGTTCAAGACCACGGCCGACCCGTTCGTTGGCAAGCTGTCCCTGTTCCGCGTTTTCCAGGGCGCAATCAGGAGCAACTCCGAGGTCTGGGACGCCAACCAGGGACAGTCGGAGCGTGTGGGACAGCTCTACCTGCCCAAGGGCAAGAACCAGGAGAACCTGACCGAGGTCACCGCTGGCGACATCGGGGCGGTTGGCAAACTGTCGTCTACCGTGACCGGCGACACCCTCTGCACCCGTGACAACCAGGTGACCTTTGATCCTATCGAAATGCCGGTAGGCTACTATCGCGTCGCCGTTTCCCCCGCGTCCAAGGCCGACCTGGACAAGATGTCCCTGGCGCTCAGCCGCATCGTGGAGGAAGACCCCAGCCTCCAGATGTCCCGCAACGCCAACACCAGCGAGACGCTGATCACCGGGCTGGGCGACGCCCAGATCGACGTGGCGATAGACAAGATCAAGCGCAAGTTCGGGGCCGAGCTGCGGGTAAAGCTCCCCCGCGTTCCCTACCGCGAGACCATCACGCGCACCACGCAGACCGAGTACCGGCACAAGAAACAGTCCGGCGGCCACGGCCAGTTCGGCCACGTGCTGCTGCGGCTGGAGCCCAAGGATCGCGACCAGGGGTTCGAGTTCGGCAACGAGGTCGTTGGCGGGCGCGTGCCCAGGGAGTACATACCGTCGGTCGAGAAGGGAGTGGTCAAGGCCCTCGACGAGGGCGCTCTGGCCGGGTACCCCCTGGTCGACCTGAAAGCCGTGCTGTACGACGGCAGCTTCCACTCGGTGGACTCCTCGGGCATGTCCTTCGAGATCGCCAGCATCCAGGCGCTCAAGAAGGGTGTCAGCGACGCCAGCCCCATCCTGCTGGAGCCGGTGATGCGGCTGAGCGTGACCGTGCCGGATGCCTACACCGGCGAGGTGATGAGCGACATCAACGGCAAGCGCGGGCGCATCCTGGGCATGAACCCCGAGGGCCGCGTGACCGTCATCGACGCCGAGGTGCCCCAGTCGGAGTTGCTGCGGTACGCCCAGGACTTGCGCTCCATCAGCCAGGGCCGCGGCCACTACTCCATGGAATACGACCACTACGAGCCCGTACCCGCCAACCTGGAGCCCCGGGTCATCGAGGAGGCCAAGCGCCTCCGCGACGAGGATGAATAGCCTTAACTTGGCGCGATTCTCGCCTAATCAAAAAGGCCCCGATGCATCGGGGCCTTTGGATTTTCACTGGGCCGCCTTGCAGCCGTGGTTACACTCTCTCGAACACCTGCTCCACGGGTATGACCAGGCCGGGAACGAGAGGTGTAGCAAGTTGGTCGCCAACACCGTAAATTCCGCGCTCCACGTAATTGTCACCATCCAGTATCAGCGCCCGGATGGTCCGGCTGTCAGGGTCTATTGGCCAATACTCCGGCACTCCAAAATGAGCGTAGCGGCGGCGCTTGAGGTTTAAGTCCCTGGAGCGAGTGGATGGCGACAGCACTTCCACCACCAAGTCCGGCGCAGCCTCCAACCCTCTGTTCGTTATGATGTGCAGCCGATCACGGGAAATGAATATCAAGTCGGGCTGAAAAATGTCCTCGGAGGCGAAGATGACGTCAATGGGGGCGAAGAACAATTCCCCCAAGGCATTCTCACCGGTGACGAAGGGGCCGAAAAGCCACGTTAGGTTGAAGAGAATTCTCTGGTGACGTGGGTGTGGGGCCGGAGCCATATAAAGCACTCCGTCAATCACTTCATACCGGTTGCCATCGTCCGGTAACTCGCAGTAGTCGCTGTAGGTATATCTGGTCTTTGGGTACTTGGTTGCCATTTCCACTCCTTCCTGACCAGATGATTTCGATCCGGAGGACCCTTTTGCAAGCTCACGATCTGGCTAGAATGCCCAGCCGGGCTGGTACTCGCCGAACACGCCGCGGAACACGTCCATCATTTCCCCTAGCGTGGCGTATGCTTTGACAGCGTCTATCAGCGGGGGCATCAGGTTCTCGTTGCCCCGCGCCGCTGTCTCCAGGGCCCGCAGCTTTTCCGCCACGTCGCGGTTGTCGCGGGTGCGGCGCACCTCGTTGATGCCCTCGATCTGCATACGCTCGCCCTCGCGGTCGACGCGCAGCAGGGGAATGTCAACCTCCTCGCCGGTGTTGTACTCGTTGACACCCACGGTGATGCGTTCTTTGCGGTCTTCCTCCATCTGGTAGATGTAGGCGGCCTCCGCGATCTCCCGCTGCAAAAAGCCCGATTCCAGCGCCGGGATTACGCCGCCCACGTCCTCGATGCGACGGAAGTAGTCGTAGCTCCCCGACTCCATCTGGTTGGTCATCACCTCGACAAAGTAGCTGCCGCCCAGCGGGTCCACGGTGTCGGTAACGCCGGTCTCGTGGGCGATGATCTGCTGGGTGCGCAGGGCCTGTAATGCCGCCTCTTCCGACGGTAGCGCCCACGCCTCGTCCTTGCTGTTGGTGTGCAGCGACTGGCACCCCCCCAGCACGGCCGCCAGGGCCTGCAACGACACGCGAACCACGTTGTTCTCCGGCTGCTGCGCGGTCAGCGATTGGCCGGAGGTCTGGGCGTGGAATCGCAGCTTGTGGGAGCGGCTGTCGGTTGCCCCGAAAGTGTCGCGCATTTCCTGGGCCCAAATGCGACGCGCTGCCCGGAACTTACCGATCTCCTCGAAAAAGTTGTTATGCACGTTGAAAAAGAAGCTCAGGCGGGGAGCGAACTGGTCAACGTCAAGCCCCCGTTCCTGGGCGTGGCGCACGTACTCGAACCCGTCGGCCAGCGTGAACGCAAGTTCCTGCACCGCGTTGGATCCCGCCTCACGGATGTGGTAGCCGCTGATGCTGATGGGGTTCCAGCGGGGCACATGCTTCGCGGCAAACTCCACGGTGTCGGTCACCAGCCGCATGGACGGCGCTGGCGGAAATATGTACTCGTTCTGGGCGATGTACTCCTTGAGGATGTCGTTCTGGATGGTGCCGCCAATCCGGTCCAGCGATGCCCCCTGTTTTTCCGCTAAGGCCAGGTACATGGCCCAGATGATGGCGGCCGGGGCGTTGATGGTCATCGACGTCGTTACCTGGTCTAGTTGGATGCCGTCGAACAGCGTCTCCATGTCGGCCAGCGACGATACCGCGACGCCGCAGGTGCCGAACTCGCCGAAGGCGCGCGGGTCGTCGGTGTCGTAGCCGTACAGCGTGGGCATGTCGAAGGCGACCGAGAGGCCGGTCTGGCCCTGGTCGAGCAGGAACCTGAATCGCTCGTTGGTTTCCTTGGGCCGCCCGAACCCGGCGAACATGCGGAGAGTCCAGAGCCGTCCCCGGTAGCCGGTCTCGTGAATCCCGCGCAGGTAGGGGAACTCTCCGGGCAGGTCGTCGCCGATGACACGGCCGTCGGTTGCGGTGTCAACGGCGGTGTACACCTGGTCGACCGGTATCTGCGATGGCGTGCGGAACTCCGGGCGCCGCTGGGCCGCCGGGTCCTGTTTGCCCCGCCAGTCGGCGACGCGGTCTTTCAGTTGCTCAAATTCCCGGTCAGGATTCAAAGGGACTACCTCCGTCGAGTGCGGGTTACGGGTTGGCGCTCTCGTCTCTACGAGGCCACCGCGGTTCAGTCTAGTCACACGCCGCGATGGGTGTCAACGCGGGCGGAATTTGAGACAATGCCAACACATGCTGAGAATACCGGAATTTCTCAATTGCTATTATAATTGCCGCCATGGAACTGCCCCAATTTGTCATTTACCTGTCGGCGGGAGCATACATCGCCATAATGCTCGCCGTCCTGGGAGTGCCGCAATTGCTGTCCAGCTATTTCGACCTCAGAGCGAGACGCCTGGAACGCCAGGAAAACGAGGCCAACACCGAACGCCGCCACCAGGAATTGCTGGCCGCGCAAATCCGCCGTGAGGAACGGGAAGATGAGCGGCGCCGCCAAGACGAGAACCAGCGCCGCCTGGAGATGAACAACATGGAGCGGCGGCACCAGGAGATGATGGTTGCGCTGATAGCCGCTTTGACCAGGGAAAACGGCAACGGCAATGGCAACGGCGAAGGGCAAAAAGAGGGCCAGACCGAAGTCATCCGAACGCTCCAGCAGACCATCGAAGACCTGCGCGAAGAGAACGAGAGGCTGCGCCAGCAGAACGGCGACGGCTCCTCAGATTCTTAGCCCGGCCGTCGGGAACGTAGCCATCAAGAGACTATTTTCAGGGAGCGACAAAGCGCACGAACCGGCGGCGGCCAGCCCGCAGCACATCTCCCGCCGCGGGGCTGACGGGAGCGCGTTCGTCGGCAAGGCGGGCGGAACTGCCCGATGCGGCCATCAACTCCACCGCTCCCTGCGACAACAGGCGGCGGGCCTCCGCATTGCTGGCAGCCAGACCGGTCGCAACCAGCAGGCGGTCGGCGCGGATGGCGCTGTCATCCGCCCCTGCCAGTTGACGAATCTCGGAAAGCGATAGCTCTGGCATCTCGTCGGGCAGGTTGCGGCCCTGCACTACCCGCTCGAAATGCGCCTGCGCGGAGTCCGCTGAGGGGGAGTCGTGAAACTGGCTGGTGATGTCCCACGCCAGCCGTTTCTTGTGCTCCATTGGGTTGACCCTGTCCTGGGCCAGGTCGCTTTGCAGGTCGGCAAGACTGGACGACGGCAGATCGGTCAGCAGTTCGTAGTAGTTGACGATCTGGTTGTCTCCGATGGACATAACCTTGCCGAACATGTCCTCGGGGCGTTCGTCCACGGCCACGTAGTTGTCCAGGCTCTTGCTCATCTTCTGCACGCCGTCGGTGCCGACCAGAATGGGCATCATGAAACACTGCTGCGGCGTCTGGCCCATCATCCCTTGCAGTTCGCGCCCCACCAGCAGGTTGAACATCTGGTCGGTGCCGCCGAACTCCACGTCCGATTCGATGGCGACCGAATCGTAGGCTTGCAGCAACGGGTAAAGCAGTTCGGTGATGGCGATGGCGCGCCCCTCGGCGTATCGCTGGGCAAAGTCGGCCCGCTGGAGGAACTGGGCCACGGTGAATTTCCCGGTCAACCTGATTACGTCGGCCAGGTTGAAACTGCCGAACCACTCGCTCTGCTGGACGACCTGGGTGCGCTCCTCGTCCACCACCTTAAAGAACTGTCGCAGGTATGACTGGGCGTTTTCCATCACCTGCTCGTGGGTGAGCATGGGGCGTGTGGCCGATTGCCCGCTGGGGTCGCCGATCTGTGCGGTCCAGTCGCCGACGATCAGGATGACCTGGTGCCCCATGTCCTGCAACTGGCGCAGCTTACGCAGGCCCACGACGTGGCCCAGGTGGATGTCCGGCCTGCTGGGGTCGAACCCCATCTTGAGGCGCAGGGAGCGGCCGGAATTCAGGAGACGGACGAATTCCTCGCGGGAGATTATCTCGCTCACGCCGCGATTTATTATTGTGTCCAGGGTTTCGGGGTTGAGCGTCGTCATTCGCTATTGCCCGTCAGCAGTCTGGGAGAACGTGGACTCGGCCTGGGACAGGACGGTGCGGGATTCGTCAACGTCCTTGCCAATGCGGTCAATCAGCGCGTCGATATCCGCGAATGTTTCCTGGTTTCGCACTTTCCCGACGAATTCGACGGTCATTTGCTGCCCGTAGAGATCGCCGCTGAAATCCATCACGTACACCTCCACCAGCCGTTGCGTCAGGCCGAAAGTGGGGCGAACGCCGATGGAGGTGGCCGAGAGGTGGCGCTTCCCGCCGAAATGGGCCCAGGTGGCGTAGATGCCGTCGCCGGGCCAGAGCAGACCCGGGTAGACGTTGATATTGGCCGTGGGGAAGCCCAGCGTCCGGCCTCTCTGGTCGCCGACCACCACCGTCCCGCTGAGGCAGTGGTTGCGTCCCAGCAGCCCGGCGCCGTCGGCAACGTCGCCAGCGACCAATGCCTCGCGCACCACGCGGCTTTTCACCGGGCGGCCGTTTATCTCCAGGGGCGGCACCGTGCGCACCCAGAACCCCAGGCGTTCGCCCTCGGCCTGCATGAATGCCAGATCGCCCTCGCGGCCCTTGCCCAGCGCGGAATCGGGGCCCAGTACCAGGCCCTTCATCCGCATCCTTTCGCTGAGGAGTTCGGCGAATTGGCGGGCGGTTACCTGGGACAGTTCCTGCGTGAACTCCAGGGGAACCACCAGCTCGATTCCCGCCTCTCTGAGCAGGTCAAGTTTCTGCTCCGGCGTGGTAAGGTAGCTGGGGAAGGTGCCGGGCCGGAACACGGTGACCGGCCGGTTGGAGAAGGTGAGCACGGAGGGGACGCAGCCAGGGGAGGCCCAGTCGATGAGGTGGTTGAGCAGGTGCCTGTGGCCCAGATGGACGCCGTCGAACACGCCGACGGTCAGCACCGTGTCCCTATCGGGGGTGAAGGCGGCCAGGTGCTGGCTGAAGCTCATCGGGTTTGTGGTCCCCTATTTCGTCCCGGTGTCCTGTACTCCGCGGCGCATGGATCGCATGCAGGCACGAAAAAGTACCAGTCTGGCATCGGGCTGGGCTGTCGGCGCGGGGCGCAAAGTCATAGCTTTACGGATTACGCCGTGGGCCGGATAGTAGCACAGCGGTTGTTAAGCGTCAACCGAATCCAGCGCGTCGGCGGGCCTTTCAATAGTTCCCTCTCCCCCCGGGAGAGGGTTAGGGTGAGGGCGTCTCCTTACTCTCGCAGAAACGAAAGGATACCGCTTTGGCGTCCATGTTGTTCGCGTTGTCCGCAAAAGGCGATTGTCACACACCCTCTCAAGGGAGAGGGAGAAATAAAAGGCCGTCCATCCCGGTCGATATTCTGAGTATTTTCTTAAATTTGTGTTAAACTTGCGCCAAATTTTCTATGAAAACGGCCAGTTGCCTTGTATAATTTTTTCTTGTCTAAGCCATGCGAGTAGCAGGCGGCGAGGCCCGGGGCAGGCGTCTCAGGGGCGCAGTGGCCCCGGGTGTCCGGCCTACCACCGAGCGTGTGCGGGCGGCGGTCTTTAACATTCTGGAACCATCGCAGTACGGTGGCAAGCGGGTCCTGGACCTGTTCGCTGGCACTGGCAGCCTCGGCATCGAGGCGCTGAGCCGGGGAGCGGCGTGGGCCGATTTCGTGGAGCGCGACCGCAGGCAGTGCGCCGTCATCCGCGAGAACCTGGCGGCCATCGGGTACGGCGATGCGGCGGACGTCCGCCAGGGAGACGCGGCCAGGACGCTGAACCGGCTCACCGGCCCCTACTCCCTGGTGCTGCTGGACCCTCCCTACCGGATGGGAGCGTTCCACGGGGTGCTGGAGGCTATTTCCGGCACGGGCGGGCTGGTGGCCCCGGGCGCGGCAGTGGTCGCGGGGCATTCCCGGCAGACCGAACTCCGCGCCGCCTACGGCAGCCTGCGGCGCGTTGTTTTCCGGCAGTACGGCGACAACGCCGTGAGCATCTACACCAGCGACACCGAGGAACAACCGGAAGAACGGCAGGGGGCAACGGATTCCGGCCCCCGGGAGATTACGGAAGAACAAGCATGGTGATTGCGCTCTATCCCGGCAGTTTTGACCCGGTAACGGTGGGCCACCTGGACATCGCCAGCCGCGCCGCCAAGCTATTCGACGAGGTGGTGGTTGCGGTGTACGACACGCCGTCCAAGAACCTGCTGTTCGACACCGACGAACGGGTGGCCCTGTTCGAGCAGGCAATCGGCCACCTGTCCAACGTGCGGGTGGTGAAATACTCGGGGCTGACCGTCCGGTTCGCCCGGGACATCGGCGCTGGCGTGGTGGTGAGGGGGCTGCGCAGCGGCTACGACTTCGAGTACGAATTCGAGATGGCCTTCATGAACAGCAAGCTGGAGCCGGAAGTGGACCTGGTTTGCTTTATGACCTCACAGGATTATGTCTTTGTGAGCGCCAGTCTTTTGAAGGAGGTTGCCAGGCTAGGCGGAAACATCAGGGAGATGGTCCCTCCCAACGTGGCGGAAGCTCTGTATTCCAAATTCGGAGACCCGGTCCTCGAGGAAGAGTGACCGGAAGAGGGGGTTATCATAGATATTATTAATGTCATCGACAAGCTGGAGACTATGATCGACACCAGCAAGGCGGCCCGCGCCGGTGGCCACATCCTGGTGGACCGCGCCAAGGCCCTGGAACTGGTCGACCAGCTCCGCCTGACCGTCCCCAAGGAAATCCGGGCCGCCGAGGAAGTGCTCTCGCAGCGCGACCACATCATCAACCTGGCCCAGACCGACGCCCGCCGCACCAAGTCCCAGGCCGAGGACGACTACCGCGAGCGCGTGGACAAGCACGAGATCCAGGCCCAGGCCGAGCAGCGCGCCGCCAACATGCTGCGCGACGCCGAAGACCGCGCCCGCCGCATGGTGGAGCAGGCCGAGGCCCAGGCCGAGGCCACCCGCTCCGAGGCCGACGCCTATGCCCTGCGCAGCCTCCGCACCCTGGAGCAGGAGCTGAGCAACATCACCTCCTCCGTCCGCCGGGGCATCGACGTCCTCTCGGGGCCGGCCACCGCCACCCTGACCACCCAGTACTTCGGCGAGCCACAGCAAGTCCGCTAGGACGCACTTATCTTTTCACCGGGAGCGTGAACCCGCTCCCACCCGCCACGAGGCGGGCGCGCAACGGCGGAATCCTGCCCGCAACGCGCCCGCCGGGACAGACCGCACAGCCCGCGAAGGGGCAGCCGTCAATCGGCTGCCCCTTTCCCTTTGCCGGAAATTGCGCCAACAAACTGTCTCAAAAACCCCCTCCCCCTCAGGGGGAGGGTTGGGGTGGGGGCGTCCTCCTATTCATCCGTAGGGGCGCACGGCTGTGCGCCCCTACCAGCCGACGGCAACACAAGGTAGCTTTCGGTAGGCTTGACGGATATGGCACACACCCTCTAGGCAGTGTCGTCAAATTGGCCCGTCATTCCCGCGAATGCGGGAATCCAGAGGGTCAATTGCGGAAATGATGAATACATGGGGTTCGCACTGGATTCCCGCGGCTGCCGGGAATGACGGTAGAGTTTACCCATTCATTCACCATCGGTTATTTGTCTGAATCCTGATAGGAGTTACGCAGTTGGGGATTTCACCCTCACCCTAACCCTCTCCCTCAAGGGAGAGGGAATTTTTGCTCAACTGCGTAGGCCCTATCCTGATTCAGACAATTACTATGCAATCGTCCGGCTAGTCCCCGCTGTCCCCCGGCGGGAACGCCGGGCGTATCAGGAACTCGTAGACCGCCGCGCCTATGGGGCCGCCCGCCAGCGGCCCGGCGATGTAGGCCCAGAACCCGCCCGACGGCCCCGGTATCGCCATCCCGCCCCATCCGGCGAAGTACGACACCAGCCGCGGGCCGAAGTCGCGGGCCGGATTCCAGCCCCCCATGGTCAGCGGGGCCATCATGCTTATGATCATCGCGACCGTCAGGCCGATGAACACCGGGGCCAGCCACTTGACTGGCAGGCTGCTGTTGCGCCGGTCCACCAGCGCGAAAATCATCAGCACCAGTATGCCCGTGCCCAGCGCCTCCACCGCCGCGGCCTCCAGGGGAGACACCAGCGCCCGCGCCGCTCCGTCGACCCCCATCATGCCGGGGTTGGGGAAATACTCGCCGAACATCATGGTGGACAGTTGGCTGCCCGGCTCGCCGCGCTCCAGCCCGTTCAGTTCCTCGAACCGGCGTATGAACGAGCCGTACAGCGCCAGCACGGTCAGCCCGGCCAGCGCCGCCCCCAGCAACTGCGCGGCCCAGTAGGGCAGCAGCCACCGCGCCGGAAAGTCCCTGGGCCGGAAGATGGCGAATGCCAGGCTTACCGCCGGGTTGAGGTGTGCCCCCGACACGGCCCCGGTCAGGTAGATGGCCATGGACACGCCCAGCGCCCAGACCACCGCCACCTGCCACAGCCCCGCCTGCGCCCCCGTGAGCACGGCGGCGGCCACGACGGAGGTGCCAACGAACACCATCAGCCAGGTGCCGACCAACTCGGCAACGCAGCGGTAGAGGAGATCGCGATAGGGGGAATTGGCCCTTGAAAAGAAAAGCCCCGGCCAGCGTGGAATCTTGCCGGAGAGGTCGGTAGCAGGCGGTTCAGCCACGAGGGGCGCAGCCTCCCGCCGATGGCTTGCTGGCGGGCGCGCCGGGGAAAATCGGGGATGGCATCGGGCCGGTTGGCATTTCCGGCGCAGGGGTGTTGCCGGGACTCCGGGCGCGCGAACGTTCAGCGCAGCTCACGTTATTCGCTCAATCAGGACGGCAAGGCCGGTGGCGGCCGCCGCTGCGCCAAACATCAGCCCTACCATCCACTTGATCAGTTCGGACTTCATCTCCGCCATGTCAGCTCTCAAATCAGACACGTCAGATCTCACACCTGCCACTTCAACTTTCACACCCGACACTTCAACTCTCACATCTGACACTTCAACTCTCACATCCGACACGTCAGCTTTTGACGCATAGTAGGTGCGCATCTCGTCGCGGAGGGAGTCGATGTCACCTTTGGTGGCGTAATTGCGCAACTCGTTTCGGAGCGCCTCAATGTCGCCCTTGGTGGCGGGGGTTTCGGATAACAGAGTCACGGAAGCTCCTAATGCCCAATATTCACAGGCCGGACGGCGCTTGCAGCCAGTAGCAAGATGCTATCCCGAATCCGCCGGGTAAATCAACCCCGCGCTGTCAGCGGTATTCTCAACACGCGCGGGTATTGGACGCGATTTGTCTGCTTGGCCCCGCCGCGTA
Organism: Dehalococcoidia bacterium; assembly: GCA_963664375.1. GTDB lineage: Bacteria > Chloroflexota > Dehalococcoidia > Lucifugimonadales > UBA3495 > VXOI01. The sequence goes on from OY761449.1 coordinate 887,854, forward strand.
GGGGCGCACTCCCGAGCGCGTCGAGGGACGTGCGCCCGTGTCTGCGCAGGAGAGAATTGTGCCGGAACCAGGGGCCAGGGCGCACGGCTGTGCGCCCCTACATGGGAATACCAACACACGTTGAGAATACCTAGCCGTAAATGCCTCTGCGGTGGCCGACTTCGTGAACGGCTATCCTTCGCCCCGCGTGATCGCAGACATACAAGACCCGGTAAGCCCCGGCGCGCAACCGAAGATAACCTCGGAACGGCCCGGTTAACGCTTCATGGGGCCATGACGCTGCGGATGCCGCCATCTCGTAAACCTTGTTGCGCACCCGCCGCTCCGCGGTCGGGTCCAGGCGGGACAAGTCATCTTGGGCTTGCGCAGTAAATTCCACGGCGTAATTCATTACTGACTGCGCTCCCGGATATACGTTTCTATCTCCGCAATTTGCTCATCGGGAATCGTTGGCATCCCGGCTTTTTTAGCTTCCCGTGCCGATTCCAGCAGCCCGGCAGCAAATTCGGGATTGATTTCCAAATCCAGGTGGAAATCCTCGTACCTCTCGTCTATGCAGTCCAGCACGACCTCGCGGATTAGTTCCCGCAGTTGGGACACGGTCAGGTCGGATGCCTTTTGCTCGGCGGTTTCGGTTTGCTCGGCAGCCTCAACTTTTCCGGCGGTTTCGGTTTGCTCGGCGGCCTCGGCTTTTCCGGTGGCCTCGGTTTGCTCGGCGGCCTCGGCTTTTTCGGCGGTTTCGGATTGCTCGGCGGCTTTTGGCGTTGTCATGGCTCTCCTGCGGCTGTCCGGCGGTTGGGTTTCGCGGGGTCGGTTCCAGTGTACTAGACATGGACGGCTATCGCGGGGGGCGCCGGGGGGATTATGGACGTTTGGGCTATCTTCGGTAAGACCTGCTGCGATGCTCAATTTCGTCAGCGGGCTCGCCTGCGGCTCTCGCGTCTATGGAGGCTTGCAGTCTGGCGGCAAACTCCGGGTTCAACTCCAGGCCCTCGTCCGGGTCTATATCGGTCATAACGTCAAGCTCGTAATCAACAATCCGCATCGTTTCGACGCTGACGGCGCAGACCCGCCGCAGCAGGTCTATGACCCGCTCTTTGTGGTCGGCAAAGCGGTAGGCGTTGAAACGCTGGCGTATTGTCGGGTCCCGGGGCTTGCGCTCCTTGTACTGGTCCAGCACCCACTCTACGGCGGAGCGGCTGCCCAGGCGGTAAAGCCACGCTTGGTACGGCACCCCGGTTAGCGTGGTCTCGCTGTCCAGGACAATGACGTCCCGCTCCTTGTCCGCCCGCAGTATCACCCTCGGACTAACCCCATCCGGTTCATCCTGTCCGGCCCCTTCGTCATTCCCGCGCAAGCGGGAATCCACCCGCTCCAGCGGATACGGCTCTACCGACTCGAACCCGATGTGCAAGTCCAGCAGCTTGCGGCCCCACCCGGCCCACGGGGCGAACTCCTGGTAGAAGTGCAGGCGCGGGAACTCCCGCAGCAGGTCAACCTCATATCGCTGCTGGTAGGCCGGGTCGTGCAGCATAGCGTACACATAGGCGAAGATGTCCTCGGCGGTGATGCCGCCGTCGCCGTAATGCTCGCGGAACTGCCGCAGCCCCCAATCGGTGACGTTGCTCACCCGCTCGCCCTCCGCCGTGTAGCGGTACAGCGGCAGGCATTGGGTGTCGCCAGTGAAATGCAAATCAAAGACCTTGCTCGCGGCTAGTACAAAAAAGTCCTTTCCGTTGACGCAAAAACATATCACCTTGTTCTCATCATCTGAGCCCATCGGAAAGACGTCGGGCAATTGATATTGCATCTCGTTCAGGCTTTGATTGAAATACAGCGACTTACCTACGAATGGCCGGAACAATGTTGACCTAATACTCCCCCGGTCAAAGACATTCGGCGTATCGAGACGCAATTGCCGTTTAAGGTCGCGTGTCCATTTTATTGCCGTGCCAAGAGTATCGTTATCAACATCCTTGCCGCCGTGTTCGGCTCGGCTTTCCTCATACAGGTTGATAAACGCGCGAACTTTCCTGCCGAGACTGTCGGCATCAAAGTCATACACCCATTCGTCCCTGTTGGTAACAACCCCCATCGAGTACAACCCGAAAACGGCCTGTTCGTCCGCCGCAGTCTTGGCGAGCTTGGTTTGCCGGTTGGCAAGGGGCATCAGCTTGTCGAAATCGCTGTTGGATTGATTGAGCCAATTGTTCTTGGCGTCGGGAGTAATGCCGTCAAAGGCAATCTCATCCAAATTGGCCTCACGCAGATAGGCCAACTTGTCCACCGCAAGCTCGGCGTCCTCACGGCGGGCGTAGTGGATACTGCAATTGCCCAGTTTGGCCTTTTCCCGCACAAAGAATCCGATGGCAACGCCGGTCTGAATGCCAAATACATTGTGGGTAGTGCCTGAAATTTTCGGGTTGCGGCGCACGTCCGAACCCAAGTCCAGGATATAAAGGTCGCTGAATTCTTTGGCGGCAAGCTGCCGGAATCCGTCATCCTGCCTGGTGTCCACGTAGGCGCGGTTGGTGACGAAAGCGATAATCCCGTCGTCGTCCAGCCGGTCGCTGGCCCAGCGCAGGAACCGCTTGTACATGTCGTATTGCTTGGTCTTTTGCGCGGAACTGGCCTTGACGTAGGTCTCGCTGATGCGGCGGTCTATGTCAGGGTACTCCCGATTCTTGTTGTTGTCGTTTTCGTTTTGCTGATTGGCGTTGTAGGGCGGGTTGCCGATGATGACGCTGATGGGCTTTTCGTTCTGTTCCTGGACGCGGATCCAGTTTTCCTCGGACAGGCCGCCGAGGTTGAAAGCGGCTTGGCGGGTGACTGCGCCGCCGCTGGCCCCGGCCTGCTGCCAGTCCAGGTTGTCCAGCGTGTCCACGAAACAGAGGTTGGGGAACTCCAGGTAGCGGCCGGTGCGCTCGCGGTAGCTGTACTCGATGTTCAGGTTGGCGATGTAGTAGGGCAGAATAGCGACCTCGTTGGCGTAGATTTCGCGCCGGTACTTGTGTTCCAGCCGGTCAAGGGGCAGGTAGTCGATCAGGCCGGTGACGAAAGTGCCGGTGCCGGTGGCCGGGTCGAGAATCTGCACGTTGTCGTCGGCCAGCCCGCGCCCGAAATGCTTATGCAGCAGGTAATCCGCGCCGCGGATGATGAAATCCACGACCTCGTTGGGGGTGTAGACCACGCCGAGGCGGTCGGCGGCGGCCGGGTTGTACGCCTTGTAGAAGTCCTCGTATACCGCCTTGAGGAACTGTTGCTTTTCGGCGTACTCGGCGATTTCGTCGGCGGCGCGGCCGATTGCGCCGTAGTAGGCCCGCAGGCGGTCAATGGCCTGGCGGCGCACGTCGCCGGTGAAAAAGGTCTGCTCCAGGGCGGAGAGCTGGCGGGCGATGTTGTTTTCGCGGTGGAACTGGTCTTCGGCGAACACGCGCAGGAAAATGTCCTGCGTGAGGATGTGCTGCAACAGCATTTCGCGCACGTCGGCGTTGGAGACGGCGGGGCTGATGGTGCGGCGGCACAGTTCGAGGAACCTGGCGGCCCCGGCGCGGTAGCCGCCGTTGCCAGCCTCGGCGTCGGCCACGGCATCGCGCAGGTTGTCCAGCACGGCGGGCAGGTCGGCCTTGAACTGTTGCTGCGCCTGGCGGAATTCCCCGATTTCGGGCAGTTCGTAATCGAGAAAGCGGGTGATGAGCCGGTGCAGGTCGGCGGGGCGGGCCATGTCCACCCGCATGGCCTGTTCGCCGTTCTGGAACAGCACGGCCACCCGCGAATCCTCGAATACGATGTTGTCGCGGGGGTAGCCGCGGTTGAACTTGGCCTGAATTTCGGCGTCCAGGTCGTCGTGGCTGTCCTTGGCTTCCCAGTGGCCGCGGGTCATGCGCAGGGCGTCTTTCACCGTGCCGTCGGGGATGACGGCGGCGGCGCGGAGTTCCGGCACGAGGGCCAGCCGCTCGCGGTGGGCGGCGCAGTAGGCGGCCAGGCAGTTCTGAAAGGCGGCGCGGATGCTCTGCTCGTTGTCCGAGCCGCCGAACTCGACCAGTTCGGCCAGGCTGGCATAGTAACGCTCGATGAGGGGGTAGTCGGGCATGGTACGAATATATCACAGGGGAATGGAACCCCGGCGAACCCAGGGTCTTTTAATTCTCCCTCTCCCTTGAGGGAGAGGGTTGGGGTGAGGGTGAAATCGCTGGCATAAGTAGCTTTGCCGTACCGCAGGGGACGCCCCCACCCTAACCCTCCCCCGGAGGGAGAGGGAACTATTAAAAGGCCCTGCGGCGAACCGGGCGTTTATGCGGTTATAATGAACAGGCTGTACCACGGCCAGGAGATGCGGAATGATAGTCAAGGTGACAGCCAAGCGGCAAATCACCCTGCCAGCGCAGGTGCTGGAAGCGCTGGGAGTGGAGCCGGGCGACCAACTGGAACTGAAGGAAAGCGACGACGGTTTCGTCCTGCGGCGCAGGCGGAAGATCGACTTCTCCAAGCTGGGAACTCTGAGAGACAAGATACCGCCCGATCATCCGCCCTTCGACATCCGAAAGTTCCGGGAGGAAATCTGTGCCCCCAAGTTTAGGGATTGATACCTCTGTCCTGGTGAGACTTACCTCAAGACAGCCCGAAAGGGACTTTGAATATTGCGTCCAGCAGCTTCGTATCTTGGTGGAGGAGCAGGGCATAGGAGTATTCGCCTCGAATCAAGTCGTTGGCGAGGCATACATTGCCCTGATGCACCATTACGGGGTTTCGGATTCGGAAGCGCGCTCCTCGTTAATTGATGCACTGACCAGCGGCTTGGCAGCCCCGTTAAACGGGCAGTCCGTCATTGAGGCTCTGCAATCCCGCGGCGGGGCGGGCTTGATGGATCGCCTGATTGACAACGGCTACCATAGCGCCGGGCTGGAGGTTCTGACGCTGGACCGCCAGATGTCCAGGCTGCCGAATTCGCGGCTCTTGTAGCGGAAACTGTCCCTCAGCGCCGTTTCCCCGGCGTACCATTATTCCCCTGCATCGCCGTTGCCGAACACGGCCTCGCGGAGGAACTGGTTAAGGCGTCTTTTCCAATGTCCGCCATCTTTGTGGAAATGCTTGGCAATATCGGGATCAATACCGACATTGATCGACTTTGCTGGCTTGGTGTTGGCGAATAGGGGGTCCTTTGCGCGTTCAGGGTGTAAGGCCAGCAACTCCGGGTAGGACACGGCGTTGAAGGAATGTTCTTCGGTCCACTCGAAGTCGTCCGGGTCGGCGGCGATCTGGGCGTTGATGATGGCGTCCTCTTCTTCAGATGGAATGATGATTTCACGTTTCTTGCGTGTCATACACTCTAACCTCCCGTCTGTTGGCTTTTCGCAAGCTGATGATTCGCCTGTTTTCGCCGCGCCAGACCCATACCACATGATACAGGCGATCTCCGATCATGCCCAAGTTGACCTGACGCTCTTCACCATGTCTGTTGCTGGGCCAGTTCATTGAGGCGTCCCAATCGAAATCGTATATTTCCTCGAAATCGACTCCCCGCGTTTCCAGGGTCTCACGCCGCTTTGCCTCGTCCCACTCATAGGTCATATTCCCGAATACTCCGGTCAGAATGTTGCGAAGGGATCCCTCCGTTCTCGCTTTTGTGGGGCAGGCTTTAGCCCTCCCCCAAGAGGGGGAGGGAATTCGTCGCACACCGTCCTGCGACGGCGGCCTTCGCGCAGGCCCGGCGGATGTTCAGCCCGCTGTTTGAGGGAACTTATTAAACATCCTCTTGTATCCCCTGAATTCCGGCGAAAGCCGGAGTCCAGGGGGAATGACGGGCGGTTTGACGCAAGCCCCCTAGAACGCGGGCCGGTTCAGCACCGACTGGTCCACCTTGCGCAGGATGAGGCGGCCGTCGTTGCCGTCGCCGAGGAGCTGGCCGTTGTCGATCATCACCTTGCCGCGCAGGATGACGGTGGTGGGCCAGCCCTCCACGTCCCAGCCCTCCCAGGGGTTGTAGTCCCGGACGTGCAGGTCGGACAGCTCCAGTGCCTTCCTGAACTCGGGGTCGATGATGGCAAAGTCGGCGTCGCTGCCCGCCGCGATGCAGCCCTTGCGGGGGTACATGCCCAGCAGCTTGGCGGCGTTGGCCGAGGTCACGTCGACGAACCGCTCCAGCGGCATGCCGCGCTTGACCACCGCCTCGGTGTAGTTGACGCCCATGCGGATCTCGATGCCAACGTTGCCGCCGCGGATGTCGCGCACGTTCCGGCCAGCCGTCTTGTCGACGTAGGTGGTAAAGCTGCTGTCGGTGGCGGTGAACGACAGGTCGCCGTTCATGATGCCGTCCCACAGCACGTTGCGGTCCTCCTCGAACTTGAGGGAAGGGTAGGTGTGGTACTTCATCCCGTCGGATTCCTTGTACCGCTCCGCCTCAAACGACAGGGCCAGGGTCAGCACCTCGCCGTAGACCGGCATGCCAGCGGCCCGGGCCTCGGAGATCACGTCCGCTCCGTCGCTGGCCGTGACGTGGACGAAGTACATGCCGACTCCGGTGCGCTGGGCCAGCCGCACCACGTGGCGGAAGGCCAGGTCCTCGACGGTCTTGGAGTGAATCAGGTGGACGTTGTGCCAGTCCCACAGGCCGCGCTGCTGGGCCATGAGGTAGTTGTACATCACCAGCTCGTCGTCCTCGCCGTGGACGGCCAGCACGCCGCCGTGGCGGTGCATCTGCTCCATCAGGTCGCCGAGGCGGCCGGTGTCAATGCGGCCGACGGGCGTGAGGCTTGCGCCCTCGGCTCCGGGAGGACGGATGTTGGTGGTGAATATCTTGACGCTGGGGAATCCCGCCTCGACCAGCTCGTGGAAGCGGGCGATGGAGTCGGGGGAGTTGCCCTCGCGGTAGATGCAGTGAGTGGTGTAGTCGGTATAGGCGTTGCCCTGCCAGACGTTCATGAAATCGTGGATTCCGGCGGCCAGGTCGCCCTCGCTGGGCACCGGCGCGAAGTCGACGACCGTGGTGGTGCCGCCCCAGATTGCGCCCAGGGAGTGTACCGCGGGGCCGGCGTTGGGCGTGCCGGGGACCGACTCGCGGGCGCCGGGCTGCACGTTGGCCGCGGCGTGGGCATGTGCCTCCACGCCGCCGGGCACGACGATCTTGCCCGCGGCGTCGATGACCGTCGAGCCCTCCTCCGGCAGCACGCCGGGGAGGGCGACGGCGACAATTCGCTCGCCCTGCACCCCCACGTCCCAGTTACCGACCCCCGATGGGGTAACGACCTGTCCGCCCTTGATCAGCATATCCAGCATCGTTCCGGCTCCTTAATTTAGGTTGAGAGTGGGTCCAGCAGTTCGAGTCCGCCAATCCAGCGAAAGTCCTCCGTGTTGCGCGTAACCAGCACGAGATTGTGGGCGAGAGCGGTGGCGGCGATGATCGCATCTCCCAGCCCCATGCGCCGCTGCTGCCGGAGGGCGATGGCCCGGTCGGCGATGGCGCCGGTCAGGGGCAAAATGTGGCAATGCCCGAAAATCTCCTGGAGGTCGTTTCTTTCAGTCTCAGAAAGGGAATGGTATCCGAATGACTCAATGTAGGTAATTATGGAAACCGATCGACTGATAGAGTAAAGAAAACGCGCCAATTCCAAATTGCCGGGTTTAGCGGCAGTTATCATGATGTTGCTATCGATCAACATCGATATCTCGACCGGGAAGTGGGCGGTCTTTGCGTTGCTCACGCTGCCAGGCGACCGGGTCTTCTATGTCGGCAAATGCACCTGAATCGGCTAAAGCCTGAAACAACTCGACCATCGATTTTTGGCCTGGCTCCGGGTCGTCATCCCTCTTTACTTCCGTAACCGAGACATAGACCTGAATTGGGTCGTCTGATTCGGGGGCGCCGTCGAGCCACTCGACGCGGTCGCCATGGAGGATTGCCTTGAATACCTGTTTCATGGTGTCTCCAAGTCTCTACTTGTGTCGCATGTTCGGTGGGAACATTGTATCGAATCCAGTTTTGGTATTACGAGATGGGAACGGCCACCCTGGCGTGCTCGAACCCGTACAGTTCCGCTGCCGCGCCGCCGACTATGCTGGCCTGCTCGTGCGTTGGCACGCCCTCCAGGATTTCGCTCAGCACCTCGCGGGAGCGGGGGAAGGTGGACTCGGAGTGCGGGTAGTCGCTGCCCCACATCAGCCGGTCAACGCCGATCACGTCGCGCAGCCGGATTCCCACGGCGTCCTCCTGGAAGCTGAGGTAGACGTTGCTGCGGAAGAAATCGCTGGGGCGCACGTCGCCTTTGAAACGGTAGGACGCCTCCTCCTGCCTCTCGATGTAGGTGTAGTCCATGGAGTCCAGCAGGTAGGGCGCCCACGACAGCTCAAACTCCACGATGGCCAGCTTGAACTTGGGGTAGCGCTCGAACACGCCTGAGAAAATCATGTCGCACATGGACGTGGCGGGGTAGAAGACCTTGGTGGCCCGCCCGCTGGCAACGCGCACCGAGGTTGCGCCTGCCCCCCGGCTCCGGCCCTCGCGGCGGGTGGCGGTGTGCAGGCTTACCGGCATGTCCAGATCCTGCGCCGCGGCCCAGAACGGCTCGTACTCCGGGCTGTCGTAGCGCCGGTCCTCTACCGGGTATTCGGTGATCATGGCGGCGGCCATCCCCATCCGGGCGCAGCGCTCCAACTCGGCGACTCCCTCGGACACGTCGTCCAGGTTGATCATCGCCACGCCCTTGAGCCGGTCGGGGTTGGTGGAGCAGAACTCGGCCAGCCAGTCGTTGTAGGTGCGGAAAATGGCCGACATCAGCCGGGAGTCCTCTACCTTGTAATAGAAGAGCCCCTGCGACGGATACAGCAGCTCGCCTGAGACGCCGTCGATTTTCATATCCCGGATGTGCTGGTCGGGGTCGTAGCCGCCCTCATGCACGTCCTCGAACCGGCCATGGGCGGAGATCTGCTCCGGGTTATCGAACCGGGCGCCGGCGTTGGAGATTAGTCCTATGCCAGCAATCATCTGGTCCTTTTCCACGACCAGATGGTCGACGTCGCCGACGCGCTGCATGCGCGGGGCGCGGTCGCGGAACTCGGCGTCGATGCGCTCGGTCCACAGGTCCGGCGGCTCGAAAACGTGAGAATCCGATGAGAGTACCAGCAGGTCTTCCATTGTTGCGCTCCTGCTCCGGCTGCGATATCGGGACAGCCGCCGGAGGGTCAATAGCTATGATAAGTAATTTTACCATCCCATTCCCCATTCCCCGCTCCCCGCTCCCCGTTCCCACGTCCCCGTCCCTGACTTGTGAATGACAAACGCATTCTAAATCGAATTGCCCGGGAACGACGGAAATGGTGCGGATTTAAGATGGTGTGTGACAATTGCCCTATGCCCGCGAAAGGCAAGCGGGGCCGTCATCCACTGTTTCCGCGAGAGTGGGGGATACGCCCTCACCCTAACCCTCTCCCGAAGGGAGAGGGGATAGCTTGCAGTTGAGGATTTCACCCCCACCCTAACCCTCCCCCTGAGGGGGAGGGGATAGTTCTCATCTGCGTAAGTCCTTCGCAATTTTCCGCGGGCCAGTTTGAAGCCGCAAACCGGATAGAAATGGCTTGGTGGATGGGCTAACCTTGGTGAATCCAAACTTATGCTCAGCGAGGAATCTACATGGAAAAGTGGCCTGCCGGTCTGTCGCCCCAGGAATTGGCGCAGTGGCTCAACGATCAGTACGGCGAGGAAACGCTGATGGCGCGCCTGAAAATGCGGGTGATGGAGGCCGGCCCGGAGCGCGCTGTGGTCGAGCTACCGGTGCATCCCGGCGTCTACACGCCGCACTATTACGTGCACGCCGGGGTGATGCTCTCGCTGGCCGACACCGCGGCGACCATCGCCTCCATGGCTGCGTACCGCGGTGAGTTGGAGCCGGAGCAACTGCCGGTGGCCGTGTCCATTTCCAGCCAGATTGTGGGCAATATCCAGGAGGGGTTGCTGGTGGCCGAATCGACGATTCCCCATCCGGGGCGCACTTTGGTGGCCGCCGCCACGCGGGTGACAGATGGCGACGGCCGCCTGCTGGCCCTGGTCAACTCGACCCATTTCGTCCGTCCCCGCGCCGCCTGACCAAAGCCGGATCATTCGCCCCCAGGAGTCCTGAAATGACTCAGAACAGCATCCAGCAGACGAATCTCGACACGGAAGCGATGTGGGACGCCCTGGTATCCCACGACCGGAGCTACGACGGCGTCTTTGTCTGCGCCGTGAGCTCGACCGGCATATACTGTCGGCCCACGTGTCCGGCAAAGCGGCCCCACCGTTCGAAGGTGACATTCTACGAATCGCCCGATGAGGCTCGGCTGGCCGGTTATCGCGCCTGCCTGCGATGCCATCCCGACCGCGCCGAGACGGATGCCGAGCTGGTAGCAGCCGCCTGCCGCGTCATTGACCGTCATATCGAGGAATCAGAATCTCTGCCAGTCATTGAGGATGTATGCCGGGCGGTCGGTCTCAGTTCCTCCCGGCTGCAAAGGCTGTTCAAACTTGAGATGGGACTGACGCCTTCGCAGTACGCCAGGGGGAAGCGAATGGAGCGTTTCAAGGCGTTGGTAAAGAAAGGCGAGACGGTGGCCAACGCGGTTTACGACGCCGGATTCGGCTCCTCCAGCCGCCTTTACGAGCACGCCGCCGGGCAACTGGGAATGACGCCAGCCACCTACCGCAAGGGCGGCGCCGGAGCGATCATCCGCTACGTCATGACGGATTCCGCGCTGGGCGGTCTGCTGGTGGCGGGCACCACGACGGGCATCTGCTCGGTCAAGCTGGGCGATGACCCTGCGGCGCTGATCGCAGAGCTGGAACAGGAGTTTCCCGCGGCCACTCTGGTTGGGACAGCCCCCGACGATGACTCGCCGGATGTCGCTGGCTTGAGGATATGGGTTGCCTCGCTGCAAGAGTACCTGGCTGGCCGCAGTACCGATATCGACCTGCCGCTGGACGTGCTGGCCACCGCGTTCCAGTGGCGGGTTTGGGGGCGGTTGCAGGCGATTCCCGTCGGCGAAACCCGCACCTACCAGGAAATGGCCGGAGACCTGGACCAGCCCAGCGCCAGCAGGGCCGTGGGCCGCGCCTGCGCCACCAACCCGGTGGCGCCCATCATCCCCTGCCACCGCGCCGTCCGCAAAGACGGCGGCCTGGCGGGGTACCGATGGGGACTGCATCGTAAGGAGGCCCTGCTGACGATGGAGCGGGGGCTGAGGAACGGGAAAGGCGGTGATGACTGACAGGAGTTACGCAGTTGAGGAGTTCACCCCCACCCTAACCCTCCCCCTGAGGGGGAGGGAATGGCCTTTAACTGCGCAAGTCCGGCGACCTTTCCGCTGCGTATAATGAGCATCACCTAGCTGAGGAACGGTGTCTTTTGGGTCTTTGCGTCCGGTCAAATGGGCAACCACGAGGGTTGCCCCTACGCGCTGTGCTGGCCCTGCTGTTCGCCGTGTTCCTCGTCATCGGCGGCCCGGCACCGGCGGTAGTATCCGCTGCCGGGGGCGAGCCCCGCGTGGTGGGAATATCTCAGCACGTTAACTACCCGTCCGGGGTCGAGCTCGGCATCACCATCGAGTCAGATGTCGAGATAGAGGAGGTGCGGGTCTACTACCGCGCCGCGGGCTCTCGCCAGTGGGGTTATGCCTACGCTGATTTCGATTCCCGCTTTCGGGGGAATGACGGTGGCCGAATAGTGGCCACCCAGTCCGTCCCTGTTCAGGAATCCACCTACATCGCTCCCGGCGCCGATGTTGAATACTATTTCGAGGTACGCAACATTGAGGGCAAGGTGGTCAAGACCCAACCCGCTGTCGTGGAATACCTGGACGGGCGGTTCGACTGGCGGCGGGTAAACATCGGCCCCCTGGAACTGATCTACCACGACATCAGGGAATCCCGCGTTGAGGACTACGCCCGAGTGCTCCGGGATGACCTGGCCCGGGTACAGGAGTTGCTGCAACTGGAACAGGCGACCGGTTTCAAGGGCGTAATCTACAACAGCTACGCCGACGCCAATGCCGCCTTTCCCGTCACCAGCCAGACCACGACCGACCACGGCACTTTCGCCGGATACGCTTTCCCGGAGCAGCGGGTTTTCGTTGGGCAGGGCCTAGACCGGCGGATCATCGTCCACGAGTCCACGCATCTCTTGTTGCGGGACGCGCTGGGACAGAGGAACGTGGAGGTGCCTGCCTGGTTGAATGAGGGTTTCGCCACGTACATGGAACCCGACGTCCGCATCCGCAGCAGTTCCGACCTGTACCGGCGAACGCCGCACCTGAAGGCGATGACATCCGTGTCGGGCACTCCTGAGACCATACCCCTCTTCTACCAGAAATCGGTCAGCGTTGTTGCTCATCTCATCGAGGAATACGGGGAGGACAAGTTCCGGCAGTTCCTGACTGAAATCGGCAGGAGGACACCGTCCGAGGTCGCGCTGGTGAGCGTCTACGGGTTCGATGATCACGGCTTGGATAGCAGTTGGGCCGGGTTGCCCATTCCCCCGCCAGTCGTCGCCGTTCCCACTCCCCGAACTCCCGGGCAGGCGGCGCTGTCGCAAGCCGAATCCGAGCGCGGCCAGGAGGCCCCCGCTGGCGCCCCAAGCCCCGCGGATTCCGGCCCCGCTGACTCCTCGCCTGCCGCCCCGTCGGGCGAGGGACGGGTAGAGGGCGCGCCTCAATCCCAGCCGCCCGCCGCGCCGCAGCAGGGAAACAGCCAGTCGCCCCAACCCCAGGCGCCAGCGGAGAGAAACGAGCCGTCCCCGTTCATATTCTTCGACGCCTGGATTCTGGCTGGCGTGGCCCTGCTGGCCGTTGTGGTTGTTTTCGCCAAGTTCGTCTACAACCGCCTGCGGCGACCCCACGACCAAGCCGACGACGGCTGGGATTCCTGGTACGACGATGACGACGGCTGACATGGCCCCCTCGCGCGCCCGCCGTGCGGCTATTGCATCCTCGGCGGCTACCTGCTGGCCAAGGCAATCGCACAGGACTTACGCAATTGGTGTAGGGGCGCCCCTTGTGGGCGCCCACGCCGCCGGGGTTCATCCGCATTGGGTTACACATGGGGACAGGGCGCCCACAAGGGGCGCCCCTACGGGGACGACGGGCACCGGGAATTAGCGGCTGACTCACTTTGATATGGTGTCTGATGCGGGGGATTTCACCCTCACCCCGGCCCTCTCCCTCAAGGGAGAGGGAGACCTTATGGCCCTGGCAGCGACGGCAAGGTTCTTTCGTATCGTCGGGACTATCTGTTATATTCTTGGCCGTGGTTTCAGGAATGGGAATATCATTAACCCGCTTGTGTTTTTCCGTCCCCGGGAGCGTACCGTGGCGGTAATCAATCTCATGTGGGATGAAATCGACGAGCTGGTCAAAGGGCTGGCCGCACGGCTGCCCGGCGACAGTTGTTGCTGGGGCGTGCCAAGGGGCGGCAGCGTGGTGGCTGCCATGCTGCGCAGTAACCACGGGGTCAAGATAACCGCCGACTGGAGCGAGGCCACCGTCGCCGTGGACGACATTATCGACAGCGGCCGCACCGCGCAGCACGTCTGGAACAGGCACGGGCTGAAAATCGAAGCGCTGATGGTAAAGGAGACCACCGACTGGATCGTCTTTCCCTGGGAGGGCACCGAACTCAGCGAGGACGCGGAGAACACCGTGACCCGGTTCCTCCAGCAGATCGGCGAGAACCCGAACCGCCCCGAACTTGAGCGAATGCCCAAGAGGGTGGTCAAATACTGGGACAGGCTGTTTTGCGGGTACCGCCATGTCGATGATGAAATTTCGGAGCTGCTCCGCAACGGGAACGGCGGGCCGCCCCCGCTCTCCGACCGGGACGGCATGGTATGTCTGCCGGGCATTCCCTACCTCAGTTCGTGCGAAAAGCACCTGCTGCCCTTTTTCGGCACGGCCCACGTCGGTTATCTGGCGGCGGCGAATGGCGCGTATCCCGCCGGTGTCCCCAAGCTGGTGTACGCTCTCAGCCGCCGTTTGCAGCTCCAGGACCGGCTCACCGGCCAGATATGCGAGGCTCTCGAATCCCGGACGGATGGAGCCGCCGTCCGGCTGGTGGGGAATTACCTGTGTCCCATGGTGCGGGGCAAGGCCGAATGGGAAACCATGTCTGAAACGACCGCCTTTGCCGGAAAGTTCGGGAACGACCCGGAACTGCAAACTCGATTCCTCAACATCTGCCGTCAGGAGGCGGTTTTTCGCTAGAATGACCGGGAACAAAGGCGTGCCGGATGACAGACGCCGGCCCTGCCGTCCCACCGTCCCACCCGCGCCGGAACATCCTAAATCGTGATTGAGTGCCTGAAACGTAGCTATATGAAACTTTCGATAATAATGGCCGCCCTCGTCATCGCCCTCATGGTCTTTGCGGGTTGCGTGCTGCCGACGTCCGAATCCGAAGACACCACCGAGCCGGGACAGGACTCGGCGACAACGCCCGCGGAGGAAACCGCCCAGGCGACGCCGGCCGCCGAGACGGGCACGGCCACCGCCACGCCGGCCGGCCCGGCCTCCAGCCCCACGGCGGAACCCCCGCCTACGCCAACCATCGTTTCCGCCCGCCAGTCGTCGCGCGCCCAATATTCCAGCCCCCCGGCCATGGCGCTTGAGACGGCCAGCGATTACGTCGCCGAGTTCCGGACCAACTACGGCAATTTCCGGGTTGATCTCCTGGAGACGGAGACGCCGGTCACGGTCAACAATTTCGTTTTCCTGGCCAACCAGGGATTCTACGACGGGCTGATCTTCCACCGGGTAATCGAGAATTTTATGATCCAGGGCGGCGACCCCACTGGCACGGGGGCCGGCGGGCCGGGCTACCGGTTCCAGGACGAGATTGTGGCCGGTCTGGTATTTGATGCCCCCGGCAAGCTGGCCATGGCCAACGCGGGCCCCGGCACCAACGGCAGCCAGTTTTTCATCACCACGGTGCCGACTCCCCATCTCAATGGAAACCACACCATTTTCGGTGTGGTGACTAACGGTCAGGAGGTGGTGGACGCCATTTCCCGCGCCACCACCGGCGCGAGAGACGTTCCCCTGCAACAGGTCGTGATCGAAAGCATCGACATTCTCCAGACCCCCAAGGAGTAACGCAGAGTCTTTTGACAGTTCCCTCCCCTCCGGGGGAGGGCTAGGGTGGGGCGTGGTTCGTGGTTCGACAAGCTCACCAGGCTCACCACGAGCTTGTCGAATGGCGCCAATACCAGCGATTTCACCCTCACCCCTCCTGAGCTTGTCGAAGGGCCTCTCCCTCAAGGGATAGGGAGAATTAAAGGGCTCCAGAGAGTAGCGGACGCCGCCGCAGGAATACCATCACTCAGGAGAACGGTTAGTGGCTTTCCAGAACGTCATATATGAACGGCGCGACTCCATCGCCTACGTCACTCTTAACCGGCCGGACAAGTTGAACGCCATCAACGGCCCGCTGCTGGCGGATTTCGGGGACGCCATGGACGTGGCCGAGGCCGACCCGGACGTGCGGGTGGTGATAATCACCGGCGCGGGCCGGGCTTTTTCCGCCGGGTTCGACATCACCCCCGACCCGGACGCGCCGCACCCGCACAATGGGTCGCCGGACGGCTGGCGCACCCACCTGCAAGGGCTGATTGACGGCTTTATGAAAGTGTGGAACCTGCCCAAGCCGGTCATCGCCGCCGTCAACGGGTATGCCCTCGGCGGCGCTTGCGAGATGGTGCAGGTGTGCGACATCAAGATAGCGTCGGAACGCGCCGTAATGGGCGAGCCGGAAATCCGCGCCGGGTTCGGCCCGCCCCTGCTGGTCACTCCCTACAGCGTCAACCTGGCCAACGCCAAGGAACTGCTGCTAACCGGCAACACGGTCGATGCCTACGAGGCCGCCAGGATCGGCCTGGTCAATCGCGTGGTGCCCCACGACCAGCTTATGGACGAGTGCGAGCGCGTGGCCCGCAAGATGTGCCTCATGTCGCAACTGGGCATGAAAATGACCAAGGTGGCGGTGAACCGCGCGCTGGAGAACATGGGCTTCCTGAACGGCATCTCGCAGAACCTGGAGCTGATGACCATTTTCGACACCAGCACCAGCCCGGAGCAGGAGGAGTTCAACGCCGTAGCCGCCGAAAAGGGGCTGCGGGCGGCCCTGGACTGGCGGGACGCCCGCTTCAGGGCACTGGACTGAAATGATATTCCCTTTCCCTCAGGGGGAGGGTTAGGGTGGGGGTGAAAAAGGGCAACCACAAGGGTTGCCCCTACACGTTCGGAACCATGTAGGGGCGCACAGTTGTGCGCCCCTACGGGAGTAGACTCGGCGGCTTTTGGTTACTGGCCGTTGCCAACGGGCCGGAACCCGCGCATCCGGCTGGCTGGCAGCTTGTTCAGCGTCTCGTTGTGCGGGTCCACCTGGTAGCCCGCCGATTCCAGAACAGTGACACCGAGCAGCGGTTCGGCGTTTTCCGCCCCGAAGGCCACGGTTCCCCATGTGATGTCGCCCTCGAACTGGATTCTCGCGCCCGCGATGTCAAGCCTGACTTCCTCGCCGTCGGCCATAGCGTAAACCCGCTGGCCTTCTGGAACGAGGCCGATGGCCTCCAGGTGTTGCCTCGGCACCAGCGTGTCGGTGGCGCCGGTGTCTACCATGAATTCCCCCTCCCAGACCCGTTCCGGCTCGGCCGGGTTCCCTATCGCAACGGTCACGTAGGTTGCGCCCACTGAATCTCCCATTTTCCTGACGGTATTTCGGACGAACAGGTTTCCCTTACGTTTGACTTTAAGCATTTTCACCTCCCGCCTTGACCTCGATTCCAGCCAGGCCCTCGACGAACTTTAGCAGCGCCGAGTGGTCGGATTCCTGCTCGCCGTCGTTGACCAGCGCGCCCAGCATCTGTTGCAGCAGCGCCGTCACCGGCAGGGGAATGTTCAGCTCCTGGCCGGTCTGGAGCACGTTGCGCAGGTCTTTCTGGTGCAGGCGGACGCGGAACCCGGCGCGGAAGTTGCGGGACAGCATCATCGGCGCTTTGGCCTCCATGACGTTGCTGCCCGCCAGGCCGCCGCGAATGGCGTTGAATACCTTCTCCGGGTCCACCCCTGCCTTGGTGGACAGCACCAGCGCCTCGGCCAGCGCCTCGATGTTGGCCGCCACGATGATCTGGTTCGCCAGCTTGGTCACGCCGCCAGCCCCGACGTCGCCGGTCAGCACCACGTTGCCGCCCATCACGTTCAGCAGGTCAACGTTCTGGTCGAATATTTCCTGCTTGCCGCCGACCATAATCGCCAGCGTGGCGTTGATGGCCCCCGGCTCGCCGCCGCTCACCGGCGCGTCTAGCATCTCCACGCCCTTCTTGGCGCACTCGGCGGCGATGCGCTGCGACACCAGCGGCGCGATGGAGCTCATGTCGATGATGGTCTTGCCCGCCGACGCGCCCTCCAGCACCCCGTCGGGGCCGAGGATGGCCCGCTCCGAGTCGGCGGAGTCGGGCAGCATGGTGATAATCTTGTCGGTGGCCGCCGCCACCTCGCGGCTGGACGACGCCGGGGCCGCCCCGTCGCCCACCACTTCCTCAACGGCCTCTCCGACGATGTCGTAAACGGTCAGTTCATACCCGGCTTTGAGCAGGTTGCGGGCCATGGGCTTGCCCATGATGCCCAGTCCGACGAATCCGATTTTCTCGGCCATCTTGCGGCCTCCTAACTTTCAACTGGCGCCGCGGCCGGCTGTCCGGCGGGCTGGCGGTGCCGGAACTGTATCACACATTGCGCCCTGCTCCAAAGTGAGTCGCCGCGCAACAATTCCCCTCCCTTTCAGGGGGAGGGTGGGGGTGAATGTCTGAGCTGTGATTCGTGTGATTGGGGTGATTCCGATGATTGCAACCGCTGGCGGTGCCGACACAGGGCAATCGCAACTTAACTTTTTGCCCTGTGTTCACACTGTCATTCCCGCGAAAGCGGGAATCCAGTGGCCTCTGTATCCAAATCAATCTGCGGGATTGGGCTATTCTGGATTCCGGCTTACGCTGGAGTGACGGGGACACTGCGTTGGCCCTGGAGACGCCCTCACACTAACCCTCTCCCTCCGGGAGAGGGGATTTTGGGAGATTCTCTCTTAAAATCCTGTAAATCCTGATAGGAGTTGCGCAGTTAAGGAGTTCACCCCCACCCTAACCCTCCCCCTGAGGGGGAGGGGATTGCTTTCGGCGGGGGCAGGGGACGCCCTCACCCTAACCCTCTCCCGGAGGGAGAGGGGATTTGTCGGGCGAGGGCAACTCTTTCCCAGGAGAGGGGAGGGGTTGTTAGGCTAGGGCGGGTCTTGGCGCGGCTGGTTTGTTGAAGCCTAGCAGGTCGCGGACGGTTTCGCTGGAGCGGATTAGGCGGATTGCCGACGTGGGGTAGGCCGGGTTGTTGGGGTTGGCTACGTCGTGCCGTTCCACCACCTCTTCGTACAGCCACTGGTCGATGAGGCGGTAGCACTCGTACTCGGTGGAGGCGATGCCCCAATCGAGCATCCACTGGGTGCAAAGCTTGTTGTAGCCCACGAAATTCATGGACGACTCGAGGCGGTCCATCTGGCGCACAAAGGTCTGGAGCGCGTCTTCCGTGGAAATGTACTGGCCTTCCGATGTCCCGATTGTGCCGTGGTCGGGCAGGTGGAATCCCAGCTCGGCCTCCAGCGGGAACAGGGGCGCCACCGCCAGCATGTCCCTGGCCACCGACTGGCTGAAAGCGCAGATGACGATACGGCGGCCGTTGGCCTTGGCCCGGTCCACCAGGGCCTGAAAGTCCGAGTCGCCGGAGCCGAGGACGATGTACTGGCAATCCTCCCGGTCTCTGACCCAGTCGTAGACCTCCAGCAGAATGGAGGGGTCGGTGCGGTCTTTGCCAGCCATGGTGCGGGGCGCGTTGTAGGGCTGAATTCCGGCGAGGGTGAAAGCGGCGGCGTCTTCGCGGCGCAGGCTCCAGTCGCCAAAGGCCGTACCGCCCCGCACCTCTCCGAAAGTCTCACCCACGGATTTCATTGCGTCGTACAGCGCCCTGGGCGAAACGGCCTGCTGGTACATCTGGGCGCCGCGCCTGATGTTTTCCCAGTCGATGGCAATCAGAACTCCGGAATTAGGGTCATCATTTG
Source organism: Dehalococcoidia bacterium (assembly GCA_963664375.1). Classification (GTDB taxonomy): domain Bacteria; phylum Chloroflexota; class Dehalococcoidia; order Lucifugimonadales; family UBA3495; genus VXOI01. The sequence goes on from OY761449.1 coordinate 906,968, forward strand.
ATTTTTTCATGAGATCTATTCCTATCAGACCGAATTCACACTCCGGTGCAAGAAATTTGAGATTAGCGGCCCCGCTTAAAGGGCACAGTCACATCCTAACCCATAGAGGCACGCAGGTATATCCCCTTTTGTCTGAATCAGGATTCGCCGGATTGAAGGATTAACAGGATTGAAAGCTATCCCCTCTCCCACCGGGAGAGGGTTAGGGTGAGGGCGTCTCCTTTCGCTCGCGGGAATGGCAGTTGGCCGGATGAAAAGGCTCCCCTGCCTTGCCGCAAGGGAGCCTTGGCGGTCGCCAGCGGGATGTAACAGGACGATTGCAAAGTCAATCTGGCGGTCGCTTTCTACTCATCCTGAGCTTGTCGAAGGATGCCAGTTCAAGCCGCTCGTGGTTCGACAGGCTCACCATGAGCGGCTTGGAACAGACTTGCAATCGTCCAAGGGATGAACGGCAGGGCCTTTTAGGAATTCCCTCTCCCTCCAGGGGAGGGTTAGGGTGGGGGCGTCTCTTTGTGGCGCGCAAAGTTGCCGATGCCAGCGATTTCACCCTCACCCCAACCCTCTCCCTCAAGGGAGAGGGACAATCGAAAGGCCCTGGGATGAACGGGCGGCTATTCCAGTTTCACCACCGTGCCGTCCTCTTCGATGCGGATGCCGACGATGGGCGTAATCTTCTCGTTGAATATGGCAAAGATGGGGTCGTCCATATCGCCGACGCGGTTTATCCAGCCGGGCACGACGTTGTTGAGCACGGCCTGTTCGCTGAGGGCCTCGAGTTCCGGCGAGAACAGCACCTTTTCCAGCCCGGCCAGCTCGTTCTTGACGACACCCACCTCGTTTTGAATCGCGGCCAGCCGCAGGGCCTCCAGCTCATGCTTTGCGCCCTCCTCGATGAGGATGGCTTGCAGGTCGGCGGGCAGCTTGTCGTAAATGGCGGCGTTCATTACCACGTTGTCGTTGAACAGGCTGACCAGGAACCCGTTCATGTGGGTGGTGACCTCGTACCAGCGCTGGCCGTAGGCCGGGTCTGCGCCAGTGACGCCGCAGTCGAGGATGCCGCGTTCGAGGGCGGTGTACACCTCGGCGAAGGCGACGAACTGCGCCTCGGCTCCCATGCCCTCGATCCAGTCGGAGATGGCTGCGCCGTGGCTGCGGGTCTTCTTGCCCTTAAAGTCTTCGGGGGTGGTCAGGGCCTCGGAGCAGAAGAAGAACTGGTCGATGCCCACGTACCAGTTGTGGGTGATGATGGGCGAACCGCCGCTTTCCTCGGCGATCATGAGCTCGAGGTCGGGGGTGAGCACGGTGGTGGCGTCGTACTGGGCCTTGTGGTCTTTGAACATGCCCCACAAGCTCTGGATTTCCAGCGCCGGGACCTCGCCAGCGACGTAGCCGGTGTAGATTTCGGCGATGTCCAGGGTGCCGTCGCGGACGAGGGTCATGTTGTCTGCGCCGGAGATGCCCAGCTCGGGGAATGAGGTCAGGTTGATGATGAGCTGGTCGTTGGTGCGCTCCGCCACGTTGGGGATCAGGTAGTGCTCCATCAACTGGCAGGGCAGCAGGGCGCGGTTGGTGCAGGCGTACTGAAACTCGAACTCCTCGCCGCTGCTGGTGAGCGGCGTGGGATCGAGCAGCTTGGCCTTGTCTATCAGGTCCTGGTAGTAAGGAGACTCGTAGATCCAGATATGGCGCTCCAGCGATTCCAGCGGCACGCTGCCGTCGGGGTTCCCGTCTGCGTCGATGCCGCCCAGGCTGGGTTCGGTGGCGGGGCCAACCAACTGGTTGAGGTCGCCGACGTAAATGGCGCCGGGGCCGCCCGCCACGGAGGATGCGTAGGCTGCCAGATCGTCGCTGACCGTCATGGCGGTTCCGGTATCTTCCGTCGCCTCCGGTTCCTCGGCGGCCGCCGTGGGGGCCTGCGTGGGCGCGGCGGTCGTGGCCGGGGGACTGGTGGGTTGCGCAGCGGGCTGCTCGGATTCCGCGGTAGGCTCCTCAGCGCCTCCGCAGGCTGCCAACGCAAAAATCAGGGACAGAGAGAGAACCAGGAGCAGGGGCAATCCAACAAGTTTCCTCATGAGAATCCTCCGCAACTTCAGCTATAGAGTCCCATGCTGAGCAAGCAGCCTTGCCGGTTCCCGTTGGCGCGGCCATCTGCCTGTGCATTCGCTAACGGCAACTGAGCAGCTTTCCCGATGAGCGGCCACAGACGAAACACACGGCTTGCGGATTCTAGTTGCACATATTTCTCTTTGTCAACCGGAGATTTAGATGATAATGTAACGAGATTCGAACTATTATGCGCGTAATTCGCAACGCGCTAGGCAATGCCGGAGACGCGCTATCACCCGCGAACGCCAAGCGCCGACGGGTTCAGGGAGGATTCAGACAAGCCCCGCGTTGAGGAGAAAAGCCTCCAGCAGCGCGGTCATCTGCCGCCGGTGCTCGGGAGCGAACCTGGCGAACTCGCGCAGGTTGCGCGCCGATTCCTCGCTCGCGTCGAATGCGCCGCCCATCAGTTCATAGTCGGCGGCAAAAACCCTGTCCCACACCTTCAGTTCGTCGAGGGTAAGTTGCGGCTCGAACTGAAAGGCGTATGACGGGCCGTAACGGAAGGCCATGTTGATGCGGCGGTAGCTGCCGTCGCGGCAGAGCATGTGCGCGTCGGCCAGTTTTACGGCCCCTTGGGGGATGGTGAAACACTCGCCGTGGAGCGTGGGCACCAGCGGCGTGGCGATGGCGCCGAAAACCGGGTCGGCGTCGCCGTCTGCGGTGACGTGTATCTTGCGCAGGCCGAACTGGTAGCCGCCGCTGGGCTCCACCTTGCCGCCGAGTGCTGTTGCCATCATCTGCGCGCCGAGACAGACGCCGAACACCGGCTTGCCGACGGCCAGGGCCTCGCGCAGATACTCGCGTTCGGCGTGCAGGGCTGGCAAGTCATCGTTCACCGACATGGGGCCGCCGAAGGCCATCAGCAGGTCAACGCCGTTCAGCGCAGGGGGATCGAACCGGTCGCAGGCCGGGGCGGACTCAAAGATATTGCACTCGACAAACCGGAATCCGTGACGCTCCAGAATGGCGCGGAAGTCCGCGCCCATGGTCTCGGCCTCGTGATGCCGGATAATCAGCGCCCGTTTCATGTCGCCCTCCGTGGGGCATGCTGTCCGCGGCAACTGTATCACACGCTGCGCTGGCGGCGTTGCCGCCGGGTGGTACAATGGGGTTCAAAGGCGCGATTCCCTCGGGCCTAATGGGGAAAGGGGTCAAGACGGACAAGGAGATTCGGCGGATCATGGCCGACACGGATAGTTTTCCGGTATGTGGGAGACAGTCTCCCGAAGAACTGGTGGTTGCCTCCCTCGAAATATGGGAAGCGACCAGACGGGCGATCCAAGCCGTTGCCCTGAACCGGGGCTGGCCCAGCGAAGAGCAGGATGATGTCGAGGGGATAGTTCGGCGTCTGGATACGGAAAACCCCGGTCTCGAACTGTCGTTAGGCACACAATTCAGTTGCGCTCTCTTATTGAGGGAAAACATACAGCTCGAATTCATGGACCAGTCTGAAATGGAGGACTGCCGGAATTCGGCAAAGGCATTTATCAATCTTCTAGGCGCCTTATACCCTGAAGCTCTAATACAATTTCGATGACTCCCGAGGAGCACATCTCTGAATCCAGAGATTCAGCGCTGACTGTTGAACGGCTGTTTAGCGAGAATAGAGACCTCCAGGGAGCGGAAATGGCCTGGTGTTCGGTAAAGCACGCCATCAATGCCATCGGAGTCCAAAGAGGGTGGCGTTATGGCACTTACGGGCAAAAGAGGGAAGTTGTAAGGCGGCTGGAACTGGCTGGACACCGCCACCTGTTGCAGCTTCTTGATTCGGCCAGGCTCCTTCACGTCCATTCCGATAATGGATTTATGAACACCCAAAAGATAACGGAAATGCGAAACGACGTGGTTGCCTTGAGGGAGCGGCTACTGGCGATAGCGGAGGCTGACGCATAGTCGCACAAAAGCAAATTCCGATGATTACCCTGACTAACTTACGGAAGAGGATACGCAAATGGCTAAGATGACCGGCGGACAGGCACTGGTGAAATCGCTATACCGCGAGGGGGTGCGGGTGGTGTTCGGGCTGCCCGGGGTGCAGCTATACCACGCAATGGACGCTTTCTACGACGAGCCGGGCATACGGTTCATCACCACCCGGCACGAGCAGGCCACCGCCTACATGGCCGACGGATTCTCCCGCGCTGGCGGCGGCATCGGGACGGCGCTGGTGGTGCCCGGCCCGGGCCTGCTGAACGCCACGGCCGCCCTGAACACGGCCTACGCCGCGTCGTCGCCGGTGATGATGGTTTCCGGCCAGATCGAACGCGACCTCATCGGCGTCAACCGCGGAATGCTGCACGAGGTGGACGACCAGTTGGACATCATGCGCACGGTGACCAAGTTTGCCCGCCGCGCCATGGACCCGGCCGAGGTGCCGGAGACGGTGCACGAGGCTTTCCAACATGTGAAAAACGGCAGGCCGCGGCCAGTGGAAATCGAGATCCCGCCGGAAACGCTGGCAGAGGTGGCCGACGTGGAACTGCCGGAACCGGAAGCGCCGCGTCCGCTGGCCCCCGACCGGCAGCGCATCGCGGAGGCGGCCAGGATGCTGGCGGCGGCTGAGAATCCGCTGATCTGGGCTGGCGGCGGCACCATATCGTCGGGAGCGTCGGACGCCGTCCGAAATCTCGCCGAGCACATGCAGATGCCGGTCATCGCCACCGCCGAGGGCAAGGGCGTTATCTCAGATCGGCACCCGCTGTCGCTGGGTTCGCTGTGGCTGCGCAACGACACCGTGGCCGGAAAGGACAGCAGCCACGACCTGGTGCTGGCGGTGGGCACGCGGCTGGCCTTCCCCATGTGGCTGGGCGGCCAGCAGGTGGTGCAGATTGACGTAGACGCCGATGAACTGGGCCGTAACTACGACAACACCTACGGCGTGCACGGCGACGCCCGCCTGTCGCTGGAGGCGCTGCTGGCCGAGGTCTCCAAGCTCACGCAGGCCCGCGCCGACCGCAGCGCCGAGGTGGCGGCGGAACGGGCGCAGCGGCAGCAGGACAAGATCACGGTGGAACCGCAGGAGTCTATGCTTGCTGCCGTCCGGTCTGCCATGCCCGACGACGGCATCCTGATTGCGGGCATGACGCAGTTGGGTTACTACAGCCGGGCCTATTTCCCGGTCTACGAGCCGCGGACGTTCATCACCTCGTCCTACTCCGGAAACCTGGGCTACGCCTACCCCACGGCCCTGGGAGCCAAGGTCGCGCAGCCGGACAAGGCGGTGGTGGCGCTGTCGGGCGATGGCGGGTTCCTGTACAACTCGCAAGAGATGGCCACGGCGGTTCAGTACGGGATCAACGCCGTGGTGGTGGTGTTCAACGACAACGCCTACGGCAACGTGCTGCGAGACCAGCGCAACCGTTTCACGGGCCGGACCATCGGCGCGGAGCTGCACAATCCCGATTTCATGAAACTGGCCGAGGCCTACGGCGTCAACGGGGTGCGCGCCGAGACTCCCGAGGCCCTGGAGACCGCCCTGCGCCAGTGCATCGCCCACAACGGCCCATCGCTGATCGAGGTGCCTGTCGGCCCGATGCCCACACCGTTCGAGCGGCTGTAAGGGGGTGCGTGACAAATTCCCTCTCCCGGAGGGAGAGGGTTAGGGTGAGGGCGTCCCCTTTGTCCCCTAAGTGAAGATAGATGACGTAGGGGCGCACAGCAGTGCGCCCCTACAGCAATTCCCGGACGATCAACAGCGTGCCGCCGGATATGACTACCACTACCACCACGTAGCGGAACATCCTTTCGTTCAGCCTGCCTACCAGCAGGCCGGCCAGGCCGAACCCCACCAGTACCCCGGGAACGGTCAGGCCCACCATCACCGCGGTGCCCCCGGTGTACAGCCCGGAGAAGGCATACAGGATTACCTGCGTGATGCCGGTGATGACGAACAGGGCCGCCAGCGATGCGCGGATCTGCTGGACGGGCCACTTCTGCGCCAAGGCATATATCCCGGCCACGACTCCGCCGATGCTGATCGCGGTTACGCCGAAACAGGTGACGAATCCGAATACAAAGCCCGAACCGGGAAAGGTGGCGAAAGGGACCTGAATCTCCCGCAGATTGATCAATCCCAGCAGCACGATGACGCCGCCGATGACGATTCGCAATGCGCCGGGTTCCGATACGTTGAGCAGCAGCGCCCCCAGCGGCGTGCCTATCAGACCGCCCACGATCAGCCCCCGGCTGCTCCTCAGGTCAAAGTGCTTCCAGGTGGAAAGCAGCACCAGCAGCGAGACCAGCACGGTCTGGGTGTTGATCACGACGATGGCCGTCTTGGCGTCGATGAACAGCAGCAGCGGGGGAGTCCCGACCACTCCCATCCCGAAACCGACGGTGCCGAACACCAGGGCGGCCGTGGCGACGATTCCTACTGCGTAGGCCAGTTCGAGCAGCCCGGCCAGCTCCGTTCCGAACAGCATGGTCAGCCGGGATTCCCGGTGCGGGGCAGGGCGGCGCTATCCGGCGAGACCATTGCCACAGGGCTAAACGGTGAACGCGCCCGACGCGGCGGCATGGCGGAGGGTGGCATCGACGCTGACGACCGGGGGGCCGTCGCGCCGGACTTCAATCTCCAGAGTGTTGTCCGGGTTGACGGAGAAGGCCCGCTCTCCATCGAGGGCCACCGTGGAATGGCGGCGTTCCACCTCGACGCGCTGACCGTCGGCCAGCCGCTGCCACGATTTTATCCCGACCACCGGTACCGAGCCGGGGGCTATGGGCGCCCGGATGTTCAACTGCCCGTCAGCCCTCTCCGGTGCCACCGCCTCCTCGTCCAGGCCGCCGTCGGCGATGATGTAGTGCAGTCCTCCCTCGTCGCCTAGCGACACCGCCTCCAGCCGCGCACCGATGGAGGACAGCCCGATGGACGACGGCTCGGCCCGGGTCAGGAAAACCTCGTAGATGGTGCGCATGTCCCAGATAGCGCGGGTGGCGACGAAACGCTCCTTGGACAGCGCCACGTCAACCAGGGCCATGTCCCGGTCTTCGCCATCCACGATGACGGCGATGGTCTTGCTCTGTATGGCCGCAGCCTCCAGCGGGACGGTGCCGGCGGCCACCAGCCCGGCGGCCATGCCAGCGGTGGTGCCCTCGACCATGACGGGAAACACGTTGTTGGTGCCGGTTGAGATGGCGACCATGGGCAGGTCGCGGGCGCCCTTGGCCACGGCGCGGTTGGTGCCGTCGCCGCCGAGGGTAATCACGCAGCCGACGCCCAGCTCGGACATCGCGGTGGCGGCGCGCACGGTGTCGCCCTCGTTGAACAGCGCCGTCATGGTCAGCACTTCCACCTCCACCGAGAGGTGCGGGTCATCGGCGGCGCGCCGCACCAGGTGGGAGCTGTCGGGCATGGCCAGGACTTTCCGGATGCCGACCGACTGCAAGCCGAGCATGGCCCGGCGAACGATGTTCACCTTTTCCCAGTCGGGCACCACGCGGCCCTGGGCCACCAGCCGCCGGATGTCCTTGCTGGCCGCCGGGTTGGCAATGATTCCTACCGCAGTCAAAAGCTCGCCTCCGTTACAGACCTGCCGCCCGGTTCTCCCAAGAGTGTGTTTAATAAGTTCCCTCTCCCTCCGGGGGAGGGTTAGGGTGGGGGCGCACCCCTGCTTGCTCATCAATGACGGATGCCCCTGAAACCCGCTCTTTGTCAGTGAACCGAACTTATTAAACACCCTCTAAGATGCGACAGACGGATGGCCTATTTTCGACGAGCGGAACCGCTTTTTCAACAACGGGCGGGTTGCGGTCGGATTTTTTCAAAGTAATTGTCTGAATCAGGGTTTACAGGATTTTAGGGAGTGTCGTCAAATTGAGTTGCCGGACAGTCAGCAGACCTGTTTCCGTCATTCCTGCGAAAGCAGGAATCCAGGGGTTCCCGCAGGCAAACCATTCTCCGGCATAGAGCGATTCTGGATTCCTGCTTTCGCAGGAATGACGGAGGAACTTGACGACACTCCTTAGGGCGTGTTGACATTTGGGAAACAGGCTGCCTCGCAACTCCAAACCGTCATTCCCGCGCAAGCGGGAATCTAGGGCCAGCCTAGCCAATAGCGAATTCGTCCCGGCATAAACCTCTGGATTCCTGCTTTCGCAGGAATGACGGAGGAATTTGACGACACTCCCTAGGATTTACAGGATATACCTTTCAATCCTGAGAGGGTGTTTAGGAAGTTCGGTTCACTGACAAAGAGCGGGTTTCAGGAGCATCCGTCATTCCTGAGCAGCCGGGGGTACGCCCCCACCCTATCCCTCCCCCGGAGTGAGAGGGGATAATCTGAACACCGTCTTAAAGGGTGTGTGACAATCGCCTTTTGCGGACAAGGCGGAGGCCAAAGCCTTATCCTTCGTTCCTGCGAGAGTAAGGGGACGCCCTCACCCTAACCCTCTCCCGGAGGGAGAGGGAACTAATTAGGGCGTGTTCACACTACGGGGTTACAAGCTATACTTGATGTATGGAGATTACAGAGGAACAGTACCAGCGCATCGCCCACTGCCTGCCGGTGCAGCGGGGCAACGTGGTCCTCTCCAACTTGCAAGTGCTCAACGCCATTCTCTACGTTGCCGAGCACGGCTGCAAGTGGCGGGGACTGCCGCCCCACTTCGGCAACTGGCACACCGTCTACGTCCGTATGAACCGCTGGGCCAAGAACGGAGTTTTGGAGCGGGTCTTCGAGTTCCTGCAACGGGAGCAGATACTGAAAATCAGGATTGAGGCGGTCTCCCTGGACAGCACCACGGTGAAGGTTCACCCGGACGGGGCCGGGGCGCTGAAAAAAACGGCCTCCAGCGCATCGGGAAATCCCGGGGAGGGTGGACCACCAAGATTCATCTGGTTGCCGCGAATGACCGGACGGCCCTGACATTATCCCTCTCCGGGGGGCAGGCCCACGACGCCCCGCAGGGGCGGCGGTTGATCCGGGGCCTGGCGCCGCAGTGGGAGGGTCTGCCGCTCCTGATGGACCGGGCCTACGAGGGCAACGAAACCCGGCGGGTGGCGGTGGAGATGGGGTATGATCCGGTGGTGCCGCCCAAGAGGAACCGGGTTGAACCCTGGGAGTACGACCGGGAGTTGTACCGCAAGCGCAACGAGGTGGAGCGGCTGTTCCGGCGGCTGAAAGCCTTTAGGCGGGTCTTCACCCGGTATGACAAGCTGGATACCCTCTTTCTGGGCTTTATCCACTTCGCCCTGATCGCCGATGCCCTGAGATAGCGTGAACACGCCCTAGCGACAATCTGCGGGAGGCTGCACGGTCTATGGTACTGGCAACAATGCGAGCGATAAAGCTCAAAGAGGAAGCGCGTAAAGAGGGCCGCGAGGAGGGCCGCACCGAGGGCCGCACCGAGGGCCGCGAGGAGGGCCGCACCGAGGGCCGTGAGGAGGGGTCGCACCGAGGGCCGCGAGGAGGGCCGGACAGAGGAGCGCGACCGGCAAAGCAAATTGTATGAGAAAGCCATTGTCAAGTTCGGCGTTGAGGTGGACGGCGTCCTGATGTTGCCTCACACGCCGGAAGTCCGCGAGTTCCTGGAGGGCGAACCGGAAGAATAGGTGCGCTTGACGCTTGCTCCGGTATCCGGTCTCAGGCCAGTCCCTGCTGCGCCCCGGCGCTCCGCCGCGCCCGTTGCGCCCGGCGGAACGTACCCTCCAGCGCGTCGGTAGGTATCGCCTTTCTAGCGACAATCTGCCGGGAGGCTACATGGTCTATGGTACTGGCAACAATGCGAGCGATAAAGCTCAAGGAGGAAGCACGTAAGGAGGGCCGGGCAGAGGGACTGAAGGAAGGCCGGGAACAGGGCCGCAAGGAAGAGCGCAGGCGGCAACGCAAACGGCTGCGCAAGTTGTATGAGCAAGCCGTTGCCAAGTTCGGCGTTGAGGTGGACGGCGTCCTGATGTTGCCGCACACGCCGGAAGTCCGCGAGTTCCTGGAGGGCGAACCGGAGGAATAGGTGCGTTTGACTACGGGGGCCATCGGAGGACAGACAGGCTTTATGCCATCTGTATTAGGCGCAGGCTTCCAACACGCCCCGCGCCGTCTGGCTAGGGCTAGTAAGTCAGCGTCGTCGCAGCCCCTTTGTTGGCTGGTCTACGTCCAGGGCGAGCAGCATCTGGTCGGTTACTGGATTCCACAGCCCCAGAGGGTCATTGCATACCCCGCCTTCTCAGATTCCGTCCCGCCGCTTGTGTCGCTCTGGTTGTTGGTTAAGAACAAGTCGAATAAACTCAACGCTAACCCAATCCAGTCACCGCCTATGGCTGCCATTCCAACAGAAAGCCATCTCTCTATTGACGGAACACCGGAAGTCTGGCTCTCGGCTATCAGTTCTTGGCACTCGGCCGTTTCCTGATACTCACCGAAGTATGGCGAGACAGGATACGAGGGATCGGTTGACCAGTTGAATCTGAACGTGACAGTCTTGCCCGTGAAAATCGAGCTGGTATTGTCGAACAAGAACAGATATTCCATGTCTCTCTGTGCTTGGACGCTGCCGATGAATGAGGCTACATTGCTTGCCTGAAAAATGGTTCCTCTCTGTTCAGTTATTCCAAAGTCGATATCCAGCGGTTCGGACGGGTCGATATCCTTCACCGACTCGAACTCGTAGTTGATGAATCCCTCGTTCGCATTTCGAACAGTGTAAAAATACCTGTTGCCAGCTTCCACAGTGAACTGCTTGGTTTGTATTGCCGAAGTACGGGGACGCGGCGTTTGCGGTGGGCGAAGTGTGGCTGTGGGCCTGCGAGTTGGCCGTGGTGTGGCCGTCGGTTTGCGAGTCGGACGTGGTGTAGCAGTAGGTTTGAGAGTTGGCTGCAGCGTAGCCGTGGGTTTAGGAGTTGGCTGCGGTGTGGCTGTCGGGGGTGCTGTTGTGGTCGGTCGTAGGGAGTATCCCACTGGCGAAGGGTCATCCGTGGTTGTGGCTTCGGGTGTTGCAGTAACTACAACTTCGATGACTTCAACTGTATCGCCGCAGGCAAGAGCCGCCAGCACGATAGCGAGGATAGCTAGAGCGTTTGAAATAGTAAGCACTAGCTTGCCGGTCATTTGATGGCTTCTCCGTAGGCCCCTAGGGCGTGTCGTCGAATTCCTTTGTCATTCCTGCGAAAGCAGGAATCCAGGCGTTTCCGTCACCGGATAGTTCTGAAACCTTGCGGGGTTCTGGATTCCTGCTTTCGCAGGAATGACGGAAATAGGTCTGCTGAGTGTCCGGCAACTCAATTTGACGACACTCCCTAATACGTCAGCGCCGACTCTGTTCCCTCCGGCAGGTCCACGTCGAGGGCCTGGAGGGTGTGGGCCAGGGTGTGGTAGTAGCCGCTGACGACCAGCACGTCCACCACGCCGGCGTTGCCGACCAGCGCGCGCATGGCCTCGAACGTGGCGTCGGAGACGCGATGCTGGCGCAGCAGCTCCAGGACGAACTGCACCACCGTCGCGTCGTCGGCGTCGAACCCCGCCGGAGCGCGGTACTCGTGGATTGCTGCGATGATCTCGTCCGACAGGCCCGCCTGCCTGGCGCCCGACTGGTTGACCGTCCACACGTACTTGCCGCATGCCTCGCGGGCGGCGGTCAGCACGGCCAGGGCCTTGACGCGCGGCGGCAGCGGCGTCTCGTACCGCGCGTAGCCGCCCAGCCCGGCCATGGCCCCGGCGGCCTGCGGGTTGTTCAGTATCGCCGCGTAGTTGCGGGCCACGCCGCCGCGGGAAGTCTCGATCTCGTCCCAGATGGCCTGCCCGGCAGCATCCATGTTCTCGCGGGTAGCATAAGGTACTCTGGTCATAGCGATTCTCCTGTCAGTTCCCTCTCCCGGAGGGAGAGGGTTAGGGTGAGGGCGTCCCCCTATATTGTCTGAATCAGGATTTACAGGATTAGAGGATTTTCAGGATAGGGGCATCCATCCTGAGCATCTTTGATTCTGTTAGGGGTTGTGCAGTTGAGGGTTTCACCCCCACCCTAGCCCTCCCCCTGAGGGGGAGGGGATAGTTTTCGACTGCGTAACTCCTGTCCTGAAAATCCTCTAATCCTGTAAATCCTGATTCAGACAAAGGTCGGAATGACGCCAATAATACCGTAGGGGCGCACGGCTGTGCGCCCCTACATTGTCGTTGCCGATTTTACGCCCTCACCCTAACCCTGTCCCGGAGGGAGAGGGCATTTTGCGCGGGAGGGGATTTCGTTAGTCGGCGGCCTGGGCCAGACCGGCGGGCTCGCCGTTCTTCTCCCACAGGCCCTCCAGGACGGCATCGGGAGACATGGGGAGCTTGCTCATCCGCACGCCCACCGCGTCGTAGATGGCGTTGGCGATGGCGGCCATGGGAGGCACGATGGGCACCTCGCCGACGCCGCGCACGCCGTAGGGATGGCCGGGGTTGGCGACCTCGACGATTACCGTTCCGATCATGGGCAGGTCGAGGCTGGTGGGCATCCGGTAGTCCAGGAAGGAGGAGTTCTCCATCCGCCCGTCGGCGTTGAAACGGTACTCCTCGTTGAGGGCCCAGCCGATGCCCTGCACGACGCCGCCCTGAATCTGGCCCTCCACGTAGCTGGGGTGGATGGCCTTGCCAACGTCCTGGATGGCGGTGTAGTCGAGGATGGTGACCTTGCCGGTGTCGGGGTCAACCTCCACGTCCACGATGTGGGTGGCGAATGCGCCGCCCGCGCCGCGGGGGTCAACGCTGACCTGCGCCGAGATAGGCCCGCCGGTGCGGTTGAGCTGCCCGGCCAGTTCCTTGAACGTCATGCTCAGTTCCTGGTCGGATGCGTGCTGGAACACGCCGTCCACCAGGTCAACGTCGGCAACGTCCACGTCCCAGATGCTGGCGGCCCGCTCGATCATCTTCTGCTTGATTTCCTGGGCGCACTCGTAGGCGGCCCAGCCCGTGGCGAAGGTGGTGCGGCTGCCGCCCGTCAGGAAGGTGTAGCCCACGGAGTCGGTGTCGCCCACGCTGGGGTCAACGTCCTCGGCGGGGATGCCCAGCACCTCGGCGGCCTGCATGGCGATGGAGGCGCGGGTGCCGCCGATGTCCGTGGAACCCTCCACCAGCGAGATGGTGCCGTCGGCCTGCACGCTGATGGCGGCGCTGGACTGGAGACCGATGTTGAACCAGAAGCCCGAGGCCACGCCGCGCCCGCGGTTGGCACCCTCCAGCTTGCGCTGGTACTGCTCCGACTCCCGGGCCGCCTCCAACTGCTCGATGTTGCCGACCACCGGGAACACCGGGCCGTCAACGCGGCGGGTGCCCTCCTTGGAGGCGTTGCGCAGGCGGAACTCGATGGGGTCGATGCCCAGTTTCTCCGCCAACTCGTCCACCACGGTCTCGCCAGCGAAGGCGGCGATGGGCGCGCCCGGCGCACGGTAGGCGGCCACCGGCGGCTTGTTGGCCACCACGTCGTAGCCGTCAACGCGGCAGTTTTCGATGTCGTAGCAGGCGAACATGCACTGTGCGCCCGCAGTCACCGGGGAGCCGGCAAATGCGCCAGCGTCGAAAGCCAGCATCGCCTCGGCGGCGACTAACTTGCCGTCGTTGGTGGCGCCCATCTTGACGTGCATGTAGGAGCCGGAGGTCGGGCCGGTGGCCTCGAATACCTCGGCGCGAGTCATCGCCGACTTGACCGGCGCGCCCGCCTTCTTCGACAGCAGCGCGGTCAGCGGCTCGAGGTAGATGGGAATCTTGCCGCCGAATCCGCCGCCGATCTCCATCGGAACGACCCGTACCTTGGAAACGGGCAGGTCCAGCACTCCGGCCAGAGCGTCGCGGGTGGTGAAAGCGCCCTGCGTGCTGACCCAGATGGTCAGTTCGCCGTTGGTGTTCCAGAAGGCCGCGCCGTTCTGCGGCTCGATGTAGCCCTGGTGCACCGTGGCGGTGGAGAACTCTTTCTCCACGATCACGTCGGCGGCGGCAAACCCTGCGTCCAGGTCGCCCTGCTCGTAACGGAAGTGGGTAGCGATGTTGCTGCGCTTGTCGGTATCCTCGCCCAGCTCGCTGGTGGTCTGGTCGTCGTGCAGCAGCTCGGCGTCGTCGGCCATGGCCTGGCGCACCTCGGTGGCCGCTTTCAGCACCTCGTACTCCACCTCGATCAGGGCCAGGGCCTGCTCGGCGTCGTGGGCGCTCACGGCGGCAACGGCGGCCACCGGGTGCCCCTTGTACAGCGCCTTGTCCTTGGCCATCACCTTGCGGGCGGCGGCGCTGTCGGTGGGCACGTCCTGGCCGGTGATGACGGCGCGGACGCCACTGGCGGCCTCGGCCTTGCTGGTGTCTATGGACTTGATGCGGGCGTGGGCGTGGGGGCTGCGCAGCACCTTGGCGTAGAGCAACCCTGCCGAGTCGAAGTCGGCCCCGTACTTGGCCCGGCCGGTTACCTTGTCGGTGCCGTCATGCCGCACCGGTCGCGTTCCCACAACCTTGAATTCGGTGTTTGACAGGACGATGTTGGATGCCATTTGAGTCCACCTCTCGCGGAGATTGGAAGTCGGAAATGCCGTATTCCGCCCGGCCCCGATAGCGGGGCCCGGCAAAGCAAGGGGATTGTACCACAGGGCAGCCGATGCGGTGTTAGAATAACCGCGGCCCTTTTCAATCCCCTTATCGTTGGGAGCGTGTGATGGATTTCAGTGAACTCAGGGAAGTTGAACTACGGGAAGCATGGCCGGACGAGGCGGCCGATTTCACACCCTGGCTGGAGGACAACCTGCAACGGCTGTCGAGGGTCATCGGCATGCCCCTTGAACCCGACCACAGCCAGGTGTCCGTCAACGGACTCACGGCCGACGTTCTGGCGACGTTTCCCGTCGACGACAGCCGCGTGGTGATTGAGAATCAGTTGGACAACACCGACCACGCCCACCTCGGCCAGATTTTGAGCAACATGGCCCGCCTGGAGGCGCAGACGGCCATCTGGGTGGCCCGGGAGTTCCAGCCTGCCCACCTGTCCACCATCCGCTGGCTGAACATGAACACGCCGGGCGACTTTAATTTCTTTGCGGTTAAAGTCCGCGCCGTACGCGTCGGTGATTTCCCGGCGCCCATTGCCCCGCTGTTCGAGGTGGTCGCGCAGCCCCACGACTGGGACCGCCGGATGCAGGCCATCAACCGCGCGGCCCAGAACCCGCGGCGGGTCAACGACCGCCTCAACCGCCTGCGCCGCAAGCGCAGCGATTTCTGGCGCGCCTACGCCGAACAATGCCCCGGCGAGGTGGACATTGCTGAGGACCACTCCCACAGCAACGTCTACCACACGGTCGGGGGAGCGCTGGTTTCCCAGTACGTGGCCGACGGCAGCGTGGGCATTTACCTGGTGGAGCAGAGCCGGGACTACGACCGGGAGGCGGCGCGGCTGATCTCATCCTACACGGAGGGACTGCAACTCAACCTGGGCGGCGCATCGCAAGACCTGGTCATCGACACCAACAATCGCGACAACTGGCCCGACATGATCGACTGGCTGCACGGCAGGCTCGCCGAGTACCGCCAGGTGATAGAGCGCTACGCCACCGGCATAGTGGACGAGGTATCCGAGTTCGAGACCGCTGGCTTCGAGTAGCCCCGCGCCTTGGAAACCGTCCCAGAACCTGCCAAGAGATGAGAACCGTCATTCCTGAGAAAGCAGGAATCCAGTGGATTAAGGCGCGATCTCATAAAGTCCCCTCCCCCTTGATGGGGGAGGGTTAGGGTGGGGGTGAAAAGGTAGTGGAGAAATCCCATTGATTGAGACAGTTACCCGTAACAACCGCCAAAACTCACGGAGATAGCAATGCAGCCACTGTCCGGCATCCGAGTCCTCGCAGTCACCGTCTACCTAGCCGGGCCTTTCGCGTCCATGAGCCTGGCCCGCCTGGGCGCAGAGGTCATCAAGGTGGAGATTCCCGGGCGCGGCGACCCGGTGCGGGGCAACGGCCCGTTCGCCGGGCCGGAGGGCACCCACGCCCAGCGCAACTCCGACGACGACATTTCCACCCGTTTCCTCAAGCGCACCCAGGGCGTCAAGAGCATCACCCTTGACCTCAAGACGGAGCGGGGAAAAGAGCTGTTCCTCGAGCTGGCCAAGGAAAGCGACGTGGTGCTGGAGAACCTGGCCCCCGGCTCCCTGCGCCGCGCCGGGCTGGGCTACGAGGAGGTGGCCGCCGTCAACCCCGGCATCGTCTACGCCTCCATTTCCGGCTATGGCCAGACCGGCGCCTACAAGGATAAGCCTGCCCACGATCCGCAGATCCAGGGCATGAGCGGCCTGATGGACATCAACGGCGAGGAGGGCCGTCCCCCCGTCAAGGTGGGTTTCTACATCGGCGACCTGGTGACTCCCATGTTCGCCTGCTACTCCATCCTCGCCGCCCTGCGCGAGAAAGACCGCACGGGCAAGGGGCAGTACCTCGACGTTTCCATGATGGACACGCTGGTGTCCCTGATGTTCATGGAAAATCTGGAGGAAAGCATCGACGCGGGCCTGCCCCTGCGCACCGGCAACATCAGCCGCAGCGGGCCGACCGGGCTGTACAGCGCCGTCGGCGGCGACATATCCATCACCGTTACCAGCGACGAACAGTGGCGGCGCATGTGCAACGCCCTGGAGTGCCCGGAGTTGCTGGACGACCCGCGATTCGACACCTACGTCAAGCGCACCGACAACGTGGAGGAGGCCCGTCAGGAAATCCAGGACAGGATCGGCCGGATGTCGCTGGACGACGCCATCGAGTGCCTGGAAAGCCACGACGTTCCCTGCGCGCCCGTCCGCACCGCCGAGCAGGTGTTGCGCGACCGGCATTTCTGGGATCGCGGCAGCCTCGTCCCCATGAACCACGGCGCGATGAACGAGCCAGTGGACGGCGCGGTGGCCGCCGGGTTCCCCGTCCGCTTCTCCGGCGGCGAGCTGCCCCCGCTGCCCGGCGCGCCAACCCTGGGCATGCACAACGATGAGGTGTTCCAGAAAATCCTCGGCCTCTCCGACGCGCAGGTCGCGGAACTGAAGTCTCAAGGCGTTGTGTAAGCAAGATTGAAAAACGACCCCATCGTAGGGGCGCACAGCTGTGCGCCCCTACATCGGCAACAACCATGCCTGGTTGTACGAGACCTGCCTAGACAGGGAGACCGCATTGACAAACAGCAACGGCAGATTCAAAGCCAAACCCATCCGGAGCGAGCTTTTCGTTCCGGGCAACAAGGAAGACTGGATGCGCCGTGCGCCGCGCTTTAACGCCGACGCCTATATTCTCGACCTCGAGGACTCGGTGCCTGTGCCCGAAAAGCCCGCAGCCCGCGAGTCGGTGGGCCGCATGGTGCAGGAACTGGGCGAGGCCGGGCAGACCATCGTGGTGCGCGTCAACCGCCTCGAAACGGGATTGACCGGCGACGACCTGGAGGCCGTGGCCGGGCCGCACCTGTACTGCGTCCTGCTGCCCAAGGTGGAGGGGCCCGAGGACGTGGTAGAGGTCGATGTCCTGCTGCGGCACATTGAGCGCAAGAAGGGACTGGAAATCGGCAAAATATTCATCGACCCGGCCCTGGAAACCGCATCCGGCATCCGGCAGTCGTGGGAGATCGCCAACGCATCCCCTCGCGTGGCGCACATGGGCGCCAGCGGCGGCAAGGGTGGCGACACTGCCCGCTCCATCGGGTTCCAGTGGACGCCGGAAGGCATGGAGACGTTGTTCCTGCGCTCCAAGGTTCTGGTGGACGTTCGCGCCGCTGGTATCCCCTACCCCATGAGCGGCGGCTGGATGGATATTCACGATCTGGACGGCTTGCGTAAGTCGGCGCAGCAGGCCAAGCAGTTGGGCTACACCGGCATGCACCTGATCCACCCGTCCCACGTGCCCGTCGTGAACGAGGTGTTCACCCCCACGCCGGAGGAGGTGGCCCACTACAAGGGCCTGATCGAGGCCATGGAAACCACCCGCGCCCAGGGCGGGGCCGCCGTTACCTTCGGCGGCGACATGGTGGATATCGCCCACGAGGAAACCGCCCGGGCCATGCTGGAAATCGCCCGCGAGATGGGGGTGGCAGGCGCATGAGCGACGCAGAGAATTTGCGATGGCTGCCCATGGAGGGCTGCGTCAATTTCCGCGACCTGGGCGGCTACCGTAACGGACAGGGCCAGACCGTCCGATGGCGGCGGCTCTACCGGAGCGACGCACTGCAAGATATGACCTCAGACGACGCATCGTATGCCATCAAAGAACTAGGCATCCGGATGGTGGTGGACCTGCGGAACTCGGACGAGGCGGAGCGCGACGGACGCGGTCCGCTGCCTGACGCGGGGGCGGAGTACCGGCACATCCCGCTGCTGGAAGAGAGAGGGTTCCCTCCGTTCACGGGCCAGGACGTGGTGGAGCGACTCTCGACCACCTACCAATGGCTGGCGCATAACTCCGGCGCGAGGGTGGCCACAGCGGTAAATGCCATTGCCGAGGCGGAAGGCGGCGTGGTCTTCCACTGTAGCGCAGGCAAAGACCGGACGGGCCTAATGGCGGCGATGCTGCTTGAGGTGCTGGGAGTGGATGCGGAGACCATCGAGGCGGACTACCTGCTCACGAATGAGGCGGTTGAGGGGATACTGCGGCGGATCCAGGCAATGCAGCCCCATGCGTCGCCAACGACGCAGTCCCTGGCCGCCCAGCCTCTTGCGCTGCAAAGGTTCCGGGATACGCTGCACCGGGAGTACGGTAGCGCGGAGGCATATCTCCGAAACCACGGAGTCGCCGCAGAGACGTTGGCTTCCTTGCGCCGGAACCTGTTGGAGTAACCGGGAGACGCCCTCACCCTAACCCTCTCCCGGAGGGAGAGGGAACAATGTAAGGAGCGACTTTATGGCTAATTACGTTCTGGTTCACGGCTCGGGCCACGGCGCTTGGTGCTGGCAGAGGGTCGTGCCCCTGCTGGAGGCGGAGGGACACCACGTAGTCGCGGTCGACCTGCCCGGTAACGGCCACGACGACACGCCGCTGGGCGACGTGACGCTGGAAACCTACGCCGAACACGTCTGCGGCGCGCTGGACTCGCTGGACGGCCCTGCGGTGCTGGTGGGCCACAGCTTGGGCGGACTTACCATCAGCCGGGCCGCCGAACTGCGGCCGGACAAAGTGGCGGTGCTGGTCTATCTTGCCGCCGCGCTGTTGCAGGACGGCGAAATATTCATGCGTCCGGCATCGCCTGAGCCGGACGACGTGCGCCGCGTCCTGGAAACCCGGACTACCTGGATCATCTCCGATGACCTCTCCCACGTAGTCCACAAACCCGAGTTCTCGCCGCAGCGTTTCTACAACAACTGCGCCCAGGAAGATGTCGATTGGGCCTTGACCATGATTGTGCCGCAGCCGGTCGGCCCGCTGGTCAGCGCCATGCGCATATCAGATGGGAACTACGGGCAGGTGCCCCGCGTCTACATCGCCTGCTCCATGGACAACGCCGTGTCCCCGGAGAGAGGCCGCGAGATGTACACCGCCCTGCCCTGCGCCGAGGTCATCACCATGGACACAGACCACTCGCCGTTTCTGAACATGCCGGAGGAACTGGCGCGGCACCTGGACGGCGCGAGGCGGCATGCCCGGGTGAGCTTGCCCGCATGACCTACGGCCTGATAAATGGGTTGCTGGTGCTGATTGTCGCCTTATCCTTGGCCGTGGCTTTGGCGTGCGGAAAGCCTGCCACCGGGAGCTTGTATAGCGAGGATTTCTGGGTCAATGCCAGTATGGACGATGTGCTCGCCGAATTGGACCTTGGTGCGGACATCAACGCAAGAAGTGAATTCGGCAGGACACCGCTGCATTACGCTTCTGCATACAATAAGGAGCCGATAGTCATCGAATTGCTTCTTCACAGAGGGGCTGAAATCAATGCTAAAGACGACATAGACGTCACTCCCCTGCACATGGCAGCAAGCGAGAATGAGCTGGCGGTCGTTGCATTGCTGCTGAGCCGCGGCGCGGATGTCGAGGCAGAAGACAGGTGGGGCGGTACGCCTTTGGTCCCGGCAGCACGGTCGAATGAGCCAGCGGTTGTCGAGTTATTGCTGGACTACGGAGCCAACATCCAGGCAATGGGTACCTCGCCCTATGGTACGCCTCTTCATGCTGCGATAGGTCCGGGTAATATAGCAGTTGTCGCTTTGCTGCTGGACCGTGGCGCCGATATAGAAGCCAAGGACGAGCTAGACGAGACTCCCCTGCATGTAGCAGTGCGCCCCGATAAGCTGGCGATTGCCGGTTTGTTGCTAGACCGCGGCGCGAACATTGAGGCTAGGAACATCCTGGGCAATACGCCCTTGCATGAGGTTCAAAGTTGGTTTGATCCAACTACATCCGAGTGGCTCCTGGACCGCGGTGCAAATATCGAAGCTAGGAACGATAGAGGTCGGACACCTCTGCACTTGGCATCAATTGACGGTGTGCCAGAGGCTTCTGAATTACTGCTAGACCGCGGCGCAGACATTGAAGCAAGGGATGCTTGGGGCAGTACACCCTTGCACCTCGCATCAGTCTCAGTGCGTAACACTGAAGTGGCCGTCGAATCTGTCAAATTGCTGCTGAACCGTGGCGTTGATATCGAGGCTAGGGACGACAAAGGAAATACGACTTTACATAAGGCAGCAGGTCATAGTGAGCCGGAAGTTGTCGGATTGCTTCTGGATAACGGCGCCAACATCGCTGCTAAAAATTATGATGGTATGACAGTGTGTCAGCTTGCTGAGGAGAATGATAAACTCGTCGATACCGACGTTTTTCGTCGGCTATGTCAATAACCGCTGTAAGTGTTAAATTCATAAGTACCATAAAGAGCAATGGTTGAAAAAGGAAGGATGATATGGCATATTTCAGCGAAAGGAAATTGGGATCACTGCCCCGCGTGAACAATGAGATAAACGAGACAGTATGGGGTGGCATAGAGTCCTTTGTGAAGGCGAAAGTCGCAGATGGCTCTTTCGGGGCCAGCTATCCAAAAAACTGCCCTGATGGGAATGTCCTAATTGGCACGGAAGAAGATGGGTTTTGGAGAGCCTTGAAATCCAGAGTCCCAAACCTGCCAAAACAGATTCAGTGCGAGGATACTCCTAAAACTTTAGATGTCCTAGACATGATTGAGTTCTGCTGGGGAAACATTGCTCAACCCACCATTATCAGTTACCACGGCTATTTCAAACACAACGATTTGCGCTTCGATGAAGATGCAAGAGAAATCGGTCAAAAAAGTTTTCGAGAGGAAATAAATGAGATATTTCGCCGGAATGGAATCGCCTACACTCTCACAGAGGCGGGAAAGATTGAACGGCTTGTATACACTGTTCTGAGTGAGGAATTGGCATCAGCTCGTTTTCAGACTGAAGATTCAGGTCTGAACAGCTTGTTGGAGAAGGCACACCAAAAGTTCCTGGATCCACGCGAGGATACACACCGCGAATCATTGGAAGCTTTATGGGATGCTTGGGACCGGCTCAAGACTTTGGATATGCCAGATAAAAAGGCTGGGATAACTGCCATTCTTAATGATACCGCCGGTTCGGCGTCTCCCAAATTCAGGGAGGCCATTGAACGAGAAGCCAAGGAACTTACAAAAATTGGCAATCAGTTGCAAATACGGCACTCAGAGACTAATCAAGAAAAAGTGGTGAAAACCGAGCATATTGATTATCTTTTCCACCGACTTTTTAGTCTTATCCAGATGATTCTCCGAGTGAGAGGCCAATCGCGGAGCTAGCATTGACACATCTTCTTGGAGTTGACGCATGACCTATGGACTACTCAACGGCTTGCGGGTGCTGGAGTTCGGCGAGTTCATCTCCGCGCCCTATTGCGGCAAGCTACTGGCCGACATGGGCGCAGACGTGGTGAAGATCGAGCGCGCTGGCGCTGGCGACTGGGCCCGCGGCTACGGCCCGTGGCCCGTGGATCGACAAGCTCACCATGACCCATCGTATCACCGGGAGCGCAGCGGGCTGTTCCTGTACCTCAACGCCGACAAGCGCGGCGTTACCCTTAACCTCGACACGCCCACGGGCCGCGAGCTCCTGGCTGGCATGGTGTCCCGCGCCGACGTGCTGGTACACAACCTGCATCCCATCGAAATGGACCGGGTGGGCCTTGACTACGAATCGCTCAGCCCCCACAACCCCGGCCTGGTCATGGCCTCTATCACGCCGTTCGGCTTGACCGGGCCGTACCGCAACTGGAGGGCGTACGACATCAACCTGGCCGCGGGCGGCGGCATCTGCGAGGGCCTCGGCAGCCCCGACCGCGAGCCGCTGACCTTCGGCACGCCCGAGGTTGGCTACTTCGCCGGGGCCGCCGCTGCCTCGGCCATCGTCATGGCCCTGCTCGCCAGGGACAATCCGCCCCCTCTCCCAGCGGGAGAGGGTTGGGGTGAGGGAGAAACCCCGGCTGTCCGTACCGGGCAGCATATCGACATCGCCGAAATCGAGTCCATGGCCGGGCTGTACAACGGGCCGGAGGCGCTGATGGCGGTCTACCAGTGGCGCGTCACCCGCCGCACCGGGCACCACGCGCTGGACTTTCCCTACCCCAACTGCATTCTGCGCTGCAAGGACGGGTTCATTTTCGTCGGCTCGCCGGAGGGCCGCCAGTGGCGCCGCCTGCTGGAGCTGATGGGCAACCCGGAGTGGTCGCAGGAGCCGCGCTTCCGCAACCGCACCGTGATGAACAACGAGTATGCTGATGAGGTGGACGGCTACGTCGAGGAGTGGCTGCTGCGGCACACCAAGGCCGATCTGCTGGAGCTGGCCCTGGAGCACCGCGTCCCGCTTGCGCCGGTGCGCGGGTTCGACGAGGTGCGCCACGACCCCAGCCTGGCAACGCTGTTCCGCGAGGTCGAGCGGCCCGACACCGGGCCAATCGCGCTACCCGGCCCTCCATACACGCTAACCAGCCCAGCCCTAACCAGCCCAGCCGCTCGTTCCGAGGCCGTTAGTCATCCTGAGCTTGTCGAAGGATCGCCCCGCCCCGCCCCCACGCTGGGACAGCACAACAGCGAAATCTATGCCGGGGAACTGGGCTACACCCCCGAGGAGGTGGTCCAGCTCTACCTTCTCGGCATCATCTGACGGGTTTCGGTCTTTTACAGGTCACAGAATGACGCAGCAGACAAACGGACAACCAGGCCCTCTCAATGGCTACCGAGTCCTCGACTTTGGCTGGGTGCTGGCTGGCGCCGTGCCGGGCATGATCCTGGCCGACATGGGCGCGGAGGTCATCAAGGTGGAAACGCGCCAGCGCATGGACTACATGCGCCTCGGCCGGCCCATCATCGGCGACGAGCCCGACCCGGAACAGAACCCCATGTTCCACAACGTGAACCGGGGCAAGCGCAGCATCACCCTCAACACCACCCGCCCCGAGGCCGTGGAACTGGCGCGGCGGCTGGCTGCCGAATGCGACGTGGTAATCGAGAACTTCTCGCCCGGCGTGATGCAGCGGCTTGGGTTGGACTACGAAACACTCAGCCGCAACAACCCTCGGCTGGTGATGGCCTCCATCACCTCCAACGGACAAACCGGCCCGCTGCGCGACCTGCGGGCCTACGCCCCGTCCATCGGCGCGATGTCGGGGCTGGACAGCACCATGGGCTACGCACCCGCCGATGGCGAGACTGGCCGCCCGCTGGGCCTGAAACACGCCTACGCTGACCTCTGCGGCGCGCTGCACGCCGTATTCGCCATCGTGTCCGCGCTGCACGAGCGAAAGGCCACCGGCGTCGGCCGCTACATCGACGTCTCCATGCTGCGGGCTACCGTGGCGACCATGGGCGCGGGACTGATGGAGTACGAGATGACGGGCCGGGTGTTGCAGACGCGAGGCAACAACGACCCGGTGATGGCCCCCTACGGCAACTACCCATGCAGCGGCGACGACGAGTGGGTGTCCATAGCCGTGCGTACCGAGGACGAGTGGCGCGGACTGGTGGAGGCGATGGGCAGTCCCGATTGGGCCAGTGATGCCGATTTCGCCAGCCGCTACGCCCGCCTGAACCACCGCCGCGAGCTGGACGGGCGGCTGTCCAAGTGGACGCGGGAGCGGACGGCGTGGGAGACGGCCGAGCTATTACAGTCCCACGGGGTGGCGGCCTTTCCCGTGCTGGACGCCGAGGGGCGGCTGTTCAACCCGCATTTCCGCGAGCGCGGGCTGTACTCGGACATCGACCACCCGGCGCTAGGGTCGGAGCCAATATTCAACCTGATGTGGCAGATGACCAGCACGCCGCCACGCATCCGGCGCCACGCCCCCCTGCTGGGCGAGCACAACCGCGAGGTCTTCTGCGGCCTGCTGGGCCTGACCGAAGCCGACCTGTCCCGGCTGGAGGAGCAGCAGGTGATTTGGTAGCATGAGGCGCGTGGGGCAAGGCCGGTCATCGGCGGAAATTAGTTACCCTACGAAACAGTGTTAAATTGAATGACTCTGGCGGGAGGGTGAACATGAATCTCTTGAAGAACAAAATACTACAAAAGGTCGCCATAAATAAAATAATTGGGGAATCCGGCCGGGGCACTGTGATAGGGTATGGCCTCTTGACATTGGTAATCATCTGGACAGTCGCCCTTGTTCCTATCCTAGTAGAAGGCGCTACTCCAGGATTTTGGATTGGGCCTAGCGTACTCACGCTATTTGTCCTGATAATTGGC
Source organism: Dehalococcoidia bacterium (assembly GCA_963664375.1). Lineage (GTDB taxonomy): Bacteria > Chloroflexota > Dehalococcoidia > Lucifugimonadales > UBA3495 > VXOI01. The sequence goes on from OY761449.1 coordinate 931,691, forward strand.
TGGGTGCTCTTGAGGCCCGACAAGGACGGCGATTATTGAACGGTGTTGGCCAATCATTGAGAGACCTGAGGAGCGATTGAGATTAACACTAACCGGCAGAATCAAGCCTTGGTAATCTTGACAATCGGAACCGCTATTCTCGGAGTAGGGCTCTTTCAGGTTGATTTTTCTGTCGGCAACGCCTTCTTCGATTTATGGGGATACGTCCGCTCTAATGAATCATTCTCATTGGCGGATTTGTTCGCCGTTATGAAGTTAATTCCTGCGGGGCTAGTGGCTGTTCACTATTTTGTGATGTTTCGGCATGTCATGCGAATCATACGCGAGACCGATGACATTCCCGGAAGTCAGTTGGCTAATGGCCCATTGCGTCACTTGGGCGTAGAAATTTGGTTCTTGATAATGATATTTGTTATAGATGTAGCCCAAAAGTCGGCAACTGCCAGTCAGTAACAAGGACGATAGACATGACCAGCCAGAACGAACGCGAGCGCGTAGTCGAGACCCTGCCAGAGGTTGAGGGCGGCATTTCGCCGGAGGCCATCGCCCGCGCCAGGGCCATGATCGGCACCCGCATGCGCACCGAGAACTTTGTCCGCGACGCCTCCCTCGGGGCGCTGCTGAACTTTGTCAACGGGATCGGCGACACCAACCCCATATTCCGCGACCAGGAATATGCCGCCTACTCCAAGTACGGCTCCGTCATCGGCCACCCCTGCGCGCCCTACATGCGCCACTGGTCCGGGCGCACCCGCTGGGGGCTGCCCGGCGTCCACGGCTTTTTTGCCGGCAACGACTGGGAGAATTTCCGCAACATCCGCCCCGGCGACGCCGTGAACTGTGTGGAGCGGGTGCTGGACGTGCAGGAACGGCAGAGCCGCTACTCCGAGACGCTGGTGATCCAGTTCGTGGAGACCATATACACCAACCAGCGCGACGAACTGGTGGCCCGCGTCGTTGGCTGGTGCACCCGCCACCAGCGCCGCGCCTCCCGCGAGCGCGGCAAGTACGCCAGCGTCCCCCGCCGCCACGAGTACACCCCGGACGAACTGGAGGCCATCGACCAGCAGGTGCTGGGGGAGAAAGCGCGGGGTGGGCAACCCCGTTACTACGAGGACACCAACATCGGCGACGAACTGGATCCCGTCGTGCGCGGCCCCCTTTCGTTGCAGGACGTTTCGGCGTTCCTGGTGGGAACGGGACGCTCCAGCGCCCACGGCGTGCTGCTGCGCGAGGCGCTGAGGCATCCCGACCACTTTTTCCGCAACCCGGAGGCTGGCGGCGGCATTGAGTACACCGGCATAGGCCACCTGCGCGACTCGGTGGCCGAGGCCGTCGGCGTTCCCGGTGCCTACGACTACGGCCCGCAGCGGGTATCGTGGATGGGAACGCTGGTCACCAACTGGATGGGCGACGACGCCTTTCTCAAGCGCCTGCGCGTCGAGTGCCGACGTTTCAACGTCTACGGCGACACCCAGTGGTGCAAGGGCCGTGTCATCGGCAAGCGCGTCCACGGCGGCGCGCCGCTGGTTGACCTGGAAGTCTGGGCCGAGAACCAGCGGGGCGAGGTCACCGCACCCGGCCAGGCCACGGTGATGCTGCCGTCCCGCGACCCGCGCCTGCCCTGGTTCACCGACGGCCACGCCCTGAATCTGCGGGAGGTAGCGCGCAGCGAGAACATGCCGCCGATACTGCCGGAGTAGCGGCGGATGCCGGAGTATCATCCCTGCACTTACTTCGGTGGTGACGTGGAAGTCACTGATGAGCGGTACGCGCACGTGCTGGAGGAGCATTTTGACTTGGTGCAGCGCTATTGGGGACGTGTCGCCGAGACCTTGGCCGATCCGGACCGGGTGTATCAAAGCCGCCAAGACAGCAAAGGTTCTGTGTTTATAAGATGGTACGATGACCTGAACAAGAATGTACTCGTGGTGACAATTAGCGACCCTGACGGGCGTAACTGGCTGGTAACGGCATACATGACCCGGAAGACTCCAAAGGGTGAGGTTCTATGGGAGCGGAGCTGAAAATCAAATACCACGCGGACGCAGACATATTGACCATTGCCAAGTGCCCTTCCTATCCAGGCCAGGACGAGGACGAAATTGATGACTTGGTCTGCGGACGGATGAACCCGGACAGCGGAGAAATCGAGTACATCGAAATTGTGTTTTTCAAAGCCCGAATGGAAAAGGACGGCGAGATTGTCCTGCCCATCGACGCCACCTTGCGCCTTGCTGAAGGGGCGGTTCCGGCGGACTAGCGTTGACACGGACGAGTGGCGATGCCGCGCTGCCGATACCGCTGGAGTAGCGGCGAATGCCGGAGTATCACCCCTGCCCCTATTTCGGCGGCAGTATCGTTGAGATTACCGACGAGCGGTATAGGCATGTGCTGAGCCGCCAAGATAACTTCGCCCCTGCCTATTGGGAGCGAGCGGGAGAGACCATACGCGATCCAGACCAAGCGATTATGCGGGAACAGGACAAAGGCGCCGTTATGCTCTATCACTGGTATGATGATATTGACAAGAATGTGGTGGCCGTGGTCAGAACCGACGCTAATGGGTGCCATTGGCTGGTGACTGCCTATATGACCCGTAACGTTGCGAGAGGTGAGTTGCTATGGAGGAAAGGTTGAAAATTTCCTATGACAAAATCGGAGATTTTCTGTTCATCGATGTGTGTCCTACCTATGCCGAGCAGGACTCAAACGAAATTGGCGAATCCTTGGTAGGCAGGTTCAATCTCGAAACGGGCGAGATTGAAACTGTGGAAATCTTGTTTTTCTTTGCTTGGATGAAAAAGGAGAGCGAAATTCGCATTCCTGTGAAAGCCGACCTGTGGCCGACCGGCGTGACGTCCACCATAAGAGTCTCGCCATCTCATGCGGATGGGGTTCTGACCGTCAGTTACGACTGGGCCGCCGACATCCTGACGCTGGCGCAACGCCCACCCCATCCTGGCCAGCACTGGCGCGAGATATGCGAGGGCGTGTCTGCCAATGCCAACTTCGCAACGGGCGAAATCGATAGCCTGAAAATCCGGCGTTTCAAGGCCCGAGTGGAACGGGACGGCGAGATTGTCCTGCCTGTCAACGCCACCCTGCGGCCAGCCAAGCACACGGTCGCCGCCGATTAGGTGAGGAGAGCTGGAACGATGGGAAGAACATTTGTTGATGGAACCATTACCGGCCCTGCCGAAACTCGGCGGTATGATTTCTTTGTTGACACCGGCTCAGCTCTCATGGGCCTGCCTATGGCTGAAATACAAGCCTTGGGGCTGGAGCTTGTCGCCAACGGGAAACGGTGGTTCATTACCGCCAACGGCAGGGTGCAGCTCGACACCTACCATATCAGAGGCGAAATACAGGGAAGGGGCTTCGGAGCCATGGTCGCACCATCTCCCATCCCTCTGGTTGGTTACGAGATGTTGCAAACCATGCGATTGCGGGTCAACCCGGTCAGCGAGGGGATAGAAGAAGTGCCGGACGACGAGATTCATCCCCCGTACATGATAAGCAGTTTCACTATCTGAAGGGGATCGCCGGATGACGATCGACTCCACACATTCCCCCACAGCCCTTGCCGGCCTGCGCGTGCTGGAACTGGGCAGCCTGGTGGCCGTGCCTTACTGCGGCAAGCTGCTGGCTGCGCTGGGGGCCGACGTGGTAAAGATCGAGCCTCCCGGTACCGGCGACTCATCGCGTCGCCGCGGCCCATTCCCGGACGACATCCCCCACCCGGAGCGCAGCGGCGCGTTCCTGTACATGAACACCGGCAAGCGCGGCGTGACGCTGGACGTTGACGATCCGCAGGGCCGTGTGATGCTGCGGCAGTTGGCAGCCCACGCCGACGTCGTCATCCACGACTCTCCGCCGTCCCTCGCAGCGGCGAGAGGCCTGTTGCAGGAGGCGCTCGCTGACGTTAACCCGGCTCTGATCGTGGCGGCGATCACCCCTTTCGGCTCCGGCGGCCCCAACGCCGAATACGCCGCCCACGACGTAAACGTGTTCCACGCTGGCGGCGAGGGCAATCTGCTGCCCAATGGGCTGGCCCTGGACACATTCCCCAACCGTGCGCCCATCGCCGCCGGAGCAATGATGGCGTCATACCAGGGCGGCCTGACCGCCGCCGTGGGAATCGTCGGCGCAGTGCTGGCCCAGTGGGCAAACGGCGCCGGCCAGAGCGTGGACAGTTCCATGCAGGAAGCGCAGCTTGCCATCGGCTACCTGCCCATACAGCGGCTGGAGGCCGAGGGGTTCGAGGAGACGCGGTTCTCCCGCTTCTTTCGCATGGGAGGAGTTTTGCCAGCCGCCGATGGATACGTGGAGCTATTGACCCTGGAGCCACGACAGTGGGAGGGGTTGGCGCGGCTGCTCGGCGATCCCGAATGGGCCACTCCCGACAAGTTCCGGGATCCGGCAACCCACGGCGCGTCAATCAACGAAAACCTGCGGCAGTGGACGGCGCAGCATACGCGGCAATGGCTGTACCGCGAGGGACAGGCCCACGGCGTGCCCATCGCTCCCTACCTGACGCCCGCCGAGGTATTTGACAGTCCGCAACAGCGCGAAAGAGACTTTTTCGTCGGAATAAGCCACCCCGAGGCGGGCGACTACGACTACGCTGGCCTGCCCCTGCGGATGGGCGAAACGCCGCCGGACATGAAACGCGCCCCTTTGCTCGGGGAGCACAATGCCGAGGTGTTCGGCAACCTGGGCTATTCGCCGCAGGAACTTACCGCGCTGGCAAGAGCCGGAGTAATCTGAATAAGTGACGTATCTTTCGACAAGCTCAGGATGAAGGGGGGTGATCTCAGGATGAAGGCGGGCGAGATCAGGATGAGAGCGGGCGGCGCTAGTGGGCCGTTGGCTGGCGTGCGCGTCGCCGATTTTTCGGTGCATGCCGCCGGGCCCTTTGCCGGGCTGATGCTGGCGGAAATGGGGGCGCAGGTCATCAAGGTTGAAAGCTCGGCGCGCCTCGACATCACCCGCCGTCCCCACACGATGTACGGCAAGCCGCCCTCCAGCTTTGAGCAGATAAACGCCAACAAGATGTCGGTGTGCCTGAACCTTAAGGAGCCGAGGGCCGTGGAGCTGGCGCTGGAACTGGTCAGCGCGTCTGAGCTGGCCCTCGAAAATTTCCGCCCTGGAGTGATGCAGCGCCTCGGCCTGGGTTACGAGGCCATGAAGGAGGTGCGGCCCGACATCATCCTGGTGTCGCTGTCGTCCAACGGCCAGACCGGCCCGGAGAGCAACTACGCCGGGTATGCGCCCATGTTCGCCGCGCTGGGCGGCCTGGGCCACCTGACCGGCTACGCCGACGGGCCGCCCGTCGAACTGCGCCACGCCATGGACCACACCGGCGGTATGATGGCCGCTTTTGCCGCCGTCGCCGCACTTTCGGCCCGCCAGCGCACTGGCATGGGGCATCACGTCGACGTGTCCGTCCGCGACCTGGCAACGTCGTTCATCGGGTCGGAACTGCTGGACGTCGCCATGAACTCCCGCGACCCGCACCGCAACGGCAACCGCGACCCGTCGGCTGCGCCCCAGGGCGTGTACCGCTGCCGCGGCGGTCCTTCGGCAAGCTCGGGAGAATGGGTGAGCCTGTCGGTGACCTCGGAGGCGGAGTGGCGCGGTTTCGTCGAGGCCATCGGATCCCCCGCCTGGGCGGTGGGCGACGAATTCGCAGACGCATTCCGCCGCTGGCGCAGGCACGACGAGCTGGACGCGCTCATCGAGGAGTGGACACTGCAACATACGGCGGCGGAAGTCACGCGGAAGCTACAGGCCCGCGGAGTGGCCGCCCACCCGTCGCTGTCCCCCGACGTGATGATGCGGGACGCCCACCTACAGGCGCGGGGCGCATTCCCCACGGTCTATAACAACGATACGGGGGAACAGCAGAGGGCCGTTGCCCCTCCCTGGCGATTCTCCGGGACGCCCGCCGCCGTCGACCGCTGGACACCCACGCTGGGGCAGCACAACCTGGCCGTCTTTTCCGGTATCCTGGGTCTGCCGCCCGAGGAGGTTGAGGACTTGGAGAGAAGGCAAATAGTCTGGTAACGAAACCGGCGCGTTTCAGTTGTTCCCTCTCCCTCCGGGAGAGGGTTAGGGTGAGGGCGTTCCCTCTCTCCATACTAAACCGCTATGGGGCAGGATTTCACCCCCACCCTAGCCCTCCCCCTGAGGGGGAGGGGATTTTTGCCCAACTGCGTAATTCCTATCAGGATTCTGACGAAATTGAGACAGCCGAACTCTGCAAATCATCTGGTAATGAAACGGCGGATGATGCAAAATTCACCGTGCGCCGTTATCATTGCGCCAGTAGATTTTCGGCATTGAACTGCCAGGAGAATGTCATGGCCAGGAAAGGCACGGGGCTGATGATCGTATGGGCAGATATTCCGGCGGAAATGGAGGACGACTTCAACGCCTGGTACAACGAGGAACACCTGGCTGAATTGTTGTCTGTCCCAGGTATCTTGAACGCCGCCCGCTATGAGGCCACCAGCAGCGGCCCCAAGCACATGGCGGTCTATGAACTGGAAAGCCCGGCGGTCATCGAGACCGACGCATTCAAGAACCGGCCCCGCACCGAGTGGGGCAAGCGGGTGGCACCCAGCATCATCGGCAGCAACGTCATAAACAACGTTTACGAGATGATTCACCCCGCTGAACTCACCGATGGCATAGCAAACAGCGACATGGCGTCCGCCTTGCAGATCGGCCGGATGGACGTGCCGACAGAGAACGACGCCGAATGGAACGACTGGTACTCCGGGGTCTACGTGCCCAACTACGAAAAAGTCCCCGGTTGCATCCGCGGCCGCCGCTGGAAAGCCGTGAGGGGCAGTCCATCCTACGCCACGGTCTACGAGTTCGAGGACGAAAATGTTTCGCAGACTGCCGAATGGCTTCGCCAGCGAGACATTCATCCCGACAACCCCCGGATGCGGGACATCATGACCCATGCGCCCGGCTCCCCCGGCATCTGGAAAAAGACCTTTCAGCTTTAGCCAGCCAGTGTTCCGGCTCCTGAACACCGGCTCCAACGCCGGGTAATTCCGGACGGAGGGCGCCCATGGCAACGGCCCAGCCAAGAACCGGCGACAATAACCGGGCGGAAGGCAACGCTGGCCGGAACAGCATGTTCGTGGCGCTGATGCTCACCGTCGCCCTGATGGTTTACGAAATCATCGGCGGATGGGCATCGGGAAGCCTTGCATTGCTGGCCGCCGCCGGTCTGCTGCTGGCTACCGGTTCGGCAATCACGATTTCGGTATTCAGTGCTTGGGCTGAGAGCCGCCCAGCGTCCATCGAACGCACTTTCGGGTACCACCGGGTTGAGGTGGTGGGTTCGATGCTGGGCGCGCTGGCCCTCTGGCTGGTCGCCGCATGGGTGCTGTTCGAATCCATCAGCCGCATCCAGAACCGGGAGGAACTGGAAATCAGCGGCGGGCTGATGCTGATAGTCGGCATCATCGCCGCCGCGGCCAACATACTGGCCGCGCTGGTTTTGAGGTTTGGCTCCCGCGGAAACCGGAGGGCGGGCGAGGCTTTCTGGCACCTGGTATCGGATTTCCTCGGGTCAATCGCAGTGGTGGTGGCCGCCGTTCTGGTTCGTTATAGCGACTGGCCTGTAGCGGACCCGGTCTTCTCCATCGGCATTGCGGCCCTGATCGCCGCCAGCTCGTGGCGGCTGATTCTCAAGGTTTTCTACGCCATCATGGAGGGCACGCCGGAACACCTGGACCTCTACAGCCTTTGCGCCGACATCGAGGAGGTTCCGGGAGTCACCTTGATTCACGACGTTCACGCTTGGAGCATTTCCGAGGGGTATCACGCCTTTACCGCCCACGTCGTCCTCGAGCCCGGCTATGCGGCCAACACGGAAGACCTGCTAACCGAAATGCGCCGGATTGTCTACGAAAAACACCATGTCAGTCATCTCACCGTGCAATTCGAAGAATCAGCGACTCAATGCCTTGAAAACCATCACCTTGGCCACCTGGAAGCCACCTCCATGTTTGACCTCTGATCCGGGCAACTCATCGCCAACCTGAACATTAAGCACGGATTCCGACTATGGCTGAGTCTCAAGACCGGCACAATGCGCACGAGGGCCATGACCACGACGGCCACGCGGGGCACGACCACGATGCCCACGCCGGGCATGACCACGGCGCCCACGCCGACCACGACGATCATCCCGGCCATGACCATGGTGGGCATGATGACCACGACCACGATGCCCACGCGGGGCATGACCACGGCGGCCACGACGATCACGACGACCATTCCGGCCATGACCATGGCGGGTATGATGACCACGACCACGATGCCCACGCGGGGCATGACCACGGCGGCCACGACGATCACGATGACCATTCCGGGCATGACCATGGTGGGCATGACCACCACGGGCATGCCCACGATCACGCCGCCGAACTGCGGGAGGCCAGCCGCAAGAGCCTGATTATCGCCCTGGTGCTGATTGGCGGCTTTATGGTCGCCGAGATTATCGGCGGCATCCTGTCCGGCAGCCTGGCCCTGCTGGCCGACGCCGGACACATGGCGACTGACGCCGCGTCCATCGCCCTGGCGTTGCTGGCCGTCTGGATCGCCGCGCGGCCCGAGTCCATCGAGCGCACGTTCGGCTACCAGCGCACCGAGGTGTTGGCCGCCGCATTCAACGCTCTCAGCCTGTGGGTGATTGCCGGCTGGATCGTGTGGGAGGCCATCGAGCGTTTCAGCAACCATCACGAGATTCACATCGAGGGCGGGCTGATGCTCAGCATCGGCGGCATCGGGTTGCTGGTAAACATCGTCGCGGCCTTCGTGCTCCACTCCGGCTCGAAGCACAGCCTCAACGTCGATGGCGCGTTCAAACACGTTATGGCCGACCTGATGGGATCGGTGGGAGTGGTTATTTCCGGGGTCATAGTGATCCTCACCGATTGGGTGCTCATCGACCCTATCCTGTCGGTGGGCATCGCCGTGCTGATAGTGGTCAGTTCCTGGCGGCTGGTGCTAAAGTCGCTCAACGTGTTGCTGGGCGGCGTGCCGGAACACATCGACCTCTACGCCCTGTGCGCCGAGATCGAGGACGTGCCGGGCGTGACCCTGATCCACGACGTCCACGTATTCACGGTTACGTCCAATTACGAGCTGATGACCGCTCACGTTCTGGTGGACCCGGAATTCAAGGGATACGAGGACGAGATGCAGCGCCAGTTGCGCCGTATCGCAACGGAAGGTCATGGCTTGAACCACGTGACGTTCCAGTTATGCCATTCGGCCGGCGAATGCACGGAAGACCACCACGTCGGCCACCTGGAGGCCCTGGCCAGACCGGCCCGTTGACGCAACAAGGTCTTGCGCTTATCCCCTCCCCCGTCATATATCCCCTCTCCCTCCGGGAGAGGGTTAGGGTTAGGGTGAATTCCCCAACTGCGTAACTCCTATCCTGATTCATGCCATTACTTTGCGAAAACCCCGCCGGCACTCTCAATGTCTGTTGGTATTCCCATGTAGGGGCGCACAGCCGTGCGCCCTGGCTCCCGGTTCCAGCCCAATTCTCTCCTGTGCAGACACGGGCGCACGGCTGTGCGCCCCTACAACGTGGTTCCTGGGATTTGGGCGCCCACAAGGGGCGCCCCTACGGGGAGATGATGTAGGGGCAACCCTTGTGGTTGCCCTGGTCGCCCATCATTTCAACGCTGTTACACCATTAGATAGCGTTCCGAATTAGGCGGTATGAACCCCGTAGGGGCGGGTTTCAACCCCGCCCCTACGCCACGCCGGGAAGATGATTCGAAAATCGACCACCTAGTTCGGAATGCTGCCTAACCGCTCACGCGCCGTGCGCACTCTGCCGCGGCGCGTTATACTTGATTGTGCCGCGGTTCACACACTGGCTCGCGCCCGCTGCGAATACTGCCCTCTAGTGTCTGCGTCTCCGAATGATGATCGCCGCAAATCTACGGTTCACGCTCCCGGTAGCCATCCTGGTCATGCTGCTGGCCTTGCTGTCGGCCCACGCATTGGCCCAGACCTCATTGGCGCAGGATTCTGACCGTGATGAGGTGCATTACGTGGGCGACCACGAAATCCGCGTAGTGCCCACCAATCTCAACCTGGGAGTGGGATCGGCCCAGTATGCCGTAATTGTGACCGACCCGGCCACCGGCGAACCCGTGCCCGATGCCAGGGTGGTGCTGGTGGCTGATAGCCAGCACGAGAGCAACCCCGGCTGGGCCATCGCCACCAACTCTCCCGCCGACCCCGCGCAATACAACGTCAATCTGAAACTGGACTCGACCGGCCAGTGGGCCATCAGCGCGGACGTGTCATCGCCGCTGGGCGCAGACCTCGTTGACGTGGCCGTGCTGGAGGTGCCGTCGGTCAACCGTCATACTCCGGGTTCTCTGGTTTTCTTCGGAGCTTTCGCGGCGATTCTTCTCGGAATCGCCTACGTCTGGTGGAGCGCCCGCAGGGACTACCGGCGCAAGCAGGCTGCCCGGGCAGAGACCGACTTTAATGCCTGACCCAGGATAGGACTTACGCAGTTGAAAGCTATCCCCTCCCCCTCAGGGGGAGGGTTAGGGTGGGGGTGAACTCCTCAACTGCGTAAGTCCTGCTAGGATTCGCCGGATTTGAGGGTTTTCAGGATTTCTTTAATGAGGTGTACAACAAATCCCCTCTCCCTCCGGGTAGGGGCGCACAGCCGTGCGCCCGTACGGGCGAGGGCGTTCCCCCGTTCCTCCAAGGATGATGGCCGACGCGACGAGGCTGTTTGCGGAGGGTATATGCGATATGGCGCACACCCTCTAATGTCCGATAGGGCTACCGGGGCCAAACCGGCCAATCCTTTAATCCTGAAAATCATGATTCTGACAATCGCCGTCGGCGCTGGCATTGCCGGGGCGCTGTGGGCCGCGCCGTCCGCGTTGGCCCACGGGGGCATCGACGCCGGGCAGGAACCCTGGACGGCGTGGAACACCAATCCGCTGCCCACGATACTGGTGCTGCTGGCCGCCTACGTTTACATCAACGGCCTGTACAACTGGGACCGGCCCAGCCACCCGGTGAACAACTGGCAGAAAGCATCCTTTTTCTTTGGGCTGTTCCTGGTATTCTTTGCCCTGCAATCGCCGCTGGATCCCATTTCCGACCACCTGCTTTCCTTCCACCAGGCGCAGCATTTCATCCTGCGGATGGTGGCCCCCATGTTCATCCTGCTGGGCGCGCCGCTGACGCCCATGCTGCGGGGCATGCCCACCTGGGCGCGGCAGGGAATCATCCGGCCCATGGCCAGGAATCACTACGTCCGGCAGGTTTACCGGCTGCTGACCAACCCGATTTTCACCATCTTTTTCTTCCTGGGCAGCCTCTACCTGTGGCAGTTTCCCGGCGCGTTCAACCTCGCACTGCGCAACGACGAAGTCCACGCCCTGATGCACCTGACCATGAGCGCGTCGGGGTTCCTGTTCTGGTGGGTGGTGATCGACCCGCCGCCCCACCGCTCGCGGCTGCACTACGGGCTGCGGGTGCTGTACCTCGGCCTCATCGTGCTGCCCAACACGCTGCTGGGAGCGGCCATCACTTTCTCCGAGGGCCTGGTCTACACCGCCTACGCCGACGTCGTGCAGCCCTACGGCCTGGACTTGATGACCGACCAGCAGCTCGGCGGGCTGATGCTCTGGGTGCCGGGTGACATGATGAGCATCGTGGCCGCTGGCATCGTGATGATAATGTGGTACCAGCGGGAGGAGGGGCAGCACCGGACGGAGGCCCGCGCTCACCGCTAATCGCCTGCAAAGTCCCTTCTCCCTTGAGGGAGAGGGTTAGGGTGAGGGTGAAATCCCGGCATAAAGCGGCAGTCCTATGCCCAATTTCCCGTAGTCAATTGAGTTTTGCAAACACGCCCTAGAATTTCTCGAAACCTCCCATGCTAGGGACCATCATTCCCGCGAAAGCCGGAATCCAGGGCCTTTCGATTATTTGTCTGAATCGGGGTTTGCAGGATTAAAGGTTCACAGGATTTGCCATCATCCTCCGTACGCGAGGTTGTTGATGCGAGAAGTTCACCCCCACCCTAACCCTCCCCCTGAGGGGGAGGGAATAATCGAAAGGACCTGGCGGCAATCGTCTTTTGCAGACAAGGTGGACGCCGAAGCGGTATCATTCATTCCTGCGAAAGTCAGGGGACGCCCTCACCCTAACCCTCTCCCGGAGGGAGAGGGAATTTGTTACGCGCCCTTTTAGAAATCCGGTTTTCCTATTCGACCCAAGTGGGAGCGAGAGCATGAACAACGGCGCGGACGAGGTGCGTTTTAGCTGGTTCATCCCCATAGACGGCGACGGCAGCAGGGCGGGAATGATGCGGGCGGAGCGTCCGCCGGACTTCGACTACCTGCGCCGCGTGGTGGAGACGGCGGAGGAATGCGGGTACTACTCGCTGTTGATTCCCACCCGCTTTGCCAACGGCCTGTTCGCCGAGGACGCGCCGCTGGCCGAGACCTGGACCACTGCAACGGCCTTGGCGGCCGTCACCAGCCGCATTCGTTTCCTGATTGCCGTGCGCCCAGGTTTCATAGCCCTGGGGCTGTTCGCGCAGATGGCGGCGGCCCTGCACCAGATTTCGAAAGGCCGCGTGGACATCAACATCGTCCCCGGCGGCATCCAGAACGACTTTGAGCGGGTGGGCGAGCTCTCGACCCACGAGACCCGCTACGAGCGCGCCGAGGAGTTCATTGCCGCCTGCCGCAAGCTGTGGACGGAGCCGGGCCCGGTGGATTTCGACGGCGAGTATTACCGGCTCAAGGACGCCTTCTGCGCTCCCCAGCCCGGCAAGCACAGCCCTCGGTTCTACCTGGGCGGCGCATCGCCCCGGGCGCTGGGGCTGTCGGGGCGGCAGGCCGACGTGCACCTGTCATGGATCGAGCCGCTGGAGGACACCGCCCGCCGCAACGTGGACGTTGCCGCCGAGTTCGCCAGGGCCGGGCGCACGCCCGAGCTCGGCCTGCGCACCCACCTGGTCGTCCGCGACACCGAGGCCGAGGCGTGGGACGCCGCCAACGAGCTCATCGCCCACGCCGACCCGGCGGTCAAGGCGCAGCGGCAGTCGGCCATCGTGGGCACGCAGATGGTGGGCCAGCAGGCGCAGGCCCGCGAGGCTCCTGACCACCGCGTCGGGCCGCACCTGTGGAACGGCCTATCGGAGGTGCGGGTCAACTGCGGCACCGCCATCGTGGGCACTCCGCAACAGGCCGCCGACACGCTCTACGACTATGCCCGGCTGGGGTTCCGGGAGTTCATACTCTCCGGTTTCCCCCACGTCGAGGAATGCCGCCGCGTCTCCGACGAGGTACTGCCCCGCCTGCGCGAAAAGCTGGCAGCAGCATAGAGGGTGTGCGGCCAGTCCCCTCTCCCACCGGGAGAGGGTTAGGGTGAGGGCGCCTCCCCGCTCCGGGGTATTCTATTGCCAGCCTCCATTCGGCACGTGGAAATCGCTATACACCATCGAACAGATCCTCATAAGACGGTTGAGCAGGGCAAGATGATAGCGCGGATACCGTTGGTCTTGGAGCCGCAGCCAGAGGGAGGCTACACCGTAACCTCTCCGTTGCTGCCTGAGCTAGTTACCGAGGGCGACACATTGGCCGAGGCTTTGGCAAACGTTGAGGACGCTTTTGCGGCGGTGGCCGAGATTTACGAGGATCGGGGGCGCCCGCTGCCTCCTGGCATCTATGTCGATGACTCCGACGGGCCGGTATCTGTCGAGGCCATAGTCTCCTTGCCGTGAGATACCGGGATGCCGCTCGCAAGCTGACGGAGCTTGGTTGTTACGAGATTCTCCGGCGTGGCGGCGGTTCACACCGAAAATGGTTTAATCCCGAAACGCAAATGGATGCCGTTCTGCCGGACTGGGGCGGCCGCGACCTGAAAATTGGAACCCTTCGCTCAGCAATCAGGAAATTGGGCCTTGAATGGTCAGAATTTCAGCAAACATGTCTCACCGGCCATGCGTCCCTTTAGCTGTCAGTCCCCCGAAAGCGGGAATACAATGGACTGCGATATCAACCGCCCCTACTTGGGATGCCAGACCCCCATATCCTCCCTGTAATCGCAGTGGAAACAGGCAAGCGTCCCATGGCTCTTCACTATGTCTAAAACATAGCGGTGCCCCACCAGTTCACAGGGCGACGGCGGCGGTTGTTTGCCTGCTCCCACCCCTCCCGGATTTGGTCGCCTGCAATCTGCGCACTGGCACGGCTCCGTATGGTTCCCTGGAATGCGGTCACGCGAGTGCGGCATAGACCCCTGCTCCAAAAGTCCCCTCCCCCTTGATTGGGGGAGGGTTAGGGTGGGGGTGAAAAGGTTGTGTAAGGGGGCTACCACTGTGGTTGCCCTGTTGTTCGCCCACATCCTCCGCGGTTATTCAAACCCCGCCGGTATCTTATCGGCCCAGGGGCGGGCGCGCTCGAAGGCCGCTGACGCTTGCAGCACCTTTGCCTCGGCGCGGCGCGGCCCGATGATGTGCAGGCCGATGGGCAGCCCGTCGGAAGAAAAGCCGCAGGGCACGCTGGACGCCGTCTGCCCGGACATGTTGATCGGGTAGGTGAACGGGATGAACCCCCACTCCGGGCTGACCTCCTTGCCGCCGATCACCGACGGCCTGGTTCCGATTTCCAGCGACGGCGTTGCCATCGTCGGCGAAAGGAGCAGGTCGTAGTTGTCGAAAAAGTCCTCCAGTTGTCTGCCCAGCCGGTCCACGTGCAGGATGGCCCGCGAGAGCCGGGCGCCGTCCACGCGGGAACCGTGCTCGATGGAGTTCAGGGCGGGCGGGGTGAACTCGTCCCGGTGCTCCTCCAGCAGGTGCCCGTATGACGTATAGGCGGCAGTGGCGAATACGTCATAGAAAGAGTCGAACGGGTCCTCCAGTTGCAGGGGCGCGTCCTCGACGATGGCCCCCAGCTCCTCGAACACCCTGGCGGCGCGGGCCGTGGCCTCCGCCACCTCCGGGTGCACCCCGGCGTATCCGAAATCGGGACTCCAGGCGATCCGCATCCCCACCACGCCCCGTCTCAGCCCGGCGCTGAAATCCGGAGGGGTCTCTTTGATCGAGTTGGGGTCGCGGCTGTCCGGCCCCGCCAGCACTTGTAGCAGCAGGGCCGTATCGGCCACGGTGCGGCTCATAGGCCCCGACTGCGAGAAATGGTTGGCGGCGGGCCGGCCGTAGCCGCCGTAGCGCGGCACGCGATGCTGGGTGGGCTTGATGCCGAACACGCCGTTGAAACTGGCCGGTATGCGGATGGAGCCGCCGCCGTCGCTCCCCGTCGCGATGGTGCAGAGCCCGGCGGCCAGCGCCGCGCCAGCGCCGCCGCTGGAGCCTCCCGAGGTGTGGTTGGTGTTCCACGGCGTCCGGCAGGGTTCGCTCACCTTGGTTTCGATGGTGCCCGACTGGCCGAACTCCGACGTGTTGGTCTTGCCCAGCACGATGGCTCCCGCCGCCTTGACCCGCTCCACCACGATGGAGTCAATATCCGGCGTCCGGTCTCTGAACACGTAGGAGCCAAGGGTGGTGGGGATGCCCTTGCTCATCTCCAGGTCTTTGATGGAAATGGGCACCCCATGCAGGGGGCCCAACGCCCACCCGCGGGCAACCGCGTCGTCGGCGGCCCGGGCGTCGGCCAGGGCCTGGTCCGGGCACAGCGCCAGGTAGGAGTTCAGACGCGAGTCCAGCCTCTCGATGCGCTCGTAAAAATGCTCCGTGACCTCGACCGAAGATATTTGGCGCGACCTGATGGCCTGGGAAAGCTCGGTGGCGGGCATGTAGGAAAGATCGCTCATAACGACTCCTGCAACGCTCCCCTCCCCCTCAGGGGGAGGGCTAGGGTGGGGGTGAAGCTAGCCTGATAATGGCACCTCCGGCCCATTAGCGCAACCGCCAGTGACCAACTATGACGCCGAAATGTCGGCAATAGCTAGGGCGACAATGTCGTTGGGGTGGCGAAATTCAGTACACCGGTTGGCCAACTCTATGTCCGCCTGCTGTCTCAATCGTTCCAGAAGGCGGCTCCTCTCTTTTTTATCGTCTGCTTGCGGCTGCGTCTGACTCTGTTGGGCATTTACCAGCAAGCCGACGAAAAACGCAGGATTGGCAATTGGCGTTTCTCCGCCGTCTGGTAGGAACACCGGCAACAATTCATCTCCTTGCGGCTCGCCTTGGTCGTTCTGCCAACGGAGCCGATACAGGCCTAGTATGCCGGGGTTCGTCCCAGTCAAGGTTGCGTAATCCCCCTTGAATTGAGGAGACTGCGCATAGTCAATCAAATCCTTGAAGAAGTCGCTAGCGAAATCCATTGGGCACACCGGAGGATCGCTTTTGACGTTTCTCGCCAGTTGCCGGTCAACGGTTATTCGAACCACAGTTCGCTGTCCGAATTCGGTAAATCGACCGCGAATGTCGGACGGGAGTTCCAGCTCCAGCACTTTTCCTGAATACAATTGACCCCTGATATTCACATTTCTAAAGGGCAAAATTCCTTTCAGGAATGCCAGTGCTTCGTCGGCGCCCAAGGCTTCTACCGCGGCGGCTCTTTGCGGGTCGTAGCCTTCGATATGCGCGAATAAACGCTCCTGCTGCAAATGGGATTCTCTGGCCCTCTGCACTGCCACTTCGACTTCTTCCTCAGAATGGTTCATATTCAGAGTACGATTCGAGGCCATTATTGAAGCTATGTCAATTCTTTCCAAAAGCTCGCCGAGAATCTCTATTGCGAGACCATCGTTGTACTCTTGTCCCACTGACGCCATATCTCTAGCAATGCTTCCCAAACGGGCCAGCATCAGGTTAAGCACCTTGTTGTCGAACCCGTCATCCAGCTTAAGATTAAAGACGACGACCCGTTCTTTCTGTCCATAACGGTACAGGCGTCCGGCTCTCTGCACTAGACGGCTGGGGTTCCAAGGCAGGTCGTAGTTTACCATTACATGGCAATTTTCATGAAGGTTTATGCCCTCTCCTCCGGCCTCCGTGGAAACCATAAACTGCACTGACTCGTTGAATTGGTTGATGTTTTGCAATTTTTGCGTCATACTCATACTACCGGTAATTTGAGCAACGTCATGATGGGGATAACGGGATTGCAGTGCTTTGACCAGATATTCCTGGGTACCACGATATTCCGTGAATATCAACAGCTTGTCATTGGACTGCTCAAGGGGTTCAACTATTTGGGACAAAAATTCATTCAGTTTCCGATCATCCTTCTTAACCTGCTGAGCCATAGACAACAACTGGTGAATGTATTTCTGCTCCTCATCAAAAAATGGCTTTACCTTTACATCGGCCAGGTCACCAATGTCGTCTCTCCCATCGGTGCTGTCGGCAAAAGCATCTTCCTCTTCAACGCCAAAGGACAAGTTTGCGTCATCATACCCGAATTCATGTAGCCTGACACTTCGCCGTTGCAGAGACTGCTCGATAGCCGCGATGCTGGATGATGCCAGCTTGCGGTAAGTCGTCATTACGAATCCGATAGCTCGCCCAGTGACACCACCTCTTTCCGCAGCAGCATAACCGAGCCTAACATAATTTTGCAGTTGTTCGTCAAACTCACGCGCAATCTCCGTCAGAGGCACTTCAACCAAGCGCGTATCCTGCCCGCGGAACAGAAAATTCCCGTGGGCGTCAGTGGCCTGGCTTTTACGGTTCCTCAGAATTACATCAGCTATTACGGACTGATTGGTGAATATATTGCTGAACTGTTCGCGCAAATCCGGGCGCAACAGCAACAACAGGTTGATAAACTGTTCGTGATTGCCTTGATGGGGAGTGCCGGTCAAAAACAGGAAAGCGTCTGTTTGTTTCCGTAATTCTGCCGCCAAATGATAACGTTGAGTTGTAGCTTGATTCGGCAACTTGCTCAAATGGTGAGCTTCGTCGAAAATTACGATGTCCCAATAACCCGACTGGTTGAATAGTTCCTTGTGGACATCGGCTTTGGCGCGATCAATGGAAACGATTACTTTTTTCCGACTCTCCCAGATTGTCGGGGTAGGATTGTTAAAGTCTGCGCCATATATTTCAAATTCTTCATTAAATTTGTGCTTCATTTCATCTTTCCATTGCCTAGTCAAACCCGCCGGGCAAACAACCAATATGCGTGATGCTTGTCTCCGGCGCTTCATAGCCGCCAACAGTAGCCCGACTTCGATAGTCTTGCCCAAACCGACGTCGTCGGCGATTAGCCAATTTCCCTGTCCTGAAGTAAGGATACGATGCACCAGGTCAATTTGGTGCGGTAGAGGGTCAACATCCATCCGATCCAATGCCCCGGTAATTTGGTTCCATGAATCGAGTGCGTAAGCCAGTGCCTTTAGCCGGAAACGTTCCGCTGCTTCATCATCCGTTTTCTGCGCAGATCGGTAGCTGGAACCTGCATCGTGCACCCTCACCAGATTTTCGTAAGGAATCCACCGGCTTTCTCCGGTGTCACGGAACTGCACCAAGACTTGATGCCGATAGGCCATCGTCCTGGTTTCCAGAACTATCCCAGCACCCATTGTCCTGCGAGTGTTGGAGTGGGGGCTGTCTTGAACGGTGTCTCCCGCCCGAAAACCACATGAAAGCTCTCGGACGGAGTGCCATGAGGCGGCTCCTTTCTGAGGCCAGTGTACTTCGACTCGGGCTGAGCCGCCCTCGGTTGTGCTTTGAACGACACGACCAATGCCAAATCCTTCGTGTTTTACCAAACATCCCCGTACCGGGAGCAACACAGTTGTCATGTCTAACACTCCAAATTCCGTTTAATGGTGTTCAAGTATAGAAGCCATTGTTCTCTGTTTGGATAGGCAGCGCGGGAAAGCGCATATTTCGCGAACGAAAGGAAATATCCATATTTCCAAAGGTACTGGCTTTCCTCCCATTCTTCAAACCAAGTTTCCTCAATAACATTCGCTGGGTTGCAATGTAGGCGCCGCTGAACCAGAAAATATGTGTCCTCCAAAGTCAAATTGTAGGGGCTCCAAACAGGGTGCCATACCTCTATGTGCCTATTCCAATAGGTTGCCTCCCACCATTTCTCTTTTCCGTCCCAAACATTCCTAAATTCAAGAAACAAAAGCAGGCTACGGCCGGTCCAAGGCCACTGTCCTAGCGAAGGGATCCAAAAGCGTAATCGGCCTTGTCCAAGATTCAAAAGCATATCTGAAATTTGCTTGCGTTCAGCTTCGGTAGCCTCCTCCACGCTGGCAACTAGCTCATCTATCCGAAGCTCAACAGTAAGGGTATCGGAGTCACTTAGCGTCTCATACCGTGGTTGATGCAAGTCAGGGTCAAAATCCGAAATTAGGTCATATTCTAACCCAAAATCGTCATCGTCAAAAGATTCCGCTAAAGACCTGTCAATCGACAGTTCGTCCGGAATCGGGTCATCGAAATCATAATCTTTATCATTTTCCGTCGGCTGCATTTCATAGCTATCCATGAGTGGTATCATAATGGGCTGGATGGGATTTTGGCAAGGGCATTAACCGTCGTCACAAGTACAGGCAAAAGCCATTAACAGGAGAATTGCAGCGTATTGGAGAATAGGCAGTTGCAGCGCAGGACGAATTTCCGTATTGATCTCCCACCTTGGTTCCCGCCGAGAGAGTAGCAGTTTCCCATCTGAGCGTGTCGAGGTGCTGCGGCTATGATTCCACAAACGCGCAACTGCTAGTTTCCCCGATCGTGGTAAGATTCCTGCGACTTTTCCGTAACAGGACGGTATGCCGATGACCACCAGACGAGTGCCGAGCGCCATGACCATCGCGGGTTCCGACTCCGGGGGCGGCGCGGGCATCCAGGCCGACCTCAAGACATTCGGCGCCATGGGCGTGTTCGGCACCAGCGCCATCACCACCATCACGGCGCAGAACACCGTGGGCGTCAAGGCCGTGCTGGAAACGCCCACCGAGATGATCGAGGCCCAGATAGACGCCATCGTCACCGACATCGGCGCTGACGCCGTCAAGACTGGCATGCTGTCCAGCAACGAGATCATTCGCTGCGTGGCCGAGCGCATCCGGCATCACTCGCTCGCTCCCACCGTCATCGACCCGGTGATGGTGGCCAGCACCGGATTCCGCCTGCTGCGGGACGACGCCGTGGACGCCATGCGCACGGTGCTGGTGCCGCTGGCGACGGTGGTGACGCCCAACAGCCGCGAGGCGGCGGTGCTCACCGAACGGGATATGAACACCGTCGACGACCTCAAACTCGCCGCCCGCGTGCTGGTGGACGACTTGGGCGCACGGAACGCCGTCGTCAAGGGCGGCCACCTCGACGGCCCGGCCACCGACGTGCTTTACGACGGCTCGGATTTCACGTTGTTCACCTCGGAGCGGTTCGATACCCCCAACACCCACGGCACGGGCTGCTCGCTAGCGTCGGCCATCGCCGCCGGGCTGGCCAAGGGCCTCGACCTGCCGGTAGCGGTGCAGCAGGCCAAGGACTACGTCACCGAGGCCATCCGCACCAGCTTTTCCGTAGGCCAGGGCCACGGCCCACTCAACCATTTCCACGAGCTATGGGAGCGGCACGAAAGTTAGAAACCATCAAAAAGGGGTGTGCGGCAAATCCCCTCTCCCGAAAGGAGAGGTATTTGTCAAATGTCAGCTCAGTGGTTCTCGAAAATCTCCTGGAACCGCTCCACTGCCGCGACGGTGGCGGCGCGCTCCTCCCTCGTCGGGTTGCGCGGGTCGCGGGCCTTGGGCAGGCGGCCCAGCTTGAGCATGGACGCCATCAGCAGCAGCCGGGCCTTGTTGGTATCCAGGTTGCTGCCCGCGATGGTCAGGTCGTCCCAGCCGCTGGGCACCCGGCCGCCGGGGTCGGCGCGCCCCACCCGGGCCACCGGCATGCCGCTGAACGCCGCCACCTCCAGCGCCCGGTGCTGCGACATTCCGCCCAGGCCGTAGGGCGACGACCCCTCCAGCACGAACCCGTGCAGCCGGGGCGACTCGGGGTTGTCGCTGGCCTGTTCCCTCAGGGCCTTGTCGATGCGGGCGATGATGTCCACCTCGTTGTCCGGGTTGGCCGTCTCGTCCTCGTCCATGTAAGCGCCGTACTTGACGATGTGAACGCGCGGAATCGCCTCCTCCCGCAGCGCCCCGGCATCGTCTTTCACCGCCACGCGAACCGATGCTCCGCCGCCGGAGTACTCCGGGAACTCCACCACGTCCGGCAGCCGGGACAGGTTCACGTCGGAGCTGGACGTGTGGCGGTAGGCTGGCTTGTACCAGATGGTGACCGGCGGCCCCACGGTGCCCAGGATGCCGCCATGGCCGCCGGTGGCCTTGTAGTTCCCCGGCCGGTCGTCGGCTTTCTTGAACTCGCGGGCGGCGTAGATGCGCTCGTCCTGCACCCCGACCGCGCCGATACCCGCCCCGCGGCCCGAAAGGATCAGGTCCACCGCGTCCACGATGTTCCGGTCGCCGTCGTTGGCGAGCTGCCCGTGGGTGCGCTGCGAGGCGCAGCCCGTGATGGTCAGGTCTGTGTCCATGAGCAGACTCAGCCAGTAGAGCGTCTCCTCCACTGTCGGGCTGCCCTCCAGCCAGATGCCGCCAGCGTACTCGCCGCTGCTCAAGGCGGCGTTCACCGCGTTGGTGGCCTTGGCCAGGTCGCGGTAGCGCGGCGAGCGGCGGATTGCCAGCGGCCTGTACGGGAAGTAGTCAACGCCCGATTTCTCGCCTTTCCGGGTGTAGCCCGCCGGAGGCAGGACGCGGATGAAATCATAGTCGGCCTTGCGGTCAAGCACGCTTCCTTCGCCCGAATCTTCCCGTCCCGGGATGGTGCGGTCGATTTCGGCAAACAGCCGCGAGGCGTCGGGATAGAAAAACTGCCGCCCGCCGTAGTTCAGGCCGGGGTCGAACAGGTCGGCCTCCTCGAACGGCTGGCCGCGCTCCGAACCGTTGGCGCGCCGGGCCACGTAGGGCAGCGGGTAGGGGCCGTCCTCCGGGCGCAGTTCCACCTCGTAGTAGTCTTTGCCGTCCTGCTGGTACAGGGCCGCCGAGTCCTCCTCCATAGGGTGGCCGCTGTACCGGCGAATCCTGACCACCGCCGGTTCGTGCAGCAGTTGTGGCACCAGGTGCTCGTAGCGTCCCGGCAGGGTGCGCTCGCCGGGGAGGCGGCCCTTGTTGCCGGTCACCAGCGTGGGCGAGTTTGCGATGGTTGACCTGGGGCCCGAGAACACGGCTATTTTTGTTCTGTCCATTTCTCCTCCTCGGCAGGGCTGATTTCCTGTTTCCTGCGACGCTAACCCTCTGCGGGCGGTAGGTCAAGGGCCGGGCTGAACTGAACAAGGCAGCGCCTCTCGATCATCCCCTCCCCCTCAGGGGGAGGGTTAGGGTGGGGGTGAAATCTCTGCGGGAGGCGATGCTGGGCCTGGGTGTACCATACTTGGGTGTACCATATTGGAGGCTTTGGGGAATCCTAACCATCAAACTGGCAAAAGTTGATTCAACCGTTACAATTCCATTGTCTTTCCGGTTGGACAGTCCCTCATGTTTTAGGAGGTACTTGACAAGGCTTACACAGTTGAGGGTTTCACCCCCACCCTAACCCTCCCCCTCAGGGGGAGGGGATAGCCCTTGACTGCATAACTCCCTATCTCGATTGACATGAAATTGCCCGTAACCGGAGACTGGTGCTAAAGGCGCCCTGAATTTCGGTTCACTCGTTCACCAAACGGAATATCACGGAGTAATTTATGACCACGCTGCAAAGCAATTATGCGTATCGCATGGGCGACCGGTATGGCGAGCACCCGGACGACGGCCAGTATCCCGGCACGCTCATCATCGTCGAAGGCATCGACGGCTCGGGCAAGAGCACCCAGCTCGACCTGCTGCAAAAGTGGCTGAAGAGCCGCAACCTGGTGACGGTTTTCACCGAATGGAACTCGTCGCCCATCGTCAAGCGCACCACCAAGCAGGCCAAGACCAGGGAACTGCTCACCCCCATGTCGTTCAGCCTGATCCACGCCGCCGATTTCGCCAGCCGGGTGCACGCCCAAATCCTGCCAGCGCTGCGGGCTGGCGCCATCGTGCTGGCCGACCGCTACGTCTACACCGCATTCGCCAGGGATGCGACCCGCGGCGTCAACCGGGACTGGATACGGCGCATCTATTCGTTCGCCGTGATGCCAAGCCTGGCCTTGTATTTCCGGGTGCCGCTGGAGGTGTCGATTGAGCGCCTGAGCGCCGGACGGGAGCAGCTCAAATTCTACGAGGCCGGCCAGGACATGGGATTTTCCAGCGACCGGGAGGAGTCCTTCCGCATTTTCCAGGGCAAGCTCCTCGAGGAGTACGAGGGCATGACCGAGGAATACGGACTGATGACCATCGACGCCACCCAGCCCATCGCGGTGCAGCAGCAGCAGGTGCGCCGCTACGTCGAACCGCTCATCGAAGACGCGCTGGAGGCGGGCGGGCAGAGCGTGCCGGAGGCCCTGGCCCATAGCGGGCTGTCCGGGCGGTACATCACCCAGCCGCCACCACGCAGGCTGACCGAGCAGGACATCCTGCGCATGGAAATGTCCCCGGAGTAAGTGGCTGCCCCCAAATCCCCTCCCCCCTGGCGTGGGAGGGTTAGGGTGGGGGTGATTAGGCGGTGTACAGGAGCCGCCGGGACACCAACCGCCTCACGTGAGTCGGCTTTTTACGGAGCGCCAGTATGAGAAAGCTGAGTTTCTACGGGCATACCCCGTCCCGCATGGGAGAGGAGGCCGTTCCCGGTCGCCTTATCGTGATCGAGGGCACCGACAGCGTGGGCCGCTCTACGCAGATCGCCATGTTGCAGGAATGGCTGGAGGCGGAGGGCTACGCCGTGCTGGTCACCGGACTGCGGCGCTCGGAGGTCGCCGCCTCCGGCATCGACCGGGCCATGCGCGGCAACACGCTGGACGCGCTGACGCTGAACCTGTTGTACGCCACCGATTTCTGGGACCGCATGGAGCGCAGCATCGTGCCCGCCCTGCGCACCGGAATGGTCGCCCTCGTCGACCGCTACATTTTCTCCATCATCGCCCGGGCCAGGGTGCGCGGCGTGCCCTCCCAATGGCTTAACGATGTCCTGGAGTTCGCCATCGTTCCCGACAAGGTTCTTTACCTCGACGTTGACGTGGAGAATCTGCTGCCCCGGGTGCTTTCGGTGCGTCAACTTGACCACTGGGAGTCGGGAGAGGATATCCTGCGCGGGCCCGATCTGTACGACAACTTTATCCGCTACCAGACGGCGCTGCTGGAGGAATTCCGCGGCCTCGCCCACCAGCACAATTTCACGACCGTGGACGCTCGCGGCACGGTCGGCGAGATATTCCGCAGCTTGCAGAGCGAGGTCAAGGAATCTCTGGAGGGCATGGGCGGCGAATAAACGTGAGTAAGGCAAATCCCCTCCCCCTCAGGGGGAGGGTTAGGGTGGGGGTGAAAGGGTAGTCAACAGACGCCGCCAAAATCCCCTCTCCCTCCGGGATGGGGCTAGGGTGAGGGTGCCCCCTGCTCGCTCGAGAGCTACCGGCGATAGTCAAAATCCCCTCCCCCTCAGGGGGAGGGTTAGGGTGGGGGTGAAAGGTAGTGAAGAGAAGCTGCCCGTAAGCAGCCGCCAGCCTACCCGACAATCTTGTCCGGCAACCCCCGGATGATGCCCTCCGCTCCCTCGCAAATCTCCCTGATGACCTCCGCCGCTGGCCGGATGGCATTCACATGCCCCGCTCCCTGTCCCATATAGACCGCGGACGCCTCCACGTCCCCCAGCGCGCGCGCCGCGGCCACGTCCGATGCCAGCTCCTCGCGGTGCGCCAGGATTTCCCCGTCGCGTCCGTCCCACTCCCGCACCAGGCGGTTGCGGTAGACCCGCCCGGCGATGCCCTCCGGCCAAGGACGTGTCCCCAGCAGGTCGTACAGCCGCGTGAAAGTCGTGTCCTGCCCGTCGGAGAGCACCACGCGCTCCTTGAACGTGTCGGGCACCTCCACCGCCTCCGGCGTCGCCAGCATCGCCGTACCCAGCGATGCGCCCTCGCCGCCCGCGCCCAGCACTCCGGCCAGGGCCCGCCCCGTGGTGATGCCGCCCGCGGCCAGCACCGGCACGTTGGGGTATCGCTCCACCAGGCCAACCAGCAGGGGCAGCAGGTTGATCTCGCCGGTGTGTCCGCCCGCCTCGTTGCCCTGGGCCAGCAGCACGTCGGCGCCTGCGTCCACCGCCTGCCGCGCCAGCTCCATCGACTGCACCTGGCAGACGGTGACCGCACCGGCATCCTTCGCCCGGGCAACCCACGGGTCAGGATCAGCAAAGGAGAAGATGACCACCGGCGCCCGTTCCTCAAGGGCAATCTCGATGTTTGTGGTGTTGTACTCGATGAGTTGCGTGATGAACCCGACGCCAAAGGGCCGACCCGTCCGGCTGCGGACATGGGAAATCTGCTCCCGCAGCCACTCGGCACCGAAATCGTTGGTGCCGCCAAACGTCCCGAGGCCCCCGGCCAGCGAGACCGCCGCCGCCAACTGCCCGCCGCTGTGGTTGCTCATCGGCGCAGACATCACGGGGTAGTCGAGGTTCAGGAGGTTGGTGAAGCGGGTTTTGAGCATGGTTGTTCCTTTTCCGGGGTGTATGGATTAGAAGGGGTTGACACGTAGGATATGATGGAAGTGTGAGATGGTAACTGCGTAGCGGGAGCCGCTCGCCTCTCCCAGGTGTTGGAGGGAAAAGGCTAGCTTCTGCGTAGCGGGGGCTGGCCTTACTGTATAGGAAAAGTGAAAAGTCCGCAATTATTTATATGCCCGTCAGGGGCGCGCCGGAATTTCTGTTCGACAATCCGCCAGTCGTCTCTGTCCGGTTTACCCAAGATATGACGGCCGATAGGAGTTACTACCAAATCTGCAAGTTGCAGCCCAGGTATATTTTCCTTCTTGTCCCGTAATTCCAACTCTTGAACGGTTTCCCGGATAACATCTGCTTCAGTGTAGAGAGACCCTCTAGTTTTGAGTATCGTCCAAGTATCCTCTACGTCCTTGTCCAAAAATTCATCACGCTTTTCTATAATGATAGTTCCACCTTCTACATCTACCTCTACGGCATCGCAAAATGCCTCCACCATTACGCGCAAGCCAAGCCGGTATGGGTCGATAGCATTGGCTCCGTATCGCTCTAAATAGTCTTGTTTGTGAATGGCGCAAGCTACGACCTCATAGGGCAGTTCTCGCATTAGATAGTTTAGCTCATCGTAGAAGAGAGTTCGAAAGTCAACGTTCGCCAATCCTTCAAACCCATTCCTGCTTCGGACAATGTCTGCTGTGTGCAGCACAATGTCGGTTCTTCCAAACATTCTCCTCTTGAAGTCATAAAAGGCTTCGGTCAGTGGGCCATCGGCGTAATCCTTGTCGACTATGACTCCACCTAGGACAAACACGGGATAGTTGCGGTCTATCACCGCCAAGTTGTGGTCGCCGGACTCATCCAGGAACAGTATTTTCACTGGCGCTACACGTCCACCAGCAGGCCGGGGTTCAGCACGCCGTTGGGGTCCAGGGCCCGCTTGGCCGCCCGCAGCCCCTCGGCGAACGGCTCCGGGCGCTGCTGGTCGTACCATGGCCGGTGCAGCCGTCCCACCGCGTGGTGGTGCGTGATGGTCCCCCCGGCTGCCATGATCGCGTCCGACGCCGCCTGCTTGATCTCGGCGTACATCTCCAGCTCTGCGCCGCGCCGCCCCATGCCCTCCCAGGTGTAGTAGGGCGCCGGGCCGTCCGGGTAGACGTGGGTGAACCGGCACGACACCGAACCGCCGCCGCAGACCCGGTCCAGCGTGTCTTGCAGCGCCCCGCGCACCATCTCGTCCATGGCTGGCCAGCGCTCCCAGGTGATGGCCGTTTCCAGCGTCTCGGCCACCAGCCCCAGCCCGGTGGTGACGTTGCGCTGGTAGGGCGCACCCAGGAAGGCGTTGCGCCATGCGCCCACCGCCCCCTGGCGTCCCGTGTCGCCTGCGGATTCGTCGCCGCGTGTGCCCGGCGACGAAATGCGTATGTCCGCCTCGTCGATGGTCCCGCCCGCATCCCTCGCGATGGCCACGGCCTGCCGGATGTTCTCATCCTGCGGCAACTCATTCGACTCGAATCCCAGGATCAGCAGCGCGCGGCTGCCGTCCATCCCGGCGGCGGCCCGGGCCTCGCCGGAGTCCAGCAGGCGGCAGTTGGCGGGCCACAGCTTGGCCTGCACCACCCGGCGCGCGGCCTCCGACCCGCCCATGAACGTCGGGAACGTAACGCCCGCCGACGCCCGGTACTGCGGCCGGGCCTGTATGCGCATCCACGCCTCGGTGATGATGCCCAATATGCCCTCGCTGCCGATGGCCATCCGGTCCGGGCTGGGGCCCGCGCCGCTGCCTGGCAGCCGCCGCGACTCCCACACGCCCGTCGGCGTAATCATCCGCACCGACTCCACGAAATCGTCGATGTGCGTATGGTTGGTGGCGTAGTGGCCCCCCGACCGGGTAGCGATCCAGCCGCCCAGCGATGAGAACTCGAAGCTCTGCGGGTAGTGTCGCAGCGTGAAACCGTGGGGCCGCAGCTGCGCCTCCAGGCCCGGCCCGTATGCGCCAGCCTGTATCCGCGCCGCGCGGGACACGTCGTCCACCTCCAGCACTTGGTCCAGCGCCGACAGGTCGATGGTCACGATGCCGTCGTACCCGTCCGGTGGCTCGAAACCCGCTACCGTAGAACTCCCGCCGCCGTAGGGGATAGCCGCGTAGCCGGACGACGAGCACCAGTCCAGCACCGCCGTGACTTCCTCCTCGGTCGTCGGATGGGCCACGACGTCCGGCGGGTTGGGGAATTGCAGGTTGTAGGCCCGGATGCGGTCGCGGAAGCTGCGCCCGTAGGTATGCACCGCCCGGTCGTGGTCGCTGGTGTCGCAAATCCCTGCCAGGGACGGCGGCGGACTGATGCGCGGCGCACGCAGCCGCAGGTCATCGGCCCGGGGCGGCATCACCGGCTCAACCTCGACGCCGTACCGCTGCGACAGCCGGGCCGCCGCCTCGCGCACCTGTTCGGCGGTGGGTTCGTCCTGCTCCAGCCCCCAGGCCCAGAAACTCCTGCGGCTCATCCGGCGTCCCTCCTTATGTAGGCCGCCTATGAGTCCCCGCGCAGGCGGCTCAGTTCCTCTTCCAGTTGTCGTATCCGCTCCCGATCCTGCCGCCAGTTTTGCAGGTATGCCCCGGTGGCGGGGTCAAAGAACCGGGGCCAGCCGTCATCCCAGGCCAGGCTGAGTTCCAGCACCTCGCTGTAACCCTTGAGTATGCCGTCGGGTTCCGTGGTCAGCTCAATGGGACGGTACTCGCCGTCCGACAAGCGCAGTCCGTCCAATGCAAACCCGTAGTACCTGCCGCCCTGCGGGTCAAAGCGCCAGAATTCCGGCACGCCGATTTGGGCGTAGATAGAGGGTTTCCTGACCAGGTCTACCCGCCTTGTGCTTTCCGAGGCGACCTCCAACACCCAGTCGGGCGCCTTGCCCACCTCCCAGGGGAGGTAGAGTTGGCGCGGACGGATGGCCTCGGCGTCTACGCCGAAGGCGACGTATACGTCGGGAGCAACCCGGACGTTCAGGTTGCTGGGGTCATAGCAAAGGTGGGTGTCGGTGTCGACGAAGACGTCCGGGCGGCGATGGAAGTCGGTGAAGTGGGCGAAGAGCAGGCCAATGACCTCATGAATCTCGCGGCTCTGTTCCATGTGGTCGGGCGGCACTTCCTTTTCAAAAGCGTCGAACTCAAGGCTGGCGTAATCAATCGGCCCTCCCATGCGGTAGGGCAGCATCTTGTACTTGTCCTTAGTCTTTCGGAGAGCCATAGCCGAGCCTCTATCAGGACTTGCACCGAATCCGAGTGCGCCGCCTCAACGATCCGTCCGCCCTGATTTTATCACGCTGCATTTTTGCGCAGGGGCGAGTTTCAAACTCGCCCCTAACCGCCGACCGCCAGCAACTATCCGCTATTCACTCTTCTCAGTCCACCATGTCGAACCGCTCCGACTGCGGCGCCTGCGCCCACAGCTCCTCCGCGCCCGTCATGGCAACGGCCCGCTCCGGGCTGGCCCGCCATGCGTCGTATATTTCGTTGCTGTCCCATGTGACCAGCGTCGAAATCTTGGTCGGGTCGCTGAGCGAGATCAGGGTCTGGCGGCTGCCGAATCCCGGCGCCTTGCTCTGGGCCAGCCCGTTGCCGTCCAGCAGCGTCTTGGCCTCGTCGACCTTGTCGGGTTTCGCCCAGTGGTGCGTCAGTACGCCGATCATCTTTCCTTCTCCCAAACTTTAACCACAGAGGCCACATGGAATTTCGCAGCAACGCTCCCCAAACCCTCCGTGCTCTCTGTGGTTAGTCTTTGGTCTAGTCCTGCTGGCGTCGAATGCCGATGACGCGGGCGAAAACGAAGGCCAGACCCGCCACGATCACGCTGAACACCGCGCCCATCTTGCCGGGATCCAGGAAGTCCGTCCCGTAGTACGCCTTGTTGGCCACGAACAGCGCCACCGTCAGCCCCAGCCCGGCGATCATGCCCGCCACGGCCAGGTGCCGGATTCCCATGCCCTCCGGCAGCGGGAACCCGGCTTTCGACACTACGAATGAGAACAGGGTTACCCCGACGGTCTTGCCCACGATCAGCGACAGCAGGATCATCAGCGTCACCTGGTTGATGTTGCCGAAGGCCACCCCCGCGTTGGCCCACGCGAAGAAGAACAGGCCGAAGTCAACCGGCAGCTTGAGGTGGTGCTCGAACTGCTCCAGCACCCCCGTCTGATGCTCGTGACCGCCGTGAGCGTGGTCGGCGTCGAGTTCGTGTCCGTGATTCCCCGACTCAATAGCACCGGTATTGTCGTGTTCCGGAACATGGGACGCGGGCAGGAAAGGCACGATGACCACCAGCGCCAGCGCAGGCTCAACGCCTGTCTTGACCAGCCCGACCCAGCTCATGCCCCCCGCGATCAGGATGTACACCGGCCACCAACTGATGCCCACCCGCCGGAACAGGTAGGCCGTGGCGATGCCCCCGGCCGTCAGCAGCAGCCACATCGGCTGCACGTTCTCCGAGTAGAACACGGCGATGATTACCAGCCCGATGGCGTCGTCGGCCACCGCCAGCAGCAGCAGGAAATTCACCGCCGCGTGGCGCGCCCCGAATATCACGCGGGCCACCAGCCAGGCTAGGGCGATGTCGGTGGCCGTCGGGATGGCCCAACCGCCGAGAACACCCTCGGCCGGGAACATCATTCTACCGAGGTCGTCGGTGCCGCCGTAGAAGATGACCGCTAGCAGTATGAACAGCCCCACCGGGCCGAACACGCCGCCGAGGGTGCCCATGATCGGGTTGATGGCCTTGGGCAGCGGATTCAGCGCCCCGCCGGGCAGGATGGACTCGGTGATCTCCTTGGCCGCGATGCCGAAGAAGAACACCATGAATACTTCGTTGACGAGGAAGTGGACCGTGACGTGCTTGCCGAAGATGTAGAAGTCGTTCAGGTCGTGGTGCTCGCCGTCGTCCAGGAACGGCCCCTTGCCGAAATTCCAGAAATCGAACTCCACCACGTCGTGGTAGACGTCGAAGTTGATGTTGGCCCAAACCAGACCAACGATCACGCCCAAGATGAGCGGGATCGAGTATTCCTGAAGGAAGGCTATGTACCGGCGGATCTGGTCCACAAACGACTCTCGAACCTGAAACCCGTATAATTCCCGTTGACCGGCCCCGCGACAGCCCCGCTGACCGGAACCGGGGCCGCCGCGCCCCGCGGCGGGCGCCTACTGGCAACCGGCCAAGGCGTGTCCTCAACCACGGCGCCGCCGATTATACCACCGCCGCCAACGCTGTCCACAGCCCGCCGCCGCTGCGGTATCGCCGTCCAATTGTTCCCTCTCCCTCCGGGAGAGGGTTAGGGTGAGAGCGTTCCCCATGTGGAGCCTCACACAGAGATTCGCTATCGGAGAGATGTAAGTCTCTCCCGCAGGGCAGTTTCAAAACTGTCACGGGCAACCGTTCTCGCGGCCAGCAGTTTGTTGGCCGAGTCCTCCAGCGTCAGCACCTCCCAATGTCCACGCTGCAATAGGAAGCGATTTTCATTACTATCCCACGATAATTCGGGCACCAACCAAATGATGTCTCCATCATTGATGTCTTGGGTTGGACTGGCGCTTGGCCCTCCGATTGACTCGAAGAACGGGTAGTCAACCGCCACTGCGATCTTGGAGTTCCAACGCCGTACCGTGGGCACCTTTACCTGAAGTTGCGGCATCAATCGCTTGGCGCTGGACGAACGCCAGTCCGGACGGCGGATATGGTCTGGGTACGGCGGGACCGTGCCTTCGTCGGTGCCGAGAATTTCGAATTGGGAAGACATACCCGGCCCTGAAAAATAGACCGCCTGGATTTCGAGTCCATACCATTCCAGGCGATCCCTCTCCGTTTTGGCGACTACGAGGTCAATCTTTCCAGCGGGCTTGTTGGTGGTGACGCTCTGCATGAACGGGATTTCCCGGGCAATTTTTGCCTCGTCAGGAGAAAACCCGACTATCTCTGCCAGCCATCCCACGAGGAGGTAATCTTGCTCAAACCGGGCCGGGCAGGTAATAACCGGGATCCCCAAGGACTCCCCTATACGCCCATTGTCGCCCTCGTCATACAGTTGAATGGAGCAAACTCCCCCGGCCTTGGAGCATAGGGAAAGCCCCGGTTTGAACGGACAGGGCAGAGGGTTTTCCCGGCCCAATGCGCACAAGGCCACGTTCGCTCTCTCTTGCGGCGAGAGGGAGACAAGAGGCATCCCAAACCATTCTGCAATACCATATCGGGGCATACTTTAGTCCGCTAGTCCACTGCGTCAGAATACCGGGCGGCGCGTAACCAGCAATTCCCAAATCTGGGCATGGTGCGTGTTTTTCATGTTCACTCGTTTGACCTCGAAGCAGTGGCGGCGAGTCAGTTGTACGATCTCCGGAGACTGGTCGTATGTCATCAGGAAGTCCGCATCAGTCCGAGCCAGAAGGCTGAAAAGCCCGGCATGGTCTATCGAATTGTGGTTGTACAACCGCTTTCCTGCGCCTTTGCCCGCTGCTGTGTAAGGTGGATCAACAAAAACGACAGTCCGCGAATTCGACGCACACGTCATTTGCCCAAGCACTTTCAAACCGTCTGCCTCCCGGAAATCAATTCGGTGGGCGAACTTTGAAATTGCCTTTATGCGGCTGCAAATGGTATCCGGGTACCAGCGGGACGCTACCCCTTTGCCAGCCTCGCCGACGCGCGCGAGCGACGCGCCGTCGGCCAGGATGCCGCCGCGGCGGGTACGGTTAAGCACCAGCGTCCGAAACCCGTGACCTGCCACGCTGTCAGGTACCTTATCGCTCAGGACGGCCACGCTCTCGCGAGTAGGCGCGAACGCACGCACGCGCTCGATGAGTTCATCGCTGTGCCACAGGGCCGCTTTCCAGAAAGCAGCCACGTCGGGGTCGATCTCCGACATCACACAGCGCTCGGCCAACCCCTCCATCACGGCCGTGAGGGATACTATGGCGCCTCCCGCGAAAGGTTCCACCAGCATCTCCGGTTTCGGATCTATCCCGGAGAGCCAGGCGCGCACGTGCGGAATCAGCCAGGTCTTGCCGCCGGGATAGCGCAGGGGACTCCGTTGCGGCACGGTCGCCACGTTTACCGCCGGAATGGGCGACACCGGAATCTGCTCCAAAGGGAAAGTGTCTAATTCAGTGAGCATCAGCATCCGCTAATCTACGGGAAAGGGTGTTACAGGTTCCGCTCTCGGACTCGCTTGAGCAGTTGACGATACGATACGGCGTACAGTGTCCCAAGCGCAACCGCCTCCTGTCATCAAATCGCTGAGACTGTCCCCTCCACGAAATGTTTGCCGATGCGCATCGCCCCCGCGCCGTTCAGGGACGGCATTGCCACCCCGGTTCCTTTAGCGGGATGGCGTCCCTTGGGCGTTCCTGCCCCTAGGTCAATCGCGTCTCAAGAGCGTCACCTCATTTTGATGTCATTCAAGCCACGTGACCCATTTCTAGCATTGGTTCCGTGTCCATAGCCAAAGCCAGCCACAATTCCCCGGCCCCGGCACTGGCCGGGCCGTTCCATAATGGCGGAAATGAGCGGAAAAACAAAAATTAAAACTGCCCTTCGAATCCGGTAGGGTCTGCATCGCAATACTAACCCGCCGGGAGGCCGTAATCAGAACGCGGTTGCCCTTGACGTGGAGGCGCAGTGTCGCACTCACCCGCCCGCCCGGTGGTATGCTGGCCGCATCCCTGCGTCCGGCAGGGCATCCCGCACCAGAGGGAGGACGGCAATGGCTGAGATTTACACCCTGGGCGCTGGCACGCCCACACCAACGCCCACCCGTTTCGGCAGCTCCCACGTGTTCAAGCTGGGCGACCAGCTTCTGATGTTCGACTGCGGCCCGGCCACCACTCACAAGCTGGTCAAGGCCGGACTGTGGCCCACCCAGGTTGACTACCTGTTTTTTACCCACCACCATTTCGACCACGACATCGACTATCCCTGCTTCCTGCTCTGCCGCTGGGACCAGAGCATCGGGCGGGAGAACGAGTTGCAGGTGTTCGGCCCCGACCTGACCGAGAAGATCACCGAGGGCATCCTCGGCGAGAACGGCGTGTTCGCTCACGACTGGAAGGCCCGCGTCAACCACCCGCTGAGCCAGCAGGTGTTCGTCAACCGCGGCGGCACCCTGCCCCGGCCCGCGCCGTCGGTGTCGGCTAAGGACGTCGGCCCCGGCAAGGTGTTCAGCGGCCCCGACTGGGAGGTAACCGCCGCCCCCGCCGAGCACGTGCAGCCCTACCTCGACTCCTTGGCCTACCGCGTGGACTCATCCGAGGGCAGCGTGATATTCACCGGCGACACCCAGCCCTGCGACTCGGTGGCCGAGCTGGCCCGCGACGCCGACATGATGCTCTGCATGTGCTGGGATGACCAGGAGGTGATGGACGCCAACGGCGAGGCTGGCGGGCAGTGCGGCACCACCGGCGCGGCCCGCCTCGCCCAGGCCGCCGGGGTCAAGAAACTGGTGCTCGTCCACATCGGCCCTCACCTCTCCGGCCACGGCCCCTGGGAAAAGGGCATAGGCGACGTAAGCAAAATCTACGACGGCGAGATCGTATTCTCCGAGGAGCTAATGCGCCTCCCCCTGTAGGGGGCCACCAATCCCCTCTCCCTCCGGGAGAGGGTTAGGGTGAGGGCGTAACCCAAAATCCCCTCTCCCTCCGGGAGAGGGCTAGGGTAAGGGCGTAACCCCAAAATCCCCTCCCCCTCAGGGGGAGGGTTAGGGTGGGGGTGAAATTCCGTGATTCGACGACTTTGCGTTTCTCCGGCCTAAGCCCCCGCGAGCTCCTCGACCCACGGCATTACCAGCCGCTCGTTGACGAATGAGCAGTAGGAATGTCCCCAGTCCGGCAGCTCCTCGTACCGCGAGTTGTAGCCTAGCCGCGTCAGCAATTCGTGTCCGCTGCGGATGGTCGCCACCGGAAATATGTGGTCGTGCGCCCCGTGGACGATGTAGATGGGCAGCTCGATGCCCTGCTTGCGCCGCAGCATGCCGTCCATCATCCCGTGCAGGTCGCCCGCGACCGGCGCGATCCCGGCGAACAGGTCCGGACGGCTCAGGCCCAGCAGGTAGGTGAACGTCCCGCCGTCGGACAGGCCCGTCAGGTACACCCTGCTCCGGTCAACCGAGTACGCGGCGCACACTTCCTCCAGCATGCCGGTCACCGACCCGATGTCGATGTCGGGTTGCAGGATGGACCAGGTGGCGTCCAGGGACTTTGCGGCCAGCGCCAAGTAGCCGCGGCTCTTGGCCGGTCGCAGCCACGACCAGATGTGGTGGTCGGCGCGCCCGTAGGCTCCGTGCAGGCAGACGATGAGCGGCCACTGGCGCTCCGGGGTATAGCCCTCCGGCACGTACAGCGAGTAGTCGGCCAGCGGAGCCGCACGGCGACGGTGCAGCACGCCGACGGGCGCGTCGTTGCCGTGCGACGGCGACTCCAACGCCTCCTGTCTCTCGGCAGCGTCGGGCAGCAGCCAGTACTCGGCCAGCGCCGGAGTCTGCGACCGGATGCCGTAGAGGACCTGCAATCCCCGGCACAGCGACCGGCGCATGTCCATAGCCGTCAGGGAGTAGCTCCGCTGGTCGGCGGCAAGGAACGACTCCCCCACGTTGCTGACGTGCCGGATGCCGGCCAGAAAGGCGTCATGGAACTGCCGCCAGCCATCGGGCGGGTCGGCCTGTGACAACCTGCCCGTCGATTCCGAGAAACCGCCCTGTATCACCTCGCGGAGATGATGCTGGAACGCATGCAGCCCCTCGATGCGCATCTCGTTCTGGATGGCCTCGAACGCCCGGAGGAACCACAGCACGCTCTTTTCGGCATCCAGCACCAAGGCGTCATATTCCTGGGAGGCCATGTTTCTGTCCTTTCCGGTTGTCTCCTCCGGGAATCGTAGTTGGCCCTCCAACGCCGGTCAACCTTTGCCGTCTGTACGACTCGTACCTATAATCACCGATAGCCAACAATCGGACCAATACATGTGAGGACAGGAGGCCGGATCATGGCGACAGCAAAAGTGAACGGCGCCGAGTTGTACTACGAGGAAGCCGGCAGCGGCCCACCGGTCATTCTCTCACCGGGCGGCCTGCAGGGCGTGGCTAGCAGCTACTCGAACGTGATGGAAGCCCTGTCGCAGGAGCACCGCGTCATCGTGTACGACCGGCGGTTTGGGGGACAGTCGCGCAGTCCCATGGTGGTGCAGATGTGGGATATGGTCTGTGACGACGTGTTCGGCCTGATGGACGCCCTGGGCATCGAGCGGAGCATCCTCGGCGGTGGGTCTTTCGGCGCCGCCATTTCGTTCGGGTGCGCCTACCGGCGGCCTGAGCGGGTGCGCGCCATCTTCCCGTCCAACATCGCGGGCGGCGTCATCTGCGACGGCTACCTGACCTGCAAGCTGTTCCGGAGCATGGAGATTGCGGCAGCCGATGGCATCGGCGCAGTGATCGACGCCTTTGACGCCGACGACCGTTTCGCTCCATTCAGCCCGGAGATCGCCCAGACCGACCCGGAGTACCGCAAGGAACTGGAGGCCATGGACACCCAGGAGTTCATCCAGGTAATGCGGGACACTGCCCAGGCCCTGTTCGGCGGCCCGTTTCCGACGCTGGGCAGTAGCAAGGATATGCTGCGGAGCATCCAGGTTCCGGCCATGATAATGCCCGGCTACAACGACGTACACCCGCGCGCCGTGGCCGAGATGGCCCACCGGCTGGTGCCCAACAGCCAGTGGGGCGAATGCAAGCCCCACGCCGACGAGCCGGAGAAGTACGCCCGCCGGGTGTTGCAGTTCCTGTCGCAGGTGGAGGCTGGCGGGGAGTAACTGCTCGGTGATGTCCTGTGTCTGGGCAATCGCAGGATTCAGAGACTTATATGCTTGGCGACGGGCGCCAGCAGCAAATCTTCGTCCGGAGGGGGTACCAAGGGGACAATGGAGCTGGTATCGGTGGAGATTTTGGCCAACTCCAGTTCGTAATGCTTTTGCAGATTCATCCAGGTTTCCGGAGACATCCACAGGGCCTTGCCGATACGCATTGCGATATCGCCGGTTATGGGGCTGTAGCCCCTCACGATTGCAGTGATGCTTTCCGTAGGCACCTCAACGTCTGCTGCCAGCCTGTCATGGCTAATCTCCAGATCGTCCAAGATTTCCTCAAGGAATACGCCGGGATGAATGGGGGGAATAACGTCTTCCGGGCCAATGGATTCAGGAGCAGTCATGGCGCATTCCTCGCTAATGGTAGTCGGTGATTTCGATTTCCGTGGCGCCGTGTTCAGTCCAGACGAAACACACTCGCCACTGGTCGTTTATGCGGACGCTGTGCTGCCCTTCCCTGTCTCCCCGCAGTGCTTCCAGACGGTACGAAGACGGGAAGCGAAGTTCGCCAAGGGAGGCTGTGTTAACCACGCGAACCAGTCTCTCCTTCGCCCGTCCCCGTATGTCTGGCGGAAGCCATCTGACATAGACACCCTGAAAGACAAGTTCAGTATCTCTGTCGGCGAATCGGTTGGATAGGATTTCTGACAATATTTTACACCGTCACTCCCGTGAAATTGAAGGCGGCCAGCTTGAGGGCGGGAACCCGGGTGGCGAATCCCACCTCGTTCAGCACCAGCCTGGCCTCGTCGCCCACGCCCTCGACGCCGTTGAGCGCGTCCACGTAGGACTGGGTGAACCGCAGATCCTTGACCGGGTGACGCAGTTCGCCGTTCTCGATCAGGAACGTGCCGTCGCGGGTCATGCCGGTCATAACGCAGCCCCGGTTGTGCGACAGCCGCGTGTAGAAAAACCGTGTGATGTGCAGCCCGCGCTCCGTGGATGCGATAAGCTCGTCGACCGACTTGTCGCCGGGACTCATGAACAGATTGGACGCGATGGGCGGGCCAGTGAAATACTGCTGATGTCCGGTGGAGACTACGCCATCCTGCGCCGCCGTGTAGGTGTTGTGAACAGGATCACCGACCACCCCGTTCTCCACCAGCTCCACCCGGCGTCGTGGCACCCCCTCCAAGTCGAAGGGCATGGGCCACCCGTTGAGCGCTGTACCGTCGTCCCAGATTGACACCGAATCGCTCATGGCCCGCGTGCCTTGCAGGTCGCACATCCAGCTGCGGCCCTCCTGCACCGCCTGCGCCCCCATGCCGTACAGCGACAGCGCCTCCAGGATGTCATCGACCGCGTAGTGGTCCAGCACCACGGTATACTCGCCGGGCGTTATGGGCTGCGGATCGCGGCCCCTTACCGCCTTGTCCACCGCCTCGCTGGCCAGCGCGGGATAGTCGATCTCGTCCAGACGCCACGAGCCGCCCTTGGCCCATCCCGCCGAGGTGTCGCTGCGGGTGGTGATGATCAACCCGGCGAATGTCCCGGCGTGGTAGGCGCGGATGCCCCGGCTGCTCACCACCGCGATCTCGTGCACCCCGGT
The DNA here is from genome assembly GCA_963664375.1 of Dehalococcoidia bacterium. Taxonomy (GTDB): domain Bacteria; phylum Chloroflexota; class Dehalococcoidia; order Lucifugimonadales; family UBA3495; genus VXOI01. The sequence goes on from OY761449.1 coordinate 969,777, forward strand.
GCGGCATGCCCCGGCGGTGTCCAGGCCCTCGGCGGCTCCCTGTCGGCAGACCTCGCCCACCATCCGCGCCCGCGTCAAAGGCGAGCAGGCGGCGGCGGACTCGTCCCAGCTCGCTACCCTCTCGACCGGCTGCGGCTCCGGGAGACCCGGGAACGCGGGATCCTCCGGCATCAGCATCGCGTTGCGCCGCGCCGCTTCCATCGCCTTGCGTATGCCGTCGTCCGACGTGTCGTTAGTGGTGGCCCTTCCTACGCGCTTTCCCTCCACGGCGCGGATATTCAAGGTGACGTTGCTGTGGGAGACGTTCTGGTGGATGGCATTCCCGGCGAACCGGGTCAGCCCAAGGTCCTGGCTGCTCAGGTATATGTCGGTCTCCCGCGCTGTTGACAGGGCCAGCGCCCGCTCCAGCAGGCGCAGGGCAGCATCCTCGCCGATCATCGCATCACCCCCACGCGCACGTTGCGGAAGCGGGCAGGTGCCGCGCCGTGGCCGGTGTGTCCCAACTGGCCCGGCTGGCCCTTGCCGCAGTTGGGCGTGCCCCACATGGTCCAGTGGTTGGCGTTGCACACGGCGTCGCACGAATTCCAGAACTCCGGCGTGATGCCGGTGTAGGTGCAGTTGCGAAGGAGCCGCCCCAGCTTACCGTTCTTGATCTCGTAGCCCACCTCGGTGCCGAACTGGAAGTTGTAGCGCCGGTCGTCGATGGACCACGAGCGGTTCATATCGACGTAGATGCCATCGTCCGTGTCGGCTATGAGGTCGTCCAGTTCCCACTCGCCCGGCTCCAGCGATACGTTGGTCATGCGGATCAGCGGCAGGCGGTTCCACGACGAGGCCCGCATGGTGCCGTTGGATTGCAGGCCCAAAGTCGCCGCCGTCTCCCTCGACATCAGGTAGCCGACGAACCGGCCCGCCTCGACGATTGGCGTTGACTGGGCTGGCACGCCCTCGTCATCCCAACCGAACGAGCCCAGCCCCGGCAGCCGGATGCTGTCGGCGGTGATGTTCACCTGCTCCGACCCATAGCGGAAATCGCGCAGCTTGTCGGTGGTCAGGAACGACGTTCCGGCGTAGGCCGCCTCCGAACCCAGCACGCGGTCCAGTTCGATGGCGTGGCCGCACGACTCGTGGATCTGCAGCCCCACTTGCGAACCGCCGATGATGAGCGTGGTGGTGATGTCCGACGGGCAGCGGTCGGCGGTCAGCAGGGCCACGGCCTCGCTGGCCACCCGCTCCGCGTTGCCCGCTAGGTCGAACTCCCGCACGTACTCCCAACCGCTGCAACCCTGCTGGCGGCCCATGGACTGCGGGTAAGAGCGCCGCTGCACTTCGCCGTTGCCCACGGCGGTCGCCTGGATGCCGCCGCCGGATTCGTAGATGGTCTGCTCCAGGTCGGCGCCTTCGCTGTTGGCGAACGACTTGCGCTCCCGGATGAAAATCAGGTTGCCCGTCCGCGCCGAAATGCCCTCCACGCGCCCCATACGCCGGTCGGCCTCCAGCAGCAGCGCCAGCTTGTCCTCCGGCGAGACGCTGAACGGGTCGATCTCCACCGGCGTGGTGTAGACGCCCCGGCTGGCGACCGGCGGCCCCAGCTCCACGGCCGGCCCGCCGGACGTGGCCGATGCCCTGGCGATCTCCACGGCCAGAGCGGCGGCCTGGTCCACCGACTCGGTGGTCATGGCGCTGGTGGAGGCGAAACCCCACGCGCCGTCCACCACCACGCGCACGCCGATGCCCACCGATTCGTCGTTGCTGATGACGTCCACCACGCCCGTCCGCACCGAGTACCGTTCCTGCGCCGTCTCCACCATCCGCGCGTCGGCGTACGACGCTCCCCGCGCCGCCGCGGTATCCAGCGCCCGCGCAATCAGGCTGTCCATATTCCCGAACTCCCTGTAGTTGGCTATGGCGATTGTGGGCCATCGCATGCAGCGGCGCAAGCCATCTCCCCATGGTGAGCCTGTCGAACCACCGCATTGCGGCGATTCGGCAGAGTGAGTATGCTTGGAGTGCACAGGAGAGTGGCGCAATGGAAATAACGATAAGCGACGAGCTTTGGTCACGCATCAAGCAGAAGGTGGACGATGGTTCCTACCCCTCAGTTGAGGTCGTACTGACCAACGCCATGATTCATCTGTATGACCACGACGAGTACGTGGCGGCGGTCACGGATACCCCGGAGGTTCAAGCCATGATAGAGGAGGCGGAGGAGGCCCTTAGAAAAGGGGATTACACGACGTACACCAGCGAAACCCTGTGGGAGCTTTTTGAAGATGTGATGCACCGGGGCCGGGAGCGCTGGGAAGCCCGTCACAAATGGCTGGTCGGGTGATGCCAGCATTTCGCCTTATGAGGCCGGCACGGATTGACCTTGATGACATAAAAGAGTTCTACTCGGCATAGCCAATGAATCGATTGCCAACCGGCAGCTTGCCCGTTTGTACTACCGATTCGAGCTTCTGGCCCAATATCCGCTCATTGGGCAAGCGTTGACAACCGTCCCGTCGGGATTACGCAGGTACAATGTACCCCGTAGCCCTTTTTTCATCCTCTACTACCCGAGGGATGATGGCGTTGAAATAGCCCGTGTGGTTCACGGTGTGCAGCACGTAGACTGCGCAATCCAGTAGCCCCCTAATCCCCCAGCGGCGGCCTCCGCCGATGCCACTCCGTCGCCTGCTGGTAGGCGTGCGCCACGCGCAGCAGCAGCCCGTCGGCCATCGGCTTCCCCACCAGTTGCAGCGACAGCGGCAGCCCGCCCTCGTCAAACCCGCAGGGGATCGACAGCGCCGGCAGGTTCGCCACGTTGAACGCTCCGGTAAAGTTGCGCACTCCCGAGATGCGGCTCCGCGCGTCCTCCTGGCTCTTGATCCCCGCCTCGGAGGGCAGCAGCGGCGCGCCCGTCGGCGATGTGGGCAGCACGATGACGTCCACCTCTTCCAGCGCCTCCAGCACCGCCTGGCGTATGAGCGTCCGCGCCTTCTGCGCCTTCTGCAACGCCTGCGCGGGCGTCAGGATGGCCGTCAGCAACCGCACGCGAGTGTTGTGATCGTATTCCCCGACCCGCGTCTTGAGCCGCTCGTAGTGCACCATTGCCCCGTCCATGTCCGTGATGCACTTGGAGACCGCCCCGGCGTTCTCCACTAACGGGATTGAAACCTCCCGCGACGTTGCGCCCAGCTCCCCCAGCTGCGCCACCGCCGACTCGATGGCCTGCCGCACCTCCGGCGACAGGCCGCCCTCGGCCACCTTTTCCCGCAGCACGCCGATGCGCAGCCCGTCGATGCCGCCCTGGATTTCCTGCGCGTAGTCAGGCACCGGGCCGCTGTACGAGTACGGATCCTCCGGATCGTGGCCCGCGATGGCCTGGAAGGTCAGGGCGCAGTCCTCGGCGGAGCGTGAGATGGGCCCAACCGTGTCCATCGACCACGATACGCCCGCCACCCCGCGGCGGCTCACCAGCCCCCACGTCGGCCGCAGCCCCGTCAGCCCGCTCCACGCCGCCGGTATGCGCGTCGAGCCGCCCGTGTCCTCGGCCAGCGCGCTGGCGCACAGGAACGCCGCCGTAGCCGCCGCCGACCCGCTGCTGGATATGCCGGGGTTGCGTGCCAGGTCCCACGGGTTGCGCGGCTGCCCGCCCGGATGGTGGAAGCTCTCCCCCAGCGCGAATTCCGACAGGTTCAGCTTGCCCAGCAGCACCGCTCCGGCTTCCCTGAGCTTGGCAACCACCACGGCGTCCTCGCCGGGCACGTTGTCCCACTCCAGCGCCGAGCCGTAGGTGGTGCGGATGCCCGCCGTGTCGAACTGGTCCTTGACCGCCACGGGTATCCCGTGCAGCGGCCCCCGGTACCGGCCCGCGGCAATCTCCCCCTCCGCCGCCCGCGCCGCCTGCCGCGCCTCCTCGGCGCACACCGTGATGTAGGAGTTCACCCTACCGTCAATCCGGTCGATGCGTTCCAGGTAGGCCTCGGTAGCCTCTACCGCCGACACATTCCCGCTCTGTATCAGCCGCCCCAACTCGGCAACGGTAAGGAAGGGCAGTTCACTGCGCTGAACACTGGTCATAAGCACCAACTACTCCGCAAATCCACAAATCCACAAATCCCCTCTCCCTCCGGGAGAGGGTTAGGGTGAGGGCGTACCCCACCCCGCGCTACTCTCTGCGCACTCCGTGTATCCCTGCGCCCGCTGCCTGTGCCCGCTTCCGCGCAGCGGCTACAGCACGGATGCGCAGGCACATGAAAACCCCTAATCCGCTGGCGCCGCCTCCAGTTCGTAGGGGTCCAGCACCGCGCCCGTGTCCCGCATGAACTGGCGGGCTTCCTCGTCGAACAGGTGCTGGAAGAAAATCTCGATGCGGTTGCCGCTGGGGTCGAAGCAGTAGAAGCTCTTGGTCAGCCCGTGGTCGGCGGTGAAGTCGATGGGATAGCCCGCGTCCTTGACCCGCCCGTACATCTCCTGCAACTCCGGCTCGCCCCCCTCAAGCTGCAACGCCGTGTGCGACAGCCCCGGACTGCCCGTCTCCACGCCCTCGGGCGCCTTGATGAGCGCAATGTCGTGGTCCGACACTCCAAAGGACAGGAACGCCATGTCCATCCCCTGGTCGTGGTTCATCAGCTCCATCCCCAGCGCGCCCGTGTACCAGTCAATCGCCTCCCGCGTGTCCCTGACGTTCAGCACCACGTGGCCAACCCGCGCAATCCTAGCCATCTCTCATACCTCGCTCACACCGATTTGTGCCAGCATACCGCTATCTATACGCGGGCGCAAATTACACTGCCAATAGCGTTTCAAAAGGTCTCAAATCAAGTCCCCTCTCCCTCTGGGAGAGGGCCAGGGTGAGGGCGTACCCCCGCGGCCCCGCAATCGCCCGGGGCCTTTCCATTGTCCCCTCCCCCTCAGGGGGAGGGTTAGGGTGGGGGTGAAATTCCCGCATCGACAACCGTTCGGCACTCCACAGCCGCCGGTGCCCAGTGGCTGGCAACCGGTCACTGTCCACTACTCGTCCGTGTGCTATGATTCACCCCGTCCGTAGCACCCACCATCCACTATCAACCACCAACTATCAACAACGGAGGCCCCCCATGCCGTTCGGAAGCAACGACTGGCTCGCCCTCACCCCCGAGGAGGCGCTGGAGCCCGACATCCCCATCTGCGATCCCCATCACCACTTCTGGGACTACCGGCTGGAGCGCATCCCATTCCAGCGCTACCTGCTGCACGAGCTGGCCGACGACGTGAACGGCGGCCACAACGTCCGCTCCACCGTGTTCGTCGAGGCCCGCTCCATGTACCGCCCCGGCGGCCCCGAGGAGCTGCGCCCCGTCGGCGAGGTGGAATTCGTCCAGGGCCTCGCCGCCGCCAGCGACAACGGCCTCTACGGCCCGACCAAGGCCGCCGCCGCCATCGTCGGCCACGCCAACCTGAACCTAGGCGAGAACGTCCGCCCGGTGCTGGAGGCCCTCCAGGCCGCCAGCCCCAACCGTTTCCGCGGCATCCGCCACTCCGTAACCTGGGACCCGCACCCGGAGGTCGAGAACACCGCCGCCCACCGCGCCGAGGGCCAGATGAGCAGCGACAATTTCCGCGCTGGCGCCCGCGTCCTGGCCGATATGGGCATGACGCTGGAAGGCTGGATGTATTTCCCCCAGATGCCCGAGCTGGCCGAGTTCGCCCGCGCCGTCCCCAACCTGACCATCATCCTGAACCACATCGGCGGCCTGCTCCGCGAAGGCCCCTACGCTGGCCGCGACGACGAGGTCCTCGCCCAGTGGCGCAACGGCATCGCCGCCGCCGCGTCCTGCCCCAACGTCGTCGTCAAGCTCGGCGGCATCGGCATGCCCCGCACGGGGTTCGGCTGGCACGCCCGCAACACCCCCATCGGCTCCGAGGAGCTGGCCGCCGACATGAAGCCCCTCATCGACTACTGCATCGACCAGTTCGGCCCCGGCCGCTGCATGTTCGAGAGCAATTTCCCGGTGGACAAGGTGTCCTACTCCTACACCGTGATGTACAACGCCTTCAAGCGCCTGACCACCCAGTACTCCCCCGCCGAGCGCAACGAAATGTTCCACGACACCGCCGCCCGAGTCTACCGCGTAGAATACTGAACCCTGCGCATATCCCCTACCGGGTGGGGGTGAAATCCCCGCAGCAACAACCGCCCAACCCCGAACAAAATCCCCTCTCCCCCCGGGAGAGGGTTAGGGTGAGGGTGAACCGTCAACCGACAAAATCCCCTCTCCCGCCGTAGGGGCGCACAGCTGTGCGCCCGTACAGGGTGAGGGCGTACCCCCTCCCCCGTTCCAAAACCGAACCGGAGCCCGCCGGACCGCCAATGCCGGGACAAATCACTCCCAACTATCCACCAGCCACTAGCCACTATCCACCATTCATGGTAAGTTAGCCCGGCATATTCCTGAACCCCGATATTCAACGCAGAGGCCGCAGAGGAACAACCGCAGAGGCCGCAGAGGAACAGGAAATACTCTGCGCTCTCCGCGCCCGCTCTGCGCCCTCTGCGTTGAAACTTGTCAAAGCCGTATTAGTGAATAGTTCATGTGCCTGCTCATCGCAGGCACAGGTGGATAGCGCCCACTCTATCCACTAGCCACTATCCACCAGCCACGATTCACCCGGAGGATCGAACTCACTTGCTGATAGCCGTAGCCTTCATCCTGATGACCGTCTTTTTCATGGCGGGCCTCTACGTGGCCGGCGCACTGGGCACCCTCGCCCTGCTGCTGTCGGAGATATATTCCGACGCCCCCCTCTGGAACATCATGTCCAACCGCGTCTGGGAGACCTACAACCGCTTTCTCCTGGTCGCCATCCCCCTGTTCATCCTGATGGGCGAGCTGGTGCTGCGCAGCGGCATCGCCGACCGCATGTACCGCGCCCTCGACCGCTGGGTCGCTCCCATCCCCGGCGGACTGCTCCATACCAACATCGTATCCTGCGCCATTTTCGCCGCCTGTTCCGGCTCCAGCATCTCCACGGCGGCCACCATCAGCCGCGTGGCCCTGCCCACGTTCCACACCCGCGGCTACAACGAGCGCCTGGTGGTAGGCTCCCTGGCCGCAGGCGGCACCCTGGGCATCCTGATACCCCCCAGCGTGCTGCTGCTGATCTACGGACTCAGCACCGGCACTTCAATCGGCCGCCTGTTCCTGGCGGGATTTATCCCCGGCGCAATCATGGCGATAGTGTTCATGCTGTTCATCGCCGCCGCCGCCATCATCTGGCCCAGGGTGGCCCCTAGAACCGAAGGCGAAACCTTCCTATCCTGGCAGGGATGGATAGACCGCATCTCCGGCTCCATCGCGGTGGGGCCGGTCATTATCCTGGTGCTGGCCGTGCTCGGCTCCATATACGGAGGAATCGCCACGCCCAGCGAGGCCGCCGCCATCGGCGTCTACGGCGCATTCGTCCTGGCGTTCCTGTACAACTCCAAGAGCCTCTGGCTGCCCGTATTCGCTGGCGCCCTGCGCATCACCGGGCTCACCGGAGCCTACCAGTCCGTCCGCGCCGTCTTCGGTGCCGTCGTAGGCGTCATTGTAGTCCACCTGGCCGCCCAGACGGTCTACCTGGTCTTCTTCCCCAACCAGGCCCTATTCGTAGCCCCCGAACTAGCCGAGACCATCTTCCTGCTCGAAGTCCTGATCCTCCCCCTAACCGGCTGGGTCTTCATCCTCTCCGAAGTCTCCCAACAGGAACTCCACGACACTAGAATGCCGTCGTCCGCCCAGTTCACCGCCATCATGCAGGCCAACCTGTCCATGATCCAGGAAGTGTTCATGTCCACCATGCGCACCACCTGCATGATCATGTTCATCCTCCTGGCCGCCTTCACCCTCCAGTTCGCCTTCGCCTATCTGCGTATCTCCCACGCCCTGGCCGATCTGGTGGTGAGCCTCGAACTCACGCAGATGGAGCTGGTAGGAATCCTGATCGTCTTTTACCTGTTGCTGGGTACTTTCATGGAAAGCTACTCCATGCTCGCCACAACCCTGCCCATCCTGATCGAGACGCTGTTCCGCTCCGGCATCGACCTGCTGTGGTTCGGCATCATCATGATAATCCTGCTGGAGGCGGCCCAGATCAGCCCGCCGCAGGGACTGTCCCTGTACGTGCTCCACGGCGCGAGGCAGGAAACCGCCGAGGTGCGGGGCGTTACGGAGGTGGAGACGATCAACGACGTCTACATAGGCGTATTACCTTTCATGGTCTGCATGGCCATCGTCATCGGTATTCTCATGGCATTCCCCGAACTGGTGACCTGGCTGCCCGACCAGGCCAAGGGCGCCCGGTAATCCCGTCATCTCCGCCAAAGCAAAATCCCCTCCCCCTGAGGGGGAGGGTTAGGGTGGGGGTGAACCCCCGCATCCGGACAGCTGCCATGCTCACGGCTTTCGTTATGTTAACCGGCAAGTGAGCACGGAAATTGTCGTTGACCTTACGGCTTTCAAACATTAGAATTTTCCGGCAAACATGGCGAGTGAGCGCTGAGGGGATTCGGAGCGCCCAACAGCATCCTGTACGGGCAAGACCCCGGTGAGCCTGTCGAACTATGGCAAGGAGAGCAGTCGTGATCATGTCGCGCATGGTTGTCCCGGTAGCGCTGGTTCTCGCATTGTTGGGCGGTCTCCTCGCCTGCGGCGGCGAGGACTCCACGGCAACCAACCCGCCCGCGCCGACCAATACCACCGCGCCAACGGCTACACAGGCCGCCGCCGCGCAGCCAGCGCCCACCGTCACTCCTGCGCCCACGGAGGCCGGGAGCGACGAGCCCACGGCCACCCCGGTGCCTACCGCCGCCGCCCCGGCCGCCGTCATCGCCACCGCCGTGCCGGAACCCACCCCCATCCCGCCCACGCCCACGCCGGAGGCCACCGCCCCGCCCGCCTCGACCCCCGAGGAGATGCTGGCGGAATATGCCGCCTCCGTTGCCAACGGGCCGGGCGCCATTTTCGTCGGCGACCCCACGCAACCGGCCACCTACGCCCAGCTGCTCGGCCCGCCGCCCCATGAGGGCCTGATGTTCCAGTTCCCGGAGGCCCTCTACACCCAGCTATCCCAGGCCGCCCTGTTCGGCTCGCCGGATCTTGGCATTCCCGGCCACCAGTTCATCTACACCAGCGACTACTATCAGTCGCTCATTCAGAAGGCCAATCTGCTCAACCCCACCGAGCTGGTTTCCTCCGGCGAGGAAATCGAGATACAGCACGTCTGCATCGGCCGCAGCCTGCCCACCTGCGTGCTAATCCAGACCTACCTCGCCCCCAACATCGCCGCCCGCACCAACGGCCAGGTCAAGCTGTCCGTTACCTCCTACCTGGAACTCTACCTCAGCGGCAGCGACAGCCTGGACCTCGTCGGCAACGGCACACTCAACTCCGCCAACATATACACCGGCTACGTCTCCGGCGCACTGCCCCCGGTCGAGGTCAAGTCCCTCTGGGGCCTGGCCCCCGACTGGGAAACCAGTTTCCTGTCCCAAGCCGACATGGCCCCGGCCATGGACAGCCTGATGAGCGACGCCACCTACGGCGGGTTCCCGTTTAACCGCAACTGGTTCGGCGGCGCTGACCAGTGGTTCTTCAGCGAGCAGCCCGTCCAGTCCCTCCAGGATTTCCAGGGCAAGAAGGTCCGCACCCACGCCGCCGCCCTCACCGATCTTATCGACGGCCTGGGCGGCGAGGCCGTGGACATCGGCGTCGCGGGCCATTACCTCGCCATCCAGAACGGCACCGTCGACGTCGGCACCACCGGCGCTCTGATCGCCGTTTCCGACAAGCTGTACGAGGTGGCCGACTATATGACCGGCCCGGTAATCGGCTTCGGCTACACCGACAACGTCATCAACGGCGACCTGTGGGACGGCATTCCCGCAGACTTGCAACAGATAATGATCGAGGAAGGCGCGAAGGCAGAACTGGAAGCCCTCCGCCTCGCTCCCATCCAGAACATCATCCCCGTGTTCATCCTCCAGAACTCCGGCGTCCAGCCCATACCATTCAGCTCTGAAAACGCCGTCTATCTCGCCACCGTCATCGGTAAGGAGAACGTAGTCCCAGGCTGGATAAACCGCCTCGGCTACCCCGGCAAGAACGATGAGGCCGTCCAAATTTTCAACGAAAGCGTCGGCCCGTATGTCGGGCTTAAAATCGAGGCCGACGGCTCCGTGGTCAACACCCAGATTACCAAGGGGCCCTATGCCCCGTAACCGCAGCCCTCTCATGGTGAGCTTGTCGAACCACGCCGCCCCGACATCCCGGGGTAGAGCCGCCATTCGACAGGCTCATGGTGAGCTTGTCGAACCACCGCCCCTACCGTCAGGGCCGCATCCCAACACCAAGACAGCAGAGAACACAGGGACGAGCGCCACACATCGGCAACCCTGTGTCCGCTGTGAACAATCCAAATAGCTAAACGCAGAACGCAGGAGGTACTCCCTAGGATGATCCACACTAGGTTAACCATAGCAACTCTTCTGATCCTCTCCTTGCTGCTGGTAGCCGCGCTGGCGGCTTGCGGAGAGGCGGCAACCCCGGAACCCGAACCCACCCAGCCGCCCGCGCCCACCGCCGCCCCCGAACCCACGGCCGTCCCGACGGAAGCGCCCGCGGCGCAGGAAGAACCCACCGAGGTCATGGAAGAGACTACCGACGGCGACCCGGCCCTGATGGCTTACGCCGCCGACAAGGCTGGCGGCCCCGGCGCCATTTACGTTGGCGACATCAACCAAATGGCCGGTCCCGCTCCCCTCACGCCCAGCGGTGAGCCGGACTCCGACCTCGGCGACTCGGAGGGCAACGTTCCTCTCAGCGCCCTGCAGGACCACCTGTGGCTCTACGAAAGCGAGTACTACCAGTCCTTGATAGAGAGAGCCAATCTCGCCAATCCCACCGAACTAACCTCCAGCGGAGAGAGCATCTCGGTGCAGCACGCCTGCATCAACCGCGCCCTGTTGCCGTGCAAGATTATTGAGCAGTACTGGGCTCCCAACCTGGAGGCGCGCACCAACGGCCAGTTGGTCCTCGAAGTCAGCTCCTTCCCGGAGCTGGGCCTCGCCGGTCCCGACACCTTGCAGCTCGTTTCCGATGGGACTCTCGGGATGGCGAACATCTACACCGGCTACGTGGCCGGCGCGCTGCCCGCCATCGAGGTCCAGTCTCTGTGGGGCATCTACCCCGACTGGGAGACGATGTACTACTCCCTGACCGACATGCACCCGCAGCTTGAGGCGATGGTGGCCTCCGAGACGGCGGGCGGCATCGTCGTCAACCACAACTGGTACTCCGGCAACGACCAGTTCTTCTTCAGCAAGACGCCCCTGCGCACGCTGGAGGACTTTGAGGGCCTGAAAACCCGCAGCCACGCCGCCGCCCTCTCCGACTGGATTAACGGAATGGGCGCAGAGGCGCAGTTCCTGGCGTTCGCCGAGGTGTACACGGCCCTGGAGCGCGGCATCCTGGACGCTGGCGTGACCGGCTCCACCCCCGGCCATGGCCAGCGCTGGTACGAGGTAACCGACTACCTTAATGGGCCGCTCAAGAGCCTGCTCTCCACCAACAACATCGTCAACGCCGATGTGTGGGACAGCATTCCCGAAGACCTCCAGATGATATTCATTGAGGAAGGCGCCAAGTCTGAGCTGGAGCAACTCAGGCTCACCTCCATCCAGAACGTAACCGGCGTACAGAAGAACATCGACGCCGGTATGGAACTGGTGGAATTCACCCCCGAACTGGCCGATTACAGCCTGAACGTGGCGGTCAAGGAGCACGTCATTCCCGGCTGGCTGCGCCGCCTGAAGTTCCCCGGAGAGGGCGACGACGCCGTTGCCATGTTCAACGAACACGTGGGCCCCTACGTCGGGATGATGATCGAAGCGGATGGGAGTGTTTCCGAAGCCGCCGTCACCAAGGGCCCGCACGCTCAGTAGAGGACCGTAAGAGGACCGCAGGATTGTCCGTCCGGCTGGGGTGAGAGCACTCTCACCCCAGCTTTCTTTTGTGCGTATAATGCCACTAATCCCACAGGAGCAAAGCTTATGCTGAACCGGCCTGCGGACAGCGGGCGCCCACAAGGAGCGCCCCTACACCGTCCCCAACAGGAAACTGAAGACCCCGGCGTCCATTATCCCGATTCCGATGGAGAGCCTTTGGCCGAGAGCGACTATCAGTTTTACCCGCTGACCGATACCGTGCGCGCCTTGGGTCTCCATTTCGCAGACCGCCCCGATGTCTATGTAGCCGGCAATATGCTGGTCTACTATCGCGTCAACGACGTGAACGCGCGGCTGGCCCCGGACGTATTCGTGGTGTTCGGAGTGGAGGACCACCTGCGCAGTTCCTACTTCGTATGGCGGGAAGGCAAAGCCCCGGACTTCGTGATGGAGATAGCCTCGGAGTCCACCGTGAACAACGACACCGGCGAAAAGCGCGACAGGTATGCCGAACTGGGAGTATCCGAATACTGGCGGTTCGACCCCACCGGAGAGTGTCTCAATCCCCTGTTGCAGTGCGACCTGCTGGAGGATGGGCAGTACCGCCCGGTACAGTTGAGCCACGACCCGGACGGAACCATCAGAGGGCACAGTCAACTGCTGGGGCTGGACATCTACGCCACGCCCGGCGAAGGGCGTCTGCGCCTGTACGACCCGGTGAAGGAATCCTGGCTGCGGAACCTGCCGGAGTCGGAAGCGGCCCTCCAGTCCGAAGAGGCCGCCCATACCGACACCAGGGCAGAATTGTTGCTGACCCGGGCCGAGCGCGACGACGCCCGGGCCGAGCGTGACGCCGCTCAGTCCGAGCGGGACTCCGCCCAGGAGCGCATACGGCAACTGGAGCAGAAACTCAACGAGCGGTAAAGCCCTTAATTCGTCCCAAAAGGGATTGCGCTAACTGAAAATTCGTGTATTATTGCGAAACGTATTTGTAGTGGACAGCGGCTGGTGAAAGTCTTCCCGGATAGCCGGTGAATACCCTCTAACCATCGGCCACAACCCACTAGCCACCACTGGAGAGGAACTCGATTATGGCGTTGACAATCCCAAGACTGATGTGGGGCCTGATCATAGGCTGGATAGGGTACCTTGTGGCCCTGTTGCTCCTCCTGGACATCATTCCCGTGAGGGAGAACGGCCTCGGCGTCCCCATAGAAATGACGGTGATATTCTCCCTGCTTTTCATCGCCTTTTTCGTGTGGCTGCCGTTGTCGGCGTGGACGCTTGGTGCCCGCGACGCCCTCCTGTTCTCGCGGACGATCAGCTCGGTATTCGACAAACTGTATTTTACGCTGGGATACGTCTGCGGTCTGGAACTGCTGCTGCTGGGGTTCTTCATCACCTACCAGGTGGTGGCCCGCAAGCTGGACTGGGTGCAGGCGCCGGGCACCGACGTGATGAGCGGATACGTGCTGGCCATGGCCGCAACCTGGGCCTTCTCCTACTCTCTGCGGTCCGGCGCCCACGTGCGAATCGACGTGCTCCTGCCCTATATGGGCCAGAAGACGCGCTCCACGGCGGACTGGATCGCCATGGCCGCGGTGCTGTTCCTGGGCTGGGTCACCATGTGGAAGATGTGGGAAACCGTGGTGAACAATTACGAACGGGGCGTCGTCACCAACGACTACCCGCTGACGCCGCTGTTCATACCCAAAATCGTGGTGTCCATCGGATTCACGCTGCTCTGCGTGACAGCAATGCAGATGATGTACATGATGGTGGCGGAATCGCTCCTTTCCTCCATCAACCGCTTGCAGGGCGGCGAGGAAATCGAGGCCCTCGAGTACATGCAGCAGGAAGCCGCCGGGGCAGCCTAACTAGTGAATAGTTCATAGTGGATAGTGCCTAGACACTATCCACTATCCACAACCCACTACCCAAGGGGTTCGGCAAGCTCACGCCGGAACTACCAACTACTGGAGGCCAGCCGTGGCAATTGGCGTCGCATTCGGGCTGATGGGGGCTTTCTTCCTGGCGGGCATGTACGTGGCCGCCGCGCTGGGAGCGCTGTCCCTGATCATGATGCACTTCTTCTCCGATGCTCCCCTGTGGAACATCATGGCCAACAAGTCCTGGGAGGGCAACACCAGCTTCATCCTGGTCGCCGTGCCGCTGTTCATCCTGATGGGTGAGCTTATGAACCGCAGCGGTATGGGCGAGCGGATGTACGCCGGAATCACCCGCTGGATCTGGTGGCTCCCCGGCGGACTGATCCACACCAACATCGTCTCCTGCGCCATTTTCGCCGCCTGTTCCGGCTCCAGCGTGGCGACCTCGGCCACCATCAGCCGGGTATCGCTGCCCAGCTTCCGGGCCCGCGGCTACTCTGAGCGCATGGTGATCGGTTCCCTGGCCGCCGGCGGCACCCTCGGCATCCTGATTCCCCCCAGCATCAGCCTGATCATCTACGGCGTGCTGGTGGAGGAATCCATCGGCCGCCTGTATATGGCCGGTTTCGTGCCGGGTATGGTGCTGACGCTGAGTTTCATCGTGATGATTCTCACGCTGGCCCTGGTATGGCGCGGACTGGCCCCCAGGGAGTCCGGCGACAGTTTCTTCACCGTCGAGGGCTGGGTCAACCGCCTCATCGGCTCCATCGCCCTCGTGCCCATTGTCGCCCTGATTATCGTGGTGATCGGCTCCATTTATGGCGGCATCGCCACCCCGTCGGAGGCGGCGGCGTTCGGCGTGTACGGCGCGTTTGTGCTGGCCGGCATCCTGAATACTGAAGAGATCCTGCTGCCGATGTTCGGCGGCATGATGCGGTCGCTGGGTCTCATCAACGTGTCAACCGTGGTCAAGTGGGTGCTGGGCCTGCTGGTCGCCGCTCTGCTGGCGCACCTGATTCTGCAGATAGCCTGGGCGCTGCGCGGGTTCGATCTGGGCGACCCGACCATCCCTCTGGCGGGCATAGTCGGCGAGAACATCTTCCTGATCGAGGTGGTGATCGTTCCCTGGACCGGCTGGGTGCCGTTCCTGGTCAACGCAAGCCAGAATGAGCTCCGGGACGCGCGCTTCCCTGACACGACGCTGCAAAGGCAGATCTTCAAGCGCAACTTCCTGATTGTTCAGGATGCCTTTATATCGACCGTCCGCACCACCGGGATGATCTTCCTGATAGTGCTGGCCGCGTTCACCATGTCCTTCGCCTTCGCCCGGCTGGGCATCTCGCAGCAAATCGCGGAGGCAATCTCCAGCCTCGGCCTGGTCGACTGGCAACTGGTCCTGGTGCTGGTAGTCTTCTACCTGGTTCTGGGCACCTTTATGGAAAGCTTTGCAATGATGGTGACCACGGTGCCCATCTTGCTCCCGACGCTGGAGGGCGCTGGCGTCGACCTGGTCTGGTTCGGCGTGATCATGGTGCTGCTGGTTGAAGCGGCTTTGATCAGCCCGCCGGAGGGAATCAACCTTTACGTGCTCCACGGAGTAAGATTAGACATCGACAGGGAGCAGGCCGAAGCCGCCAACGAGGTGTTACAACAAAGCACCATTGCGGATGTATGGATCGGCGTGCTGCCTTTCATGGGCTGCATGGCCGTAACCACCGCCTTGGTGCTGTTCATACCGGAAATCGCCCTGGCGCTGCCGGATGCCATCTACGGAGCAAGGATGTAGGGAACCAGTCAACCGGGAACAGAAGGGGGCGGGAATAACTCCCGCCCCTTTGTCGTTGTCGAGCCAGTGCCCGAGTAGCCCGAACATCATTCCCGCGAAAGCGGGAAGCCACAAGGTGCGAAAGCCATGACAACATACGTGTTCAAGGCAACCCTGCAAGAGGAAGACGACGGACGCTGGAGTTCCTGGATTGACGTCCTGCCGGGCGCAGCAGGGTGGGGGTACACTCGGGAAGAAGCCCTGGAGGTTCTGCAAGATATAGCAGAACTGTGTGTTGAGGAGATGCTGGAAAGCGGAGACCCGATTCCCAGTGAAAAGATTGAAAGCATCAGCGACCCCACTGTGGTGGTTGCTGCGTGACTTCGCGGGCAAGTCTGGTCCATCTGCTGCGAAACGTTACCGCCAGGGAATTGGTCAGAGCTTTGGAGCGAGATGGATTTACCTATCGCCGAGGGAAGAGTTCCAGAAGGCTGTACCGGCACCAAGATGGCCGACAGGCAGCCGTTCACTACCACCGGTCTAATGATACTTTCCCTCCCGGAACGCTAGGCAAGATTCTGAGCGATACCCGATGGACCGTGGAGGACGCCCAGCGGTTAAGGCTCTTGTGAAGGCACAGAAAAGGGAAAGGAATTTTCCGCCCCTTTTACAACTACTGGAAATATACAGCCAGAGGCGCAGATTATGACAACTTACGTGTTCAAGGCAACCCTGCAAGAGGAAGACGACGGACGTTGGAGCGCGCGGGTGGAAATGCTCCCAGGTTGCACGACTTGGGGTTATACCAGAGAAGAAGCTCTGGATGGGCTGCATGAAGCTACGGAATTGTACCTAGAATGTATGTTGGAACACGGTGACCCTATCCCCGATGTGGAAATTCCTGGAGCGGGGGAAACAGCGGTAACAGTATCCATTGACCCGGTTATAGCGTGACGCTGCCACCCGGCCCGGTTCACCTCTTGACGAACGTTACCGCTGGGGAATTGATCCGGGCGCTGGAGCGAGACGGGTTTCTCTTGTACCGAAGGACTCGAAGCTCCCACAGAATATACAGGCATCCTGATAGTAGAAAGGTGGTCATACCTTTCCACAGGGCTGGCGACACGCTTCCTCGCGGAACTTTGGCCGACATTCTTCGCGGCGCTCAGTGGACGGAAGACGACGCCCGGCGTTTGGGTTTCCTGTGAAAGCACAGAAAGAGGGCAGGAGAAATCCCGCCCTCTTTCTCGTTGGCGGCCAGATCACGCGCCGCGCGAGGCTACTGGTTGGTGTCCGTGACCTCGAAGTGCTTGACCCAGAACTCGCCGCGGTAGAGGTTCTCCACTTCCTGGGCCATGTTGCGCCGGAGTTCGCTCCTCTCGTACCGCAGCAGGGCTTCCTCGCTGTCCCACACGCTGACGCTGACGCCCTCGTCGGGGTCCTCGGTGCTCCGGAGCAGCATTCGCTTTCGCAGCCCGTCGACGGAGGCAGTGGAATCCAGGACCTGGTCGCGGTAGTACTGCTCGTACTGGTCCCAGGAACCCAGGCGCAGCTTGCCCCATGCCGTCATCAGGTAGGCCCCGTCCGTGCCGCCGTCCCCGGAGGATTCCACGATTTCAAAGTGCTTGATCCAGGTCTCCCCGCGGGGATAGGCCATGGGGAAGAAAAAGTCCTCCGCCTGGTTGGCCAGTTGCCTCCGCGCGTCGCTGGTCTCGTAATCGCGCAGTTCCCGCAGTGATGACCATACGCTCCAGAATCCCATCTCATCCGGGTCGGAAGCGCCGCGCCAGAGCTGTCGCTCCTTGATGCCCGGCATCCCCATGGTGAAAGGGATTACCTTGTCCACGTAGAAATCGCGCAGATTATCCCAGGCGCCCGGTCGCGCCCTTCCCCAAGCCAGTTGTACGTACATCTTTCACGCCTTAGAGGGTATGTGACAATCGCCTTTTGCGGACAGGGTGAACGCAAAAGCGGCGTCCTTCATTCCTGCGAGAGTCAGGGGACGCCCTCGCCCTAGCCCTCTCCCGGAGGGAGAGGGGATTTGTCACACACCCTCTTACAGAATTTAGCCGGTGGCCGGCCCCTGCCTTTTCGCCAGCGAAAAGGGCTTTCAGGGATTGCGATTCTATAGCAGAATCACCCGTTCGTCGATAAGCTGCGCCGACAGCCGCACCGGGGCGGTTTCCGCCAGTTCCGGCGATGCCTTTCCGGTTGGCGGGCCGGGCCGGAAGGAATAGTACCTGACGCCGGCGAACGGCATCGTGTACCTCCATTCCCGGTACCCTGCCTTGGGCGGTACGTCCTCGGGCAACGGAACCGGTTCCACCGGGACCTTTATCTGGGGCTCCAGCATGGTAACCATTACACACCTCCAAACTGCTGTGCAGAGATGTCAGCCTGCCTGCGGGGACATCCGGTTCCCGCAGGCGCGACGGTCAATAACAGTTCCTGTCCGGGCCGGGTTGGTTGTGTTGGCGTTTACTCGCCGCCGTCTTCCCCCTCGCCGCCGTCCATCTCGATCTCCCTGCTGACGCTCACGCCGAGCTCGTTCAGCGTGCGGCTGTAGCGGTTGGCGAAGAGTTGGGCCGTCGCGGCGTAGATTCCCCTGCCGATGGCGGCGTCCTGGGTACACAGGTCAAGCAGGGCGGAGCGGGGAATCTGCAACAGCGTCATGTCGCTGAGCGCCGAACCGGCGGTGATCAGGGTGCCCTCGCCGAGCAGCACCGCGTTGGGGAATGACTCTCCCTGGCCCGCTATCCTGACGGCGATCTGGCCTATGTCGGCCTGGGCTGTCAGTTGGGCTTCCCCCTCCTGTATGACAAACAGGTTCTGGCCGGCCTCTCCCCCTGCGCCCAGGGTTTCGCCCTCTTTCACGGAAACGGTGCGGCCCAAGGCGACGACGGCCGATATCTGCTCGCGCGACAGCCGCGAGAACATATCCACGGTGCTGAAGTCGAACTCGTGGCCCAAATCCGTCTCTACCTGGTCAACGGGGGCCGCCACGTCCTCCGGCCTGAACACCCGAACCGGCATCACGGCGCGCCGCTCCACCTCGCGGGCCACGCTTCCCTTGACCAGCCGCGCCAGGCCGCGCCGGTCGTGGGTGAACATTGAGATCAGGTCAACGGCGTTCCCGTTGGCGAAAGCCACGATGGCGGCGGGCACGGAGTCGTTGACGACCACGGCGGTGGCGGAATCCACCGAGGATTGCCTGAGCCGGTTGGCGACCCGGTTCAGATAGGCCAGGGCCCGGCTGCGGTCTTCCTCCTCCTGCTGCGAACCCAGGATGACCAGCTCGCCCATGGAACGGGTCCGCCCCGGCGGTATGACCGTCAGCAGGGTGGCCTTTCCGTCGTCGTTGACCAGCCTTGGAACCGTGTCGAGAATCCCCTCGGACTCTGCGGAACGGTCCAGCGGCACCAGAACATGTTGATACATCGGATAACTCCAGAAATGAATGCTGCCTTCCATAACCCGGACACGGCCTTGATTCATCCGAGTATGAGATAACTATCATTCTAGTGAGGGTATTCGCGGGCGGTCAACAATGTGCCAACAATCACAAACTTGTGAACACAAGCCGACGCTACATGCACCGTCATTCCCGCCTTTGTGGGAATCCGGCGGCCGCGGGAAATTTGTCTGAATAAGGATTTTCAGGATTAAAGGATTCGCAGGATAGGATTTACGCAGTTGAAAGCAATCCCCTCCCCCTCAGGGGGAGGGTTAGGGTGGGGGTGAACTCCTTAACTGCGTAACTCCTAACAGGATTGGAGCCGTCATCCCCCCAAACGCGGTATTCTCAGTGTGTTTTGGGATTCCCGTGTAGGGGCGCACAGCCGTGCGCCCTGGCCCCCGGTTCCGGCACAATTCTCTGCTGCCCAGACACGGGCGCACGTCCCTCGACGCGCTCAGGAGTGCGCCCCTACGCGGCGGGGCCAAGCAGACAGATCGCGTCCTATACCAACACACGTTGGGAATACCCCAAACGCCCTATCCTGGACATCCTTCAATAATCCTGAAAATCCTGATTCAGACAACACGAGGGAGACGCCCTCACCCTAACCCTCTCCCGGAGGGAGAAGGGATTGCGAATTCCAATTCGGTTAGAATCTGCGCAGTTGAGGATTTCACCCCCACCCTAGCCCTCCCCCTGAGGGGGAGGGAATGGCCTTGAACTGCGTAAGTCCTGTTCGGTTTCGGTTTCAGATTTTGCCTACCAGATTTTGGAGGAAGGCGCGGGTGCGGGTCTGGGACGTTTGCGAGCCGTCCACGGGGAAAATGGTGGCTAGCAGGTCGGTGGCGCCTACCTCGGCCAACTGGCGCAACTGGTCTTCGACAGCGGCCTCGTCGCCTACGATGGCTATGTCGCCCGGGCTATCCGCTCCTTCCCGTTCGAGCATGGCCCGGTAGCTGGGCAGAATGGCGTAATGCTGGAACAGCCGGTCGGCGCGGGCGCGGGCCCGCTGGGCGTTGTCCGTTACTGCTATCGGCATGCCGACGCAGACGCGGGGCGGCGGGTTGCCAGCGGCGGCGGCGGCCTCGTTTACGCGGGGAATCACGTGCTCCCGGAGGGTGTTGGGCCCAGTCATCCAGGTCACCGTGCCGTCGGCCAGGCGGCCAGCGATTTCCAGCATGCGAGGCCCAAGGGCGGCCATGACTACCGGGCAGACCACCATGTCGGCGTCGGGGATCTGCAACTCTCCGGCAACCTGGAATTCCCGCCCGTGAAAGTCAACGCCGCTCTCGTGGAGCAGAGGACGCAGGACGGCCAGGTACTCCTCGATATGCCTTGCCGGGTGGGTGTATGACAGCCCCAGCCAGTCCTCGATGGTGGAGCGGTGGGAGACGCCGATGCCCAGGGTCAGGCGGCCGCCCGTCGCCACCTGCGCGGTCAGGGCCTGTTGCGCCAGCGCGACGGGATGGCGGGGATAGGTGGGCACCACCGCGGTGCCCAGCTCTATGCGGTGGGTCTGCATGCCAGCCATGGCGATGATGGTCAGCATGTCGGCCCCGAATTGCTGGGGCAGCCAATAGCTGTCGAACCCGTCGGCCTCGGCGTCCGAGATGCGGTCCAGCCTTTCGGCGACGCTCCGCATAAGCTCCAGCGCTCCCACAAACAGCCCGATACGCATGCTCCCGGCTCCTCTGGAATGGTCGATTCAGACGCGCGTCTCTCCACGTTCGGAAAGACGAATTCAGTCTAGCACACCAGTCGTCTGCGGGGCCTTTTCAAATACGCTTCACCCTCTATTTGTCTGAATCAGGATTTTCAGGATTAAAGGATTATCAGGATAGGAGTTACGCAGTTGGGTACGGTGTCTGTTGCGTGGGGTTTCACCCCCACCCTAACCCTCCCCCTGAGGGGGAGGGAACTGTTGGAAGGCCCTGAGTCTCTGGAAGCGCGGATTGACGGGAGTTTGCGGCGATAGTAGGCTACGGGCGGAATGAAAACTGGACATAATACCCAAGGCACGATTGAGGAAACGCGAGAATAAGTCTTTGGAGGCTGCAACGCGATGAGTTATCAAGGAATGATGGCCGAAACGGTCCTGATGAACGGGCACGAGGGCGACTTGATTGACGCCTACCTGGCCCGCCCGCTGGGAGGGGGGCCATACGGCAGCGTGGTGCTTATCCACCACATGCCCGGCTGGGACGACGCCTCGAAAGAGATGGCCCGCAAGCTGGCTTACAACGGTTTCGTCACCATATCCCCCAACCTGCACTTCCGGGAGGGGATGGCTACGCCCCAGGAGAACAGCAACAGCATACGCGAAAAGGGCGGCATGCCCGACGCCCGCACCATGGGCGACGTGAAAGGAGCCATGGCCTACCTGCGGAGACTGCCCTACGTGAACGGCAAGGTCGGCCTCATTGGGTTCTGCTCCGGCGGGCGCCAGACCTACCTCGCCGCCTGCACGCTGAGGGGTGTGGACGCGGCGGTGAACTGCTGGGGCGGCGGCGTTACCCAGGGCAACGATCAGTTGACCCCCGCCATGCCCGAATGGCCGGTGAACTTCACCGAGGGACTGAACGCCCCGTTGTTGGGACTGTTCGGTAACGACGACCCGCGCCCGTCTCCGGCCGACGTGGACGAGCTGGAAGAGGCCCTCAAGTCGCACGGCAAGAACTACGAGTTCCACCGATATGACGATGCGGGCCACGGCTTCTTCGCCGTTGACCGTCCCAGCTACCGCGTGGAGGCGGCCAACGACGGCTGGGACAAGGTGCTGACCTTCTTCGGCAATCACCTGGGATAAGTTGGATCGTATCAGGGGCACACTCTTATGTGCCCCTGATTTCATGCCCTCGCTACCTGCTCCCAAAGTCTTTCGTTGACCCTCTCCTTCGGGGAGAGGGTATTTTTTGGACTCTTCTTGCTGTTAGCCGCTCGAATCCAGCGTATTCTGCCCTTTTACTACGGGTGGATTGTGGTGGGGGCCTCCGGGACGGCGGTTTTCGCCCGGATGGCCCCGGCCATCACTACGCTGACGGTGTTCATCTACCCGATGTCGCAGGAGCTGGGGTGGTCGCGGACGCTGATCGCCGGTGCGGTGAGCGCGGGGGCCCTGGCGTCCATGGCGCTGTCGCCGGTTGTCGGGTGGGCCATCGACCGGTTCGGGGCGCGTCCGGTGCTGGTGGCTGGCGTGCTGACGGTGGGCGCGGCCATGACCTCCCTGGCCTGGGCTACCATTCCCGTCACCTTCTACCTGGCCTACGCCGCTGGCCGGGTGGTGTTCCACACCGCCGCGCCCAACGGCGCGGGCACGGTGACGTCCCGGTGGTTCATACGGATGCGCGGGCGGGCCATCGGCGTCGTCTACCTGATCGGCGCCCTCGGCGGCGTCGTGTTCACCATGTCGGCGGCGGTGATCATCGACAGCTACGGAGTAGCGACGGCGTGGATAACGGTGGGGGTGATAGTCCTGGCAGTGGCCCTGCTGCCGAACCTGCTGCTGGTCGCGGAGCGCCCGGAGCAGTTGGGCCTGCGGCCGGACGGCGGCTCCGGGGCACGCCCTCACCCTAACCCTCTCCCGGAGGGAGAGGGGATTTGTTGCATGCCCGTAGACGGAGAGGAAGTATCGTCGCCGATAGCGGGAGACGATTCGTGGTCGCTGCGAGAGACCGCCCGCACTGCCGCGTTCTGGATACTGGTGGCCATGGGGTTCGCCACCTTCTTCGTGCATGCCGGGATCAACGTTCACATCGCCGCCTACCTGCGGGACCAGGGCCTGTCCCTGACCAATGCCGCCGCGGTGGTGACCGCCAGCTGGATCGTATCGGCGGCTGGCAGCGTCGGATGGGGCTGGCTGATGGAGCGGGTGTCCGCCCGCATCATGTATTCGGCGATGCTGGCCCTGCTGAGCGGTTCCGTGCTGCTGCTGTTCCTCGTGGGCAACATCGTGGGAGCGTTCGCGGCGGCCGTGCTGATAGGGTTGGTGGCCGCCGGGGGGAACATAATACCCACCGTGGTCTACGCCGACTACTTTGGCCGGGAGTCTTTGGGTAAAATCCGTGGCGTGGCGGAGCTGGGCGTGCTCATCGGCCAGTCCACCGGACCGCTGCTGGCGGGCGTGGTGTTCGACCTCCGGGGCAGCTACAGCCTGATTTTCATCGCCTACGCCGCCATCGCCGCCACCGCCAGCGTCATCGTGCTCTACGCCCGCCGCCCGGTGCGGACGGTCGAGACCATACCGGCCAATTAAGGGCGAACCGCAAACCTGGCGCTGGAGCCGAATTTGACGGCGGAGGGGGTTTCACTACTCTTGCCAGGCTACCTGAACCTTTGCCGCAATACCGCTGTTGTTATACTCTTGTCGCAATACTGTTAGGACTTACGCAGTTCCATCATCCCCTCTCCCTTGAGGGAGAGGGTTAGGGTGAGGGTGAAAATCTCCAACTGCGTAATTCCTAACTATTACTCTTGCGGCAGTAACCTTGCGGCAATTGCCGCAGAATACAGCAGCGATCTAAAGGCCCAGGATTCCGGGCCGCACGTAAAGGAGGCAATCAGATGGCTACATGGAAAGTCGCCTGTTTCAGCGGCGTTGGCGCGCGCCCTTCCATCATGCTTGAGCAGGCGCCCGACGAAATCGAGGTTACGATAGTGGACCGGGATCTGCCGGATTCGGAAAAAATCGTGCTTTGCCGCGACGCCGATGCCCTCATCACCAGCGACGTTAGCATCAACGTGCTGCAAGAGTGCCCCCGGGTAAAGCTGATCCAGACCGTGAGCGCAGGCTACGACCGGCTGGACTTGGAGGCCATCCTTGAAATGGGCATACCCGTGGCCAACAACGGCGGCGCCAACGCCATTCCGGTGTCGGAGCAGACCATTGCCATGATGATCGGCATCAGGCGGAACCTGATGGCCCAATGGGACAGCACCACCCGGCGGCGGGAGTGGCGAGGCGACCTCTACCAGACCGATCTGTCGGAAGTTACCGACAAGACGGTGGGCATAGTGGGTTTGGGACGCATAGGCCGACAGGTGGCTAAACGGCTGACAGGGTTCGATACCCGGACCATCTTTTACGACGTGGAGGATATTCCGGAGGATGTTCAGCGCGAGGTCAAGGCGTCGCCTGTGCCCTTTGACGAATTGCTGGAGACCTCCGACATCGTCAGCCTACATGTTCCCCTCACCAGGCGAACCCGGGGCATGATGTCGGACCGGGAATTTGACATGATGAAGGAGACGGCCTTCCTGATTAACCTCTGCCGTGGGCCAGTGGTGGACGAGGCAGCGCTGTATCGCGCTCTGACCGAGGGGAAGATTGCTGGCGCCGGACTGGACGTTCTGGAGGTGGAGCCCACGCCCGCCGACAATCCGCTGTTCGAATTGGACAACGTGATCATCACCCCGCACATGGCCGGTCAGAGCCAGGAGACCGCCCTGCGGGCAGCGCACTTTGCCTACGGCAATATCCTCCGCGTGCTGTCGGGACGGGAGGCCGAGTCCCTGGTAACCCCGGAATAGCCCGGAGGGGTGGTGGCAACCCTAAGGAGTGTCGTCAATTTAACCGTCATTCCCGCTTTCGCGGGAATCCAGAGGGCTATACGCCGGCAAATTCAGCTATGGGCAATGGGGCGTGGATTCCCGCTTTCGCGGGAATGACGAATACCGGCGCTGTGAGAATGACTTCAGTAATTTGACGGCGCTCCCTAGTAGAGCGAAATCTTTGTAATGATGGGTAGCCGCGATGGTGGCTGATTGACGGGATAAGGGCGCCCACTAGGGGCGCCCCTACGGAGGATGATGTAGGGGCAACCCTTGTGGTTGCCCCCGCCGCCCATCATTTCAATGCTGTTGCAACACTAGGGAGTGTCGTCAAAATCGATTCCCAGACGCGCGACAGCTTAATTTACGTCATTCCGGCGAAAGCCGGAATCCAGAATTGCCCAATCTCGCAGAATGACTTGGATACGAAAATCTCTGGATTCCCGCTTTCGCGGGAATGACGGGTTAATTTGACGACACTCCCTAGGTCAGGCCATTCCGCAGGACTGACATACCGGGCACAGTGAGCTGAAATGACACAAACAGCCAACAGGGAGATGCTGCTGGTTGCCTTTTTGCAGGCTTCCAACTGCTCCAACTATACAGGGTCTTGGCGGCACCCGGAGACTGCGCCTAACTTCCTGGATTTGCAGTATTACCAGGACATTGCGCGGACGCTGGAGGCGGGCAAGTTCCACATGGCGTTCATCGACGACCGGCTGGCCATGCCCAGCCGCTACGGCGATTCGTACGCGGAGGCCGTGGAGCACGGGGTGCGGGCGGTCAAGCTGGACCTGGTGCCGATAATCACCGCCATGGGCCTGGCCACGTCGCACCTTGGCCTGGGCGCCACCTACTCGACCACGTATTACGCGCCGTTCCACGTCGCGCGCCTGTTCGCGTCCCTTGACCACTTCACCTACGGACGCGCCGCCTGGAACGTGGTGACGTCACTCAACGACTCGGAGGCCCACAACTTCGGCGTCTCCGAACACCTGGAGCACGACGACCGCTACGACCTGGCCGACGAATTCATGGAGGCCGCCATCGCGCTGTGGGATTCGTGGCAGGACGGCGCGGTAGTGGCCGACCGGGAATCGGGGCGGTTCGCGGACTCGGCCAAAGTGCGGCGGCCGGACTACCAGGGGCAGTACCTGAGCTCCCGCGGCCCGCTGACGGTGCCCCGTCCGCCGCAGGGCTACCCGGTCATCATCCAGGCCGGACAGAGCGAACGGGGACGCGAGTTCGCGGCCCGCTGGGGCGAGTTGCTGTTCGTCATCTTCCCTACCCCCGACGGCTGCAAGGCTTACCGCGACGACTTGCGGGCCAGGGCTGCGGCGGCAGGCCGGGATCCGGACGCGGTACGAGTGGCTCCGGCGGTGTACGTGGTGGTTGGCGAAACGGAGCAGGAGGCAGCGGACAAGCTGGCGTTCATCGACGGGCTGGCTCATACCGTAGACTCGCTGGCGTTGCTCTCGGAGGTGTTCAACTACGATTTTGCCCAGCACCCTCCCGACCAGCCGCTGTCGGACGAAACCATGGCGTCGATGACGGGGCTGCGGGGATTCCTTGACCGGGTGATCCGGTTGAGCGGGAAGTCCAATCCGTCGCTGAACGACTTTATTGAGTGGTCAGGACGGGGAACGCTGCGCGAGTTTCCGGTGTTTACCGGCACCCCGGCGCAGGTGGCGGACCAGATGGAGGGGTGGTTCCTGTCTGAGTCATGCGACGGCTTTGTGCTGGCCGCCACCCACATGCCGGGCGCCTACGAGGACTTTGTGCGGCTGGTGGCGCCGGAACTCCAGCGCCGCGGCCTGTTCCGCCGCGACTACGCGCCGGGCACCCTGCGCGACAACCTGGGCCTGGCGCGGCCAGCGAGGGGGTAGGCGATATGGGCAGAGGGAGAGCACAAAAGGTTCTTTGCTATGGCTGAAAAACGTATCGGTTCCGCTATTTTCAGGCTCGTTGCGCACTAAGCAAGCGAGGGGTCAGGGATCATTTGAGTAGCGTCCGAGACGGCTTTTCTCAGCCGATCATCCTCGAAAGTAACCGTGGAAATTTCCGAGGCGCCTTTAGCCCGCGCTATGTCTCCCAGAACGGCCAATATCAGTTCAGGGAAGGGGTCTTCCATTGCAATTTGCAGGTACAGGAGCATGTCCTCCTCGGTTTCAAGGCTGTCTGACGGGTCCCATTTGCTAAGTCCCAAGCGGTCTATTTTCTTGTCCATCGTAACTTCAGCTCCGGTAGGTTCGAGCGAGTTGAATTGCCCTTCGAACATCTCGCCGCTGTGAGTCCTTGTCCCCACCCGCAAGAAGGATTAGCACATCCTCCTCTTGCCAGATATAGTAGATTCGATAACCGGGTCCGTAGTCTAAACGCATTTCCGACACGCCTTCACCAACTGGCCCCACGTCTCCCGGATTGCCCAGCAACATCCGGCGCAGTCTTTCATTGATGCGCAGTTTTGCTTGACGGTCTCGCAGCCTGGAAAACCATCGGGAGTAAACATCCGTCTGATTTACCTCTGACATAGTTTAATATTATAACTCTGCGATCATCAAACTCAACGTCAGATGTGTGCTCCTTGTCTGGAATAGGTCGTAGTTCTCACGCCATCGTGCGCGCAATAGGGGTTGGGTTGGCCAATTTGCGGTCGATATCTAACCCCTCTTCGTTGGCAGAGTTTGGCCTTGGGGCTATAATTGCGGCAGCAGAACCGGAGTCGAGAGGAGAGTTGAGCGTTATGCCTTTGCCTGAACGTATGAGTTTCGGAATTTTCATGGGGCCGTTCCACCGAGTGGGCGAGAATCCCACGCTGGCCCTGGAGCGGGACCTGGAGCTGGTGCAGTGGCTGGACTACCTGGGCTTCGACGAGGCCTGGATCGGCGAGCACCACAGCGCCGGGTGGGAGACCATTTCATCCCCGGAGATATTCATCGGCGTGGCCGCCGACCGCACCAAGCACATCAAGCTGGGCACCGGCGTCATCAGCATCCCCTATCATCACCCGTTCAACGTGGCCAACCGGATGGTGCAGCTTGACCACATGACCCGCGGCCGGGTGATGCTCGGCGTGGGGCCCGGCGCGCTCCCCGGCGACGCCTACATGATGGGCATCGAGCCGACGGTGCAGCGGCAGCGCATGGACGAGGGCTTCGGCATGGTGCTGCGCCTGATGACCGAGGATGAGCCCATCTCCTACGAGAGCGACTGGTTCACCCTCCGGGAGGCCATGCTGCAACTGCGCCCCTACACCAAGCCGCACATGCCCATCGCCGTGGCGTCGGTGCAGTCGCCGTCGGGCGTGGCCCTGGCGGGCAAGTACGGCGCGGCGGTGCTGACCATCACCGTGCCGCGAGACCCCGGGGCGCCGGACTCCGACTTGGCTGCGCTGTGGGACATCTGTGAGACCTCCGCCGCAGAGCACGGCCAGACCGTGAACCGGGACGACTGGCGGCTGGTGCTGCCGGTGCACCTGGCCGAGACCAAGGAGGAGGCCATGGAGCAGGCCCGCGTTGGCGCGGGACGCTACCAGCGCGAGTATTTCGAGCACACCATGGGCCGCGACGCCATCGTAGACGGGCCGCTGGAGGACATCATCGAGGTGATGGACGAGCGGGGCGCCTGGATCATCGGTACCCCCGACGACTGCATCGAGGGCATCAGAAAGCTGGAGGAACGCAGCGGGGGCTTTGGCGGGTTCATGGTGCAGGCCATCGACTGGGCCAAGCGGGAGCACATCATGCACAGCTACGAGCTGATGGCCCGCTACGTGATGCCCGAATTCCAGGGGTCGGTAGCCAGCACCGCCGGTTCCAACCAGTGGGCTTTCGAGCGCCGCGACCTGCTCAAGTCGGGCCGGGCCGCCGCCATTGATCGCGCCAAGGCCGACTACGCCAACCGCAACGCATAGAGACTATCTCAAGAATCCCCTCCCCCTTGAGGGGGAGGGTTAGGGTGGGGGTGAAAAGGTAGTGTGGAGACGCTCAAAGAGAACAATCACAGGTCTTGAGATAGTTTCTCAATATCGCCGGCTAACATTCGATTCAGGAAAGGAGTAGGGGCGCACAACGGTGCGCCCTTACGTCTGGGGGATAGACGATGAAAGCAGTCTGGTACGAACAGAACGGCCCAGCGGAGATCATGCAGTTCGGCGAGATGCCCGACCCGGAACCCGGGCCGGGCGAGGTGCGGGTACGGGTCGTGTCCTCCGGCGTCAACCCGTCCGACTGGAAGCGCCGGGCCGGGACAACGGCCCGCATCGGCTTCCCGCGCGTGATCCCGAACCAGGACGGCGCGGGCGTCATCGACCGCGTGGGCGCCGGAGTGCCGGAATCGCGCGTTGGTGAGCGCGTCTGGCTGTTCGAGTCTCAGTTCGGGCGTCCCTTCGGCTCGGCGGCGGAGTACACGGTACAGCCGTCGGGACACGTCGTGCGAATGCCGGATTCCATCGCATTCGAGCAAGGCGCTTGCCTGGGCGTTCCGGCCATGACCGCGCATCGCTGCCTGTTCGCCGACGGGCCGCTGGGCGGCAAGGTGGTGCTGGTGCCCGGCGGCGCGGGGGCCGTGGGCCACTACGCGGTGCAGCAGGCCAAGCTGGCCGGAGCCACGGTTATCAGCACCATCAGCTCCGACTACAAAGCCGAAATCGCCACCGCAGCCGGGGCCGCTCACACCATCAACTACCGCACCGAGGACGTCATTGAGCGGGTCATGGACATTACCGGCGGTGAGGGCGTCGATCACATCGTCGAGGTGGATTTCGCCGCTAATTTCCCGGTTACCAGCGAGGTGCTGAAATCGTCGGGAGTGGTGGCGATCTACGCCGCCGGGACGGGCCAGCAGCCGGCGGTGCCGTTGCAGTTCCGGCGCAGCAACACCGTAGTGCGCAACGTCCTTGTCTACGACATGCCCGAGCTGGCCAAGGAGGCCGCCATCGCCGACATCACGGCGTGGCTGGAGTCGGGCGCGCTGACGCACCTGGTCGGCCCGCACTTCCCGCTGGAGCAGACGGTCCAGGCCCACCGCGCCGTCGAGGGCGGCGCCATCGGCAACGTGATCATCGACGTGGGCGAGGCGTAGGCGGGCGTACTTGCAGGTGTAGCAGACCCTGGACGCGATGCGCGCCGGGGTACTTGTCGTGGATTGGCTAGGGCGGCAGGATAAAGCCGTTATCTACGCTCAGCGGGTCGAGGGCGACGATGTTCGCCGCATGATTCAGCCGCACGTCGCAGAGGTTGAGAAAGTCGCGGCCCAGGAGGGAGGGCAGAATTTGATCAAAGCGACTTGGGTCCGGTTGCCAGATATCAATGTTGAGAAAGCACGACAAAGCTCTCTCTTCTCCTTCGGGAAAAACCAATCTGGCGGATTCTCCATAGTAGCGGTCGCTGCCTCCTATTCCTGCGGAAGTACGCAAAGTTTCCGGGCGCAGGGTTGAATAATTTATATGAACGCTGTTGTCCTGCCCGGGGTACAGAGTTGTGCGGTCGGCTCCGGTGTCTACGAGAAATTTCACCTTGCCCCAAACTCCCATTCGGGGCAATTCCACGTATGCCTCTAGCATAGGCTCGCTAGCAGTGATTGAGCCTTCGTAAAAGCCGGTTATGGCCATATGGGAACCCGGACTGTCCTGACGGGCTTGGTGTGCAGTGTACGGCGTGTAGTTATATTTCCAGGAACGTTCTTTTTTTCTAACTGCCGGTCTATTTCCTCAACGCTATTCCCTACGGCGACAAGTTCTTCTTTGTACACCACCACAGTCATGTCAGGGTACTTCTCCAGCCATTCCTGATAATGATGCTCGATGTATTTGCGGTCTTTCTCTCCCTGTGCGAACAGTTGACGAAACATTTCCTGGTCAAGCTCAACGGTTCCGTCTGGGTGGTGTATGAAAGGGCTTTTGATTTCAGCCATGTATCCCGCTCCTGTTCATCAGCCGGGTGCGCTGCCTTTGCGTCCGTATGCTTTCGCCTTCGTATGCGAGTATATCACTACTAGAGCGTTCCACATCTGCTATCATCGTACCCGACGATCACATCGGCATCAGGAGGCGCGGTCAATGGCCAAGAGCGGTTTCAGGGTTATGGACTCGGACATGCATATCGTGGAGCCTGCCGACCTGTGGCAGCGGTACATCGACCCGGCGTTCCGGGACCGCGCGCCGGTGGGCACCAGCCGCCACCCCCGTGACTTGGGCGTGCAGGTGGGCGAGCACGTGTTCCCGCTGCCCAACCGCAGCTACGACAACGCCATCCAACCCCTGATGACCAGCCAGCAGGACGTTTACGCCGACTCCGAGCAGCAGGGATGGGATAGCGCCTCGCAACTGGTGGCCATGGACAACGAGGGCATCGACGTTGCCGTGCTGTTCCCCAGCCGCGGGCTGTTCACGCTAGGCGACAGCGACCTTGACCCGGCGCTGGCTACCGCCATCTCGCGGGCCTACAACGACTGGCTGGCCGGGTTTTGCAGCGGCGGCCCTTCGACAAGCTCAGGGGGACGGCTCTACGGGGCCGGGATGATACCGCCGCAGGACATCGAGGGCGCCGTGGCCGAGGCGCGGCGGGCGGTCAGGGAACTGGGGTTCAAGACCGTGTTCCTGCGGCCCAACCCGGTGGCGGGGCGCAACTGGCACGATCCCTACTACGACCCGTTGTGGGCCGAGATTCAGAGTCTCGGGGTGCCGCTCAGTTTCCACGAGGGCGGGCGGGTCAACCTGCCGCAGCCCGGCGACAACTTCGGAACGCACATGCTGTACCACACCTGCACCCACCCGATGGGGATGATGCTGGCCGCCGTGGACATCGTGGGCGGCGGGGTGCTGGAGCGTTTTCCGGAGCTGACCGTGGCGTTCCTGGAGGGCAACTGCTCCTGGGCGCCGTGGCTGCTGTGGCGGCTGGACGAGCACTATGAGATGTCGGCCTCATACGACCACCCCGACCTGCGGATGGAACCGAGCGAGTATTTCCGGCGCCAGTGCTACCTGTCCGTGGAATGCGACGAGGAGCCAGCGGAGATCGTCTCCCGCTACGGGCTGGAGGACAACGTGGTGTTCTCCACCGACTACCCCCACGCCGACTCCAAGTACCCGCAGTCGGTGGAGCGGTTCCTGGAGCTGCCGCTGTCCGACGACGCCAAGCGCAAGTTCCTGTGGGACAACTGCGCCAGGCTCTACGGGTTTGATTCCTAACGGTTCACCCCCACCCTAACCCTCCCCCTCAGGGGGAGGGAATTAGCAACTGATGCCTGCCAGATTCCTTACGCCGTCTCGGAATACTTGGAAACTCTTTGACTGGTTCCTGTCTACGTCCATGCGGGGCGCGATTTCTCTGGCCCAGTCGGATTTCGCTTTCCCTGCTACCTGGTAGTTCGGCTTGAGCGACTGCGCCCCGCCGGGATGCACTGCATCAGCCAAGATTTCCCAAGTGCCGCAAATGCTGTCCTGGACGTAGCCGTTCAGAATCGAGTCTCTTGCGTTGGGGTAGGCTGCCTTTACTGCGGCGCGGTCTCCCAATAGCCATGCTTCGCCTTCCTCAATGGCGATTCTAAACGGCGTTTTGGGGCGCGGGTTGCAGGCATTCAGCACATTGAGCAATTCTTGCTTGAATTTGACGCAATCCTTATCGTCCGAATCCACTACCACGATAACCGATGAGGAGTCGTCTAGGCTTTTCCCGTATCCCTGCAATATGCTGGGCAACCGGTCGAGAAGTATCCTTGCTTTCGGGTCGGTTACACCGCGCAAGTTGCGGGGCAGCCTTCCGATGCCTTTGTAAGCGAAAATTTGCCACGAATGTTCCGCATAGTTCGGGCCGAGAGTTTTCTCCATGATGGTTTCGAGGGCGATTTTCCCCGACTGGTCTTCCACCAACACCTCAAAGTGCATTGTTTTGCCTCGGATCCAAGTAGTCGCTGTACCAGAGGCTGCCCAAGGGCAAACCCTCTTCGGCCATTGCCTTCACGATTTTGTCGTCGCTGGCGCGGGTTATGGTGGCGAAACCGTCCTCTCCCTTTTCCAGCACCCAGACTTCTTCGGGCGTGAGTGCGTCCACCAGGTAGGGGTGATGGGTAGTCACGAGAATCTGGGGCGTGTTGCTTTCGCCGGTGGCGTGGGCGCGAAACTCTGCGACCAGAACCTCCAGAAGCTTGTGGTAAAGACCGTTTTCCGGCTCCTCTATGCAGATGAAAGGCGGCGGGTCGGGGTCTTCCATCAGCAGCAGGTAGGCAAAGAGTTTCAGTGTGCCGTCGGACATTTGCTGCGCGTAGAAGGGGTCCACAAAGCCGCGGTCGTTGAACTGGAGCAGCAACCGTCCGTCGGGGCTGCGTACCGTGGAAATCCGGTCAATACCTGGAACGCGGGCAGCTATCTTTTTCAGGATGCGGTCGAAACCGTCACGGTTTTCCCGCTCCATGTACTGCACGACATTGCCCAGATTGTCGCCGTGGACGCTCAGGCGCCGTTGCAGCCCGGCCAATGGCAGGCCGCGGGCGGCGTCAGGCGTGAAGTAGCTCAAGTACCAGCCTTCGACGAAATCTCGGAATGCCGCAATTCGCGGGTGCTGCTTCAAAGCACCGAGGGTGGCTATGCCAAGCCTGCGTTTGTCTTGGAGCTGGACGATTTCCAAATCCTCGCCACGCAGTTTGTTCTGCATCTCCATGAGTCCCGGATCTTCATATGCGACTCTTAAGGCTTCCTCAATTTCTGCATCCTCAAATTTGCTCGATATTTCCATGATGCGGAGTAAATAATTGCCTGTCGTCACAAGGTCAAACCCGCCGTCTGCACCTTCCTTAATCTGTTGTCCCTGCGATTCCCCTTTCCAAGCTGCTCCTACTCCGTTGCTAATCATCAAGAAGGCGCGAGGTAGTGTTATTGCTTGCCCAATAGACTGTTGTTCAAGAATTTCCGACAAAACGTAGGGACGGCCGGCTTCATCTTTTGCAATTACAAGATAGTATGTAATCAGAGGCGCATACGGGTCACTACGATAGAAAAGGTGGAACAAAATCGGTCTGTCTATTCCCTGCGAGCGTATGCTATCAAGGCCGCCTCGTCCTCGCTCGTCGCAGGCCTCTTCGACGCCGAGTTTCAGGCAATCGGCGAGAAATCCGAAGGCATCGAACAGAGAGCTCTTGCCAACCCCGTTCTTCCCAACTACGGCGGTCAGAGGAGTCAATGGCTCGGCCGTTGGCGAACTCCAAGTTCTACCAAGGGATACGTCCTTCAACACCCGGTAATTCTGAATTCTGATGCCCTCGAGTATTGGCATGGGTGCAAATCCTATCCTGCTCGCATTGTTGCCAACAGTATATCAAGGGAGCGGTATACATGATTGCGGTGGTGTCTGATGCGCGGGATTTCACCCCCACCCTAACCCTCCCCCTCAGGGGGAGGGAATTGGGGGGAGGTTGGGCTAGTTGCCCGCCTTGATGAAGTCGGATACGCGCTCGGCGATCATCATGGTGGTTACGTTGGTGTTGGCGCGGACTACGTCGGGCATTATGGAGGCGTCGGCTATTCGCAGGTTGGAGACGCCGCGGACGCGGAGGCGGTGGTCTACCACGGCCATGGGGTCGTCGCTGGCGCCCATCTTGCAGGTGCCGGAGATGTGGTACGACGTGCTGACGTTGCGCTTCAGCCATGCGTTCAGCGACTTGTCGGTCTCCAGGTCGGCGGGCGTGGGCGCCAGCACCCGCTCGACGTACGGGGCGTAGGCCGGCCCCTCCAGCAGTGTCATGCACAGCCGGACCGCCTCGCGCAGCCGCTCCAGGTCCCAGGGTTCCTCGAGGTAGTGGTAGTCCATCTCCGGCGCGGCGTTGGGGTCGGCAGAGGTCAGCCACAGCTCGCCCTTGCCCGCCGCCAGGTACAGCCCGCAGTTGACGGTGTGGGCCGGGTTGTTGTCGCGCACCACGGTGTTCAGCGAGGCGGGCGACAGGATCATGTCGTTGGGCGTGTCGGATCCCGTTGCGGTGTAGCGCAGGCGGAGGGCGCGCATGGCGATGGGGTCTTCGGGAACGTTGTCCTTGACCTGGAACCGCACGGTCACGTTGGGATGGTCGCGCATGTTCTGTCCCACGCCCGGCAGGTCGGCGGCCACCGGGATGCCCAGCGACTCCAGCCGGTCGCGCGGGCCAAGGCCGGAGAGCATGAGCAGTTGCGGCGAGGCAACGGCCCCGGCGCACAGGATGATGTCGCCGCCCTCGACGACAAAGGTCTCGCCGCCGCTTTCCACCTCGACGCCTATCACCTGGAACGCCCCCCCTTGTAATTCCCCCCCGCCGGGGGGGAAAGTGGAGGGCAATTCGCCGCCGGTGGGGGAGAGAGTGGAGGGCAATTCGGCGCCGTTGGAGGGGGCCAGCGCCACGCGGTTGGCCTGCACGTTGGCGCGGATGGTCAGGTTCAGGCGGTGGCGCACCGAGTCGATATAGGCCAGGGCCATGCTCATGCGCACACCGTCGATGTTGTTCTCGGCGCGCAGGCTGACGCCGGTGGCCTCCGGGTGGTTCACGTCGGGATGGAAGGGATAGCCGACGCCCGTTGCCGCCTGGAAAAACGCCTCCTGCAACGGCGGCCAGGTCTCGCGGTGGTGATGCCTCACGGGAACAGGGCCGTCGGTGCCGTGGAAATCGTCTCGGAAATCGGCGTCGTTTTCCAGCTTGCGGAAGTAGGGCAGGCAGTCGATGTATGACCAGCCCTCGTTGCCCCACGACGCCCAGGTGTCAAAGTCCTCGGGCGCGCCGCGTATGAACGTCTGGCCGTTGATTGCGCTGGAGCCGCCCAGCACCTTGCCGCGCGGCACGGGCATTGGTTCGGCCTGCTCCGGCGTGGCTGCGCCAGTGAAAGACCAGTTGTAGGGCGAGCCAGCGGCGCGGGCCTCCAGGTTAACCTGGCCCCAGCCCAGCTTGAGCATGTCGGGGAGTTGCGCAAAGTCGGGAAAGTCGGGGCCAGCCTCCAGCAGCAGCACCGAGCGCTCCGGGTCTTCGGAAAGCCGGGCGGCGACGATGCAACCGGCCGTGCCGCCGCCGACTACGATATGGTCGTATTTCATCTGGGTTTCTCCCGTCAGTGTATTGGGCAATTGTACACGGATTGCCCGAATCAGGATTGTCTGAACTGTGATTCGCGTGATTTATTTGATTGCCATGATTTCCGAACCCAAAAATCATGACAATCATCAAAATCAAATCAATCACAGTTCAGACAATGATCGAGCAGTCCAAGCCGCCCCAGGGCCTTTCGATTATTTGTCTGAATCAGGATTTTCAGGATTAAAGGATCCACAGGATTTAGAAGCTATCTCAAAACCAATGACTGTTTTCATGGCGGCTCGTCTGGGCTACCTTTTCACCCCCACCCTAACCTCCCCCTCAAGGGGGAGGGAATAATCGAAAGGTCCTGGAGCCGCCCCCTATCGCGGTTGACCGTGACATGGGCCACTGCTAGAATGCGGCAACCTTGTCCGGGCTGGCCGGACGGTGTTCAGCCGAAGATTGCGAGGCTGCCGCGCAGCCGAATCCCGCAACTCTGGGGGAGGAAATGGCCAGGAAACTGAGCGTATCGGTCGACCACAACCTGTGCGTTGGCAACCAGATGTGCATCTCCATCGCCACCAAGGCGCTCACGCTCAACGACGACCGGCAGGCGATTCCCGCCGACGTGGACGCAGACACCGAGGAGGTTGTCCTCGAGGCCGCCGAGCAGTGCCCCATGGCCGCCATCAGCGTCATGGACGCCGACACCGGCGAGCAGCTCTTCCCGTAAAACCGGACGCCCCAACGGAAAAGCCCTCCTTCACAGGCGCGAGGGAGGGCTTTTTTCATGCAGCGGTTATACTGTCTACCGTCAGTTCGGTGGTTTTGGAAACTGCGTCGAAAGTTCCCTCCCCCTTGATGTGGGAGGGTTAGGGTGGGGGTGAAAAGGTGGCCTGGAGAAGCCGCTGGGAAAGCCATCACTGGTTTTGAAATAGTTGCTTATGGGGATGCCGGGATGGAGCACCTGTTTTACCGCGGCGACAACTTGGAGGGGCTGGCCCTGATTGCCGACAAAGGGATCAGGGTTGACCTGGTTTACATCGACCCGCCCTTTGCCACTAACAACGAGTTCCTGATCGACGCTGACCGCGCCAACACGATCAGCGCCTCGGGGGAACTGGCTTACGCCGATACGGTGCTCGGGGACGACTACCTGGCCCAGTTGCGGCTGCGGCTGGAGGCCATCCGGCGCGTGATGGCGGAGGACGGCTCGATCTACGTCCACATCGACGTGAAGATGGAACACCACGTCCGGCTGCTGATGGACGAGGTGTTCGGCCCGCGCAACTTCCGCAACAGCATCACGCGCATCAAGTGTAACCCCAAGAACTTTGCCCGCTACTCCTACGGCAACGTCAAGGACACTATACTGTTCTACT
The DNA here is from genome assembly GCA_963664375.1 of Dehalococcoidia bacterium. Lineage (GTDB taxonomy): Bacteria > Chloroflexota > Dehalococcoidia > Lucifugimonadales > UBA3495 > VXOI01. The sequence continues at coordinate 1,006,795 of OY761449.1, forward strand.
CGGTGTCGCCGCACCGCATCAAGTGGCGCCCGCAGGAAGAGCCGCTCACCGATGAGGACGCGGTATCGCGCTATCCGCTGGTGGACGAGGCGGGCCGCCGCTACGCCACCACGCCGCTGCACGCGCCGGGTGTCACCCGCAACGGGCCGACGGGCGGCACTTGGCGAGGCATGCCGCCGCCCGCAGGCCGCCACTGGCGCTACCCGCCGGAGCGGCTGGAGGAGTTGGACGCCCAGGGCCTGATCGCCTGGAGCAGCACGGGCAACCCGCGCAAGATAATCTACGCCGACGATTCCCCGGGCAAGCTGCCGCAAGACGTGTGGGTGTACAAGGACCCGCAGCGCCCCAGCTATCCGACGCAGAAGAACGCCGCCATGCTGGAGCGCATCATTCGCACGTCGTCCGACGCGGGCGACACGGTGCTGGACTGCTACGCTGGCAGCGGGAGCACGCTGCTGGAGGCGGCGCGGCTGGGCCGCCGGTTCATCGGCATGGACGACTCCCCGGCGGCGTGGGCGGTGGTGGAGGGGCGCTTGCAGTCGGAGGTGGTCGAGTGGCGGGCGTTGGAATCCTCTGTCGTACAATTGTCTGAACTGTGATTTTCGTGATTATGGGATTGTCAGGATTGGGCCTGCGCAGTTGAATGCTATCCCCTCCCCCTGAGGGGGAGGGTTAGGGTGGGGGTGAGCCCCTCAACTGCGTAACCCTATCTGGATTCCCGCTTTCGCGGGAATAACGGAGAGGAGTGGAGGAAATCTATGACGAACATTGGTATTTGCCTGCTGATGACGCGGCACGATTTTGACATCGTGGGGCTGGCGCGCAAGGTGGAAGAGCTGGGTTTCAGGTCGCTGTGGGCGCCGGAGCATGGGGTCGTGCCCGCCGATTTCAGCGTCGGCGCGGCGGGGGCGGCCTCGGGCGCGCCCAGCGTATACGCCGACGGGCGCATCAACCAGATCATCGACCCGCTGGTGTTCCTGGCCGCGGCCGCCGGGGCCACCAAGTCGGTGCGGCTGGGCACGGGCATCTGCCTGGTGCCGGAGCGCAACCCCATCCGGCTAGCCAAGGAGGTCGCTACCCTGGACCTGGTGTCGGGCGGGCGATTCGTGTTCGGCATCGGCGCAGGCTGGCTGCAAGGCGAGGCCGAGGTGCTGGGCGCGGATTTCCTCCGCCGCTGGGCGCAGACCAAGGAATACGTCAACGCGATGAAAGAGCTGTGGACTAACCCGGTGTCGGAGTTCCACGGCCGGTGGGTGGACTTTCCGCCCATCATCTGCGACCCCAAGCCGGTGCAGAAGCCGCACCCGCCGGTGATGATCGGCGGCGAGCTGGCGCGGGCGGCGCAGCGTGTGGCGGATTACGGCGACGGCTGGCTGCCCCGGGCGCGCACCACCTCGGCGTACCACGACCCGTCACGGCTGCCGGAGGCGCGGCGGCACATCGAGGAGCTGTACCGCGCCAACGGGCGCGACCCGTCGCAACTGAACATCACCATGTGGGACGCGCCGCCCGACCGGGAGCAGAACCGCCGCTTCCTCGACGCCGGCGCGGACCACATCGTCCACATGCTAACCACCCGCGACGAGCGCTCAACGCTGGAGGCTCTGGAGCAAGTGGCGGAGGCGGCGCTTTAGCTGGCGCTGCCAAGCCCCCAGGGTCTTTTGATTCTTCGCACTTCTCCGGCGTATAGCTGGATTATAGGTTGGATGCCGTAATTGGACAGTCTGTAATCCGGAAAGGGGACGCCCTCACCCTAACCCTCTCCCGGAGGGAGAGGGAACAATTAAAGGGCCCTAGCCAAGCCCCGGCCAAGACTTTTGCCATAGGCGGTGGCTTGGTATACTTGCCAAGTGGCAACAAGTATGTCAAAGCCTGAATGCCCCAAGAGGGACGGAGCGCGGGGCGCACCAGCGGTCAAGGGAAGGAATTACTTACTCGATTATTTGGAACTGGCGTATGTCCCTCTCGCGCTTGGCGTTGTTGCCGCCGGTATAACCTGGGTAGTCTGGTTTCTCACAACGGAACCTTGTACGTCTGAACTGGCAAAAACCGCTGGATGTGGCTTGTCGAGTTTGGGCAGGTACATCAACCTCGACGTGTTTAACAAGATGATGGTTCACGGGGGCATAGCCGGCGGATTCGGAGGCATAGGGAGTTACGTGATGATTACGAGAGAACGGCAGCGGGCTGATGCGGCTGAGCAACGGCTATTTGAGGCGCTCCAGGCCAGGGAGAGGGCTGAACAACAAGTAGAGACAGAACGCCAACGGGCGGACGAGGCAAGGCGGGAGGCGGACGAGGCAAAAGACTTGTACATCAAGAAGCTGGAAGAACTGGTGGCGCAGAACCACAACGGCAACGCCTCCGGTTCAGAATCAATCTGACCTCTCCACTCCGCTACTTGTCCCAATCAGGAAACCCCCTGGCCGTACTGGCCGGGGGGTTCAATTTTCGAGAGTCTTAGGGAGTTACGTGATGATTACGAGAGAACGGCAGCGGGCTGATGCGGCTGAGCAACGGCTATTTGAGGCGCTCCAGGCCGCAGAGGCGGAGCGCCAAGCCAGAGAGGCGGAGCGCCAGGCCAGAGAGAGGGCTGAGCAACAAGTAGAGACAGAACGCCAACGGGCGGACGAGGCAAGGCGGGAGGCGGACGAGGCAAAAGACTTGTACATCAAGAAGCTGGAAGAACTGGTGGCGCAGAACCACAACGGCAACGCCTCCGGTTCAGAATCAACCTAACCTCTCCACTCCGCTACTTGTCCCAATCAGGAAACCCCCTGGCCGTACTGGCCGGGGGGTTCAATTTTCGAGAGCCTTAGAGGGTGTTTGATAAGTTCCCTCTCCCTCCGGGAGGGGGAACAATTAAAGGGCCCTAGCCAAGCCCCGACCGGGGCTTTTGCCATAGGCGGCGGCTTGGTATACTTACGGGGCGGCAACAAATCTGTTAAGAATCGAGAGTGAGAAACAATCAGGCTGCTTATTCTTGCTTTGTCGCTGTTTGGCCTCAAACAGTCGTGGGAAGCAAAAACTGTCAGTGGTTCGGGGGTTGTCTACCTGTGGTGGGTTCACATCGCGGCGGCCTGTTGGGGCTACTGGTGGCTACCCGCATCCCATTGGCAGTCCGAGATGGTTTCTACGGCGGCAGACCTGGCGGGGGCTTCGCTGGGAGCTGCTTTGCCAGCAACCATTTTGACGGAGGGAGCAATCGTGCTGGTAAGAATGCTGACACACGATAGACGGCAAAGAATCCTGAAAGAGGGTATCGAGAAGGGCAGAGAAGAAGGGCGGGAGGAATTCATAAAAGCCGCCGCCGGAGAAATCTCGGAAGAGGCCCTTGAGCGAATCAAGGAACGCCTACGGCAATCAGAACGTCCCTAGCCCTGCTGACTGCTCCAAGCCCCTGCTGCCGCCAGCGGGGGCTTCGTTGGGAGCCGCTTTGCCAGCAACCATTTTGACGGAGGGAGCAATCGTGCTGGTAAGAATGTTGACACACGATAGACGGCAAAGAATCCTGAAAGAGGGTATCGAGAAGGGCAGAGAGGAAGGACGGCAAGAGGGACTTGAGGAAGGGCGGCAGGAAGGGTTGGATGAATTCATGAAAGCCGCCGCCGGAGAAATTTCGGAAGAAGCCCTTGAACGAATCAAGGAACGCCTCCGGCAATCAGAACGTCCCTAGCCCTGCTGACTGCTCCAAGCCCCTGCTGCCACCGGCAGGGGCTTCCTTTTGGGGAAGGGAGCTCGTCACGCGCCCTGTTCGGTGGCTGCCCGCTCCAGGTTAAGGGCCAGCAGGCGCTCGATGATTTCGGCGTCGGGTAGGTTGGGGGGCCAGTTGTAGGCGTTGGCTACGGCGGCGTCCAGGGCGGCGTGGGCGTTGGTCAGCCAGGTTGGGCGCTGGTTGTAGAGGTTGGTCAGGGTGCGGCGGGCCAGGTCTTTGCCGCTCAGGGCCGGGCTGCCGTCGGTGTTGACCGGGTTGAGCCAGGCCTCGCGCAGCTCGTTCAGCCGCGCTGCCGCGTCGGCTATCGCGGCGCGTTGGGCGTCGTCCGGCTCGGGAAAGGGGAATGTCTCGAAACAGGTGGTCGGGGTGTATGTGGGCCGATCCTCAAGTTGCGAACCAACGGCCAAAGCCCAATCCGTATGAATCCTGCTTTGCAGAACACCGAACATGTAGTCATCATCGCTTGCAATAGCGATTACCAAATTGGATGGTAGCATGTCGCCTGCTAACCATACGAATGGCCGGTGCTTGGCAACTTTTGGTGTGCCAATGTATCGCTGCAATGGAGCCAAGGCCTCACGCATGGTTGTTGCTGGAAATCCGTGCAGCCACCAATTCTCGGCCCGCCATTTCATTTTGTTCTTAACTCGCTCCTGCATTACTTTATCCTTGACGTATTCGAACGGAGCCTCATATAGCGCAGCCTCCTCAATAGGCATATCTACGCCAAAATCAATGATCCATACATTCCGGGAGCGACGGGCAATATCAATTCCGTTAATCCAGCGCTTGATAACATCCGTGTTCGGCTTACCATGTGGATTGAATTGAGACATCATTTGTAGGGCAATATCCTCCGACACGTCGAAGTCGCCTACTTTTCCGATACCTTGGAAAGCCAGGTTCAAGTTTTCTGAGAGACGCATCGCCTGACCTATGTCCGCGCCGGAGGTCAAATCGGAGTTGATGTTGGTGACGGGCTCGTTGTCGAGGATGCGGATAGTTTCGCTGCCGTCGTCAAAGCAGACGATGGAAATGTTCACATTCGCGCCTTCCAGCATCCAATCCCTGTCTGAGATGGCGATAAAGATGTCGCCGGTTTCCTTGATGCGGGTCAGCACCGGACGGCTGGACTGGAAGCGGATGGCCTGCGTCGCCAGCAGCCCGGCGCGCTGAGATTTTCCAGCCTCAATCTGGGCGCGGGCTTTCTCGAACCAGTAGCAGCACAGGTCGCTGGAGTTGGGGATGCGACTGCCGTAGAGCGCGTATATCGCGTTGACGTATTCGTCGCCCAACTGCTCGCGGAAGGGGACATGTCCCAGGAACGGGGGGTTGCCGATGATGAATTCGGCCTTGGGCCACTCCGTTTCCTGCGGATTTTCCGTGTTGCCGTTGGCCAGGATGGCGTCGGTCTGGCGGATATTGTCCATCTTGGTCAGGATCGGGGATTGCCGGTAGCGCATGCCTCTGGTCTGGTGCCACTGGATGTAGCCGATCCAGAGGGCGGTGCGGGCCAGCTCGGCGGCGTAGGGATTGATTTCCAGACCAAGCATCTGGCTGGGCTTGATCCGGACGTGCATCTCCTCCCAGCCCCTGGCGTCGTTGAAATCAATGACCTGCTTTTCCAGGTCCAGCAGGGAGCGCAGGGCGATGTACAGAAAGTTGCCGCTGCCGCAGGCCGGGTCGAGCACTTTGACCGAGGCCAGGCGTTCCTGGAACTTGCCGAGACGGGCGCGGGCGGCGTCCTCGCTCCCCTTATCAATCAGGTCGTTGACCTCAAGCAGGACGGCAAACCACTCGCGGCGCAGGGGGGCCATCACGACGGGCTCGACCACCAGCTCGATCTCGCCGCGGCCAGTGTAGTGAGCGCCGAGCTGGGAGCGTTTGGATGCATCCAGCGCGCGCTCGAACAGGGTGCCGAAAATGGAGGGTTCAATGCTGGCCCAACTCTGCCCGGTGGCCTCGAGTAGATGCTCCAGCGCGTCCTCGCTGAGTTTCACCGTGTCAGCACCGTCGAAAAGGTCGCCGTTGAAAGTATCAATCAGGAAATGGGCATACCTTCCGCCAGCGGACATCCTTTCAAAGAGCTCGCGAACGGCGCCATCGAAGTGGCCGGGGTGCCCGCTGAGATTACTGACGGCCTGTGTGAACAATTCGTTGCGCAGCAGCCCGGTATCCTCGGCATACAGGCAGAAGATTATCTGGTTGAGATAGCGGGCCAGTCTTTCCGGGTCTACGCCGCGCTGCTCCATGTCGGCAACTATCTTGTAGAACAGTCTGGCGGTATCTCTGGTGACCTCGTGGACTGTGCGTTCCGGTTCCAGTTTGTCCGGATCGAAGAACACCAGATTGAGCGGGTCCAGGTTTTCCTGAGCGCCCAGCTCGCGGATGGGGAACTCGTAGACCACCAGCTCCTTGTCGCGGAAGTTGGTGCGGATGCGGATGGTGTTGAATGACGACACTACCAGCAGGGGCGGGTTTCTGAGGTCGGCGGCGTAGGCGATGGCCTGGCGCATGCCCTCGTCAAGCTGCCGGTCTACGCTCTTGAACTCCCAGACGAAATGCCCGGCATAGTAAGCGTCGGCAAACCGCCCGCCCGCGACAGGCATATCGAATGCGAAAGTTTCCGGGTCTCCGTGCTCCGTGGGAGAAGCATGACCGATCACGGCGCATAGGTCTTCGAAAAAGGGCTGGGAACCCTGCCGCTCCCGGAACAGGGTATCCCGCCACTTGAATACAAATTGTTCCGGTGTCATCTCTGCGTCGCTCCTGGCTGGCGCCCGCCGCTACGAGCTCAGCCCGCGCAGGTGGCGGGCGAACTCGAAACGGTTTTCCAGCAGGCCGATGTCCATGGCGAATGACGTGGGGCCGATGGCCTCTACCTTGGAGTGGATGACCGACAGGGCCTGGCGGCCGGTGGCGGCGGCGTAGGCCTCCTCCAGGGCCTCCACGGTGTCGGCGCGGTCGACGTGCCGCACGCCGGCCTCGCGGGCCACGCCAGCCAGGTCGGTGCCGGTGGTGGTGGCCGAGGGGAACCCGCCCACCGACAGCAGACTCTCGTTGTCGAACACGATGTGGGTCAGGTTGGGCGGGCTGTAGCGGGCCATGGTGCTGAGAGTGCCCAGGTTCATCAGCAGCGAGGCGTCGCCGTCCAGGACCGTCACCTGCTGGCCGGGCAGGGACAGGGCGAGGCCGAGGCCCATGGACGACGCCAGGCCCATGCCGTGTTCGAGGTAGAAAAAGTTGGGCCGGTGCCCGCAGTTGTACAGCTCGACGGCCACCGCGCCCATGATGGTGACGACGACCTGGTCTTTGAGCTTGGGGTAGATGGCCCGGAGCGCGTCTTCCCGCAGCATGCTTATTCCTCCCACATCAGTTCGCGGGTGAGTAGCAGGGCCACGGGACGCAGGGAACTTTCGGCCAGCGTCTGGGCCTGCCGGATGTCGCGGGCCACCAGCGCCGGGTCGGCCATCTTGCGGTACATGATGCCCAGCGCGTCCAGCACCCGCTCGGTGACCAGCCCGCCCTCGGTCTGCCACGGGTCGCGCTCGCCCATCTCGCCGCGGTAGCTGATGAGCATCAGCAGCGGGATGCGGTAGAGCTGGGCCAGCGACACGATGCCGTTGATGGAGGTCAGCAGGCCGTGGTTCTGCATGAGCATGGCCGATTTCCTGCCAGCCAGGTGGGCGCCAGCGGAGATGCCCACGCCCTCCTCTTCCTTGTTCAGCCGCACCAGCGTGACCTCGGGGTCGTCATCGGCCATGCCGACGAGGTGCACCAGCCAGGTTTCGGGCAGGGCGGAGATGATGCTGACACCAGCGTCCTTGAGGGCGTCGTAGATGACTTTCGAATTAGTGGATGATACGGGCAAGGCTGCTCTCCAGGATTTGAAATATGCTGGGACTTACACAGTTCAGCTATTCCCTCTCCCTTGAGGGAGAGGGCCAGGGTGAGGGTGAAAATCTCCGACTGCGTAACTCCTAATCTGAATTGATGTTAATTCTGGCATTCGTGGAATCGAGCGGTCAAACGGCTGTTTCCGCGTCGCGCCCGTGAGTGGCCGGGGGCATGAACTCGTCGACGGCCAGCGTCACGTCGGGGAAAGCGCCGGGGCTGATGCTGTCGCCGGGCCGGTAGACGCTGACGCTGGCGTACCCGGAGCCGGACGGTTCGGCGTAGACGGTGACCTCGCGAACGCGCAGGTTGGCGATCCACACCTCCGGGATGCCTGCGGCGGCGTAACGCGCCAGCTTGGGGCCGCTGTCGTAGCGGAGGGAGCTGTCGGCCACCTCGATGAGGAAGTAAATCTCGGACGGGTCTGCACGAACCAGCTCGGTTATGGGATGCAGCCGGATTACTGCAATGTCAGGCTGGGGCGCGGTCCAGTCGGTCAGGAAGATTGAGCCGCCCACTCGGACCATCGCCCTTCCCCATAATGCGGCGCCCAGCAACAAATTCAGCCAATCAACGCCAGCATGGTGATGTTCGCCTATTGGAGACATAACAAGTATCTTCCCGTCTATCAATTCGAGTCGGTCGCGTCTGTGCAAGATGTCGGCGCTTACCATTTCGCGGCATTCCTCCCCCGTGAACAGGCGCGTACCGCACAGCACGGCGGCCTGCTCGCCGTCGGCGATGATGCCCGCCGATACCAGGGCGTCGCACTCCTCCAGGGTGAACGGGCGCATGGGCGGGAGTCCGGTTTTGGTCGTGGTCATGGCTGCCTCCGTGAGACTGCTCTTGCCGCCGGGGATTGGGACTACTGGACGGCCAACCTCATTTTACCTGATGGGGATGCAGTATACTGGCCTGACCTCTGTCGTCGCATCTGACAAGGGTGGCCGGGAATTATGAACTTTGAAACGATGCTCTACGAAAGCGACGGCGACCTGATCCGCCTCACCCTGAACCGCCCCTACGCGCTGAACGCCGTGGACTACCGGGGCGCGCTTGAACTGCACCAGGCGGCACGGGCCATTCACGACGACGCCACGGCGAGGGCGGTGATTATCCGCGGCGCGGGGCGGGCCTTCTGCGCCGGTATCGACCTCAAGGAACTGGCCGCTGGCGAGACGCCCCAGGACTACTTCTACCAGTGGGACCGGACGCTGCGGCTGCTGGAGCTGTCGGACAAGCTGGTGCTGTGCGCCATTCAGGGCTACGCGCTGGGCGGCGGGCTGCAACTGCCGCTGGCCTGCGACATCCGCATCGCCACTGCCGACGCCCAACTGGGACTGCCAGCGGCCAAGGAGGGGTTCATCCCCGGCCTGGGCACCTACCGCCTGCCGCGTTACATCGGACTGGGCCGCGCCAAGCGCATGGCGCTGTCGGGCGAGAACGTGGACGGCAACGAGGCGCTGCGCATCGGGCTGGTGGACTACGTTGTCGATCCCGCGAACTTCGACGCCGAGGTGGAGGCGCTGGTGCAACGCTACCTGACCATCAGCTCCGAGGGCGCGCGGCAGACCAAGCTGATGCTGTCGGCTTTCCAGGAATACACCCACGGCCAGTTTTTCGACGAATACCTGCGCCGCCAGGCCATCGCCATGGCATCGCCGGACCATCACGAGGCGCTGGCCGCGGCGCGCGAGGGCCGGGAGCCGGACTACCGGCGGGCGTAACAATAAGTGATTACCCTAAAAATCCCCTCTCCCTTGAGGGAGAGGGCTAGGGTGAGGGTGAACGGGTAGGACAGACAGCCTTTCGGGTCTGCCACAAAAATCCCCTCTCCCTTGAGGGTGAGGGTGAGGGTGAACGGGTAGGACAGACAGCCTTTTGTGTCTGCCACTGGCGCCATTGAGATAGTTTCTATGGCCAGGAACAAACCCAGCTTTGATACAATGATATTCAAAATCACGGTAAAGTCTGGGCAGTTATGACATCAGTGGAAACGGGCACGGCAACAGCATCGGCAACCGGGCAGCGCATCGACTTCGCCACCTCGCCGGAGCGGTACCGGCACTGGCGGCTGGAGGTCGAGGGCGCGGTCGCCCGGCTCACCATGCTTGTACAGGAAGACGCGCCCCTATATCCGGGGTACGAGCTGAAACTTAACTCCTACGATCTTGGAGTGGACATCGAGCTGTACGACGCCGTGCAGCGGCTGCGGTTCGAGCACCCCGAGGTGGGCGCCGTGGTGGTGACCTCCGGGCATGACCGGGTGTTCTGCGCTGGCGCCAACATCCGCATGCTGGCCCAGGCCGACCACGCGCTCAAGGTCAATTTCTGTAAGTTCACCAACGAAACCCGCAACGCCATCGAGGACGCCAGCGCCCATTCCGGCCAGCGCTACGTCTGCGCCGTCAACGGCCCGGCGGCGGGCGGCGGGTACGAGCTGGCCCTGGCCTGCGACCACATCATCCTGATCGACGACGGCTCCAGCACTGTGGCCCTGCCGGAGTTGCCGCTGCTGGCGGTGCTGCCCGGCACGGGCGGGCTGACGCGGCTGGCGGACAAGCGCCGGGTGCGCCGCGACCACGCCGACTTCCTGTGCACGACGCCGGAGGGAGTGCGCGGTCAACGGGCGCTGGAGTGGCGGCTGGTAGACGAGATTGCGCCCCGCTCACGGTTCGACGAGGTGGTGGCGGAACGGGCCAACGCATTTGCCGCAGAGGGAGGGCGCTCCTCGGTCGGGGCGGGAATCGAACTCAGTCCATTGGCCAGGGAATTTACCGGGAACGGCGTTTCCTACCGGTACGTGAACGTGCACATCGACCGCGAACTCCGCGCTGCCTACCTGGACATACGCGGGCCGTCGGCCCCCCCGCCGAAAGACGCTGAGGGCATCCACGCCGAGGGAGACCGATTCTGGCCGCTGGCGCTGGCGAGGGAACTGGACGACGCCATCCTGCACCTGCGCACCAATGAGGGCGAGATCGGTACGTGGGTGTTCCGCGCCACGGGCGATGCGGAAACGGTGCAGGGCTACGACGATTTGCTGCTATCCACATGCGACCACTGGCTGTCGCGGGAAATTTCGCTGTACCTGAAACGGACACTCAAGCGGCTGGATGTGAGTTCCCGGTCGCTCATCGCGCTGGTGGAACCTGGGAGTTGTTTCACGGGAACGCTGCTGGAGCTTGCACTGGCCGCCGACCGCTGCTACATGCTGGACGGCGTGCTGGAGGACGATGAGGAACCGCCTACGGTGCGGCTGACTGGCATGAACTTTGGCCCGCTGCCCATGGTCAACGGCCTGACCCGATCAGAGGCGCGGTTCCTGGACACTGACGAACTGGAGGAACACATTGGCCGCGACCTGGACGCCGAATCTGCCCACGATCTTGGGCTGGTGACGTTCATTCCCGACGACATAGACTGGGAGGACGAGGTGCGCCTGGCCCTGGAGGAGCGGGCCAGCTTCTCGCCCGACGCGCTGACCGGAATGGAGGCCAACCTGCGTTTCGGCGGGCCGGAGACGCTGGAGAGCAAGATATTCGGACGGCTCAGCGCGTGGCAGAACTGGATTTTCCAGCGTCCCAACGCCTCGGGCAACCAGGGGGCGCTGCAAGCCTACGGCACCGGCGCCCGGGCGGAGTTCGACCGGCGGCGGGCGTGATTGCCTGATCTGTGAAATCCCCTCCCCCTCAGGGGGAGGGTTAGAGTGGGGGCGAACCCGCCGCTGCGTGAATTCTTATAAAATACAGGAATACAGGTAGAGAGGTGAATGATGGCCGAAGAAGAAGGCGTTACCACAACGGAACACTGCTACATCATCAGAAAGAAAGGGATACTGAGCGAGGAGCCTATCGTCAAGGGCACGCGGACGCCAGTGCGGGCCATCGTGGAACTGTGGCGTCTGGGATACACGCCGGAGGAGATTCAAATCGGACTGCCTCACCTGAGTCTGGCCGCCGTATTTGACGCCTTGAGTTACTTTTGCGACCACTCGGACGAGATAATGGAGTACATAGTCAGGAACCGGGTGCCGGACGAACTCATCCATCCCAGCGTGAGGCATCTCTGATCGACGCGCTGTTCATTTCCATCTACCTTGACGAAGACGTAGACCCTGTTATTGCAGCCTTGGCTGCTGCAAGGAGATTTACATCAGTTACGGCCCGAGACGCAGGTCGGTTGGGCCAGCCTGATGGTCAACAGCTTGCCTATGCTGTGTCACAAGGATTCTGCGTGATAACGCACAACCGTGAGGATTACGAGGAATTGTACCGCCAATACATGGCCGCAGGCCGTGACCATGCTGGAATCATCATTGCGTTTCGCAGACGGCCACGCGAAATCTTCAACCGCCTACTCCCAATACTGAACAGGACTACCGCAGACGAAATGCGAAACCAGTTGCTCTACATCTGAGTGGAGTTGGCACACCTGCTACCCGACCTCCACCAGCAGGAGGAACCATGAGCATCAACTACACTGACCGGATTCCCAACAACGTGGGTTTGTCGGACAACCGGCGGCTGCAACGGGCGCTGGAGTCGTGGCAGCCCAACTATATGAAGTGGTGGCACGAGATGGGGCCGGACGGCTCCACCGACTTCGACGTTTACCTGCGCACCGCCATCAGCGTGGAGACCGACGGCTGGGCCAACTTCGGCTTCGTCAAGATGCCCGAGTACCGCTGGGGAATCTTCTTGGCCAAGCCCGACCCCGGCCGGGTAATCCCGTTCGGCGACCATCAGGGGGAGCCGGTGTGGCAGGAGGTACCCGGCGAGTACCGGGCCCCCCTGCGGCGTCTCATCGTGACGCAGGGCGACACGGAGCCGGCATCTGTGGAACAGCAGCGCCGGCTGGGCTTGACCTGCCCGTCGCTGTACGACTTGCGCAACCTGTTCCAGATCAACGTGGAGGAGGGGCGCCACCTGTGGGCCATGGTGTACCTGCTCCACGCCTATTTCGGGCGGGACGGGCGCGAGGAGGCCGAGGCTATGCTGGAGCGGCACTCCGGCGACGCCGACCGGCCGCGCATCCTCGGAGCGTTCAACGAGGCCACGCCCAACTGGCTATCGTACCTGATGTTCACCTTTTTCACCGACCGCGATGGCAAGTACCAGCTTGCGGCGCTGGCCGAGTCGGGCTTCGACCCGCTTTCGCGCACATGCCGGTTCATGCTCACAGAGGAGGCGCATCACATGTTCGTCGGCGAGACCGGCGTGATGCGGGTGGTGCAGCGCACTGGCGAGGTGATGAACGAGCTGGAAACGGACGACCCCGAGCGCCTCCGTGCGGCGGGCGTAATCGACCTGCCCACCGTGCAGAAGTACGTCAACTTCCACTACAGCGTCTCGGTGGACCTGTTCGGCCAGGAGGTTTCGACCAACGCGGCCAACTACTACACCGGCGGACTCAAGGGCCGCTACCTGGAGTCGAGACTGGACGACGACCACCGCCTGACCGGAGACCTGTGGCCGGTGCATACTGTCCGCGATGGGCGAATAGTGGTCGATGAATTGTCGTCGCTCAGCGCGGTCAACGAAAGGCTGCGGGACGACTACATCAAGGACTGTCAGCGGGGTCTCGACCGCTGGAACAGGGCGCTGGAAACGATGGGCGTGGACTTTCGGCTGGAGCTTCCGCATCGCTTCTTCAACCGGCACATAGGCAACGCTGCTGGTCTGCGGGTGTCGCCCGATGGCCGTGTCATCAGCGAGGATGAGTGGCAGGCCAAAGTGTCCGATTGGCTGCCAACCGACGATGACATGGCCTACGTGGACTCGCTGATGCGCCGGGTCATCGAGCCTGGCAAGATCGCGGGGTGGATCGCGCCGCCAGCGCGCGGCATCGACGGCAAGCCCTGGGACTTCGAGTACGTGCGGTTTAACTGATCCGCGATGCCCAGTTTCGGGAGGGAGCGATGTACCAGCACTCCGTCGAAGTTGACTCGTCCGTCAGCCCGGCCAGCATCCGCTATTCGGACGTTTTCAACGTTGCGGTGCCGTTCATCGACCGGCACCTGGACGAAATGCGGGCTGGCAAGGCCGCGGTCGTGTTCGCCGATACGGGCGATTCCGTCGCCTACGGCCAACTGGCGGAGCGCGTCAACCGCTGCGGCAACCTGCTGAAATCGCTGGCTGGCGAGCCCGAGGGCCGGGTGCTGATGGTGGTCAAGGACTGCCCGGAGTTCTTCTACCTTTTCTGGGGGGCCATCAAGGCCGGTTTGACGCCGGTTCCCGTGAACACCTTGCTGCGGGCCGACGACTATCGTCACATCATCGAGGACTCGGAGTGCGCCGGGCTGGTGTACTCGCCGGAATACCGTGAGGAAGTGACGCGGGCGCTGGCCGGGGCAGACCATCAGCCCACGTTCATACTCTGCACCGAAGGGCCGAGCTCCGTGTCCGACATGCTGGAGGAGGCATCGCCGGTACTGGAGCCAGCGGCGACATCGGCTGATTCCGAATGCTTTTGGCTGTACTCCTCGGGCTCCACGGGCCGCCCCAAAGGAGCGGTGCATCGCCACCGGGACATCGTAACCACCTGTGTCCACTATGCCGAAAATACGCTGGGCGTGGTGGAGGACGACGTCTGCTTCTCCGCGGCCAAGCTGTTCTTCGCCTACGGGCTGGGCAACGCCATGACTTTTCCGCTGTGGGCTGGCGCGACGGCAGTGCTGAGCGGAGAGCGCCCTACTCCTGAAATGACTTTCGACATCATCGAGGAGCACCGGCCCACGCTGTTTTTCGGAGTGCCCACGCTTTACGCGGCGCAGCTCCGGGCGCTGGACGATCATCCTGAGCTTGACGAAGGACGCCAACGAGACCTGTCGTCGCTGCGTTGCTGCGTGTCGGCGGGGGAGGCGCTGCCCGCCGACATATTCCGCCGATGGCAGGAACGTACCGGCACGTTGATTCTGGACGGCATAGGCTCCACCGAGGCGCTGCACATTTTCATTTCCAACACCGTCGGTGACCACCGGCCTGGCACCAGCGGGCGCGTCGTGCCCGGTTATGAGGCCCGGATATTGGACGAATTCGGCGACCCGGTATCTCCCGGCGAGACCGGACGGCTGTTTATCCGGGGAGACTCTACGGCCACTCACTACTGGAACAACCCGGAGCGCACCGCCGAGACGATGACGGAGGACGGCTGGCTGAACACCGGCGACACCTACCGGCAGGACGCTGACGGCTACTACGTTTACTGCGGGCGCAGCGACGACATGCTCAAGGTGGGAGGCATCTGGTGCTCGCCGGTGGAGATTGAGGGGCGGCTCATCGAGCATCCCCGCGTGCTGGAGGCGGCGGTGGTTGGCCGCGCCGATGCCGACGAGCTGATCAAGCCGGAGGCGTTCGTGGTGCTGAAAGACGCCGGAGATGCGTCCGACGCGCTGGCCGATGAACTGCTGGAGCACTGCCGGAGCGGTCTGGCCCGCTACAAGTACCCGCGATGGGTGAACTTTGTCGAGGACTTGCCCAAGACGGCCACGGGAAAGGTGCAGCGCTACTTGCTGAGGACTTAGAAACTTCCCGAAAATCCCCTCTCCCTTGAGGGGGAGGGTTAGGGCGGGAGTGAAAAGCAACCACCGAATTTGAGGCGGTTTCTCGAAGGAATAGAGGATGGTCGGGGTGAGTGGATTCGAACCACCGGCCTCTACGTCCCGAACGTAGCGCGCTAGCCACTGCGCTACACCCCGATGTACTTATTGTAGCACAGGGGAGACGCTGTCAAAAGCGGCATTTCAAGCGGAATCGGAACAATTGCCAAGTTTGTGGCGCAAGCATTTGTCTGAATCGGGATAGGACTTACGCAGTTGAGCAAAAATCCCCTCTCCCTCAGAGGGAGGGTTAGGGTGGGGGTGAAGCCCTTGTGGGCGCCCACAAGGGACGCCCCTACACCAACTGCATAAGTCCTATCAGGATTTTTAGGATTCTTTGGCTGGCGAAAAACCACGTAGCAACTGTCTCAACATCAAAGGCGCATTCCTGGGATGCACCCGTAGGTGACCCTGCATGGCCTTTTCGCCCCCACCCTAACCCTCCCCCTCAAGGGGAGGGGACTTTGGAGATAGTTTCTACCCGCCCAGCATCTCCTCGGCCTTTTCGATTAGGGTCTGCTTGTTCAGTGCGCCGGTCCACTTGTCATGGATGGAGCCGTCTGCGTTGATGAAAATGGTGGTGGGCAGTCCCAGGACTCCGTATTTCGGCAGTATCTCCGAGTCTTCCGTATAGCCCGCCGGGATGTGAACGTCTAGCTCCGCCAGCAGTTCGCGGCCCTGCTCCGGCGTGCCCTGATTGGTGAACTGGCCGAGGTCGATGCCCAGCACCAGCAGCCGGTCGCCGTATTCCTCGTGGAATTCCTGGAACTCGGGCAGCTCGGCGCGACAAGGCGGACATTCCGCTGCCCAGAAATTGAGCACCACCGGCTGCTCTCCAACCAGCGACGCCATGCCCACGTTGTCGCCGCCCAGGATGTCCTGGCCCTGCGACACGACGATGGGGAAGTCGGCGGCCATCTCCGCCTCCCCGCCGTCTCCCCCGCAGGCCACCGCCAATAACAGCGCCAGCCCCAAAACGACAAGTACCGCGAAAATGGACGGCCTGGCCATCGTTTCTTTCGTTCTCACAACACGACTTCCATCAAGTTGTCTACGGATAGGAGTTACGCAGTTGAGGATTTCACCCCCACCCTAACCCTCCCCTTTGAGGGGGAGGGGATTTTCAGATTGTTGCTTATCCCGATTGGGCATCGGCGGCCAGTTGTCGCATGTTGTCGGTGAACACCAGCAGCCGCTCCAGGGTGCGGGTCAGGCGCGAAAGCCACTGGTCTCCCAACGGGCGCAGGGGCATGTGTATCTGGGAGTTGCCAACCTGCGCCGACGGGCCGAGGGCGCGCTGCAACGGCGCCTTGGCCCCGCCCACCGGGTTCCTCATTGTTATTACGATGGACTCGCTGCCGCGGATTACCGACTCTGCCCCGGCGTTCCCGGCGATGGCGCGGATTTCGGACACCGTTAGCAGGTTCTCCACTTCCTCCGGGACAGGACCGAAACGGTCGCGCAGTTCCGCGCGTATGTCGGGCAGTTCCCTGCGCTCGGTCAGCCGGGCCAGCCGTTGGTATACCGACAGACGGGTTGGCAGGTGTTCGATGTAGTCCTCCGGGATTCCGGCGTTCAGGGGCAGCTCGATCCTTGTCGGTTCCTCGTTCGCGGCATCCTGGCCGGTCAAGCCGGAGTTACCGCCCTCACGCTCCAGCTCGCGGATGGCCTCCTGGAGCAACTGGGTGTACAGGTCCAGTCCTACCTCCTGGATGTGGCCGCTCTGGTCAGCGCCCAGGATGTTGCCCGCGCCGCGGATTTCCAGGTCGCGCATGGCGATGCGGAACCCCGCGCCCAGGTCTGATGCCTCCAGAATAGCCTGCAAGCGCATCTCGGCGGCCTCGGTGATGCGGCGTCCGCGGGGGGCCAGCAGGTAGGCGTAGGCCCGGTGCTGCCCGCGGCCCACGCGGCCCCGCAACTGGTAGAGCTGGGCCAGGCCAAAGCGGTCGGCTCGCTCCACAATCAGGGTGTTGACGTTGGGCATGTCCAGCCCGGACTCGATGATGGTGGTGCAGACCAGCACGTCGGCCTCGCCGTTGGCAAAGTCCACCATCACGTCCTCCAGGTCGGACTCCGCCATCTGGCCGTGGCCCACGATGACGCGGGCGTGGGGCACAAGCTTGCGGATGTCGTCGGCGGCCTGGTGGATTGACCGGACGCGGTTGTGCAGGTAGAACACCTGGCCGCCGCGCTCCATCTCGCGCAGTATGGCCTCCTTGACCACCTCCTCGGAGTATTCCGAAACGAAAGTCTTGACTGGCAGGCGCGCCTCGGGCGCGGACTGTATCGAGGACAGATCCCGCAGACCGGAGAGAGCCATGTTGAGCGTGCGCGGGATGGGAGTGGCGCTGAGTGTCAGCACGTCCACCTGGCGACGGAGTTGCTTCAGCCGTTCCTTGTGGCTCACGCCAAAGCGCTGTTCCTCGTCCACCACCGCCAGGCCCAGGTTCTTGAATCGCACGTCTTTTTGCAACAGCCGGTGGGTGCCTATGACGATGTCAACCTCGCCCTTTTGCAGTCCCTCCACTACCTGCTGCTGTTCCTTGGGTGTGCGGAAGCGACTGAGCACCTCGACCCGCACCGGGAACGGGCTGAGCCGCTCGGTGAACGTGGCGTAGTGCTGCTGGGCCAGCACGGTGGTCGGCACCAGTATGCCCACCTGCATCCCGTCGCTGACCGTCTTGAACGCCGCCCGCAGTGCCACCTCGGTCTTGCCGTAGCCCACGTCGCCGCAGATGAGGCGATCCATGGGCCGGGTGCGCTCCATGTCGGTCTTTACGTCGTCGATGGCCTGGGCCTGGTCGGGGGTTTCGATGAATGGGAAAGAATCCTCAAGCTCACGCTGCCAGGAGTTGTCGGGCGCGAATTCGTGCCCCTCCGCGATTTCGCGGGCGGCGTTGATGCGGATGAGTTCCTGGGCCATTTCCCGCGCCGCGCCTTTCACCCGCTGCTTGATGCGGGCCCAGTCGGCAGCGCCGAGGCGGGTCAGTGAGGGCGCGTGTTCCTGGGCGCCCACGTAGGCGCTGACCCGGTTGAGGTGGTCGGTGGGGACGTACAGCTTGTCGTTGTCCGCGTACTCCAGAACCAGGTACTCCCGCTCGTCTGCACCCTCGCCCATCTGGGTGGTTCCGGCGAACCGGGCCACGCCGTGGTCGATATGCACCACAAACACGCCCGGCTCCAGGTCGGCGAGGGTGATGTCCGGCCCCCGCTCGGCCCGGCGGGGACGGCGCTGGCGCCGCTCCTTGACCGTTCCGAACAACTCGGCGTCGGTCAGCAGGTCCAGCCGGGTCAGTGCGGGCGCACGGCTGTGCGCCCCTACCGGGCGGGATGCCCCGCGTTTCCTGCCCTGGCCTGCCCCGGCGCTGGCTGGCTGTTTGCCGGGCAACTCGATGGCCCAGCCGTTGCGCAGCGATCCGGGCAGTATACAGACCTCGCCCGGGGATGGGGTGTCGTCCAGCGCGTCTGCGACCGTGGCGCTGACGTCATGCTGCTCCAGGATTTCGGCGACCCGCCGGGCGTGTTGCGTGACCGCCACCGTTGCCGATGGCTCGCCCTGTCGCCTCCGGATGTCGGCGGCTAGCTGCTCCAGCCGCCCGTAGTAGGGCGTGGCGGGCAGAAAGACTTGGTCGTCTTCCTCGCCGACCCAAGCCTGGAGTTCCACCACGCGATGATTTTGCAGTAGCGCGGCGAACTCCTCCCAACTCATGCACGGTGATGGAAAATTCCTGGGAAGCTCGCCGCGTTCCTCGCGGGCCGAGCGCATGCGTTCGAATCGCTCCTCCAGCTCGGAGGCCTCGGCCTCCACGCGCCCGCCCCGTTCCAGCACGACGGTTGCGCCGGGCCCCAGGTAGTCCAGCAACGGGGCGCGGTTGATCAGGCCGCTGTAAAAGGACATGGTTTCCGGGTTGAATTCAGGCCCTCCTAGACCTGTCAGCGACTGCAATTCCTCCTCGATGCGCTCCCGGACGACTTCGTTGCAGTTGGACAGGTCCATTTGGGCGGCCCGCGATGCCAGGGCCTCGGCGCCAGCCAGTTCGGGGAGCTGCTCCCGGGCAGGGATGAGGCGCACCTCGTCGGCAGACCCCACTGACCGCTGGGTCAGGGGATCAAAGCGGCGAATGGTGTCTATCTCGTCGTCGAAAAATTCGATGCGCAACGGCAATTCACAGTCAGGCGGGTAGATGTCGAGGATGCCGCCGCGGTGGCTGAACGAACCCGGCGCGTCCACCGCTGGCTCGTTGCGGTACCCCAACTGCACCCACTGGGAGAGCAGCGCGTCCAGCCGGACCCTGTCGCCGACCCGCCAGACGCTGGGTTGGCCGTGGATGGGGCCGCTTTCCTGGTCCCGGTACGGGCGGCCCGGCGATGGCGCCATCCCCGCCATCAGGCCGGGGGGAGCGGTGTAGAGCAGCGCGGAGCCAATGGAGCAGACAACCACCGGGGCCTGGCAGTGGGTATGAATGCGGCCGCCTTCCTGTCCTTGGTACGGATGGCCTTGGCCGGTATCCCCGTCGTTCCGGCAGCGGGCGGACGCGAGGGCCGCCAGGGTGGCCAGACGCTGGTTGCCGGTGTTGGAATCCACGGCCAGCCGCTCGAAAGGCAGAACCTCCGGCTCCGGCAGCAGGTGGACCGGCGAGTCCTCGCCCAGCCAGCTCAGCAACTGGTCGTGCAGGCGGCGGGCATCCTCCGGGCGCGGGGTGATTACCAGGGTCGGCGCGTCCGCCCGCCGGGCCAGCGACGCGATGAATGTCGCCCGCGCGCCCTGCCGGACTGTGACCTCGGGGGCCTGTCCGGAGGCGGCAGCCTCCAGACTCCCGCGAAATTCAGGGTGCCCTTCCAGAAGTTTGAGGATTCCATCTAATGACATGTAAAGTTCCAGCGCATTCGCCTGCTTAACCTATGGCGCTATTGCCAGGAGCAGCAGGCGAGAATTCCTTGAATGTGAAAAATGGCGGCACGCCAAGAAAGGGGTTGGCCCCGGAGCCAACCCCCTGCGGGGTGCGCCTGACGTCGAAATTCGTTTGATCGGATGAATCGTTCAGCGGGTCCTGGTAGTCGAGGTCTTCAGTTGCCTGAGGATATTTTAACCGCCAGCCAGCAGGTCAAGGAAGTTGCCCAGCTTGGAAGTATCGCCCTTGAATATCTCGGTATAGCCGCACTGGGTGCAGGAAACGGCGGTGAATTTCTTGTTCTGCATGTCAAAAAAGCGGGAATACTTGCCAGTGGTGCGGATCTCCTCGGTCTCGTACTGGGTATTGTGGCACTTGGAGCAGGAAAAACTGGTAGCAGCGTAGGCCATAGCCAATCCTCCGGGCCGGGCGGTTTATCCGTGCGAACCGTGCAAGTCGGACTAATCCAGCCCAATTCTCGTTTCAAGCGCGAGCCGGGCGAATGTCCGGCGGCCGGGACAGCTACTCGCCGCGAAGGCGGCGGAGTTCCTCACGCAAGCGCGCTGCCTCGGCCTCGGCGGCCTGGCGGGCGTTCCGCTCCGTATCCCGCTCGGCTGCGGCAGTATCCCGCTCGGCTGCGGTTTCCTGGTGGGCAGCCTGCTCCTGCGCGTAGTTGCGCAGGTAGCTGCCAGTCTTGCGGTCGTATAACAGCATACGCTGGTCCTTGACGCACAGGCACAAGTCCAGCGTTGGGCTGTATCCCCAAATCATGCCGTCCTCTTCCACGGTTAGGTCGATGGGCCGGTACTCGCCTTCGGACAGAGTTTCGCCAGCCAACTCATAGCCGTAATACAGGCCGCCCTTTGGATCGAAACGCCAGTATTCGCCGATGCCGATCTCCGCGTACAAGACACGCTTGATGCCGGTGTCCCGGCGGCGGGTGGTGCGGGAGGCTACCTCCAGAGCGAAATCCGGAGGCTTGCCCACCTCGTGGACAACGAATCCGTCCCGCTTCCGCATGGCTTCGGCGTCCACGCCAAAGACCACGGACAAGTCGGGGCGGACCCGGTGACGGGACATATCGTCCTCATCGTAGAAGAGGAAACCGCCTGAATCCACCACCGCATCGGACAGCGACGAGAAATGAGAGCGCAGGACCTGGTCCAATTCGGCGACGTGTTCGGCTTGCAGCATATCCTCTCGCAGATGTTCGGGGCCGGGGCAGACATAATCGTCGGGCAGCAGCTTGAGGTAGGTGATGAACGGCGCGCCCGGCGGCGTGTACCTGTACGGAATCGGTGCAATGGGTCGGGACGGCAGTATCACTTCCGGTGGTTCCGGCAGGGGGCACTTGAAATCATCGGGAAACAGCTTGAGGTAGGTGATGAACGGTGCGCCCGGCGGCGTATACCTGTACGGAATCGGTGCAATGGGGCCGGGCAGCAGCTCGGCATCCTCGGTATCCTCGTCGTCAAGCTGGTGGCAGACTTGATCGTCGGGCGAAGCCTCGTGCTGTGGCAGGGACGGTTCACCCCGGCGGGCGTCTCTGGAAGTCATAGCGGCCCTCGCGTCAATCACGGCAGCGGGGTTGGAGTACGGAATATGCCTTGATGATACCAGATGCCGGGGCGGATTGGCCTGCGGGCGCGGGCGGCTATGGTGCTATAATCTTTAGACTGCAACGCTATTCGCCCATTGTATCCTCTTGTCTCTTATCCTGAACCGGACGGTTGCCTCTCCATGGCCGGAACCAGCCACCCCGCCACTGCATCCCAACCAACGGCTGCCCTGGCAACCGCAGATTCACAATCGCTCCGGTACCGGCGCATCGTGATCAAGGCGGGCACCGCCATCCTGTCGGGCGGGGGCGCAGACACCGCCGGGGTGAACCTGACTGTTCTGGGCGGTATCGTCCGGCAGATCTGCCAACTGCGCGAGGAGGGAGCCGAGGTGCTGCTGGTGACCTCCGGGGCCATTGCTGTCGGCCGGGAGGCCCTGGGGCGGCACGGCCCCGTCTCCCGGGACATACGCTCACGCCAGGTGGCAGCCGCCGTAGGCCAGGGCAGGCTGATGCAGATATACCACGAACAGTTCGCCCGGCATGGCGTCACCGTGGCCCAAGCCCTGCTAACCATCGGCGACCTGTCCAACCGCCAGTCCTACTTGAACGTGCGCAACACGCTGCATGGGCTGCTGGAGCTGGGGGTGGTGCCGCTGCTCAACGAGAACGACGTGGTGGCGGTTGACGAGATCGGCGCGGTGTTTGGCGACAACGACCGGCTGTCGGCGCTGGTGGCCAACCTGGTGGACGCCGACCTGCTGCTTATCCTTACCGACATCGACGGCCTGTACACGGCGGATCCGAGAGTTGATCCGACGGCGACCCTCATTCCAAGAGTTGAACGCATTGACCAGGATATCGAGGCCATGGCGGGCCGCCACCGTCAGCCCTGGGCGCGGGGCGGGATGCCCACCAAGCTGGAGGCGGCCCGGCTGGTGACCACCGCGGGCATTCCAATGGTTATGGCCTATGGCCGTGGGGATGGCGTGGCGGTTCGCGCCGTTCATGGGGAAGCCGTCGGCACCTATTTCCAGCCTGCCGAGGAAAAGCTGGAGGCCCGCAAGCGGTGGATGCTGAGCGGCATCTCGCAGCGGGGCCGGGTCATAGTGGATGACGGCGCTGCCGCAGCGGTTCGAGACCGGCATCGCAGCTTGCTCCCTGCCGGAGTGCGGCGGACGGACGGCGACTTCGCCAGGGGCGACACCGTATACATCGCCGACGGTCAAGGGGCCGCCTTCGCCTGCGGCATCACCAACTATGGCTCAGCGGACATAGAACGCATCCGCGGGCTGCGTTCCGGCAAGATCGAGGAAACCCTCGGCTACCACTACGGCGAGGAAATCGTCCACCGCAACAACCTGGTGCTGCTATAAACTGACAGGGCGAGAAGATCGCCAAGGAGATACGTGATGGGAGTAGTTCTGCCGTCAGTACCGCCCGCGGATATTCTGGCCGAGTATATTGAATTGGCCATGCGGGACCCGGATTTCGTGATCTTTGTCGAAGACGGAACCTACTTCGGCGAAATCTACGGGTTCCAGGGTGTATGGGCAAACGCAGATACGCTCGAGGAGTGTCGCAAGGAGCTGGCGGAAGTATTGGAGGGCTGGATAATCTTGGGCTTTGAACACGGGGATCCCATTCCTGACCTCCCCTCTGTAAGCCTGATGCCCAGGGAGACTATTCCCTGATGCTGCTTTTGGCACAATTGCCGAAGTTAGACGAGAAATCATTGGAGAGAGAAATGCCTGGAACGCTGCCGCCCAACGACTTGCTGACCGAGTATATCGAGGTGGCCATGGCCGAAGCCGTCTACGAAATTCTGGAGGACGACGGTTCCCACTATGGCGAGATTCCTTGCCTCCCGGGTGTTTACGCCAATGCGGAGAACCTTGATGACTGCCGTTTGCTGCTCAGGGAAGTCTTGGAAGGTTGGATCATTCTCGGTATCGAATTGGGACATCCAATCCCGGTGCTCCAGTCAATAGACCTTACGCCCAAAGAGAAAATCATTTAATGCCCGCCCTTGGCCCCATTGCAAGACGGCGATTGATAGCCTATCTCAGGGAGTTGGACTTTGATGGCCCGTATTCGGGCGGCAATCATCAATATATGGTAAAAGAGCGAATCAGGGTGTGGCTTCCCAATCCTCATCGCGGTGATATAAACCGAGACTTTCTTCTCAGAATTTTGCGCCGAGCGCAAATAAGCATTGAGGAATGGGAAAAACTCTAACCCAGCCAATCGGTGCCCAATTCATAGCCCACTGGATAGATCGACATGACCACCAGAACTGTTGAAGACCTCCTGAGCATCGGCCAGGCTGCCCGCACTGCCAGTCGCAAGGTGGCGCGGCTGTCTACCGGCGTCAAGAACCGGACGCTGCATAACCTGGCCGGGCTGCTCGAAGGCGACAATGAGGCCCTGCTGCTGGCCAACGCCGAGGATTGCGCCGAGGCGCGCGCCAACGGCCTCAGCGAGGCGATGATCGACCGGCTGCTGCTGACCCACGACCGGCTGTGGGGCACCGCGGAGGAGCAGCGCAAGGTGGCCTCCCTGCCCGACCCGGTGGGCGAGACCATCGAGATGACCACCTTGCCCAACGGCATGACCGCCGGTAGGCGCCGTGTTCCGCTGGGGGTCATCGCCAGCATCTACGAGAGCCGCCCCAACGTAACCGTGGACATTTTCGGCCTGTGCTTCAAGTCGGGCAACGCCTGCATCCTGCGCGGCGGCAAGGAGGCCCTGCGTTCCAATTCCGAGCTGGTCCGGCTCATCCGGCGCGCGCTGGCCGATGCCGGGGCGCCGGAGGGCGCAGTGCAGTTCGTGGACAACCCTGACCGCGACCTGGTGGACGCCATGCTCAAGATGGACCAGTACATCGACCTGGTCGTGCCCCGGGGCGGCGAGGGACTTGTCCGTTTCGTCGGGGAGAACGCCACCATGCCAGCAGTCACGGGCGGCGTCGGCGTCTGCCACACCTACGTTGACCGAGCCGCCGACCTGGACATGGCGGCCAACGTCACTATTAACGCCAAAGTGCGCCGGCCCACCATCTGCAACGCCCTGGACACGTTGCTGGTGCATTCGGCGGTGGCTGCCGACGGGCTGCCGCGCATCGCCGCCGGGCTGTCCGCATCCGGCGTGGAGTTGCACTGCGACAACCGGGCGCTCAGCATCCTCGGCCCAAGTTCCGGCGACAAGGTGCAGCCCGCGCAAGAGGACGATTGGGGCCGTGAGTTCCTGTCCCTGACGGCGGCGGTTAAAGTGGTAGACTCCATGGACGAGGCGCTGGAACACATCGAGACCTACGGCTCGGGCCACTCGGAGGCTATCATCACCGAGGACTACTCCGCGGCAATGCGCTTCCTGGACGAGGTGGACGCCGCTGCGGTGTACGTGAACGCCAGCACCCAGTTCACCGACGGGGCGCAGTTCGGCCTGGGTGCCGAGGTGGGCATCAGCACCCAGAAGATGCACGCCCGCGGCCCCATGGGCCTCCGGGAACTCACCTCGTACAAGTGGGTCATAATGGGAAACGGCCAAGTTAGGCCGTAAGGAGACTCCCCCGCCCTAACCCTCCCCCGGAGGGAGAGGGAACAGATGGATGTGTCTGATAATGGCCGATTTCACGTTTGAGCGCGAAGTGCGAACTCCATATTCGGAAGCGTACAACATCGTCGAGTTTGACCGCACCATAGGGCGGGTAGACATCCATTTCACCGCCGAGATGGTGCACGTCTCGCTGGCCGTCGACGAGAGCGTGACGCAGCAGGCCATCCAGGAAATCATGGACGCCGTGGACGAGGATATCGCCGATGCCGTGGGCATTATCCGCAACAATTTCGTCGTCCACGTGTTCCAGGGCCGCGAGACCGCCGTATACAGCGACAACGAATTTAGCGACAATGGCCGCGACCACTAGCGGGGCAGGACATCAGTGAGTAACCATCTCAAAATGCCCTCTCCCTTGAGGGGGAGGGTTAGGGTGGGGGTGAAAGGGTAGTGCAAAAGGGTCGGCATGACAGTAATTGATGGTTTTGAGATAGTCTCTAATGGGGCCTACACCTCCGGCCTCTCCCTGAACGATGATAGTAGACGCCCACTGCCACATCCTGCCGCCCTCCTTCGCCTTGCGCCGCGAGGAGCTGGCTGCCCGCGACGCCACCTTTGCCGAAATCCTGCGCAGCCCCTCCGCCCGCATCGCCGACGCCTCCAGTCTGCTCAAGGCCATGGATCGCGACGGCGTTGATCATGCGGTGGTCATGGGCATGGGCTGGAGCGATTACGATGTTGCGCGGGAGGCAAACGACTATCTTATTGAGTCGGTTCGCGCCAACCCGGACCGGATGACCGGATTCGCGTCGGTCAACCCGGCGTGGGGCGATGCGGCTGTGGCAGAGGCGCAGCGTTGCGCTGACGAAGGGTTGCGTGGTATCGGCGAGCTGCATCCCGACACGCAGGGCATTGACATCACTGACCCGGCGGTGATGGCGCCGGTGATGAACCTGGCCCGCGAGCGATCGCTGCCGGTGCTGCTCCACTGCTCCGAACCGGCAGGGCACAAGTACCCCGGCAAGGGCGCAACCACTCCGGATAAGGTCTGGCAGTTCATCCAGAACTTTCCTGAAAACGTCATCATCTGCGCTCACTGGGGCGGCGGGCTGCCGTTCTATTCGCTGATGCCGGAGGTGGGCGCGGCCCTGTCCAACGTCTACTTTGATTCTGCGGCGTCGCCATTCCTCTACCGTCCCGACATCTACCCCACCGTAGCCGCACTGGTCGGAGCTGAACGTATTCTGTTCGCAACGGATTATCCGCTGATGCCCCAGTCGCGGCCCTTGGCAGAGGTAGCGGGGCAGCCGCTTTCCGAGTGTGACCGCCGTCGCATCATGGGAGAAAACGCTGCACGTCTGCTCGGCTTGTAATATAGTTCCCTCTCCCTTGAGGGGGAGGGTTAGGGTGGGGGGTGATTTTGCCAATAAAATGCGAGAACGAAATAGAAAAGCTGCGCACCTTGCCCGACCTGCTGGCGCCGGGTCTGGCGCTGGTGTTCGTGGGCCTGAACCCGTCGGAGTATTCGGCCAGGGAGGGCCACTACTTCGCCAACCCGCGCAACCGTTTCTGGCCCGCGTTCAACCGCTCGGCCCTGCTGCCCGCAGACTTGGGCCGGGAATGCAACCCTGCCGACGACTCGCTGCTGCTGGATCATGGCATCGGCTTTACCGACGTGGTGAAACGCCCCACGCCGCAGGGCAACGCGCTCAGGGCCGCCGACTACCGCCGGTGGGCGCCCGCGCTCACGGAGAGGCTGCTGGATTGTCGGCCCAGGCTGGTCTGCTTTCATGGGCTGATGGCCTACAAAGCGTACCTGCAATACGCCGGGAGCGAAAAATCGTCTCCCGATCTGGGCATGCAGCCACGCCGGATTGGCGACAGCAGCGTTTACGTCGTGCCGAATCCCAGCCCGGCCAACGCTAGGTACTCGCTGGATGACCTGGCTGCGTGGTACGACAGGGTGGCCGCGACGCTGCTTGAACTGCGGTAGTATCGGTTGGAATACTTTGACATAATGTAGTTTCTTATCGCACTTGCAGGAGCAGCCGATGCTCGCGCATGGGTGGAAAATTCCGCTGGCCCTCATCTACGACTTTGACGGAACCCTGGCGCCCGGCAATATGCAGGAACGCCAGTTCATTCCCGACATCGGAATGACGGCCGCCGACTTCTGGAAAGAGGTTGATGCCCTGGCGCAGGAACACGACGCCGACGGCATTCTCACCTACATGTTCGTGATGCTGGAAAAGGCCCGGGCCTCCGGCAGCCCGGTCAGGAAGGAAGACCTGTTCGCCAAGAGCCACGAGATCGAGTTCTTTCCAGGCGTGGAGGACTGGTTCGCCCGGATCGACCGGTACGGGCGGAAGAAAGGCGTGGACGTGGAGCATTACGTGATCTCCTCCGGCAACTCGGAGATCATCGAGGGTACGGCCATTGCCGACAGGTTCACCCGCATCTATGCGTCCAAATTCCTGTACGACGGCGAGGGATTTGCCGTCTGGCCCGCCGTCGCCATCAATTTCACCACCAAGACACAGTACCTGTTCCGCATCAACAAGGGCGCTCACGACTGGGAGGACAGCTCGGTCATCAATAGGTTCGTGCCGCCGGAGGAGCGTCCCGTTCCGTTCCAGAACATGATCTACATCGGAGATGGCGAGACCGACGTGCCATGCTTCCGGCTGGTCAAAGACCTGGGCGGTCTTTCCATCGCGGTCTACGCCCCTTCGACAGGCTCAGGGCAGGCTGGCCTCCAGCAGGCCGAGCAGTACCGCAGGGAGGGCCGGGTCAACAGCGTCGCGCCCGCCGTCTATACCGAGGGCGGCGAACTGGACTGTGCGGTCAAGTCGTACATCGACCTGGTGGCAGCCCGGTCCACGCTGCGGCGGGCGCTGCGTTCTGGGATGGACGATTAGTGGCAAGCCCGGCGGAAACAGTGCGCGTCTTTGTCTCCGTGGGCCTGTCCACCGAGGCCCGCGAGGCCCTGGCCGACGCCGTGGAACGAATCCGTTCGGAGATACCCAACGGTATCCAGTGGGCTAGGCCGGACGGGATGCACCTGACGCTGAAGTTCCTGGGCAACATCCCGTCGGCCAACGTCTCGCCGCTAGTGGAGTGTGTCGGGGAGTTGGCCAGCGCCAATCGAGGGTTCAGGCTGAAACTCACCGGGCTGGGCATGTTCCCGAACCGGCGCAAGCCCCGAGTGCTGTGGGCCGGGGTCGGCGGCGACCTGAACGCGCTGTCGTCGCTGCAACAGGCGGCGGAGGACGCGATAAACGCGCTGGGCTATCCCCCTGAGCAACGGCCCTTCCGTCCGCACATCACCCTGGGCAGGCCGCGCCGCAGCGCCTCAGACGGCCAGTTGGCCCGGATAGGCGCGGTGGTGTCGGGCATTACTCCACCCGCTGCGGTGTCGTGGCAGGTCGATTGCGTGGACGTGATGCGGAGCGAACGCCACCCGTCCGGCGCTCGATATACCGTGCTGGGTTCCGGCCCATTGAGAGCGGGTTGACGATGGCGGCTGAGACGCTGAACATCCAACTGCATCCGGTACCGCCGTTCGATTTTGAGCTGACTGCGGGCTACCACACCTACTTCCAGGCCCGCAGCGGGGCCGACAACATGGACGGCGGCGTTTATAGCAGGCTGCTGGACCTCGACGGCAAGCTGGTTCTAGCGTCAGCGCAATCAACAGGCAGCGTCGCCGCTCCCGAAATACTGGTAGAGTTGCGCGGCGAGTCGCTGGGTAGTTTGGACGCGGAGCTGGCTGCGTCGCAACTGGAGTGGATGCTGGGCTGTGAGCAGGACCTTGCGCCGTTCTACGCTCTGGCTGCGTCCGATCCAGCCTTGGCGGAATTGTCGGAAAAGTTCCGGGGCCTGCACTTGCCGCGCACCGCGACACTGTTCGAGTCGCTGGTGCTGGCCGTCCTGGGACAGCAGATTTCCGCCAGTGTCGCCAGGGCCATGCGGTTGCTGATAATCGAGCGTTTCGGAGAGAAGGCCGAGTTCGACGGAGTTACCTATTTCGCTTTCCCCCGCCCGGAGGTGATCGCGGCGTCAACACCGGAGGAACTCCGCACGCTGAAACTGACGCAGCGCAAGTCTGAGTATATCCACGGCATCGCGATGGCGGCGTTACAGCCGGATTGGGCCGAGTTCACTGAACTGCCGGACGACGAATTCGTCAGCCGCCTGGTACAGATGCGCGGCATTGGCCGCTGGACGGCGCAGTGGGCGCTGGTGCGCGGCCTGGCCCGACCCGACGCGCTGCCGCTGGGGGACCTGGCGCTGCGCCGCGGCGTGTCGCGGCTGCTGTGCGACGGCGAGCCCGCTACCGACGCCGAGGTGGAGCGGCTGGCGGAGCGCTGGCGGCCCTGGCGCAGCTACGCCACCGCCTACCTGTTCGCCGCCATGCGGTCGGGGATGGTATGAATCTCTAGGGAGTGTCGTCAAATTAACCCGTCATTCCCGCGAAAGCGGGAATCCAAAGGCCACTGGTGCCAAAAGAGAATCCGCCAGCTACCGGATTCTGGATTCCCGCGAAAGCGGGAATGACGGAAGTGGTGCGGCTCTACGCAAAGGACAACTCATTTTGACGGTACTACCTTGTATCCTATCCCATGAAAGGGCTGGCAGGAATCCTGAAATGACCTCTCTGTCATCCGGCGACGAATCGGCATTAGATCGCCGGTTAAGCCAGATAGACAACAAACTATACAGAGACCTTTGCTGCCGCGAAATTGGCGTCATTCTTGATGGCTGGATCGTTGGCTCTATGCTGGCTGACCGTGACCTGATCAACATCAAACTATTGGAGGCGCGGCGGAGCGGGGTAATCAGCCGCGAGGAATACCTGGACGGCCTTCGCCCGGACATCATCGCCCATGGAGTCGAGGATACCGCCCACGCCGGGCCCTTTGCCGTCGTGGAAGTGTCGCTCACCTTTGACCGAAGAGACCTGGAAAACGCCGCCCGCCGGGCAGCCATCATCGCTAAAGTCATAGGAAGCAGCGTCGCAGCATTCGTCGCCACGCACAGCGCTTGGCCGGACGAGGTAGCCCCTATCGCTGATAGGCTGGGCGTAACCATCATCCGCCACGAAGACCCGGACTACGACCGTGGTGAAGAGATCTACGATTCTCTGTCCGGTCTCGCACAGACGGAGAGGCCAGACAGACAGCACTGAGCCCGCAGCACTACCTACCGCCCGAACATTTTCATCAGGCTGGCCGGGTTACGGGAGCGGGACATCTGGCGGACCAGTTTCTGGGTCTGCTTGAACTGGTTGAGGAGCTGGTTGATGTCCTGCGGGGTGGTGCCGCTGCCCCGCGATATGCGGCGTCGCCGGCTGCCGTTGATGATGTCGGGACGCTGGCGCTCCTCCGGGGTCATGGAGTGGATGATGGCCTCGATGCGTTTCAGCTTGGTCTCGTCGAGATCGCCAGCCATCATTTTCTTGGTGGAGCTGCCCATGCCGGGGATCATTTCCAGCAACTGGTCCATTGATCCCATCTTCTTGACGCTCTGGAGCTGGTCAAGGAAGTCGTTGAGGTCGAAGCTGTTCTGACGTAGCTTGCGCTCCATCTCCTTTGCTTTCTGCTCGTCGACGGCCTCCTGCGCCCGCTCGATCAGCGTCAGCACGTCGCCCATGGCCAGGATGCGCGATGCCAGGCGGTCGGCGTGGAACACCTCCAGCCCATCGGGGCGCTCGCCCACGCCCATGTACTTGATGGGCACGCCCGTTACGCGGGTGATGGACAGCGCGGCGCCGCCGCGGGCGTCGCCGTCCATCTTGCTCATTATCAGCCCGGTCAGGCCCACGCGCTGGTGGAAACCCTCGGCGGTGTTGACCGCGTCCTGCCCGGTCATCGCATCGACAACCAGCAGCGTCTCGTGGGGGATTACCGCGTCCCGAATCTCCTCCAGTTCCTCCATCAGCTCGTCGTCGATCTGCAAACGTCCGCCGGTGTCAACGATGGCCCAGTTGACGCCCAGCTCGGCGGCGCGGGCCAGCCCGTTCCGGGCCACCCGGACGGCGTTGGATGACTTGGGATCTTCGGAATAGACCGGGATGTCAAGCTGCCGGCCCAGGGTCTCCAACTGCTGGATGGCGGCGGGACGGCGCAGGTCGGCGGCGATGAGCAGCGAGCGGTGGCCCTGCTTGCGCTGCTCCAGGGCCAGCTTGGCCGCCGTGGTGGTCTTGCCGGAGCCTTGCAGCCCCACCAGCATCAGCGGGGAAACGGCCTGGCTGGACAGGGTTATGCCAGCCGCCCGTCCTGAGCCTGTCGAAGGGCCGCCGCCCAGCAGTTCGGTCAGTTCCTCGTGGACAATCTTGACAACCTGCTGGCCGGGGGTGAGGCTCTCCAGCACCTCGGAGCCTTGGGCGCGTTCCTTGACGCGGGCCACGAAATCGCGGGCCACGCGAAAGTTGACGTCGGCCTCCAGCAGCGACCGCCGCACCAGCGACAGCGCCTCGTCGATGTCCTTGTCCGTCAGCCGTCCCTTGCTGGACAGCCGGTTGAAAATGCCGGTCAGCCGTTCCGTCAGGTTCTCAAACATCTCGTCATCAGCCCATGCCGTTTTGTATTCTGCCGCCCTCGTGAATTATACTCCAAACATGAGTCACACAGTTGGATACGGGGGCTGATGCGTGGGACTTCACCCCCACCCTAACCCTCCCTCTCAAGGGGGAGGGAATTTTGCCATTTGTTCAGGCCCGTCGCATATTGTCGTGGCGGCCTTCTGGAGGCACCGTAATGACCACTGCCAGAACTATGACCAACGCTTGGATTCACCGCACCCTCCCCGATATTTTCTACGAAGAACCGGAGCCGGTGGAGGACGGAATGCTCCAGGACCTGCCCATGAGATACCTCATCCGCCTTCTGGATGAACTCTACGAAGGCCGTGACGACGTGTTTATGTCCGGCGAAGTGTTCATCTCCTACGACCAGCGCAACGGCAACGCCCGGGTGGCTCCCGACTTCTTCATCGCCTTCGGAGTTGAATCCGCGGCCATCCGCGTCAATCTGCCCAACTTCTGGCTGTGGGAGACAGGGAAAGCCCCGGACTGGGTGATGGAAGTGGCGTCACCCAGCACGGCACGGAACGACCTGGAAGGTAAGCGAAACCTGTACGCGCAGTTGGGCATAGCTGAGTACTGGCGGTTCGACCCGACCGGAGGCGAGCTGTACGGCAAGGCCCTGGCCGGCGACCGTCTGGTTGACGGGCAATACGTGGAATACGAAGCCGCCACCGCCCATGACGGCTCGATACGGGTCCATAGCGAACTGCTGGGAGTGGACTTCTTCTGGGACGGCGTTGATGGTTTCGACATCATCGACCCGGACACGGGGAGAACCATTGACCGCAACGTGCTGCAACGCGAAGCCCTCCTGTCCGCCGAAGCCCGCACCGACGCCGCCGAGTCCATGCGTGAGGCCGCCGAAGCCCGCGCCAGCGCCGCCGAGGCCCGTGCCAACGCCGAGCGCGAAGCCCGCCTGGCCGCCGAGGAACGCATCCGCCTGCTGGAAGCCCAGATCGAGCAGCGGGGCAAATCGTAGCGTAAATGCCTGGCTACCGGACTTTCTCACTGAATTGAACTGCGACTGTCTATCGAAACTGGATGACCAGCGAGTTCTGTGAATATCCGAAAAGTTGCACCAATTGGTAACAGAGGTCAACCAAAGCTGTGGCTGTCAGGTCAACTTCTGCATATATGCCGGAATTTTTGATTTCCTTGGGCTTTCGCAGTTCGGATGTATTTTGCGAGAAATGATAGGGCCACTTTGAGTTGGGGCGGTAGCTGCGGCGTATGGCCAGCACCTGGTCAAAGTCTTTGGGATGGAGTTCGTTCAGAAGTTCGCACAATTGCATTAAAACGTCATTCCAAGAATTAAGCTGCCGACTGCGTCCTTGAAATTCCAGGGAAATTGGACGGTGGTTTTTGCCCTCTATTTGCCGTGGCCCTGCGATGTTTACGACGGATGATGGCTCCATAGCTAACGGTTCAACCAGCGTTGGTTTGGGGACAGCAACGGGTTGCCGTCTGGCATGAATTTTCGGAGTTGCCGCAGGACGTGGAAGAGCGCCGACACGCTGTAACAGGAATTGCTCAACCAGACCCGGTGCAGGCTTAAAGCCACATATACGCTCGGTAGTTTCCGAAATTAAGTCCAGCAGAATTTCATCGGGCGTTTCAATAATTTGGTTCCATGCCTCAACAATGGACTTGCTGGCTAACTCCGCCCTCTGCTGCGACCGGACTAAATCCTCGGCCTCGCCGACAGCCCGGCCACTGTTCACCCGTTCGGCGGAAAGATATTCTGTGAATCTCTGCTCTACGATGCCGGGTTCGTGAGATTCCAAATCGATGGTCAGAAAACGCCGCTGGTCCCAACTCCCTGCCTGCAAGGGCAGATACAGCCACCAAGTGCGTCCGTTGGTCAGCGCCGCCAGCTTTACCCCCTCCTGAAAGCAATATTCCAGTAGCTGCTGTTGGTGCCCCTCCAGACTTTCTCCCAGCCGTTTGACCTCAATGAATACGGTATTGGGGGAACCTGGCATAAGCGCGTAATCCACGCGTCGGCCCCCTACCGTGTATTCGGACGTGACTTCCGAAACGTTGAAAATATCCCATCCGGCAAGACTCAGCAGCCGGAGAACTACTCCCTGCTTGGTCGCAGATTCATCAAGACTGCGCTGGGAGAACGTACTCCTGATCTGCTCGACCGCCTGGGCAATCGTTTCGGTCATGCTCACTTTGCTCCGCAGAAAAAACTCGATTCAATGCTTGGTTGCGCCATTATATGCCAAACACATTTCCCTGCTAAACTAGAGGCATGGCTATCGACATTCACATCCGCCGCGCTATCCCCGCCGATGCCGGGTTCATCGCGGCGTCCAACATCGCCATGGCTCTGGAGACGGAGGGGATGGCGCTGGACGCTGCGGTGGTGGGGCC
Source organism: Dehalococcoidia bacterium (assembly GCA_963664375.1). Taxonomy (GTDB): domain Bacteria; phylum Chloroflexota; class Dehalococcoidia; order Lucifugimonadales; family UBA3495; genus VXOI01. The sequence continues at coordinate 1,040,977 of OY761449.1, forward strand.
AGGCGTGGCGGCGGTTCTGGCCGACGACTCGTTGGGGTTCTATCTCGTCGCCGAAATCGACGGGCGCCCCGCCGGGCAGTTGATGGTCACCTACGAGTGGAGCGACTGGCGCAACGGGCTGTGGTGGTGGATTCAGAGCGTCTACGTGCGCCCGGAGTTCCGGCGGCGAGGCGTGTACACAGCCCTGCACCGTCACGTGGAGGCAGCGGCCCGGGCTGCGGGCGTTGTCTGCGGCTTGCGCCTGTACGTCGAGCAGGAAAACATCAGGGCGCAGGGCGTGTATCAGTCACTGGACATGTACAACACCCGATACCACATGTACGAGGTAGAATTCTGACTTGCCTGCTCCCTCTCCCTTGAGGGAGAGGGTTGGGGTGAGGGTGAAATCTGATAGGGAAACAGTGAGGAAGATATGCTGCCTGACAACGTGCGCGAGTTCTGCACCAACAACCACCGGGGCGTGCTGACCGCCTTCCGCCGCAACGGGGCGGCGCAGATGAGCATCATCACCTGCGGCGCTTACCAGGACGGCGTGGCCTTTACCGTCACCGAGACGCGCGCCAAGCTGCACATCCTGCGCCGCAACCCCGACTGCACCCTGCTGGTCTCCGCCGAGGAGTGGCGGCCATTCGTGGTGCTGGAGGGACAGGCCCGCATAGTGTCGGCCAACAACACCGACGCCGATGAACTGCGCCTCACACTGCGCGACGTCTACCGCGTAGCCGCCGGAGAGGAGCACTCCAACTGGGACGAATACGACGCCGCCATGGTCGCCGACCGCCGCTCGGCCATCATCGTCGTGCCAACGCACATCTACGGCACGGCGTTGTAAAATAAATGCAGACAATCAAATAGGCGACGGCAACCGTCGCGGAGTTGTCCTATGCCAAAGACGGTGAAAGTTAGTGCTCAAATCGAACCGGAATTGAAAAAGCAAGCCGAGGCCCGTTTCAAGGAATGGGGAATGACCGTGGACGAGGCCATCACGATGTTCTACGACCGGGTTGCAGGTCGATACTGTAGCGACCCGTTCTCCCCACACATCCCCAACGAAGAGACCATTGCGGCGATGGAGGAGGGTCGGGACGGAGAGGGGCTGACTAGCTACGCATCCTTCGACGAATTTAAGGCGAAATTATCATTACTGGAAGACGAATAAACAGTAAAGGATAAGCAAGAAAATCTCTGTGTCCTCTGTGATGATTTAAGCTTGGCACGCGGCGCAGAACCATGTCCCACGGTTCCGTATCCGTGTGGAGGACATCTCGCCGCCGCAGTTGGGGCAGGGCGTGTTGGCGTCACGGGGGTGGCTCCAGGTGCCCATGGGCTCCGGCGGCTCGGGCCAGCGCGCATCGCGGGCCCGGTCGTAGACGGCGAAACCGGCGTTGATGCAGTCGATGATTCCCTGCCGCAGCCGCACAACTTCGTCTGCCGACAGTTCCGACGCGGGGCGGTCGGGACGGATGCCGGAGAGGAACAGCGCTTCGTCGGCGTAGATGTTGCCCACGCCGGCGGCGATGGACTGCTCCAGCAGCAGCGCCTTGACCGGAGCGTTGCGCTTGGCGAAAGCGTCCGACAGCCATTCCGTGGTGAACTCGCCGCCCAGGGGTTCGGGACTGAGCGGCGGCAGGATTTTGCCGAGATCGTCGGCCAGCCACAGCTTGCCGAACTTGCGGCCATCGATAAACCGCAGTTCCCGCCCGTCGTCCAGCGCAAAGGTGTGGCGGGTCATCGGATGGGGCGGCTGCTCGCCGGGCTGCACCACCAAGTTGCCGGTCATGCCGAGGTGGGCAACCAGGATTGCATCGGGCTGCTGCGAGTCTGCTGAGGAACCGGCCAAGGGGAACAGCAGGTACTTGGCGCGGCGGCCCACGTCCGCCACCGTCCGGCCCGCCACCGACGCCGCCAATTCCTCCGCCGACGGATGCTTGACGGTGTTGGCCCAGCCAATTTCGGCGCGGGTTATGGTCCGTCCAGCCAGCCCGGAACGCAACAGGCTGCGCCGCACGCTTTCGACTTCCGGCAGTTCTGGCATGGGACGCCCTCACTCCATTGATAGCCCAAGACAAGCACAATCTTTGTGGGCAGGGAAACACACCCCCACCCTAACCCTCCCCCTGAGGGGGAGGGAATTACTACGGGTTAGACGCGGCGGACGGCGAGGGTGATTTCCTGGCCCTCGATTTTGGCGGTCTCGGACTTGGAGCCGTCGGGGGGCGGGCCGGCCGCCACCAGGTCGCTGAGCGTTTCCTCGCTGATGTAGGCGGCAAAGTTTCCGCGCATTACGGCGGCCAGTTCCTCGGGGCCGTCGTACCAGGTCTCGATGTGGTCGGTAACCTCGAAATTGGCGGCGCGGCGCAGTCCTTGAATACGATGCACCAGCTCGCGGGCCAGTCCCTCCTCGGCTAGCTCCGGCGTGATCTCGCCGTTGACCGCCACCAGGTAGCCCGCCTCCAGCGACGCGGTGTAGTGGCCGACCGTTACGGTGGCCTCTGCCTCACCGCCTGCCTGTTCCAGTGCTTGCCGGAACAGGGCCGAATCGTCGTCGAGCAGCTCGATATCCTTGATGTTAAGCTCGTCGATTATCTGCGGGCGCACCTGCTCGACAAAGGCGCGCTCCGACGGGGTGCGTGTGCGGATGGCAGCGGAGGCCAAGGGCTGCCGCACCTTGAGGCCGGACTTGGAGCGGGCGGCGCGGCCCATACTGGAAATGCGCATGGCCAGCCGGGTGGCCTCCATCAGGTCGCCGTCCACCAGCGACTCGTCGGCCACCGGGAAATCGGCCAGGTGCACGCTGTCCGGGGCGTCGGGGTCAACGGAGCAGACCAGGTTTTGGTAGAGTTCCTCAGCCACGAACGGGGCCAGCGGCGCCATCAGCTTGGCCACTGTGACCAGACAGGTGTGCAGGGTAATGTAGCCGGACAGCTTGTCGGCGTCGCCCTCCTCGCTGCGCCAGAAACGGCGGCGGCTGCGGCGCACGTACCAGTTGGACAGCCGGTCGACGAATTCCTGGATGCGACGCCCGGCGTTGGTGGGGTCGTAGTTCTCCATGCAGCGGTCGACCTCGGCCACCAGTTCGTTCAGCTCCGACAGCACCCAGCGGTCAAGCTCGTTTTCGGGCTTCCAGCCGTCGGGCTTTTGCGACGGGTCGAACTTGTCGATGGCCGCGTAGCCGGTGAAGAACGAGTAGATGTTCCACAGCGTCAGCAGCACTTGCCGCAGCGTCTGGTTGACCAGCCGCGACGAGAAGCGCCGGGCCTCACCGGGCTGGGACGCGGTGAACAGGTACCAGCGCAGGGCGTCTGCGCCGTGCTCGTCCAGCAAGGGCAGCGGCTCCACCACGTTGCCGACGCGCTTGCTCATCTTGCGGCCGCGCTCGTCCAGAATCAGGCCGAGGCAGATGACATTCTTGTATGACGGCTCGCCCTTCAGCAGCGTGGACAGCGCGTGCAGGCTGTAGAACCAGCCGCGGGTCTGGTCGACGGCCTCGCAGATGTAGTCGGCGGGGAACAGCCCCTCCCGTTCCATGTCCGGGTTCTCGAAGGGATAGTGGGACTGGGCGAAAGGCATCGCGCCTGAGTCGAACCAGCAGTCCATGACTTCGGGGATGCGCGACATCATCCCGTCGCACTGGTCGCAAGGGAAGGTGATCTCGTCCACGTAGGGCCGATGCAGGTCCAGCCCGTCCACATCAATTCCCTCTCCCTCCGGGGGAGGGTTAGGGTGGGGGCGTTCCAAGCGCTCCCGGAGTTCGTCGCGCCCGCCGACGCAGACCAGGTTGCTGCAACTGCCGCACTGCCAGATGGGGATGGGCGTGCCCCAGTAGCGCTCGCGGGAGATGGCCCAGTCCACGTTGTTGCGCAGCCACTCGCCGAAACGCCCCTCCCGGATGTGGTCGGGATACCAGTTGATGCGGTTGTTGATTTCCACCAAGTCGTCTTTTTGCGCCGACGTGCGGATGTACCAGGAACTCTTGGCGTAGTAGAGCAATGGCGTGTCGCAGCGCCAGCAGAACGGGTAGGTGTGGCGGTAGATGTCGCGGTGATGCAACAGGCCGCGCTCTTTGAGATCGGCCATGATTTCCGGGTCAGCGTCCTTGACGAACTTGCCAGCAAAGGGATAGTCGCCCGTGATGATGCCCTGCAAGTCCACAGGTTGCACGAAATTCAGCCCTTTCTCGCGGCCCAGCCCCAAGTCTTCGTCACCAAAGGCCGGGGCGATATGGACGATGCCCGTGCCGTCCTCCATGGAGACGAAATCGGCGGCAACTACTTTCGTGGAGTAGCCGCCCTCTTCCACGGTGGTCAGCACTCCCGACTCGAACCGGCTGATTCTCGATCCGAACTTTCCGGGCGAGTAAAGCGGCGTGTAGCCCAAGCCGACAAGCTCGCTGCCGGGCAGCGTCCCGACGACGGTATGCTCCTGGCGTATATTGTCCTCCACCAGTGCGGAGGCTAGAATCAGCAACTCCGGGCCGTTGTCGCCTTCCAACTCGACGACGGAATACTCGGCGTCCGCGTCCACCGCCAGCGCGGTATTGCCCGGCAGCGTCCATGGCGTTGTGGTCCAGGCCAGCAGATAGGCCGGGGTATCGTCACGCCCCCACCCTAACCCTCCCACGGAGGGAGAGGGAACAACCCGGAACTTTACGAACACGGACGGGTCGGGCGTGTCCTCCTGGTAGCCGAGGGCCAGCTCGTGGGAGCTGAGGCTGGTTACGCAGCGCGGACAGTGGGGAGTGCCGCGCATGCCTTGGTACAGCAGGCCGCGGTCCCACAGCGTCTTGAGAATCCACCAGCCGGACTCGATGTAGTCGTTTTCCAGCGTAACGTAGGGGTCGTCCATGTCCACCCAGAAGCCGATGCGGTCGGTCATTTCCTCCCACTCGCGGACGTAGCGGAAGACGCTCTCGCGGCATTTCCGGTTGAACTCCTCGATGCCGTACTCCTCGATGTCGCGCTTGCTGCTCAGGCCCAGTTCCTGCTCTACCGCCAACTCCACGGGCAGACCGTGGGTATCCCAGCCGCCCTTGCGCAGCACCTGATAGCCCTTCATCGTCTTGTAGCGGCACATCACGTCCTTGAATATGCGGGCCAGGACGTGGTGAATGCCCGGGCTGCCGTTGGCGGTGGGCGGCCCGTCGTAGAGCATGAACGTGGGGGCGCCCTCCCGTTCCGTACCGGCGCGGCGGAACACGTCGCGTTCTTTCCAGTGCTCCAGGATGCGGGCATCCAGTTCGGGGAAACTGACACGGCTGGAAACAGGGCTGAACATAGGCACCGACCACTAAGGCAAAGTAGGTTAAGGAGACGCAGCCATCCGGCACGGGCAAGCAGCGCCAACACTCATTATAACGCAGTATGGCGGACGTGATACCACTAGCGCCGTATTCCGGTATGTCATAATCACGGACGGATTGAGGGTACGGGGGTTTAAGCATGTTGGTGTTCGTGGATGAATCAGAGTGGCCGCGGCCCAGGACGCCGGGTGGCTACACCGTGTGGGCGGGGGTGGGTGTGCCATCCAACCGTAACAGGGAGTTTTTCAGAGAACTCTTCAATCTGGAAAAGAGGCTGTGGCGAAAGGAGGAGCCTTATGACCTCGAAATCAAGGGGCGCTTCCTTTTGGGGAGCAGAGGGATGCGAAGCCCCAGGAAGCTGGAATTTGTCGAGGAGATTCTGTCCCTCTGTAAATTGAACGAGATCGTGGCCTTCGCCGTTGGGCTACGATATCCGGATTCCCCGCCCATGGAGGGTGCGGGGGAACCGAACACTTATGAAATGATTCGGAGTATGGTCGAGAGAGTGGAGGCCATGATGTCTGAACGTTATCCGGGCGAACGGGCAGTGATTGTCTTTGACTCTCAAGAGGACAGGAAAGACTTGGAAAGGGCGTTAGAATTCGGAAACTATTTGTACGGGACGGCACAGGGCAGGGGCGCTACGCATGTGTGTGAAACCCCGATATTCGCCAGCTCGAAAGTTACCAAAGGCTTACAAATCGCGGACATCTTTGCCTATGCCCTGGCTCAACAGAACTTGGGCCGGGGTGACCTGGCCAGGTACTGCGACAGAATCAGGGAAATGGAGTGGTGGAGCAACTACCGGGAAGAAGGACTACCCTGGCGCGGGTTCCGCTTCCGGGATATGGCCTCAAATGAAGAAAGAATTGGCGGCCCGCCGTATGAAGCGCCTTAAGCGACCTCGACGGGCCCTCGGCTTTGCTGACCAAGCAAAACGCCAATTCCTTATGCAGTAAGTTTACCCCAATTTCATTGGCGCAATCAAATCGCGTGTTACACTGGCGTGGACGCCTCGATAACGTCGATGAATTCCTCGATCTCCTCGAATCGTTCCGGCATTTCGTCGAACTCCACGATGCCTTCGTAGTACCCGTCAACGTGAAACGTTTTCCACAGTTCGTTGTAGCTCCTGCGCATTTCCCGGTCCATATAGCGGCTGACGAAAAATCTCCTGCCGCGTTCCTTGTCGGGCAATTCCGTTTCCGCAACGCCCTGGCTCAGAAAGTGGGCGTTGATTGCTTCCACGGTTGCCAGCCAGCCTTTCCCGCAGGAATTGCGCAACCCGATCACGGCGGCTCCGCCCTTCGCCTCCTCTGCGCGGGCGAATTCATCGCGGGCGGCCTGCAACAGATCGCGGGCTAGATTCAGACGAGCGCCGTTCGCGTCAGGCATTGCCGCTACCGCCGTTACTGCCGGTGGCCAGCTCCACGGCCGTGCGGTCAGGCGTTTCGCCGGACGGGTCGTGATCGGCGAGGAAACCGACGGCTACCGCCGACAGCGTCTCGAAATGCAGGCCCGTGCGTGCGCCGAATTCGGCGGAAAGCCGCGCCACCGCCTCGTTTTCGTCGGCCAGCACCATGGTTATGAAATCGTAGTGGCCCAGCACGGCGTATTGCCCCAGTACCTTGGCGCCCTCAATCTCCAGCGTCGCCGCCGTGTCCGACACCAGGTCGGGGTTGTTGTGCAGCATGCGCTGGCCCTCGCCGCTCAGCCTTCCCAGCAGAAAATAGATCGCCATCTATCAATCCTCCGTCGTTGGTACTTTCTTATCATCAACAAAAAGGGGGCGATTTGCAAATCGCCCCCGTCCCGCCGTTCAGTTCAGGCTTGCGGCGCTAGGCTTTCTGGTAGATTCGGCCTCCGGACTCGCGGAACTCCCTGGACTTTTCCTCCATTCCGGCGTCGAAGGCCGTATCGACCGACACCCCGCGGTCCCTGGCGAATTCCCGGACATCCTGGGTGATTTTCATGGCGCAGAACTTGGGGCCGCACATGGAGCAGAAATGGGCCACCTTGGCGCCCTGGGCTGGCAGCGTCTCGTCGTGGTAGTCCCGGGCGGTGTCCGGGTCGAGGGCCAGGTTGAACTGGTCATCCCAGCGGAACTCGAACCGGGCCTTGGACAGCGCGTCGTCCCACTGCTGGGCCATGGGATGTCCCTTGGCTACGTCGGCGGCGTGGGCGGCGATCTTGTAGGTGATGACGCCGGTCTTAACGTCCTCCCGGTGGGGCAGGCCGAGATGCTCTTTGGGGGTGACGTAGCACAGCATGGCCGTGCCGAACATCCCGATCATGGCCGCGCCGATACCGGAGGTGATGTGGTCGTAGGCCGGAGCGATGTCGGTCACCAGCGGGCCGAGGGTGTAGAAGGGCGCCTCGTGGCACACCTCAAGCTGCTTGTCCATGTTTTCCTTAATCTTGTGCATGGGAACGTGGCCCGGCCCCTCTATCATCACCTGAACGTCGTGCTCCCAGGCAATCTTGGTCAGCTCGCCCAGCGTCTCCAGCTCGCCGAACTGCGCCTCGTCGTTGGCGTCGGCGATGCTGCCGGGGCGCAGGCCGTCGCCCAGCGAGAACGAGATGTCATAGGCCCGCAAAATCTCGCAGATTTCCTCGAAGTGGGTGTAGAGGAAGTTTTCCTGGTGGTGGGCCAGGCACCAGCCCGCCATGATGGAACCGCCCCGCGACACGATGCCGGTGATGCGGTTGGCGGTCAGCGGCACGTACTGGAGCCGCACGCCAGCGTGGATGGTGAAATAGTCCACGCCCTGCTCGGCCTGCTCGATCAGCGTCTCGCGGTACAACTCCCATGTCAGTTCTGCGGGGTCGTCGCCGACTTTTTCAAGAGCCTGGTAGATGGGCACGGTGCCGATGGGAACGGGGGAGTTGCGCAGAATCCACTCACGGGTGGTGTGGATGTCGCGCCCCGTGGACAGGTCCATCACCGTGTCCGCGCCCCACTTGGTAGCCCACAGCATCTTTTCCACTTCCTCCTCTATGGAGGAGGTGACCGCCGAGTTGCCGATGTTGGCGTTGACCTTGACCAGGAAATTGCGGCCGATGATCATCGGCTCCGACTCGGGATGGTTGATGTTGGAGGGGATGATGGCGCGCCCCTTGGCGACCTCATCGCGGACGTATTCGGGGTCGATGCCCTCGCGGATGCCGATGAACTCCATCTCGGGGGTTACGACACCCTCGCGGGCGTAGCGCATCTGCGTGGGCGCCATGCCCGGCTTGCCACGCAGCGGCTTGCGAGTCAGGCCGGGGAACGGCTGCGCCACGTTCTTGCCGCGCAGGGGTACGCCGTACCCGTCGTATTCCTCCACGTCGCCGCGGGCCATGATCCATTCCCGGCGCAGGGCGGGCAAGCCTTGCATGAGGTCGAGGTGGACGCCGGGGTCGGAGTAGGGCCCGCTGGTGTCGTAGATGTTCAGGGGCGGATTGGCCTCTTGTCCGAACCGGCCGCTGGTGGGCGTGAGGGTCACCTGCCGGAAGGGCACCTGGATGGACGGCCGGGATCCCTCCTTGTAGAACTTCTGGCTGGCCGGGAAACTCGATTTGCCCTGGAACTGGCTGGTGTACTCGGTCTGGACCATGGCGCTCCTCCCGGATTTGAAATAGGGATGTGAAATCGGTGGGAGACATACTGTCAAAAAGAAAAGGCCCCCAGCGCATAAAGTCTGGCGGCCACAGTGGATACACTACCTTCGCCGATTCCCTACGCTGGAATTACCCAGATCAGGTTCGCAAGGGTCGGTGGCATACGGCCACCCTCTCAGCCCGGCTCAACCGAGCTCCCCCACGTGCCCGGACGTATTCGGTTGTTAAGTACCGGGGCGCTCTTCCGTAACCGAGCGCCTACTGCGGCGGATTATAGGAAAGGGTTCCTGATGGTGTCAACCAAGCAGCAGGAGCCTTGAAGGGAGCGAGGCGGGGTTTGGCTGCGGCCCTATTCGGCTTCCAAGCCGTCGGCATCCAGCTCGTACCAGAACAGTTCGCCGGACTCGATGCTGGGATGCACTCGCCGGTCGTAGCGTAATCCGGAAGCCGCTGCATAGGCAGGCCGCCCGGTGAACTGAGTCAGAAACCCCGCGTTGCGGATGGCTCTGACCGAGTCGCGCTCGTCCACCGTATAGGAGACTTCTACTGCCAGGTAACAGTCATTCCCGTCGCGATCCTGCACATCCATAATGAGGTCTGCGCGATGAAAACTCCGTATGTGGTTGGCCGGAATTCCTTCAGAATTGCCTCCTCGGGCAAATGAGACCAACTCTTCAAAGCCCACTACGCGCACTAACCTGAAGCCAAACTCTTCGGCGATTAGCAGCGCTTCCCTGTGGGCGGCGTTCCTGGCGTGGGCGCCCTTGATGGGCGCGAGGTCGTCTCTTATTGATTTCACGTCGGATTCAAGCCTGTCAAGGCGTCGAATTATCTCGGCGTTCAAGGTTTTCTGATAGCTTATGAAAGCTTGGGTCTCAGCCCTGAAACTCTTCATCTCGGCTATGAAGCCTTGAGTCTCAGCCCTGAAACTCTTCATCTCGGCTACGAAACTATTGGTCTCGCGGACGAACTGTTCCATGGTGGCCGAGAATTTGGCGAACTTCTCCGGGAGTTCGATAAGCTCCCTGGACAGCAGGCGCACACGGAGAGCCTCAACCCACTGGGGATTATCGTCCAGCAGCTGGAGCAAGTCTTCTATGGTGTTGATGGTGGTCATGATAAACAATTGTACACCAGCGGGGCCGCCTGTTGCGCTGCCCGAATCCCTCGCTTAACAAATCGGGAAAGAAAGATGACAGCAGGGCAGGGCGCAGTTCGCCTCACGCGATTGACAGCCGCCGACGCGCAACCCTACAATCGCAGCACATTGGCGGCCTGTGCGCTGCCCGTTTGCTTGGCTGAAAATCACACACCCGCCCATTCAGGAGGCCCAAATGCCCAGCTACCCGAAGGTAATCTACAAAGAGGAAGGCATGCGCGAAGGCATGCAGATCGAGGACGCCAACATATCCGTTGACGACAAGATCGAACTGCTTGACCAGCTTTCCGGCAGCGGCCTGAAAAACATCGTCGTCGGCTCTTTCGTCAGCCCCAAGTGGACGCCTCAGATGGAGCGCATTGACGAGATTGTCACCCGTTTCACTCCCAAGCCCGGCGTCACCTACACCGCGCTGGCCCTGAATGCCCGCGGCGTGGAGCGCGCCCGGCAATACTCGCCGCCCCTGACCATCGAGCGCGATCCTTACCCCAGGCTTTCAGCCCACATGTGCGACGTGTTCACCCGCCGCAACACCAACCGCTCGCAGATGCAGGAAATGGAGACTTGGCCGCAGCGTGTGGCCCAGGCTCAGGAACTGAACATCAAGGAAGCGGGCATCGGCTGCAACGCCAGTTGGGGTTCCAACTTCCTCGGCGAGTTCCCGGTGGACAGCCTGATGACCCTGCTGGAAAAGGAACACAACATGTGGGACGAGGTGGGCATTGATGTCCGCAGCGTGTCCATGGGCGACCCCATGAGCCACTGCACCCCGGCCAAGGTCGAGGAGAGCCTGTACCGGGTCAAGGAGCGCTGGCCGGAAATCGACCACTTCCGCCTGCACCTGCACAACGGGCGCAACATGGCCATCGCGTCTGCCTACGCCGCCATGCGCACCCTCGGCCCCGACGACACGCTGGAGCTGGACGGCACCATCGGCGGGTTCGGCGGCTGCCCCTACTGCGGCAACGGACGGGCCACCGGCATGGCCCCGACCGAGGACCTGCTCCACATGATGGAGGACATGGGCATCGAGACCGGCGTGGACATCGGCAAGCTCATCGACTGCGTCTGGACCGCCGAGCGCATCATCGGGCGCGAGTTGTACGGCCACGTCTCCAAGGCTGGCCCGCGGCCCAAGACCGTGGACCAGCTCTACGACATGAACGCCCCGTTCATCGAGACGCTGGAAGAGGCCAGGCATTTCAAGAAAGGCCCCGAGGTATACGAGGGCGGCATCTACCCCTACCGCGAGCCCATCACCAGCCCCTACCGCGAGCGGGTGGAGGCGGGCCTGCCTGCCTTCGACTCCGCCGAGGGGGACTTCCCCTGGAAGCAGGACTGGTTCCCGTCCAAAGAGGACTGACACAGCCCACTGATTACGGACAAAACCGCCGCCGCTGAGACTGCGGCGGCGTTGTCATTTTGTGGCTACCGGTTACAATATACGCGGCTTGCCGACCTCAATCTCAATGGAATGAAGACAATCGCCGATGAACCTGATATTCAGCAGCCGAGCTACCCCAACCGCAGCGTTCTTCGAGGGCCTCGTCCGGGTTTTCGACTGGTGGTCCCTCATTCTTACGCTTCGCCGCAAGCACAAGCGTATTCTTTTCGAGAGGAACGGCCCGGACAGGAGCCAGCAGATTATTGACCGTTACGTTCGGGATTCCATCTCGACCTTTGAGCTGGAGGAATACGACAAGGTGTCCCAGGTCCCGTTCATTCCCCGCCGGATATCGGTGGCCGCCGACGCAACCCTCGGGCCGCTGCCCTCGGATGAGGTGATCATCCACTACGAGGGCATTGTTCCGGGCGCGGTTGACCGGATTATGGGCCTCGCCTCCGACCGGCTGAAGAGCGATTCCGAGGCCGAGCTAAATTACATAACCAGGCTGTGCCGCCAGGGATTCCGGGGCATGGTGGCCGGATTCATTCTCACGCTGCTGCTGGGCGGTTCGGCCATGTTCCTCTTGTATACGGACGTGCTGTGGGCCGGCCTGTTGCTGGTGGGAATCAATCTCGCTCTTGGCGCCTGCTCCACCGCTTACGTTACCAGGGTGGGGCTGCGGGCCAGGTGGTTCACGGGAGAATTCTTCCCTCGGTCTTTCTACAAGGTGGACAAAAGGTGGACGAATTTCGATTCGATGGAACTGACTAATTGAGGAGGCCCGCGCTATGACGTCGGCAAATCCAATCGACCCCAACAGCATCAGGCTGACCGGTGAGAACTCGTTCATTCGCCTGGTAGAGGGCGAGGAGCAGACGACCCGCACCAGCCACTGGAGAGTCCTCTATTCTCCGGGCGGCGCGGGCCACGTGCTGTTCATCAAGAGCGAGCTGGTCGACGGCGTGAGGATTTACGCGGACAACATCGCTCTTACCCGCTGGCTGCAAGAGGAGATTGAAAGCCTGCTGTTCCCGGAATTTTCCGACCAGTCGATACAGGTCATCGACGCCGAGTTTTCAAGAAAGGGAGACACCTACACATTCTGGACTGAAACCGTCGAGACCGACGATGAGCAGATAACGCTGACCTGGTACAACTTCCTGGAGCCGTTCATGCTCACCGTCCCCGCGGGCAGCGCCCCCGGGCGCCCGCACGGCGTGTACAGTTGCTTCATCCCCGCGCGCTCCGGCCGCGTCACGGTAAACGGCGAGGACGCCGACGGCGAGGTATCGCTGGAAATGCGCGGCGAAAAGCAGAGCAGCACCGCCTGCCTAGCCTGGTCGGAGACCTGGGTAAGGCCGTAGATAGTTAAATTTGAGGTATCGCTTAACGCCTCAAATCACCCTGAAATTGCTGATTGCGCAAGAGTTCACCTTGCCTCTTTGCGGTTTCTTGCCTCTCCCACTCCAACGCCCTGCGATGCGTGGTAGCTGAGCCAACTTGATGAAGTCTCGAACCAGGGAATCTAAGTTGGTGCGCTGCCTCGCGTCGTATTGGGTCTCTAGTGATGCCAACGTGAACGATCTTGTCGTCGATCTTCAGAAAATAGCGATAGGTGTCTCGCGGTTTCATAGTTCCCATTTTCTTGTCCTTCTAAATTCAAGGCATCTCTTGGATCAGTCAATTGGCGTAATTTCCGTTCCATCGGTACCAATCGCTCCAGCAAGATAAGATGCTTGAGACAGTTGAGCGCTTGAAACGACCGCTCCGACAAATCTGGCGAAGCGTAGGTCAGATTCATGCAAATCGGCATCTCTCAAATTGGCTCCGTCGAAGTTGCAGAGCCTGAGATCGGCATAGTCTAATGAGGCGCCTGTCAAATCAGCTAACGATAGAGAAATAACAGGCTCAGAACCAACTATTAACCTAGATTCGTAAAGGAATCGAATAACAACGCCTTTGCGAGGACCGTTCAAGGCGCGGAGCGTTGCTTGAGTTCTCGCAGTGGCAATGGCCCTTACGGGCGAGTTAACACTGGAATTGAGTAGGTCATGGTTCAAAACTAAATCGGAGATCCGATCCAGGTAATCCCTAACGTTCTCTGCTTGAGCGTTTTCCTCAGCCAGTTCCCATTGCCTATCAGCTCTCCTAGCTGCTCTCTGGGCAACTAGCAGGAAGACTCCTGTAATAACTGCGATTACGAGCGGAACCGCGAATGCCTCAATCCAGTCGAACCAAGTCTGCCCAAAAAGACGTTCAGGAACATTAATGTATCTTAGCACAGTAACTTGACCTAGCCTCGCGAAAGTGGGTCAACTGGTGGCTTCACTGCTTACCACCCCGGCGCGCCTGCGGGCAGGCCCATGGCGACGCGGCCGCCCTGCTCGAAGTTGGCCACTAGCCCTCCGGCGTGCATCATGGCGGCGTTGACGTCGCGGAAATAGCGCTCGAGGAGGTGGCTGCTCCGCAGGGCGTTGGTGCCGGAGGCGTGGTAGAGCATGTCTATGGCCCGCTCCGACTCGTGGACAGCGTGGGTTACGGCCAGCCTGGTTTGCAGCACCCGGTCGCCCAGGCCCTCGTCGCCCGACTGCATGGCCTCCCACATCGCGCCCGCCGAATCCAGCACGTAGGCCCTCGCGCCGCTGATGATCGCCTCGGCCCGGCCCACCACCTCCTGCGCCTGGGGACGGTCACGCAGCAAGGCCATGTTCATGGTCGTGCCGCTGGAGCACGCCAATTCCTGAAAAGCGTTCATTGCCCCGCGCGCCAGGCCCAGAGTGTGCCCCGCCAGCGGGGTAAAGGTCACAGCCATGGCCGAGCGGAACTGGCACAGCGGCGCCGTGTCGAATGGCTGGTCGGTGAGGGCGAAAGTGCGGTTGTCCGGCACGAACAGCTCGGTGACAGCCACGTCGTTGCTGCCAGTCCCGTGCAGTCCGATGACGGACCAGTTGTCGATAACCCTGGCGTCCTCGATTGAGACCGTCATCATCCGGAGTTGCGGCATGCCGTCCAATGGGCCACCGACGTTCATGCGGGGGCCGTTGTCGTCGGCGACGACGCAATTGAGAGCGAGCCAGTTGGAATGGAGACAGCCGCTGGCAAAGTCCCACTGGCCGGTCACCACGTAGCCGCCGTCGGCGATCCTGGCGGTTCCCAAGGGGCGGAATGAGCCCGCGCCGCGCAGTGTGGGCGGAGTTCCGAACAACTCCCGGGCCACGGGGTTCTCAAGCCATGCCGTGAAAAGGCTTAGTGACCCGGCGATGAAGCAGCACCAGCCCACCGACCCATCGGCCATTGCCAGTTCCTCGACGATCTCGAAGGCGGAGATGGGATCCAGCTCAGGACCGCCCAGGGACCTGGGCATATAGGTGCGGAACAGGCCAGCGTCGTCCATTGCCGCCACCAGCGATGCAGGCAGACGGCGGCGCTCATCCATTTCGTCGCGAGCCGCGATAATTTGCGGACGCAACGCCTTGGCTGCCGCCACCATGTCGTATCCGGTTGTCGTGGCCACTTTGCGCCCCCGCTCTAAACCTCGACTGCGCCGAGGGTCTCGACGCAGTCGGATGGGTTGCCGTGGGTTGAGCAGCCAGTGAGGTTAGACGGAGGTGCAGGCGATGGCCTTGACGCTGCCCGCCATCGCGGGGAGGTCGTGGCCCTGCCAGCTAGCGCCGCCGTCGTGGGTGCCGAACACCTCGCCTTTGCGGGTGCAGAAGTACACCTGCTGCGGGTCGCGGTCGTTCACGGCGATGCCGAAGGTGGTGCTGCCGGGCCGGACGCCCTGGTCGAACCGGCTCCAAGTCTCGCCGGCGTCGGTGGAGCGCAGCACGCCGCCCTCCTCGCTGCCGAAGTTCAGGCCAACGCAGGCGTACAGGGTGCCGGGGTCGTTGGGCGCAACCTCGACGCCGCGGGAGTAGCGGATGTTGGAGAAGTTCTCGAACTGGAGATCGTCCCAGCTCCGGCCCCGGTCGCGGGTGCGCCAGACGCCGGTGCGGTTGGAGATGAACACCTGCTCGTTGGTGCCAACAGTGACGCCGTGCAGGTCCATCAGGTCCACGTCGCCGTCGAAAACGCTGTTGACGATGGTCCAGGTCCGGCCGCCGTCGGAGCTGTGGGCCGCGCCGCCGACCTCCAGGGCCGCGTACATCTGGTTGGTGTCGCCGCTCTCGATGCCGATGCCTAGGATGCGGGTGGCGAAGGCCATCTGCACCGCGTCGGGGTTGGCGACGGTGGACAGGTACTCCCAGTTCTCGCCGCCGTCGGTGCTCTTGAACACCTCTGCGCCCTCGGTTCCCAGAAACATGATGTTGGCGTCGTGGGGATGGAACTTGATGGACCAGACGATGCGGCCCTCGGTCATGTTCATGCGCTCAAAGCTGTCGCCGCCGTCCGTGGAGCGGTAGATGCCGCGCTGGGTGCCGACGAAGATGGTGTTCGAGTCGTTGGGATGCACCACGATTTCGCGCACCTGGGGAGAGGGCGGCATTCCCTTGGCCAGCTTCTCCCAGCGGGTGTCTCCGGCCTCCTTGCGGTACAGGCCGTTGTCCTCGGCGCCAACGTAGATCATTGTCCTGCCTGCCATAACGCGCTCCTCCAAATCTCTCATATTTGTCATTCCAGCGGTTGATAGCCCAATTTCAGCAGACGCGCCCAACCTTGTCAATCACGGGCGTCCGAACCGTGATTTTCGTGATTAGGTATTTCGATGATGGGGCGATAACCTTGGAAAGTCATGGCAACCCTGAGGATCAAGAAAATCACAGTTCAGCCGAAATCAAACGGCCTGCGGCTTCACCCTTCCCGCGCCAGGGTTAGGGCGTGGACGGCGGTGGCCCCGGCCGCTTTCAGCGCGTGGGCGCACTCTGAGAGGGTGCTGCCGGTGGTGGCGACGTCGTCTATGAGCAGCGCCGTCAGGCCGGTGGCGTCGGCCCGGCACTCGAAGTTGCCAGCTACGTTGTTGCGCCGTTCTTCCCCGGACTCTGCTTCCACCTGCGGGCGGGAGTTCCGGGTTCGCACCAGATGGTCTTCCATCACCGGCAAATCCAGCTCCTTGCCGATTTCGCGGGCCAGCAGGGCCGACTGGTTGTAGCCGCGGCTGCGCAGGCGGCGCGGGTGCATGGGCACGGGAATCAGCGCGTCCACCCGCGACGGCCACCGCGAACCCTGCCAGGGGGAACTGGCTCGCAACTCCAAATGCCTTGCCATCAACCCGCCCAATGAATCGGCTGCCGCCCTTACTCCCCGGTATTTCAGCGCGTGAATGGCTTCCCGAACCGGCCCTTCGAACCGGTAGGGGCTGCGCAGCGAATCGAATCCGGGCGGGTATTGCTGGCACCAGCGGCAGACGCCTATGATGCCCGGCGCGGCGCAGATTCGGCAATAGGGTTGGGCGAGCTTGTCCAGCCCGTCGACGCACTCATCGCACAGGATGCCGCCCTCGCGCCCGCATCCGGCGCAGTGGATGGGAAATACCAGGTCGAGGGCGGATTTGGCCAGCTTGGACAGCAAGGGGTTACGCCCTCACCCTAACCCTCTCCCGGAGGGAGAGGGGATTGGGCTTGCGTACCCGCAAAGGGAGGGGATTTGCCTTGCGTACCCAGAGGGAGAGGGGATTGGGATTGCCAGCGGGCGAGGATTTCGGTGTCGCGGCTGAAGGCCAGTTCCGGCAGATTATCGAGAGGAAAATACGCGGTTTCCAGCGCCTCCGGCCCCGGCGCCAGCGTGCCGCCGGTCTCGTGGGCAGTATAGGCGGCGACGATTACCGGATCGCCGGGCAGGGAGAACAGGCCGATCAGGGCGTCAACGGACACCTCCAGCCCGGTCTCCTCCCACGCCTCCCGCGCCGCCGCCGCTTCCACCACCTCGCCGCGGTCGACGAAACCACCGGGCATGCTCCAGAGGCCGTAGCCCAGGTCGGTGCCCCGCCGGATCATCAGCACCCGGCCCTCGCGCTCTATCAGGCACACGGCAGCGACTTTGGGATCGTAGAACACCACGCGCCCGCATTGAGGGCATGCCGGACGCTGCTGGCCGAAAACATCGCGCGTTTCCAATGGGGTGGCGCAGGATGCGCAGAATTTGTCGCCGGATGTGGTCAATGGCGCTCTCTGGGCCGCATTGGGCCGAAACTATAATTGCCGGTATGAATGTGGTACGGGTCTTGGAGATTATCTCAAAGTTGGCTCTGGATTGTCCCGGCGGTATCTCTATACTACCTTTTCACCCTCACCCTAACCCTCTCCCTCAAGGGAGAGGGAACTTTGGGGCTTGTCCGTGCGGTATCTCTATACTACCTTTCCACTTTCACCCTCAAGGGAGAGGGAGCTTTGGGGCTTGTCCGGGCAGCATCTCTATACTACCTTTTCACCCTCACCCTAACCCTCTCCCTCAAGTGAGAGGGAACTTTTGGGCTTGTCCGGGCAGCATCTCTATACTACCTTTCCACCCTCGCCCTAACCCTCTCCCTCAAGTGAGAGGGAACTTTTGGGCTTGTCCGGGCGGCTTCTCTATACTACCTTTCCACTTTCACCCTCAAGGGAGAGGGAACTTCTGGGATAGTTTCTTGGTGAAAAGCGAGCCGCATGAGGTTGCCTGACTGGACCGGCCGCCCGCAAATTTACGCCGCCGGCTGCTTCCTGGCGGTGCTGGCGGCTGTTGCCATCGTGGCATTCGCCATCGGTACGCTGGAGTATACCAAGACGCGGGGCAAGTTGCTTTTGACGGCCCTGCTGGTGGCCGGGTTCTTCGTCACCCTGGTTGGGGCCACGGCGATGCCCCGCTCGGGCCCGGGGCCGTGGTTCCGTCCGGCTGCTATCGGCGCGGCGTCCGCGGCGCTGTTCCTGATGGTGATTGGCCTGTGGGGCACGCCGGACTCCAACGCTTTCTGGAAGGCGACGGCTGCGGTGACCGTCGTCGCAATGGGGCTGGTGGCGGCAGGGCAGGCGCTCTCCCGCGCTGGCAGAGGAAAGGCTGTCCGAACACTGGCGGTAACGTCGGCAGCCCTGTCCGCGCTGCTCACGGCTATGGCAGTGCTGGGGATCGCGCTTGAAATTTCCATAGTGGCGTACTGGTGGGTTTTCGGAGTGGCCGCGGCGGGCTGGGTTCTGGCGGGCGCTGCCGGGCTGGTCGTCGGCTGGATCGGACGGCGCGGGACAGCCGACAAGCAGCGGCGACGTCACGCCGAATGACCCGATGCCATGAACTCCCGTACCGCCGCGCGGGTTGGCATGGAGTCCTGCGCGCCCGTTGTGGTGACGGCCAGCGCTCCGGCGGCGCAGGCAAGGAGCACTGCGCGCTCCAGTTCCATTCCCTCGGCCAGCGCGACAGCCAATGCTCCGTTGAACGCGTCGCCTGCCGCTACGGTGTCCACCGCCTCCACGGGGAAGGCGGTCTGACGGCCCAGGAACCGGACAGGAAAACCGCTGTCATCGCCCTGCCAGCCAGTGGCGAAGACCGCTCCCTGAGCGCCCAGCTTGATGATGGCGGCCCCGGCGCCGCGGCGCAGCAACTCCGCGGCGGCTCGCGCGGCAGGTTCGCTGCTGTCAACTCCCCCGCCGTCGCGAGCGTACACGGGAAAGCCCACCAGCGCTTCCGCCTCGGTCTCGTTGGGAGTTATGACGTCGGCCAGTTGCAGCAGTTCCTCCGGGAAGGGCCGGACAGGGCCGGGATCCAGGATCACGGTCTTTCCCCGGGACTTGGCCTCCCTCGCCGCCGCCAGGGACACCTCGACCGGCACCTCCAACTGCAACATGAGGACTTGGGCGTCGTCGAGGGCAGCAGACACGGCGGCAACCTGGGCGGGGCCGCAGGTGGTGTTGGCCCCCAGCACCTGGACGATCCGGTTCTGGGCCGACCCGTCGATGCCGATGACGGCAATGCCGGAGGTCTCTCCCCCGGCCACGGCGACCCCGGCGACGTCAACGTCCGCTGCGCGGAGTCCGTCCAGCAACTGCGGGCCGAACATGTCGTCGCCCACCTGTCCGACCATTGCCGTGCGGCCACCCATCCGGGCGGCGGCGACGGCCTGGTTGGCGCCCTTGCCGCCAGCGTAGGTGAGGAAACGGTGCCCCACCAAGGTCTCTCCAGGGTTGGGGAACCGCCCGGAGTAGGTGACCAGGTCCATGTTGATGCCGCCCAGCACCACGATTCCCGGCGCACTGCCCAAGCTCATAGCCGCCCTCATATCGTCAGAATCAGGATGTACAGGATTGTAGGATATATCAGGATATTCCACATATCCCGGCATCCTGAACATCAGGGCAATGGTGTCTTACGCTATATCCCCTCCCCCTGAGGGGGAGGGTTAGGGTGGGGGTGAACTCTTCAACTGCATAACTCCTATCCTGATTGAGACAACTGCCACCGTGCTATAATCGGCAGATTGTGAAATTGATTGCAAATTGAAACATACCGGAGATTCGGGACATGGCTGGCGCACTGGACGACATTAAGGTGGTTGACCTGACCAGGACACTTGCTGGGCCCTTTTGCACCATGCTGCTGGGCGATATGGGCGCGGACGTGGTAAAGATCGAGGAGCCATCTCTCGGCGACGAGATTCGCCACTGGACGCCCTTCTGGAACGGCGAAAGCACCCAGTTTGTAACGTTCAACCGCAACAAGCGCAGCATCACCGTCAACCTGAAAGAGGCGGAGGGCGTCGAACTGGTGCGCAAGATGGCCGCCGAGGCCGACGTGATGATCGAGAGTTTCCGCGCCGGAACTCTGGAGCGCATGGGGCTGGGCTACGACGACATCAGCGCCGTCAATCCCGGCATCGTCTACTGCTCCATCTCCGGCTACGGGCGCACCGGCCCTATGGCGAACATGCCGGGCTACGACCTGATTATCCAGGCGTACAGCGGCCTGATGCACCTTACCGGCGAGCCGGACGGCCTGCCGCAACGGGTGGGTTTCTCGCTGGTTGACCTGTTCACCGGGATGATGGCCTACGGCACCGTGGTCACTGCTTTGAGGCAGCGCGACCAGACTGGCAAGGGCCAGTGGGTGGAGGCGGCCCTGCTGGACGGGCAGGTGGCCGCCCTCAGCTACCACGCAACCCGCTACCTGGGCACGGGCGAAGACCCGGAGCGCATGGGGTCGGGGCATCCCAGCCTGGTGCCGTACCAGAGCTTCGCGTCGTCGGACGGCTATTTCATCCTCGGATGCGCCAACCAGGGCCTGTGGGAGCGGACCTGCCGGGCCATCGGGCGTGATGACCTGCTGGAGGACCCGCGATTCACGACCAACACCGACCGGGTGGCCCACCGCGAGGAATGCGTAAGCATCCTGATGGAGATGTTCAAGCACGAGAGCACGGAGCACTGGGTTAAGGTGATCAACGGCGCGGGCGTACCTTGCGGGCCGATCAACAGCGTATCGCAGGTAGTCACCAACCCGCAGGTGCTGGCTCGGAACATGATCGCCGAGATGGAGCATCCCAACGTGCCCGAACTAAAGACACCCGGCTCGCCGCTGAAGCTCACCGAGTCGCCAGCATCCATCCGCCGCCCGCCGCCGCTGCTGGGCCAGCACAACGACGAGGTGCTGTCGGAGCAGGGCTTTACGGCCGAGCAGATAGCCGACCTGCGGGAGCGGGGGGTGATTGGCAGCTAGAGGGCCGGTCTGCTGTTACCGGAAAGGCGGGGCTACTGAGGCTGAGTCAGGAATGGGTTGACTGCGACTATGCCGTGGTAGGATTGCCCGGTGTTGAAATCTTCGGAGAGTATGGCCGAGCAGCCCGCCCTCTCCGCCGCGGCGATAATGAGGGAGTCCCAGTAGGTGGTCCCATACTGCCTGTGCGTTGCAATGGCCCGATGCACCATCTCCATATCGATGTTTAGCACATCCAGAGTGGCTGACGAGCCAATCGCGTCAACAGCTCTACCCGCCTCCTCCACAGACAGGGGATTGGCAATACGGCGGGTAACGCTGTTGAAGAACTCGCCCAGAACCTGGACTGACACCGCGCCATTTCCTTGCATCAGGATATCTGCGACAAGCGCCGCTGCGACTGATTGCTTACGTGGGTCGGCGCTGTCGTAGGAATAAATGAGGACGTTTGAATCTATGAAAGACTTGTCAGTCGCGCTTGAAATAGGCCTTTGGCCGGTCGTAGAGATCATCTCTGGTCCAGTTCCTGGGTCCCATGGGACGGCTGAGTTGTCGTACGGTTTCTAGGAACTTGGCGGCGGCTTCCCTGCCCGCCTCTGTTCCGGGCGCGGCGTCACGACCGACCAATGAAGCCATGATGTCACGCACTTTGTCGGCGGCGTCTTGGCGGGCGGCGGCGTCGAGCTCAGGGGGCTCGGCGTCGGCCACCGAGGTCAGGTATTCCCGCACCATTGCCGTCAGCGTGGTATCCTTGTCTGCGGCGATTATGTGGACTCGCTTTGCGATTTCGTCGTCGATAGTCACGGTAATTATCATAAGCCCAACCTGCCACAATCAGCTTAATCCACGATAAAGGTGAATACTGCGTTGCGTCAATTGAAATCGTCGAATCCAGGCCGCAAACTCCGCCTGATCCACACGTCCGACACGCATCTCGGCGACCCCGCCGGGCACCCGAGGGGGGAGGAAGTGCTGCCGTCGGTAGTGGATGCGGTCAAGCGCGTGGGTGGCGACGCCCTGCTGCTGGCGGGTGACGTGTTCGACAACGAGCGCGTCTCCGACGACGTGGTGGAATGGTTCGTGGCGCAGATGGCGCTGGTAGACGCTCCGGTCATCGTGCTGCCCGGCAACCACGACCTGGCTCACCAGACCTCGGTGTACCGGCGCAGCCCCTTCCTCGACGCGCCGGCCAACCTGAGCGTAATCCGTGAACCGGGCGGAGAAACTTTGGCCTTTCCGGAATTGGGCCTGGAACTTTGGGGACGAGCCATGCTGTCGCACACTCCCAGCTTCCAGCCGCTCGACGGGATGCCTGCTCCGTCGCCGGGGCGCTGGCTGGTGGCCCTGGCTCACGGCCACTTCCACTTCGAGAACGACCGGGATCAACGCTCGTCGCCGATCTACCCGGACGACGTGGCCGCGGCCAATTGCCACTACCTGGCGCTGGGACACTGGGACAGGCACGCCGACGTTTCCCGCGCCGATACCACCGCCGTGTACTCCGGCTGTCCCTATGGCCCCATCGGCGCGCCCGAGCAGGGGGCAGTCTGCGTCGTTGACCTGGACCCCGATGTGGGAGTGAGCTACCGGCTGGAATTGCTGAACGGCAAGGCGCATTAGCACTCGACAAAGCAGGCAGGAGGCCAAGATGAAACGGCTCACCCGCGACCACAAGATCTACGTTCTCGACCCGGCCAACCCGCCAGCCATCACCATCGAATCGGGCGAGGAACTGATGGTAGAGACGTGGGACGCTTTTGAGGGTATCCGGGATCCCAAGGCGCTGGACGAAAAGCAGCTCAAAGGCCCGGCCATCGGCCCCATTTACGTCAACGGCGCGGAGCCGGGCGACGCGCTCCGGGTGGATTTCCTCAGCGTCACGCCCCGGGCCTCGGAGGGCGCGGCCCACATGGTCTCGCCGGGTCGCGGCTTCCTGGAACAGGAGTTTGACCGGGCCTACCCCACGGTCATGACCATCGAGGACGGCCACGTAGTCCTGCCGTCGGGCGTCCGGCTGCCGCTCAACCCGTCCATGGGCCTGGTGGCCACGACGCCCACCTACCCGCAACTGACAGCCAGCGACAGCGGCCCCTACGGCGGCGACATCGACATCAAGGAGCTGGTCGAGGGCAGCACGCTGTACCTGCCGGTGTTCGTGGAGGGCGGCCTGCTGGCCATGGGCGACTGCCACGCCGTGGTGGGCGACGGCGCCGTGGGCGGCACCGGCGCCGAGTGCGCCGCCGACAGCCACATCCGCGTGACCGTCGAGAAAGGCATGGGAATCGAGTGTCCCCGCGCCATCACTCCGGACTATTTCGTCGTCCTCTACTACGGCGAGGAGCTTGGCCCGGCGATGAAAGGCGCAGTTCGCAGCATGGTCGATTTCCTGGTGCAGGAAAAGGGCATGGAACCCTACGACGCCTACACCCTGTGCAGCCTGGCCGGCGACGTGCGGATGTCCCGAACCTTCCGCCCCATAAGCCCAGTCAAGATGATGCTCGATAGGCGGGCGCTGGAGCAACTGGGGTGATAGGGAAGTGAAAATCTCAATGACGCCTATGCCTGCGGATGTTGTTGAGATCCCAAATCAGATACAGAATTTTTCTTGCAAACGGATGGCAATGCAGTTAGGGTAAATCATCTCCCGGCCTAGGCCGGATACTGGGAGTGTCCACGGAGATGCGGAACAACCCTCTTCCAAGACTGGACTCGTCGCCGGAGGTGAGAGAACGATTGTTGCCTTACTGCCGTCTGAGTCCCGGCGAAATCTGGACCGACGATGTTCGCGGCCATCGGGTCGGTTGCCTGGACGCTGCCGATGGTGAAGCGGTGCAAACACTGATGGGAGGTGAGCTTGCCCAACTGGCAGTTCATGACCCGCCCTATAATTTGGCGGCTTTTGAGCTACGGTCAGTCGCCGCTTATATCGAATGGTGCCGACAGTGGGTAGAGTTAACTGATGTTGCGCTTGCGCCTGACGCATCGCTGTATGTCTGGTTGGGCGCAGACCAGAATGACGGGTTCCAGCCCTTGCCAGATTTTATGCTGATGATGCGGGAACAGCCCTTTCGCTCTCGCAGCTTTATTACTATGCGAAATCAGCGCGGATATGGGACACCCAAAAACTGGATGGCAGTTCGCCAGGAATTGCTGTATTACGTCAAAGGCAGTCCCGTTTTCTCTGTAGAAGCGGAGTATACGGACATTCCCAAAATTCTTCGCGGATATTACAAAGAAGTAAATGGGAAAGTCACCGAAAATCTGGAACGAAGTCACTCCAACACTATACGGGCCGGAAACGTCTGGGTAGACATTCAACAACCGTTCTACCGTATGGAGGAAAATGTTTCCGGCTGTTTTGCCCAAAAACCGTTGAAGTCTATTCAAAGGATTATCCAAGCCAGTTCGGACGAAGACGGCTTGGTAATAGATTTCTTTGCACACTCAGGCACAACCTTACTCGCTTCTGAAACGTTTGGCCGCAGGTGTTTCACGGCTGACATAGACCCGATTTACGCGGAAATCACCATCAGGCGACTGGAGAGATTCCGGGCCACCGGGCGGGTTGGTTGGCAAAGTGGGCATCCTTTTGAGGGAGATGTTCAGGAACTCGCCCAGAAATCCATGCCCGAAAAACGACCTGCTATACAGAATTCCTTACTTTAAGGTGAGCTTGCATGGAACACCTGCAAAGAGAAATCAACATCCTGCTTGCCCGGTTGCCCAACGAACAGGAAATCCGGGAGCGGCTGGACTCGCTGGTGTCGGTATACCCTTTCAACGAGTATGAATATCTCATTTCAGCTCTTCTCGCCTCGGGCGTTCTGTCCATTGAGGCATATCACGAATTGCGAGACAACTACGCCGCAAGGAATCTGTATCTGTACGTTTTTGAGATAACCGCGCCGCGCACTTTTGGAGAGTCGTGGGCCCAAGGCCAGTTAAAAAGTCTGGTTCCGGCCTTGCAAAAGCCGTCCAAATCTGTTGACCCTGAGTATTCAGGCCAGTACGATTTCTATCTGGATGGAATTCGTATTGAAGTAAAGGCTTCCCGGGCTGTTGATTCGGATACGGAGGGGCCTCTGTATGTAAGAGGACTGGCATCGGATTCCGGTAAAGGGTTCTTGATGAACTTTCAGCAGTTGAAACCTTACTGTTGTGATGTGTTTGTCTGGATTGGAGTATGGACGGACGTAATCCGGTATTGGGTACTCGCTTCCCGCGAAGTTGAGACGAATCGCTACTTCTCTGTGGGGCAGCACCGAGGGAATGTTGGGGAAGGACAACTCCACGTCAGGGACGACAACGTCCACGACTTGGCCGGCTATGAAGTCCTGCCCAACAAACTCGAAGAAGCGATCCTATCCGCTTTCAACCGCCAACGTACCGGATAGCTACCGCATCATAATCGCTTTTCCGCCACCTTTACGCAGTGGCCCTTTCTCACCTGGATTTTTGGCCCACTACCACCTCCGGGTGGCCTTCAGCGCATAGGGCTTGGGGGAGATGGCCAGGCCGAAGGCCTCGTCCTCGGTGATGGGCGCGCCGTCGGGCGTTTCGAATTGGAGCTGGTGGAGCATGCGGGTGACGTGCATCCACACCGTGGTCTCGGCGAAGCGGCGGCCGGGGCAGCGGCGATGCCCGGTGCCGAAAGGCAGGTAGGCCGGGCCGGTCAGCGCGGGCGACATGGAGCCGTCGGCCTGGGGCATGAACCGCTCCGGTATGAATTCGTTGGGCGAATCCCAGTACTGCGGGTCGTGGTGGATGGAGTAGATGTTGCCCAGCACCTGCGTTCCCGCCGGTATGAGATAGCCGCCAATCTCGGTGTCCTCGGACGCCTTGTGCGGCAGTCCCAGCGGGCCGATGGTGCGGTAGCGCATGGACTCGGCCAGGCAGGCGAACGTGTACGGCAGGCGCGTCCGGTCCTCCACGGTGGGCAGGGCGTCGCGCCCGACCACCCGGTCCAGTTCCTCGTGCATCCGGGCCTGAATCTCGGGGCGGTTGGCCATTATGAGCAGGAACCAGTTGACCGTCTGGGCCGAGGTGTCGGTGCCTGCGATAATCATGTCGGCGCACAGGTCAGAGGTCATCTCGGAGCTGATTTCCCCGGCGTCCTCCTTGGCTAGCATCACCTCAACCAGGCAAGTGGGCGCAGACAGGTCCACGCCGGGCCGGACGCGGGCCGCCTCGATCAGGGACGTGATAACCGCGTTGCTAACCGCGGCCTGGCGGACAGCCTCCTTGACGCCGTTGTTGGGCAGGAACCTGAGCCAGGGAATGTAGTCGGCCAGATTGGTTGCCGTCGCGCTGGCGAACAGCCAGGTGATGTAATTGAGCAGCGTGTCCCGCTGTTCCGTGAATTCCGGCGATTCGTCCTCGTCCCTGCCGAAAAGCGCGCGGAACATCAGGTTCGAATTGCTCCGCATCGTCAATTGCATGGGATAGATCAGTTCGTCCCGGTCTCCCGCCTCCGCCACTTCGCTGGCCAGCCCGTCGACCACGCGCTCGATGTAACGCTCGCGCACGGTGTCGATGTTCCTGGTGCTGAGCAGCTCGCGGTTGGCGAAGCGCTGCATCTGCCGCCAGTGGTCTCCGTAGGGCGCAAGCACCAGGTCTTTCTGGCCGCTCAGTATGTCCATGATTTCGCTGACCCAGCGGTCGGCCAGCACCGCCTTGCCGAAGGCCTCCTGCAACAGGTCGGCGTTGCTGATGACCACTGTCGGGACGCTGCCGAATTTCATCAGGCAGATGTCGCCGTAGCGCTTGGCCAGGCGGTCGATGGCCAGGTGGGTGTCGTGCCGGATCTCCAGCAGCGAGCCGAACACCGGCAGGCCGCGCGGTCCCGGAGGCAGCTTCGTCGGCAGGATTGTGGTTACGGCGCTCATCGGCGTCACCTCCGGGCAGCTATTGGGGCCAGTGCAAAAGGAAAACCCCTCCATTCCACTTTATCAAAGGAGGGGTCAATGCGACAGGGGGGAGATGTCCAGGGCCTTTCGATTATTCCCTCCCCCTGAGGGGGAGGGTTAGGGTGGGGGTGAAATTCTCGCATCAACAAACTGGCATGCATCGGACGGCGGCAAATCCTGTGAATCCTATAATCCAGTAAATCCTGATTCAGACAAATAAATCGAAAGGCCCCGGGAAATGTCTGAACTGTGATTCTTGTGATTACCGTGATTGCTGTGATGCTTGACTGTAATCAAGGTAATCAAACCAATCATACGAATCACAGTTCAGGATTTCACCCCCACCCTACCCCTCCCCCTGAGGGGGAGGGAATTTTGTCCGAGCGGGATAGTGCCTCTATGTGCTCTTGATGATGTCGGACATGCGCTCGGCGATCATGATGGTGGTGCAGTTGGTGTTGGCGCGGATGCAGTCGGGCATCACCGACGCGTCGATGACGCGCAGGTTCTCCAGTCCCTTGACCCGGCACTGCTGGTCCACCACGGACATTGGGTCGCTGTCTGGCCCCATCTTGCAGGTGCCGGAGATGTGCTGGGTGGTCGTCACGTTGCGCATCAACCAGTTGTCCAGCGTCTCGTCCGACTCCATGTCGGCCGGCTGCGGCTCCAGCACGCCCTTGACGATATCGGCATAGTCCGGATGATCCAGGAAGCTGATGCACAGCCGCACCGCCTCGCGCATGCGGGCCAGGTCGCGGGGATCGTCGGCGAAGTAGTTGTAGTTCAGCTCCGGCTGCTGGTTGGGATCGGTGGACGTGAGGGTCAGATGGCCCTTGCCGTAGGCCAGCTCCAGGATGCAGGTGAACCGGATGCCCTCCGCTTCCAGCGGGTCGCCGGAGATGGGCGACGAGAATGACGAGGCCATGATCTGGATGTCATTGCGGAGGTTCGATCCCGTGGCGGTGTAGCGCAGGGCCACCTGCGAGCGCGGGTCCTGCGGGTTGAGGGGGAAATCCTCCTTGACCTCGATGGGCACGCGGATGTTGGGATGGTCGCGCAGGTTCTGCCCGACGCCGGGCGTGTCCTGCACCATGGGGATGCCGAACTTATCCAGCGTGGCCGCCGGGCCGACACCGGACAGCATCAGTATCTGCGGCGAGGCGATGGCCCCGGAGCAGAGGATGATCTCCGCGCCCTCGACGGTGAAAGTCTCGCCGCCGCTCTCCACCTGTGCGCCCACGGCCTTTTTGCCGTCGAACAGCACGCGATGCACGGTCACGTTGGCCTTGACCGTCAGGTTCAGGCGGTGCCGGGCCGCGCCCAGGAAAGTCAGCGAGGTGCTCATGCGCACGCCGTTGGGGTTGTTCATGGGGATGGGGCCGACGCCGCCCGAATCGGGGTGATTCATGTCTGGATCGTCGGCGAACCCGGCGGAGCGGGCCGCGTTGTAGAACGCCTGCTGCGCTGGCAGCCAGGTCTCGCGGGCAAAACGGCGGACGGGGATAAAGCCGTCGTCGTTGTGGAAATCGTCGGCGCCAAAGTCCATGTCGCTTTCCAGCTTGCGCAGGTATGGCAGGACGCTGGTGAACCCCCACTGGTCGTTGCCCAGGGCGGCCCAGGCGTCGTAGTCCTCGGGCACGCCGCGCAGCAGCACCTGGCCGTTGATGGCGCTGGAGCCGCCAACCACCCGGCCGCGGGGGACGGGCATGGGTTCTGCCGCCAGGGGAGTGGTGTTGCCCTGGAACGACCAGTTGTGCGGAGCGTCGATGGCCGAGGCGGTCTGGTCGTAGCCGAATTTCAGATCGTCGGGGTACGTCTCAAAGTCCGGGTAGTCCGGCCCGGCCTCCAGCAGCAGCACGCTCTTGGACGGGTCTTCCGACAGCCGACTGGCCAGCGTGCAGCCGGCCGACCCGGCCCCCAGGATGATGTAGTCGTATTTCATTGTCGTCTCCTTATGCAAATGCTCCCTCTCCCTCTGGGAGAGGGTTGGGGTGAGGGCGTACCCTACCCCATCAGGTGGCTGGTAAAGAACTCCACCGTCCGGGGCCAGGAGGCGTCAGACGCCGCCTGGTGGTGGCGGTGCGCGGTGTAGTCCATAAATGCGTGATCGGCCCCATCGTAGGTGTGGAACTGGTGGTCGACGCCAAGGCGGGTCAGCTCAGCGTCCAGCTTGTCGCGGTCGGCCAGCGACGGATTTTCGTCGATCCCGCCGAAATGGAATAATACCGGGCACTGGATGCCCGAGGCCAGCTCGAACGGGGTGGTCTCGCCCGCGCCCCATGTCACGAAAATGTTGCCGCCGTAATAAGGGACGCAGGCCCGGATGTGGCGGTTGGTGGCTGCCCCCAGCCAGGCCACGCGCCCGCCCATGCAGAACCCGGTGATGCCAATCTTGTCGCCCTGAATCGCCGGGTGCGCCCGCAGCCAGTCCACGGTGGAGCCGATGTCCGCGACAATGTCCGGGTCGCTGAGGTGCGAGATGCGCCCGGTGCGGTCGTTCAGTTGCTCCTCGGTGAAACGGTGAAACAGGTCGGGCGCAACGGCGGCGAATCCCGCCTCGGCCAGCTTGTCCGACATGTCGCGGATGAACTGGTCGACGCCGCCCCCGTGCTGGCTGACAATGACCGCCGGGAACGGCCCGCCGCCCATGCCGCTGGGCACACTGGCGTAAACGTGCATATCCCGGTCGCCCACGTGAATCGTTTCCCAAAAGGAAGCCATCTCTCCCTCCCGCCCTATGGCTGCCGCGGTGCGCGGCGAGTTTGGGCGACATTATGACACATCCACGCTTTGCTTGGCCTGGAGAGCCTTTTATTGGTATTCCCAACGTGTGTTGGTATTGGACGCGATTTGTCTGTTTGGCCCCGCCGCGTAGGGGCGCACAGCCGTGCGCCCGTGTCTGAGCAGGAGAGAATTATGCCGGAACCGGGGGCCAGGGCGCACCGCTGTGCGCCCCTACATGGGAATACCAACACACACTGAGAATACCCTTTTATTGGTTCCCTCTCCCTCCGGGGGAGGGTTAGGGTGGGGGCGTCTCCCCGATACAGGCAAAGTACCGATACCCGTGATTTCACCCTCACCCCAACCCTCTCCCTCAAGGGAGAGGGAGAATCAGGCGGGCAAGCCCCGTCAGTGTCCTTGCTGGTAAGATTGGGCAGCGCGCCGTCGGGCGCGAGTCTGGTATCACACAAAGGAACTGTGTCGCATGGAAATGGTCAAGCGGATAATCGGCTCGTTTCTCATCCTGGTGGCGATTGCCGTGGTGGCACAGGCAATTATTCCCGGCGGCAGGCACGACCTCTGGACCTACCTCAACCCGCTGATGGCCGCCAGCATCCTGCTGGTACTCGCGTTCTGCGCTTGGAGCAAGGCCCGTCCGGGCGGCGCAGATGACGGCCCGGCGCGTCGGGGATTGCTCGAACCCGATTTTGTGCTTTATCTAGGGTTGTTCATCGCCTACCTGTTCTTCTACAACTGGATCAAGGAACTGGACGAGGGCGAAGGCCATTCCTGGGTCTGGATCGTGCTGAACGGGATGATACCCGTCCTGAACGTCTGGGCAGGCATTCGCCTCTGGACACGCCAGCGGTAACAGCCGCCGCCTGACCGACCCGCGGCGCAGGGCACCCTGCTCTTGCCGCCTGTCATCCTGAGCGTGTCAGGGCAATCGCGTCTTTTGGGCGTTGGAATCATTTTGCTGACATTTCCCCCTTTCCAAGTCCGACGCCGCCTCTTTAGCATGTCTTCCACGCCGGTGGATATTCCGGCCGTAGCCTTTCTTCCGAGCTTGTAGAGGAACGGATGCAGTGCCCCGCCTCGCAGAGTACAGGACGCCCGCCAGTGGGGAAAATGAGAGGAAATAAGAGCAAAAGAGAGGATGCACCGAAAATTGGCGCCTGGAACCCCGTGCATCCGCCCGACCAATGCCAACTTGGTTGTCTGCGGAAATCAAGACGCGATTGCCCTGCTGAGCTTGCCGCCGGATGCCGTTTCCGCCCGCGCCGTGATAGGATACCCGCAGCATTTTCTCACGGAGGAAATTGGTATGGTCATGGACGTTCAGGTCTATACCCAGCCTGGTTGATTCAGTTGCCGGACTCTGGAAGAGTTCCTCAAGTCCAACGGCATTGAATACGAACATCACGACCTGCTGAGCGAACCCGCCGCAGTGGAGCATCTGCGCAGCCGCGGCATCAAGTCTCTGCCGGTCACCATCATCGACGACACCGAAGTCATCATCGGCTACTACCCTCGAAAACTCATACCGGCCCTCAAGCTGGACGTGTCGGTTGACCTGTCCGGCAAGACCTCGTGGCTGGCAGAGAAGTACGGCGCGATCCTCAGCGCCACTGTCCGGGCCAACAACCAGTTCAGCCAGGAGCAGCTTGACACCATCGTTCCCTGGCGTCCCTGGAGCCTGCGCGACACCGTGCTGCACATACTGGCGTTCCCGGAAATCGCCTACCTGTCGCACGAGGTGGGCAGCATGAGCTGGGACGACATGCAGGCCCAGGACAAGCGGCTGGAGGGCGTGACCACCGCGCCGCAGATCGCGGAGTACGGCCTCAAGGTTCGGGACGACATCATCGCTTTCCTGGACAGCGGCAACACCGAGGGGTTCGAGCGCGTGGTGCCAGCCCACTACGGCGGCGAGGTCACCGTGCTGGAACTGCTGAACATCGTGCTCAGCCACAGCACCCACCACCTCAAGCAGGTCTACCACTACATGACCACCGACCTGGGCATGACCCTAAACGACCCGGCCACCGACGCCGACCTCGACGGCATCCAGACGCCGGACGCGCTCATCTAAACGCAAGGGCGCAAAGACGCAAAGTTTCTCATTGCGGCCTTGCGTCTTTGCGTCCCAGTAAGGAGCCGAAGATGAATTACGACTACATCGTGATTGGCGCCGGGTCGGCCGGCTCCATCATCGCGACGCGGCTGACCGAAGACCCCAACGTGTCGGTGCTGTTGCTGGAGGCCGGGCCGGACTACCCCGACTTCGAGCGGTTGCCCGAAGAGGTCAAGTTCGGCTACTCCACCGAAATCGACATCATGGTCAGCGACCACAACTGGCAGTTCACTGGCAAGGCCACCGAGTCCGCGCCGCCGATGCTGGTGCCGCGCGGCAAGGTAACCGGCGGCTCCAGCGCCATCAACGGACAGGTGTTCCTGCGCGGCGTGCCCGAGGACTACGACTCGTGGGCCGAGGCTGGCAACGACGAATGGAAATACACCGACTGCCTGCCCTATTTCCGCAAGCTGGAGACCGACACCGACTTCTCCGACGATTTCCACGGTACCGACGGCCCCATCGTCTGCCACCGTTTCAAGCCCGACACCTGGCACCCGGCGCAGGCCGCGTTCTACCAGGCATGTCGCGACCTCGGCTACCCCGACAGCCCCGACCACAACAACCCTGACTCCACCGGCGTCGGCCCCACGCCGTTCAATAACCCCGGCGGCGTGCGGATGAGCACCGCCCTGGGCTACCTTGACCAGGGACGGCACCGCCTCAACCTGACCCTCCGCGCCAACTGCCACGTGCAGAGGATCCTGTTCGAGGGCAATAAGGCGGTGGGCGCGCAGGTGGAAAGCGGCGGCGAGGTGTTCAACGTCTACGGCAACGAGATTATCCTCAGCTCCGGCGCCATCGGCTCGCCTCACATCCTGATGCTGTCCGGCATCGGCCCGGCAGCCCACCTGCAAGAGTACGGCATCCCGGTGGTGGCCGACCTGCCCGGCGTGGGGCAGAACATGCGCGACCATCCGCTCATCTGGGTCACCTGGCGCACCAGGCCGGAGGTGCCGCTGGACGGTCTGGCCCCGCGGATGCAGGTCACCCTGCGCTACACCGCCGACGGGTCGGACCTGCGCAACGACATGAAAATGTCCATGCAGTCCTTCGCCACCGAGCGCATCAATCGGGGCGGCGACCGCATGGAGCCGGTGGGCATCCGCCTGACCAGCGGCATCCAGTTGGCCGCGGGCGCTGGCGAGGTGCGCCTGCAATCGGCAGACCCGGCGCAGCAGCCCTTCCTCGATTACCGTTACCTGGAGAACCCGTTCGACCTGGAGCGCATGCGGGAGACGGTGCGTCTCTGCGTCCAGATCGGCGAGACCGATGCGTTCAAAGACATCATCCAGGAGCGAATCGAGCCCACCGACGCCGAGCTGGCCAGCGACGAGGCCCTGGACGGGTACCTGTTCCGGGAGGTCACGACCTCGCAGCACATTTCCTGCACCGCCAAGATGGGCCCGGCCGACGACCCCATGGCCGTGGTCAGCCAGCACGGCAGGGTGCACGGCCTCGAGGGCCTGCGGGTGGCCGACGCCTCGATAATGCCTGACTGCATCCGCGCCAACACCAACGTGACGACCATGATGATCGGCGAGCGCATCGCCGAGTTCATCAAGGCCGGCAAGTAACCGCGACAGACGCAGCGGCAGCGGCGGAACCATCCGCCGCTGCCAACACAGCCGCACCGAGAAAGGAGGCAGCCGTGTCTCTCCTTATGACTTCAGTTCTGTGGTTCCTGTACCACCGGGTATTGAGGAGGCGCGCCGCGACTCCCCCCGGATTCTTCCGCCACCACATAACCCGCCAGCCGGTCAAGATGGTGGACTAGGGGATATGGCTCCCCCGCCGGGTTGGCAGTATCCGTTGCAACACGGCCATGTACACACTGGACAAGGCGATCGATGGTTGGCGAGTTGATAGCGGAGCTTAGCGAGACTGGGAAGTAAGGGTTGGACCACCATGGAAAAGGTGTTTGTCTATTGGGACAACTCCAACATTTTCAAGAGTGCCCAGCAAGTTGCAGGAGAGCGTGAAGGCGAGGCGGCTCGTTTTCGCGTCCGCCTTCACTTCCAGAACCTGCTGGAGTTGGCTCGTGCCGGGCGAGGATTAGGGCACGCAACCGCCGTAGGCTTCATTCCCCCTGAACTGCATCACGTATGGAACCGCCTGGAAAACGAAGGTTCAAAGGTTCAATTACTGGAACAGGGCGCTCTGCAAATAGCAATGTTGCGTGATGGAGTTGACCATTTGGATGACCCAGGCATTGCCGTCCTGCTCACCGGCGACGGCAGCGGCTTTGCCGATGGCGTCGGCTTTCACGCCGATTTGGAGCGAATGCGCAACAAGGGATGGCGCATAGAGGTGCTTTCGTGGCGGCATAGCTGCAACCGCCGGATGCGGGAATGGGCCGAGGAGAACGGAACGTTTATTGCTCTGGACGATTTCTACGACAGCGTGACCTTCCTGGAGCCGCCTGCGCCCGGCCAGCCCATCGCCGACCCCCGCTACGCCACGCCGCCGGACCTGTCGCGGCGGGCGGCAGCCAGCTAGATGACGGCAGTTCAGTTTGGCGAGCCTTCCATCTCCGATAGTTCAATCATGCGGTTCACAAAAGCTATCCCCGTTTCCAGATGCAGAGGAAGTTCCTCGCTGCTTAAACGTCCGGTGTAAAAATGGTTGTGCAACATGTCTTTTACGGAGGCGAATCCCGCATTCAGCGATTCCGGCCCATATTTGTTCTCCAGATATTCAACGATTTGTGCTTGGTCGCGGTTGTTGCTCGTATGTCTAGCTCCCATCCGATGGTTGGTAGCGTCAATGGCTTGAATCGCTGCGCCCCACACAACCTCGGCGGCTGCCATGTCCATTCCCGACCTAATTAGCAGTTCCTCTGCGTGCAAAAATAGTCTCGCCGACGCTATATGTTCCTCATAGGTCATTGAGCTTTACGCTCATGGGCAGCGTATTCCATCAACGCGGAAACAAATCGTTTAACTGACTTGCGGCCCATCCTGAATTCCGGTTCCGTCCATTGGAATTCCGGATACTCCCACTCATCGGTCTCAGCGTGTTCCCGAAATATATCGGCGACAGTGAATTGAGCGAAGTGCCACGGATAGTCGGCGCGCTTCCATTCCCCGGTGCCACTGTCTAGTTGATACATGACTTGCTTGATTTCGTCCAGGCTGTCGCAAGGCCAACCGTGCCTGGCGGCAACAGCGGCTATGCTAGTTCGGGCCGCTTCCCACATCAGCCGCGAGCCCTCTCGCATATCGTTGCCGTCAAAAGCCCGGTCGGCGGAGTTCAGCAAGTCTTGAGTTTTCCGCGAGTAATCTTCCACGGGTATTCACCGCCTATCGAATTGACACGCACCTCAACGGGTTACGCTTTGATGTAACGTCTATTTCCCTCATCCCGGACAACTTTCCCTTTGTCAAGAAGTATGCCCAGCACAGAGTAGGTAAGATAATTCCGATGTCCGCCTTGGAAATCGGAGCGCAAACCCAAAGCATCTGTAATGTCTACATTCCGTAAGCCTTGCGGATTATGTTCCAGCAGCCTGATTATTGCCTCTTCGATTAACTCCAAACCTTTCTGGGCTATTGCCCGTGAAGCTGCATCATCGTTCATTTGGCGTCCCTACAAGATTTCTGGATGATGGGTTTTTGTGTGTTCATTGGAGCATACGACGCAGGTGACCAAGTCACA
This sequence comes from Dehalococcoidia bacterium, assembly GCA_963664375.1. Classification (GTDB taxonomy): domain Bacteria; phylum Chloroflexota; class Dehalococcoidia; order Lucifugimonadales; family UBA3495; genus VXOI01. The sequence continues at coordinate 1,076,458 of OY761449.1, forward strand.
TCCCTTTTCCTCGTAATCGTCGTCATCTTCTTGGCAAACATCGTTGTGGTTGTCGCAGGCTATGCGCCCACAGGTTAGGCAGGAACAGTCAAACTCGAAATCCAGTTCTTTTCCGCAGTAGTAACATATTGGAGCCGGGGCGCCGATGATATTATGCTTACTACTTTTGCCGTTAGCTGAAAGTACCATCGCTTGCCTCTATCCTGTATGGTGTTGCTGGATTCCTGAAAACTGTGGACAACAGGGACTATAAACAAGTTGCCCCAGTAGCGCAAGGGACAGCAGGAAAGAAACCCTGCTGTCCCTTGCGCTCGCTGCTTTTATTGCCGTCTGCTACCCCCGGCCGAACCAGTCGGGGTGGACGGCCTGGAGGCCCAGCTGCGGCCAGGCGGCGGGGGCGCTGCACCTCTCCAGCCGCTCCTCCAGGGGCAGGGCGTCGTCCCAGTAGTAGGCGATGATGCGGCGGCCGTTCCAGTGGCTGGCGTCGTCGGAGGCGATCCAGACCGACGGCGACTGCATGGCATCGGGCTGAATCAGCGCGTCAGTCGTAGCGCCCTCGGGGGGAAGGACCATGTTGGTGGCCGTGGCGCCGCCGGGGGTCAGCACGTTGGCGGTGACGCCGGTGCCCTCCAGGTCCTGGGCCATGATTGCGACCAGGGCCTCGTGGCCAGCCTTGGACGGGCCGTAGGGCGCGCCGCCCTTGCGCCACATGGTGTCCATGCTGGTGGTGACGCCGATGATGCGCCCGAATCCCTGCTCGATCATGTGGGGAGCGACGGCGTGGGACATAAGGAACGGCCCGCTGAGATTGACGTCGATCACCCGCAGCCATGCATCAGGTGGAAGGGACCAGTAAGGGTTCTGGCTGCCCGCCCCGCCCACTCCGAACCCGGCGGTGCGGGCGTTGATGCCAGCGTTGTTCACCAGGATGTGCAGCCCGCCCAGCTCGCCGATGGTGCGCTGCACCGCGTTCTGCACCGACTCCGGGCTGGTCACGTCGACGACTATGGGCAGCACGGCATCGTCGCCGCCGATCTCGCGCAGGTCGTTGGCCGACTGCTCCAGCCAGTCCTCGTTGACGTCGAGCATGGCCACCCGCGCGCCGGCCCGCACGAACCCGGTGGTGATGGAGCGGCCCATGCCGATGGGGCTGGCGGCGCCGGTAACGATGGCGATTCTGCCGGACAGGGTGTTTGATTGCGTGGTCATTGTTAGTTATCTCCTGCTTGAACTGAGATAGATGCGTCCATCTTGATTTGCAATTCGGCGTCTACCCATCCCCGCGGGTTTTCTCTTACCTTGTCGGTGTTGATTATTCTGAACCCGCAGAGAATGCCGTCTCCGTTGAAAGACGCCAACACGTTCTCGTTATTTGTTCCGGTGACATAAGTCGCGCCGTTGGCCCAGAACACATGGCAATAGTTCCGGTCGCGGTCGTACCGGATGTTGATTACGCCGCGCTCGATGGGGTTGTAGCGCCACTCGTCGCCCGCGTCCTGGCCGTTTGGGGATGCGGCGTTGGCGTATTTTTCCAGGTCGCTTTTCAGGTTGACGGTAACGTAGCCGTCCACGCCGTCGGTTATCCACTCAACTCCGTGAATCATAAACCCGAAGGCGTCATCGTCCATCGCCACCATCACCAGCACGTCTTCGTGCTCGGTTCCGTCGAAGTAAGAGTAGCCGCTGAACCAGATTACCTCGAGCATATACCCGTCGTTGTCGTAAGAGACCTTGATTATCCCTTTTTCGAGGAGATTCACGTCTTTGATTTCCGGTAAGGCTTTCCCTGAAACGGTTATGTCGGCCATAGCCGGTCACCTCGTTGCATTCTGCTGGTGGCGTATGCTGTTTTAATGAAGGCTTCATCAGGCAAAACCTTGACTACCACACATACCCACTTGTTGCCTATGACAGTTTCATTGTACCACTTGTAATATAGGCGCCCGGTGATTGGTTCCGTTAGTGACCGCCGGATTTCATCCGGTTCCCGCAGCGTTTCGCCGATTTCCGCGCGAAAGTGAACCATGAATTCATGCTCACCAATGATATGCTCCCATCCCTCATCGGTGAGCTGAATCCGGCGGCCATATATGTCCTCGTAGATTTCGGCCATCAAGCTAGAAAATTGCCAGCGGGTTGACGGGAGACCCGGTGGCGTTCTTGAACCGCAGCGGCGCCACGTTGAACATGAACTCGTAGCGGCCCAGCCGCTCGCACACCTCGGCAAGCTCCTCGCAGTTGCCCGCGTCGATCAGCCAGAGGCCCATGCCGACGATGCCAACCTTGTGGATGGGCAGACCCACGCCAGGGTACCCGCTGGGCTCAGCATCCACGGAGGCGTCGCCGCCCAGCAGCGCCACGCCGCGCTCCTTGAGCCACGGCAGCGTTTCGGCGTGCAGGCCGGGGCGACCGGCGGCGGGCGGGCCCAGTTCCTGGCGGCGCTTGTACCAGCCTAGGCGCAACATCAGGGCGTCGCCCTCCTCCACGCGCACGCCCTGGGCCTCCTCGGCGGCTTCCAGGTCGTCGATGTATACGAACTCGCCAGCCTCCAGCCAGTCCCTTCCTTTGACCTTGGTGATGTCCAGCATGACGCCGCGGGTGACGATGCCGTTCTGAACCTTGTCGATGTCTAGGCTGTTGGCCTTGGTCTCGGAATTGACGTCGGAGGCTGGCCGGCCGTTGTACATCCTGCCGTTCCAGACCTGATGGCAGAGGCTGTCCAGGTGGGTGATGGTAAGGCCGTGGAATGAGAACCCGATGAAATCGGAAGTCCCGCCTGGCCCCTCGTCCGGGCAACTGTCGCCGGCGCGAAGCATGTAATGCAGCGGCGGGATGGAGGTAACGTCGGCTGCGCCCTCCGGCACGATGAGCCGCGAGCAGGTGACGCTGATGCCCTCGCGCACCAGCGCGGCGGCCTGGGCCCGCTTGGCGTCGGTGATCAGGTTCACCGTGCCTAGCTGATCGTCATCGCCCCAGCGTCCCCAGTTGCTCAGAGTATCGATCCACTCGATGACCTGTTCCTCGGTGGGAATCTGACGGGTGTTCATTGACTGCCTCCTGGATGAAATGGATGGAGAGTAATTGATACTGTGTGGGCGCTATCTTACTACGCATTCCGGCGGGTTGCGTAAACCGGCGTCAAGTGCAGGGACTTGGAATCGATTGCGAGGCGGGGCCGCAGGAGGAAACGCCCTCTCCCGGAGGGAGAGGGGACTTGTCACACTCTCTATAAGGATGACAACTGCCGTATGGTGCCGTCTATGTAGAGGATTTCGACCGTGCGGGATACGGCGGCCTCCAGCTGGGTACGGGCGGGCCGGTCCAGGCCGGGACCGAGGCGGTCGACCAACGCCGACACCGAGGTCTTGCCGTCGGCCATGGACACCAGGGCGGCCACCAGTTCGCTGCATGGCATGCCCTCGGGCTGCGACACCGCGCTGAGACTGTACCCCCATACGAACTCACCCTGCCCCAGCACTGGCCTACGGGCCACGCGGACACCGTCGGCGAGTAGCGGGACGGCGTTGAGGACCTGGTTGCGCTGCGGGTCGGAACGCAGGCCCGCGATGCGCCGCACCCTCTCAGCCCGCTCGCCTTCCACGGCGCGGACGCTGGAGACGAAATCTGCGGGCGCCTCGCCCCGGTCCAGCACTACGCGCTCGTAGCCCCGGGGCGGCTGACCGGCGACCGCCTGGATAAAGCTCTGGCGGGGCGTGTACTCGTTCTCGCCGGTGATGCGCCGCGCCTCCCAAAAGTAGGAGTCGGATGTCAGGTTGCTGGCATAGAACAGGCGGGCCATCTCCCGGAACTGGTTGTATTCCTTGTAGTACAGGTCCTGGTACACCTCTCCTGAAAGTTCGCGCAGTTGCTCGTCCCCGCCCTCGCTGGCCTTGAGCGCGGTCGTGGCGTAGGACGCGGCCATGACACCGGACATCAACGCCAGGTGGACGCCCGACGAAAACAGCGGGTCGACGAAACAGGCAGAGTCGCCAGTCATCACAAAGTTCGGCCCCGTTGTCCGCTCCGACGAATATGACCAGTCGCGCACCACGTTGGGCCCTGCAACCCAGCGCGCGTTGCGGAGCATGGCGGCAGTGTGGGGCGCCTGGGAAAGCTGCTCCAGCAGGAATTCCCGAGCGCCCATACGCTGGATGCCTTGCTGCCCCGTCCGGTTGTCCACTACGGCCCCGACGCTGCTCCAGCCAGCCCCGCCGGGTTCGGCGGGCGCCGCGCTGCCCAGGGGTATGGTCCAGAACCAGCCGTGCTCGAATGCCTCGATGAAAATGTTGTTCTCGTCGGGCGAAGGCAACACCTTTGCGCCCTCGAAGTAGGCGTAGACCGCGAGGTTCTGGAAGAAAGAGTCCCATCGGCGCGTCCCCGTCTGCTGGGCCACCAGCGCCGCCTGTCCGCTGGCGTCCACGACAAATCGAGCCGCCAACGTCTGATGCCCGGCGGTGTCCGAAACGTAATTGATACTGGCCGGCGAATTCCCCTCTCCGAATTCCACGGAGACGACCCGGCAGCCCTCCCGCACGTCGACGCCCAGGGCGCGGGCGTTCCGCAGCAGGATGTGGTCGAAGGTGGGGCGCCACACCTGGTAGGCGTGGGGATACTGTACGCTGGTCTCCCGGAAGTGCCAGCTCCACGGCTGCGGGTCGCGGCCCCAGACCATGGTCGCGCCGTACTTGGGCAGGAACCCGGCTGCCTGCACCGCTTCCATAGCGCCCAGTTCCTCCAGCACGGGCATTGACGCTGGCAGCAGCGACTCGCCAACGTGCTCGCGGGGGAAACGCTCGCGTTCCAGCAGCACGACCCGCCAGCCCTGCCGCGCCAGCATCGTAGCCGCCGCGCTGCCAGCCGGCCCCCCGCCGATTACTGCTACGTCTGCGGTTGCTTGCTGTACCATAGTCAGGAACTCCGGCGTATACTGAAAAAGTGAATTGAAAGGTGGATTCGCAGGAGCTTTAGCCGAGAAGGACGACTCACACTGGCTTGAGTGTACAGTCCTAGTCGGGGCAACACAAACTGGAGAATTGAGACGTCAGATGCTTAAGAACGTTGAGGCACAGGCCCTTATGCACGACGCGCGAACGATGCAGTCTGCTGCCCTGGAACGTCTGGAGGCTGATGACTGGCGCGACGCCGCCGAAAAGACTTGGTGCGCTGCCCGCAACGCCACGAAAGCACTGGTTCTGGAGGTTGACACTGAGGAGGCCAAGCGCTCAACGAAGATAGAGGTCGCCATGCGTAACATCGCCCGGCGACGCGGCGGCGAGTGGCTGAGGCTACGATCTTTGTATGCGGACATCGTTCACTACCTGCACGTCGAGGCATTCTACGAGGGCGCGTACACTGACGATGTGCCGGAGTATATTCGCGAAGGGTCGGAATTTATCGAACTGGCGGAAAGGCTGGCGCGGGAGTGACTGGCTTCTCTACGTCATCTCTACACCACATTTTCACCCCCACCCTAACCCTCCCCTTAAAGGGAGAGGGGATTTTTGAGATAGTCTCTAGGCTCTGTTGACATTTGGAATTTTAACCGTCATTCCGGCGAAAGCCGGAATCCAGAGACCGTCGAGTGTCCAAATTCTCGACTACAATTGCGGGTTCCGGTACTGGATTCCGGCTTTCGCCGGAATGACGGTGAAATGTCAACACACCCTAAAACGTAGGGGCGGGTTTCAAACCCGCCCCTTGCTTTTCCGACAGTTGCCGTTGTGTTCCAGGCGCTAGTCAGCGCTGTGGCCGCCCTCGGCGCTGGCGGTGGCCGCTACGTCCGGGATCTCCTCCGGGAAGGGCTTGCCGGTAGCCGGGTCTACCTCGAATGAGCTGGGCAGTTCCAACTCCTTGGCGATTTCCTTGACCGCCGGGATGACCTCCTCGCCCATCAGCCGCAGGCTGCGCATGGCGTCGTCGTGAGTCATTGCGCCGTCGCCGTCCCAGAAAAAGACGCTGCCGGGCCGCAGGTATTCCAGCACGTGGCGGATCTTGGGAATCACGGTCTTGGGCGTGCCGCAGATAATGGTGTAGTCGGCGATCTGCTGCTCGTAGGCCCGGCCAAGGACGCCAGCCGGCCCGCCCCTCGCGGCGGTGGCGCTGCCCTGCGTCGGCAGCACGCGGCGTCGGGAGGTCAGGCCGGGCAGGTTGACGAGCGCCGGGTTGGTGGTGCCTTCGTTGCCAGCCAGGAACGGGTTGCTCGGCCCCTGCACGAACTTGCGGCCTGCCTGCTCCGCCAGTTCCTCGGTCTCATCGACGTGGACTTTCCAGAGGTACCCGAGGTTCTGCGGGCCGGACTGGTAGCCCAGCTCGGCGGCGGTGTCGTGGTAGAGCTGGAATGCCGACTTGGTGGGCTCCAGCTCGGTGGACAGCATGATGTATGGGATGCGCTTTTCGGCGGCCCACATCAGCGAGTCGCGGCTGATGACGCCGGGCAGCCAGACCTGCGGGTGGGGCTTCTGGTAGGGCCGCGCCCACGGGTTGACGTGCCTGAACTGGTAGTGCTTGCCCTCCCAGCGGAAGGGGCCGGGAGTGGTCCAGGCCTTGACAATGAATTCGTGGGCCTCCTGGAACCTTTCCCAGTTGTAGGGCGGCGGCGCGTTGTGGGCCACGCTCTCCCGGCCGGTGCCGCGCACCCAGCCGGAAACCAGGCGGCCGCGGGAAATCATGTCGATCATCGAGAGCTGTTCCACCAGCCACAGCGGGTCGTCCCAGATGGGGATGATGTTGCCCAGCAGCACGATCTTGGCCCGCTTGGTGATGCGGGCGAGGATCGACGCCTCGACGTTCATTGCGCCGCCCATGCAGAAGGGCGTGCCGTGGTGCTCGTTGAGCATCAATCCGTCGAAGCCCATTTCCTCGGCGTACAGCTTCTCGTCGAGATAGCGGTTGTACAGCTCTGCGCCGAGCTTGGGGTCATAGATTTCATTGCTGACGGTCAAGTCCATAATCGGCTTGCCCGTTGCGCCGAAATACCCGGAATCCGGGTCCTGGTATGGCCGCTCTGTGAAATATCCGATGTGCATAGTCGTCTCCCTGTCATCGGCTTTGTCCGCCGGGCGGCCTCAAGTGCCGATGGCGGCGATTGCGGGCATTATAGCACCAGTACGCTACTCGGTGGATATGAAAGCCAGCCACTCTTGAATTTGCCGCTACCGGAACACATCGGACAGCGGTAGCGAAAAGCCGGGCAGCAGCTCCTCGTCGGTAATCACGTCATCACCCGCGTAGATGACGGTGGTCCCATCGGCGCGGTGGACAATCACGCTGCGGGTCGACGGGTAGGCAACCCATACTCGTTGCGAACCGGCGGCAAAATAGTCCGCGATCTTGCGCCGCATCTCGGCGTGAGTGTTGGACGGCGAAAAGACCTCCACCGCTATGTCTGGCGCGCCTGAGCTGAACCTGTTGGTGAGGCTTTCCCATTCGTCTTTTCCCGTTAAGATGAAAGTAACATCAGGACCACGCACCGTATCCGGGCCGCGCCGCAAGACATGTCCGGTTTCCACCGTCGCGCGTCCAATTCCGCTTTGCCGGGAGTAGTTAAGGAAAGATCCGCCGACATTCAATGCGACGGCGCCATGTTCTTCGTTTGCCGGGGCCATTTCCACCACCTTGCCGTCCACCAGTTCATAGCGGCCGTCGTTCCGGCAACAGAATTCGTAGAATTCATCGGCGGTCAGCAGAGTCTTTTGCTGGGTCATACTTGCCCTTTCCTGTTAGTTGAATATGTCGGACAATGGCAGCGAGAATCCGGGCAGCAGTTCCTCGTCGGTAATGACGTCGTCACCAGTGTAAGTGATGGCGGTGCCGTCGGCGTGGTGCACCGCCACTCGGCGAGGGTTCCGGGCCGTGGCCAGATAAACCACCCATACCCGCTGCGACCCGGCGGCAAGGTATTCCGCTACCTTACGCTCCATTTCCGCGGCCGTGTTGGAGGGGGATACGACTTCCACCGCAATATCCGGTGCGCCGGGGACGAATCTGGGAGGAGTCTCTTCCCCCTCTCCTCGGGAGCGCACGTTGAACGATACGTCCGGGCCGCGAACCGTGTCCGGGTCTTGCCTCACCCGGTACCCAGTCTCTACGCCGCCGCTGCCGGTCCCACTATGGCGAGAATAAATGTAAAAGGAGCCAGCGATGTTGAAAGCCGCATTTCCGTGTTGCTCATTCGCTGGCGCTATTTCCACCACCTCGCCGTCCACCAGTTCATAGCGGCCATCGTTGCGGCAGCAAAATTCGTAGAACTCGTCGGCAGTCAGCAGCGTTTTTTGCTGAGTCATGTTCTCTGTCCCCGCTAGTCGAATATATCGGACAATGGCAGCGAAAAGCCGGGCAGCAGTTCCTCGTCGGTAATGACGTCGTCGCCAGTGTAGGTGATGGCGGTGCCGTCGGCTCGGTGCACCGCCACGCTGCGGGGGTTCCGGCGGGTGGCGGTGCGCACCACCCATACCCGTTGCGACCCGGCGGCCAGGTACTCCGCTACCTTGCGCTCCATTTCGGCGGCGGTGTTGGATGGCGACACGACTTCGACGGCGATATCCGGGGGGTTCAGCACAAAGCGCCGCGTGAGCGCCACGCCAGGCCCGCGGGGAAGCAAAACGAATGATACATCGGGGCCGCGCACGGTGTCGGGGTTTTGCTCCAGCCTGTAACCGGTCTCTATTCTCGTCCGCCCCACACCGCGCTGGCGGGAGTAGATATTGAAGGCCGTATCAATGTTACTGGCGACTTCGCCGTGTTCGTCATTTGCCGGCGCCAATTCGATCACTTCTCCCCGAACCAGTTCATACCGTCCCTCGTTCCGGCAGCAGAATTCGTAGAACTCATCGGCGGTCAGTAGTGTTTTCGATGTAGTCATTGCGTGCTCTCCGGGCTATCGGAATATCTCAGGCAAAGGCAGTGAGAAGCCGGGTAGCAGTTCTTCATCGGTGATGACTTCGTCACCGCTGAAGGTGATGACGGTCCCGTCGGCGCGGTGCACCACCACGCTGCGTTTGGATGGATCGGCAACCCAAACACTGCGAGTCCCTGTTCGTAGATAATCGCGCACTTTGGCTTCGGTCTCTGGAACTGTCTCATTAAAGTTGACGACTTCAACTGCCAAGTCAGGCGGCCCCGGAATGTACGCCTGCCCTACCTTTTGCACACGGTCCTTCACGACGAAGGAAACATCGGGCCCGCGCACGGTATCAGGGTCAGTTTCCAAAATGAATCCCACCGAGGGTAAAACCTCTCCGAGGTCGTTGTCGCGAACGAAAGTTACCATTTCAAAGAGAATGGTGGATGTGGTAAAACCGTGCCATGCTCCGCACATGCCCTCTTCAATTACAACACCCTTCACTAGAGCATAGTGCTCGTCCAGATGCCCGTATTTCCAAAGGAATTCATCGGCGGTCAGCAGCGTTTTCTGTTGAGTCATCGCCTTCCGTCCTTGCCGAAAGCTGGTTGCCGCAATTATAGACGATACGCAAGCAGGGCTAGGAGTCCGGCGCCCACTTATGCGGCGCGGTAGCCAGCCGGCCGAAACCCAGCTCCGCGCACAACTCCTCGTGTTCGACCCGGTGTACGCCGTCCCACCGGAGATCACGCAGGCTTGCGCTGATTGGCGCGTCGCGGCGGAGGGTGGCCAGGTCGCGGTAGAGCAATGCGTTGTCAAACCCCTCAGCCAGGATGCCCTGAAGGGCCGCGGCGCCTCGAACGGAAATGTCCCACGGCCCGTCGGTTGGAATGCCCTCCAGCTTGCCGTAGTTGGACAGGACGGCAGCGGACGATTTGGCCCCCCACCGCGGCAGGCCCGGAATGCCGTCGGCGGAATCGCCGGTCAGGGCCAGCAGGTCGGGGATGGACGATGGAGGGACGCCAAACTTCTCGATAACTCCACCCTCGCCGATGACCTCGCCCTTGCGCCGGTCCAGGCACACGACCCGCTCGCCCTCCACCAGTTGCGAGAGGTCCTTGTCCGGCGAGCAGATGATGATGCGTTCCACGGCGGCATCGCCGCGCAGTTGGGCCGCCGCGCTCGCGATGGCGTCGTCCGCCTCGAATTCCACCATCGGCCAGACGCGGATGCCCAGCGCGGCAACGGCCCTCTCCGCCAGGGCGAATTGGGCCAGCAGGTCCTCCGGGGTGCCCTCGCCAGTCTTGTAGCCGGAAAACATGTCGTTGCGAAACGACCTGATGACGCTGTCGAAGGCGCAACCGATGTGCGTGACATCGTGTTCCCGCAACAGGCTGAGCAGGCTCTGCGCCAGGCCGTGCACCGCCCCCACTGGCCGGCCGTCGGGCGATTCCAGCTTGGGCATGGCGAAATAGGCGCGGAACAGTTCGTAAGTGCCATCGACGAGGTAGACTTCCAAAACAGCAGCCTCTCTCCGCATTGTTTCCGAGGAGTGTTGCCAAATAGGAGTTACGCAGCTGAGGAGTTCACCCCCACCCTAACCCTCCCCCTCAGGGGGAGGGAATACTTTTCAACTACATAGGTCTTATCCTGATTCAGACAACGTTCCAGCGCAAAAATCCCCTCCCCCTCGATGGGGGAGGGTTAGGGTGGGGGTGGCATCCCGCGCATCAGACACCGTATCCAACTGCGTGACTCCTGCCTAAATTGTATAGGGGCGCACAACCTTGCGCCCCTATGGATTCAGTCCCGTCACTCGTCGAAGTAGACGTACCTCAGCCTGGGTATGACCAGCGGCGTCAGGGGCAGTCCCTTGACGTAAGGCTTGATGATGTAACTGTCTCCGTTGGAGTGGTACAAGGGTGCCCAAGGCGCCTGCTCGATAATCAATTGCTCGGCTTCGTTATAAAGGGCAATCCGCGCCTGTTCATCCTGCTCCACTCTAGCCCGTTCCAGAATGTCGTCCAGCTCGGCGTTGCTGAACCCGGTGTTGTTGTTGTCGCTTTCGCTGTGGAAAAGGATGTCCAGGAAATTCTCCGCATCGAGGTAATCGGCAACCCAGCCTAAGCCGCCAAATATCTGGAACCTTCGCTCCCTGAGGTCCTGCAGGTAGGTGGCCCACTCCGTTTGCTGGATATCCATTTGGATACCCAATTGCTCCTCCCAGGTCGCCAGTATCGCCTCATACAACGGGCTGAGCGGGGAACCGAAAGACCCCGGGAAAGTAATAACGATTCGAGGGTACGTGGAGGTGTCGCTGCCGTACTTGGACTCGGCAAGCAACTGCCTGGCTTTCTCGGGATCGTAAGGGTACCCCTCAAGTTGCGGGTTGTAGGCCGGGAACCCGGGAGGCAGAATTTTGCTGGTAGGCGCTACAACGCCGCTCAACAGCACGGTCGCCAGGGTTTCGCGGTCAATGGCATAGTTCAGGGCCTGGCGCACCTTAACGTCGTCGAAAGGAGGTTCCTGGGAATTCATTCCAATGTAGGCGACGTCGAAATCCGGGGGCCCGAGGTGCAGGTCGTCGCGCAATGGATGGGCCGGGTCCTGCAACGCCTCGATGAGAGCGAGCCCGGCCCGGCCCCAATGTATCTCGTCGTTTTCGTACATCAGCAACCCGTCGCCGCCGGCGAGGTTGAACTCCACGGCGTCGATGTGCGCCGGCCCCAGGTGATAGTCGTCGAAACGCTCCAGCCGCATGAGCACGCCAGGCTCATATTCGGCGAGGGTGAACGGGCCGGTGCCGTTGGGGGTCTTGATCCACTCCCTGCCGGTCTCCACGTTGCTCCGGTCCACGACGAATGACGCGGGATAGGTGAGCTTGGCGAGGATGTAAGGCTTTGGAGCGTCCAGTTCAATCCGTAACGTGGATTCGTCCAGCGCGCTGACGCCGGAGACTGAATCCGCCTCGCCGTTCAGCTTTTCCGAAACCCCGACTATGTCGCCGATGTAGGTGTCCGCGCCGGGAGCCTCGGTGGCCGGGTCGGCGGCCCGTTCAAAGGAGTACTTGAAATCTTCTGCCGTTACCCTCCGGCCGTCGTGGAATCTTGCGTCCGGGTTGAGGTTGAAGGTGTAGCCCATCCCGTCAGCATCTATCGCCCAGTCCTCGGCCAGGTCTGAAACGATTTGCAGACTTGGGTCAATGGTCAACAGCCCGCCAAACACCTCCAGAATGTAGCGGGATGAAGTGACGTCGCCCGTTTGATGGGGGTCAAGAGTGGGAGGGTCGCTCCCCAGCAATTTGAGCACGCCGCCTTCATCGGGGTCTTCCACGGGTTCGCGCTCCGATTCTTCTTGTCTGGCGACTGACGCCAGCGGGTGTGTAGCCCTCGGCGTCGGCGTGGGCCCGCGCTGCGCCGGAGCCGGAGACGTGGCCGTGGCCGTGGGCTGGGCGGTTGGCGCCGCTGTGGCTACGGCGGTTGCCGTCGGCGCTGGCGCAGCCGTGGGCGCCGTCGTGGGAGTAGCGTCCGAACCGCAGGCGGCCAGGATGCCTACAAGCAGCAGGACACTCAGCAACAGGATGATTCTCATGAGCTTTCCCTCAAAAGCCGTGTATTCTTGCACCGATGGTGAATCCCGGAGAAAACAGTCGCGGGCCGGTCTGAGCCAGCCGTCCGGATTTGCCGGATCGACAGTCAATCAGCAAAATTACGCGCCCAAGGCGTATTCAGAATAACAATGTGAATCCCCGATTGTCATTCAATTTCCGGCTGGCTTGTGCGATATAATCGCGCAGACCTTGGCGGTAGGGTATCATTAGCACCCCGCTTTACGACTGATTGACCCAGTACAATTGAGACGGCAAGGAGGCCCCCGTGAAAGAGATACTCTTGGACTACTCGAAGCAGTGCGGCGACGAGCCGGAAAAGGGGCACAATCGCTGGCATCCCGACATCCCGCCCGCGGTGCGCGCCGACGAGGGCGAGGAGGTGGTGATGCAGACCCGCAATGCCTTCGATGGTCAGATTACGCCCAACACCCAGCCACTGGATTTGTTGGCGACGAATCTGGGCCTGGTACACCCGCTGACCGGCCCGGTCTACGTAAACGGCGCTGAACCGGGCGACCTGTTGGAGGTCAACGTTCTGAACGTCGAGCCAGCGTCCTGGGGGTTCACCACCATTCTGCCGGGATTCGGTTTCCTGCGCGATCTGTACACCGAACCCTTCATTTGCCACTGGGAGATGCGCGACGGGTTCGCCACCTCGGAACAGCTACCGGGCGTCCGGGTGCCAGAGGCGTCGTTCATGGGCACCATCGGCGTTGCGCCGTCGCGGGCCCTGCGGCAAGAGATACTGCTGCGCGAGGACGAGCTGTTGCGGCGGGGCGGCGCGGTAGTAGGCCCAACTCCCGAGGGGGCGGTGCCCGCCCAGGAGCCATTCGCCTCTGAGGGGCTGCGCACCATCCCGCCCCGGGAGCACGGCGGCAACGTGGACATCAAGCAGCTCACGGCCGGTACCCGCCTGATGTTGCCGGTGTTCACCGAGGGGGCCCTGTTTTCCGCCGGGGATGCCCACTACGCACAGGGAGATTCCGAGTGCTGCGGCACGGCCATCGAGATGGACTGCACCCTGCACGTCAGCTTCCGGGTGCGAAAGGGAGAGGCGGCCAGCCGGGGCATCAACTTCCCGTACTTTGAGCGCGACGACTATTTCACCAGCCCCGAGATGGCCGCGCCGCGCCGCTTCCTCGCCTCCACCGGAATGTGCATCGCCGATGGCCGCAACGAGTCGGAAAACGGTACCCTGGCTTCCCGCCAGGCGCTGCTGAACATGATCCACCTGCTGATGGAGCGAGGCTGGAGCCGCGAACAAGCCTACTGCATTTGCAGCGTAGCCGTAGACCTCAAGGTCAGCGAGGTGGTGGACGTCCCCAACTTCGTAGTATCGGCATTCCTGCCCTTGGACATTTTCGTGTAGGCGCGGAAAACGGATGTGAGCGAACGGGACAGTGGACGCGGGCGGGTCACGACAGTGGCCTTGCGAAGACGGAGCGGCCCTCCATGTCGCCTAGGTGACCACTGTCCACGTATGCGATGAACTCTATCGCGATTCCATGTGATACGTGGTTAAGGACTATGATGGCCCCGGGCATCGGCAGGCCGTCTCTTGCCCTGCTGTCTGCCAATCCCCGCATAGAGTTGACGTCGTGCGTTATCACTATCCGGTTGTTGTCAGCGGCCCATTGGAGAATATCTTCGTCCGGAGTGTGATCCAATCCAACGTCCCTGACATCGATAATGTCTATGTCAGGGTAATGTAGACGCAATTGGACCTGTATTTGAGCCTCCAGATTTTCGTCAGCAAGAAACTGCATTATTGCCCGCGAGCCCATCGGTGCCGCTCGGGGCGGCTATCGCACCAATATTGCCAGTCTTCCTCCGACATAAAACCGTCGGCGTAAGAATTCTCCGAAATCTCGTCTGCCCTTTCTTCTCTTTCGCAGAGATAATCGTGAACGGATTCCTTGTTCCGCAGATAGAAGGCGATAATGAGGTAGATATCTGACAGTTCCAGCCACGGATAAGAATCGACGATCATCTCCGGGGTGTAGCCCTTGCGGTAACGTGAGACAATGAGGTCGATGTCGATTCTCGAATTTTTCAGCCGCACCACCAGCCCGCCCTCCGCCCAGCGCAGCGGCACCGGCATCGGCGAGAAATCCAAGGGCGTTTCCAGTGGCCTGCGCCAATCGGGTTTAGTGTTCGTGTCGGTCATACGCGCCTCGCACAAGCTCCCTCTTGCATTCCAGTATACCCCCGGCGTCGTAGCGCGCCAAACTACCCCGCCCATGCTGACATAAGGTATACTTGCGTCAGCTTTGCCCAAGGCCGAGAACGGAAAGGAGCTGATACATGCAGTTTGGACTGTTGTACGAAATGCAGCGTCCGTATACGGACGAAATTGACTGGTATTCGCTGTACCAGGAGACACTGGAGCAGTGCGAGCTGGCCGACCAGGTGGGGTTTGACAACCTGTGGTTCGTCGAGCATCACTTCCTCTACGGTTTCTCCGGCTCTCCCTGCCCCGAGGTGATGTTCGGCGCGCTGTCGCAGCGCACCAAGAACATCCGCATCGGGTTTGGCGTGTCCATCCTGCCCAACCATCATCCCATCCGCATCGCCGAGCGGGCCGCGATGGTGGACCAGCTCACCGGCGGGCGCGTGGAGTTCGGCACTGGCCGCTCCAACGCCTACGAGCAACTGGGCCAGGGCATCGACCCCCGCGAGACCCGCGACCGTTGGGACGAGGCCATCAGGATGATTCCGCAAGTCTGGCAGACATCGGGAGAGTTCGAGTGGGAGGGCGGTTTCTGGAACGTGCCGCCCCGTCGGGTGCTGCCCCAGCCCTACCAGAAGCCGCATCCCAGGATGTACCTGGCCTGCACCCAGACGGAGAGCTTCCGGCTCGCCGCCCAGAAGGGCATCGGCGTGCTGTCGTCAGCGTCCTACGCCGTGGACGTTCTGGCCGAGCACGTCAAGGTGTACCGCGACGCCATCAAGGACGCCGACCCGGTGGGCGCCGAGATCAACGACTTCTGGGGCAACAACGTTCACTCCTTCTGCGCCAAGGACGACCAGGCAGCGAAGGAGCTGTGCGCCGACTCGATGAAGACCTTTTTCGGCCCCGACAAGCCCTACATCGCTGGCCGCATCAACGCCTATGAGGAACTGCTGGAGGCATGGGGCGGCGTGCCCGAGCACCTGAAAGCCGACTTTGGCCGCTGGCTCCGGCAGTCGGACGAGGACCACCAGACCCAGGCCGCCGAGGCCGGCATCTCGCTGGACAGCGGCCCCGGCGCAGCCCGCGCCGCCGTGGCCCAACTGGACGCCAATACCCTCGCCGACCGCGGCGTCATCATCGCCGGGAACCCGGAGAGCTGCATCAAGACCATCAAGACCTACGAGGACATCGGGGTCGACCAGGTCATGCTCATCATGCAGACCGAGACCATCCCCCACGACAAGGTGATGGAGTCCATCGAGCTTTACGGCAAAGAGGTCATTCCGGCCTTCCGCAACGGCGGCAACGGCAAGTAGACCGGCTTACCGAAAACAAGACTGCGTAGGGGCGCACGCTGTGCGCCCCAAACTTTTCTGATGACGAACGATATTCCCCACTACAGCCAGTTCTCCCTGGATTTCTACCGGGAGCGCGCATCGGAGTACGCGGCGCTGCGGCAGGTTTTTGCCAACCGCTCCCACCCGGAATTTCGCGAAGACCGCGACCTGTACCGTCGCCTCGCGGAGTTGGCGCCCCCCGGCCCGGGGCTGGACGCCGGTTGCGGCGCAGGCGCACTCGAGATGTCGTACCTCACCGAACTGGGGTTCGAGATGTTCGGCCTGGACGCGGTGCCGGAGAACGTCGAGATCGCCCGCAGGCTGCATCCGGAATTCGGGGACCGCCTCATGGTGGCTGACCTCCGGGAACCGTTGCCTTTTGACGACGCCAGATTCCAGGTCGTGCTGTGCAACGCCGTGATACAGCACGTTCCCCGGGAGACGGTGCTTGGCAAAGTGTTGCCGGAGTTTGCACGGGTGCTGCGTCCCGGCGGTGTGTTGCAGTTGATGTTCAAGCCGGGGCGTGGCATTGGGACAGCGGTTGACGGCGCTTACGGCGCTAATGGCGTATTCCGGAGCTATCAGCTGTATGACGAACAGGAACTGCTGGAGGCGCTGGGATCCCTTGGACTGCACCTGATAGGGGAGACACCCGACGGGAGGATGGGCGGCCTCATCTATTTTGACGACAACAAGCCCATGCGCCATTGCGTGTTCTGGGCACGGAAGGGTATGCCGGAGGACGCATTACCGCAGCCATAGCAAGCCGGGCGCAGCTACGAGGCAATACGCGCTACTGGCCGGATTGCAGGGCGCGCAATTGCTCGCGTAGGCTTTCGTTCTCTGCCTCCAGTTGTTGCCGTGCGATTTCGGACTCTTGCAGATCCGCCACTGCTGCCTGCCGCGCCTCCTCCGTCCCTTGCAGCTCCGCCAGTGCCGCTTGCCGCGCCTCCTCCGTCCCTTGCAGCTCCGCCAGTGCCGCTTGCCGCGCCTCCTCCGTCCCTTGCAGCGCCGCCTCTGCCGCCTGCCGCGCCTCCTCCGTCCCTTGCAGCGCCGCCTCTGCCGCCTGCCGTCCCTTTTCAGACTCCAAGTGCGCCGCCACCGCCGCCTGCCGAGCCTCCTCGCTCTCGCGGTGCGTCAGGAGCCATCGCCTGTCGGCTGGGTGGTACAGCCGCAGTTCCAGGCCCGGCAGCACGTAGATGTCCAGCCCCAGCACGGCGCTGCGGCCCCATAGCCTGCCCTCTCCGTCCCTTTCCAGCGGCAACGCCCGGTACTGGCCCTCCGCCAGCGTTTCGCCTACCAGTTCCGGGGTGAAGCATTCGCCGGTAGGGTCAAACCGCCAGTATTCCGTCACATCCATGCTGGCGTATATTTCCCGCTTCTCCGCGGCGTCCCGCTCCCAGGTGCTGGGCGACGCTATCTCCATCACGAAGTCCGGCGTTTTGCCTTCCCGCCATGCCAGCCAAGAATCTCGGGGGTGGTTGCCTGCCGCGCCGAACACGACGAAAACATCCGGCGCTACACGGATACGGTTGTCGTTCATCCGGTAGTAGACCAACAAATCGCCAGCGATGAAAACGTCGTTCCGGTCTATGAAATAATTTTCCAGGGCCGAAACGGTGTCAGTCAGAGGGGTGTATTGTAATTTGGATTCGGCCATTGGTTCACCATCGGAGGATGGGTACTCGATGCTCAGGTCGTCTTCTTCGCTGCCGCTTGGCAAATCCGCTGCGGCCGGTGGCGGCTGGCTTGCCGCCGTCCGTGTATTTTTGGTGACCATAGCGCTTTCCTCTCGACAAGGTTGAGCCCGGACTCGTGCCAGTGTCAGTATGGGGCAAGGTAAGGGCCTTTGCCTACCCGCCCCTGGCACCCGCGATGTCGCGCCGCATAAAGAGCGCGAAAGCGGCGGCGGCCAGCGCCACCGTGTAGATGGTGACGATGACGAAACCGTGGGCCATGTCCGATATGCCGCCGATGGTGGCGATGTCTCTGCCGCTGCCGGGGCCGCCGCCAATGTTCTGCCAGGCGTCTACGTTGGGGCCGAGCACAAAGGCGAATACCGTGTCGGACCAGCCGAAGATCGACAGAATTGGCACGATGATAATCACTTCTCCGATGTAATAGCCCATTGACAGCCCGATGCCGACGCCGTTGGAGCCGGTGAGCACCACCAGTAACAGCGCCAGCGTGATATAGGGCAGGAATGCGTACAGCATCCGGCCGTACAGGGCCAGCAGGTTGGCGGCTGATATGTCTCCGTAGGGCTCCGTCGTTTCGGGGGCTGTCAGTACAGCCTCGGCAATGAACCCGCTGATCGTGACCGCCACGCAAAGGACTATCAGCAGCGCCGCGGTGAACAGCACCACCACCGCCACCTTGGACATCAGGAACTGCCAGCGGCCCGCGCCCCGGCTCAACGCTGGACGCAGCGTGCCCCAGCCGTATTCGCCTCCCACCACAACCGAAGCCAGTATCACTGCCACAAACGGCCCAAAGAATGATGCGAACCCCAGCCCGTTGGCAATGTTCTCGGACGTTGACTGATAGGACAGGTCATTGGTAAATACCGCCACCAGCCAGAAGATAAGCTGCTGAATCACCATTACGAAGCCCAGCAGAATCCACGGCACCCAGCGGCGGCGCAGCTTGAACCACTCCCACCGGGTCAGCAGGGCCACCTGCATCGCCATCGCCATCAGATAGCCTCCCCTTCCGTTACGTCCAGGAAGTACTGTTCCAGGGAGATCTGGGAGGGAGACATTTCGGCAATGTATACCTCGTTCCGGCTGAGGGCCGCGGTGATCTCCCAGGATCGTTCGGCCTCCACGCCAGCGATCAGGTAGCCGTTTTCGGCGCTGACGCCCTCCACCCAGGCCAGCGCGTCCAGTATTTCCCTGGCCCTGGCGTTATCGGTCGTTCGCAGACGCACCTGCGGCCTGCCGCGTTCCTGTAGCAACTCCGCCACGTCGCCTTGCGCAATGAGTTTGCCGTGGGACAGGATGGCCACGCTGTCGCATACTTGTTCCACCTCGTTCAGCAAGTGGCTGGACAGGATGACAGTGCGGTTCTCGCCGCCCAGGCTGCGGATCAGTTCCCGCACTTCGGCCATGCCCGCCGGATCCATGCCGTTGGTCGGCTCGTCAAGCAGGAGCAGCTCGGGGTTTCCAATCAGGGTATAGGCCAGTCCCAGGCGCTGTTTCATACCCAGCGAGTAGGTCTGGAACTTGTCGCCGCCGCGCCCGCCGAGACCCACCTGCTCCAGTAGGGCATCGAGCTCATCGGGATCACCGCGACCGGAAATGCCCTGGAAATACGCCAGGTTGTTGCGCCCCGATAGGTAGGGATAAAAGGTGGGCGTCTCGATGAGCGCTCCTATCCGGTGCAACTCTCTGTCCAGTCCGCCCCCCTCCGGGGAATTGCCAAACAGAGTGAATCTACCGGCAGTGGGCCGGACCAGGCCCAGCAGCATGCTCATCAGGGTGGTTTTCCCCGAACCGTTGGGCCCCAGCAAGCCAAAGATGCGTCCTTTCGGCACCTCCAGTGACAACCCGTCCACCGCCATCACGCGCCCGTAACGCTTGGTCAGCCCGTCGGTCTGTATAACCAGATCGTCCATTCCCGCCTCCCTGTGCGTATCCAGAATACGGCTTTGCCGGATTCAGTACAAGGCGGGGAGTTTGTTCCTGATCCGCTGGCCTTCCATTGAAGTATAATGTCGGTTATGGAGTGGACGACCCTCAAGTACTTGGAGGCGGGAGCATACATCGCCATAATGATTGCGGTGTTGGGAGTATCGCAAATGATTTCCAGTTACTTTGATCTCAGAGCCCGCCGTATGGACAGGCTGGAGAACGAGGCCAACGCCGAGCGCAGACACCGGGAAATCCTTGAAGAGCGCCGGGAAGATCGCCGCCGGGAGGAGGAACGCCGCCGGGACGAGCGCGCACAAGAGGAAGAACGCCGCCGGAACGAGCGCGCGCAAGAGGAAGAGCGCCGCCGCGAGGATGAACGTCGCCACCGGGAATTGATGATGTTATTGGCCACTACCCTGGCTAACGGCAGGAATCAGAGCGGCTCCCAGAGCGAAATAATCTCCACCTTGCAGCAGACAATTGCTGACCTCCAGGCGGAAAACGCCAGACTGCGCCAAGAAAATGGTAATGGCAGCGGCGACGCTGCATCCTCACCTCTATAGGAAATCCGGAGTTGAAAACCATCCCCTCCTCCTCAGGGGGGTGGTTAGGGTGGAGGTGAACCTCTCAACTTCGCAAATCCTGTCTGAATCTCGATGGGATATGTCAGTCACTCCACTTCATGGTGTGCGCTCCACGTATCGAAAGATTGGCTGGAAGCCTCCAGTGTAATCTCTGCCATATTCCCCGGCGCGAGGTCAACCGGGGTGGCTTGCCCAATCTCAATCCCCTTGGACAGGTGCCCCCCGACTCGGAGCCGCCTTCGTGTTCATTGCCTGAATCGGAACGGCCCTCATGCTCACCGCCGCCCTCGCTCTGTTCGCCGTTGAATTGGCCCGATTCGGCCTTGCGGGCAGGCTCAGTGGCAACCCCGCCATCCCCGCCGCAACCCGCCAGCAGGAATAACGACGGCACGACGGTTACAGTCGGGGCCGGTGCCAGTTGTCTCATTGATTTCCACTTTTACCGGGCCGTTATCGCTATACTGTATGCCCCGGCCCGCCCGCCGGATACTTCCCCGGGCAGGCACACAACTCTGAAAGAAACGGAGGCAGCGATGCAACTGGGAGCCATCTTTCCGCAGACCGAAATTGGGGCCGACCCCGCCGGGGTGCGCGACTTCGCCCAGGCCGCCGAGGACCTGGGTTACGAGCACCTGCTGGTGTTCGACCACGTGCTGGGCGCAGACGCCAGCAAACGCGAATCCTGGGAGCGCCCCTACAGCTCGGTGGACATGTTCCACGAGCCTTTCGTGCTTTTCGGATACCTGGGCGCAATCACCCAGAAGCTGGAGTTCGTAACCGGCGTGCTGATTCTCGGCCAGAGGCAGACCGCGCTGGTGGCCAAGCAGGCCGCCGAAGTCGACGTGCTGACCGGCGGCCGCCTGCGCCTCGGCATCGGCGTTGGCTGGAACGAGGTGGAATACGAGGGCCTCAGCGAGGACTTTACCAACCGCGGCCGCCGCTCCGCCGAGCAGATCGAGGTCATGCGGATGCTCTGGACCCAGGACGTGGTGGACTTCCACGGGCGCTACCACGACATCACCCACGCTGGCATCAACCCGCGGCCAGCGAAGTCCATCCCGGTGTGGTTCGGCGGCGGCGCGCCCCAGGTGGTGCGGCGCATCGGGCGCATGGGCGACGGCTGGTTCCCTCAGTTCCAGCCGGACGGCGAGGGCGCAGAACGCATCGCCGAGATGCGCCAGATCGCGGTGAGCGCCGGACGCAACCCGGACGACATCGGCATCGAGGGCCGCATCGGCATCGCCACCGACGCACAGGACAGTTGGGGCAAGCTGGCCGAGGACTGGGCCAACGTGGGGGCCACCCACCTGTCGGTGAACACCATGCGCGCCGGCCTAAAGGGCCCCGACCAGCACATCGAGGCCATCCGCCGGTTCAAAGAAACGGTGTCGGGATAGTGTCCTGGCGTCTACTGTGGCGCAGCATTTCTGTTGCGCCACAGCACGCCCGGCTATTACTATGAGTTAAGGATTATGGAATTCCAACACCGAGGGCTTCAGAGATATTGGGAAGATGACGACGCCAGCCGCCTTAATCCCAGCCATTTGGAGCGCATATCGAGCATATTGGATGACCTGGCATCGGCAAGCAGGCCGGAGCAAATGAGCAACCCAGGTTACCGGCTGTATCGTCTACGTGGAAGCCGCCGCGATGTGTGGAGTGTTCGGGTAAGCGCTAACTGGCGAATCACTTTCCGTTTTTCTGAGAATCAGGCAGTTGACATTAACCTCGAGGACTACCACTAGGGGGCTTCATGACAGCGAAGAATCCAACTCATCCGTCGGTAAGTCTCCAAGCTGGTTTGGATGAAATGGGATGGGGTGTCGACGAATTCGCCGACAGGTTGGGTGTACAACGGGACTCCATTGCTCAACTAATGAACGGACAGTGTGGAATATCGCCCATCGTAGCGTTGGCATTGGAACGCATCGGCTGGAGTGACGCGGAATTCTGGATGCGCCGCCAAGCCAAGTATGACCTTGCCCAAGCGCGCCGGGAGCTGGAAGCGGAGGCCGTTGCGGGAAACTAAACGCCCGAGAGAGCGGCGCGGGAGTTTGCAGAGGCGCCTACTTGAGCAACGCCGGTCTACTTAAGCGGCAGGGCGCTGTTGCTGTCGACGCCGCCTATGGCGATGACGCCGGTGGCGTTGACTCCGGCGATGGCAACGACGCCGACGGCGTTCACGCCGCCAATTGCGACCAAGCCCATGGCGTTGACTCCGCCGATAGCCACCAGCCCCATGGCGTTGATGGGGCCGAAGGCGACCAGTCCCATGGCGTTCAGCAGGCTCAGCGCCGCGATTCCGAACGAGTTGTAGAGACCGGCCGCGACGATGCCGACGGCGTTCTGGCCGATAGCAATTATGCCGACGGCGGTCGGTCCGAGAATGGGCAGTCTCGTCGTTGTTTTCTCTTCCACGTAGACCCCTACTTTTGTATCGGGATTCCCGCCGCGCTAGTCCCTGAACATCCGGGCCACCCGGTCGAGGATGCGGTTGCCGACCTCGTACTTGGTTAGCAGGGGCAGTTCCTCGGCGTTCATATCCCGGTCAATGAGGGTTACCCGGTTGGTGTCGGTGCCGAACCCGCTGCCCTCGCTGGTGATGTCGTTGGCGGCGATGAGGTCCAGCGACTTTGACTTGACTTTGGCCGCGGCGTTGTCGACCAGGTTCTCGCTCTCGGCGGCGAATCCCACGCGCACGAAACCGCCCCGCGCTGTCGCCAGGATGTCTACCGTCCTGGCTAGGGGGATGGTCAGGTCGTCGTCGGATTTCTTGATTTTCTGATCGGCGGCGGACAGGGGCCGGTAGTCCGCCACCGCTGCGGCCATAATCAGCGCGTCGGCGACGCCGGTGCGAGCCAGCACCGCGTCGCACATCTGCTGCGCCGTGTTGACGGAAACAATGTCCACCAACGGGGGGTTGGGCAGTCCCTTGGCGGCGGAGACCAGCACCACGTTCGCGCCGCGGTCGCGGGCGGCCTCGGCGATGGCGTAGCCCATCTTGCCCGAGGAGTGGTTGGTGATGACGCGCACCGGGTCGATGGGTTCGGCGGTGCCGCCCGCGCTGACCACGACGGTGCGGCCTTTCAGGTCGCCGTCCCGGCCCAGGGTGTAGGCGATGTAACCGAGAAGCTCCGGCGTTTCCAGGAGCCGCCCCCAGCCAGTCAGCCCGGAGGCCAGCCGTCCCTGTCCCGGCCCGGCGATGACAGCGCCCCGCTGCCTGAGCCGCTCCAGATTTTCCTGGGTGGCCGGATGCTCGAACATGTCGGCGTCCATGGCTGGGGCCACCAGCAGCGGCGCTTTGGACGCCACAACCGTTGTCGTCAGCGGGTCGTCGGCCATGCCCATGGCCAGCTTGGCGATGGTATGCACCGTAGCTGGCGCGACCACGATGACGTCGGCCTGCCGCGCCAGTTCAACATGTTCGACGGCATACTCGGAATCGGCGTCGAAAGCGTCGGTGACCACCGGGCGGTGTGTCAGGCTGCGGAAGGCCAGCGGGGTAACGAACTGCGTCGCCCCGTGGGTCATGACGGTGTCGACCAGCGCGCCCGCCTGGGTCAGCTTGCTGGCCAGGTCCAGCGCCTTGTAGCAGGCAATGCTGCCGGTTACGCCCAGTACAACCCGCTTGCCGCTCAACACGCCGCTACCCCCTTCGGCCTAGTCAGGATTCCGGTTCAGATCGTAGATATGGCGCAACCCGATGAGCGTCAGGTTGGGGTTGATGTGGTCGAAAATGCCCGTTTCGCGGGATATGACGTCGGCCAGCCCGCCAGTGGCGACGATGGTGGCAAAGCCGCCCAGCTCATTCTTGATGCGACCGGCAAGGCCCTTGACCAGCTCGGCGTAGCCCAGCACCAGCCCGGCTTGCAGGGCCGAGGTCGTGTTCTGGCCGATGGCCGACGGCGGGGGCGTGAGTTCGATGCGCCGCAGTTGCGAGGTGTTCAGGAACAGGGCCTCGGCAGCCACGCTGATGCCCGGGGCGATTGCGCCGCCGAGGTACACGCCCTCGGATGAGATGACGTCGAACACCGTGGCGGTGCCGAAATCCACGATGATTGTCGGGTAGCCGTACAGGCTCTTGGCGGCCACCGCGTCGGCTATGCGGTCGGCCCCCACGTCGCGGGGGTTGTCGTAGGCGATTTGCAGGCCGGTTCTCACAGCGCCGGTCACCGTCAGCGGCGTCACCCCGAAATAGTTTGACGCCACCTCCTCGATGACGCCGGTCAGGGGCGGCACCACGCTGCACATTGACACGTCGCTGATTTCTTCCGGTTGCACCCCGTTGAGCTGCAACAGGCTGGTCAGCAGCAGCCCGTACTCGTCGGCGGAACGGCGGGAGTCGGTCGCCGCGCGCATGGTGGTGACCAGGCCGGAATCGCCGAAAACGCCGATGGTCACCATGGTATTTCCGATGTCTAACGCCAAGAGCATGTCTGATATTCCGATTGTTGGGTGGAACCGGCTGCCGGGGCGAGAGGTCAAGCCAAGAGAACAGCGCCGGTTCAATCTCGCGTGGAATTATAAGCCACGGTAGAAAAGCGGGGCAAACGCCGCGGTATTCCCAGTATGTGTTGGTATTCCCATGTAGGGGCGCACAGCCGTGCGCCCTGGCCACCGGTTCCGGCACAAATTTCTCCTGCGCAGACACGGGCGCACGGCTGTGCGCCCCTACGCGGCGGGGCCAAGCAGACAAATCGCGTCCAATACCAACACACGTTGAGAATGCCAACGCCGCCGGGCTATTGCGGTTTGAGGAACCATCTCAAAAGTTCCCCTCCCCCTTGAGCGTATGGGCGATTGCAGAGTTGTTGTCTGAACTGTGATTCGTTTGATTTTGGGATTTCGCTGATGGGTTGCCGGGGGCGGCCCTACGCCAACCGCGTTAGTCCGGTGAATAGTGATTGGGGGTTGCCCTATTGGTTACGGAGTTAAAGGGGACGCCCTCACCCTAACCCTCTCCCTCCGGGAGAGGGGATTTACCGAAGGGGAGGAGATTTGGGGGATTATTTCTCAATGATGCTTGCTTTTGGACATATCCGGTCTTGGCGGCTATAGTTCCCTGTTGGCGTTGCCGGAATTCGACGTGGGAAGGAACCAAGGGGACGCCCCCACGGGTACGCCCCACCCTAACCCTCCCCCGGAGGGAGAGGGAACTTGTTAAATACCCTCTAAGGCCAATATAGCCGCTGCCCGGGTCGAGGGAGACAGGGAAAATCGAGAGTCGAGAATTGCAGGTAAACGACGGGGCGGTAAACAGGCCCCTGTTCCTTCCGGTAATGTGGCTGGCCGTCTTTGGCGCAATGAACGCCGTCCTGATACTCCCGGCCCTGCTGGTGCAGATTTCGACCGATCTGGATGTCTCGGTGGCGCTGGCCGGACAGTTGGCTACCGCCACGCTGGCCGCCTGGGGTATCTCGGTTCTTTCCACAGGGCCGTTGTCGGACTCATTCGGCCGCCGCCCGGTGGCTATCGCCGGGTTGTTGCTGCTGGCCGGGTCGGTGCTGGGGGCCGCGTTTGCGCCCAACATCGAGACGTTGCTGGTCATGCGGGTTCTGACCGGTCTGGGCGCGGGAACGCTGCCGCCGAACTTTGTGGGCGCGATATCCGACGTCATGCCCCCGGAGCGGCGCGCCAAGGCAGTCGGTTCCCTCCTGGCGTCCGGCGCGCTGGCATCGGTGGCCAGCGTACCGGCTGCGGCGCTGATGGCCGACTGGGGCGGCTGGCGGCTACCCTTTTTGGTTGCGGGCGTGCTGTCCGGGGCCGGATTTGCCGCCAACCTGCTGGTGTTCCCAAGGGACATCAGGGAGCGGGCCAGAAATCTGGTCATTTTCTCCAGGTACTGGACAGTGCTAATCGTCGGTTACTTCCAGGTGGCCCTGACGGTCAATTTTGCCCATCGCATCGTCTACTGGACTATCGTCACATTCTTTGCCGCTTACATGATCCATACCTACGGCGTCAGCGAGAGGTTCGTTGCCCTGCCGCTCGCCATTACGGCCATTGGCCAGGTGGCGGGCAGCTACGCCGGCGGGATGGTGGCGGCCAACAGGCACCGCTCTTTGCTTATAACGGCCGCCTGCGCTGCGGGGGGAGTCTGCGGATTCGTGTTTTTCGCGTTTGACCTCCAACTCTGGGTGGCGGTAGCGGTGGCAACCTTGGGCGCGGGCCTGTTGAGTGTGAATTTCCCGGCGCTGGTGGCTGGCGGCACGGAATATTCGGGAGCGTCGACGGCCACGGGCGTCGGCCTCATGGGGTTTTCCAACAACTTGGGCGGCGCTCTGGGCGCTGCGGTCGCCGGTGGCATTCTCGCTGAATCGGGCTACCACGGGATGTCCTACCTGTGCCTGGGCGCGGCCATCGTAAGCGTCCTGGTGGCGGGTCTTTTCGGCAAGCAGTTGCGCCAGCCTACCGGCTAGTGAGTGTCGTCTAATTGTCTTAAAGGGTGTCGAATAAGTTCCCTCTCCCTCCGGGGGAGGGTTAGGGTGGGGGCGTGCTCTTGCTTGCTCAGGAACGGCGGGTACTCCTGAAACCGGCTCTTTATCAGTGAACCGAATTTATTAAACACCCTCTTAATCAGGGTTTACAGGATTTTAGGATTTACGGGACATACGTCCCGATACTGATTATCGTTGAGTGCTGACAGGAGTTGTGCATTTGAGGAGTTCACCCCCACCCTAACCCTCCCCCTCAGGGGGAGGGGATAATCGAAAGGCCCTGCCTGAAAATTGCAGTCTCTCCCCGGCGGCCCGGTATGGAGTATAATCAGCCGGAGCGCAGCCTCGGAGGATGCGCAGTCTATTGGTTTGACATGAAAGCCCTTTTCGCCCGCGAAAAGGGAGGGGGATATTGCGGGAATGAGTAGCAAGTTTCTGGAACGGATTGAGGAAATCAGGGAGGGGTCTGCGCCCCGCTTGGGGTTCGGCACCACCCGTCCGCCAAGGCTGCCGGGCCTGGCGCTGGTGGTAACCGCCGACGGGGGAAAGGACAGCGCAGCCGCTGCCGGGGCCCTGGAGCCCGATGCGGTGGTCGTATCCGTGTCGGCGGCGTCCCAGGCGGGAGAAATTGGAGAGGCAGCCTCCGGCGTCAATTGGGGAGTGCGGGCCGATGGACTTACGTCCGCCGATGCGGAAACCTGGCGGGAGGCCGGGGCCGATCTGCTGGTGTTTTCGCTGTCGGGCACGTCCTTGGCAGCGGTTACATCAAAGGACGCCGCGCGAGTGCTGGCGGTGGACACCAATTCATCGCCTGAGGAGCTGCGCGACATCAATCCCCTGCCAGTGGATGCCGTGCTGGTATCCCTCCCCGGCGACCCGTCCGGCTGGACGCTGCAAGACCTGGCGGGGCTGGCGCGGGTCAGCGGCCGCGTCGGCAAGCACCTGTTGGCCGAGGTCACCGGCGCGCCCGACGGCGACACGCTGGAGGCCCTGCGCAACGCGGGCGTGGCCGGGCTGGTCATCGGGCTTTCGGCGGGCGAGGAAACGATAAACGGCCTCAAGGAATCGTTGCTGAACATGACCCGTCCCGGCGCGGACAGCCGCAGCCGCTCCGCAGCCATCCTGCCCGGTTCGGTCTACGCCGACCGACGCCCCGCTCCGGCGGAACCCGACCCGGACGACGATTAGCTATTTTAAGTTCCCTCTCCCGAAGGGAGAGGGTTAGGGTGAGGGCGTCCTCATGACAGAAGGCCAGCCCCCGGAACACCAGCCGGATGACGGTCGGTATGAACACGCGCACGAGGCGCACCAGCATTACGGGATTCTCCCGGCGGATGGCGTCGAGGACCTGACGGACAAGCTGACCGGCTTTATGAACGAGATCGAGCTGGGCGGCTTGTCGGACATCATCGGGCAGGTGCTGGACGACTTTCTGGACCAGTGCGGCTGCATGCCGGAAGACTTGACCGTGCGCGACGCCTTTGAGCAGATTTCGCGCGGCCAGCTTGCCGTAACCCTGGCCTACCAGTTGGGGCGGCTGGAGGGGCGTTCGCCGCAGTTGGTGGACGGCCTCGTTGCGCGGGCGGTAGAGTCCTATGGTTTCCTGCCCGTCGATGAGTCCAATGAAATCTCGGATTCAGACATGAAAAACCCCAGGGTGCAGGTCTACCCCAGGATGCGGCGCATGGAATACGTGGAGCCCCAGATTTTGCAGGTGCAGCCGCGTCAGGGGGGCGGCCCGGCCGGGGGCGAGGGTTAAGAAACTATCTCAAAAGTCCCCTCCCTCTTGATGGGGGAGGGTTAGGGTGGGGGTGAAAAGGCGGCCCAAAGAAGCGGCCAGGAAAGCAATCCCTGGCTTTAAGATAGTGCTTTAAGATAGTTTCTAAGAGAGTGTTTAATAAGTTCGGTTCACTGTCAAAGAGCGGGTTTCAGACGCATCCACCGTTCCTGAGCAACCAGGGGTACGCCCCCACCCTAACCCTCCCCCGGAGGGAGAGGGAACTTGTTAAACACCCTCCAAGTGGGTGTGTGACAATCCCCTTTTGCGGATAAGGCGCAAGCTAAGATGGCATCCTTCATTTCTGCGAGAGTAGGGGTACGCCCCTACCCTAACCCTCCCCCGGAGGGAGAGGGGATTTGCCACACGCCATCTCAGATTGACGCAAGGTGGGTATGACCGATGACCACTACAAACTATGACCTGTTGCTTGCTGGCGGCACTCTGCTGGACCCGGCGCAGGGGATCAACGACCGGCGGGACGTGGCTTTCAGGGACGGGCTGGTGGCGGCGGTGGAGGAACGCATCGACCCGGGCCAGGCGTCTGCCACCGTGGACGTGTCGGGGAAGCTGGTGACGCCGGGGCTGATCGACCTGCACGGCCACTTTTACCACGGTGGCAACCCCACGTCGGTGAATCCCGACGACATCTGCCTCTCCTCCGGCACGACGACCGGCGTGGACGCGGGCAGCGCCGGGTTCCTGAACTACCAGGCCATGCGGGACTACGTGTTTCCGGCCCACCGCACCCGGCTGCTGGCGTTCCTGCACGTCGGCGGCGTGGGCCTGGCGGTCAACCGGGTGCTGGGCGGCGGGCTGCACGACATGCGCGTGATTGACGTCGACCAGACGGCTGACCACATCAAGCAGAACCCCGGATTCTGTTTCGGCGTCAAGGTGCGGATGCACGTCAACGCCGTGGCCTACTGGAACGCTCACGAGGCCATGCGGGCAGCTCGCGCCGTGGCCGACAAGTCGGGCACGCGGCTGATGGTGCATGTCAGCGGGACGCCCATCCCCCTGCCCGACGTGCTGGAATTCCTCGGCCCCGGAGACATTTCGACCCATGCGTTCAACGGCCACCCGGAGCACATGCTTGACCGCAACCTCAAGATTCGCCCCGAGGTGCGGGCCGCAGTAGACCGCGGCGTCATAATGGATTTGGCCCACGCCAGCGTCCACTGCGACGTGGAGGTCACGCGGGCTGCGATGGAGCAGGGCCTTGCGCCGCATACCATCAGCACGGACATTCACGTTCCCCCGCCGGAGCGCAACGTTTACCAGATGAACGACTTGGTGAGCAAGATGCACGCCATGGGCATGGGGCTGGACGACGCCATCGCCGCGTCAACCAGCACGCCGGCCGGGGTGCTGGGCTTGCAGGACACCATCGGATCGCTCGCTCCGGGGATGTGCGGCGACGCCGCGGTGTTCGACCAGCGCGAGGGCCATTTCGTCTGGATGGACTCAGTGGGCAACCTGCAACGCGGCTCCATGCGCCTGGACACCTACGCCACCGTGCGTGCGGGCCAGATGGCGTGGCTTGAGGGCCAACTGGTCGAAATGGGCAACTGCTGAAGTTGAATTCCGATAGGACTTACGCGGTTGAAACTTATTCCCTCCCCCTCAGGGGGAGGGTTAGGGTGGGGGTGAAACCCTCGCACAAAAGACCGCGTGCCTACCCAGGATTGGGCGTGGCTTTCAGCGTTATGGGTGGGTGGCCGTCTAGCTCGAACGTGAATGCTACCGCCTCGTCCTCGGGGAACAGCGAGCGTTCCACGGCCACCATTACCATGGGGGCGTACAGGTAAGAGTATTCCCGGCCCTGGGCGTTGTCGTCCAGGGCCAGCAGGGCGGTGGCGCGGTCGCCCTGGATTACGACGTCGGTCACCGACAGGGGGTCTCCCTTGACGGGCCGCCAGACGTAATAGGCGGCCAGCAGCACCGACGTGTCGAAATCTATGCGCCCCAGCGTCGTGGCGTTGCCGCGGCTTACCTTGCTGACGTAGCCGTCCTCGAATGAGTCCAGCTCGTCCTGACTGACGATTACGAAGGCCCGCAGCTCCTCCGAGAAAGCCCCAAGGTCCTGCCAGTTAGCGGGGGAGATCCAGCCGCTGTTGACGTAGCGGAAGGTGGGATGCAGCCCGGTCGAGGACACGGCAGGGGGCAGTCCCCAATCGCCGCCCCATGCGATGAGCACGGCCAGCAGCGCCGCCGTCACGCCGACCGTAGCCGCCAGCCGGAAAGAGGGCGCGCGCGTCCTGGCCTCTGTTGCGTTTTCCCCGATAGTGTTCATATCCCGGCGCCCATGATACCAAATCGAGCGCCACTGGCCGGGAATGGTACAATGATACCGACGGCAGAAACGTAACAATCTGGAGGATTCCTGATGCCCTACTCAGCAGACATCAGCCGGGCCAACCCGGCCTGCATCATGTTCTTGATCGACCAGTCCGGCTCCATGAACGGGGATCTGGCCGGGCAACAGGGTCAGCCCAAAATGAACCTGGCGGCCGATGCCATTAACCGTACCATCGACACCCTGTCGCAGCGCTGCTCGCAGGGGATGGAAGTCCGGGACTATTTCCACCTTGGCATCATCGGTTACAACACCGACCGCTCCGGCAACCCCATATTGACCAGCGGACTGCCGGGCACCACGCCGGAACAGCCGTTCCTGCTAATCAGCCAGACTGTGGACGCGGCTGCGGTGGAGGAGCGCGTTGTGCGGGAAAGCGACGGGGCCGGCGGAGTGATCGAGGTCAACCGCCAGTTTCCCATTTGGCTGCAACCGAAGGGTGAGCTGGGCACGCCGATGGTGGCTACGTTGCAGCTTGCCACGCAGGTTATCGAAGCCTGGGTGTCCGAACACCCCGACTCCTTCCCGCCCATTGTAATCAACGTCAGCGACGGCGCGGCCAGCGACGGCGACCCGGAACCGGAGGCGCAAAGGCTGTCAAGCATCCAGACTAACGATGGCAACGTGTTGCTATTCAACGTTCACCTTTCGGAGATAGCCGCCTCCACTCTCATCCAGTATCCCGACAGCGAGGCCCGGCTGCCGCAGAACGACGATTACGCTCAAACGATGTTCCGTATGTCATCCCTGTTGCCGGAGGCCAGCCGCAACCAGGCCGCCAACCTCGACCTGTCGGTGAGCGATGATTCGCGGGGCTATGTGTTCAACGCCGACGCGGTGGCGCTGGTGCAATTCCTGGACATCGGCACCCGGGCCGCCTCCAACCTGCAATAGTCCGCCCCGGCCACTCCGGGCGAATACTAGATAGGAGTTACGCAGTTCAAGGGCACGCACCGTCACTCCGGCGAAAGCCGGAGTCCAGGAGCGTAAGTCAAAAGAATCGTAAATGTTGTTGCCGAATTCGAGCACTGGATTCCGGCTTTCGTCGGAATGACGGATTCTCAGAAATCCAACTGCGTAAGTTCCAGCAAGAATCTCACTGGACAATGGTTAGTGGTCAGTAACTATCTACTAACCACTAGCCACTAATAGCGATGGACTCTAAATGACAGCGCTGACAACGCGACAATTTCAGACCGCCAAGGCAGGTAACCGCCCGGACGAATGTGAGGACGCCGCTCGCATGTGGCTGTCGGGCAGCGGGCCGGTAAGGCTCGCCGTGTGCGACGGGGCCAGCGAGTCCGCCTTTGCCCGAATCTGGGCGCAAATCCTGGCCGAGGCCCTGGTCATGCGGCCCCTGGACATGGAGCGGCTCGAAGCCCCGGCCCTGGAGGCGTGGCTGGAGCCTTGCTTAAGCGAGTGGAACGGCGTCATACCGTGGGGCCGCATTCCGTGGCACGGCCAGGCCAAGACCCGGGCCGGCTCCCTGGCGACGTTCCTGGCGATGCAGGTTGAGTGGCCCTCGGACGATTCCATGGCATGGCAGTGGCAGGCCGCCGCTGTGGGGGATTGCTGCCTGTTCGTTGTCCGCCCGTCTTTAAGTGGCCCGGAAGCCCTGACCGTTTCCTTCCCGTTGGAGGAATCCGGCCAGTTCAACACCACTCCGCCGCTGGTATGCAGCAACCCCGCCAACAACGGCAACGTCTGGCCCGAGGTGCGTCAACTGCGCGGCGAGTGCCTGCCGGGCGACCTGATGATTCTTGCATCCGACGCGCTGGCCTGCTGGATACTGGAGGAGCATGAATCCGGCGGCATGCCGTGGGAAACGCTCCTGTCCCTGGACTCGGAAGAGCAATGGAGCGAATGGGTGCAGGCCAGGCGCGGCGAGAGGGCAATGCGCAACGACGATACCACCATGGTTACGCTGAGGGCCGGATAGGCCGCGTCGTACACAGGAACTTTTAATGTAATGGTTCCCTCTCCCTCTGGGGGAGGGTTAGGGCGGGGGCGTCTCCCTAATGCAGGCGAAGTTGCTGATACATACGATTTCACCCTCACCCCAACCCTCTCCCTCAAGGGAGAGGGAGAATTAAAATACCCTGGTGACGGATAGGCCGAGTCGAATTTACGGGGAGGCGCCAGACAGCCATGCCCTTGCCGCTGATAGGAGACTATACCGATGCGGTGCAGAATCCGTCGGTGTGCTTCGGCGACCCTGAGCTCGCCGAGCTTGCCGCCGGGCAGCCGGAGTTGCATCCGCTGAGGCGCATACCACTGGTTTACTCGGGCAATTTCGCCGCCGTTTACCCCATGGTTTGCGGCAGTGTCAAGTATGCCCTGCGCTGCTTCACCCGAGAGGTGGATGACCCTGAGAAACGATACGAACGCTACCAGCGCTTGAGCAATTTTTTCACTCTCATCAGAAGCGACGCTTTCGTGGACTACCGCTACTATGAGCGGGGCATCCGGGTGAAAGGCGAATGGCACCCCACCATCAGGATGGAGTGGGTGGATGGCAGCCGCCTTGACCGGTTCGTGGAAGACAACTTGAGCAGGCCGGACGAAATCCAAAAGGTTTGCGACGAGTTGCTGGAAGTGAACCGTAACATGGCAACCTTGTCTATAGCCCACAACGACCTGCAACACGGCAACCTGATGGTGCAGAGAGACGGGCATATCCGCCTGGTGGACTATGACGGGTTCTTCCTGCCCCTATTCCGGGGCCAGCCCAGCCCGGAACTGGGCCACGCGCAGTACCAGCATCCCTTGAGAGGGGTGGACGACTACGGCTACTACGTGGACAACTTTCCGGCCCTGGTGATTTACGTCAGCTTGATTGCCCTCGAAGCCGACCCCGGCTTATGGAACCGCTTTTACACCCAGGATAACCTGATTTTTACCAGGGCCGACTATGCGGACCCGGCCAACTCGGATTGCTTCCGCGCCGTGAAGAACAGCCCGGACCCCGCTGTCCGCCACTTGGCGAGCTACCTGGAACGGTGCTGTTCGATGCCGGTGGACCAGATTCCTGGCCTGGAGGAAATCCTCGACAACGCGCCGCCGTCTACTCTGGGCCAGTCAGCGGCCCCCGCGTCTGCTCCGGCCCGGCCAGCGGCCCCCGTGCCGTCGCCCGCAGCCGCGCCGGGGGCGGGCGCGCCGCAGCAGACCGCGGCGGCCGGTTCCAACTACCGCCAGTTGCTCCAGAGGGGGCAGTCCGGGCAGACGGCCCCCGGGGTCATGCCGTCGCAGACTGCGGCCCCGCCGACGGTTACTGCGCCGTCCATGACCTGCCCCCAATGCAGCCGGGCCAATCCGGTGGAGCTAATCTACTGCGATGACGAGGGGTGCGCCGCGATTCTGTCTCAGAGCCGCCCGTGCGCCTCCTGCGGTGATGGAATTCCCGACAACGCCAACTACTGCCCAGAGTGCGGCGTAAAGACAGCCTGAGCAAGCCGGGATGAGATGCCGTAGCTGCCAGCGGGTCATCCCGGACACGGCAAGGTTCTGCGCCTACTGCGGAACCGGCACCGCCGTGCCTGCGCCCCCTCCGCCGCCTGCGCCGACGCCCCCGCCAATGCGGGCGCCGGCTTCGCGGTCCCGGCTGAGGGCTACGCCCGTTCGTCTTCCCGGCATATTCAGAGAGTACGAAGTGCTTGTGCACTTCGCGTTGGCGGCAGCCGGATTCGGACTATTGATACCCCTCATGCTTTCCAGCGAGTTCAGCCCCTGGCGGTGGCTGGGGCTAACTCTCGGGGCAATGGCCCTCTTCTACCTTCCCGTACGGAGGCTGCTGCAACCTCCCATCACCGGAATGCGCTGGTTCCTGATCGTCGTCGCGGCGCTTGTCAGCATCTACTTTTTGCTTGGGCTGGTCGGGGCGGCCATTTCCGTCTGGCCCTGGTGGATGTGGCTGGGAATGGGCATTGTGACGGCTTTCGTCTTACTGGTTCCGGCCCGGAGCGTGTTCGACAGGTCTAACGTCTGGAGACGCCGGATTGCCATTGTCGCGGTGTCGCTGCTCACCATCTTTATAGTTGGCGCCCTGATAGGGTCGCTTGTCAGGGATTATTGGCCCCTGGGCGGAGACCCGACGCCACCGCCGATAGAGACTCCCACACCCCCACCGCCGACGGACAACGCAGGGACAGCCGACAATAGCGGCGGTGGCGCAGTGGCCAGCGGCGCGGCGCCGTCCGGTGGCGGTGCGGCCCCCATAGCTTCTCTGTCGCTGGAGGATATGCTGGAGAGGGCGATGCCCGGTGTTGTGGAGATTGGCGCCGCTATCGGCTCCGGCACGGGATTTATCGTCCATGAGAGCGGGCTGGTAATTACCAACGCGCACGTAGTCGGAGACAGCGGGCAAGTCGCCATCAGGTTAGCGACGGGCGGCGAGTACTCGGGGAGTGTAGTAGGCGTTCATCCCACCCTGGATTTAGCCTACATCGAAATAGAGTCCAGCGACACGTTCCAGCCTCTCTCCCTGGGCGACTCGGACGCCATCCGCGTAGGCGCAGAAGTTATCGCCATCGGTTTCCCCCTGGGTTCGGAGTTGGGGCAGGACGCTACGGTAACGAGGGGGATTATTTCGGCCAAACGTCAGGACATGGACTTCCTGCAAACCGACGCATCCCTGAACCCGGGGAACAGCGGCGGCCCGCTGTTGGACGAGTACGGCTGCGTGGTGGGCATCAACACCGCCGGCGTGGGCGAAACGGGCGACGGGCAGGTAGTTACGGGCATCAACTTCGCCATTCCGGTCAACGACCTGAAGGATGCGTTGCAAGCGGAGGGATTTTCGGGCATTCCCGTCTGCGAGACACCGCCGCCCGTGCAAACCCTTCAGGCAACGGCCACGCCTGCGCCGACCCCGGTTCCTACGGAGACACCCACGCCCACGCCGGTGCCATCGCCGGACATCAATGCTACCGTGGCCGCGGTCGTAGAGGCCACCCGGTCTGCCATCCCGCCGGAGCCAACGCCCACCGCGACTCCTACACCCACCGTCACGCCTACCCAAACGTCTACACCTGCGCCTACTCCAACGCCGACACCCACCGTGACGCTGATGCCTACTGCTACGCCAACGCCCACGCCTACCGTGACTCCCATACCCACTGTGACGCCGATGCCTATGGCTACTCCCACACTGACGCCTACCGTGACTCCCATACCCACCGTCACGCCAACGCCGACACGCCGTCCGACAGCTACTCCGAGGCCGACGCCAACGCCTACCCCGACGCCAACGCCCCTGCCAACAGCCACCCCGCGGCCAACACCCACGCCCACACCGTGGTGTGACAGATACGAAAACAGCACATCCAAGTACGCTATCTGCAAGGAAGGTTGGGTCTGGTCAACAATGGAGTCCGCCGGAAGCCGCCCATTCGTGCATGTTACGACCAAAGACTTAAATGCTGGCGAGGGGATCGGCGCTTTCTTCGAGCGGCACAGGCAGGAAGTGATTGACTTGTACCGAAATGACCCCTCTTTTAAGCTTGGCCAAGCGGTGGGCGAGGGGAATTACGTCCATTTTGAATTCCGGTTGCAGCCCACTAGCAGTACATGTGAGTATCACGTGGTGGAGCATGTATTCCTATCGCGGTTCAGACCCGTCAGGAACTATGGGATCATCGTATCGGCGGGCATCTGCGAAGATCAGAGGCGTACTCTGGATGCACAGAGGGAGCGCATCTTGCGCAGCTTTGAGGAAACGGAGTAGTCCCGGCGGCGTAGGGATTGTTTGGCGCAGGCGTGACAGGAAAGCGGCCCCGATTCCGGGGCCGCTGGCGGTGTACTGGCCTGAAAGGAGCGTTGGCTTGCTAGCCGGGGTTGTAGCGGAGCACCAGCTCGGCCACGCGAGGGTCGATGGTGCCGATCTCGACTCCGCCGTCCAGCCTTGCCACGCCCAAGTGAGCGTCGCGCTGGATTTCCTCCCAATCCGGCTCAAGCTCGTACTGGTCTCGAAGTTCGTCGAACAAAGCGTCCAATGAGTTTTTGTCAAACATAGCGGTTTGAAAACACCCTCCTCAAGAAAATGCCGAAAGGCCCGTTCCCGGAGACCTGAATCCGGGTTGCCTGATGTCTGTTGCCGGCTCTTGCCGTGCCGCAGCGACGAGTTGCGGGGGCGATTCATCGCTGCTGAAGCGTGAGTTAGTCTACCCAATCCCGCGCCCGGTGACAAGTGCGCTGGCAACATGCTCCCTCTCCCTTGAGGGAGAGGGAATTGAGACGCCCCCACCCTGACCCTCTCCTGGAGGGAGGGGGAATTGAGACGCAGCCACTGTAACTCACCCCCGGAGGGAGAGGGAACTAAGGAAGGGGCGGCGAGCCGTGTCTCCGTTGCTGGTAGACGTAAAAGATGCCTATGGCGAGCGGGATGGCAATAACTATGGCTCCCATCATGGCGACCATCGCCCAGGGGCCAAGACCGATGATCTCGTCCATCTGGTCTTTGAGCCAGTGGATCAGCTCAGGGTCGGCGGCGTCGCCCTGGTGTAGCAGGATCGATCCCAGAATCTGCGCGAGGCTAGGCATCGGCCACCCATACCGTTCGCGGCTGCTGATACCGCGCCGCGTACTTTTTCTCGCGGATGGTGAACGCCGACAGCGCGGCCAGTCCGAGAAGTGATCCGATGATGGCGAAGGGCAGGGTGTAGGAACCGGTGACGTCGTACAGGAAACCGGCCAGGGTTACGCTTACGAAACCGCCAACCTGATGGAACAGGAAACTGATTCCCGAAATGGTGCCGAGGGCCCTGAGACCGTAGACTTCGGCGGTAAGCGACGACGTGAGCGGCAGCGTGGCGACCCACGAGAACCCGGCGATGCCAGCAAAGATCCACAGCCCGACGATGTTCCAGTTGACGGCAATTCCGCCAATGGCCATTACGCCCATCAAGGGAGTGAGCAGCAACAGCAGATACGCCAGCCCCCGCGATACGTAGACCAGCGTCAACCAGTTCTTGGTGCCGCCGATCTTGTCGGAGAGGTAGCCTGCGGCGGTTGCGCCCACGATGTTGAGTCCGTTCATTACGGCGAAAATCAGTGCCGCCGTGCCGCCCGATGCCCCCCTATCCATGGCGTAGGGAATGAAATGCACGGAGAGGATAAAGGTGGTCGCCCCGCAAACGAAATAGGCTCCCGACATTTGCCAGAAAGGCGCTGACTTGAGCGATTCCCGCCAGGAAGTGACCTCCAGCGGCCCGGCTACCCGCTCCCGCTGATTGCCTGAGTTTTGCTGCTCCGGTTCATCATCTCCGTCCGGCAGCAGGTTCATCTGGGACGGATTGTCCCGGATGAACATCCATCCCACGGGCAAAGTGATGATAACCACGGCTCCCAGACCGATCCACGCGATTCTCCAGCTATCGGTGGCCGTCATCAGGAAGTAGGCGAAAGGCACCATCACCAGCCCGCCCAGGGACAGCGCCGTGGAGTTCAGCCCAATGACGGTGGCCCGCTTTCTCCGGAACCATCGGGACAGCAGCGCGGAGGTGTTGGTCAGCGACAGCCCGCCTTGTGCCAGGGAGGCCATTACGCCGAACACGAAAATGAGGAACAGAATATGCATGGTGAGCGCAAGGCTCATAGTGATCAGGCCCAGCGCGAGGGCGGAAAAGAGGACGAGATTCCGGCCTCCGGTACGGTCGAATATCTGGCCCATGAAAGGCTGGATGACACCGTTCAGCAGAACCCCCACCGAAAATGCGGTGGAGATGATAAGGCGGTTCCAGCCGAATTCCTCGGTCATCGGGTCGATGAATACACCGAACCCGTTGCGGGCGCCAGCGGCGGCGAACCCGACGAACACCGCCGCGAAAACGACGTACCAGCCGAAGAAAATGGGGCGCCTGGCGGGACTGTTCGAGTTCATAGGGATGCACTGCTCCGTATGGCGGAACAACGTTCGGGAGGGAATCGGCTACCATCATACACCCGCGAACAACTACCGGACTACACTGCCATTGGCCCAGCGTCTTTTGGTAGTTCCCTCTCCCTCCGGGGGAGGGTTAGGGTGGGGGCGTCCACGCGATGTATGCAAAGTTGCCGGTACCCAAGATTCATCCTCACCCCAATCCTCTCCCTCAATGGATAGGGAGAATCAAAGCCCCTGATTGACCCGGCCTTGCGCGGCTATCTACACTGGGGTGGGATTTGGAGCAAAGCGGAAAGGTGAATCGCATGGCGTTCAAGTTGGTTATATGTCCCCCCAACTACCAGGAACACTGGCCGGAACTGCTGCGCCGGGAGATACCGGACATCGACGTGCATCTCTGCCCGACGGTCGGGGAGGCCATGGAGGTCATCGGCGACGCCGACGCAGCCTTCGGCGACATCGTGCCGGAACTGCTGGAACGCGCTGGGAGTCTCCGCTGGGTATCGTGTCCCCAGGCCGGGCCGCGGGCGGGATACTATACGCGGGAGCTGGTCGCCAGCGACGTTGTGGTGACCAACACCCGCGAAATCTACAACGACCACATCAGCGCCCATATCATGGCGTTCCTGCTGGCCTTCGCCCGAGGGTTCCAGGTCTACATCCCGCAGCAGGTGGAGGGCGTCTGGCGGCAGGGCTACCCGACCATCTACCTGCCCGAGGCCACCGCGGTGGTCGTCGGCGTGGGCGGTATTGGCGGCGAGACCGCCCGGCTGTGCGCCGAGTTCGGCATGACGGTGCTGGGCGTTGACCCGCGCCTGGAGGAACCGCTGCCGGGGCTGGCCGAGCTGCACCGTCCCGAGGCGTTGCTGGACGTGTTGCCCCGCGCAGATTTCGTCCTGGTCACCGTGCCGGAGACGCCTGAAACGCAGGGCATGTTTACGCGGGAGAAGTTCCGGGCGATGAAGGAGACCGCCTTTTTCATCAACATTGGGCGCGGCGCGACGACGGTGCTGGATGATCTGGTGGAGGCGCTGCGGGCCGGGGAGATAGCGGGCGCGGGGCTGGACGTGTTCCAGACCGAGCCGCTGCCGCCCGGACATCCGTTGTGGACTGCGCCCGGCGTGCTAATTACGCCCCACGTCGCTGGCGTAGGGCCGTACCTCGACGACCGCCGCACCGAGCTGTTCATCGACAACTGCAAGCGGTTCAACGATGGCCGCCCGCTCCGCAACGTGGTCGACAAGGCCAACTGGTTCTAGGGGCGAGATTACAGCAGACGCAGCCGCCGCAAGTCATCCATCGTCCAGCGGGCTTGATCCTGGAGCATGTATCTCAGTCTGCTTATCGGAAAAGTGGCGCCGGGATGATGGAAAGCTAATGTAACCCTACGTCCGTCTCCGTGATAATACTGTCGATGGCCTCCAGACCGGGGCGCCCACTCAAATCCGTCTCGCTCCAGTGCCGATGCAATTTCCCGGGCGGTCAAGGAACGCAGTCGAGAGAAATCGATTCTGCTCATAGAGTAACGGCAATGGTCTTGGAGCAAGGTTCGGGCGTCTCCTCAGGAATATGCTCCCCGTATTCAATCATGCTCTCCAGGGTCATTCGCAGGACTTGATGAATATTGATGTACGCCTCGTCCCACGTTATGCCGCCAGTGGCTGCTCCTCGAGATACCAGCGTAGGGCAATAAGCTACCCATTCGTCTTCGTCAGGTTCAATTACCGCTTGAAACTTGTAGGTTTTTTGGGAGTGGCCTTTTTCCGGCGGCGGTTCCGGCTTTGGTTGCACGGTTATGAATCGTTGGTTTTCTTTGAGCGGAACCGGGTGTTGCGGCTCCTCGGGAACGGGCATCCCCAGCTCCAGCATGGTCTCGATATTCGCCGTTAGAATTTCCTGGCAATAGTTCCACGCTTCTTCCTTGGTATCGCCCCCGGCGAACCCTCCGTAGCGCTCCATGGTTGGGCAGCGAACAATCCATTCGTCCCCTTCTTGTTCAATTTCCCCCAGAAACTTGTACGTTTTCATAGTCCGCGAACTCCTATGGCAGCTTACGGGATAACCAAAGTCCGGCTGCGCCATGCACTCAACGCATCCGGGCCGGGCTACAGGAGGCGCAATCGGCGTAAATCGTCCATTGTCCATCCGGCTTGGTCTACTATCATGTGTCTGAGGATCTCAATTGAGAACGTATCCCCCAGGCGACTGTAGGCCACTGTAACCCGCCTCCCGTCTTCGTGATAATAGTGCTGATGGCTGCCTTTCTGTCGGCGTGGCCTAAACCCGTCTCTACGCAGGGCCCGAACCATCCGCTGGGCTGTTAATGAGCGCAAACGAGAGAAATTGATTTCATTCATAGGGTCACGGTTATCCGTTCTCCCGTCGGGAAGTTTCTCTCATCCTCCAATTGCGGGATATATTCTCCGAGTTCGATCATGGTCTCGATGACCATCTCCAACACTTCGTGGATATTCTTGTAAGCCTCTTTTTTCGTAACGCCGCTAGTAGCCGCGCCTTTGCTTTCCAGAGTAGGACAGCAAGCAAACCATTCGTCCTCGTCGGGTTCCACCAGCACGTGAAACCGGTAAGTTTCCTGTAGGTGTGCTGGTCTTGGGGGTGGTTTCAGCTTCGGCTGTACCACGACGTAAATCTGTGTTTTTTCCAGTGGGGCGTCGTTTTCGGTTTCCTCGGGAACGGGTAGGCCCGAATCTATCATGCTTCCCGTGACTAGCTCCAGCGTGTTTATGATGCTTTGGCGCGCTTCCTCCCAAGTTTGCCCCCAAGTAAAAGCGCCTTGATCTTCCAAAGCTGGGCAGAAGGCCGACCAGCCGTCCCAGCCGTCTTCGTCGGGTTCAAACTCTACTCGAAACCGATATGTCTTCATATTTTCCAAGCTCCGGGGTGGAATTGCGATTCGCCCAATCCGGCCACGTCAGAATATCCGAAGTGGCCGGATTGTGTCCCTACGAAACCACCCGTCCTTAATCCCGCAACGCTGCGGCGTCGTGGGCGGCGCTGGTGCCTGCCAGCTTGCCGAATACCATGCCTGCGGCCAGGCCGGAGCCGCCGGGGTAGTTGTGGTAGAAGATGCCGCCGACCATCTCGCCCGCGGCGTACAGGCCGGGGATGGGCTCCAGGCTGGTGTTCAGCACCCGGCCCCGGTTGTCGATGCGCACTCCGCCGAAGGTGAAAGAGATGCCGCAGGTTACGGCGTATCCGAGGTAGGGCGGCGTGTCGATGGACTGGGCCCAGTTGGTCTTGTCGGGGTTCAGCCCCACGGTGCGGCGCCCGTCCTTGACCGTCGGGTTGTAGGGGATGTCGGTCTGAACCGCGGCGTTGTACCTCTTGATTTCCGCAGCGAGGCCGTCGGGGTCGATGTCCAGCCGCCGGGCCAGCTCCTCGATGCTGTCGGCCTGGGCCATCGTCACCTGCGGGATGTGGTACTCGTCGCGGAGCAGGTGCTTGACCTTGTCGTCGAATATCTGGAACGCCACTCCCTGGGGCTGGGTGAGCAGCGCCCGCCCATAGGTGACGTAGGTGTAGTTGCGGAAGTCGTACCCTTCGTCGAGGAAGCGCTCGCCGTTCAGGTTCACGATGACGCCGAAGGGGTACGAATGTTTCTGGTACAGCTCGGTGACGGTGCGGTCGCCGTAGGCCGGGGCGTTCAGGTCCCAGGCCACGGCGTGGCAACTGCTCCAGTGGCCGTGGGGCATGGCCCCGGCCTCCAGGGCCATGCGGATGCCGTCGCCGGTGTTGTAGGGAATGCCGCGCACCTTGACCAGCTCCCAGCCGGGGCCGAGGTAGCGGCAGCGCATCTCGGCGTTGGCCTCGAATCCGCCGGCGGCCAGCACCACGGAGCTGGCGTAGGCGTCCTCCACGCCCTCCGGCCCCAGCATGCGCACTCCGTTGACGCGGCCAGTGGGGTCCTGGAGCAGTTCCTTGGCCTGGGTGGAGTAGCGCACGTCGATGTTCTGCGCGCGGCAGACGTCGAATTGCTGGTCGGACAGGCCCTTGCCCGCGCCCACGGCCT
Source organism: Dehalococcoidia bacterium (assembly GCA_963664375.1). Lineage (GTDB taxonomy): Bacteria > Chloroflexota > Dehalococcoidia > Lucifugimonadales > UBA3495 > VXOI01. Next base: position 1,119,115 of record OY761449.1, read on the forward strand.
CCACCAGCAGGCCGCCCCAGAAACGGTATTTGCCGATGGCCTCGTCGCGGAACGCCTGGCGCCCGTAGGACAGGACGAACCGGACGCCCTTGGAGCGCATCCACTGCATGGTGGGCAGCGACTGGCTGACCAGAATCTGCGCCAGCTCCGGGTCGCTGAGGCCCTGGGTGACGCGCATCATGTCGTCGTAGAACTGGTCTTCGGTGTAGCTGCCGACCTCCACCGATTCCTCCTCGGTGGGGGACATGTCGGGGATGACGGTCTTGATGTCCTCCAGGCCGTCAAAGGCGAACCGGATGATGCCGCCGGTGAAATAGGTGTTGCCGCCCCGGAAATACTCCGGCGCCTTCTCCACCACCAGCACCGACTCGGCGGTCTCCCTGGCGGCGATGGCGGCGGACAGGGCCGCGTTGCCGGCGCCAACCACGATAACGTCATATTCCTTGGGCATGGGTAGCTGCCTCCTGCGAACATCCACAATTTCCCTCTCCCGTTATGAGAGGGTTTGGACAAATGCTTACCCTATAATAAGGCCGTGTGCCAGCGATGTGAAATGAGCAGGAGTCTTATGAGACGGCTGGCGCAATTTCATAAAATTTATTCTTTGCGTCTTTGCGTCAAAATGAAAGTATGAAAATCCTTGCCGCCCTACTGGTGGGTTTGACCCTGATTTTGTCCTTGGCCTGCGACCGAGGAAGTCCTGCCGCTACGCCCGACTTGGGCGCGACGGTGGAGGCTGCGGTTTCCTCCGCGCTACCTACCGAGACGCCTACGCCGCTGCCGGACATCAATGCCACCATCACCGCTGGCATGGACGCCACCCGTGAGGCTGAACCGACGGCGACACCCACGCCGCGGCCTACTCCTGACATTGACGCCACGGTGGAGGCACGCATGGCCGCCACCATCGCCGCCGTGCCCACTCCTACGAACACGCCTTTGCCGACCGCTACGCCAATACCCACTGCGACGCCAACACCTACTCCCGTGCCAACGGCTACGCCGCGTCCCACGCCAACACCTACCGCGACTCCGACGCCTACCCCCATGCCGACAGCCACGCCGCGTCCTACGTCAACGCCCCAGCCCACGCATACTCCACGCCCAACGGTCACCCCTACGCCTAATCCGGCGGCGCTGCTGAGCGAGATGGTCAAGCGGGCGCGGCCTGCCGTAGTGAGAATTGAGACAAGGACAGGCAGCGGCTCCGGGGCCATTTTTGAGACGCAGGGACAGACCGCATACGTTATCACCAACCAGCACGTGGTCGAAGGCGCATCCGAGGTCAACGTCACGGTCAACGACTCGTCCACTTATCGCGGCACGGTCTTGGGAACGGACAGCGTTCGGGATTTGGCCGTAGTACGCATTTGCTGCGGCAGTTTCAGGAAACTGGCCTTCGGCGACGCATCCCGACTCGAACCGGGCGACGAGGTGGTCGCCATCGGCTATGCGCTGGGGCTGTCCGGCCAAGCCACCATCACGCGGGGCATCGTTTCCGCCATTCGCTACGAGCGGGAGTATCTCAGCGACGTAATCCAGACTGACGCCGCCATAAACCCCGGCAACAGTGGCGGCCCGATGCTGTCCATGACCGGCCAAATCCTTGGCATCAACACTTTTGGATACGATGAAACGGACAGTGGCCGTTCCGTGCAGGGAGTGAATTTCGCTATCTCGGAAACAACTGTGCAAGCACGGATTCCTGTGCTCAAGACCGCGCAGGCTGCCACGACTCCGACGCCTACACGCAGGCCACAGCCAACGCCGACCCGTAGCGCAAGGCCCACACCATCTTACGGCAGCACGGACAGCGGTTTCGGCCCCATGAGCGGCGAATTGCGGCACGACCCGGCGGACGGGTTTATCAAGACCGAATACGCCGATGTCTCGATGTCGGACTTTATAGTTTCGGCCACCTTCGTCAATCCTTATTCGGCTGCTACAAACCCATGGGACTACGGTTTCATGATACGTGACAGCGGAAGGGAGGCTACTGCCCGATTCATAACCGTAGCCGTAACCAGCCGTGGCCGTTGGGATGTATCTTGGCGTCAAGGCAGCAAGTCTGAAAATCAAGACATTGCGGATGGAACGCTCAGAAATTTTGATACCAGTGCTGGCGGGAGTAACAAAATTTGGCTTGCCGCCTTTGGAGAAAGGGGCCTGCTATTCGTCAACGGTGAGTTCATCTCCATGCTGGACTTGTCGGAAGTTACTGGAGCTGGCGATGTTGCCGTCATCACTGGCGCCTTTGAGGGCGACGAGGTGGCGGGGGCTGTCACCCGGTTCGAGGATTTCCAGGGTGGAGGTTTTGAGAAAGGATATGGCCCGGCTAGCGGCAAGCTCGAATTCGAGCAGGGTGTAATATCGGCACACGACAGCAGGGTGTGGACTCGCGATCTGGTAGCGGAGTCTGAATTCATTAGCCCGTCAGGATATGATTGGGACTACGGGTTCATAATTCGCAACCCGGACTTTAATCGCTTGGAAGTAGTTGGAGTGGATAGCAGGCGGCGATGGTTCCATCAAACCCGAGATGTCAGCGATGCTGAGTATACCGAAGTCGCTAACGGCTATATTCCTAGCTCGAATTTTCACAGCAGGAACCATCTGCTGTTGATTGCCTTAAATGATTGGGGCCTGTTCTTTGTCAACGGACATCTTGTTGCTCGACTGGAGCTGTCCCACAATTCGGACTATGGCGGTGTCAGCGTAATAGGTGGCTATTACAATGACCACACCGGGGAGCCGAGTTTCGAGAATTTCAACGTATGGGTGCCGTAGCTATGCCAACACGCTGCGCCTGGGCCGCCACGCCGCTGGGCATCGCCTACCACGACGCGGAGTGGGGCGTGCCGCTGCACGATGACCGGGCGCTGTTCGAGTTCCTGATACTGGAAGGGGCGCAGGCCGGCCTCTCGTGGGAACTGATCCTCAACCGGCGGGAGTCTTACCGCGAGGCGTTCGACGGGTTCGATCCCGCCATCGTCGCCGCCTACGACGACGCCAAGGCCGCGGAACTGCTCGCCAATCCCGGCATCGTGCGCAACCGGCAGAAGGTGGCGTCTGCCATCGGAAATGCCCGCGCTTTCCTGGATGTGCAGCGGGAGTTCGGCAGCTTCGACGCCTACGTCTGGGGATTCGTGGACGGTACGCCCATCCGCAACGCCTGGCAGTCGATGGATCAGGTGCCAGCCACAACGCCGCTCTCCGAGTCGATGAGCCGGGACTTGCGGCGGCGGAGCTTCCGGTTCGTCGGGCCTACCATCTGTTACGCATTCATGCAGGCCACCGGCATGGTGAACGACCACACCACCGACTGCTTCCGCTACGGCCAAGTGGGGTGATTCCGCCCAAGCCGCGGCCTGCGGCAACTGCTATCATGAGGTCAACAAAAACAGGGACGGACGTTATGCAGGACACCGAAACGCTAGTCCAGGACCACGCCGAGGCGGCCCACCGGCTGCTGAAGGAAGCGGATTACGAGCTTGGCCGGAGCAACATAGGGTTGACCTCGGAAAAGCTATGGGAAGCGGCCAGCCACGCCATCAAGGCCCTCTGCGTCCGGCGCGGCTGGCAGCACGACGAGTACGAGCACCTTCGGGACGCCATAAAGCACCTGGCCAAGGAAACCGGGGACGACTCAGTGTACACGGGATTTCGAATTGCATACAACGGCCAGCTTTTCGTAGGCAGTCTGGAGGAGGAGGACGTAGATACCGATCGTCCCATTGTGCGCCGGTTGGTAAGCAAACTCTTGACTGCCGCAGCTCAGCCGTGCGGCGAATCGGATTAGAATCTTTACGATGCAACAATCAGCAGCGTTAAAACACACGCAGATTGCCCGCAGGTTCATGCAGGCTGCCGCAAGGTATCTTGACGAGGGCGATTTGATCCAAGCGTCGGAAAAGCTGTGGGGAGCCGCTGCTCACGGCGTGAAGGTTTATTGCATAACCCGTGGTTGGCGGCATAGCAAGTACGCTCATCTGAGGCGGGCTATGGAACGGGTGGCTCGCGAAGATGCGAATGATTACTGGGTGGATGCTTTCCGTGTGGCCTATGAGCACCACCTGAATTTCTACAACGACGATATGAATGTCCAAGACATAGAGGACGATAGACTGATCGTCAACGCCTTCGTAGATAGGCTGCTGGCGGCTTCATGGGACAGTGACGGATAACCGGCATTGACGCGACATAAGATGTTGCCCCGCGGCGCCCCTTGCCGTTAAGATACCTGCAAGCTTGTACCCGGAACTTCGGGTTGCCGCCGTCGGGGACGGTAGCACATTCAACAGGGGGAATCAGACAGATGAAAGCGGCCAGACTTGTTGGCCCCAAGCTCTTTGAATTGCTCGAGGCGGAAACGCCCACAGCCCAGGACGGCGAGTGCCTGGTGCGGCTGGAACGGGTTTCGGTCTGCGGCAGCGACATCCGCCACGGTTTCGCCATCAACCCGGAGGAATACTACCCCGCTCCCATCGGGCACCCCTGCCATGAGCTGGCGGGCACCATCGTGGACAGCCGCACCGACGCCTACCACGAGGGACAGCGGGTTATCGTCATTCCGCCGCGCGGCTCTGCCGGTCTGGTGGAATACATGGTGTCCGACCCGGGCCGCATGATCCTGCTTCCCGACGAGGGATCGCTGGACGATTGGATAATGTGCCAGCCGTCGGGCACGGTACTGTATTCCTGCCAGCAGATGCCCAACCTGCTGGGCAAGAACGTCCTGGTCATGGGACAAGGCAGCATCGGCTTGAGCTTTACCATGATTACCTCCCGCATCGGCGCGCGCAACGTCATCGCCGTCGACCTGCTGGACTACCGGCTGGAGGCGTCGAAAACGTTCGGCTCCACCCACCAGTTGAACCCCGACCGGGACAACCTGGAGGAGGCCGTGGCCGAGATTACCGGAGGGGCCGGGGCCGATGTGGTGGTGGAGGCCGCTGGCTACGCCGATACTTTCAACATGTGCTTCCGGCTGGTTCGCCAGAACGGCACTTGCATCATTTTCGGCATCCAGGAAGAGGATTTCATACCTCTGGAGCACAACTGGCTGATGGACAAGCAGCCCCGCATCATCCCCACGACGGGCGCCCGCAGCGGGGACCCCATCAGTCATATCCAGGAAATCGTGGCCCTGCGCCAGCGGGGCTGGTGCGACCCCGCGCCGCTGGTGACGCACCAGATGGGCTTCTCGGACGTTCAGAGGGCATACGATATGTATGACCAGCGACAGGACAACATCATCAAAGTGGTAATGAACATCAACGAGTAGCCCGCTGTCCGCGGGGCTTCCCCGCCGGAACCGGCCCGGACGGCCGTTCACTGCAATCTGAATCCGGCCTCTGTGTCCTGGAGGCAGTGCCGGGTGGTGGCGTGTGAGACCAGGAGAAGAAATCAGGCTGGTAAAGGAAAATCTGGCTTTCGCCGTATCTCTTTGGAACGGAGCGAGGGCCGGACGGGTGCTGCCGGGCGCTTTGGCGGGTTCGGAAAACGACGGCCCGCTGTCAACCCACCGGGCAGGCCCCCAGACTCAGCCCCGGCACGAATTGGCCGCCGAGTTGACCCGGGGGGCGGCCAACCAGATGAGGGCGGCCTTTGCCCTTTCCGCCTTGCAGGCCCAGCGCAGCCTGGAGGGCGCGTTCTCCGGAGAACCGATCCAGGAGGAATGGCCGGAGTTGCGGGCCGCCCGTTCCGCGATGTTTCTTATCGGGCGGGCGGTGCAGCGTTCAATACTTGAACCCGTGTGGGAATGCCCCCCGGCATACCGCCGGGTGTTCCACATCCGCCGACTCGGATTTACCCTGAACGCCTCGGCCCTGGAGGGGCGGGTGCTCAGTTGGGACGATTTCGGCGGGCTGGAGCGGTATCTGCAACTGCTGGACTATTGCGCCTCCAGCGCCAACGCGGCGGTGGAGTCCGGCGACACCAGAACCTTGCCGAGATACCTTGGCCCCGGACAGACCGCTTTCGGGGGCGTGCTTGGCGCTCCCGATGCGCAGACTGCTGAGGCGGACGAAACCATCGTCGCCGTCCCTCCTCGGGGATACCCGGGCGACCTGGCCGACAGGCGGCTGGCCCCGGACGCCGCTCCTTTCGTTCCTCCTCGCCTCTCGCGGGCAGAGGACGAGGAAGAGGACAGTTGGGATGACGCAATCGCCGAGAGGGCGGGCCAGTGGCACACCCAGCCGACGGCGCAGGAACCGGAGGCTCCCCGGAACGGCCAGAACGGTCATTCGTCCAGCGGCGTAGCCTCCGCCAACGGCGTCCCGGTCGGCAACATGGTCAGCCAGTTCGTGGCCGAGCGGTGCGAGACCGGCGATGACCGCCGGATGCTGGCCGGAGAGCTATACGAGGGGTTCCTCGGCTGGTGCCGGGATTCGGGCCGCCAGCCAGTGTCGCAAAGGGCATTCGGAATGCGCCTGACTGGCCTGGGTCTGCGGCGCAAACGGCGCGGTCACGGCAAGCACTGGTGGGAGGGAATACGGCTAGCCGGTTCCTGACGGAATCCCGGCCAATTCCGTAGAGGCTGTTTCCAATTCCGTAGAGGCTGTTTCCAAAGTGGTTGCAGGACTCTGTCATCCTGAGCTTGTCGAAGGATGGCATGAGCATTGACCGCCTACTGCCCGCCCAACCGCCCGTCTTTCGACAAGCTCAAGATGATCGATAAGCTCAAGATGAACGGTCGGGCTTTGCAAACACGCTCTTAGAGGGTGTGTGACAAATTCCCTCTCCCGGAGGGAGAGGGTTAGGGTGAGGGCGTCCCTTGACTCTCGCAGGAACGAAGATAAGGCTTTGGCGTCCACGTCGTCCGCAAAAGGCGATTGTCACACACGCTCTTACCGGCCTGCGTAGCTCAAGGGCCCGAAACCCCGACCAGCGGGGCTCGCTCATGCCGCTCATGCGTCTCGGTGATGATGTCCGCCATGATGGTGCCCTCCGTGATGGTGGCTGCCATGTTGATGGTCGCCGCCCGGCGACCCGACTTCGCGCAGTCAACAACCCGGCTGCCCGTAATCCCCGCAACAGCCGCGCAGTCTCCGCATCTTGGTCAAATTGTTGTTCATAACGCGCTTTAATTTCTGCCACAAGACCATCGGGACGCGCAGATTGGCCACAAATGCGTATTTCAATTGTTTCTTTTCTGACATAATACCGGCAATTATGCTGGTGATTGCAAGAATGAGCAATCGGCTGAGCATTTAATCGGCCATGGCGATTTGACGCCGTATGCATGGCTCGCAACAAGGGGGCGATATGTCCAGGCATCCCGAATACATTCACAGATTGTCGGAATTCGCGTGCGGCTTGCGCTGGGAGGAACTGGACGCCGGGGCCCGGAATGCTGCCCGCACGGTGGCGCTGGACACCATTGGGGCGATGGTGGCAGGCAGCAGACTACCGGAAAACCGGAAGCTGGCGGAACTGGCTGTTCGCATGAGCGGTATGGGTGAGGCCACCATCATAGGCCATGCGCAAAAGGCGGGGCCAATGCTCGCCTCCCTCTCCAATGGAACGTCGGGCGTGGCCCTGGAAATGGACGAGGGCAATCGTCTGGGCGGGGGACACGCGGCCATCCACGTAATCCCGCCGGCCTTGGCGGTGGCCGAGCAGGTTGGAGCCACGGGCCGCGAGTTCCTGGAAAGCGTAATCGTGGCTTACGAGGTTACATCCCGCATCGGAACGGGTACCGCGGTCAGGCCCGAGGTACATTCTCACGGCACCTGGGGCACCATAGGGGCTGCCGTCGCTGCCGCCAGGCTGATGGGATTTGGACCCACGGAGACATCCGAGGCAATCAGCATCGCCGCGTCCATGAGCCCGGCTAATACGTGGACTCCCTGCCTGGAGGGGGCCACGGTACGCAACCTCTACCCGGGACGGTCGGCGATGCAGGGGATAATGGCCGCAAACCTGGTGGAGTGCGGGTTTACCAGCCTCGAGGACGGCCCTGGCGACATCTACGGCTCAATTCTCGGCGGCGGGTTCGACTCGGAAGCCGTGGTGAAAGGTCTTGACCTGCACGGCCCGCTGCGAATCCAGCAGAATTACTTCAAGCTGCACGCATGTTGCCTCTACAACCACCACGCCCTCGACGGAATGCAGCATATCCTACGGAGGGGAGAGTTCGTTGCCAGCGACGTTGCGAAAATAGACGTGATTGCCCCGCCGCTGGCCACCATCATGACCGATCCGGCCCCGCCGAACATGCTGGCCGCCAAGTTTTCGCTGCCCTATGCCCTGGCCGCAGCCGTGACGCACCGGACGACTGACGTCACGGCGTTCTACCCGGACAAGCTGGCGGACGACGAGACCCTGGCGCTGGCCCGCAAGGTGGACGTGTCCGCCGACCCTGAGATGGACTTGCGCCGCTATGACTACCCGGCGGCGCGGGTGAGCGTGTCGCTGAACGACGGCAGAACCCTGAGCGAGTCGGTGGTGGCCCACCACGGAGACCATCGCAACCCGGCTGCCGCCGAGGAACTGGCCGGCAAGTTCGCCTTTCTCACGGCTGACGTCCTCGGCGAGAAGGGCATCGGCGCCGTCTCAGACGCGGTTTCCCGGCTGGAGGAATCGCCCGACATCCGCGAACTGACCGATCTGCTCAGGGGAGACTGACGGTCGCCGAATGCTGATTTACCTCGACGAGTCCTATGACCTCAGAACCAAATACATGTGTCTGGGGGCTTTGTTCCTTCCTGATGATGGGCCGACCAATAGTCAGTTTGAGGACATAAAGGAGAAATATCGTCGGCTGGCTCCCGGCCGTTCGTTTTCGGACGTGAAGTATACGAAGAGCGGTGAGAATTTCACCCATAAAGTGTGCCTGGAAATCGTGGACTTGTTCATCAGTCAACCAGGGTGGTTTCGAGCCTTGGTCATAGACACCACGTTGCCGGGTTTTTCTTGGGGAGATTTTGGGGGCCGGGATGTTCCGAGAGCCTTAGCCAAAGCCCGAGCCTACGCGAGACTGGCTGAACTGCTGTTGGAGCGTAATTTGCAGGGTGTCGAGGATGCGGTTTTATTGGCCGATTCCCTGACGGAGCCGGTTGGTGATGATTTCGTACAACATATCATCCAACGGTTCGGAAGCATATCCGATTCGCCAGATGACGAATCGCCGCCGTGTATCAGATACTCTCAGAGAGTTGATACCAGCTTGCCCGATTATCAATTAGGCCAAATGTGTGATGTTTTGCTGGGGACTGTGACCGGGGATTTGGCGCCTCCAACGAACTCGAACAAGCTCGCCCTGATACAACACGCCAAAGACGCCCTCCTCATACCCAGCTTTGGGCCGGATTACTGGCTCGACATGCCGGGAGACCGGCTTGGCGAACCTCCGTCCAAGTTCCACGTCTGGCACTGGCGCCCAAAATAAAAAAGCCCGAGCTTCCAACCGTCACTGGTCCCCGCCATCAAATCGGACACCTCTGGTTGGGGCGCGAGCTACAAAACCACATTACAGGGACAGATGGGAGTTGTCAAGCAGGCAACCCTGATCAAACAAAAGCCAAGACCGGTGACTGCCTACTGCCCGTGGTGTTCCACCGTTACGACGGTGTGCAGCCCTCCGCGGATTTTGTAGTCCAGCGTGATTTTCATCCGGCGGGGCTGGCAGCAGGCCACCAGGTCGTTGAGGATGCGGTTGGCGGCGTGTTCCTGAACGATGCCCACGTCGCGGTAGGACAGCAGGTAGAACTTGAGGGACTTGAGCTCGATGCAGCTATCGGACGGAACGTAGCTGATCACCAGCTCGCCGGTGTCGGGCAGCGCGGTCCAGGGACAGACGGCAGTGAACTCGTCGGTGTCGATAACGACCTCGGTGTCCCGTCCCGGGTATTCGTACTCGAAGGTCAGCAGGCAACCGGGGTCGATGGCCTCCTCCCCTTTTGCCGGAAGTTGCCGGTCCAAGTCCTGATACTTTTCCATTAATTCTGGGATAGTTACCATCATTCGCTCCGTTTGGCCGTTCGTTCTCAACCATCTTACGTTCGGGTTTCGGCAAGTGTCAAAGTCGTTCGTGTTGCGTGGCTCAACCGGAAGGGGCTAATATAGGCCATCTCGTGATCTCCTGCCGCCGGGTAAAGGCCCGGCGCATTTCCGAGGATGTCTGACTGATGACGCAGACCCGACAATCCGCTCTTACCCTTTCGGACCTCGACGCCATGAGCATCGAGGAAGCACAGGCGCTGCCGTTCGAGGAGCGCGACTCGCTGCTTGACCTGATCATTGAGGCCGGACGGCACGTGGCCACCGATGCCATATCTCATCGCACCGGCCTGTACACCGACTATTTCGAGGAAGACCTGACCAGGATGCTGAAGGTGAGGGCCGTAAAGGTATACTGCCGCGGCACGACCTCGTCCGACTTCGAGGGCCAGCCGGTGGGCGAGACCTACCAGGAACAGTACCGGGCGTGCTTCCGCCACGTCGAGACCATCCTTACCGCCGCCCGCACGGATTTCGGGCGCGTCGTCAAGATGATCGTCTTTCTCACGAACATGGATCTCTGGAGCGAATTCAACCTGATTTACCGGGAGTTCATACCCAACCCTCCCTGCCGCGCGGTAATAGGCACTACCGGCCTCGCCCAGAAACCGCTGGCCATCGAAATCGTCGAGTGCGTCGCCTACCGGGTGGCCGATTAGCGCTAAATCCCCTCCCCCTTCAACAGTCCCCTCTCCCTTGAGGGAGAGGGTTAGGGTGAGGGTGAAATCTGTCGGAGCAGGATCCTCAACTGAAACGGAGGGAAGACATGGCCGAACTGACGCTGGCGTACAAGGCCAAGAGCTACAGCACGGGCACCTTGGGCCGCGCCATTTGCAACGCCCGCAACCACCACTGGGTCGCCGACGATCCCGGCGGCGACGAGATCGGCGCGGGCGAGTTGTTCTTCTCGGGCATCACGGCGTGCGCCGTCAACATGGTTGAGCGCATCGCCAACTCCGAGGACATTGCCCTCGACTGGATGGAAGTGGACATTGAGTCCTATCGCGACCCGGACAAGGCTCCCGGCGACATCACGCTGTACGACGCGATTCGCGTGCATTTCACAATGTGGGGAGTGGACGACGACCAGGCCCACGAACTGGTGGAAACCTGGAAACGCCGTTGACCCCTCTACGGTTCGGTCGCCGTGGCGACTGCCGATACCACCGTTGGCCTGACCTCCCACACCGAAAAGAAACGCTAGGGACGGATTAACCACAGAAAGAGCTGTCTGAATCAGGATTTTCAGGATTAAAGGATTCACCGGATTAAAATATCCTGGAAATCATAAAATCCGGTAAATCCTGATTCAGACAATTACCACGAAACGACGGCGCTCAGATAAAGAAGGATTGGAATGAACATCTGCTCGTTTTTGCCCAGCGCCACTGAGATTGTCTACCAGCTCGGCCTGGAGGCGGGTCTCAAGGGCGTCACCCACGAATGCGATTACCCGCCCGAGGCCCGCAACAAGCCGTGGGTGGTGCGCAGCGTGTTCCACGGTCAGCAACCCACCAGCGCGGAAATCAGCCGCGTCATTTCCGAGCGCCTGGAGCAGGGCCTGGGCATCTACGAGATCGACGAGGATGTGCTACAGGCTGCGGAGCCCGACCTCCTCATAACGCAGGCCATCTGCGAGGTTTGAGCCATCTCCTCTCGGCAGGTCGCCGAGGTGAGCATGAGCCTGGCCAGGCAGCCCGAGGTCATTTCTCTTGACCCGCAGCTTTTGGGCGACATCATCGAGAATGTCCGGCTGTTGGGCCGCGCCACTGGCGCCGAGGAAAAGGCGGACGAGATTGCCGAGGACATGGAGGCGCGCATCGAGGCGGTCAGGGTCAAGGCCGCCGACGCCGACACCAAGCCCAGCGTGCTGCACGTGGAGTGGGCCGACCCGCTGATGTGCGGCGGCCACTGGGTGCCCGAAATGGTGGACATCGCCGGGGGCGCCAATACCTTCGGCGACAAGGACACCGGCACCTTCAAGCTGGAATGGGACGAGGTGGTGGAGCGCCAGCCGGACGTGATTGTGATGATGCCCTGCGGGTTCGACGTGAAACGCGGCCTTGAGGACGTGCCGATACTGGCGGAACGGGATGGCTGGAAAGACCTGCCGGCCGTCCGCAACGACCGCGTGTACGTCGTGGACGCCAGCGCCTACACCAGCCGCTCCGGCCCACGCCTGGTGACGGGGCTGGAGATAATGGCCGAGATGATCCACCCGGAGCTGTTCAGCGGCTACATCCCGGAGCAGGGGGCGCTGCGCCTGTTCGGCGCATAGGGGAAAGTTTGTCTGAACTGTGATTACCTGATTAACCTTGATTAGGTTCTATTGATACTTTCCTCGTCATTCCGGCGAAAGCCGGAATCCAGGGTTTCCAACAGGAGAAAGACGGGACTGAAGTCAACGCTTCTGGATTCCGGCTTTCGCCGGAATGACGGTAGGCGTTGCCAGACTGCCATATAACGCAAGTGCCAACACGCCTAGTGGCTGCTACTGAAGCGCGGCATGTTTTCGGGTTCAATCAGGGGAATCCAATAAATCAAATGAATCACAGTTCAGACAATTCCTAGTTCAGCCGCGGGCCTTTGAACGGGTTCTGGCGTTGCAGCTCCTCTTGCAGGGCGTGGTTGCGGCGCTTGAGCAGGGGCACCAGCCGGGTCAGCCGGTCGGCGGCGGTGGGCGCCTCGAGGAGCTCCTGCCGCACAGGGATGGGCGCGTCAAGATTCGCGGCAATCAGGTATGAGAGTTCCACCGGGTCTTCCGGTATTTCCACCTGTGACGCGTACCCGCCGCTGAGGGAAATCAGGTTCCGCATCAGCCGGGTGAATTCATCGGAAAGCTCCGGTGACACGCCGGAGAAACCCTCGCCAACCGGCTCGTCCAGCAGCCTGACCAGCGCGGCCACGTGCGGTTCCTGCTGCGTGACCTCGACGATCTCGAAACGGCGCTCGCCCTTGGTCATGATGTTCAGGCGCCCCTGTTCCAGCATCTGCGAGCGCAGCACCCGGGTGGTGGTGCCGATGGGCTGTGGATCGGCGGGCGAGCCGACCTCCTGACCCGCCCGGATCAGCGAGACGCCGAATGGGGTGTTGTAGCGCATGCAGTCGCCGATCATCGCCTTGTAGCGGTCTTCAAAGATATGCAGCGGTAGCGGCATACCCGGAAACAGCACCAGGTTAAGGGGAAACAGCGGTATTTCAACTATTTCGTCGTTCGCGCTTGCCATAACCCCGGAAGTATAGCACAGCCCTCATTTCGGGTTGACACTCCCTTGCGGGCGTTCTCATAATGACGGCATCCGCAATCTGTGAGCATATAGCTATGACCGATTTGATATTCGACGCTGAACTGGACGCCCTGCTCAAGGGCGACACCCCCTTTGCGCTGATCGATGTCCGCGAGTCCGGTGAATACAACAGTTCCCACATTCCCGGCGCCGCTCTCATTCCCCGCCGCCGGATTGAGTTCATCATCGAGGACTCCGTGCCAGCCAAGGGAGTGCATATCGTCGTCGCAGACGACGACGGCCGCCGCGCCCCGCTGGCGGCGGCAACGCTGGAGCGCCTGGGCTATACCAACGTTTCCATCCTCGACGGGGGAGTCAACCGCTGGTCGGCCCGCGACTATCCCACCGAGTGGGGCGTCAACGTGCCCAGCAAGGATTTCGGCGAAATGCTGGAGGTGGTCCACCACGTCCCTGAAATCTCCGCCGAAGACCTGCATGACCGCATCGAGCGCGGCGACAAGCTGGTGATCCTGGACACCCGCACCCCGGAAGAATACCAGCGCTTTGCCATCCCCGGCGGCCGCAGCATGCCCGGCGGCGAGCTGGCCCTGCGAATCACCGACGTCCTGAACGAAATCGACGATGACACGACCGTCATCCTCAACTGCGCCGGGCGCACCCGCAGCATAACCGGCACTCACGTCCTGCAACGCATGGGAATCGAGGCGCTGGGCCTTAAGAACGGCACGTCAGGCTGGCTGCTGGCTGGCTTTGACCTGGAAAACGGCGCTGACCGCGTGGAACTGCCGGAGGTATCCGACGAGGGGCGCGCCGCCGCCGATGCGTACGCGGCTCGACTAGCGGAAGAGGACGGCGTTCGCTACCTGTCGCCCGACGATCTGGCCGAACTGATAGCCCGGCGCGATAGCGAGGCCGTGTATCTCGTAGACGTGCGAACCGACCAGGAATATACCGGCGGCCACATCCCGGGGTTCCGCTGGTGGCCCGGCGGGCAGGCGGTGCAGCGGGCCGACGACCTTGCCGTGGTCAAGAATTCCACCATCGTGTTCTGTTGCGACGGACGGGCCCGCGCAACGGTCACCGGGTCGTTTTACCGGCAGATGGGCCACAAAGAGGTCTATGTCGTCGACGGCGGAGCTCCGGCGTGGGCCGCCTCCGGGCGCGAACTGGCGACCGGAATGGAGCGTTCTCCGGTTGCCGGGCTGGGCGACGCCTTCCGCAGCGTGAACCTGGTTTCGGCGCAGGAACTCCACGACAACCCGCCCGACGTGGTGCTGTTCGTCGATACCAGCCAGGACTTCTCCGGCGGACATACGCCGGGAGCCAGGTGGCTGTCCCGCAGTTGGCTGGAGATAGAAATCGGTGAAATGGCGCCGGACAAGAGCGCGTCCATCACGGTGACCTGTAGCACCGGGCGCAACTCCGCGCTGGCCGCGGTGACTCTGGGCGAGTTGGGTTACGCCAACGTGTCGGTGCTCGAAGGCGGCATGAGCGCATGGCGCGAGGCCGGGCTGCCCGTCGAACAGGGCCTCACTGGCATCGTCCGTCCCCCGGCCGACATCAACTACCTAGGCGTCGACCGGAGTTACGGGGAAATGATGAACTACCTGCGCTGGGAAACGGAACTGGGCGTCAAGTACGCCGTCAGCCCGTAATCCGGGCTCGGCCCTGCCGGGGGAAAATGGATATGACGCCCGAAGAACGGGAAGACAGGATAGTGTCCTACGGCAGGGCCTATGAGACCCTGGTTGCCGGTTTGCGCCAATTCCCTGAGGAGATGTGGGACTTCCGCGACGAGCACGGTTGTTGGAGCATCAGGGAACATCTGATTCACATTGCCGACAGCGAAGTCAACAGCTACATCCGCTGTCGGCGTTTTATTGCGGAGCCGGGGCAGCACCTGATGGCCTACGACGAGAATGCCTGGGGCGCGGTGCTAGGTTACTCTGGCCAAGACCCCCGGCAGTCCATGGAACTATTCCGCTTGTTGCGCCAACAGACCTACGCCCTTATCAGGAAGCTGCCGGAAAACGCTTGGGTCAACGTCTGCTACCATCCTGAAAACGGCGACATGACTCTGGATGACTGGCTCACGGTATACGAATCCCATATCCCGGAACACTTGGGTTTTATGCAGGAAAACTACGATGCCTGGCGCAAGACACGCTAGGGTCCGTTGGCATGGGACGCGCAGGACGGAGAGATAGAGGCGATGCCGTATCTTGGAGTCTTGGTTGTAGTCGCGGCCATCGCGTTTGCCCTCTGGTGGTTGTTCGTTAGGGGAAATAACCGCCAGGCAAGGGGCAGCGACTTGATGGAGTTGCGGCAGGCGGAGAGCAAGGTCAAAGTGTCCGACCCGATTCTGCGCAGAGACATAGACATTCTGGAGCGATATGGCTCCGACCTGCTGCAAGACGCGATAGAACTGCGACGCGCCCAAATACTGCGAGGTGACCACCCTGACAGCCCCTCTTCCTAAACTCCATTGTGAGGGATGATGACTCTCTAGGTGGTTCTCGCGATTCGCCCGCAGGCTCCTGGACAAGGGGCGTATTCCCAACCTAGGAACAAGAAAACAAACGTGAACTAGAAAAGGAGGATCCGGATGACTACCCGCGAAGAAGGGGCGGTGCCCGATTTTCTGAGAATGGACGAGGCTATCGGGTCTGACGCATCAAACGCTGGCCTCACCGGGGACTGGTACGGCTGGCCGTCCAAGGAAGTCAACCCCGTCACCCTGCTGGATGACGAGGGGCGCACGGTTCGTATCCGCACTCCGGTGATGGACCTGGAGGGGTTGATCACGCCCACCCCGCTGCACTACACGGTGCAGCACTTCGACGTGCCGCCACTGATTCCCGCCGACCAGTGGACGTTGACCATAGACGGCGAGGTCAAGAACCCGATAACGTTGTCCTTCGACGACCTGCGCCGCTTTCCCGGGCGGTCAGTGCGCACGGTGATGGAGTGCTCCGGCTCCGACGCCACCTTCTTCGAGTTTTTCAAGGGCGAGGGACCCCGTCCCTCCCGCACCTCGGAGGCGATGATCCTCAGCGCCAGCGAGTGGACCGGCGTTCCCCTGTACACCGTGTTGCAGGAGGCGGGACTGACCGACAAATCGCTGTACATCCGGGCCGAGGGCTGGGACATCGGCGTGCCCGCCACCGCGGCCCCGGGAACTGAGGCCTTCTACTACGACAAGGGCCTGCCCGTGCAAAAGGCCCTGCACCCCGACACCATCCTGGCGTGGGCGCAGAACGGCGCATTGATCGAGCACCTGCACGGCGCCCCGGTGCGGCTGCTGGTGCCTGGCTGGTCGGGCAACTGGTCGGTCAAGTGGCTGCGGCGGCTTGAGGTCACGGAGGAGATGCCGGACTGCTGGTATCACTACCAGTTCTACTACTACGCCGACTCCGAGGACTCTCCCGACAAGGAGCTCATCACCACCATCGGCGTGAAATCCATCGTCACCAGCCCCAACGACAACACCAAGGTCGTGAACTCAGGCGAGCACATGATTCGCGGCTACGCCTGGAGCGGCGCCGGGGCCATCGACAACGTCGAGGTCAGCGTGGACGACGGAGAGACGTGGCAGGTGGCCCATATCGAGCAGCCCCGCGACCGTTTCATGTGGGTGCGCTGGTCTTACAAGTGGGATGCCACGCCCGGCGACTACACCATCATGTCGCGGGCGACCGACGAGGTCGGGCGGGTGCAGTCCCGGGAGCCGCGCTACAACAACATGCGCAAGAATTTCAGCGCCATCGTAGGCTACCCAGTAACCGTGGAGTAGAGCGCCTCGATACCCGCGCAGGGCGGTCACAAGTTGCAGTACGGGCCTTGGGCGTCTCCAGACAACCAGGCTCGTGCTGCGTTAAAATGCGTTAATCAGGCTGCGGTGGTAAAATGCCCCTGAGCCATGGAGCCGAAATGCCATACATAGATCACTCAGATATCAGGATGCCCGCGCCCGTAGACCGCGTCAGCGAGCGATATTTCGTTTCGAGCGCTCAGGGCGCAGAGTCGCTCACGATTAAGGAAGTGCAGATCGATCCCGGATGGGAGGGTCGGATGCACGTCCACAACACCGACGCATCAATGCAGGTGACGTCGGGGGCAATCCAGGCCATCATCGACGATGAGGTCCGCACCGTTCGGGCTGGCACCACACTCCTGGTTCCGCCAGGCACGCCGCACAAGCTGGTCAACCACCTGTGGACACCGGCGGTGCTGCTGATTACCTACCCGACCAACGAGCCGCAGACCAGCTTCCTGGAATAGCCGGGTTGGCGCGTAACGGTGGCGCGGACAGGCCGGAAGTGGAAAGAGGAGAGGGGAGGCCAGAGGAAGATCAGCCAGCAACCGGAGGCGGCGACGCACGGGAGTCTATCTGGAGCATTCTGTCCAAATATAAGCGATGGTACTTTGGCCTGTTTACCGGCCAGATTGTGGTGGCCGCAATATGGCTGACACAAAGGGCTATCGCCGACGAGTCTCTGCCGGGCGCTTCGGATAAAATTCTCTCCGTATGGCAGAACATGGCTCCCGTAGCCATATCGTCTGCGGCCATCGCCTTGGCATTAACTGACATTTGGGGAACGGCAATGGTAATAGCCAGTTGGCTGGAAGACGAACTCAAGAAGCGCCGGCAGCGGCAGCAACGGCAGATTCGGGCCGCACTGGAAGAGGCCGTGGAAAAGGCCGTGGAAGAAACGCGCGAAGAAGAACGGGAAACGGCCCGGCAGTTCCGGAATCGGTTGCTGGATTGGAGCCAACGCCGGGAGACAGCCGCGGCTGCCGGTGAAGAGTTCGACGAACCGCCCCCAGACATTGGTGATCCTGACAGCGAAAACACTCAATCAGACGAATAGAGGCGCAAACCACAGACTTTAGGAGGACAGCATGGCCCTGCCGCAGATAGGAACCCGCGCAGAACCCCAGATCATCCCGACCAACGCCGGTTTGCGTACCTTTGCCGCGCCGCCGGGCGCGTTGCAGGAGAACATCGTCCCCAACGACCTGTTCTACGTCCGCAATCATTGGAAGGACTGCCCAGAAATCGACGTTGACACCTACCGCCTCAAGGTGGACGGCCAGGTCGAGCGGGAACTGTCCCTGTCCCTGGACGACCTGAAGAGCCTGCCTCAGAAGCGGTTCCAGGTGACTTTCGAGTGCTGCGGCAACAGCCCGGTGCCGGAATACTACACCAAGTCCCTGCGCATCAGCTCGGTAATGGAGCAGATCAAGGGCCACGGCATCATGGGCAACGCCGAGTGGGCTGGCGTGTCCCTCCGCGACGTGCTGGAGTTGGCCGGGGTCAAGGACAGCGCCGTGGAGGTGATGTTCGAGGGAGCCGACCACGGTCCGGATGAAGTCGTCGGCGACCCGGCCGAGGTCACGTACGAGCGCAGTCTGCCGATGGCCAAGGCCATGCACCCCGACACGCTGCTGGCCTACGAGATGAACGGCGAGCCCCTGCCCCTGATGCACGGCCGCCCGCTGCGCCTGCTGGTTTCGGGCTGGTACGGCATGAACTCGGTCAAGTGGCTGGTCGGCATCCACGTGCTGGACCACGAGTTCAAGGGCTTCTACATGTCCGAGCGCTACATGACCCAGAACGAGCCTGGCTCGCCCATTCCCTACACCTACTACACTAAGCTCAAGGTCAAGTCCATCATCACCAACCCGGTACCGGGTGAGATCATCCCGGCTTCCGGCTACCAACTGGCCGGGGCTGCCTGGTCCGGGGAGCAGCAGATCGAGAAGGTGGAGTTCAGCGAGGACGGCGGCGAGAGCTGGGTGCCTGTGGACGTGGTGCATCCGCGGTCAGGATACTCGTGGAATCGGTGGGAGCATTACTGGCGGCCGCCCGGTGAGGGCAAGTACACCATCATGTGCCGCGCCACCAACAATCTCGGAGAGACCCAGCCAATTGAGTTCCCCAACAAGTGGGACGGGCGGGGCTACGGCAACAACATGGTCTTCCCCGTCGAAGTGGAGGTGGGCATCTGACCCTCATACGCAACATGCCAGCGCCATTCGTTTTCGGCGTGGTAGTGACGCTTACGGTGGTGCTGATCATTTTCTTCGGCGCTTGGGCCGTTTCCGCCAGTGAAGAGGGCCGGGAGTTGAACTTCGGCTTCGCCGGGACAACGCTTGAGGAGTCAAGTCCGAATGCTACCGAAGGCGGCCAGCAATCTCAGGCCGCCTTCGGCGCTGCGCCCATCGGGGAGACCGCCGCGGGCGCCTCCGAAACCTGGTGGGGACAGGGCTTTCTCAAGGCTTGCCCTCTGCATTAAATGATCCCCATTTCGATGTATCGCAAACAGAGCATCGCCTTATGAGAAAGGGCGAATGCCATGCGTCCGATACCCGTCGGCGCATTATGATACGCTAATGGAAGGACTCCGTGACAACTGGCTCCGCCTCCATTTGGCGATGGCGCCTCTTGGAACATTGGGAGTAACTTGGCTCTTGGTTTTGTCCGTTGGCGCTGGGCAATGGTGGGCGAATTGGAACATACTGGAATTGGCCGGGCAAACGGTGCCGCTGGCCGGTATCATATACGGGTCGGCCATCTTTGTTTTTGAGAGGACAATCAGGATGTTCTGGGCATTGGCGCAACGCGAGAAGGACATCGAGAAGGGCCGTGGAAGGACTTGAGGAGGGCCGTGAGGAGGGCCGAGAATATGAGAGGCAGAGAATCGAACGGGTGCTAAGAGAAAGCGGTGTGGAAATACCCCCGGAGGTGATTCGGGAAATCTCTGCGAAAAGGGCAGATGGCAACCAGCGCTAGGTCAAGGTCGAGGGCAAATTGAACTTATCCGCCGTTCCCAGCAGGTTTCCCAAAACGGTTCCTTTCCATCGCGCCTGGATCATTCTGGTCATTCTCATAGTGGTCCAGGTCATCGGCCAAGCCATCAGCATGTCCGCCGGTATCATGGTGCCCTTGCTCAAAGACCCTGAGGGCGCCTTCGGCTGGAATATATTTACCGTTAGCGCCGCAATTTCCCTCTATTACCTGATTGGGTCTTTGATGTCTCCCGTCGCGGGGATGATGGGGGACCGCTTTGGCTCACGCCCCATCATGTTTGGTTGCGGCTTGCTGTACCTGATCAGCATGTTGTTCATCGGGATAGTAAGCCAGACCTGGCACTTTTTCATCGCCTTTGGCGTGTTCCTTGCCATCACTCAGGCCTTCACCTTCGTTCCCTTGCAGGCGTCCATCGGCGGCTGGTTCCGGCGCAGGCTGGGTCTCGCCACCGGGCTGTTGCAGGGCGCAGGAGGAATAGGGTCCGCGCTGCTGGCGCCAGGGGTGGCGTGGCTGCTGGAACTGTTCGGCTGGCGGGATACCTTCTGGTTCATCGCTTTCCTGGGCGGCGGGCTGATTCTCCTATGCAGCATTTTCTTTAGATCCAAACCGTCCGACGCCGGCATCAGACCATACGGCACGCGGGGCGATGATCCGCCTGAGGTCGCGCCTCCCATGGAGCTGCTCAAGCTGCGCCTCAAGGTCTTCGGGCAGCACATGCGCCGCACTCGCGCCTTCTGGAACCTGCCGACCATCCACGGTTTGGGCTGCGCGGGGCATGGCATCGTCCTGATCTTCGTCATCGACTATGCCAGGGAAGTGGGCATAGACGTCACCAGTGGCGCCTGGATCCTGTTCTTTATCTCCTTTTTCAGCATCGTGGGGCGCTTTATCGTGCCCGTGCTGGCGGAGCAATTCGGCGGCAAGCCCGTGATGATGGTGTTCCTGTTCCTCCAGGGCATCACGGTGCTGGTGCTCTTCTACGCCAGCGACCTCTGGGCCTTTTTCCTGTTCGGCGCGCTGTTCGGCCTGGGATTCGGCGGCGAGATGTCGGCCTATCTCGTGGTCAACCGGCAGTATTTTGGCACCGGCCCGATGGCGACCCTCTACGGCTACGAAATCATGGGAGCAATGATGGGCCATGCCATTGCCACCATTCTGGGCGGGCTGGTTATCTTACTCATTGGATACTTGCCGGTGTTCGCGCTGTCCATGGGATTCAGCATCGTAGGAGTGCTGGTCGTATTGTCCCTGGAGTCCACCAAGCGGGTGCTGATTCCCGACTGGGAGGACTCGTTGCCGGAGTCGGCAAGATCCGAGAACCTGTACCGGCCGCCTGCGGAATCCGGCAGCCCCCAGCCAGGAGCCGGAACCATGCCCGAACCCAGCCCCGGCGACTAGACGGAGGAAAATCGCACCATGGCACGACTGATTGACCTGACACTCACCCTGGGCAGCGAGCGGGTAAGCGAAATTCCGGGCCTTATGGGCGTGGAAACCTCCCCGCTGATGACCCACGAAAGCCATGCCCGCTCTAACCAGAAACTGTGCCTGGCGACACACATCGGCACGCACGTGGACGCGCCGTTCCATTTCGTGCCTGGCGCGGCCACGGTGGACGAGATGCCGCTGGAAAAGTACATGGGGCCCGCCATCCTGCTGGACTTGCGCAGTGTGGCCCGCGGCCTTGAGCCGCTCACCATCGAGCAGGTGCGTGCTGCCGGTGGAGAACCGGAGGCCCTGTCCGGCAAGATTGCCGTGCTGTTCACCGCGTGGGCCGAGAATGAGTCCGGCGGGCCGCGCTTCTACGGCCATGGGCCGTACCTCGGCACCGACACCGCCGGCTATTTGGCCGATAACGGGGTCAACGCCGTGGCCGTGGATTTCCCCATCGACAAGCACCCGCCCACGCCGTTGTCGACCATCAACGACTTTCCGGTGCATCGCCTGCTGCTGGGCCAGGGCATCCCGCTCATCGAGAACCTCATAAACCTGCACGAACTGGTGGGAGAGGAGTTCGAGTTGTGGGCGCTGCCGCTCAAGCTCAAGGGCGGCGACGGAGCGGCCACCAGGGCGGTGGCCCGCGTAACGTAGGTTGTCTGAACTTTGATTTGTGTGATTACAAGATTGACATGATTTGCCATTGACTGCCCTTAATCAGGGTAATCCTCCAATCGGACACATCTCAGTTCAGAAATATGACGCGACGCTCCTCCACTCCCATCCTGCTGGCGACCGGCAATCGCGATAAGCAGGAACAGTTTCGCGGGATTCTGGCCGGTCTTCCCCTGTCGCCGGTTACCCCGGGGGAGATCGGCCTGTCGGCCGCCCCGGACGAGGATGGCGACACCCACGAGGCTATCGCCCGCGACAAGGCCGCCCAATGGTCCAAGTCGTCCTCTATGCTTGTAATTGCCTCCGACGGCGGTCTCGTCATACCGGCATTGGGCCCTCGCTGGGAGAGTCGCTACACTCGCAGGTTCGCTGGCCCGGCCGCCGACAATGACGAACGCCTCGCCCGGTTGCTGGAGTTGATGCGCCCTTACGGCGGCGAGGAGCGTCGCGCCTCGTGGGTGGAAGCGCTGGCCCTGGCCGATAGCGGGCGGGTGCTGGCGTCTTGGGAACTCTCCGGGGGGGCCGGATACCTCGACAATGAGCCACCCGCTGGCCCGTTGCCTGAATTCTGGGTGTTCAGCGTATGGCGCTTTCCGCAATTCGGAGCCACCTACAACCGGCTCACCTCCGCACAGCGAGACTCCATTGACGATCACTGGGGGTGTTTGCGCCGGATGGTGCGCAGGTATTTCCAGTCGATATTTGTGCCCCCTGCTGGCCGATGACCGCTCAAGGCCCAACTTGGCGTTATATCGGCTAAAATAAACGCATACGCCAAATTCGGAGAGTCTGCAATTGACCTCGACTGCCATCACTCCCGACTCCATAGAAGCCGTACAGGAGCTGTTGCGAGGCCAGGGCTACGTCGCCGACCGGTCTCTGGCGGTGCCTATTTTCCTCGCCATTCGGTTGCAGCGGCCGCTATTCCTTGAGGGCGAGGCCGGTGTGGGCAAGACGGAGATCGCTCGCGCCCTGTCCGCAGCCCTGGAGACGCCTTTGATCCGGCTGCAATGCTATGAGGGGTTGGACATCAACCAGGCAGTCTACGAGTGGAACCACCCGCGGCAACTGCTGGAAATCCGCCTGCTGGAAGCCAGCGGCGACGTTGACCGGGAGACGGCGACGGCTGGCCTTTTCACTGACCGGTTCCTTATTAAGCGCCCATTGCTCCAGGCCATCGACGCGGCCCACGAGCGCGCCCCGGTCCTGCTGATCGACGAGCTGGACCGGGCCGATGAGGAATTCGAGGGGTTCCTGCTGGAGATGCTGGCCGATTTCCAGATTACCATCCCGGAATTGGGCGTGTTCAAGGCCGAACACCCGCCGGTGGTAATCATCACCTCCAACCGCACCCGCGAGGTGCATGACGCCCTCAAGCGCCGCTGCCTCTATTACTGGATCGACTATCCGGATTTCCAGAAAGAGATGCAGATCATCTCCTCCCGCCTGCCGGACGCCCCTCGCAGACTGGCGGAACAGGTGACGGGTTTCGTACAAGAACTGCGGGAGACGGAGCTTTACAAGATCCCGGGCATCTCGGAAACCCTCGACTGGACCTCCGCGCTGATGGCACTGAACCAGCGGGAGCTTGAACCGGAGGTAATCGACGACACCCTGGGCCTCATGCTCAAGTACCAGGACGACATCGATCAGGTGCGCGGCGAGCCAGTGCGGGCCATGCTGGAGCGTTCCCGCAACCGCGGGCCGCGAAGGGGCGGGCGCCGGTAGAGGTTGGAAAAAAGCGGACGACGGGGTTGCGCTAGGTAGAGGTTAGCTGGTTTTTCTGGTAAGCGGTGGGCCTGCCAATACTCCAATAAAGGCTCCTCCGAAGGCATGGCCAGCACGCCATAAATTTTCAATTGAGGAGCTTATATCTGCGGATGGTTCGTCTAGAGAACCTGAATAAATCGACAAACCAATAGCCGCCGCAAAGCAGAGGAGACAAAGGACGAAAACGCCGACGACTGCAATGACATAGACCGCTCCAACAGGCAAAACTCTACCCACGGGCCTTCCAGACGTCACCCGTGTCGTAGTCCACCATCAGAGGTTTACCGGGATTCCTGAATCCAAAGAGCAGTATTCTAGCAGACGCGAGGAGCCATGCGACGAACGGGTGCTTGACGCTTCCTCGTGGACGGTCTTCAACCGGGGCTTCAGTTGGTTCCGACTTCGGGTAACCCATTTGGTAACCTCTTGCAATCATTTCACTTATTTTGACGTACTATATCATGACCCTTGTCAAAACCTGCTAATCAATAAGGGCGCTAATGACCACCAACCTCTATGCCCTGAACCGTGACGGCGCGGAACCCGGCGGCCACATCCTGGCCAACCTGCTGCGCTTTGCCGAGGTGCTGCGCCGCCTGGGGTTGGACGCTGGCCCGGCTAACGTGCTGGATATGGTCCGGGCCACGGAGCATGTCCACATCGGGCGTCGCGGCGAGTTCTACCAGGCGGCCCGCAGCATATTCGTCCACCGCAGGCAGGACCTGCCCGTCTTTGATGAAGCGTTCAACGTGTTCTGGCGCAAGCCTAACACCGCCCGCAGCGGCATGGACCTGCGCTCCATGGGCGAGCAGCGGCGTTTCCGCAAGCCCCAGGTCTCGGCGGGCCGCGACGAGCCGATGGACGACTCGCTGGCATTGGAGGGCGACCCCGACGACGAATCGGTCTCCAACATCGACCTGACCCGCACCTACAGCGCCCGCGAAGTCCTGCGTCAGAAGGATTTCTCGCAGTTCACCGGGCAGGAGATCGCCGAGGCCCGCCGGATGATGGCAGCCCTGCGCTGGGACCTGGGCTACCGCCGCACCCGGCGCATGGTTCCCGGCGAGGGCGCTGGCCTCGACCTGCGCCGGTCGCTCAGGCGCAGTCTGCAATACGGCGGCGAGATGTTTGAGTTGTCCGAGCGCGGCCCCAAGAGCCGGGCTAGGTCGCTGGCCCTGATCTGCGACGTTAGCGGTTCCATGGAGCGCTACACCCGCATGCTGCTGCACTTTATTCACACCATCGCATCGGGGCAGTCCCCGTCCCCCCTTCAATCGGGGCAGTCCCCGTCCCCCCTTCAAATCGAGGCGTTCCTGTTCGCCACGCGGCTCACCCGCATCACGCGGCAACTGCGGTACCGTAGCATTGACCAGGCCATCACCGAAGTGTCCCGCGCCGTTCCCGACTGGGCTGGCGGTACCCGCATCGGGGATGCGGTCAAGACTTTCAACTACCAGTGGCTGCGCCGGACGCTCAGGGGACAGGCCATCGTGATGATCATCTCCGACGGATGGGACCGGGGAGAACCTGAGTTGCTGGCCCGTGAGACGTCGCGGCTGCAACGCAGTTGCCATCGGCTGATCTGGCTCAATCCCCTGCTTGGGTCTGCCAGCTACCAGCCGCTTACCCAGGGGATGCAGGCCGCGCTGCCCTACGTCGACGATTTCCTGCCGGTACACAATATGAACAGCTTGCAGGCCCTCGCCGCGCACCTGAGCCAAATCGGGCCGCAACGGGGCGCGGTGCGCGCCTACCGTCCGGCAACGGAAGAACCGGAACCAGAGGCTGTGCCTGAACAATCGCAGGATCGCCCCATAGATCGCATCCTGCCGCGTCCGACCTTCCGGCACCCGATGTGGGGAAAGGAACGCTAACCGGGCGCGGTCTGCCTGCCTGCGTTGCAACTCCCGCTGTTCACTACAACACTCCCGGAAAGTATCTAAATATATTGTATTTCTATTCGAAATGTTGTATAATTGGTGTATCGAAAACGTAACGGGGGTGACGGAAATGAACATAATGGAGCGCATGAATGACGAAGGACATGAACAGGTAACAATGTTTTCCGACCCCGGTTCCGGACTGAAAGCCATAATCGCGGTTCACGACACTACCCTGGGGCCGTCATGCGGCGGCACGAGGATGTGGCCCTATGAGAGCGAATCCGAGGCGCTGACCGACGTTCTCCGCCTGTCACAGGCGATGACCTTCAAGTCCGCGGCCGCGGGCCTTCACTTTGGCGGCGGGAAAGGCGTAATCATCGGCGATCCTCACAAGGACAAGACCGAGGCCCTTATGCGGGCTTACGGCAGATTCGTGGATACATTGGGTGGCCGCTACATCACGACCACCGACGTGGGCACGACCGGGCGGGATCTCGAATACGTGAGGCAGGAGACCAGGCACGTCACCGGGCTGTCGGTCAGCCTCGGCGGCAGCGGAGACACATCCATCATGACCGGCCTTGGCCTGTACATGGGCATGAAGGCGTGTGCCGAGGAGGTCTGGGGCAACGGCGGCCTGCGCGGCAAGACCGTGGCCGTCCAGGGATTCGGCAAAGTGGCTAGCCACCTGTGCGAGCACTTGGTGGCGGAGGATGCTCACGTCGTCGTCGCCGACGTGTTCGAGGATGCCCTCGACCGTGCGCGGGACCGGGGTCTGGAGGTGACCACGCCCGATTCCATACTGTCTGCTGAATGCGACATCCTCGCCCCCTGCGCGTTGGGCGGCGTACTGAACCCGCAGACCATCCCTCAGCTGAAATGCCGTGTCGTGGCCGGGGGCGCCAACAACCAGTTGCTGACCGATGACGACGGCGAAGACCTGCACCGTCGTGGCATCCTGTACGCGCCGGACTACATCGTCAACTCCGGCGGCATTATCAACGTCGAGGCGGAGATGGGCGACGCCGGGTACAGCGAGGAGCGGGCACGCGAAAAGACCGAGCGGATCCACGAAATTATGGGCAGCGTCATCAGGACGTCGCAGGCGGAGGAGATTTCCACGGCCGCCGCCGCCGCCCGCCTGGCCGAGGAGCGGCTGGAAAGCGTGCGCCGCATTCGCTTCATGCACCGGAGTTGCCAGTAGTGCTTGGTGCGGGGCCGCCGGTATGTGCTACATTGACGGCAGGAAGAGGAGGAAACTATGGTCGGTCTTGGGAGCATACCCGATTTTGAGGCGGTGGGTGACTACGAATCACAAGCCCGCGAGTTTCTGGAAAAGGCGCGTCAGTACCTTGCCGCAGGCGACTTACATCAGGCATCGGAAAAGGGATGGGGCGCGGCGGCGCACATGGCCAAGGCCGCGGCGGTCGCCCAAGGCTGGAGGTATGAGACTCACCCCGATTTCAGCCACGTCATGAATCAGGCCAGCCGCCTGACCGGAAACCACCGCCTCGGAGAGTTGCGCAGCATTGCCAACGACCTGCACGGGAACTACTACGTGCGCAAGAGGTTCTTGGACGCGGAGGCTATCGGACAAGACTTGGAGAGGATAGCGGAACTAGTGTCATTGCTGGCCCCATTGACCGTTGGGGATTCGTAATGCGACGCCGTAGGGGGATAGATTTCTACCCGCCCTCCTTTTTTGTAGCGATGCGCATTGCCAGCCTGGGAAGCCAGTTTCGGGGACGGCCCTCCAGTGGCCCCCTGATTACACTGAATCCGGCGCGGCTGAACATTATCTCAGTACCGAAATAGGCGTTGTCGTCCCCTATCCGCTCCCCGCCCGCCCTGGGGTAAGCCTCCACAATACTGGCGCCCTGCTGGCCCGCGTAGGTCACCGCCGCCTCTATCAATGCCAGCGCAATGCCTCGCCCGCGATGAGCCCTGCGCACGGTGATGCACGGGATTACCCATACCGGTTCGTCGTCTACGGGAGGAGTGGTCCGGGAGCGGACGATGCGCGTCAGTTCCGATCTCGGCGCGATGGCTATCCAGCCGACCGGTTGGTCTCCCTCAAAAGCCATCAGGCCCGGAGCCATGTCTCGCCCGGCTAGTTCGGTCATCGCTGCCCGGCGGCGCGGACCGGCAGGGCCGTCCACCGGGGGCAATTCGCGCATTAGCGCGTCGGTAAGCCGGGGATACATGCACCAGCACGTTGAACCCCAACTGCCCCTCAGCACGGCCCCCATCACGTCTATCAGTTCCGGCGTCAGCGGCTTGATTTCAAGGTCATCATGAGACACTTTTTCAATTTCCTCTCTTTTGTTGCGAAATCTTGTAGTTGTGGGTAAGCCGCCCAATCCCATCATTCCTGCGAAAGCAAGAATCCGGAATCTCCATCTATCGCAGAACGCTCCGGTTGCGGAAACACTGGATTCCTGCTTTCGCAGGAATGACGGGATAATTTAACGACACATCCTGTGCTTCCAACGGGGTTTCTGAAAATGAAACAGGGGCGCCCCTTCAAGCGCCCCGATGCAACATGCCGTGAACGGTGTGGAGTTAGCGGGCCTGTGAATCCGCCTGGAAGCCGCCGTCGCGATGCGCGCCGTCGCAGAAAGGCTTCTCCGCCGACAGCCCGCAGCGGCACAGGCTAACCCAGCGGCCTTCGGGAATGGTGTAGTTTGCGCCGCTGATGTCCACTATTTCAATCGGCCCGGTCACGCGGTTGGGCCCGTTCTCCCTGATTTCAATCTTGACGTCTGCCACGGTTTCTCCTCCGCCTGTTCTTTGTTTGCCTAGGCTGGCGACTAGTGTAGCAACCGCCCTTGCCCTTGTCCAACTTGAGATGTTGTTTCCAAGGTCTTTTAGTAGTTCCCTCTCCCTCCGGGGGAGGGTTAGGGTGGGGGCGTCTCCCCAAGGTGTGCAAGGCTGTTGATACCTACGATTCCACCCTCACCCCAGCCCTCTCCCTCAAGGGAGAGGGAGAATTAAGATCCCGTGCCATGTCTAGTCCGCAGGGCTTTCGGCTGGCTCGGCAGGGGCTGGCGTGGCGCGCGCCGGACGTTGGCGCTCCCCGCGAATCGCGGCCAGGCCGACGCCCACTACCAGCATAATCCCCATCACCAGGAACGCCCATTTCAGCCCGGCAACGAACGCGTCCGCCACCGACGGGGATACGGCATCGAGGCTGGGTTCCACGCCGTAGCTGGCCATGGTCACGACGACGATGGTGGTAGCGACGGCAATGCTGGTCACGTTGGCCGAATTGCGCACGAGCTGGGTCAAGCTAGACACCACGCCGTACTGCGTCCGCTCCACTGCACCCAGTACGGAGCTGTTGTTGGGCGAGTTGAACAGTGCCATGCCGCAGGCTTGCAGCATCATCATAAGCACGATGAACGGCACCGACGACGATTCGGTCAGATTTGCCGCCAGCAGAAATGCGCCTATGGCTGAAATTCCCAAGCCCGACATGGTCAGGACACGCCATCCGAACCGGTCGGAGAGACGCCCGCTGACCGGCCCCAGCAACACCATGCAGATTGCCGGGGGTATCATCGCCAGCCCCACGTCCCTGGGGCTCATCTCCAGCAACCGTTGCAGGTAGAAGGGCATCATGAACCGGGTTGCCTGGCTCCCCAGGAAGGACAGCCAGCTTGCTCCAATGCCTATGGCCACCAGCTTACGCTTGAATAGCCGGAGGTCGAGCATCGGATAGGCCGTCCGTAATTCCCACCAGATGAACGCGGCCAAGGCTGCTATGGTCGCCGCTGCGCCGAGCGCCACCGCCGGGGAACTCCAGCCAAGCCTATGCCCGTTGCCCACCACCAGCAGGAATACCAGCAGGGTCAGGCCGGACAGCCCCGCTCCGATCCAGTCGAAACTGCCCCCGGCGCGGTCAGCCTCCGCGCTCGCTCCTCTTGGCTGCTGAAGGACGTACATGGTTGCCAGGATAGTGAGGATGCCGATGGGGACGTTGACGAAAAAGACGGAACGCCAGCCGAATGCCGCCACCAGCAGCCCGCCCACGGCAGGCCCGGCGATGGCGCCGCTGCCTACCACGCTCATGTGGGTGCCGAGGGCCTTGCCGCGCTCCGCGCCGCTGAAAGCGGAGATGACGGTAGCCATGCCGTTGCCCTGGATCATGGCGGAACCGGCGCCCTGGAGCACCTTGGCGGCGATCACCCAGGGCAGGTTGACGGCGATTCCCGCCAGCGCCGCCCCGGCTACGAATATGGCCAGCCCGCCGATGTAGACCCACTTGCGGCCAACAATGTCGCCCAGCCGTCCCATGGGCAGGATCAGGACGCTGATGGCCAGGGCGTTGCCCACCACGACCCACTGCACCGTCGGCAGGTCGGCGTCGAAGTGGGCTGCGATGTCCGGCAGCGCGATGAGCACCGACACGGTGTCCACCACCGACACGAAGGTGCCGATGGCGATGGTGGCAAACACCCACCACTTGTAGGAGGGGTTGGACCTTATGCGCGAGAGCAATTTACGAACACTCTGGAGTCCTGCGCTCCCGGCGATTCGCCGGTATGAAAGAGCGCCAATCGGTTTCGATTTTCGTAAGCGGGCAGTCCCGAATTATATCTGATTCTGACGCTTGCAGATGGAAAGCCGCCAGCGTAACCTAAGCAATCACAATTTAGGAGAGTTCCCTCTCCCGGAGGAAAAGGGGATTTGTCACACACCTTCTTCGGGAAGAGGGGATACGCTCAAATGAGATACCCTTGGCGCGCTTATCCGGCATTCTCAACGTGTGTTGGTATTGGACGCTATTTGTCTGATTGGCCCCGCCGCGTAGGGGCGCACTCCCGAGCGCGTCGAGGGACGTGCGCCCGTGTCTGAGCAGGAGAGAATTGTGCCTGAACCGGGGGCCAGGGCGCACGGCTGTGCGCCCCTACATGGGAATTCCAACACACGTTGAGAATACCGCTTATCCATCCCGCTTGACCTTGGTATTCGTGCTGGGTTAAATTTGGCCCAACAGACAACGCATTTGGAGCGGATATATGCCTCTGTACGAATATCACTGCCCGACGTGCAGCTACAAGTTCGAAAAGCTCCAGCCGATGAGCGCCACCGGCGCCGACTGCCCCAACTGCGAGCAGCCAGCCAGGCGCGCCATCTCGGTATTCGCCCGGGTCGGCAACGCAACGGAGGACTTGGGGTTCGATCCCGGCCCGCTTCCTCCCCTGAGTGGCGGAGGCTGTGGCGGCTGCGGCTGCGGACACGGCCACTAGCCCGGCCGCCCCGGATCGGGCAAGCGGATAGGGACACCCGTGGCGTGGGGCCGGGTCATTCCCGTTGGTTCCGCGCCTTTTCCTTTGCACGCCGTTGGTATCTGTCAGGTTGCCTGACGGTTCCTCCATCGTCTCCAAGCTAGATAGCCACCGCCCGCCGCGGCCAGTATCAGGCCGCCGACTATGGCGCGCAGGGCCACCCATACCGTGGCGTCGAACCAGAATCCTTGGGGGAACAGCAGCACCAGGTAGTCTGTCCTGGGGTCAAGCTGCCAGAAATCATTGGCAAAACTGACCCGGTGGAACAGCAGAAACAGCGCGTCGAACCCCACGGACGCCACGATTCCGAATAGCGCCAGCAGAGCCACCGTCAGCCCGCCGCCCCACAGCGCCAGGCGTGAAAGTGTCCGAATGTAGCCGCGCCTGGCCCTGGCGAAGCCCACGGCTATCAGGGCGGTCAGGCACACAGCCGACAGCGCGAAAGCCCCGTACACTCCCCACAGCAGCCGCTTGACGTCCCGCATGTGGTGGACCTCTTTTTCGTTGAACAGTTCCCGCTCCTGGCCGTATGTGCGGGTCACAACGTGCAGGGGTTCCTGGCCTGAGTTGAAATATGCCCTCAGCTCCAGCGCTACCTGCCGCAGGTCTGTGGAGGAGATACCGCTGGCCCTGGCGATGCGGTACTTTTCGAACCCATCCTCGTAGAGTCCGACGCTGTTAAACGCCCATGTCAGGCTGCCAGTGATGAGGAATACCGGCACGGCCACGACGAACAGCGTAGCGGACAGCCAGCGCGTCCCGACTTTCAAGATGGTTCTCAAGACGGCTGCGATGCGCGTGCGCGGATTGTCGGGCTGTGTCAGTGATTGAAACATGGGCGGCCCTGATTATAATCGGTGTATGACTGATTACGAATCGAACGGCAAGATTTCGGAATTCCAGACACTGGTGGATATTGTCGCCAAGCTCAGGGCTCCCGGCGGATGCCCCTGGGACCGCGAGCAGACACACGAATCCCTGCGCCGGACGCTGCTGGAGGAGGCCCACGAAGTCCTGGAGGCCATCGATGGCGCCGACCCCTCGGTGCTGACCGAGGAGCTGGGCGATTTGCTGGTGCAAATAGCGTTCCACGCCGACATTGCCCGCGAGGCCGGGCACTTCGAGATGGGCGACGTGGTGGAGCGCATCAACCGCAAGCTCATCCGCCGCCATCCCCACGTTTTCGGAGAGGTCACCGTTGCGGACGCCCGCGAGGTTGAGCGGAACTGGGAACGCATCAAGGCCGAGGAACGGGCGGCCTCCGGAAAGCGCAAGTCGCCGGTCGACGGCATACCGGCGAGCTTGCCAGCGATGGCGGCGGCTCAACTGATGCAGGACCGCGTGTCCCGGGCCGGTTTCGAGTGGGACGACGTGTCGGGTGTGCTGGACAAGCTGGCCGAGGAAATCGACGAGCTGCGGCAGGCGCAGACCCAGGAAGAGAAGGCCCACGAGCTGGGCGACGTTTTCTTCGTGCTGGTGAACCTGGCCCGCTGGATGGACGTACACGCCGAGGACGTATTGCGCCAGGCCAACGCCCGCTTCCGGTCGCGGTACCTGGGCATGGAGGAGCTGGCGATACAGAAGGGCGTGGACTTTGAATCCCTGCCACTGGACGAAAAAGAGGCCCTCTGGCAGGAAGTGAAACGGCGAAATGGGTGATAGCGAGAGACGGGACTACGCCCGGCGGGTGGTTTCCAATCCAACCCGGCATTACCTAGATGAACCGCATCTGGACGTAATGCCGCAGTGGATTGAAAGAACGATAGCCCAACCACATCATAGAGAATATGATGGAAGAGACGTATATTATGGATGGATCGATGAAATGAAGCATTGGCTACGGGTAGTAGTCGAGAATGACCAGCTACACACTGCGTACTTTGACGGACGTTTGGACAAGGTGTTTGGGAGATTATCGTGAGTCGGAAAGGTCTATCCATCAAGTATTTTGACGATACGGACACACTGGTCTTCTACGTTGCGGAGTCGCCAGGGGATGGAGAAACAGTCGCGCCGGATCTATGGGTGATGTATGGCAGGGACGGGGAAGTGAGCAAGGTTACGATTGAACACGCCGCCAAGCAACTGCCGCGGTTTCTGTTTCCCGGCGAGGCGCTGGAAGGCAAGGTCATTTGGAATCCCCGGGATATGGAAGTAACCTATGAACCTGAAACGGACACGCTCAGGCTCCAGACGGGTGAACCGCCATATACGGGCTACACGGAAAAGACCGTCGCACCCGGCCTCTGCGTGAACTTCGACCCGGAAGGCTGGGCCATGGGCGTGGTAATTGAGCGGGCCGCGGAGCTGTTGCGGCGGTACCTTTTGGCCGAGAGCGCAGGGGTTGTCTAGCCGCCGTCTCCCGGCCAGCCTGAAAGGTATGCCGGGTCAAGGTAATAGACACCGCCACCCATCAGCCTTTGTAGAACAGCGGCGAATTCGGTAACTGATTCCGCCCCTGCGGACGTGCGCCCCATAAGCCTCTGCGACAGGCTGCGCTTAGGTTGCAGCAGCTTTGCCCTGGGCCTGGTATTCCCCGCCTCGGCTGCTGCCAGCAGCGCGTCGGTGTAGTCGCCGATGCGGTCCACCAGTCCGGCCTCGATGCCCCGCTGGCCGGTCATCACCTCTCCGGTAGCCAGTTCGCGGACGGCCTCCTCGCTCATGGAGCGCCCTCTGGCCACAACCTGTACGAAATTGTCGTAGATCTCGTCGATAAGCCCCTGGAGTCTTTCCGATTCCTCCGACGTCGGGCTGCGCCAGAAGCCGGTCATGTCCTTGTACTTGCCGCCCTTGAATATGGAGAATTCCACCCCGGCCCGGCCCAGCAGTTGCTCAAGGACCGGTCTCAGGTAGAGCACGCCTATCGATCCGACCATGGCCGTAGGGAGGGTGAACACCTGGCTGGCGGCACAGCACAGGTAGTAGCCGCCGGAGGCCCCGATACCCCGGACGTAGGCCAGCACGGGCTTGACTTCGGCTACCCGCTCGATACTGCGATGCAGGGTCTCCGAGGCCGACGCCGACCCGCCCGGCGAGTCAATGTCCAGCAGCAGGGCCCGGTAGGACTTGTTCCTGGCGACGGTCTCAAAGAGGCGGGCGTAGGTTGCGGGGCGGATCTGGCTTCCGATTATCCCGTGCATCTCTACTACGGCGACGCCCGACCCGCGACCAATTCCGAACGGCATGGCTGCTCCCCCACTGTTTATGCCCTGTACATTGTAACCCACCGCCGCTGCGGAAGCTTTGGCCTCGCTTGTCCGGCAATGGAAAAGGCCCCGACCTGCGTCAGGGCCCATGAGCCTTCGGTTCCGCGTGCGTTGCTCAGCCTGCGATCACGTCGATGACGCATTCTCAGGGGTAGCCTGCCCGGATTTCTTAAATTCGGGGATGACGTACTTTCCGAACATCTCGATGGATTCCATCACCTTCTCGTGGCCGATGGTTTCCGTGGCCATCAGGAACTGGAGCTGGTCCACGCCAGTGGCCTCGTGCAGCCGTGCCGCCTTGATGCAGGACTCGGGATCGCCGGCAACGATGATGCCGCGCTCGGCCATGGTAGCGGCATCGAATTCCTCCCACACCTTTTGGGCCAGGGCGCTGCCGCCGGAGAGGTCCAGGCCGGACCCGCCGTTGCTACCCTGCGCGGGTACATTGACGTAGCGGGAGAAATTCTGGGCCAGGTGGTCAGGTACTCCGCCCCACTGGTCCAGCAGCCGGGCATAGATGTCCTTCTGGTCCTGGACATAGGGACGGCCGGGGCCAAAGAAGGTCTTGAGAGAGTCTGCCGACAATTGCTTGGTGGCTGCGTCGTCCTCGCCGCACAGCCCGAAGCAGGAGGACAGCCACTTGCTGTTGACGTAAGCGCCCACGGGGTTGGACTCTTTGATCGCGGTCTTGTACTCCTTAATGGACGGCTCCAGCACCGAGGGCGCGTTCACGCCCAGCGCCATGGAGCCGATGCCCTTCTGCGCCGCCAACTGGTAGGTGGAGGGCTGTAGCGCGGCGACCCAGATGGGCGGATGCGGCTTCTGGTAGGGCTTGGGCAGCACCTGGCGCGGCGGCACCTTCCAGAACTTGCCTTCCCACTCGAAGTAGTCCGACTCCCAGATCTTGGGGATCATGGAAAGGGACTCTTCCCACATCTCCCGCGTGTCCCGCGGGTCGATGCCCATGCCCAACTGTTCGTAGGGAGCGGAGCGGCCAGTGCCGAACTCGACGCGCCCGTTGGAAAGATGGTCCACCATCGCCACCCTCTCCGCAACGCGGACAGGGTGGTGGTAAGGCAGGATGACCACGCCGAACCCCAGCCGGATTCTCTTGGTCAATCGCGAAAGGGCGCCAAAGATAACCTCAGGACAGGGCGAACTGGAGAACGTGGTAAGGAAATGGTGCTCAACGAACCATACGGCGTCGAACCCCATCTCATCGGCCAGTATGCACTGCTCGATAGTCTCCTCGATCACGGCATGGTCGTCCAGCACAGGACGCTGCATCTCGTAGGCCAGCGAAAACTCCATCATTTACCTTCTTGTATCAGTCTGTGCGTCGCCCGCCATTCTACTGGCTTGCGAGAGGCAGGGGCAACCTGAGTGCAGCCGTCCGGGTCATTCCGATTTCGGAGGGGCATAGCCTGCGACCCACCTTGCTTGCCTGGCCAATCTGTTCAGTTTGCCCCTTGTCTTTCTGCCAGTGATCACGCAATGCCCCGGCCCGCCGGACGACGGGTCACGCACAATGCCTAGCCCCACGTCCCGCAACTCCCGAACCGTGATTCTAACCAGATATGGTTCCGGCCCCTCAGCGGCGACAGTGGCGTGCGTAGTTTCTGATTCCAGATATACGGAAACGAGGCCATCGGGCCCGTCTTGGAGAAATACCTGACTGGACGGTCGGGTCCTGTCAAGATTCTCGTCGAAAACGAAGCCATATTGGGAGACCCGGCGCAGGACGAGTTCACTGTCCTCAATCGCGGGATCATCTTGTGGGCCTCCTCCCATCACCAACAGCCATCACCAACAGGCCGAGAGCGGGCTATACAATTGACTTGGCATAAACCCTGAGCATAGCGCGGTCTGCCGTTGCATCCCCCTCTCGCTCTCCCTCGCCGTTGCTGAAAAAATACTCGACTGGTTCACTCGGATTAGCGGAGATTTCCAGGTCAATGCCATTGCGATGCCATTCGGCCTGCGCTCCTCCGAGCCAAGTGGGCACAATCGCGGGCGGGGGCGCATCGTCAGGAAGAATCTGCACAAGCACCTTTACCAAGTGATCAACAGTCTTCCGGTCCGTTCTCTTGGCCCCGGCGCTCCAATTGTCCTCATGGAATGGTAAAGCCTCAATCCGGTGCAGAGTTTCTTGCAGCCAAGCGGTGCCGAACTGTTTTACCGGCAATTTTGTCGACATATTTGACCCCAGCTAAATACAGCAGAGAATTGATGGTGTCTCACTCTAGCCCATCAGTACCACTTCGTGCTGGACCGGGGAGCTGGGGTGCGGGCCGTTGTCGGACATGAACACGTCGATTTCGGAGCGGACGCCGAATTCCGGCAGGTAGATGCCCGGCTCCACGGAGAAGCAGACGCCGGGTATGATGCGCCGTGTGTCTCGCGTTTCGAACCCGTCCAGATTCACCGCCTCGCTGTGGACTTCGAAGCCGATGCTGTGGCCCAGGCGATGGGTGAACCACTGCCCGTAGCCCCGCGCGCCGATATAGTCCCTGGCCACGCGGTCGGCCTGCCAGCCCTGCACGCTGTCGCCCTTGCGGTGGGACTCCATCAGGTATTCGACGGCGGCGTCACGTGCGCCGGTCACGATGTCGAATATCTCCTGCTGCCTTGCCGGTACCTTGTCTCCCGCGTAGGCGCACCAGGTGATGTCGGCGTAGACGCTGCCGGGGGCCGTGCCCTTGGCCCAAAGGTCGATGAGCAGCCAGTCGCCCGGACGGATGGGGCTATGCACCTGCGCCGACGGCTCGTAGTGTGGGTCGGAGGCGTTGGCGTTGACGGCCACGATGGGGCCGTCGGGGGAGGCGATGCCCTCGTCCGCGAAGCGCTGGCGGATGAATTCGGCGACGTCAAACTCCGTCACTCCCTGGCCCAGCCGCTCCCCGGCGTGGGCGAAGGCTTCGTTGACGATCCGGCCCAGCTTGAACGCCGTGGCGTGGTGGTCGGCGTACTGTTCCGGCGTCCAGCGGTGAGTGGCCGCCTGCATCAGGTCTGCCGAGGAAACGACATCCACGCCCAGGCTGCGCACCAGCTCCACCGTCCCGGCGTCAACGCGGGACACGCGGGGCAATTCGTTCATGGGGGAGTATTCCATGGCCAGGCGGCCAGCGCCGGAGAGCAGGTCGCCGAGGGCGGACTGCATGGAGTCGCGGTTGCTGTATACCACGCACTCAACGCCGGACTCGGTGAACTTGCCCGCGTCCACGTGATGCACCAGGAGGCGTGGCGCTCCCTGGGCCGGAAGGTAAAAGTAGCAGGGCCGGGTAACGTGGCCCGACGGCTGTATTACCTGCCGGAAAATCGGGTTTGACTCGCGGTAGTCGTACACCAGCCAGGCCGGCAGCCCGTCCTGGGCCATGAACTCCTGTGCGGCATCGTATACGCTTTGCAGTTGGGGAGCTTGCCCGCCCATAGTCACTCCAATGCCATCAGCCGGAGAGTCGAGTATTACCTGATAGGAGTTACGCACTTGAGGATTTCACCCCCACCCTAACCCTCCCCCTCAGGGGGAGGGGATAGCTTTCAAATGCGTAAGTCCTAACCTGATTTCATAATTGAATGGGGAATGGCATACCTGCATGTGGGTTCAGTGCAGGTCCTGGCGCATCCCGCCGTCCAGAACGATGTTTGAGCCCGTTAGATAGGAGGCGCGCTCGGAGCAAAGGTAGACCGACAGGTCGGCAACCTCCTCCGGCCTGCCGAGACGCCGCATGGGCACCAGCTCCGCCGCCTCCTGTTCCATCTGGTCCAGACGGCGTCCCTCGGCGCGGCCCCGCTCCTCGAGGGCGGCTTTCAGAGTGTCGCTTTCTACAGGCCCGTGAACCAGATTGTTGACGGTGATGTTGAAAGGCGCAAGCTCGTTGGCCAGGCTCTTGGCGTAGCCCGTGATGGCCATGCGGTTGGAGGTGTTGAGGGCGCTCTCGTCTGATTTCTTTACCGTGCCGACCGGGATGGAGTTTATGGAGAATTCGGGCAACAGGTTAAGGATGCGGCCCCACCGCTGCTGTTTCATGTACGGAACGGCCTCGCGGGCAAAGCGGACAGCTCCGAGGAAGCTTTCGTCCATTGCCGACGCGATCGTTTCATCGTCCAGTTCCGACGCCCGTTCCGCGGCTTCGTCCTTTGTCCGGGTTGCCATGTGAGTGACGAGAATATTTATCTGACCGAAGCGGCTGACGGTATCGCGGACTACTCGCCTGATGTCGGGCTCCACGGTCAGGTCGGCGGGGATTGCCAGGACGTGCTGCTGGGACGACGCCCGGGCCAGCTCGATCTCGGCCCGGCGCAGATCCGCCTCCTTCCTGGCGCAGATGGTGACGTTCGCGCCCTCGTTGGCAAAGGCGAGGGCTATGGCCTTGCCCATGCCGCGGCTGGAACCGCCGACGATTGCCACCCGGTCTCTCAGTCCAAGATCCATCGTTCCTATCTCAAGAGATTATCGTGTTTCGTTCAGTGAGGCAGTTCAGACCGGCGGCGGAAAGTGCGATGCCACTAGGGAGTGTCGTCAAATTGCCCCGTCATTCCTGTTGCCCCGTCATTCCTGCGAAAGCAGGAATCCAGGCGTTTCCGCCACCGGATAGTTCCGAAAGGTCGCGGCATTCTGGATTCCTGCTTTCGCGGGAATGACGGAAGTAGAGCTGTCGCAAGCCTGGGGATTCATTTTGACGACACGCCCTAGATGACGTCCCGCTGCTTCAGCGCCTCAATTTCGCTGTCGCTGTATCCAATGCCGGACAGGATTTCCCGGTTGTGTTCGCCCAGTAGGGGAGGGGGCATGTCGAGGCCGCCGGGTGTCAGGGAAAACTTGACCGGTATGCCGGTCTGCTTGATTTTCCCGGCGACGGGATGATTCATTTCCTGCAACATATCCCGCGCCTCTATCTGCGGGTCGGCGAATACGTCGGCCAGGTCGTTAATCGCGCCGCACGGAACGCTGACCTTCTGCAAGTCCGCTACCCACTCGGCCACGGGCCGGGTGAGGAAAACTTGTTGCAGGTACGGCACCAGCACCGACCGGTTGTTGACCCGGTCGCCGTTGGTGGCGTATTCCGGCTTGCCCAGCTCCTCGAGGGCCATGGCCTCGCGGAACCGCTCCCAGATGCGCTCGGAGCCGACCGCG
Source organism: Dehalococcoidia bacterium (assembly GCA_963664375.1). Taxonomy (GTDB): domain Bacteria; phylum Chloroflexota; class Dehalococcoidia; order Lucifugimonadales; family UBA3495; genus VXOI01. Next base: position 1,158,578 of record OY761449.1, read on the forward strand.
ATGTTGATGAACTTGCCGTCCTGGCACATGAACGCCTGGTAGGGGCAGAGGTTGGGATGAGCGGGGCCCAGCCGCGCCGGGGGCTTCCCGTTGGCGAACAGCGTGGCCGCCTGGTAGGTGAGCCAGGCCACCTGGCCGTCCAGCATGGACACGTCGATGTACTGTCCCTTGCCGTGCTGGGCGCGGTGATGCACGGCGGACATGATGGCGAACGCGGCCCACATGCCAGCCCCGATGTCGGAAACGGCGATGCCCACCTTCTGCGGTTCGCCGTCGGGTTCGCCGGTGAGGCTCATCAGCCCGCTAATGCCCTGCATAATCTGGTCGTAGGCTGGCAGGCGGCGGTAGGGGCCGTCCTGCCCGAACCCGGAAATCGAGGTGTATATGATCCGCGGGTTGACCGAATTCACCGCGTCGTAGCCCAGCCCGAAACGCTCCATCACTCCCGGAGTGAAATTCTCCACGATTACGTCGGCATCCTCGGAGAGCTTGAGGAATATCTCCTTAGCCTCGTCTTCCTTGAAGTTGAGGGTCAGGCTGCGCTTGTTGCGGTTGATGGACAGGAAGTAGGCGCTTTCGCCTTCGATGAACGGCGGCCCCCAGTGGCGGGTATCGTCGCCGCTCCCCGGGATCTCGATCTTGATGACGTCGGCCCCGTAGTCGCCAAGCATCAGGGTACAGTACGGGCCGGCCAGGGCCCGGGTCAGGTCCAGCACCTTCAGGCCTTCCAGTGCCTTCATTCCGGTCAAACTCCTTATTCGCCCCGTGAGCGCGAGACGGGTCGCTCCGCCGCAAGACAGCGGCAACCCGCGCATCGCACCGCAGCTTATGTTACCTGGGAAATCTTACGGGAATCTTACCACAGCGGTGCCGGTCGAAATTCCGGGTTTCCGCCTTTGGCGTGCGCCGGATTGAGGGAGGTGCGAGTATTCACCACAGAGGCCGCAGAGAGCACCGTGTTTATTGCCTGATGCTGAGGATTTCACCCCCACCCTAACCCTCCCCCTCAAGGGGGAGGGGATTTTTGAAATGGCTACCTGAGGGTTGCTGCGTCGGTCAGATGCACGCGGCAGCCTCCGGTGTCCGCGGGATCGAAGTAGATCAGGCGGTAGCCCATGAAGTTGGTGAACGGCTCGTCAGTCAGGAACCGGTATCCGCGGGCGCGGTGTTCCGCCACCACCCGGTCAAGGTCTTCCACCGAGTAGGCCATGTGGTGCACCACCCATGCGCCGCCGCTGCTTTCGAGGGCCGACGGGTCATCGGGCTGTATGAACTCGACCTCGACATTTCCGACCTTTAGAAACACCACCTCGCCAAGGTTGGGAACCGGCCCCCGGCCGGTCACCACCCCGCCCAGCGCGTCGGCATACGACCGTATGGCTGCATCGAGATCAGGGACGAGATAGCTTACGTGATGAATATCGGAAAACATGGATGCTCCATTGGAATTGTCTGAATCAAGATTATCAGGATTCAAGGATTTCCAGGATAGGAGTTACGCAATTGAAAGCTATTCCCTCCCCCTCAGGGGGAGGGTTAGGGTGGGGGTGAAATCCTCAACTGAATAATTCCTATCAGGGTTAAAAGCCCCCAAGGTGAGGAATCATCCTGAAAATCCTCAAATCCTGTTAATCCTGATTCAGACAATTACCCAGAAACCGGCTCCAAACCAGTGATTGATTTCGTGGCGGCGTCTCCGGGCTGCCTTTTCACCCCCACCCTAACCCTCCCCCTCAGGGGGAGGGGATTTTAGGGATTAGTTTCTTGGCAATCGCCCGGACGGCCAAGCCTTGGTTGCCGTATCAGGGCGTGGCGAATATTATATGGTGTCGCTGCGAGAGAACCAAACCCACTGCTCGCAGACACTGGATTGGAGAAAGAAATGCCGGTAGGAAGCACTTACAAAGTAGTCGAGCTGGTGGGGTCGTCCAGCGAAAGCGTACAGCAGGCCATCGACGGCGCCATCACCCGGGCCTCCCAGACCATTCGGAACCTGGACTGGTTCGAGGTGCGTGAGATCCGCGGCACCATCGACGGCGCCAGCGCCAACTGGTACCAGGTCAAGTTGGGCATCGGGTTCCGGGTGGATTCCGGCGACGACGTAAGCCAAGACTAGGCGCGTCAGGTTTCAAGCAGGTTTCAAGCAGGATGGCCGGCCCGTTCGTGGTAGCCCGTAACAGCGTGGTCATTGACGCGCCGGCCCGGCAGGTGTTCGATTATCTTGCGGATTTGTCCCACCTTCCCGATTGGACGGGCGAAGTAGATTTCCGTGTGACCTCCTCCCCCGAACGGATGGCTGGCCCGGAGGCGCTGCTGCAACGGGAGAAGTCGGGCGTGATGCGGGGGCCGCTGATTGTTCGCGGCGGCATGAGCGACAACCCCTTGCGGGTGGTCAAGGTATCCACTATCGCCGTTCACGAACCTTATGCCGCGCTGGCCGTCGAGACCAGGAACAGCTACAACGGGCTTCTGCACAGCATCGAAAGGTTCAGGTTCGAGTTTCATCCGGAGATGGACGGCACTTCGGTCTCCATGGTTTCGGAGATCGAGCCCATGGTGCCAAGCATGTTCATCGGCCCCGTTTACGCCATCCGACTGGTGCGCTCTCTATTTGAGCGTCTGCTGGGGAATCGCCTTTCCCCCCGGGCGACGGCGGGCCCGCAGCTTTCTCGCGTAAAGGAGAGGACAGAGGCCACGGCCATCACTGGCTCCTGCTGATTCGAACCGTCATTCAGGCGAAAGCGGGAATTCAGAACTGCTTGGCGATTCGACGATAGTTCTATCCCGTGCGCCCTCTGGATTCCGGCTTTCGCCGGAATGATGGATATGTGAGTAAGCCATCGTTTCCAAAGTGTTGACAGTCTACCCTCCCGTCACCAGGAACAGGACTCCGAATCCAGCCACGATGACGTTGATTCCGGTTGCGTAGTATTTGTCCGGCACTCTGCGGAGCAATTGCGCTCCGAAATACGATCCGGCAATTGCGATAACCCCCAGGGACAGGCCGAGGCCGATCACCAGCGGCGTCAGGAGGTCTCCGCCCCCGCCGTAGATCGCCAGTTTGGGTATCTGGACCAGGAGCATGTTCAGCGAGAAGGTGGCTACGTATTCCCGGGAGCTAAGCCCGTAGGCGAGGTAGAACACCGGAGCGAAAGGGCCGGGAATCCCGAAAAGCGACGCCAGAAACCCCGCGCTGGCCCCCAGCGGCAGGAATCCCCAGAGCCGCATCTGCATCCGCTTTGACCACGGCAACTGCGTTAGCACCACCAGGGCCACCATCCCGCCGCCCATGATGCGGGTAAGCAGGTCGGTGTTCACGTTGATGAACAGGATGCTGCCCAGGATGGCAAAGGGCGTGGAACCGGCGGCGAACCAGGCCGCCACCTTCCAGTTCATGAACTCCCGGTTGATCCACACGCGGGAGATGGTGCCGAAAAGCTGGAAAATCGCCACCACCGGCACGGCCACCTCGGGGCCATAGAACCAGACCAGCACCGGCAGTATCAAAACGCCGCCGCCGAAGCCAGCAGCGCCCGACAGCGACAGCCCAATAGCTGCGGTGACGAATATGACCGCCAGTTGCCAGACAACCAGGTCTTCCAGAGCGTTTTCCCCCGTTACTGAACTGGCGCCGAATTATATCCCCGCAGCAATGCTCTTGGTTGTATGGCCTGGTTGGGATTCAGGGCAATCGCGCCTCAATTTGATTCGCTCCGCTACAGTTCGTCATTCCCGCGAAAGCGGGAATCCAGTGCATACTTACTTTCAAAGGCCCATCCTCAAATAATGCCGGATGGGTTCTAAACCAGTGCATGCGCTCGAATTTGCGGGCACTGGATTCCCGCTTTCGCGGGAATGACGGTGTGAACGTCGGCGAAAAGCTAAGACGCGCGCGATTGACTTGGTTGGGATTTTCTGCAACTTGCCTGTGCAATGCTTATCCCCCTGACGTTGTAAAATAGTCTCCAGGAATTCGCGGCCCTGGCCCGATAGACTTTGGCAATGCTTGCTGGCGATGGAGGAACATGGCTAATCTGACCGAGACGCAGAGAATCGGCGCGCTGGTTCCCGCCACCAATCCGGTGGTGGAACCCGACTTTTACCGGGTGGTGCCTCCCGAGATTACCGTACATTTCGAGCGCATGTGGAACGGGACGTGGGGCAGCCAGCCGGAGCCCGACGTCGACACCGGACACCGCCTCAGCATGTCCAGCGGCGAGGCCAACGAAATTGATTGGGCGCTGTTTGGCTTCGACGTGAACAAGATGAATGACGACGTGGCAAGGGGCGCCAGCTCGCTGTCAAACATCGGGCCGGACGTGCTGGTCTACGCATGCACGTCGGGGACGTGGCACAAGGGCTACATGGCCTTCGACCAGAGAATGGCGGAGACCATGCAGGAGGCCAGCGGCGTACCGTCGATCACGGCTGTAACGTCGTGCATCGCGGCCCTGCGCCACATGGGCAGCCGCAAACTCAGCATCGCCGGCCCCTACCGGAACTACCATCTGCGAAACCGGCTCAAGCCCCTGATGGAGGAGGCGGGGTTCGAGGTGTTGAGCGCCGATGGCGAGCCGTGGATGCAGGACTCCATGAATCCCCGGGAAATTGACGCCGACCCGCCGCAGGCGATCATCGACTTTGTGCCCACCGTGGCACACGCCGACGCCGACACCGTGTTCCTGCCCGGCACGGCCTGGCGGGCCCTGGACGCGGCTGAGGATCTGGAGCAGCGCCTGGGCAAGACGGTGATCACGGTCAACCAGGCGAGCATCTGGCTGGCCCTGAAACGGCTAGGCTGGACAGAGCCGATACCGGGGTTCGGCAGCCTGCTGAGGAACTTTGGCTAGGGGAGTGAGCGCCAGGGCAATCGCGCCTTAATTGTTGACAATTGGGGCTACAGTGACTACATTGTGACTGTTACCCCGCCCTCTCTTGTGGCAGGCCGGGTCGCGACGGCCGATAAAGTCAACGGGTATGTTGACCAAGCCCACTGGAGAGGGCATCTCTATTTCTATGGAACTCAGTCTACGGAATCCAAGGATATTCCTCCCTGAAATTCCCCGCCATTTCAGTTGGAATTAGGTTTAGCCCCCATCCTTCCAAGCCGGTTTCTGACGCTCCCTTCCAAAGCCTGGACGATAATATGTTCAGGTATGCCGGCTCAAAATGGCCCCATTTCCGGTTGGGCTCCAACGAGCGGAAAGTTGCATGGGCCAGCCCGTCAGCAATGTCCAATCCGTGGGCATCGCCTTTCACAATCCCGCGAATGTCATAGGGTTCAGTGGAATGCGAACTCGTCTCCGGTTGCCCTCTTGTCAGAGCTGTCTGGAACTGGGAGGTAAGCTGGACTAGCGATTCAAGCTCCTGGACCTGGAAGTTTCCGCTGTCCTCGAAGTAGATGCTGGCATCTTCCCGCAACTCTCTGGCGTAAGCCAATGCTCTTTCAACTACATATACCGCCGTGACATCGTAGAACAGCCGCGGGTCCGAAATGGGTGTCGTGGTCGTATCGCTGGCTACGACTATGCCAGTCCATGGCATAGTCGCCATCAGGTTCAGAGCGCCCACCTTGTCATCGTGAGAAATGTTCTTGAAATGGATGTAATTTGCTCTTTGCGGGTTCAGTCGATTCCTGACGTCCTGAACGCCTGACTGCATTACCTGAACATCGCTCTCAGCGACCATCACGCAGCCGAATACCAGCCACCTGGAGCCTCTGCGCTTGGTCCCGGGGTCTCCCGATTCGTCGATATAAGCGCGCATACGCGGAAATTCTCAAGCAGGCAAAGGAAGTAAGGTGGTGCCGGGAGTGGGGGTCGAACCCACACACCGATTAAGGTAGCGGATTTTAAGTCCGCCGCGTCTGCCATTCCGCCATCCCGGCACTTGTCCTCCGTGCGAAACGCCTCGCGGTATCCCGGACGCGGCACTTTCCGGCACGGAGGACCTGCCTCCAGTATACCAATCGGCGGGCCGATTCAGGCTTGCAACCGGAATGTCGGCACTTGCCAAAACATCCTGGATTCCCGCAGTCGCGGGAATTACCGATGGCCCTACGTGCCATGCGTGGGTACGAAACGGGCGATGACGTAGGGGACGCCCTCACCTTAACCCTCTCCCGGAGGGAGAGGGAACATCAGCGGTCGCTGTTTTCACAATCATGACGGATGCCTGCTAGGGGCGGAACACGGCCATGCACTTGTTGGAGTTGAAAACGTAGGTCTCGACGTAATCGAGGACCTCCGGCTTCCGCTCCAATTCGGCCATGGCGCCCAGCAGGCAGGCCCAGTTCAGCAACTCCTGCTGGCCCGCCGCCTCGATCTGCGGCGTCGATACGCCCTTCCATGCGTCGTAGTCGCCAGCTTGCAGCGCCTCGAACATGGCCCTGTCGGAATCAATGTCCGGCCAGAGAAAGTGATTTTTCTCGGTCAGGAAAGCATGGGACCAACTGGAGGAGGCCACCAGCGCCACGCGCCAGGGGCTTTGCATTAACGCCCGCGCCGTGGCCGCCCCCACCTGCATGCAGCGCTTGATGGACGGCCCGGGCGGGTCCGGTTCCAGGAATTTGCCGTTCTCCTTGTGGGGCAGGATGCCGCCCCGGTTGCTGATGACCTTGCTCCCGTAGCAGTTGACGGCGAAGGGCACCACCGGGATGTCGAACCCCTTGCGGTCATAGTCCAGGAACAGCAGGGTGTTCAGGACGGAGTGAGGCAGTCCCGGGTCATGCAACGGCTTGTAGGCATAGGCCATGTCCACACCCTGCTCGATGAGCTGGGTGGTCAGCCACCGGGCGCCCTCGGGGTGGCCCCGGTAGCGGAACGCCTTGTCCGGCGGCTCGTCCCAGGCGTTGCGCTTGCTTGCCGCGAAACCTTTCTGGAATGGAGTGGACTCCGATTCCTCATAGGCCAGGATGCAGAAGGGCGGGATGATGGTCTCCCTGAAATTCTCGTATTGATCGTCACCGAAGATTACGACAAAGTCCGGCTTGAATGCCTGGATTTCGTCGTTGACGACGCGGAAGCTGCTGACCAGCCGCTCGCGGTGAGCCACCGCAGAGGCAACGCCCTCGTCCTCGCCGTACTCCACCCGCATGGCCTCCGGCCAGTTCGCCGGGTTTTTCATGTGCTCCGGGACCCGCTCGTCCCGCGCCAGGGTGATGTTGATGGGGAACGCCTTTTCGTCGTCCGAAACCAGCATCGGCGGGTAGTGGGTAACTCCCGCTCCGAGGATCTCAGCCATCTTGACCTCCGTTTCCTGAAATGATTGAGAAGCTGTATCTATACTGGTGGTTGGCTACCTGGCGGCCTACTCTTGCCACCTTATCACCCCCACCCTAACCCTCCCCCATCAAGGGAGAGGGGATATTAGGTCTAACCTTCCCCGTCAAGGGGAAGAGACCGTTCAGAGTGGGTTTAAGCGTCTCCGGGAGACCAGATCCAGTACCTGGAGACTGCGCCCGCGTCCACGCGCAGGTCAAATCCGGTGATCATTTCCGCATCGTCGGAGGCCAGGAAAACCGCGGCCTTGCCGTAATGAGTGGGCTTGGGCAGCTTGAGCAGCGGCGCGCCCGTTCTGGCATCGGGCAACAGTCCCGAGGCGCGCTCGCCCAGCCGCGAGGCTGGCCAGTCGACGCCCCAGCGGGCGGCCCGCTCCTGCGCCTCCGAGGAGTCGGTGGCGGTGGGAGTCAGGCTGTTGACGCGGATGCCGTAGCGGGCCAATTCCATGGCTACCGAGCGGGTGAAATTGAGCAGCCCGGCCTTGGCCGTGCCGTAGCCCACGTTGCCGGGCTCGCCCTGGTGTCCCGCCGTGGAAATGATGTTGATGACGTTGCCCTGCCGTTCCTGCCGGATTATCTGATGGGCAACGTGCTTGGTGAACAGGAATGCGCCAGTGAGGATGATGTCGGTCTGGCGGCGCCATTCGTCGAGCGGCATGTTCAGCACGCCCTTGAAATTGAACTGCGCGGCCCCGTTGACGAGAATGTCCACGCCCCCGAACCGCTCGGTGGCTTTGGCGATGGCGGCGAGCACCTGATCCTCGTCGGTGACGTCGCAGGTGACGCCGATGGCGTCGCGCCCTTCCGCGACGATGGCCGCGGCGCATTTCTGCACGTATTCCTCACGGATGTCCACGCATACCAAGTTTGCGCCCTCGCGGGCCAGCTCCTCGGCGATGCCGCCCATGATGTTGGGGCTGATGCCGGTTACCAGCGCTGTCTTGCCTTCGAGTTTCAAGGTCTAGCCTCTATCACACTTAATGGAGGATGTATCCACTTTCACCCCCACCCTAACCCTCCCCCTGAGGGAGAGGGGATGTAGGTAGGAGAAGGTGTATCAAAAGATGATGCTGACCGCGCCGTGCCAGGAGAGCGCCTCCAGGTCCAGTACCGCCCGGCGGTAGGCGATCTTGAACCCCTGGCCGTTTCGACGGAGGGTGTAGTGTACGCTGCCGACGTATGGCGCGCCCTCGCCGCTGCGGAAGCGGTAGACCATTACGTTCGCGGTGACCGACAGTTCGCCGTTGCCGTTCTCCTCGACCCGCACGTTGGACACAAAGCGGCGCGTCCGAGACCAAGGGTATTCTCGGTGGGCATGGCGGCTGTTCAGGCGCACCGCCCGGGCGCGCAGGCGGGTGATGTCGTCGTCGATAAACACCAGGTCGCGCTGCGGGTCTCCATCGGGCAGGTCGGTGGTCGGAACCACGTACCGGCCGTCCTCGGTGAACAGGCTCACCCATTCGTCCAAGCGCCAGTCGTCCAGGAGTTCCGCTTCCCGGAACAGGAAATCCTCGACCTGCTCGCGCAGCGTGGGTTTATCGGCGGTAGTCATTGTTCACTCGCTCCCCTCAGTTCCCTCTCCCTCCGGGGGAGGGCTAAGGGTGGGGGCGTACCCCGTCTACTAATCCCCATCTTAGAGTGTGTTTAATGAGTTCCCTCTCCCTCCGGGGGAGGGCAAGGGTGGGGGCGTACCCCTGGTTGCTCAGGAACGACGGACGCTCCGGAAATCCGCTCTTTGACAGTGAACCGAACTTATTGAACACTCTCTTAGAGGGTGTGTGACAATCGCCTTTTGCGGACAAGGTGGGCGACAAAGCGGTAAGCCTAATTCCTGCGAGAGTCGGGGGACGCCCTCACCCTAACCCTCTCCCGGAGGGAGAGGGAATTTGGCACACACCCGATTAGTCATCAGTTGCCATTGCCGGTTCCGCATCCCGTACCGGGCCGTCCTGCACGTCGGTGTGGGTCAGGCCCTGCATGTTGGCGTGCCACTGCCGCCAGAAGCCCCGCATCTGCAACTCATCCGTCGATTGCGGGTATGGCCTGAGCATTCCCCGGGAAATGTCCGACCACTGATTTCCGGTGGCGCGGAAGCCGACCTGACACGATTCCAGCGCCTCCACGTCGTCCGGCGTGGCAAACCCGCCCGGGCCGAGGAAGGTGAGGAAGCTGTCGAGGCGGGTGGCGAGCATCGCGTCCGACTCCTCTTTGGGGACGAGGTGCCAGGCCGTTACCGCCATTTCGTCGGGGGCCAGCGGTTCGAAATACCGGATAGTGATGGCCATGATGTCGTTGATGACCAGGTTGGGGTAGATAATCAGATTGCGGGAAACATCGGCCATGCGGTGGGTGCGTTCCTCTCCGTACTTGTCCACCAATCGCTGCCGGACTCGCGCCATGGGTTCGCGGGCCTCCTCGCCGTAGAGCGGGTGCCAGTGGGCGATGGGCCGTCCGTTGCGGGCGGCGGTCTCGATGACGCAGTGGCCGTTGCCCAAGGCCCTGGCCCGGCCGGGCAGGCGCGTCGCCATGCTCTCGCCGCTGTCGTCGGTGCCCAGACTGCTGATGTAGTCGAGGTAGGTCTGGTGTGTGGGGATCAGGTGGTATCCGTCGAGGCTGTTCTCCACCAAGAGCTTCCAGTTGGCCTTCATGGTGTACTTGTTGGAGCCTGGAACCACCCGCATGCCCTCCTCGGCCTGGTCCACGATCAGGTCAAGATAGTCGCGGGCGTCTGCCAGGTAGGACACCAGGTCCTCGACGAACGGGTTGAAACTGACAAAGATAAAGCCGCGGTAGCTTTCCACCCTGGGCGGCTGCTTGAGTCCCAGCTCATCGCGGTCCCATCCGGGGCCGTAGGCATCCTCGCCGGGGACGCCGATCAACTCTCCCTGGGTGTTGAAAGTCCAGGCGTGGTAGAAGCACTGCAACACCTCGGCGCTCCCCTCGTCGCGGCGGCAGATCAGGGCGCCCCGGTGGGGACAGGTGTTCAGGAACACCCGCACCTCGCCGTCCCTGCCGCGGGCGAAAAACAGCGGCCGGCCAGCGATGACACGTCGCCGGTAGTCGCCGCGGTTCTCCACCTCGGACTCGTGGCCGAGGTAAATCCAGCAGCGGTCGAAAATGTATTCCCGTTCCCGCTGAAACAGGTCGGTAGAGGTCATTGACGAGCGGTGTACCCGGAAAACTCCCCTTTCACGGTCGTCAATAATCAGGTCTTTGATCTCCATCAATCCACCCCCGGTGCGCCTGCGTTTCGGAGTTGCTGTTAGCCTAGAGTCCTTATCCGGCACTGTCAACAACCGCTGTTGGAGATGCCGCACTTTGCGATTGTCCTGGACGCTTGCCGCGCGGCGGGCTGGGTGGTACAACCATCGCAGGCAAGCCGGAACCAACTCGAACAGGCGGGGCGATTATGGGTCAGATGGACGGAATGGTGGCAATCGTCACCGGGGCCAGCCGTGGACTGGGGCGGGCCATTGCCAGAGCGTATGCCAGCGAGGGCGCGAGCATGGTCATTTGCGCCCGCAGCCAGTCGCCGACAGGTTTGGCTGGCACCCTCGAGGAGACGGCCGCCGACATCAGGAACGGCGGCGGAGACGTGCTGGCCCTCGACTGCGACGTGACCGATGAGGGCCAGGTCAACGAGATGGTGCGCCGGGCGGTGGAGCGTTACGGCAGGATCGACGTGCTGTTCAACAACGCTGGCCAGATGGTGCTGGGGGAGTCGATCATGGAGATCGACGCCGCCCGCTGGGACCAGGTCATGCGCATCAACGCCACGGGTCCCTACCACTGCAGCCGGGCTGTGTTGCCGGTAATGATGGAGCAGCGGCGTGGCAGCATCATCAACCTGGGTTCCAGGATGGCCACCGACCCCAGCCAGGGCGGCGGCGTCCTGTACAGCGCCAGCAAGGCGGCCGTTCACATGTTCAGCCTTTGCCTGGCCGACGAGGTGCGGGAACACAACATCGCGGTCAACATACTCAGCCCCGGCCCGCTGCGCAGCGAGGGGTCGGCGGCCATCCCGTGGACGCAACGGGACTGGCACCTGAGAGTAGACCCCAGCGAGGTCGGCCCGTGTGCCGTGTACCTGGCCCTGCAAGACGCCAGCACCTTCACCGGGCAGCTTGCCGCCCGATTCGACTACGGCACGACCTGGGGCCCGGGAACCTGATCAGGACGGTAGCAAAATCCCCTCCCCCTCAGGGGGAGGGTTAGGGTGGGGGTGAAATCCTCAAATCCTCTGAATCCTGATTCAGACAAAATTAGGGAGTTTCGTCAAATTGGATTCCTGGAAGTGCGACAGCTTTGTTTCCGTTTTGTTTCCGTCATTCCGGCGAAAGCCGGAATCCAGAAGCGTTGCCGTCCAGTATCGTTTTTTCCTTGTTGGAAACCCTGGATTCCGGCTTTCGCCGGAATGACGGGGCAATTTGACGACATTCCCTAACAAGGCCAGACTTTTCCCGAGCCGATACGCAGTCCCGGCACAATTCAGACGCAGTCAGGAGCGGAAATGGCAGCTACGGATTCGATTATGTATTCGCTGGAACGGAACTGGGAGATGGTGGAGGCCGCCATAGCCGACCTGGACTACGACACCATGGCCCGGCTGCCGAACGAGCAAAGCAACTCGGTTTCCTGGATTTTCGGACACATCAGCCGGGTTACCGACCTGTTCATCATGCACCGGCTACAGTCCAAACCGCAGTTGTGGTACGCCGAAGGCTGGTGCGAGAAATTCGGGCTGGCGGAAAACGTGGATGGCCTGGGCCGCACCGCCGACCTGGCCAACTGGATGCCCCCGGCCAAGGACGTGCAGGTAGGCTACTTCGAGGCCGCCAAGGCTATCACGAGGGAATACGTGCCGTCCCTGTCCGGCGCAGACCTGGACCGGCGGGTGGTGTTCCCTCCCCAGGCACTGCGCCAGGAACACACCCTCGGCACAGCCCTCGGCCAGTTGGTGCTGGAAAGCGTCGCCCACGGCGGCCAGATCGCCTACCTACGGGGCTACTGGCGCGGCACAGGCTGGTACCGTTAGCGAATGTTTAATAAGTTCCCTCTCCCTCCGGGGGAGGGTTAGGGTGGGGGCGTACCCCTGGTTGCTCAGGAACTACGGATGCCCCTGAAACCCGATCTTTGTCAGCGAACCGAGCTTATTAAACATCCTCTTAGGGCGCCGGTCATTCCACAGCCGAGGACTATCGTATTTGGAAAACGCGGGCCTGCGCATCAACCGTCATACCTGATAACACGAAGAAGACGCCCCCACCCTAACCCTCCCCCGGAGGTAGAGGGAACTTTGGAAACACTCCCTAAGGTTCGAGGACTCGGCCTAGGAACAGGATTGCCCCTGTTGTGTGATCCCTGATTAGGAAGATAAACGGGCGGTCGATGTCCATCTCGATGGGTTCCGGCTCTTCGGGCATGCTCGTTATGCCGACGACCACAGCGGTGGCCGCTGCCGCTTCGGTGCCGTTCTCGTCGACGGAGACGAAGGCCTTGTGCAGCACGTCGGAGATGAGCAGGCAGATGCCGCCGCCAGCCCCGCAGCGTTGCCCGTCCATGCCGGAGAAGTCGGCAACTGCGCCGTCGAATGCGTCGGGCATGCCCATGGCCGCCAGCGTGCCGGACAGGCTGAAGGCCGATTCCATCTTGAACTTGGGCATTGTCAGGCGGACAAGCCGACGGTCGAGGCCGTCTAGTATTTCCTCCAGCGAATTGGCAGACAAGGAATCCTCGAACTCCCGGAATCCTCCGCTGTCGGGCAGCAGAATGGTCATGGACGCATCGCCGCGCCCGTAGGGGAGCTGCACGGCCTGGTAGCCGTCGCCCCTGGCGTAGCGCAGGTCTTCCTGTTGCCGCATCATTGGCGCGTCGCGCTGGCTGCCGTCCAGCAGACGGAAGGGCCGGTCTGCGGTGGCCCCTTCGTCGAAGGAATACTGCCAGGCCGCCTTAAAGTAGATGGCGTTGGCGAGCACCATCCGGGTCAGTCCGCCGATGGCTCCGGGAGGAATCAGGTCCTTGATCTTGCCCTCGGTCTCCTCGGCGACCCAGTCATTGATGCGCACCCTTGCGCCCTCTGAATCCTGCCGGAAGTCCACCGGACGGATTTCGCCGCCGTAGTTCAGGGCCAGGGTGTCCAGGAAATCGGGCAGGAACCCGTAGCCTTCCTGCCCCCAGACCGAGTTGGCGACGTTGAGCCGTAGTCCGCTGTCGTCCTCCGAGCGGGCGGACAGCGAAAGGTCCAGGGCATTGACGGCCGGGTGCAGCCGTTCCTGCGGCAGGCCGAACCGCAGCGTGTCGGCCATCTGGCGTTCCGTCTCGCCGCGCGCTCCGGCGTAGGCCATGGCGAGTGCGGTCGAAATGCTGTGCGGGGAAAAAAACAGGTTGCCCTCCGACCCTGCCAGGGCGCCGTACAGGTCGAATGCGAATGCGTTGTTGCCTCCGGCCAGTGTCCTGAGATCCTGCGGGCCCAAGGCGGGAGCCGTATCGCGTTCCGCGCCGGAGCTGGACACCAGGCCCACGCCCGGGGTGGCAGCGGGTTCAGCCGTGGGGATGGCTGTTGCCGCAGGGATAGGTGTAGCCGCAGGGGTGGGTGTGTCCGCTGGCCGGGCCGTTGGAGTCGCAGGCGGCGCCGCTGGTGTGGCCTGGCCTGGTGTAGCTGCAATTGCGGTGGCACCAGCCTCGGGCGTTAATGCCAGGCCTTCCCTCTGTCCGGCTTGTCCGGTGGCAGGCGGAGTTGCCGTCGGCGTCGGCGCGGCGGTTTCGACGGCAATAGTGGGCGTAGCGGCAGGTTCCGCAGGGTCGGAGCCGCAACCCGTTACGAAGGCCAGCAATACGAAAGCCAGGAATGGCAGCAGGGTAGTCTTTTTCAGGTGTCTACTCAGCACGGCAAATTTGGCCTGCGCAAATCCGGCATTCTTGCCATTCAGGATAGCAGATGGAGATGTAGGGAGTGTCGTCAAATTCCCCGGTCATTCCGGTGAAAGCCGGAATCCAGAATCGTTCTGCACCCCGGAACGAATCGGGAACGAATACTCTCCTGATTTCGGAAAAGCCGGAATCCAGGGTTTTCAACAGGAGAAAAACGAGACTGGACAGCAACGCTTCTGGATTCCGGCTTTCGCCGGAATGACGATGGCTGTGTTGCCCGGAAACGATACTCTGGGCAACGGCGAGGACACACGGACGATGGGCCACGAAGTTCAGGCGAGAGAAAGGGGGATGCAATGGACAGGACTGGAGAAAATCGGCCCCGATGGAGGGGAGGGATTTTGGAGGCGACGGGCGGATTCGAACCGCCGCATAGAGGTTTTGCAGACCTCCGCCTTAACCACTTGGCTACGTCGCCTTGCCTGCCTGCGCGCTGCCGCCTTGCGGGAGGGCAGCCTGCCTGACCTTTGAGTGGTGCCGAGGGCGGGATTTGAACCCACACAGGCGCACGCCCACTGCCCCCTCAAGACAGCGTGTCTACCAATTCCACCACCTCGGCCGGGCCAGTAAAACACTATTATAGCATCCGATTTGCCCCCTGCAACACCCTTATCGTTTGGGTATTCCCAACGTGTGTTGGTATTCCCACGTAGGGGCGCACAGCCGTGCGCCCTGGCCCTCGGTTCCGGCACAATTCTCCCCTGCGCAGACACGGGCGCACGTCCCTCGACGCGCTCGGGAGTGCGCCCCTAAGCGGCGGGGCCAAGCAGACAAATCGCGCACAATAACAACACACGTTGGGAGTACCATCGTTTGGGTATTCTAGGTATTCCGAACGTGTGTTGGTGGTGGGCCATTCAACCCTGTCATTCTGGCGAAAGCCGGAATCCATGCGCCGCTGCGTAAAGCTGTATCTGTCGAGGCCACTGTATCCCGGCTTTCGCCGGAGTGACGGGTTGCCGGCGGTCATGCCGCCTAAACTGGAACGCTGGCATCACGAAATAGCCTGCCGCCGTAAAATCGTCAACTTACGGAGGCTTATTGAGCATATAACGGAAGATTTCCGCTCAATTTTGAATGCTTAGGGTGGAATTCGGTATTGACACGCCAAAAAGTCGGAAATATGATGTTTCGCCATGGCGGATGTCGCAAAGCTAGGCTGAAGGTTGCGGCGGGATATTCTGGTCCGGCAGGTTAACGGAGCGTGTGACCATGGACGAACTCGACCGGAAGATTATAGCCCTGTTGCAGTTGGATGGCAGGGCGTCCAATGCCAAGATTGCCCGTGAGGTTGGAGTAAGCGAGGGCACGGTGAGAAGACGGCTGCGCCGCCTGATCAAGGAAGACGTGGTGAAAGTGGTCGCCGTGCCCAACCTGGAAAAGCTGGGCTATGCTACCACCGCCCTGATTGGGCTGCAAACCGGGCCGGGCAAGTCCGATTCCGTCGCCGAGGCCATCGCGTCGCTGGATGAGGCGCATTACGTGGCAATCACCACCGGCGCGTTCGACGTGTTCATCTGGGCCGGACTGGAGTCGGCGGAGAACCTGGGCAACTTCCTCCGCACCAAGGTTGGCGTGGTCGACGGGGTGCAGCGCACGGAAACCTTCGTGAACCTGTCCATCAAGAAGCGGACATACGGGCTGGTGCTCTAGCCACGGCGGACGGAGAAGCCTTTCGCATTTGTCATTGGCCTATCCAGGCGGAGCTGCCGGACGGATGCCAATCGCGCGGTAGTCCTTCTTGCAGACACGGCCCGCCGTGCTATAATCATCCGGTAAAAGGCCCGCCGTACTGCGGCGGGCGCAGCCTCCAAATTTGTGAGAGAGCCGATCGCCATGACCTATATCATCGCCGAGCCCTGCGTTGGCCTGAAAGACTCCGCCTGTGTCGATGTTTGCCCGGTGGACTGCATCTACACCCGCGACGAAGACGACCAGTACTACATCAGCCCCGACGAGTGCATCGACTGCGCGGCTTGCGAGCCGGTCTGCCCGGTGACCGCGATTTTCGCCGAGGACTCGGTGCCAGCCGAGTGGCAGGACTACATCGCGAAGAACTACGACTATTTCAAGAACACCGACCCCGCCGAGTTGAAGCGCAAGTAAGCGCGCCTGCGGGGGCGCGGTTGCGAGAGACGCCCCTGCCGGACACGACAATCGGCATAAATCGAGGGCCTGTACTCACAGGCCCTTTCTTTCGTTGCTCACCGGCGCCCGGCAGGGGCAGGGCAATCGCGGCCTACCCCAGGTCGTCGAGGCAGGCCTCTATCGGCTTGCTGATGCAGGAAAAAATCGGCGTGTCCAGCAGGGTGTAGGGGCGGGCCTTGGACTCGCGCAAGTCCATCACCAGGTCCAGGAAGTTCGACGGGTCGTCGGTCTCGAATCCCAGGACGAATTCCTGGTCGTCCAGCCCGAACGAGTAGGCCGTGCTGATCTTGACGTCGGGGTACTTGTGGCCGATGACGAAGTGCTCGTTCATCAGCTCCTGCCGCTCCTCCTTGGGTAGCTGGTACCAGTCGTGAGTCTTGACGAACGGATACACGAACAGGTACTTGCGGCCCACGATGCGCATGGTCGATGACGCGCCCTCCTGCCCCTCGTGCCGGTGGTTGACCACGTAAGGCGAGCGCCGGGTCATGGCCAGGTAGGAGTAGGGGGTGCTCAGATACGGGGCCAGCGCCGTGCGGTTTATCTGCGCCGAAAGTTCGTTGATCGCCTCCAGCGTGGGGCTCACCATCCACAGCATCAGGTCGGCGTCGCCCCGGGTGCCAACCAGGCTGTAGCTGGAGATCGATACCCTATCCGAAAACTCATCCAGCACGGCTGCGAATTCCTGCTTTCCCGCCCGGCGTTCCTCGCCGGAAATCGCGCGCCAATGGGGATCCACCTTGAACAGGGAATACTTTACGAAATCGCGCCGTGTCTGCTGTTCCTCGTGATGCGGCATAACTACCCGCCTTTCCCTTGATTGCCGCCATGTTAGCAACCTCCAGGACGGGCTGGCAAACCGCCCCGGCGTCACCGAATTTTCACCATGCTAAAATCAGTTTCACCGGCATATTGATACCACCCAATAGGCCACAGTGAGACCGGGTTTCCACCTGGGCGCAGGAAAAAGCAAGAAAGCGAAAAGGATACGAAATTGCAGACCAGCGAACGCACTCGAATCAAGAACCACCCGGAAAGGGCCGTACCGGAAGAGGCCGCAGAAATCCTGTCCAACGGGATGGTGGCCCACGTCGGATTTATCGAAGACGGGTTGCCTTACGTCATCCCACTGACCTACCACTACGACAGCGACAATCCAGACCGGATGTACCTGCACGGCTCCATCCGCAGCCGGGCCATGGAGGTGCTGGCCTCCGGCGCGCCAGTCTGCGTGACCGTCACCATGGCCGACGGGCTGGTCTACTCGCGCAAGGCCATGAACCACTCGATGAATTACCGCAGCGTGGTGCTGTTCGGCACCGCCCGGGAGGTGACCGACCACGACCAGAAATTCGCGCTGTTCGACCAAATGGTGCAGCGCTACTTCCCTGACCGCCTGCTGGAGCGGGACTACAACCCGCCTCCCGCCAGCGACCTCGGCGTAACGTCATTGGTGGAAGTGCGGATCGAGGAGTGGAGCGCCAAGGCTCGCCGGGGCGGCCCCACGGGGCCGGATGACGACAAGCCGGACGCTCCGGGTTCGGCGGGATACACGATTTTCCGGGAATTTTAAGCTGGGTGCGTGACAAAGGCCCGGCGTCAACCCGTAAGTCTGTTTTTGAGAGGTTGCAAAATGGTGACTCTGGGTGAAGGCCAGTACAAGTACGAGGTCGCCGAGGGGTGGGGCAAGCTGCCCGATGGCTGGTCGTTCAAGGAGTGCGCCGCCGTGGGGTGCGACTCCAGCGACAACGTTTACGTGTTCAACCGCGGCGAGCATCCGGTAATCGTGTTCGACGCCGACGGGAACTTCCTGCGCTCGTGGGGCGAGGGCCTGTACCCGCGGGCACACGGCGTCACCATGAGTCCCGACGACAGCATCTTTCTGACCGACGACGGCGACCATACCGTCCGCAAGTGCCGGCTGGATGGCACCGTCCTGTTTACCCTGGGCGTTCCCGGCGAGCCGGTCCCGTTCATGAGCGGCGACCCGTTCAACCGCTGCACCCACGTCGCCATTGACCCGCAGACCGCCGAGTTCTACGTGTCGGACGGCTACGGCAACGCCCGCGTCCACAAGTACGATCCGGAGGGCAAGCTGCTCTTCTCGTGGGGTGAGTCCGGCACCGGCGAGGGACAGTTCAACATCGCCCACAACGTCTGCACCGACAGGGACGGCTGGGTGTACGTGGCCGACCGCGAGAACCAGCGCATCCAGGTGTTCGACAAGAACGGAAAGTTCGAGACGCAGTGGAAGAACATGGCCCGTCCCTGCGGTCTTTACATCGACCAGAGCGGCGACCAGAAAGTCTACGTCGGCGAGCTGGGCGTAGCCATCGGCCCCAACTCGCAAGCCTACGGCCTCGGCCCCCGCATCGGTATTCACGACGTCAAGGGCAACGTGCTGGCCCGCCTGGGCGACGCGCCGGAAAGCGAGGATCCGGGGCATTTCATCGCGCCACACGGCGTGTGCATCAACTCCAGGGGCGACATCTTCGTCGGCGAGGTGTCGTGGACCCACACCGGCAGCACCCTGAATCCTCCCCGCGAGATACGGTCGCTGCAAAAGCTTACCAAGCTGGGATAACGTACATGGCGCAACCACCGATCAACGAGCCTCCCGACCCGGAGGCTTTCGAGGTAATGAATGGAAATACGCATGGGTAGCCTGGTGCGCGACGCCCGGGAGGCTGCGGGAACGGCCATCGTCATCGATGTGTTCCGGGCTTTCACCACGGCGGCCATAGCCTTTGACCGGGGCGCGACGCAGATAACGCTGGTGGCGGAAGCGGACGACGCGCTGGAGTTGCACCGCAGCGGCGTGGGCGACCTGCTCATGGGAGAGGTGGACGGCAAGCGGCCCGAGGGGTTCGATTTCGGCAACTCGCCGTTCGAGATTTCCCAAGCCGATGTCGCTGGCAAGAGCCTGGTGCAGTCAACCCGGGCCGGAACCGTGGGCGTCGCCGCGGCCGCGGACAGCGCCCAGACCATCTACCTGGGATCGTTCGTCGTGGCGCAGGCGACGGTTGACGCGATCCGCAGCCAGCAGCCGGACGTGGTGTCCATCATCGCCATGGGAGACCAGGGCAGGGTGCGGTCAGACGAGGACGAGCAGTGCGGCATCTACCTGCGAAACATCATGGAGGGGCGGCGACCGGAATTCGATGCCGTCAAGTCCTTGATCATGACGGGAGGGGCCACCCAGAAGTTCTTCGATCCTGAGCAGCCGCAGTACCACCCGGAGGACGTCGCTCTCGCCCTTGAGGTCGACCGCTACGCATTCGCCATGCGCATCACGCGAGAGGACGGGCTGCTCGTGGCTAGAAAGGAGCTGCCGGGTTAGCAGCCGTCAGACGCCTCGCCTCTCTGGTCAAAACATTCTGATTCCGGCATGTCTGCGAACAGCCGCGGCCCTAATCGGCCACAAAGCGGGCGGGTGTCAGGTATTCTGCGCCTGATACCTGGGTTGATCCCTCGGTAATCAAGTCGGCGGCTACCTGGCTCATGCCCACGCTCCAGAGTATCCCCTTACGCCCCGCGCCGCTGGCAAGGTAGAGGTTGTCCCAGCCGGGCAACCGGCCCACGATGGGGATGCCGTCGGGCGTGACGGGACGCAGGCACGCCGTGTGGTTGACGATCCGCGACGGCCCGATTGAGGGCGCCATTTGGGCCAGGTCGTTCAGGATGGTGTCCCGCCCCCTGGAGTTCGGCTGTTCATCGAAATCCACGTTCTCCTCGGTCGAGCCAGCCCATACCAGGCCATCCGTCTTGGAGTCCACGTAGTTGCCCTTGTAGTTCAGCGCCATATTGAAAGGCGGCCCATCGTATCGGAACCGCAAAATCTGGCCCTTGAGCGGCTCCACTGGCACCGGCGCACCGCACCAATCCGTGACCACCTGAGACCATGGCCCCATGGCGACCACCACGGTGCCCGCCTCTATCCTGCCGCCGTCGTATGTCACTGCAACCGCGTGCCCGCCGCTGTGCTCCAGTCCGGTTGCCCGTTGAGCGACCAGCCTGGTGCCGTAGCGTTCCGCAGAACGGATGGCGGCCATGGTCAGATCGTAGGCATCGACGGCGCCCATCCCGGAGATGTGGAGGCCGCCTATGCACTCGGGGTTTACCTTGGGCTCCAGTCTCCTGACGGAATCCCCGTCCAGCCATCTGACGCCGAAACCCGAAACCTGTCTCATCCAGGCCTCGTCGGACTGTTCCCTTTCGGCGTCATCGTCATCGAATGCCAGGTAAAGGCGGTCGCGGGAACGAAAATGCGGGTCGAGGCCGGTGGCCCCCTGGAACTCGCGGGCAATGGACCTGTGCCGTCCTAGGCAAAAGAGACTGAAGTCCAGGAGCGGTTCTGGGACGCCGATACCGTGCAGCGGGTCCAGTCCGCCAAAAGCCAGGCCTGATGCGTGGCTGCCCAAGGTATCGGCCTCCATCATGGTCACGCTCAGACCCCGCCGACACAGCAGGTAGCTGGTCATGCTGCCCACGATGCCTGCCCCAATGACCACAACGTCTCTGGCGTCGGTACTCAACTTGCACTCTCCGTAGACAAATTACCGTATCTTTTCAGTCCGCCGGGAGAACCCGCCTATACACCCCTGAACCATGACTCGAACCGGTCGAGCTGCGCCGGGTCGCCGGTAATGGCGAACTCATTGGCGGCAACCGCCTCTCTGCCGGAGATCCGCCCGTATATGAACAGCAGGAATGCCGGGGCCTCGGCGCATATCGTCCATCGTTCCTCCGGGGTTTCCCTGCACGACAGCACGTCAAAGCTGTCGCCATTGATCCTCAGGGTGATGCTGACGGCGTGCGGCGGCGCGATGTCAAACTCGTACACCACCGGGGTCTCCAGTTTCTCGCCGGGCCGGAAGCACATCCTCAGCCACTTGGTGGCAAAAGCGAGGACGGGGTCTATGCTGTCGGGATGGAGCGAGGGATTCGGTTCGAGCGCCTTGCGCATGTCCCAATCGTGGATGACCAGTTCCTGCAATCGCAGCTCGATGTACTCCCATGCGGGCATTGCGCCACGGCGCATGTGCCAGCAGGGAGTGTCCCAACCGTCAGGATTGAAAGTATCCAGAACCTCGTACAGGCGGGCGTAGTGATCGTCAAAGGCGTCCAGCAGGCCGTCCCCGAAACTCTCGCGGCGCTGAACGTCCCCCCGCGCGTTGTTGGCCGACGCCGTAGCGCTGTCCACGGGAACGAACCCATCGGGCGGGCCCGAGTCGCCGGCCTTGCCGCGGGTCATGCTGTCAATCTGCCTTTGGGCGCCGCCAATCAGGTGCCCCAGCACATCCTGAACCTGCCATTCGGAACACGCGCTGGGCAGGGCCAATTGTTCCTGCGACAGCGACCCGGTCCGCTCTCTGATGCTGGAAACCAGTGTCTTTACCAGTTCGTACTGGGTTTCAACGGTACTCATGCCATTTCCCCTCCATTCAGGCGAGTCTACTCTATCAAGCAACGATAGCTTTCCCTTACGGATTTCCTGCTCTGCAATTCTGAATCCACGGACAGGGAGACCGCTAGGCGAGGCAGGGTCTTTTAATCGTTCCCTCTCCCTCCGGGGGAGGGTTAGGGTGGGGGCGTGGTTCGACGGGCTCACCATGATCTCGTCGAATGGTGCCGATGCCAGCGATTTCACCCTCACCCCAACCCTCTCCCTCAAGGGAGAGGGAGAACCAAAAGGCCCTGCTAGGCGAGGGCTGTCGGTGGCAGTCGGCGGCGAATTAGGTGTAGAATCAGCACAAACCTGCCCTTCAGGATTGACTTGCCATGAAAATGTGCTTCTTCCACCTGATGCCCTACCAGGGACTGCCCAGCAACTTTGAACAAGATTACCACAGCGTGTGGGTGGATGTGCCCAATTCCCTGTTCGACCCGAAACAGGGCCATCGCCTTTACAACGATTACCTCGACGAACTGGAGTTCGCCGAGGCCATGGGATTCGACGGAATCTGCGTCAACGAACACCACGCCAATGCCTACGGCCTGATGCCGTCGCCCAATCTCATGGCGTCGGCCATGGCCCGCGGCACCTCCAACGCCGCCATCGTGGTGCTGGGCAACAGCCTGGCCCTCTACAACCCGCCGATCCGCGTGGCAGAGGAATTCGCCATGCTGGACGTCCTCAGCGGCGGGCGGCTCATCGCCGGATTCCCGCTGGGAACAGCCATGGACACCATATTCGGCTACGGCCAGGTGCCCATCACGCTGCGGGACAAGTACCAGGAGGCCCACGACCTGGTGGTGAAAGCGTGGACGGAGCGCGAGCCTTTCTCTTTCAACGGCAAGTATAACCAGCAGCGTTACGTCAACATCTGGCCCCGCCCCGTCCAGCAGCCGCGGCCGCCGATCTGGGTGCCCGGCAGCGGCAGCCTTGAAACCTGGGACTGGACCATCCGCAATGATTACGTCTATTGCTACCTGTCCTACTCGGGCTACAAGGTCGGCAAGACCGTCCTTGACGGTTTCTGGGACGAGATGGACCGGCAGGGCAAGGAATTCAACCCCTACCACGCCGGGTTCCTGCAACTGGTGGCGGTTTCCGAGACCGACGGCCAGGCCGAAGAATACAAGGAGTCCATCGAGTACTTTTTCAAGAAGTGCCTGCACGTCCACTCCGGTTTCGGCAACCCGCCAGGCTATCGCTCAGTGCGCAGCAACAACTCCACGGTGGCCAACTCCACCAGCCAGTCGAGGGAGGACCAGCTTAAGGAGTTCACCTGGACGGACTACCTCGAGGCGGGCAACGTTATCGTCGGCGGGCCGGAGACGGTGCGGGAGCACCTGGCCCACGCCATCAAGGAACTGCGCGTGGGCAACCTGATGCTGCTGCTCCAGTTCGGCGACATGCCCAAGGAACTGGCGATGAAGAACACCGAGCTGTTCGCCCGCGAGGTCATGCCCTACGTGCGCGACATCTGGTCGGAGTACGAGACCCGCTGGTGGCCCGAGGGCGTCTCCAACCCCAACGCGCCCATGCCGGTGGCGGTGTAGACTCTAGTCGAACAGCCAGAGCAAGATCGTGGGCGTCCCACAGCCAACGGGACGCCCCTATGTGAGAAGAGAGTGGAGGTCCTCGAGGATGTCGTCACCCAAGGAAGAATTGATCAAGCTAATTGAAAGCCAGCCTGAAGAAAGTACCCTTGAGGAGATTTCACGATCTTTGGCCTTCCATCTTATGATCATGCGCGGTTTGGCGGATGCCGACGCGGGCCGAGTTATTTCAGATGAAGAGATGGAACAGCGAATCAAATCGTGGGCAGAATAACTTGGAGCATGGAAGCGCAGCTCTGCTTGGACGAGATATTCCAGTACATTGCGGAGGACAACCGAAGGGCCGCTTCAAGGACGATTGAAGGCGTCAGGCAGCGAGTCCTTCCACTGGTAGATTTTCCCGAAATGGGGCATCCCTACCACGACTCAGACCGGCATGTTCGAGTCTTACTTTACGGCGACTATCAAATACCTTACCTGGTGCATGAAAGCAGGGATGTCACTATTCTTGGTGTTTACCATGCATCGTTTGACATCAGCAGGTTTAAGCTTTAGGGAGCACACATTTTGACCAGCGCTGTAATCTCCCCTCACGACCCCCACCCCCGCCAGCGCGCCGACGTGGGCGGCGTTGAGATGGCATACGTCGACACCGGCGCAGCGCAAGGCGGATCTAATGATGCCGTCGTGTTCCTGCACGGCAACCCTACGTCGTCGTACCTGTGGCGCAACATCATCCCCCACGTATCCCCTGTGGCGCGTTGTCTGGCGCCCGACCTGATGGGTATGGGAGAGTCGGATTTGACCCCCGACGGCTCATATCGTTTTGCCGACCACAGCAAGTACCTGGACGCCTGGTTCGATGCCGTTCTGCCCGATGGCCGCGTGGTTCTGGTGGTGCACGACTGGGGCTCGGCCCTGGGTTTCCACTGGGCGCGCCGGCACTCGGAACGGGTAGCAGGACTGGTGTACATGGAAGCTATCGTCCGCCCGGTCACCTGGGATGAATGGCCCGAGGCGGCTAAGCAGGTGTTCCAGGGTTTCCGCTCCGAGGCGGGCGAGAGTATGGTGCTGGAGCGCAATATTTTCGTGGAGCGCGTGCTCCCCGGCAGCACTATCAACGGCATCAGCGATGAGGCCATGGAGGTCTACCGCCGCCGCTATGCCGAGCCGGGCGAGTCGCGACGGCCAACGCTGTCCTGGCCCCGTGAAATCCCCATCGAGGGCGAGCCGCCGGACGTGGTAGCGATAGTCGAGGAATATGCCGAATGGCTGTCGCAGACTCCGGTGCCAAAGCTGTTCGTCAACGCGGAGCCGGGGGCCATCCTGACCGGCCCGCAACGCGAATTCTGCCGCGCCTTCCTGAACCAGCGGGAAGTCACCGTGCCCGGCATTCACTTCATCCAGGAAGACTCACCCCACGAAATCGGCGCCGCCATCGCAGAGTGGTACGCCGGGCTGTGAATCGATTACACTTGTTCTCAGTAACTCTTTTTCGGAGCGATAATGCCTGAAACCATCAACGTGGAAGTCCGGCGCGGCGACTTTCGTGCCGAGGTTACGAAAGCCGGTAAGGGGCCGCCGCTGCTTTACCTGCATGGCGCCGTGGGGCAGAAGGGATGGGCACCGTTCCTCGATCTGCTCGCCCAGCGTTTTACGGTCTACGCGCCGGTCATGCCCGGCTACGGTTCGGCCACCGGCCTGGAGCACATCGCGGATCTGGCAGACCTGACGCTGTACAACCTGGAAGTCCTGCGCGAACTGGGCGTAACCCGGGCCCACGTGGTCGGGCATTTTCTTGGCGGAATGATTGCCGCCGAAATGGCTGCCGCATCTCCGTCGTCCGTCGACCGCCTCGTGCTGGTGTCGCCGGCCGGCGTCTGGCGCGACGAGGAGCCGGTGGCCGACCTGCTGGCGCTGAACGCCAGCGAGTTGTCGGAGCGATTGACCGCAACCCCAGGTGGCGCGGCATCGCTGGACGGGCTTGCCGACGAGCTGGCCCGCGACCGTATGCAGGACATCGCGGCTGCCGGTAAGTTCCTCTGGCCCCTGCCCGACAGGGGATTGAGCCGCCGCTCCTACCGCATCAAGGCCGCGACCCTCATCCTGTGGGGCGAGCAGGACCGCATCAATCCGCCCTCCTACGCCAAGGACTTCGGGGGGATGATAGCCCGGTCGCAGACCGCAACGGTAGCCAATGCTGGGCACCTGGTGATGCTGGAGCAGCCCGAAGCCTTTGCAAACGCCGTAACTTCGTTCCTCAGTTGAGGGGCTGGATTTCAATCGGCAACGGACGGTTCGTTGGCATCTGAACAGTTGCACATACAATTGGAAACGCTCCTTGGCGTCATCCGTGGGATGGGGTCGGTGGTGACCGCCTTTTCCGGCGGGGTGGACAGTGCCCTGGTTGCGGTCGCCGCTCACCGGGCACTGGGAACGAACGCCCTGGCGGTGACTGCGGTGTCACCGGCGTTGGCGGCGAGGGAGCTGGAAATCGCCGGGCAGTTGGCCGAGCAATTCGGCTTTGCCCACCGGGTCATCAGAACGAACGAGATGGACCGCGAGGGCTATACCGAGAACTCCCCGCGGCGCTGCTACTTCTGCAAGACCGAGCTGTACACGCACCTGACGGCGCTGGCATCGGCTGAAAATTTCGCCTGGGTAGCCAACGGCGCCAACACCGACGATCAGGGCGACTACCGCCCCGGAATGCAGGCGGCTGCGGAGCACCGGGCGCGCAGCCCGTTGCTGGAGGCCGGGTTGAACAAGGCCGACGTGCGGGCCATCGCGCGGCGCCTCGAAATTCCGGTCTGGGACAAGCCCGCGCAACCCTGTCTCTCGTCGCGCGTGCCTTACGGGACGCCGGTCACCATCGAGACGCTGTCAAAGATCGAGAGAGCCGAGGACTTCCTGCGTGGCCTGGGCATACGGGAGTTCCGGGCCCGCCACCACGACAAACTGTGCCGCGTGGAGGCATCCGAGGCGGATATGGAAATCGCATTCCGGCGCCGGGATGAGATCGTGGCCGGGCTGAAGAAAATCGGCTACCTGTGGGTCTCCCTGGACTTGGCGGCTCTCCGGTCGGGCAGCCTGAACGAGGTCCTGAAACCAACGTCTCACCCCCACCCTAACCCTCCCCTTTAGGGAGAGGGAACAGAATTTCCTTTCTCAAAGCTCCATGAAGATCGCCTACATCCAGCCCATCGGCGGCGCCAGCGGCGACATGCTGCTTGGCGCGCTTATCGACGCGGGCCTGTCCCCCGAACTTCTGCGAAGCGAACTGGCCAGGCTGCCGGTCGACGGCTATGAAATCGAAGTCACGCAGGCTACCCGGTGCGAGATTCGTGGTACCCACCTCAAGGTCAACCTGACGGACCGCACCCGCTATGCCCCGGCCACGCTGCTCAGGACAGCCGAGCTCAGCGACCTCGACGACGAGATTACAAGTCGCGCTGCGGCCATTCTACGGTCTCTCTGGCGGGCGGAGGCCCGCGTACACGGGGAGACAGAGGAGGACTTGGAACTCGAGGAGCTGGGCACCCTCGATACGCTGGTGGACGTAGTTGGCTTTTGCATCGGCCTGCAAGCGCTGGGCATCGACAGCGTGTACGCTGCGCCCCTGGTGCTGGGGGAGTCATCGCCGCCCCGGCGCCCCGGAGGGTACTCCAATCCGGCCCCGGCCACGCTGGAACTGATCGCGGCGTCGGGTGCGCCGGTGACGCCTGACAACCCGGTCCACGCTGGCGCTGGCGAACTCACCACCCCAACCGGGGCAGCGATCATCACGTCACTGGCCGAATTCAGGCGGCCAGCGTTCTCTGTCCAGCAGATCGGAGTCGGCTTGGGCACAAAGGATCCGGACGGGTTTCCCAACGCGCTGCGAGTGTGGCTGGGCGAGACTGCGGGACGCCCTCACCCTAACCCTCTCCCTGAGGGAGAGGGAACAACGGGAATTGCGAGTATCTTTCAGCCCGCCAGCGTGGTTCTGCTGGAAACCAACCTCGACGACGCGCCCGGGCTGGTTCTGGGGCATACGCAGGAGCGATTGTTCGCGCTGGGCGCGCTGGATGTCTGGCATACGCCGGTGCAGATGAAGAAGAACCGTCCGGGCGCCGTCCTGTCGGTGCTGGTACCTCCTCACCTGGAGCAGGCCGCGGTGGAATTGATCCTGCGAGAGACCCCGACGCTGGGCATCCGTTCGCGGCTGGTCGACCGCTACGTGGCCGAGCGCAAAAGCGTGCCGGTCAACACGGAGTTCGGCCCGGTGAGCGTGAAAGTGAAATCCTTGGAGGGTGACGCCGTGGCTGCCGCCCCCGAACCCGACGATTGCAGCCGCATAGCAGTCGAGACCGGCCTGCCGTTCCAGGAGGTCTATCAGCGGGTTGCCGAGACGGCTCGGCGGCAGTTGCTGGGCTGATTTTATGACCGCCGGAGGGAATCAGGGGGGCGAGATTCGGGACTTGTTGGGACAGGTACGAGACGGTGAGTTGACACCCGAGGCGGCCTTGGCGAAACTGCGCGATTTCCCTTTTCAGGACCTCGGTTACGCTCGAATCGACCACCACCGCCCGCTCCGCACAGGCTCGCCGGAGGTGGTGCTGGGCAAGGGGAAGACACCCGAACAGATCGCGGGAATCGTGGCGGCGTTGCGTGGCAGGGGCCACCCGGTGCTGGTCACCAAGACGGACGCCGGGGCTTACGCCGCAGTCCTGGAGTCAGCCCCCGAGGCCCGGTACTACGAACTGCCCGGCGCGATTGTCCTGCCCTCTGCGGCGGTGGCCCCGGCACAACCGGGCACGCTGATCGTCACCGCTGGCACGGCTGACCTGCCGGTAGCCGAGGAGGCCAGGCTGACCGCCTGCCTGATGGGACAGGACGCAAAGGTCATCGCCGACGTAGGCGTCGCCGGGCTGCACCGCCTGCTGGAGCGGCTGCCGGAGATACAGGCCGCCAAGGTTATCATAGTGGTGGCGGGGATGGACGCCGCGCTGCCAGCGGTGGTCGCGGGGCTGGTTTCCGCGCCGGTCGTCGCCGTTCCCACCAGCACGGGCTACGGGGCCAGCTTTGGCGGGCTGGCCGCCTTGCTGTCAATGCTGAACAGTTGCGCCCCAGGGGTTGCCGTGGTGAACATCGACAACGGGTTCGGCGCCGGGTACCTGGCCGCGCAGATTAACCGGCCAGACCAGGCGACTGGCGAGTTGCCGTCTTGATGCGACTCATAGTCCGCCTGATAAGCAGTCCGTTCAGGTTGATGACCGGGAGGACGGGCTGCCTGATTCTCGTCCTGCTGTTCGCCCTGATTTTCGTGTTCTGGGGCATGACCTGTCGGTTGACCCTGGTGATTTAGCAACGTTGCGGCACACCTCAGCGATTAACCTCGACAGTCAGAACTCCACGGCGTTTTCGATGTGGTTGATGGCTAGGAGCTTGCCACGACGATCCATGTTCACGCATACCAGGTCGATGCGCCATTGTGTTCCTGAACTGAATTCGCCGTCACGGTCGGCGCGCAGAAACTCCTCGGCGACTTCCGCCAGCCGCTCGGCCCTGGCGGGCGATATGGATTCCTCGGCGATCCCGTAGGCGTCGCCCCGCCGCGCTTTGACCTCTACGAAAACAACCTGGTCTCCCTGTTCGGCCACGATGTCAATCTCACCGGCACGGCAGCGAAAGTTGGTGGCCCGCACCACGTACCCTTTGCCCTCCAGGTGCAGCCGCGCCACCCGCTCGCCCCACTCACCCAATTGCCGGTTGCTACTGCTCACGCGCTACCTGATCGTGGAGGGACAGCTTAGCCTGCGCTACGGGCGCGAATGACTGGCGGTGGATGTCGCAGGGGCCGATCTCACGCAGTCGCTCCAGGTGCCGCCTGGTGGCATATCCCTTATGCTGAGCGAATCCGTATCCGGGGAAGGCCGAGTCGTACTCCGTCATCATCCGGTCGCGGGTTACCTTGGCAACGTTTGACGCGGCGGCGATGCTGTAACTGCGGCTGTCCCCCTTGACCACGGTGTCGTAGGGATACGGGCATTGGCGCACGTGGATGTAGTCCAGCAGCAGGTGGGCAGGGCTGTGTTTGAGGGATTCCACTGCCAGCATCATGGCCCGCAGCGACGCGACGCCAATGCCTATAACGTCAATTTCCTCCGGTTCGATGGCGGTGAATGCCCAGTCGAGGGCATATTCCTGTACGGCTGAGAATGCTAGTTCCCGCCGGGCAGGTGAGAGCCGTTTGGAGTCGTCGAGCAGGCCCAGCCATTCCTCGTCGCCGCGCAGGTCCGGGGGCAGTATCACCGCGGCGGCCACCACCGGGCCAGCGATGGGCCCGCGCCCTACCTCGTCGGCCCCGGCAACCGGGCTGGTTCCTCGAAGCAGCAGCGCTTGCTCCAGGGACAAGTCAGGCAACTGACGCCCTGCTTGCGCTCAATCCAAATCCCCCTTGGTAAGTCCGTCGGCGTTGAAATGCGGCTGCAACAGCCGTTTTGCCCCTTGTAGCATTACGCACGTCACCGTCCTGCTACGGCCTCAGCCGACCAGCCTGACGTCCGTACCGCCTCCGGCGGTTCGATTGTGCCGCCGCCCAGCAGTATGTCGCCGTCGTAGAACACGGCCGCCTGGCCGGGCGTCACCGCGCGCTGTGGCTCGCGGAAGCGGATGAGCGCTCCGCCGGAGCGAGGATGCAGCGTCGCAGCCGCCTCGTAGGACTTGTAGCGTATTTTGACCGAGACCGGTGTTCCGTCGGCGGGGACTTCGCCGCTGACGTAGTTGACGCCGGAAACCCGCGTTTCGCTAGAGTAAAGAGCGCTTTCCGGCCCGACCACGACGCGGTTGGCGTCCGCATCGAGCCGGACAACGTAGCGGGGCTCCCCGGCGGTCTTCGGCAGCCCAAGGCCGCGCCGCTGCCCGATGGTGAAATACTCAATGCCCTGGTGCGCGCCGACCACCGAGCCGTCCAGTTCCACGACCTCGCCGGGGATGCCGGAGGTGCGCTGGCGCAGGAACTCGCGGTAATCGCCCAGCGGGATAAAGCAGATGTCCTGACTGTCGGGCTTGTTCGCTGTAATCAGCCCCGAGTCCATCGCCATCTGACGGATGTCATCCTTCTGGTAGCCGCCCACTGGCAAAAGCGTCCGTGACAACTGGCGCTGAGTCATGCCGAAGAGCACGTAGGACTGGTCCTTGGCGTGGTCGGCACCCTTGCGGAGCGTTGCGCCCTGCCGTCCGCGCTCGACGCGGGCATAGTGGCCGGTGGCGACGTATTGTGCGCCCAGGACGTCGGCGCGGGTCATCAACTGGCTGAACTTTATCTTGTCATTGCAGGCAATACAGGGATGCGGCGTTCGCCCCCGGCGGTACTCGTCCACGAAGTAGCCCATCACCTGGTCGTGAAACTCCCGCTCCATGTTCAGGACGTAATGGGGGATGCCCAGCTTGCGGCACACCGACCGGGCGTCCTCCACATCGTCCAGGGTGCAACAGCCCTGGTGATCATCGGGCAGCTCGGACTCGTCCAGGTTGTACAGCTTGAGCGTGACTCCCACGACATCCCAGCCCTCGCGGGCCAGCAGCATGGCCGCGACGGAGGAGTCCACGCCGCCGCTCATGGCGACCACTACCCTGTTGGCAGACAACTTTGCGTTCATATCTAATACCAGCCTTGAATCCAGCCTAGCACACCGCATGCGAACGGTAAACCGGAGGACGGGCAAACGCATTTGAAATTCCAACCCTGTCACTCCGGCGAAAGCCGGATTCCAGGACTTACGAAATGCCGGATTTTTGCAACAAAACGACAGGCTTTGGTCACTGGATTCCGGCTTTTGCCGGAATGACGGTACTAAACTGCCCAAATGCGCTAGCCCTGGGACAAACGCAGGGCCGCTTAACGCTCCCTACCCATTTAGGGGGAGGGTTGTGGGTGGGGGTGGGAGTGGAATCCCGCCCGGCGCGGTTTGGCGCAGAGAGAGGGAACGCCCTCACCCTAACCCTCTCCCGGAGGGAGAGGGAACAACCGGGCAAACTGACGGGACAAAGATCGCGGGGCGCCGGGTCATACTACCCGCCCGGCGCGCCGGGCCATACTACTCTCCCGGCGCGCCGGGGAGAGACTGGCAGGCGACGCCATTGCCGTCGCCGTCCAGGCGGTGCGGGTCTTGGGACGGGCCGCCCTCCGATTCAAAGAAGCTCTGTGCCTCCTGCCAGGTCTCGAAGTCGCTGCAATTCCGGTCTTGGAACTCGTCCTCTACCGCTTGTGGAGTGGGCGTAGGCGTAGGCTGTTCACCCTGCTGGCCGGAGCCGGAGTCATCCCGCGGTGCGCCCGGTAGAGATTCGCAAGGTACGCCGTCGCTATTGCCGTCCAAGCGGTGAGGGTCCACTTGCGGCCCTCCCTCGGCCTCAAAGAAAGCGTTGGCCTCTTGCCAAGTCGCAAAGTCGGAGCAGTTCCGGTCCTGGAAGTCATCCTCAGCCGGTTGTGGCGTAGCTGTGGGAGCAGGCTGCGTATCCTGCCTACTGGGACTGGAATCACTCCTGGGCGCCTTCAGCAAGGACTCGCAAGCGGTACCGTCGCCGTTTTGGTCCAGGCGGTGCGGGTCAAGCACCGGCCCGCCGCTGGCCAGGTAGAAGTTCTGGGCGTCCCACCAGTTTGCGAACTCATCGCAGTTCCGGTCAGGCCCATTCGGGTCGAAAGGGAGGCCCACGAATGCCGCGGAGACCGGGATTGGTTCCGGCGCGGGAACAGGAGTCGGGGCTATCTCAGGGGTGGAATCGAGCGGGCGTACCTTTGTCTTGAGGGAGGGAGACCCGGGAAGGGACTGGCAGGCCACGCCGTCGCCGTTGGCGTCCAACCCGTGAGGGTCGGAATCGGGGCCGCCCGAGGCGATGAAGAAATTCTGGGCCTCTGCCCAGGCGGCAAAGTCGCCGCAGTTCACGTCAGAGGGAGCAACCGTAGGCTGTGCCCCAACCACCGACTCCGGGGTTGGCTCAGGTGCCGGCGTAGCAGTCGGTGAGATGGCCGGCAAAGGTGCAGGCGTAGCGGTCGGCAACGGCGTTGGGGCAGGCGGCGATGGGATGGCCGCAGACGGCAATTGCGCGGGCCTGCATTCGACCTGGATGAATATCCTTGTAGGAGAAGCTGTCTCTGTTGTTCCCGCTGTCTCACACCCTGAGTAGCTGTCAACGTCGTCAAATTCAATGCGGGCCGAGTCTGCAATTGACCCTTTTGGCCCATTGGCCGACGGGCCGCCCGGCAGTTTTTCGCAGGGCAGGCCGTCGCCGTTTACGTCCAGCCGGTGCCGGTCGGCCTCGGGGCCGCCAGCGGCCAGGAAGAACGCCAGCGCCTCCTCGTAGGTGTCAAAATCGCCGCAGTTCCGGTCAGGGCCGAATGGATCGTACCGCAGGTCAGTAGGCAACGACGGCGGCACAGTCGGCGACGGAGGGGATGGCGGCACGGTCGGCGTTGGCGGCGACGGCGGCGTGCCTTGCGTGGGTTGTAACAGGAAGGTCGTTTCGCAGGTAGCCAGCATCTCCGAGAGCGCGACGTATTCGTCCTCCGTAACCGTCAATCCCCACTCGTTCTTGATGCTGACCCAGTCGACGGCATAGGTGCACCAGTAGTTCTCCAGCGGCGGGCGCCAGTTCTCCGGCCCCTTGGAACCCTTGGAGCGGTTCGCGCCGCTGGTGGTTGCGATCAGGTGGTTTTCGTAGCCCAAGTAGTTGGCAAACTGGCGCTTGCGTTCCCGGCTCCACGCCCAGCCGCCGGAACGGTGGGCGTTCTCCAGCGGCACCATGTGGTCAACGTCCAGGTCGCCGGGGTCATCCACCGCCGTGCCCGTATATGGTCCTTCCCAGAGCCCGGCAGCAACACGGCAACGGTCTTCGGACTGGAAAGTGACGGCGATGCTGGACTCGTCGATCAGAACCTCCTGCCGCGCGTTCTGGCAGTCGCCGTCCTCATCCGTCCAGTGCCGCCACGTGCCGCGGTCGTATTCGGGCAAGTCCGTGGGAGTCTCGGCAATCGACACTGGCAGCAGCACTCCGTTGGCGGCTGGCGCGGCGGTGGAAGCGGGCGCCGCAGTTGCCGTTCCCCGGTCAGCTGGAGGGGTGTCTGCCTCAGTAGCGGGCGGGACTGTGCTGGCAGGTTGGGCAGGAGTAGGGGTGGACGGAGAAAAGCGCTCAAGGCTTGTGTCGCAACCGGCAAGCAGTAATATGACCAATGCGGCAACGAGCAGGAATAACCCGGCCCGGCCTGAAAGCGACCTGCCAACGTTGGGCAATATGCGAATTAGCGGCTGAGCCGTCGTTCCCTTGCCCTCGGGTAGTCTCGATTCGCTCGCGTCAGATTTCAACCCCTCTCCCACAAACCTCGACGACTGGACTTGTGGCTCAATATCGCCGGATTCATTCGAGTGCAGCCCGAATTTTAGACATATTATGTCAAATGGCAACAGGGTACGATTACACCCCAGCGCCGGGAGCGGCCATACCTTGAGACGGACAACGGAGAGTCGTATGCTGTATGCCTTGGATTTCCTCTCCTGACAACGAGAAAAAATGACACAAGAACCGGACATCGACACTGGATCGTCTTTCTGCGGGAACTGCGGCACTCCCGTCCAGGCAGGCGCTATTGTCTGTTCAAACTGCGGGCATCCGATACCCGGCGCGGGACCAGCTCAGGGGCCAAGCGGCCCCGTGCCCGCCGACTACATCCCCTATTGCCGCAGTTGCGGCGTGGTGGTCAATTGGGGCGATGGCCACACCTGCAACCGCTGCGGCATAACGCCGCTTTGCGCCCTGCACTTCCGGGCCCGCGAACAGTTGTGTTTCGACTGCGCCGACGCCCCCGCGTATTCCCAGACCGCGGTATCAGCCAGTGCGGTCAGGTGCGGAGCCTGCGGAGCGTCCATTGCGCCCAACGCCGATTTCTGCGCCAATTGTGGCCGGGCCGTGGCTGCGCCCTACGGGCGATCAGCGTACATGGGGTTCTGGATCCGGCTCGCGGCCTTTGCCATAGACCGGGTCATCGCCTACCTGATCGCTGCGGCCATCGCCGCCGCCATCGGCCTTTCGCGTACTTCCGGCGAGATCGACCCCAATGTTCAGCAGGACGTTACGATCAGCCTTGAGACCATCAATTACAGCTTCCTATTGCTGGTGTGGGGCATCTGGACTGCGTACAGCTTTATCCTCACCTCGATTTGGGGCCAGACGGTGGGAAAGAGGATAGTCGGTATCCAGGTTGTGGACGCCAACGGAAACGTTCCACCCTGGCACCGCGTCCTGCTACGGGAGCTTGTCGGGAAGTTCGTCTCAGAGGCGATCCTCTGGATTGGGTACATCTGGATAAGTTTCGACGAGAACAAGAGGGGCTGGCACGATTTCCTCGGGGGCAGCTACGTCGTGCGCAAGCGGCGCGGCTCGAATTCCCCTGGCGGCATAGTCTAGTTCGCAACCGCAAAGGCATCTGCTACACTGCCTCGCAGCAAGTGAAATCAGACGGCGCGCAACGACGCGCCGACGGAGGACGTGATGGCAGTTACTTTCGGCACTTCCGTACCCACGCGGGGCCCACTGGCCGGGCCGGACGAGTTGCGGGCGCTGGCGCAGCGCGCCGACGATTTGGGATACGATCACATCTGGGTGAGCGACCATATCATCCTCCCGCGCGAGGTCAGCTCCTTCTATCCTTACGCCGCCGACGGCGTTCCGACATTCCTGCCCGACCAGCCTTACTTTGAGCCGCTGGCCGCCCTGAATTTCCTGGCGGGCTGCACCCAGCGGGTGCGCCTTGGCACTCACGTGCTCATCCTGCCCTACCGCAATCCCGTCCTGGCGGCCAAGATGCTGTCGACGCTGGACGTGCTGTCCGGCGGGCGGGTGATCCTCGGTGCGGGCGTGGGCTGGATGGAGGAGGAGTTCGAGGCCATGGGCCTGGACACCTACGCCAAGCGCGGCGCGGTTACCGACGAATACATCGAGCTTTACAAGGAACTCTGGACTAAGGACACCCCGTCCTTCGACGGCGAGTTTTACCAGATTTCCGGCAGCGGGTTTTCCCCCAAGCCGGTGCAGAAACCGCATCCGCCCATCTGGATCGGCGGGCACACCGGGCCAGCCATCCGCCGCGCTGCCAGGCACGGCGACGGCTGGATGCCCATTGGGCTGCGGCCACCGGCCATCCTGGAACCGGAGGAACTGTCGGGGCTGGTCGCCAGGCTGCGCCGCCTCACGGTACAGGCCGGGCGGGACGAGAACGCCGTCGATATCACGTTCAGCACCGATGTGAGGTTCAACAACTCGGCGGATGGCTCCCGGCCCTGGATGAACGGGCGGCCGGAACAGATCGCCGCCGACCTGCGCCAGTACATGGACTTGGGCGTCGCCAACTTCATCATCGGCTTCCCCGCCGGAGACAGCGTGGCGTCGTTGCAGGAAAACATGGAGCAGTTCTCCCGCGAGGTAGCGCCTCTCATACCGCAGGACTAACCCGGTTTTCGACGCAACGACGCAGGGGCCTTCCCGTCATTCCGGCGAAAGCCGGAATCCAGTAGCGACCCTTGCGCCTTTGCGTTAAATCCTTATTGGGAGATAGTGAAATGTCAGTACGAACTGACCTCAGGGACAGGATCAACTCGGGAGAGCAGATCGTCGCGCCGGGCGCCTACGATCCCATATCGGCCCGGCTTGTGCAGTCGCTGGGGTTCAATGCCGTATACTGCGGCGGCTACATCTCCGGCGCGCACTTGGCCGTGACCGAACCGCTGATGACCATGACCGAACAGCTCTCGGTGGCCGAGCGGGTAGTCCGCGCGGTGCCGCTGCCGGTGATCTGCGACGCCGACGCGGGCTACGGGGAGCCGGTTCACGCGATGCACACGGTGCGGTCGTTTGAGAAGGCGGGACTGGCAGGCATACACATCGAGGACCAGTTCTTCCCCAAGCGGGCGTCGTATCACGCCGGTTTGGAGCACGTCATTCCGATGGAGGAGTTTCTCCAGAAAATCGGCTACGCGCTCCGGGCGCGCACCGATCCGGACTTCCTAATCGTGGGCCGCACCGACGCCTTCACGGCCGTAGAGGGCGATATGGACGAGGCCATCCGCCGGGGCAACGCCCTCAAGGACCTGGGCGTGGACTTGGTGATGCCCCGCGGCGTCCGCAGCCGCGAAGACCTGGCCACCTTCCGCCGCGGCGTGCCCGACATTCCGCTGATGGTGATCGCAGGCGCTGACGACATTACCGTGGAGGAGTACCGGGAACTGGGCTGCCAGTTCCTGATCTATGCCACGTCGTCCATCATCGCGGCGGTGGACGGGATACGGCAGATCTACGAAAGCCTGCGCGATACGGGCCACATCGGCATCAACGCCCCGCGGGTGGCCGAGATGCGCGCCGGAGTGGAGGCGCTCATCAGCCTGCCGGAGTACCAGCAGGTGGAAGCCGAGACCACGGAGCGGGAATTCCAGCAGCACCGCGGTCACTGACCCCGACAAGACTCATACCCCACAATAACCGGACAAGTGGAACGAATTGACCCCCGTTCGCGCTGGCGAAGTTAGCAGGCGAACGGGGGTCAATTGCCGCCAATCAGTAACGCTGGATGGCGATTCACGTCCTACCGGCGTCGACGGAAGAACCTCCAGACAGGTTCAGAAAAGCCGGGCAGGACATCCCCGCCGTCGAACACATCGTACTCACCCAGCACCTGCGGTGGCTGGCCGGGGCGGTACACGGTGAGGGTGACCGGACGAGGGTCGGCCACCACTGCCATACGCACGCCGTGGGACAGCCACATCATCGCCCTTTCCGTCATGTGCCGCCTGGAGTCGTTGGGCGACCGCACTTCCACCACCAGGTCGGGAGCCAACTCGGCGTAGCCGCGCACTGGCGCAGCGAGTCGCTCAGGCGCAACCCAGGCCAAATCCGGCCCCCGAACTGTGTCCGGTCCCCGTTCCAGAACAAAACCGGAATCGCCGGCGCGCATCTGCCCGTAGTCATTCTCGTAGCAGTAGCTGGTAAATAGCCAGGCGATGTGGGCTACCAGCGCTCCGTGTTCGTCTCCTGGCGGCATATCTTCTGTCAACACCCCTCGGACGAGTTCGCGTTTCACATCGTCGTCCGGCATTTGCAGCAGTTCTTCGGCGGTTATCAGCTTCAGTTTCGTCGTCATTTCACCCCCACCCTTACCCTCCCCTGTGAGGGGGAGGGAATTTTGTGGTTGGCCGGTTTGCGCCCATTATAGCGCGCGCCATACGCCTACACGTTGGTGGGCACGGTGTCGCTGACGCCGTACTTGCGCTCGAGCTCGTAGATTTCGCCGAGGCCCAGCAGGGAGGCCACGTCCCAGCGGGTGGCGAACCGGCTGGGGTCGACGGCTCCGGTGGCCTTGAGCTCCTCGAAAGACTCCTTGACCTGCTGGTAGATGAGCCAGATGGTGCTGCCGCAGATGGTAATCTTGTAGCCCAGGTCATTCAGGTCGTTGGTGTTCATCAGGTCGCCGTTGTACATGCGGGGCAGGTCGGCCATGTCCCGGGCGTAGTTCCGGATATCCTCATCGCTCTTGATGCCGTCAACGAACACCACGTCGGCGCCCGCCTCGACGTATGCCTTGCAGCGGCGGATGGTGTCCTCCCAGCCCGTCACGGCGTAAGCGTCGCAGCGGGCGATGATGACAAAGTCCGGGTCCTTGCGGGCATCGAGGGCAGCCCGGATCTTCTGCACGTGGTCCTCGACGGGTATGACCTGCTTGCCCTCGAAAAATCCGCACTTTTTCGGGAAGACCTGGTCCTCGATGTGGATGGCGGCCACTCCGGCGGCCTCGTACTCCTGCACCGACCGCATAACGTTCAGCGGGTTGCCGTAGCCGGAGTCGGAATCGCAGATCACCGGAATGTCCACCGCGTTGGCGATGTACTTGGCGTTGGCGACCATCTCGGTCATGGTGAGCAGGCCCACGTCGGGAAACCCGCGCTCGGCGGCGGTGCCGGCCCCGGTCATGTAGACCGCGTTGAACCCGACGGACTCGGCAATCTTGGCGTGCAAGGCGTTGAGGACGAAAGGCGCAACGACCATTTCGTCCGAGGCAAGCATCCGGCGCAGCTTGGTGGTGGCTTTCATTTCACGTTCTCCTGTGTGGGTGGAAGTAGTGGGTGAATGATACCGCATCGATAGCCCGCGCTACCAACGGCGGCTGCCGACGGCACACGGCCAAAATGACGCCGCAAGAAAAGCCAAGTATACTCTGAGCTATAGATTAGGAGAGGGATGATGATACCGGACGTTGCTGAGAGAACCGCCGAACTGTCGGAATTCTGCAAACGCTATCATGTGGCCCGGCTGGATCTTTTTGGCAAGGCTGTCGCTGCTGATTCCTTGACGGAAAATGACAGCTTGAGCTTCCTGGTGGATTTCAAACCTTCTGCGCGAAGCGCTTACGCCGATGCGTACTTCGGACTGCTGGAATCACTTGAGGCGCTTTTCGGGCTGCCGGTTGAACTGGCCACCACCGAAGCGATGGCGACAAACCCGTTTTTTCCGGCAAGCCTCGTCGCTAACAAAGTGAAGCTCTATGGAGCCTGAAATCCGGCGCTACCTGAATGACATTCTAAATTCGGCAAAGCTACTGAATGAATTTACCGCTGGCAAGACTTTGGCCGAATACATCGGCAGCCCATTGTTGCGTTCAGCAACGGAACGCCAATTCGGGATAATCGGGGAGGCAGTATCGAAACTGGCGAATCTTGACGAAGCGATAGTTTCCCACTTCACCGAATACCGGCGAATCATCGCTTTCCGCAACCTTCTGATTCACCAATACCGCTACGTGGACAACAGCACCGTGTGGGATATACTTCAGCACAAGTTGCCAGTCTTGGTTCTCGAGGTTGATGCCCTGTTGCGAGAATAATGACGGCTCGCGGCTCCACCATCATCTAACCCGTGCCGCCTGGCTCCCGCGAAACATGCGACCGGAGAATCCCCTCCCCTCTCCGCGTTCCTATCTGCCCTGCTCCTTGACCAAACCCAGCATTCCGAATGCTACGTCGCCTCGGCGTAGAGCGAGTGGCTGGTCAGATGCTGCCACGACAGATCGGAAGCCCAGCGGCCGTTGCTCCAGTCGTCGCCAGCGGCCTCCGAGGAGTAGCGCGTCAGTTGCAACCGCCACGGCAGGGCCATCTCGGTCATATCCAGCCCCGACGCAACTCCCTCTGCGAACTGCGCGGCGTCCGCCAGCATCTCCTCGGGGAACGTCCCATATTCCAGCAACGCGATGCCGGGGCGGAAATCCTGGGGCGCATGCAGTCCGGCGGAATGGCTCCGGGCGCTTTCCATCACCTTACTTTGCAACTCGAACAGCGGTTCCGGGGCCTCGAATTGCATAACCACGCTTCTGGTGCTGGCAACGGCCATAAAGCCGGAGCGTCGCAACGTGTATGGCTTTTCCGCGCCGGTGTCGCGGGCAATGCCGTCCACCTGCGATGCCAGGATGGGCAGCCGGTCGCCGGGGCATGGGAAATAAGGCGTGAGCGCCATCCTCAGCGGCTGCATCTCGGCGGCCCACGAGGCGTACTGGCCGCAGACTATCTGCCGGGTCTGGTAGACCTTGGCCGTAAACGAGGGCTGCAAGACCAGGTCTATGCCGTAGCGGATGGACATTTCACCCTCACCCTAACCCTCTCCCTCAAGGGAGAGGGGATTTCTGTTGCGGCGCTCATGTCAGCAATGCGGCCAGTTCCGGCAGGTTGGCGGTTTCCAAGTCGGGGCGCTCGTCGGTAAAGGGAGCGTAGGGTATGTTGTGCCGGTCAATGTAGGCGCCTTTCATTCCGGCGACCCGCGCGGCTCGAACATCCCAGGCGTGGGCGGCGACGTGCAGCACGTTCTCCGCATCCACGGAGAGCAGTTCGACGGCCTTCCGGTAGACCCGCTGATCCGGCTTGTAGCAGTCGGCCTGCTCCACCGAGATCGTGCGATGTACCGGAATTTCGAGCGTGGCGACGATACGCTCCAGAACGGCCAGGTCGCCGTTGGAAAGCACCGACAGCGTGTACCGCTCCCGCAGGGCCGTCAGCGCCTCGACCACGTCCGGGAACAGGGTAGGCGTAACGCGGTTGCCGAGGAGGTCCTCGATGTCGTCTCTGCTGTGATCAATGCCCACGCGGGAAAAAAGCTGCGAGAGCGTGATGCGCCGCAACTGTTCGAACGGGGTGCGCGGCCCGCCCAGAAACGTGTCCACCATTCCCTCGTGGAGGTAGACCCACTCCCACGTCCGCACCAGCTCGGCCGCGTCCAGGTCCAGACGCCGCTCCCGCAGAAAACCGGCGAACGCGGGCGCAAAGGTGGCCTCCAGGTCCAGCAGGG
Organism: Dehalococcoidia bacterium; assembly: GCA_963664375.1. Taxonomy (GTDB): domain Bacteria; phylum Chloroflexota; class Dehalococcoidia; order Lucifugimonadales; family UBA3495; genus VXOI01. The sequence goes on from OY761449.1 coordinate 1,199,295, forward strand.
TGCCATAGAGGTCGAAGGTAATCGCACGGGTGGAGCGCGGGTCGAAAGAGGGCATCGTGGTCTCCGCCGGACGAGCCAGCAATCGGATTTCGGCGGCTGGATTATATCAGGAACCCGGGCGCCGTCCCCCGGAAAGGCTCAGTCCGGGGCATTCAATTCTCCCTCCCCTTCAGAGGGAGGGCTGGGGCGAGGGTAAAATTCTCGCCCTTCAACAGCTCGGCGCGGAAAGACGGAACGACGTACATGTGTTGATATAGGGTTTAGAATGGCGATTGGCAATTCAAGGCGTGATGCTGGTAGGTGTGCCATCGCCGCACCTCCCAACACCGTGTTTTGAGCTGCCTGCCACTATTCTAAACCCTATACCAACACACGTTGGGAATGCCTTCGTGATGATATTCTCAGTGTGTGTTGGTATTCCCTGTAGGGGCGCACAGCCGTGCGCCCTGGCCCCCGGTTCCGGCACAATTCTCTCCTGCGCAGACACGGGCACACGTCCCTCGACGCGCTCGGGAGTGCGCCCCTACGCGGCGAGGCCAAGCAGACAAATCGCGTCCATTACCAGCACACGTTGAGAATACCTTCGTGATGCCAGCGTTGACAGTGATTGCGGCGGCTGATAAATTTATCGGGTGACGTTTAGCTGATGCCATCGCTCGATCGCTAATTCAGGCTGCGCTTTCGAGTGGTCTTTTCCAGGAGATGATGGATGCCTCGATACGATTACCGATGCGTCGAGTGTGATAACTATTTCGAACTGCGTCAGAGCTTCAGCGAGGCTGGCAAAGGAACATGCCCGGAGTGCTCCGGGGAGGGCCAGCGGGTCTATCACGCCGTTCCGGTGATCTACAAGGGAAGCGGCTTTTACACCACGGACTACGGGCGCCCCAAGCCACCCGTGGAGAACGGCGTCGGCAAGAACGGCAGCGATTCCTCAAAGTCCGGCAGCGACAGCAAGCCTGCCGAGTCGTCCTCATCGGACAGCGGCGGGAGTTCGTCCGGCAGCGAATCCGCGTCTCCGGCTGCCAGCGCCGCAAGTTCCAGCTAGACGCTCATTCCCTTCCAGAACACCGAAACAGCCGGCGCGCATTGGCAGCCGGCTTTTCCTATGTCCTACGCTGAGGAGCAGCGCATAGCCCGATGAGAGCATTGATCCAGCGGGTAACGGAGGCATCCGTCGAAGTCGATGGCGACGTAGTGGGAGGCATCGGCCCCGGATTGCTGGTGTTGCTGGGCGTTTCCGCCGATGACGATGAATCGGACGCCGAATACCTCGTTCCCAAGATCGTGAACCTGCGCATCTTTGCCGATGATGCAAACAGGTTCAACCGCTCCGTGGTGGACGTGGGCGGTGAGGTGCTGGTGGTCAGCCAGTTCACGCTCTACGCGGACACCCGCCGCGGCCGCCGTCCCGATTTCACCCGCGCGGCACCCCCCGACCTGGCCGAGAGGCTGTACGAGCACACGGTGTCGCTGTTGCGCGAATCGGGGCTGACGGTTGCCACGGGGCGTTTCCAGGCATACATGCAGGTGAAGTCCCAGAACGACGGCCCGGTGACCATCATGCTGGACAGCGCCGACAGGCGCCGCCCCCGCCACTAGCCGGAGCCCGTCTGCATGGTAGCCTGCTGCTACCGGTGCCATCCCATTCCCAGGAACAGCCCTCGCAGGTAGGCGATCTGCCCGCCGTGGGCCAGGTTGTCCCACATCACCTGTCCGAAACAGGCGGCGATGGTTCTGGGCTCTGCAAGCGGCGGCAACACGATCTCGCGGGCCAGCTCCTCCTCGCTTGCTTGGGCCAGGTACTCCCGGATGGCGTCGTTGACGGCGTGGAAATAGCCCACCTGCACGTCCCTTGAGGGCAGAGTCCAGGCCGCTACTTGCTCCGCCGTCCAGCCCACGCCGCGGTCTTCGATGCCGGCAGGCGCGTTGAACTTTCCGGCCCACCCGTCCTTCGTCCAAAGTTGTTCCGCATCCTGGAGCCGGACATGGATGAACATGTCCATAACCCGGCTGAGGTGCCACAGCGTCCAAGCCGCCGAATTGCACTGGCTGGCGGGGGCGCGGTTGAGCATTTCGTCGTCCATGCCCGCCAGCGCCGAGTCGATCATTTCCCAGTTGCGTTCCAGGCAGTTGATGATGGGGTCGGTGGTGTTTGCCATGGTTCCCCCTTGCGCGTGTTCCGGCGGAGACTTCACCCCCGCCCTAACCCTCCCCCTTGAGGGGGAGGGAACTATTGCTCAAATTCAAGATCGAGACTGATGTCCAGGGCCTGGGGCGAGTGGGTAAGCTCGCCGATGGATATGAGGTGAACTCCCGTGCTGGCAACGTCTCGGACGGTGTTGAAATTGATCCCGCCCGACGCTTCCACCACGGCACTGTCGCCGATGAACCCCATCGCCTCCCGCATCATCTCCACTGGCATGTTGTCCAGCATGATGATGTGTGCGCCAGCGTCCAGCGCCTCGCGGGCGTCCTCCAGCGTCTCGACTTCGACCTCGACGCGGATGGTGTGGGAGGCGCGCTCCAGGGCCAGTTCAATGACTTGCCGCAGGCCCATCTCCCGGAAGCGGTTGGCCTCGATGTGGTTGTCCTTGATCAGGATTCCGTCGGCCAGGTTGTAGCGGTGGTTGTAGCCGCCGCCTGCGCGCACCGCGTACTTGTCCAGGTAGCGGTGCCCGGGAGCGGTCTTGCGGGTATCCACGATGCGCGAACGCGAACCCTCGATGGCCCTGACGTAGCGGTTGGTCAGGCTGGCGATGCCGCTCATGCGCTGCATGAAATTGAGGGCGATGCGCTCGGCCCGGAGGATGCCGCCCGCAGGCCCGGCGACGCGCGCGATTTCATCGCCGGGAGCTAGGGCGCTGCCGTCGGCCATCAAAGCCTCGAGTTCCAGCTCCGGCTCCACCCGTCGGAAGACTGCCAGCCCCACGTCGACGCCCGCCAGCACTCCGTTGGCCTTGGCCCGCAACATTCCGATGCCGCGGATCTCCGGCGGCACCAGCGCGGCGGTGGTAGGGTCGTTAAAGGTCTGGTCCTCGGCAATGGCCGCGTCGATCAGGCTGTAAACTTCAGGCGGAAAGTCGGGCACGGGTTAACCTCCGTGGAGGCCGGTTTAGGGCTATTCCTGAAAGCAGGGCAGGAGCATTTGGGCAGCGCATTCAAGAGTAAAGCCATTTAGTTCCTGCCCGTCTGCATCTCTGGAAAAGGCCGTAAGGTGGGCGCCCACATCCCATCCGAAACTGGCGCCGTTCTCATTCCATAAATCTAATGTATCGTACCCAGGGAAGTATCCAATATTGAGGATACTTTTAGGGTTCTTGCCTTGCGTTTTGCGACTGCTTTCAAAGAATCCCACAGGCGAAACCATAACCGGCGGCTGCCACAAGCGGAGTCTCGTGGACGTGGCATCATATTCGCTCAACTGAGGCAGAAGCAATGTCCGAGCTTTTTCTAGGGTGAAACCTGCCGTTTCGCCATCGGCGTCAAGATGCGCGATTAACCCTTTGGCGACACCGTAATTGGAAATGACCTCTTCGCCATTGCGGATTTCCAGCGTGTCGGTATCACGGCAGTAGGAAATTCTCAATGGTATGCGGGCGTAATACATCGGGTCATCTGTCTTCATCAGGGATCTCCCACTGCCGGGTGTGGCTTCCGCTATCGATGTAGGCGTTGTGAACCTCTTCTCCGTCAACAACTACTTTGAGCCAGTGTCCCCTTTCCTTGATGTACCTCCAATACACCATACGGCCCCGATCAAGGCTGCTATGGGTAGGCTTAGCTAAAACGTATGCTACCCATTCCTCTTTGACTTCAGGATGGTCTCTCTTGTCGGAGTGGTAGTAGTTAGTAAATTTTAGGTCGTCGGGCGATGGCAAGGCGAAAATCCTACGCGGTGCACAAACTCGAAAGAGAATGGGCAAGGATTAACGCAGCGACAGCATCCGGTCCAGGGCCACCAGCGCGTCCCGGCGGATGTCGTCGGGCACGGTGATTTCGTTCATCACGCGGCCCTCCAGCAGCGACTCCATCACCCACAACACGTAGGCCGGGTGAATGCGGTACATGGTGGAGCAGGGGCAGGTTACCGGGTCGAGGCAGAAGACCGTCTTGTCGGGGTTGTTTATCGCCAGTCGGTTGACCAGGCTGATTTCAGTCCCTACCGCCCAGGCGCTTCCGGCGGGTGCGTTGTTGATCTGGTTGCGGATGAACTCGGTGGAACCCACCAGGTCGGCGGCCTGCACCGTTTCCATCACGCATTCGGGGTGTACCAGCACGTTCACGTCCGGGAACCGCTGGCGGGCCAGTTCTATCTGCTTGACGGTAAAGCGGGTGTGTACCGAGCAGTGTCCCTGCCACAGCACCATCTTGGCGCGGCGCAGTTGCTCCGGGGTGTTGCCGCCCATGTTGCGGAAGGGGTTCCACACCACCATCTCGTCCGGCGGCACGCCCATCTTCAGCGCGGTGTTGCGGCCCAGGTGCTGGTCGGGAAGGAAGAGCACCCTGTTGCCCTGCTCGAAGGCCCACCTCAGAACCGCCTCGGCGTTGGACGACGTGCAGACGGCCCCGCCGTTCCGCCCGCACAGCGCCTTGATCCCGGCGATGGAGTTCATGTAGGTGACCGGGACGATTTCGTTGGGGCCCAGCACCTCCATCAAATCATCCCAGGCATCATCCACGTCGTCCATAGGGGCCATGTCGGCCATGGAGCAGCCAGCGGTGATGTTGGGCAGGATCACCCGCTGGTGTTCGCCAGCCAGCACGCAGGCGGTCTCGGCCATGAAATGCACGCCGCAGAATATGATGTAGTCGGCCTCGGGGCGGCTAGCCGCCTGCTGGGACAGCAGGAACGAATCGCCCTGGAAATCCGCGTATTTTATGACCTCCTCCCGCTGGTAGTGGTGGCCCAGTACCGTTACGGAGGTTCCCAGCTTCCGGCGGGCCGCGTTAATCCGCTCGTCCAGTTCTTCGGCGGTAAAGTGCAGGTACTCCGTGGGAATCTGCTGCCAGCGCACGTTGACGGCAAGTTCCTCGGCCAGTGGTTTGGCAGGCAGCTCGTCCTCGGTCTTGCAGAAGGCCGAATGCTCAAGCTCCGTGATGGGTACGATAGGACGACGGCGGGTTGTCATCTTCGATTCCCTCTTTCGGAATCAGGATAGGAGTTCCGAAGTTAGATGCTTTGTCCGGTGCGAGGAATTTCACCCCCACCCTAACCCTCCCCCTCAAGGGGGAGGGGATTTTGCTCAACTGCGTAAGTCAAATCCTGATTCAGACTAAATCGGTTGCCCCTGTAGCGACCACGCCCCGGCGCGTTCAATCCGCACGTTCACCAGTTCACCCGTCCGGTCGCCGTCGCTCTCTTGCATGGGGATGAATACCAGCTTGTTGGAGCGGGTTCGCCCTTGCCATTTGCCTTTCTTTCGCGCTTCTACCAGCACTTTGAACTCGCTGCCAATCAAGTCCGCGTTGACTTCAGTGATTATGCGCTCCTGAAGCGCGTCTATCTGCTGGCGTCGGCTGACCTTGACCTCGTGCGGAACGTCGTCCGTCATGGAGCGGTCGGCGATGGTGCCGGGGCGGGTGGAGTAAGCGGCGCAGTGCACCTTGTCCATGCGCAACTCCTCCACAAGGTCGTAGGTGCGCCGGAACTGGTCATCCGTCTCACCTGGGAAGCCCACGATGATGTCGGTGCTGAGAGATGCTCCGGGCACGGTGTCGCGTATTTCCTGTACCAGCGTCATGTATTCCGAGCGGCTGTAATTGCGCCGCATGCGGGCAAGCACCTCGTCGTCCCCGGCCTGCACCGGAAGGTTGATGTGCTCGCACACCTTGGGCAACTCGGCGACGGACTCGATGATGCGGCGGCTCATGTAGTTCGGGTGCGAGGTCAGGAACCGTATGCGGTCGAGACCGTCGATGTCGTTCAGGCGCGACAGCAATGTGGCCAGGTCGGGGCGTTCATTGCCCCCGTCGGGCAGATCGTGCCCGTAGGCGTCCACCGTCTGCCCCAGCACCGTGACCTCCCTGACGCCGCGGGTTACCAGCAGCTCCACCTCCCGCGCCACTTCGTCCACCGGGCGGCTGACCTGCCTGCCCCGGCGGTAGGGGATGATGCAGAAGGTGCACATCAGGTCGCAGCCGTGGATGATTGGAACGTGGCAGGCTACGTCGGGCCGGGTTGGCGCCAGGTTGCCGACGCAGCCCTCCCAGTCCACGCTCATCTGGTCGCCCAGCAGATCCAGCAGCGGCTCGAACTGCTGCGGCCGCATGAAAACGTCGACGTAGGGAAAGCGGCGGGCAAGCTGGTCCGATTTCGGCCCTACCATGCAGCCCATGAGTGCGATGACGCGGTCCGGGTCCTGCTTTTTCAGCCGCGACACGGCGCCAAGATTCCCCACCACCTTGTCCTCGGCCGACTGCCTGACAACGCAGGAATTGAGCACCACCACGTCCGCGTCGCTGGCGTTTTCGGTGGACTCCATCCCCATCTGTTCAAGGGCGGACGCGAGGCGCTCGGAGTCCGCCGTGTTCATCTGACAGCCGATGGTCCAGATGTGAAAACTGTTCATGGCACCATTAAAATCAGGTTGTGATTGGCAAAACGGACGCCACCGGGATCGCGGGGAAAGGCGGTACCTGATGGCACAAGCCCGGCAATCGGGGCATCGCCCATATTCAGGCTATTGTAGCGGTGTGCCAGCGAAAATAGCAAACCACGCGATGGTGAGGTACTCCCAACGTGTGTTGGTATTGGACGCGATTTGTCTGCTTGGCCCAGCCGCGTAGGGGCGCACAGCTGTGCGCCCCTACATGGGAATACCAACACACACTGAGAATACCGATGGTGATTTCAGAGAGGCCCTGCCCCTCCGTCGATGCGCATAGCAATTGCCCGGCTCTGCCCCGGCATCGGATGGGGACGCCCCGTCTTAGAAAGTGTGTGACAATCGCCTTTTGCAGGCTAGGTGGACGGCAAAGCGGTGTCCTTCGTTCCTGCGAGAGTCGGGGAACGCCCTCACCCTAACCCTATCCTGGAGGGAGAGAGAACGATTCAGCGCGGTTGCGCTGCTAGTGGCCGTGCTGGGCCAGCTCTATCAGGACGCCGCGGGCGGCGGACGGGTGCAGAAAGCCGATGTCGCCTCCCATGAGCCCGGTGCGCGGCACCTTGTCGATGAGGCTGATGCCCAGCTCGTCCAGGGTTGTCAGCTTGTCGGCGATCTCTTCCACCTCGAAGCAGACGTGGTGCAGGCCCTCGCCTCGCTGCTCGATGTGCCGGGTAATCAGGCTGTCGGGGCCGGTGCCCTCCAGCAGTTCCAGGTTGGTCTCGCCCACCGGCACGAAGCAGCCGCGGACGCCGATGTCCTCGCGGGTGATTATCTGGCCGGGCTTGAAACCGAACAGGCCCCGGTAGAACTCGATGCTCTCGTCCAGGCTGGCGACGGCGATGCCGATGTGGTGCACCAGGTCGGAGGCGACCGGCGGGTTGGCGGACAGTGTCATGTCGTGTCTCCTTTCGATTCTCCCCGTCAGGGGGAGGGAAAATGGGGAGAGGCGGTTCAGTAGGTGGACTTGCGGCCCTCGAGGTTGGTGTGAATGTCGAGCAGCACGGCGCGCCCGTCGCGGTTCAGTTGCTGTGCCCGGACCAGGGCCGGAGCAATTTCCGATGGCTGGGTCACGGTGATGCCCACGGCGCCCATGCCCTCGGCGATCATGGCGTAGTTGCCGCCCATGCGGGTAAGGCCGAACAGCTCGTTGGCCACCGGGTAGCCGCCGGGGTAGGTGGCCATGCCGCCGTTGTTCAGCACTACGGTGGTGATGGGCGCGCCCGCCCGCACCGAGGTCTCGATGTCCAGGCCGGACATGCCGAAAGCGCCGTCGCCCATGAAATTCAGGCAGAACCGGCCCGGCTCCGCCAGCTTGGCGCCGATCATCAGCGGAATGCCGTAGCCGAGGTGGGTGGATTTGCCCCAGCCGATGTAGCTGTGCGGCGTGGTGGCGGTGTAGAAGGGCATTATCATGTCCCGCGGCGCTCCGGCGTCGTGAGTGATCGCGCTGTTCTCGCGGTCCAGGTTCCTGTTAATCTCGTTGATCACCCGATAGGCGTTGATGGGCACCTCGTCGGTCTCCAGCAGCGGCGTCCATTGGTCAAGCCAGCCCTTGCGTACTTCCGCAATCTCTTCGGCAACGCCATTTGAGGGCCTGCCTGCCTCGCCGATCTGCGCCTTAACCTCGTCGACCAGCGCTTGCAGGGTGAGCCTGGCGTCGCCGGGCAGACCGACGTCCACCGAGAAATCCTTGTTGATGTCCTCGATGCTCTCGACGTTGTGGATGATGACCTTGCCGCCGGGGATGGGTTGGCCGTAGCTGGTGCGGGTCATGCTGGAGCCCACGGCGAACAGCACGTCCGATTCCTGGATCCACTTGCGGGCAGGCAGGGACGTTGCCGCGCTGCCCGCCCCCAGCGACAGCGGATGCCGCTCGTCGAATGACGACTTGCCGGGCATGGTTGTGTACACGGGGATCTGGGTCAGCTCGGCCAGTTCGCGCAGTTCTTTCGTGGCCGATGCGAACAGGACACCCATCCCCGACCAGATGACTGGCTTGCGGGCGTTCAGCAACAGCCGGGCCGCGTCGGCAACGTCGCTGTGGGATGGCGATTGCAAAAGGCGCTTGGGCGGCTGGTAGTCCAGCGCCGACTCCGGCACTTCCTGTCCGCCAACGTCGGCGGGGATCTCGACAATCACCGGCCCGGGGCGGCCGTTGCGCAGGTGGTGGAAGGCCCGGCGCATCACTGCCGCAACCTGCCCCGGCGCGGTGATGACCTCGGCGTGCTTGGACACCGACTGGTAGGAGCGCACGGGCGAAAAGTTGGGCCTGACGGCGTACTGGCCCAGGGCCGGGCCGCCCGCCAGGTACAGGATGGGGATGTTGTCGGAGAAGGCCTGGGCGATGCCGCCGTGGGAGTTCTCCGAGCCCGGCCCGCCCTGGGTGATGGCCACGCCGAACCTGTTGCGGTCGTTCATCCGGCTGTAGCCGTCGGCGGCCATCAGCGCCCCGCGCTCCTGGCGGAACATGATAGTGCGTATGCCCTCGCTGGCGACAGATTCGATCAGGTTGTTGGAGGGGAAGCAGGAGACCCACTCCACGCCCTCCGTCTTCAGAATGCGCGCTACTGCGTCATTGACATCCATACTCATACGCTCCGGGTGCAATAGTTAGGCCGTATTCTAACACCGTAAGGAGCTCGCGCCCGGCAGGGTGTGAGACAAGTCCCCTCCCCCTCCGGGAGAGGGTTAGGGTGAGGGCGTCCCCTCCCGATATTGCCCCGACACGGTTTTCATAGCCCACACGTGACACTGAGGGCCGACCGTCATTCCGGCGAAAGCCGGAATCCAGAATCGCTCAACCTGTGGTTGTTCCTTTAATCGCCTCTCTGCACTACCTTTTCACCCCCACCCTAACCCTCCCCCTCAAGGGGGAGGGAATTGGGGGGATAGTTTCCATGTCCATTACTTGATAGGAGTTACGCAGTTGGATACGGTGTCTGATGCGAGGATTTCACCCCCACCCTAACCCTCCCCCTCAAGGGGGAGGGAATTTTTGTCCAACTGCGTAACTACTAACTTGATAGGTTGCAGGGTGATTTTGCTTGGGGTTTCGCGCGCCGGTGTCTCACTCGTTGCGCAGGGCGGCCACGGGGTCTATTACGGTGGCGCGGTAGGCCGGGTAGCTCCCGCTGGCTAGGCCCACACCGGCGGCTACCAAGAACGCTGCGGCAATGCTCCACGGCTGGATCAGCGTGATCATCTCCTGGCCGCCCAGCTCCCGCCCGTTGATGGCAATGGATACGCCGACACCTATGGCGATGCCCACGACGCCACCGAAAATGCTGAGCATCAATGCCTCCGTCACGAACTGCATCACGATGTCGCGAGTGGTTGCGCCGACCGCGCGCCGGATGCCGATCTCGCGGGTTCTCTCGGTTACCGAAACCAGCATGATGTTCATCACGCCGATGCCCCCCACGACCAGCGATATGCCCGCGATGCTGCCGAGGAGGATGGAGAGAGTGTTGCTGACCTCAGTGGCCGCGCTGATCAGGTCGTCCTGGCTCTGGATCACGAAATCCGGTTCGGTGACGTCGTGCCGGAAAAGCAGCAGCTCGGAAATGTCGTCCTTGACCCGTTGCGCGTCGGCATCGCTGTCGGTCTGCACGTCCACCTGGGTTACCCGCAGCTCCCCGGACGGGGTGTAGAGGAAGCGCAGGCGGCTCGCCGTGGCGCTGATCGGGACGAATACCTGGTCGTCCGCTTCGTTTGGTTTCGACCCGAGGGCGCCGCCCTGTTCCTCCAGCACTCCGATTACGGCGAATCCCAGGGTGATCCGGCCCCCGCCAAAGGACAGGCGTACTTCCTGCCCCACGGGGTCTATCCCGGGGTACAGCGTGTCCGCCACCCGCGCGCCCAGCACGGCCACCAGCGACCTTTCCTGATCGTGAGAGGCGGTCAGGAAAGAGCCGTAGCGCAGCCCCAGGTCGCGAACCTCGGCGTACTCGGTGGATGTCATGACGATTTCCGCCCCGACGTTGTTTGCGCCAGCGATGGTCTGCGCGTCGAATGACATGCGGGCGGCCACAGCCGTTACGCCGGGGATGCCGTTGGACTTGATGGCGGTGGCGTCGCCCTGCACCAGCGTGGAGGAGGCCAGCCCGGCGAACCCGCCGCCCTGGGACGTGGTGGCCGCGGCGCTGGATTGGATGAATATGAGGCCGGTGCCCAGCCCCTCGATGCGGTCGGTGACGCCCTTCTGGGTGCCTTGGCCGATGGCGATCAGGACGATGACGGAGCTGACGCCGATGATGAGGCCAAGGGATGTGAGCGCGCTTCTCAGCCGGTTGGCGAAAATGGCGCGGAGGGCGATTCTGATGGTATCGAGCAGGCTCATGGCGTTCAAGCCTCTTGCCGGCCAGCCCGCTTGTCGGCCCCCGGTTCCCTCTCCCTCTGGGGGAGGGTTAGGGTGGGGGCGCTCCCGGCGCCGCTGTCCTCGATAATCCGTCCGTCGCGCATGCGAATGATGCGCCTGGCGTAGTTGGCGACCTCCTGCTCATGGGTCACCAGGACTATGGTCAGTCCTGCCTCGTCAACCAGCCGCCGGAGCAGTGTCATCAGGTCGTGCCCGGTTGCGGTGTCCAGCGCGCCGGTGGGTTCGTCGGCCAGCAGCACCAGCGGATTGGACACCAGCGACCGGGCGATGGTGACCCGCTGCTGTTCGCCGCCCGACAGCTCGGTCGGCTGATGTGAGATTCGGTCGAGGAGGCCCACCCGTTGCAGCGCCTCGGCGGCGCGGCGGCGGCGGTTGCGGACGCCCTGGTAGATGAGCGGCAGTTCCACCTGCTCCAGCGCAGTCAGTCGCGGCAGCAGGTTGTAGGACTGGAACACGAAACCGAATGCCTGCCCCCGCAGACGGGCGCGGGTGTTTTCCGGCAGTTGGGAGACGTTGTGGCCTGAGAAAACATACTGGCCGCCAGTGGGCCGGTCCAGCAGGCCGATGATGTTCATCATCGTCGTTTTGCCCGAGCCCGACTGCCCCATGACCGCGACGAATTCTCCCTTGCCGACCTCGAGATCGACCCCGGCCAGAGCATGCACCTCCGTACCGCCGATGGAGTAGGTGCGGGACACGTTCTGGAGGACAATCACCGTGGGCCTCCGGGGCCGAATCCTCCGAATTCCGGATTGACCTGGGGCTGCTGCATCGTGGCGGTGAAGGCAACACCGGCATTGTCTGCGCCGACCAGCAGGATGGCGCCCGTCTCGATGCCGCTCAGAATTTCGACCTGGTTGCCGTCAGACTCGCCGATTTCGACGTAGACCCTCTCTATCCCCGCTCCCTCCGGGGGAGGGCTACCCTCAATTTCCGTCGTCGTCTGAACGCTTACGAACCATCGTCCATCGAGTTGGCGCACTGCGGACACCGGGGCGAGCACGGCCGGGTCGCGGATTTCGGTGAGGATGGTTACGCTGGCGCTCATGCCGGGCGCGGGCAGGGGACGCTCCGCATTATCACCGGCCCGTTCCTCATCGCCCTGTTGCGCGGGCGGGACCTGCAGGCCGCCGACAATGCGAGCTAGTTGTCCGGAGGCGCGGAGGGTCTCGATCATCTGCATCACCTGTGCGGGCAACTCCACGCCCTCCGGCAGCGGGTCTCCGTTGATGATGGCCTGCGTCACATCTTCCTGCGTAACCCCTTCGGGCAGTTGGAACCCGGCGAAGGGGCTGCCGCCCGCTCCACCGCCGAAGCCGCCGCCAAATCCGCCTGCCCCGAAACCGCCCCCGCCCCCGGGCCGGGCATTGCGCCGGGTAGCGCCAGAAACCGCATCGCCGTCATTCCCGGTGAGAATGCGCGCCTCTACGTCGTAAGTCACCACTCCCTGTTCAGCGTTGGGAACCCGGCTGATGGACTCCACGCGCACGGGATATTCCGTCCCCTCGATTGCATCGAATGATGCCGTGCCGATCTGCCCGATCTCCAGTTCCAGCAGTTCCTCCTCGGTCACAGTAAGCTCAATCAACATCCGGTCGGAGGTGTACAACGTAAAGGCGTTAAATCCGGCAGCGATACGGTCTCCCGGTAGGACGTTGACAGCCTCGACGACACCGTCGAATGGGGCGGTAACGGTCAGGTCGGCCAGGGCCGCGCGCGCCTCCTCCAGGGAGATTTCCGCCAGTCTCACGTCCTGTCTCTGCTGGGCGATGGCGTTTTCGGAAGGCCCTGCCACCAGCTCGTCGTACTGGGCTTGGGCGCTGGCGAGGCTGGCCTGGGCGCTCTCCAGGGCGGCGCGGGCCTGCTCGAATTCGCCTTCGTCGGTGGCGGCCCGCAGTTCCTCCAGCCCGGCCTCGGCGGCGGCGTGGCTGGCCCTGGCCGCCTCAACGGCCTGCTCGGCCTGGTACACGTCCTCCTCGCTGGCCTGGGTCTGTAGGTCATCGAGCCTGGCCACTGCCGCGGTGTGGCTGGCCTTGGCCGCCTCAACGGCCTGTTCGGCCTGGTACACGTCCTCCTCGCTGGCCTGAGTCTGGAGGTCCTCCAGCCTGGCCACCGCCGATGCGTGGCTGGCTTTCGCCGCCTCAACGGCCTGCTGCGCCTGGAACACGTCCTCCTCGCTGGCCTGGGTCTGGAGGTCTTCCAGCCTTGCCACGGCCGATGCGTGGCCGGCCCTAGCCGCGTCGATAGCCTGCTCGGCCTGGAACACGTCTTCCTCGCTGGCCTGGGTCTGGAGGTCTTCCAGCCTTGCCACGGCCGATGCGTGGCCGGCCCTGGCCGCATCGATAGCCTGTTGCGCCTGGAACAAGTCTTCCTCCGAAGGGGGAGTGAGCAGTTCGTCCAGGGTCTCTTCAGCCGATGCCAGGGAGGAAAGCGCCGAATCCCGGTCAGCGTGAGCGCTGACGAATCCCAGGTTGGCGTCGATTAAGGCCGTGCCGAGGTTCTCGTAGGCTGCCGACCTGTCCTCGAAGGATTCCTCCAGCACATCCATCTGGGCTTCGGAAAGCGGCAGGACAGCCTCGCAGATTGACCGTATCACCTCGTCGCTTGGAATCAACCCGCTGTACCGCTCGCAAAATTCCTCGGAAGCATCTGTGAGAACCTCTTTCGATTCCTTCTCGATCCTGGTTGCGTCCGCGAATGTTACGTGCGCTTGCGTCGCTGCCGAACGTGACGCTGAAACTTCCGCGTCTGTAGGTCCGGCGGTCAGGTCATCCAGTGCCTGTTCGGCGTTGGAGATGTCTCGGAGCGCGGTGGCCACGGCCTGCTCCGCGCTTCTCATATCGCTGGCACTCGGCGGCTCAGAGAGGAGGGCAAGGGCCTGTTCGGCGTTGGAGATGTCTCGGAGCGCGGTGGCCACGGCCTGCTCCGCGCTTCTCATATCGCTGGCGCTTGGCGGCTCAGAGAGGAGGGTAAGGGCCTGTTCCGCGCTGGATATGTCCCGGAGGGCGGTAGCCACGGCCTGCTCCGCGCTTTTCAAGTCGCTGGCGCTGGGCGGTTCGGAGAGGAGGGCAAGGGACTGTTCGGCGCTGGAGATGTCCCGGAGGGCGCTGGCCACGGCCTGCTCGGCGCTGGCCAGGTCGGCGGCGCTGGGCGGCTCTGCCAGCAGTTCCAGGGCTTGCTCCGAGCTGGATATGTCCCTGAGTGCGCTGGCTACGGCCTGCTCCGCGCTTCTCAGATCGCTGGCGCTCGGTGGCTCAGAGAGGAGTTCCAGGGCCTGTTCCGCGCTGACTACCTGCGATTTCGCTGACACTATCGCCTGGTTGGCGGAGGCGATGGCGGCTGGCTCAGGGTCGGCCAGGAGGTTCTCGAGGCGCAGCTGGGCCAGCTCCAGTTGCACCTCGGCGGTCTGGACGCGGCGTTGGGCATCGGCATCGTCCAGGGAGGCCAGGGAGTCGCCCTCTCGGACTTCGCTCCCTTCGGCTACGGCGACCGAGGCCACAACTCCGCCCACGTCGAAACCCGGGGTTGCGCTGCGTTCGGACACTGCCGAGCCTGACAGGTCCACCTGGGTTGAAAGGCGGCCCATTGCCGACTCGACGCGCTCCGGTTCGAATACCACATCCTCCTCGTCGGGCCTCGTCAGCAGCACCACGACAACCACCACGGCGGCAATGACGGCCGCTGCCCCGGCCAACAGGAACCAACGCCTGCGCGAGTTTCCCCGGCTGAGTATCGCGTCGATGTCGGTCGTGCTCATAGGTCAGCTCCCGCCAGCCCGGGGACGGATTTCCCCCACCCTAACCCTCCCCCAGAGGGAGAGGGGAAATAGGGGCAGGGTGTGCGCCTGCAAGTGTGCGCGGCATTGGCGGGCAACCACAAGGGTTGCCCCTACGGCTGGCAGGCAATCGTCAGTGGTTCGGCGTTGTCTGGCGCCAGCAGACATCATACGCAGGGCAATTGTATTTGGATTTCTCAAGTTACGCCGTCCCGGCGGTTGTGGGCAACCACAAGGGTTGCCCCTGCAAACCAGTGAATCAGTGATGTCAGACCGGGGCATGGACATCCGGCCCGGTTCACGGGGTATACGTCCGGTAGTAGGGACAGCCGGAGTAGACTGCCCGCAACGCTCTGCCGGACGCCACCGCATCGAACCGGACGGTCTCCGGTGAGGAGGGATCCTCTCCAATCCGGAACAGTCCGTTTTCCAAGGGAATCAGGGGTTCGTGGCCGCCTCCCGGGTACAGCAGCAATAGGGCGCCCTTCCTCACCGCGACGCGGAAGTTGGTCAGCCCGAAGTTATACGTCCGGTAGTGGCCGCAGAAGCCGTCCCACTCGGCGGGGTAATCGAACCGGCGTGGGCTGGAGTAGTCCTCCCGCATATACCATCCGGGGCCGTGGAATGCCTCCGCAACCTGCTCCCCATCCCGGCCAAATTCCAGGAGAAATTGTTCCAGATCGGGGTGGGACACGTAAAAGCTGTCCTGCCCGTAACGCTCCAGCGGGACGTCCTCGTCCTGCCATCGCAGCGATAGTCCCCCGCCTGCGGCGGTTATCACCAGGCTGTCATCCCCTGATTTGGAGGCGGGATTGTAGGTACCCTCGTATTCTGCGGCGTTGCTGACCGCTTTCCAGTCAGGGGCTGCCGGATACCCGGGCATTTCCTGGCCGTTAATACCTGCCCTGAGCACGCTGAGCATGTGCAATGCCATGTTCGCGGCGCCGAAGGACTGCACCAGCCCGTTGATCAGTACCACCACCCCGATTCCCTCGTCGAGGTCGGCGATCATGGCCGATACGAATCCCGTGGTGCTGCCGCCGTGGCCCAGGTACGAATGGCCGTCGATGTTGGCAAGGATGAGGCCGTAGCCGTAGTGTGCGCCGCCCCACTGCGGAGTGGCAATCACCTTCTGCGTCATCAACCGGAAGCTCTCCTCGGAAACAACCCGGCCATCCGGGCCAGCCCCGCCGTTCATGAACATTCTCAGGTAGGCGGCCATATCCCCGGCGGTGGACGCCTGGCAGCCGTCGCCCACGCCGTACTCGGTCCACATGGCTGGCGCAAGGCCGTGGGCCACGTGTTCCGGGCGGTCGTCGTAAAAGCTGCGGTAGCCCACGGCGGCCAGCTTCCGCGTGTCGTAACCGATGACCGGATGAGAGTGCCGCATACCGAGAGGGTCGAGCACCCGCTTCTGTATGGATTCGCGGTAGGGCCGGCCGTCCAATTCCTCCAGCAGGAATCCCAGCACCTTGTAGCCGACGTTGGAGTACCGGAAATGACTGCCGGGCGCGGATCCCGTGCGACTGTCGCGCAGCGCCCACGCCTCGTACAGCCCGTGGCTGCCGATGTCGGTTCCCGAACCCAGCCCGGAGGTGTGGGACATCAGGTGGTGGGTGGTAATCGGCCCGTAGTCTGACTGTACCTCGAACCACGGCAGGTAGCGGCTGACTGGCGCGCGCAGGTCCAGCCGGCCCTTGTCGTGTAGCTGCATCAGGGCGATGTTGGTGAACGACTTGCCGATGGAGCCGACCTCGAACATCGTGTTCGCTTGTATGGACGAGCGCGAGGCGATGTCGGCGTACCCGAACGTTGCGACCTCGATCAGATGCTCCCGGTCGGTGACAGCGAGGGACAGTCCGGGCATGTTGACTTCCTGCATCCGTGTCTCCACGTAGGACTTGATTTCCTGGAGTGCTCTTTCGAGGCTGGTCATCGGACACCTCTGCTGGATGTGTCGTCATCGGGGGAAATGGCTTCCTCTCAGCTTCGGAAATTGGTGTCGAAGCCTTGTTGACGTATGAACTTATGTTCTATAACATCTACTTCCCGAAGCTAAACCGTTCCAAAATGGCGCCGGTCCACCGTAGGGCCTTTTATCAAAATTCCCTCCCCCAGAGGGAGAATTAGGGGGTGTCGTCAAATTCCTCCGTCATTCCTGCGAAAGCAGGAATCCAGGGGTTCGCGCAGGCAAATCATTCTCCGGCACAGAGCGATTCTGGATTCCTGCTTTCGCAGGAATGACGGAAACGCAGGAATGACGGAAATAGGTCTGCTGACTGTCCGGCAACTCAATTTGACGACACTCCCTAGAAGCCCCTGGGTTCCGCCTGCGCCGCAATCCTTTATCTACCCCCTCACGAAAGCGGGGAACGGAGACACCTTGAAAGTCGCCTGCGTCCTCATAACCCACCTGCGGGCCAAGGCCGAAATGCAACGGCGCCCACACCTCAAGGACCGGCCAGTCCTCATCGCCGACCGCAGCAGGTCCCGGCCCGTCGTGGTCGACTACTTTCCTGCGGCTACCGCCGTGGCGGCAGGGATGCCGCTGGAGCGGGCCCTGTCGTACCAGGCAGCGGGCGGGCTGGCAAGAGAATGCCCCCACCCCAACCCTCCCCCGGGGGGAGAGGGAGTTGTGCTGGATGCCGACGAACCCCACTACCGCCGGGTGTTCCGGCAGGTTCTAACCGCCCTGCAAGGCATCAGCGACCGGGTGGAGGACGCCGGGCCGGGTTTGAATTCGCTTACGCTAGGCGTCGCCTACGTGGCCCTGGACGGGCTGGAATCCATGTACGGCGGCGAGGAGCGGCTGGTACTCGCGCTGCTCAACGCCGTTCCCCAGTACCTTGCGCCACGGGCCGGGGTCGGCGAGGGCAAGTTCCCGGCTATGGTGGCCGCCCGCAGCAGCGACCCGCTCCGGGCTGGCAAGGTGCCGCCGGACGCTGCGGCCTACCTGGCGCCCCGTCCCATCGCCCTGTTGCCGGTGTCTGAGAATACCATATCCGCCCTGCACCGCTTCGGCCTGCACACCCTGGGCCAGGTGGCGGCCATGGACGTGAACCGGCTGGTGGACCAGTTTGGGCGGGAGGGCGAGTGGGCATGGGAACTGGCCAACGGACGTGACGACCGCGCTCTGATCCCGCTGGAGTACGAGGAAACGGTGACCGAGGAGACCTCGCTGCCCTTTTCGTCCACGTCGCTGGAGATGCTGCTGGTGGCCTCGGACACGCTGCTGCGCCGCGCCTACGCCCGCCCCATCATGCAGGGACGGTACGCCGGGCGGGCCTCGCTGGAGTGCCCGATATTCGGCTCCGCTCCTTGGGAGAGGACGGTCAATTTCCAGGAGAGCGTGGGGCGGTGGGAGCGGGCGGCCTTCATCGTGCGCAGCCGCCTGGAGGCCGAGCCGCCCGATGCGCCCGTGGACGGCCTGGCGCTGACGCTGTCGGGTTTCACCGGCGAATCCGGGTCACAGATCGGCCTGCTGCCCGACGTGCGGGAGGACCGGCGGGGGCGGATCATGGAGGCGGAGCGGCGGTTGCAAACTCGTTCTCAAGGCCGCCACGCCGCAAGCTATCGCTCTGTGCCGACGGTTAAAACTAGAGGACGGCAGCCGGGCGAAGAGGACGGAAACGTCGGGCCGGTCAAGCGTCCGGCGCTGTACCGGGTGGTGGAAGTTGCGCCGTGGCATCCGGCGCCGGAGATGCGGGCCGTGCAGACGCCGCTGGACCCGCTGGGCGGGGAATTGCGGCCACTGCTTTCGCCGGAGCCCGTGATGGTGCGGGAAGACCGGAACGGGTTGCCCGAGGCCATCCGGCAGGGGATCGGGTCCAAAAAGGACGGATGGCAACAGGTGGCGCGCATCGAGGACTGCTGGACATTCGACCTGTGGTGGCTGCCCAAACCCTTGACCAGAACCTACTACCGGGTGGAGCGGGAGAACGGGGGACAGGTCACCCTGTTCCGGGACCAGCGCGATGGCTGCTGGTACCAGCAGGGGCACTAGCGCCGGGACTCTCCATGCAGAACGGATACCACGGGTACCGCGGCTACGTCGAGCTCCACGCCAAGAGCTTCTATTCCTTCGGGCTGGGCGCTTCCCACACCCACGAGCTGCTGGCCCAGGCGGTTGAGTACGGCTACGGCTGCCTGGCCTTGACCGACACTAACCTCTGCGGCGCGCTGGATTTCGCGCGGCAGGCCAAGAGCCTGGGCCTCAAGCCCATCACCGGCGGCGAGCTGGCCCTGAGCAGCGGAACGCCGGTTGAAACGCAGACGGACGGCGCCCGCCTGTCGCTGCTGGCGAAGACGCGGGAGGGCTACGGCAACCTGTCCCGCCTGTTCACCCTGGCCAACGCCGCCGACCGCAAGGAGCCGCGGCTCGACCCGCGCCTGCTCCCTCAGCACGCCGCCGGGCTGGTGCTGCTCACCGGCGGGCGCAACGGGCCGCTGTCAACGCTGCTGGAAAGGGGAAAGGCCGTCGAGGCCAAACAACTCCTGTACGACTACCTGGACTGGTTCGGCAGCGACTCGGTGTACGTTGAACTGCAACAGAATTTCCTGCAAGGCGATGTCCGGCGCAACCGCGACCTGGCCGCGCTGGCTGGCAAGGTGGGCGCGCCGGTGGTGGCGACCAACGACGTCCACTACCACGTGCCGGAGCGCTACCGGCTGCAACACGCGCTGGTGGCGGCCAGCCACAACACCACCATCGACCAAGCCCTGCGCCACATCCATGCGAACGATCACTTGTGCCTGAAACGGCCGGGGGAGATGGGGGAGCTGTTCAGCCACTGCCCCGAGGCCATCGCCAACACGGGGCGCATCGCGGGGATGTGCGGGTTCGACCTGAGCGCCGACCTGGGCTATACCCTGCCCGACGCCGACGTGCCGCAGGGGTACACGCCGGACAGCTACCTGCAACAACTGTGCTACGAGGCGGCGACGCGGCGGTACGGCTTGGTGACGCCCAAGGTGGCGGAGCGGCTGGAGGAGGAGTTCCGGCTGATTGAGCTGCACAACCTTTCGGGGTTCCTGCTGCTGTACCGCGAGATCGTGCAGATCGCCCAGCGGATTACGGAGGAACGCGGTCTGTCGCACCCCGAGATTCCGCTGGAGGAGCGGCCGCCGGGCCGGGGGCGCGGCTCGTCGGTGGCGCTGCTGGTGGGCTACTTGATCGGCATCAGCCACGTTGACCCGTTGGAGTGGGACCTTACGCTGGAGCGGTTCATCTCAGAGGACACCAGCCTGCTGCCGGACATCGACCTGGACTTTCCGAGGCAGTTGCGGGACGAGCTTATCCAGCGGGTGCACCGGCGGTTCGGGCCGGAGTATGCGGTGCTGACTGGGGCTATCTCCACCTACCGGCTCAAGGGGGTGATTCAGGACTTGGGCAAGGCGCTGGGCCTGCCCCGGGACGAGCTGTCGCTGCTGTCCGGCCAGTTGCAGTCGCGGGACGCTGGATCGCTGGCCGTAGAGATGGGAGAACTGCCCGCGTTCCGCGAGCGGGTGGACGCCCCCGGCTGGCGCGACCTGATCGAGCTGGCGCCGCAGCTCATCGGCGCGCCCAAGGGTCTGGGACAGCATGTAGGCGGCATGATTCTGAGCAGTTCGCCCATCCCCGAGATGGTGCCCGTCCGGGCTGGCGCGATGGAGGGGCGCTACATTATGGACTGGAACAAGGACAGCGTGGCCGACGCCGGTTTCGCCAAGATCGACCTGCTGTCCCTGCCGGTGCTGGACCAGTTGGAGGAGGCGCTGGACATGATCGAGGAGCAGGAGGGGCAGCGTCCCGACCTCTCGCGCATCGACCCCCAAGACCCGGAGGTCTACGACCTGATCAACCGGGGCCAGGCCAAGGGCGTGTTCCTGCTGCAATCGCCGGCGCAGCTCAAGATGGGGCAGCGGCTTAACTCGCGGCACCTGGGAGACCTGGCCTACCAGGTGGCCCTCATCCGGCCCGGCGTGGGGGTGCAGGGCAGCGCCGTCTCGCAGTTCGTGGAGCGCTACCGGCACGACGCGCCATGGGACTACGACCACCCGCTGGAGGAGCGGGCGCTGGAGCGAGGCTACGGCATCATTGTCTGGCAGGAGCAGGTGGTGCAACTGGTGATGGACGTAGCGGGATTCACCGCGGCCCAGGCCGACGAGCTGCGGCGGGCCTTCGCCCGTCCCAACAACGCGCACCTGATTGACGGCCTCTGGCGGCAGTTCCGGGAGGGAGCCGGGCGCAACGGCGTGCCGGAGGATGCTGCCCGCCGGATATTCGCCAAGCTGAACGGGCAATACATGTTCCCGGAGTCGCACTCCCACGCCTTTGCCATCACGGCTTACCAGGCCGCCTGGCTCAAGCGCTACTACCCGGTGGAGTTCTTCGTCGCCCTGATTAACAACCAGCCCATGGGCTTCTACCCCGCGGAAACGCTGAAACAGGACGCGCGGCGGTTCGGGGTGCCCTTCCTGAACCCCTGCGTTAACCGGAGTGATGTGGCATGCATCCCCGAGCATGGTTCGGTACTTGTGGGCCTGCGGTTCATCCGCGACGTGGGAGCGGAATCGGCGCGGCTGATCGTGGCCGAGCGGGAGCGGGGCGGACGCTATACCGGCGCTGGCGACCTGGTGCGTCGCACCGGGATCAAGCCCCAAGCGGTGCTGTCGCTGGTGCAGGCCGGGGCCTTCGACGGTATCATCCCCAACCGACGGGCCGCGCTGTGGGACGCCGGGCTGGCCACGCGCCCGGGCCGGAACGGCCAAGCGGCGCTGCCGTTGCTGCTGGAGGGCGAGGCCCCAGCGGGCGGGCCGGCAAGAGGCTTAATCCCGGAAGGCGGGCTGGCAAGAGGCTTAATCCCGGACATGCCGGACTTCACCGCCTACGAAAAGATGGCCGGTGAGTACGAGGTAATGGGCATCTACCCGCAGGGACACCTGATGGAGTTCGTGCGTCCCGACCTGGCGCCTGACGTGCTGACGACCACGGCGGTGTACGGGCTGGAGGAGGGCGAGGAGGCGCTGGTGGCGGGCTGGCCCATCGCCCGGCAGCACCCCAAGGGCCAGGCGGGGACGGTGTTCGTGACCATCGAGGACGAGGAGGGCGACGTGCAACTGATACTGTGGCCGACGGTGTTCGCCCGCCGTCGGCGGCAGTTGCAGAGCCGGATCATCCTGGCCCGCGGCGCGGTCTCCCGCTGGGACGGCACCACCAGTCTGGTCGTGACGGACTTGCAGCCCATCGACCCGCAGGTGTCCATGCCCGCCGCGCACGACTGGCACTGACGATGGGACACTGGACAAAGGGGGGTAATTAAGATTGATTGCCCTGGGAACGCCCCGGTATTTTCGGCGTGTGTTGGTATTAGACGCGATTTGTCTGCTTGGCCCCGCCGCGTAGGGGCGCACAGCCGTGCGCCCGTGTCTGCGCAGGACAGAATTGCGCTGGAACCGGGGGCCAGGGCGCACGGCTGTGCGCCCCTACATGGGAATACCAACACACGTTGAGAATATCAACGCCCCAAATGCCCTTGCCGCCAAATACGGATTTCGATACACTGGACTGAAGGTTTCCAGTCGTTGGCCGGTTTCAGCCTCATTCCTTACCCGAAAGGTCTCAAGGCAGGAAACCCTCCCCGGTTCCGCTCGCGGAGAGATGGCTGAGTGGACGAAAGCGCCGGTCTCGAAAACCGGAGTACGGGCAACTGTACCGTGGGTTCGAATCCCACTCTCTCCGCCACTTTATCGCCTGAATTATAGCTAAATCAGGCTATAATACGACCTATGACCCCATGTGTATACCACCATGTGTACCATAATGTGAGTACACCTCTTGTGCCTTTCCGCTGCGACGCTTGAACTCTCGGCGGACATCTCCCATCCGCGCCGTCGGTTGACTTTCGTGTGCGTGAGAAAAGCCATTCCGGCCCGTACGTCTTGCTCAGGCCTATCTATCCGCTCCGGAATCGCATACCGTGGTGGTGCGGAACCGTCGCAACCAGCCACCGCCTAGAGTGTGCCCACGATTTCCTCTGCGCAGAGTGACCGTTGGCGCCGGATTGACCCGCCAATGGAGTCAAGAGCTTGACGGCTCTCTGCATCCGCCGAACGATGAATGAGATCGCCGGACCGGTGTTAAATAGCCTGTGTTGCCGGGCGCACCCGTAAACGCTCGTCAGGGTGCGATACGGCTACAGAACAGCAAGTTCATTTGCTTGACCTGAATACACCTCCACACTTGGCGGCCTTCACTCCCTCACGGTGAGAAACGTTCCCATAGTGTGACAATCAAGCATATTGCCTTGTATTCCAGCGCGAGACCAATGTGATGGCAATACCAGAAAATCAACTCAAGATATGGGCCCATCCGGGTACGGTCCAGGGGGCGAAGAATACCCACGCCGCCATTCGCAACGCCTTGGCACGACACCGGTGGCCGGGCGATGTTCGCTACCGGACATACTTGCAAGGCTCTTACCGTAACAACACTCACCTGCGGCGTCAGAGCGACGTTGATGTTGTCGTGGAGCTGACTTCCCTGCCCGTGCGGGACGGCCGCCTGCTGCCCGATTCTCAAAAGAGATTGCTGGAAGAGAAGTTCCCTGAGCCTGAATACGGGTGGCGACGGTTCCGCAGAGACGTGCTCAGAGCCATCACCGAGAGTTTTGGAGAATCCAGGGTCCGGGAAGGCAGGAAGACCCTCAAACTTGTCATGGAGTCGCCCGAAATTCCGGTTGACGTGGTGGTGGCCGTCCGCTACCTGACGTACACGGAGTATTCGGGCCAACGCAGCTATAAGCATACTGAAGGCATGGGGCTGTATCTGCCAGCGGAAGGGAGGTGGGCTGTCAGCTATCCCCATATTCACCGGAGAAACGGCGTCAAGAAGGAGAAGGCTACGACCTGGTGGTTCCGGCGCTGCATAAGGATGTTTAAGAATGCCCGCGCCCAACTGGTAGAGGAGGATAGGCTGGCGCCGGCCGCAGCACGGTCGTATCAAATAGAGTGCCTGTTGTACAACGTGCCCGACCGGCTGCTGGGGCGCTCGTGCCAGTCGGCCTACTCGTCCGCCCTCTATTGGCTGCGCGGCAACCGCCTGTCGCAGTTCTCCTGCCAGAATGGGTTGGTTCCCATGTTCGACGGCGGCCCGGATTCGTGGAACGAAAGGGATGCCGGAACCCTGATAGATGCGTTGCTCAAGCAGTATGAGGGCTGGTAGCAATCACGATGCACGACTATGCAATCGACTCGCGGGAGCGCGTCTTCGTGGTGAGAATCCTCCTCATGTCCAGCGCTCTCGTGTCGGGAGTTGCAGCCGCGCTCATGCCCTCTGACCTCATCCCCATGCGGTGGCTGGTTCCGATCCCGTCCATGGCCCTGGTCTTTGGGATTTCTTATTGGGCCTTCGATAACTGGCTCTGGCGGTTGCAATTCCTGAGAGCCTTGCGGTTGATAAGCGTGCCGGACCTGCGAGGTACATGGGTGGGAACGGTTGCTAGTTCCTTTACGGAATTTGAGCACCAGCAGCCGGTGACGGTTAAGATTGAGCAGACTTGGACAAAGATGGCAGTCCGCCTGAACGCCGCCGAGTCGCGCTCCTGGAGCATAACCGCTTCCGTCCTTACCAACGCACCGGAAGGTTTGGTCCTTACCTATTTGTTCGACAACGAGCCTGAAGCCGAATCCGACAGGACGATGGAGCGGTTTCGCGGTACGACGGTTCTGGTCAGAATCGCCGCAGACCAACTGGAAGGCTACTATTACACCGGTCGCGGGAGGGAACGCACGGGTCGCTCAAACTTTGCCAGCAACTCCGAGATTGATAACCCTCTGGCATTGAACGCTTTGGGAAACCGGTGGCCGTCACCCCTCCGGAAGCGACAACCCCTCGATGAACTCCAGACCCGGCAGTTTCCCCAGCTCCCGGGGCGCCATCTTCAGCTTGCCGGAGCGGCTGCCCGCTCCCAGGATGACGTAGTCCATCTTCAGCAGGCGCATATCGGCGTAGATTGACAACCCCTCCGGTAGCGCCAGCGCCGTAACCCCGCCAATCATCATTCCCGTAACTTCACGGGTCTCCTCCGCCGTGGCGAAGGACGCCCGCGACACCGCCATCAGCCCACGCACCCGCCTGTTCACATCCAGCCGGTCGCACGCCCGCACGATTCCCGCGCAGTACGCCGCCGGCCCCCGCTTGCTGGCCACGATAATGGTATTAGCGCAGTGGGGCAGGTCATACCCGTACTGCTGGCAGAAGTCCGCGGTGTCGCCGTAGGTGGGATCGATCTCGATCCACTCCCAGCCGGTGATGCCCAATTCGTTCAGCGCCGCCCGCACCCGCGCTTCAATCTGTTCCGGTGTACTCAATATCCTGTCCTTCGCCGGAGTTTGGGGCCATTCACGAGCCGCCCTGATACTACGGTCGCAGTTCTGATCCGGGTGAGCAATCGGTGTGCCTCGATTGCCGGAATACGACGAATCACCCGTCGTCTTGGATAACACCCAGCCACAACGCCGCTTCGCCCTCAGAACGCCGCCCGCAGCACCTCCATTATCGGCCCGGCATCCGTGATGGGCTTGGGGTTGGTGCTCAGGCTCCGGTCGTGCAGCGTCGCCGCCGCTATGAACTCTAGGCCATCCTCGGGAACATCCACCTCCCGCAGGGTACGGGGCAGGCCCAGTTCCCGGCACAGAGCGTCCACAGCCTCAGCCGCCGCCAGTCCGGCTTCTTCGTCGCTCATTCCGTTCTTCGCCACGCCGATGGCTTCGGCGATCAGGCGCTGGCGGCCGGCGCAGGCATCCAGGTTGTAGCGCATGGTGTGGGGCAGCAGGATGCCATTGGCTTCCCCGTGCGGCACGCCGTACAGCCCACCCACGTGGTGACAGGTTGCGGTATTCAACCCGAGACCCCCGAAAGATGCCAGGGACGCCATGGCGCAAGCCGTCTTGGTGTTCAGGAGCGTGTCGATGTCGCCGTCCTTGCAGCGGGGCAGGTTGTCGAACAGCAGCCGGATGGCGTGGAGGGCCATCCCGTCGCCGATGGGGTTGTGCCCGGTGGAGTAGACGGTCTCAATGGCGATGCGCAACTGCCCGATGGCCGTGGAGACCAGGATGCGCAGCGGCGTAGTGGCCAGGGCCTGGCCGTCGATGATGACCGTGCGGTGGGTCACGCCCTCGCCCGCGATGATGAGCTTGCGCCCCAGTTGATGGTCGGTGATGCCGCCCCCGCCGCGGCTGAACTCGGCGCAGCCCATGGTGGTGGGCACGCTGAGTATGGGCAGCTTGGGCGAGGGAGTCGGCGGCACGGTTATTTTGTCGGGCGGCTCGAAGATAATCTCGTAGTCGTGGATGTCCCCACCCTCGGCCAGCAGGGTGGCCATGGCCTTGGTGGTGTCGTGGGTGCTGCCGCCGCCGACGCTGACGAAAACATCGGGCTGGAGTTCCTTCGCCATTTCCACCCCGGCCTCCACGGTCTCCACCGGAGAGTGGGGCGCCACCCCCGGGTAGACGCCGGCGTAGCGGTGGCCCAGCGCCTCCTGGACTCTCGGCACCACGTCGCACGCTTGCAGGATGGTCGGGCCGCAGGTAATCATCACCCGGCTGCAACCCAAAGCGTCCAATGTCTTGGGCAGTTCGTCGATGGCGGTCTCATCGCAGATGATGTCCTGGTGCAGGGGGTTGTACCGGTAGCTCGTTGCCCTTTCCGACATTCTTCCTCAACCTCCTTTGGAAATCCCTTTCATGGAAATCACCTGTGACGTTGCCGGTGATTGAGAGCCACCGGGTTGCGTTCGTAGTCCCGGTGAAAGCGGGAATCCAGAATCCGGTAGCTGCGAAATGCGCAACTGCTGTCAAAGGCGCTTGGATTCCCGCGAAAGCGGGAATGACTGTGAATTTGACGACACCCTCTAACTCCCGATGTTCTCCAATCCGCGGGGCGCTATCTGGAACGGCGGCGCGAGGTTTGGAATGGGCACCTCGATGACAACCGGGAGATTGGCCCTCAGGGCGTCGCGGAGAGCGTCCCCCAGGCCCTCGTGGCTGTCCAACCTGACGCCCACAGCGCCGTATGCCTCGGCCAGTTGGGCGAAGTCAGGGTTGTGGAGCCGGGTGCCGATGACCCTGCCGCCGAAACGCTGTTGCTGGTCATGGTGCGACGCCCCCAGCATCTCGTTGTTGAACACCAGGGTCACCACGTTTATCCCTTCCTGGACCGCGGTGGCCAGTTCACTGGAGGCGTACCCGAACCCGCCGTCCCCCGTTGTGGCAACCACCTGCCTGCCGGGGTTGCCGACTTTGGCGCCCAGGGCCGTGGGGAAGGCATACCCCAGGGTGGCGAAGTAGGAGGATGTGAGGTAGGAACGCGGGGCCAGCACCGGGTAGGCCAGATGACTCCAGTAACCGATGTCAGTGGTCCCGGCGACCATGATGGCGTCGTCGTCCAGTTCGTGGCGGATTGTCTCGATGATCTCCACCTGGAGAGGAGCCATCTCCCGGATTTCCCGGTCGGCCTGCTGGCGAATGGCCGTAATCTCGGTCCCGGTCCACTGGCTGGCCCATGTCCTGCCGCCCAATTCCGCCAGCAGCGCCTGTACCCCCAGGCGGGCATCGGCGGCGATGCCCACCGCGGCGGGGATATTGCGGCCAAGTTCCTCGGGATCAGCGTCGATCTGGACAACCCTCTGGTGGGGCTGGATTCCCCAGGGCACGTTGGGTGTGAACATCATCCGGCTGCCTACGGCCAGGATGACGTCGGCCTGCGGGAGAGCGATATGGCCGGGGCCGTGGGCGTAGTAGAAACTGCCCAGGGACAGCGGACTGTCTTCAGGGATTGCGCCCTTACCCTCCGGCGTGGTTATTACCGGGGAGTTCAGGGCCTCGGCAAGATCCAGAAGCTCCGTGGAGACGGCAGCCTCCCTTGTGCCGCCGCCGGCCCAAATCAGGGGGCGGCTGGCCCCTGCGAGCAACTGGGCTGCCTCTCTGATCTGGGAGGGATCGGGCTGTTGCTTGCCTGGACCCTCGGGTTCCGGGAGGTCGGTATCATCAGTCATTGGGAGAACGTCCCAGGGGATCTCTATCTCCACTGGCCTGGGCCGACCGGAGGACATCTCGCGGAAGGCGTTCCGGACCATTCCCGGGATTTCATTCACCGTTTCTGATCGCCCACACCACTTGGTCAGGTGTTTGAAGACGTCCAACTGCTCGCCGATCTCGTGGAGAGCGCCCCGGTTCTGGCCGAGGTTATAGCTCTCTATCTGCCCCGACACCAGCAGAACCGGGGATGACGTGGCATAGGCGGTGCCGAGTCCCGCCGTTGCGTTGAGGGCCCCAGGGCCCGGCACCACCAGCGCAACACCGGGCTTGCCGGTGGTCCGGGCGTAGCCATCGGCCATGTAGGTGGTCGCCTGCTCGTGCCGGGTCAGGATCATGCGGATGCCCGGCTCGTCGTAAAGGGCATCGAATGCGTCCATGATCTGTACGCCGGGAAGCCCGAACACTACCTCAACGCCGTGCCTGGACAAGGAACGCACCAACGCCTGTGCTCCGCTCATCACTGGCATTGCTCACCTCCCGTTGTGCTGCTCTTTCGGATACCCGAGGATTTTACCACCCGCCTTATCGCGTCCGCCTGATGAGTTCTAAGAGGGTGTGTGACAAGTGACAGATGCCAACAAAGATCAGGGCAGATTGGGATTAGTTGTTCCTGCGAATGCCAAGGGACGCCCCCACCCTAACCCTCCCCCGGAGGGAGAGGGGATTTGTCACACACCCTATAAGACGCGGTCGAAGGCCCCGGTCTCCTACCGGCGTGGCGACGGCCCCAGGTGCGAACCCGCATCCACCAGGATAGTCTCGCCGGTGACGTGTTCGGCGCCCTCCAGCAGCCACACCACCGGGTCTGCCACCGTCTCGGTGGTGCCGGCTGACTTGAGCGGAGCAGATTCTGCGTACCGGTCTATGAATGCCTCGTAGCCGTCGCCGAGGCCGTCCCGCCACCACCGCGTCTGCATCACGCCCGGACACACCGCGTTGACCCGTATCTCCGGCGCGAGGGCGCGCGCCAGCGAATACGTCATCACGTTCAGTGCCGCCTTGGACGCAGCATAGGCGATGGAACTGCCCGAACCGCTGAACCCGGAGCCGGACGACACGTTGACGATGGCCCCTTTGCCCTGTTCCTGCATGGCCGGCGTAACCGCCCGCGCCATCTGGAACGCGCCCACCACGTTGACATCAAGGACGCGACGGAAGTCCTCCGAAGCCAGCCCCTCGAGGTTGTGGTGCGGCACGATTACCGACGTGGCGGCGTTGTTCACCAGCCCGTCAATACGGCCCCACTGATTCAGCGCGGCCGCCGCCATCTGTCGGCAGTCCTCATCCACCGACACGTCGGCCTGGCACAAGATGGCCTCGCCGCCTGCCGCGCGGCACGCCTCCGCCGATGCTTTGGCCTCAGCCTCACTTTTGGTGTAGTTGATCACCACGCGGCCGCCTTTTGCAGCCAGTTGCCGAGCCACCTCCGCTCCCAACCCTGTCGCCGACCCCGTGATTATGAACACGCCACCTTGAATTTCCATAATCCTTCCCCAGATGTAATAGCAATCTGCGGATTATAGCGGACGTCCCGTCACCGTCCACGGTTGTAAACCGCAGAGCCGTCAATGGCGCATGGAAGACGAGCAGGGCCTTTTCAAAGTTCTTCAATCTCCATGACCGTTAGTCCTGAGCTTGTCGAAGGACGGATTCTCAGGAACTTTGAAAAGGCCCTGGAAGACGAGCCGCCGGGGTTGCCCGATTCCGATTCAGTGAATAGGATATAAGCTAATCAAACGCGACGATACAAAACTGAGGACAAGAGCTGGGGTTGCGAAACCCCACGGGCTGCCAGCACCCGACGGAACACTGGACTACCATCAGCGAACTCCGCGTCCGGTATCTGGACTGGGGCAGCGACGGTGAACCGGTCATGCTCATGCACGGACTCGCGTCCTCAGCCCACTGGTATGAACTCGTCGGCAGCCATTTGCGCCACAAATACCGGCTCTTCGCCGCTGATGCCAGAGGACACGGCCAGACCACCCAGGCCATGGGCGGGTATGATTGGCAGAATCGGCTACCATAAGCCCGGGGAATTGGCCCGGATTATGGACGAGTTTCTTTCGGGCCTTGGCTGACCGTCAGCATAGCGACAGGCCCCGCTCAACCCTCTCGGCAAGGCGGGGTCCGGATTCGTATCAAAGGAGCATTGATGACCATGGCAGATTCCAAGCAGACGCTCTCCAACCGGCTTGCCAATCTCCACCGGCGGATGGAAGAGGCCCAGGTGGACGCATATCTTGTGCTCTCCTCCGATGCCCACCTGAACGAATATGTGCCCGAATATACGCGCCGCCGGACGGCCATCACCGGGTTCCGAGGCTCCGCCGGCGATGTCCTGGTCTGCCCGGATGGGAGCCATCTGTTCGTAGACTCCCGTTACCACATTCAGGCGGACGACGAGGTCGACCACGACAATTTTCGTGTCCACAAGCTCGGGCTGGCCGAGGAAAAATCCCTCAGCCAGTGGTTGACCGAGATGGAAAAGGAACGGGGCAGCATACGTGTGGGATTCGACCCCTTCGTGGTCTCGATGCAGGCCCACTCCGTGTACCAGTCAGCCTTGAAATCCCCGGATTCCGCTCTGGTGCCAGTCAGCGACAACCTGGTGGATGGCGTATGGGACGAGCAACCGCCGCCGCCAGCCAATCCTGTATATCAGTTGCCGGACGACCTCACGGGTTGCAGCGTCGCCGAAAAGCTGTCCCATATCCGTAAAGAGATGGAGGATGCAGGGGCCACTCTGCTCGTGCTGACCAAGCTGGACGAGATCGCGTGGGTAACGAACCTCCGGGGCACGGATATCGACTACAATCCCGTGTTCGAGGGCTATCTGGTCATTGACCGGGAGCGCGCCACCTGCTTCACTCGGGTTTCGCCTCCCGCGGACGTGACGGATTCCCTGGCCCCGTTAATCGACTTTGAACCATACGCCGCCTATGCTGGCGCGATGATGCGCTACGGCGCCGAGGCCTCGGGCATGGCCTGGCTGGATCCCAGCGGGACCACGATGGGTACCAGGCTGATGTTCCACGAAGACCAGAAGCTGATCGAGAAGCCCAATCCGACTGTGGCGCTTAAGGCAGCAAAGAACGAAACGGAAATTGCCGCCTCGCGAAACTCCCACCGTCACGCCGCCGCCGCCAAGATCCGCAGTTTCAAGCGCCTGCAGGACTCGATCAAGGCGGGCGAGACGGTCAGCGAGGAAGGTTACAGCCGAATTCTGTACGAAGAGTATTCCAGCGAGGAAGGTTTCTACGACCTCAGCTTTACCACCATCGCCGCCGCCGGAGCCAATGGGGCAATCGTCCACTATGCTGACGCCAGCCCCGAAGTTCCGCTCCGCGACGGTGAGCTGTTCCTGGTTGACTCCGGCGTACAGCTGATGGGCGGCACTACCGACGATACGCGCACGGTGATCATCGGCGAACCGTCGGAACGACAGAAAGAAGTCTACACCCTGGTCTTGCGAGGCCACATCAACCTGGCGATGCAGAAATTCCCCGAGGGAACCGGAGGGATTGCCCTGGATGCCCTGGCGCGCACGTTCCTGTGGAACGCCGGACTCGACTACGGGCATGGAACGGGGCATGGCGTCGGCGCTTTTCTGAACGTCCACGAAGGCCCCCAGCGAATCACGCCGAGAGGGGCCGACGAGCCGTTCAAGATAGGAATGATTGTCTCCAACGAACCCGGCTACTACGAGGCGGGATGGGGCGGCGTGCGCCTGGAAAACCTGTACGTCGTCGCCCCTGACGAGGAGATGCCCGGGCATCCCGACGGCCGGAAGTGGCTGCGGATGGAATCGCTGACCTTGATTCCCTTCGACAAGAGACTCATCAACTGGGACCAGCTTTCCATCGGGGAACGTGAGTGGCTGGAAGGATACCACCGGCAGGTATGGGACACCATCGCTCCCATGCTGGGAGATGGGGACCGGGAGTGGTTGCGGGAGGCTTGCCAGACCCCCTGACGGGGAGGCGCCTCCCACCTTGAGCCCGTGTAGCCGAAACCTGTCCGTTCCCCGCGGGCAGTAATTTCATAGATAGCGGATTGACGAGGTGAGTCATGCCCGAAACTCCATTGCAGACAGGGTCATTCACCTCCCCCCAGGTGAAACAGGTCCACTACGGCGAAGGCTGTCTGTCCGGTCTTCCGGCGGCGGTGGATGAGCTGGGCGGCTCCCGGGTGTTCATCATCACCGGGCGCTCCCTGATGCAGCAGGGAACCATCCTGGGGCGAATTCAGGAATTGCTTGGCGACCGCTGTGCCGGAGTTTTCGGCGAGACGCGGCAGCACGTTCCCAGGGCCACGGTGCTGGAGGCCACCCGGGCGGCCCAGAGCGCTGATGCAGACCTCCTGATCAGCTTTGGCGGGGGCACTCCCAACGACACCGCCAAGCTGGTGGCGCTGTGCTTGGCTGAGAACGTCACCGACGAGCGCCAGCTTGACCGCTACCGTATCCGGTTCCAGTATCCGGATAAGTTAGAAATACCGGAGGCGCACAACCCGTGCCTGCCCCACATCTCCATCTCCACCACCCTGTCGGCCGGCGAGTTCACCAACTTCGCCGGGGCCACCGACGAGCAACGCAAGGTGAAAGACCTGTATACCGGCGACGGCCTCTGGGTATCGGCGGCGTTTCTGGACCCGGTAGTCACCACGGCGACACCGGGATGGCTCTGGGCCTCGACCGGCATTCGGGCGGTGGACCACGCCATTGAAACCGTCTGTTCCAGAATCAGCTTTCCCTTTTCCGACGGGCTGGCCCTGGAGGCGCTGCGGCTCTTGCAGCAGCACTTGCCCCGGTCCGCCGGCGACCGCAACGACCTGGAGTCGTCCGGTTACTGCCAGGTGGCCGCCTGGATGTCCATCTATAACTTGACCAACGTCCAGGTGGGCCTGAGCCACGGCCTGGGCCATCAGCTTGGCGCAAGGAATGATGTTCCCCACGGGGTGACTTCCTGCATCATGCTGCCCCGGGTGATGGAGTTCAACCGTTCATTGACGGCTCCGCAACAACGGCGGATTGCCGAGGCCATGGGCGTCGATACCCGCAACGCCAGCGACGGCGAGGCCGCGGCGGCGGCGGTCTCGGCCCTGGAGAACCTGATAGACACTCTCGGCATTCCCCGCCGGCTCAGCGATTGGGGTGTTTCTGAGGCTGACCTGGCCCTCATTGCCCAAGACGCCCTGGAAGACCTGGTGGTGGCAACCAACCCCCGGCCAATAACCACCCAGGAAGAGGTAGTGGAGCTGCTGCACCGGGCGCTTTGAGCGTTTTGTCGGGGTGCCTAATAGAACCGGGGTCTGACAACACCCCAAAGCCTTTGGGGCCCTTTCGCCCTGTAGGCAGGGACGGGACGCCAAGTATTACTGGGGTAAGCTCCGGAAATAGCCAAACACAAACAGTGCGACCGCGGTTGGCCCAGCCGAGAGACAGGAAAGCCCGGCACTTCGCCGAGCTTTCTCACTATTAGTCTGGGTTTGATCAAACAGGCAGGGTTAATGTCCCGTCTGGAACCCCGTTTTCGGATAAGCGATGGAGAGTTCCAGCGTTCCACTTCGCCACAAACTTTGACATCAATGTTGGCTAATGGGCGTTTTCGGCCCATTCAGCTACGAAAACAGAGAAAAGTGCCGAGGGACAGAATCCAGTTCGCTATTGAGACGACTCGCTTTCTTCGAGGAGCGCACGCAGCCGCAGAACCTCCGCCTCGGCCTCTTCGTGGTTGCGTAGCCGTTCCCCGGAAACAGGGTCATAAACCCTCAGCCGAAGCCCAGGCTCGACGACGAAGTCCAAACCCAGCACATGGCTGTGTCCTCTAATCTCCTCAGAAGCACCCCCCGCCCCCGACATCGCTCCAGGGCGATACTCCCCGTCAACCAGCATCTCGCCCATCAGCGCCGGCGTGAAACAACGGCCGGTGGGGTCGAACCTCCAGTATTCAGACACCCCCATCTCCGCGTATATTCCTCTCTTTTCCTCGACGTCGCGGCGCCAGGTGCTTTCTGACGCAATCTCCAGGACGAAGTCTGGCGCCTTGCCTTCCCGCCATACGATCCAGGAATTCCTTGGATGGTTTCCCGTAGTTCCAAAGACGGCGAATACATCGGGAGCCACACTGGCTGAGGGTTCGTTTGGACGATAGTAGACCAGCATGTCGCCGGCCACATACACGTCGGCGCAATTGGAGAACCGCACCCGCAGGGCGGAGACGGTTTCTGTGAGCGGCACGTACTGGAGGTCGGACTCGGCCATGGGTTCTCCGTCGGAGGAGGGGTATTCGATGGAGAGGTCGTCGACCAGTTCCCCTTCGGGAGGGTTTCCATCCTGTTGTCGCATTGGCTTGGTGGTCATGGCAACTCCAGTGGATGCCGGAAGGCCGCCGTGGTCTACAGCAGCATAGATTATAGCATCGGCGGTCCGTTCTACGTTTCCGCCGCCCTTGCGGCAATTGGAGTTTTTCCCAAACGCCATTCCCCTGAAGCTGTGGGGGCATTGCCGAACATCACGACCAACCTCGCCGATGGCGTCAACTATCCCGTCCTGCGGGACGGCCTTCCGATTCAGGTGGTTTTCTCCGTGCAGGGGCGAGTTTGAAACCCGCCCCTTACGCTGCGGTGAGACGAAATTCCCGGTCTAGATCACCCAGAACAAAACGCTGCCAATTGTGGGTCCAGCTTTCCCTTCACCCTTTCGGAATCCGTTGCCGTCCGCTCAACTTCGACGAGATGAAGGCCCTCACCCAATATGGATTGCGCAAGAATGACAAGTACTGGCTTGAGCCGGGTCGCCAATTCAGGGTAATCCCCAACTAACCGCCAGCCTGCAAAGACAGGTAAACGGGCCTAGCGGCACGCGGTCATCGTGCGGTTTACGGCCTGGGTATGAAGGTCTGAGGCTCCCCACCGCCTTGTGGTCTTCGCGCATATCATTATTAACCCAGTTCCTGATAAGACCGAGGTCGATGGTTCGAGTCCATCCAGTCCCACTAAACAAGCGTTTTCTGGTAAAACCAGATACAAAATGACGGCTTGTTCTCTCAGGTGCCATGATGTGAATGTCCGTCAAGCAGGTTTTTGACCACAGCCTTCGCGCATACGGCAAACGGTTTATCAGCAGTCTGAAGGCATCAAACCGGTGCTCCGGGGGCTACCTCGGCAGCCTCGAAACCACCATCGGCATGGCCGCCCTCTACGCCGAGGAGCAGGGCTGGCCCGATGTACCGGACATCACCACCGAGCACATCGAGGACTATCTCGCCTACCTTCAGTGCCGGATACGGTGGTTCGGGGAGCGGACATACGCCGAACCTAGGAAGCTGTCCAAGGGTCATATCAACGCCCAGTACCGGCGTCTGAACCGGTTTTTCAACTGGCTGGTGGAGCGCAAACATATCGGCGAGAACCCTCTCGACGATATAGAGCCGCCCAGCCTGGACGAGAAAACTGTCCCCACTGTCTCAGAAGGCCAGATGCGGGACTTGCTGACCCTCGCTGACCCCGCCCTTGCCAGAACTCCCGCCCACCGGTTCCGGCTGGTTCGCGACCGGGCACTGCTATACGCATTTTGGGATACTCCGGGTCGGCTCGCCGAAATCGCCAAGTTACAGCTTAATGATGTGGACCTTGCCAATGGCACGCTGCTGGTGATGGGCAAGGGCCGTAAAGAGCGAAAAATGCCCATTGGCGACACAACGAGGTCGGTGATCTGGGACTACCTGCAAGAAAGAGAAGCCCTCATGCCCCGCACTAAGGCTCTATGGGTGTCTGAACAGGGTGAGGCCCTGCTGCCCAACGGGATCTGCCAGATTCTGAAGCGTCTGGCTAGGCGGGCCAACATCGAGGATACGCATCCCCACCGTTTCCGCCATTCCTACGCCATCAACGCCCTGCGGGCGGGAATGCCCGAACAGGTCCTCAAAATAGTGGGCGGATGGAGGAAGATACCCGGGACCTACTTCCGGACGTTGGGGGAAGAGGACGCCATTGAGTTTCACCGGCAAGTGAGCCCTGGGGACCGGTTGGGGAAGGCTCCTTCTGCGCGAAGGACGAGCCAGCGTCTTGGCCCGGGCCCTTCTCGCGGGAAGTTATAACTGGTCGAGCTGACGCGCATTGCGTAGTCGATCTGAAAGACTAGCGAATTGGCAGCGGTTGAAGTCCAGAGGAAGCGTTTGGTAGAAATGCCCACCGGTTGGTATGCGTGTAGACAGATACGATGCGGGGGGGCGACTGGTTACTGCTGCTCCAGCGAGTTTTCAGACCTGCGCCACGATATTTCAGGCCGAGTGGCGGTATCTGCCCCCGGACTACGGACATCAGAAAAACACCCGTCGACTCCCTCTTGAGCAAAGCCGAAGAGTGGCGGTGGAACTGGAAAATGTGTGCCCAACCGCTGGGAGCTCTGATTGATACAGGTTGGTCAATGTCCCACTCTACAGCATTGGCGCCCAAGACGACAGCCAGGGTATTACTCCGAAAAAAGGGCCTGAACAGTAAGATAGGCTAGACGACGGACTCCTGCGAAACGCCGGTAATTCCTCGTCGTGGGAGACCACAGGAGAAGCGGCAATGTGGCCGGGTTCTGTACCGGATGGCTAACTACTCGCCGGGGATTCGCCGCCGTGGATCGTCGGGGCGTTTGGGTCAAACCCGAATCCTTGACGTTGGAACGGCGGTTACTCTGATGCGACACGTCAGGCTGGAGAGCATTGTTACCCTGATGCCGTCGATAAACCGGACGCCAAGACTTGGAAACGGGCTGCACCCGGATTCCGGCATTTTAGCTACGGCTAATAGGGATTGCCTAATAGCCCCTCCCCCGTAGGTCTTGAGAGCAGAGGAAACAGTCAGTCTGCACCCGGATTCCCGTATTTTCCGAATGCGCACAGTGTGAGCTTCACCCTCTGTGTCCTTCCCCAATTGCTCCCCAATGCGCACCCGGTTTTGAAACGCAGCCAACGCCTTTAGAGGGTGCCTCCGATGTCTTTCAGGCACGGGTCAAGCGCAAGAGCATGAAACGGGTGTTGCCGGGTACACCCTGGTCTCGGTGAATTCAGAGGGCAGCGCTTCAGTTGAGGGAATCAGAGAGATTGCTCACGGGAAAACGAAGTGAGACAGCGTTACAGGGCACTCCTGAGAGACTCTCAGCTCAATTCCCGGGACAATAGAAATGCACATCCGACCTTGGATTTGGTTTAGAATCGCATAAAACAGTCTGACGTGTAGATTCTTCGGTTCCCGATGTCACTGGCCGTCGAGGGACCCCATACGGGTTGCCTATTCTCACCATACTTGAGCGATTGGCTGAGGCGGTCATAGACCTCTGAAGTAATCTGGGTAACAGGCCCCGGCCTTGCCGAGAGCTTGGCTGCATGGTTCGCTGCCCGTCCTACCCACACCAGGTCGTTGGCCCTGCGTATCCCGGTTCTCGCAACGAAAATCTCACTCGCGTCGATTCCCACCGATTGCCTTACCACATAATTGGCATCAGGATAGAGTTCAGCCAACGCTGGGTTGATGATTTCCTGCACGGCGTAGTTTATCTTGAGGGCGCTCCGACCGCCTTGTCATGTCTGGTCTTGCCAGTGTAGACGGCCATAATATGGAAACCACGCCTGCCAGGATGAAGTACAGGTCGTTGCCGTGCGCCGAATCATCTATGATGCCAGAACCCGGCCCGAATGATTCCACCTCAACGCGCCCGGCGATTGCTTCCGCTATGGCAGCATCCCCGCTTACGATTGGCTGAATCTCCAATGCTGGTCCGGGTTTCAGCGCAGCCCTAGTCCAGGAGGCACGGGTATAGACAAAGAATACCTGGGTGTAAGATAATGAAAATGGTAGGTAGTAGCCCTTGGGACTACTGACAATGCTATCAGATGCGTGGGAGGGAGAGAATGATTCAGCTTGACGAAATGCAGTTTCATGACTCTAGGGGTATTCCTTTCGAATACGAAGGCGTTCACTCTGGCTCTCGTCTAGCTGGATTGAGCATGAATGTTACCTTCTATACGGCGGACGACATCTCTTGGGTCGAAGACCTGTTAGAGAAAGGTACTGTCGAAGTTGATGATCCCTTCGCAGGTAGGTCGTACCAGGCTACGCTTGCTCGAGAGTTAAGTAGCTACACGGAGGGCATCCCTGGAAGGAGTTACCAGTTCGAGGTGAAGGAAGTGGATGAAGTCCCGAGCTTTGAAGTATTGGAAATCGAAGGCCAACCCTTTCCGGTTCTGAGGAACACGGAATCTGTTGTTGACGACCATATCGGGTTTCATATCTTGTTGAGGCTCAATCAGGAGGGGTTTGAGGAGTTTCAGAGATTGATAAAACCCGGACCGATTGTAATCCGGCGAATAAGTGTCGACGACAACCCTATTTCGCGGAGATTTGGAGGGGCTTTATATTGGTCGTCACATCAGGAAAATTCGCTAACGTTCTACAAACAAATCGCCCGATTCTATCCAGAGGAAGTTCCCTTGGGAAAGGGGGTCATTGCCCCTGACCAAGAGCTACGGGCCCTACAGGAACTCGTCATGGCCCTGTCTGCCCGTTACGAGGCCTTGTTGGATATACTGCTTGAAAGTGATCATATCAGTAAGGACAGCGTTGATACGCTGGTAGCAGATGACTGGCGAAGTTTGATTGAGGATGCTCGAAGAATCTCGCTGAGATCGAAACTTAAGAAAGTGGAAGACGCCGACTTGGAATTAGACTAGGACTTGGTCTAACCAAGAGCGGAGGAGTCTGGCCCGGGCGTCCTAGTTAGGAAAGCTGTCCGCGGCTTGTCAAACACCGCGCCCCATCATCCCGCATCCCCCGCCAGCGCCAGCAGCGCCGCTATTCGCCGCGCCGTGTCGGTGAAGTGCTGCGCCTCCTCCGGTAGCAGGGGGCGGCCTAGCACCTTGGTTTCGCGGTAGGATAGCCACTTTTTCAGGACTTGGTAGCCGCCTAGTTTGTAGTTCCATACCGCCGTTGGGACGTTGCGCCAGTGGGCGTTGTTGTTCAGGTGTATGTCGCAGGTGGTGGGGCCCAGGGCGGCGATGGCGGCGTCGCCGAGGGCCTCGCGCTCCTCCGCGGTGTACTCGCGCTCGGTGGCGCGGCCCTGGCCGGGCATCACGGCGTCGCCCGCGCCGTGGTGACCCCAGCCGGCGGTCAGGGCGAAATCGCCGCCCGCCATGTTGCGCCCGTCGGCGGTGGACGGCACGGCGATGGCTGCCAGCTCCGGGCGCAGCGCGCCGACGGTTACGCCCGCCACCGGCGTCTCCGGGTCCAGCAGCGCGGCCAGCTCGCGGCCCCGTTGCGCCGATGTCCGTAGCTCGTCCGCGGCATCGGGCGCGCCGCCGTCCGGCCAGCCGGGCAGCGGAATGCGCGGCCACTCCATCCGCAGCGCCCCGGCGTTGGCAGCGCGGTAGGCCGGGTCGTGCAGCGTCGCCAGCGCGTGGTGGAACAGGTCTTCCACGCCCAGCCCCAGCCGGTCGAGGTACGCCTGCGCCGCCGCCGACAGGTTGGGCCGCCGCCCCTCGCCGCCGCCGTCCAGCATCCCTTGCTGCCCCTCCGTTTGTTCATCTCGCAGATACATAGGGATACAAGTTGCGCCCCTGTCCATCAGGTCAAGGCAACCTATATCGGAAATAACTTGCGGCGGTGACCATTCCCGTCTTGGCTTTTGTTGGGAAACCAACGCCAAATTCCCGCCGAATACATGCGGCTTGTAATCTGGACGTGGGCGGTCAAGCAATCCGCTATTAGATTCCCAATATAGCCACCTAGTATCGAACGGACGGTACGCATATCGAATATATCCGTTCGCATCCGGCACGGTTATTACGTCCGAGTTAGAGCTAAAGTAGTTTTCTATACGCGCCTTTAACTTGTAGAGATCAATATCTACTACAAGCGAGTCACGGCTTGTCTTGACGCCCGGAAATGACACCGGAAACAAATCAGGCAACGACGGCCATTCGCTCCAACTGCTGTTGACGGCTACATCCGCAAAGGGCAAACCCAAGGGCAGCGGCGGATTGACAGCATCGTACAGCGCCGCCGGTTCCGTTTCCGCCGATTCGCTCAGTTCGGACAGCTTGGCTTGGCCCCAAAGGTGGCGGAATTCCACCGATCCGGCGGGCGCGTGTTCGGCCTTCCTTATTAAAGTAGTGACAGCCGTGCCAACCTGGATGCCCACCGGATCGCCGGGCGTGGAAAAAATGCTGGGGTCGGGTTTGCCATCCGGCGTGGTCTTGCCCGTCTTGTACTTGTCGCCGTTGAGACAGTCGATGCGGATGGCGTCGAATGCGTCCAGATACCGCTCGCGCATGCCGGTGAACGACAGCCCGTCCAGCCACGAGTAGTTGGATATGAAGCAGACTACGCCGCGCCCGGTTTTCTCCGCAATTCGACGCTCCGCCATCCGGAAAAAGCGCACGTAGAGGTCGTTCAGCCCCTGCCCCTCCGGTTTGCGGACATCGCGGACGGCGCGGTAGGCTTGCGACAGCTCGCGCTCTTCGTCCACGGCCATGCCCGCGAACCCGTTGTAGGGCGGGTTGCCGATGATGACCAGCACCGGCGTGTCCTGCTTGACGCGCTCGGCGCGGTCGCGCTCGTCCTCCAGTTCGGGGAAGGGCAGCGGCTTTTGCGGCGCTGGCTCCCATCCGGTGAGCGCGTTGGTCAGGAACACCCCGGCGCGTTCATTGCCGTCGTCGGACAGCGCGGCGTCCAGCGCCTGCATGGTCAGCCCCACCTGCAAGTGGGCCACGACGAAGGGCGCGGGCATTATCTCGAACCCGAAAACCCGCTGCGTGGCGGCCTGCTTGACCCGCGCCCCGGCCAGGGAGCCGAGGCCCTTGCCCTCGAGGTTGGCGGCGATGCGTTTCAGGGTTTCGGCCAGGTACGCGCCGGTGCCGCAGCAGGGATCGAGCACGTAGACGTTGTCGGCGGCCAGGCCGTCGGCGATGCCCAAATCGTCCTTGAGGGCGCGGTCGACGCGGGCGACCATGTAGCGCACGACCTCGGCGGGGGTGTACCAGACGCCGAGCTGCTTGCGCAGGGCCGGGTCGAATTCCTCCAGGAACGGCTCGTAGAAATACTGAACCGCCTCGCCCTCGTCGAATTTGTCAAAGAAAGCGTCACGGTCAACCCGGCCCAGGGCCGCCGCGGTCCAGTCCAGTACCTCAACTAAACCGAGGGGCTGTAACCGCCCGGGGCTGGTCACTTGCTGAAACAATGCCTGCATTATGGGCGCCCGCAGGTGCCAGACTGATGTGCGCCAGTCGAAAGGACCGGACGGGGCCGGGGATTGCCGCGCCCACAATACCCACGCCGAAAAGACGCCGTAGAACAGCGTTTGCACCAGCGTGGAGCGGAAAAAAGCCGCGCCGCGCTCGCCCTCGAACCGGACGCCCAGGGCCTCCTCCAGCGCCGCACGCACGGCGTTCAGCGACGATGCGTCGCCGGACGATTCCACCCGCGCCAGCCCGTCGCGGGCGTAGGACGCCAACAGCCGGGCCAGGTCGCGGGGTTCGGCCAGCGTGGCCTTTATGGTCATAGCGCGAGTCAGGTACTCGGCCAGCGCCGGGCCGACGGCGTTGGCGAAAGCGCGGGGATGTTGCAGCCGCTCCTCGAATTCGGCGGCGGATCCGGCCAGCCGGAAAGTCTCCAGCCGCGCCGGGTTGCCCTGCCCGTCGTCACCCAGCAGGACGAAATCGCGGGTGTTGGTGACCAGCACCTGCCGGTAGCGCCGCCAGTAGCGGCTCACCTGCGCGCTGTCGGCGGTCAACCAGGCGTCGTCGCCCGCGGGCTTGACCTCGACCACGCCGCTGGCGGGCAGTTGCCCTCCTGAGCTTGCCGAAGGACGCGGCTGGCCCTTGGACACCTGGTTGGCGGCGAACAGCCCCAGGTCGGGATGCCCCGCGCCCTGCTGTCCCAGCTCGATGACGCTGAACACCCTGGGCCGCAGCGTCCCGCCCACGGCGTCCAGCAGATCGCGCAACGCCGGGTAATACGAGCGCTCCTCCGTAGCCGCGCCCGTAGCCCGGACGCGCCGCAGCTCGCCCAGGTACTCCCCGACGGCGGCGGTCAGCCTGCTAGCGTTTCCTGCCATGCCTGTGAGTCTACCATCCCACGGCCATTGTCTGAACTGTGATTCATTTGATTAGGGGATGGGCAAGATTGGGGGGCTCTATCCTGAGAATCCTAGGCAGAATCGACAATTGTTAGCCCCAGATCACTGCCGAGACCAAGTAGAGCGCCGATAGAAAATAGATGCTCCTCCGGTCATACCTGGTGGCAATCCGGCGCCAGTGCTTCAGCTTGTTGAATGCCCTTTCGATGAGATTTCGCTGCCGGTACAGTTCCCGGTCGTATTCCCAAGGCTCTTTCCGGTTGCGCTTGGGCGGTATGACTGCCGTGGCGCCCCCGGACCGGATGAATCCCAGTATCCTGTTGCTCTCATATCCCTTGTCCGCCAGCACCGCTCCGGCCTCGATTCCATTCAACAGGGGTACCGCCTGAGGACCGTCCGCTGCCTGCCCGCCGGTGAGAGCGAATCGCATCGGCTGCCCCCGGGCGTCGCACACCATGTGTATCTTGGTGGTCAGTCCGCCGCGGGAGCGGCCCAGAGCCTCGCTTTGGCCCCCCCTTTGCCACAGGCCGACTGCTGATGCGCCCGGACTATGGTGGAGTCGATCATCACGTGGCGGTTGTCCGGGTCATCCAGCAGCGCCTGGAATATCCTCTGCCAGATTCCGGACCTGGCCCAGCGGGTGAAACGCTTGTGAACGCTCTTCCAGTTGCCGAATTGTGCCGGCAGGTCCTTCCACTGGGCGCCGCTGCGCAGGACCCAGAGCACGCCGTTAACGAAGTTGCGGTTGTCTTTGGCCGTAACGCCTACCCAGCCCTGACGGCCCGGCAAAAATCCCTCTATCCGGTCCCACTGGGTGTTGCTCAATTCATAATTCTCCACAGCACAACCTCCACCGCACCAATCTGACAGGGTTACACTCTACCTCCTTGGAGCAGATTCCGGCCTGCCTGTGACGATCCCAGTTTCATCAATTGTCGATTTTGCCTAGTTTCCGTCTTCGCCGTAGATACGGGAGCCGGGAGATTCCAGGTATGCCGCCAGGTTTCGCGGGCGGTAGGACGGCGTCTGCTCGAAGCGGTCGCGGGCCGTAGGATGCAGCCATTGGGTGCCGTCTTTGCCTATTTCCCGGACGCAGGAGGGCAGCCATTTCCAAATCCCGTCCAGCAGTCCGGGCGATGGCTGGGGACGGACTGACGGCAATCCGTCGTCAGGGTCAAGGGCCAAGCCAAGGGCCGATGCCCGGTCCGCCATCCACTGGTACGGGGTACGAGACAAGTGGGCGTCCGAGCCGGTTCCGCCGATGTCCCCGTGCGTTCCGGGGAACCAGACCTGCTCGACGGTCTGCCCCAGCTTGGGCTTGTACTCCCAGAGGGATGCCCGGAAGGGGCAGCGCCTTTCGTCGATGGAGAGGGCGTGGCAGGCGCGCTTGACCCAGCCGTTCAACTCAACGTCGTGGAACTGGTGGCGGCGGGCCGCGGCCAGCCTGCCGAGACCGGGCACTCGCCCGATTCCCCGTATGGGAATGCCGAGGGCGCCCACCGTGTCCCAGACGCCGATGAAGGTGATTTCGACTTCGCGGGAATAAGCGGCGCGGAACCCCCTGGCCTCTGCCGAGTACGGCGCGGCGTCGGGACGGTGGTAAAGGCGGAAGGCGTCCTGGAGCTTGTCGGCCTCGGATTTGTGCAGCAGCCCCACGTTGCGGATCATGCCGGCCAGACTGCGGACGGTATAGGCTCCCCGGCTGAACCCGAACAGGTAGATTTCATCGCCATCGGCGTAGTTGTGCATGATGAAGCGGTAGCAGTCCCGGATATTCTTCTGGATACCCTTTCCGCTCACGGCGCCGATCGCCCGGTAAAGCCAGGAGCCTTCGGTGCCGACGCCAGCATCGTAGAACACTACCTGCGCCGTGCCGCCGGGGCCGGTGGGCAACACCGCGCGGGCCAGGCGGGTCACGTTGCTGGGCAGTTCCTGGTCCGGCGTGCCCCACGTCCCGTCCGAACAAACGACGATGCGTTTAATGCGCTTCCTTATCCGGTGCCAGGGTCACATTCCATAGTAACCCTTCAGGGCATTGG
The DNA here is from genome assembly GCA_963664375.1 of Dehalococcoidia bacterium. Classification (GTDB taxonomy): domain Bacteria; phylum Chloroflexota; class Dehalococcoidia; order Lucifugimonadales; family UBA3495; genus VXOI01. The sequence goes on from OY761449.1 coordinate 1,243,297, forward strand.
TCAGTACGTTGGACGCGACCTCGATGCCCGCCTGCCAGACGCCGGTGGACGCCTTGCCCAGCATACCTCCCATCCACGCTCCCACCCTGGGGCCGAAGTTGTCGCCCGAAACCTCGGGCTCCGAGGCGACGGCGTCGCTGAGCTCTTGAAGGTCATTCTCCGCAACACCATGCTCGCGGAGATAGGCCAACAGCGAGGCGGCGTCGTTTTTCTGGACAATCTTGACCTGCTGGTTTCCTTGCTCCACGGTGTTAATCATGTTCTGGCCGCCGTAGATATGGTAGTTGACCAGTTTCCCAATGGTTGACTCTTGACTCCCTTCCGACGTGGAATTGCTGTTCTGGAGGTTCAGCAGGAAGCTGAAGAGTCTGTTCCTCACCTTTTCGAGAATGTCCGTGTACACGGCTGCCGGGATGTGCTGGTATGCGTTGGTGAGAAACAAGCCTCCCTGAAGTGCCGTGGCTTCTTGGGCCGCCACAACGAGATTCAGCGGCCACGGCTTCTGGTCGTCCTCGGCTTCATGGGCCTGCAATGCCCGCACCCCGTCAAGCATAACCAGCTTCTCCGCAAACTCCTTCACGTCCTGGGGCAGGTCGTCTGTCGTGATGCGCAGGGTCGTGGACGCCCCTCCTTCGGGGCCTCCGGCACTGGCGGGGCCTGCGTAGTCGCCGTAGTTGTCGGCGGAGAACAAGCGGTAATCGGGAACCCTTGCCGGGTCCGTGTATCCGTCGAGTTCCGAGTTAATCCACTCGTCAAGTTCCGGGGAATGAAGGGCACTCGTCAGAATTTTTGCTTTCCTGAGAGCCTGTCTACGATCTCTGGGATATATTATGTTGAGATTATTTCCAAGGCGGGGTAATCATGTCTCATTCCTATCCCAGCGACATCACCCGGGAGCAATTCGCCCGGATTCGTCCCTTGCTGGAGTCAGCACGGCGGCGCACCAAGCCCCGCACCGTGGACCTGTACGATGTTTTCTGCGGGGTGCTTTACCTTCTGAAGAGCGGCTGTCAATGGCGGATGCTCCCTGCCGACTTCCCTGACTGGCGCACCTGCTACAAGTACTTCCGGCAGTGGAGCGAACGGCCCGGACCAGAGGAATATTCCATTCTGGAGCGGGTCTTAAAAAAAATTGGTTGGAGAGGCCCGAAAGAGCAATGGACGGACAGAGCGGACCGGCTTCTGCATCGTGGACTCTCAGAGCGTGAAGAACACTGACAGCGCCGGGTGCAAGGGCTATGACGCGGGCAAGAAGGTGTCCGGGATCAAGCGTCACGTCGCGGTGGACAGCCAGGGGTTGCCCCATGCGATTCACGTGACCACCGCAGACGTTACTGACCGGGCCGGGGCCTTGGCGATGTTTGCCCAGCGCCGGGGAGACCTGAACCGGGTGAAGAACGTGATGGCGGACGGGGGTTACAGCGGGAAGCCCTTTGCTGCGGAGGTGGAGAACCTGCTGGGAGCCTCGGTGGAGGTGGTCAAGCGCAACGAGTTGCACACCTTCGCGGTCTTGCCGAAACGATGGGTGGTGGAAAGGTCTTTCGCCTGGCTGGAGAAGTGCCGCCGCCTCTGGAAGAACTGCGAGAGAAAGCTCAATACCAGCCTGCAAATGGCGGTTCTCGCCTTCGCGGTGCTAATCCTCAAGAGATCGTAGACAGGCTCTGAGGGAACTGGTGAGATCCACCTCATGCTGGGCCAGCTCAGTAATAAATTCCTGAAGCTCATCCATTGGAGACTCCTTGCCGGTTTGTATGTCTGCGCACATCTCATCCCTTGCTGTTCAAGTTATCCGTCTGCCAGGTTGCAAGCCTCCCATCCAGGATTATTCCCTTTCTCTCGCTCCGGTTCTTGCGCCAGTTTCTCGAACAAAGCCACGCGCGACTCTTCGGCATAGCCGGTGTATCAAGCGCCGAAACTAACGATGTGAAAATCTCCCTTTGCTGGTCCGGTTCTTTACCCGGCCGTCGTGCATTCATCAGCGTGGGGCGCGCCGGACCCGACATGCCGTCAGCGCCGCCGATGACAGGCAGGGCACCGGCTATCAGGCCGCCCACTGTCAAGGTGAAGTCCCCGGTCTGGCCAGCGAAGGTGTAGAACTGGGCCGCTGCCGCAATCGGCACCCCCATAGCTTCAGGAATGGGCGGCGGTTCCAGTTCCCCGGATCGGGGTTCGGGGCAGGCGTCAGGCCGGATGATGCCCCGAGTCGACAAGTGACGGTATGCCCGCCGGTCTTGCGACAGGCTCCAGTGGTTCAGTGCGGCGGGTTCGGTTGCACCCGCTCAAACCGGGCAATCCTGCCATTGTCATCAAAGACGATCCCCACGCGCTCGCCATCCTTGTCCAGAGTGGCCACGGAGATGCCGTTTGTTGCATTGATTCCGGCCTCTTGACCGAACAATTTCTCCATATTGTCCGGCGCGATTCCCAGAAGCTGATTCAGGCGCCCTATCACGACCGGAATGATGTCACCGACGCCGACGCTGAGAATAATGAAGCCGTCTGGTATCAGGATGGAATCGGGGTTCCACGGCGCCGTGCCGATGTAGATGCTCCCGCCTGCCGCGATTTCTCCGCCGTGCCAATGGTGCAGGTGATGGCCGCCGTGCACCCACCGGTCATCATCACGGCTCATCCAAGCGTGGGCGGTCAGTGGTTCGTCCACCAGATTCTGCTCGGACGGCTCGCCGTGGACGGCAGTAGGCAGGTAGTCGCCGCCGTCCATCGGCCCGATGATTGTCGTCAGCGAGTACCAGCAGCGTTGCTTGGCCCGGTACACGTGGCCGCCCTGCTCCACCATGTTAATCCGCTCAAAGAACGGGTTGCCGGGCATTTCCGGCAGCTGGGCAAACGCGCCATTCGGCTTCCACTGCTGTGGAATTTCCATTTTGAAGTTCAACTGCTCGTCAAACCGGAGTCGGTCTACAAAGTTCAAGATGTCCATCTGTCACTCTCCTCTGCGGCAAATGTTCGATCCCTGCCCTGGCCGCCAAATTTACGGTGGACAGCACTGCGGCTGAGACCGTTGCCACACAACGCGCAACGAAATCCGGGCCAAGCGGTCTCAACCCCGAAGATCAGATAGATTCAGTAGAAGCTCCTGAGTGCACCTTCCAATATCTTGGGCGCGGCCTCGCTGCCAACTTGCCAGAGGCCATTGGCCGCCTTGGTCGCCATACGTTCCAGCCAATCTCTTACCTTTGGACCGTAATTCCCGTCCGGAGCCTCGGGTTCTGCAGCGACGGCATTCTTGATCTCCTGGAGGTCCTCTTCCTCGACGCCCCGCTCCCGGAGATGGGCCAACAATGAATCTACGTCGTTTTTCTGGACCATGGTGACCTGCTGGTTCACCTGCTCACCGGCGGCGACCACGTTGTGGTCTCCATAGTTGTGCTGGTCTCCATAGACAATGTTGACCGGCCTGCCGACAGCATCCGGGTTAGCCTCAGGATGCTGCGGAGTTTCCGGTATGTTGGGATCCTCTGCGCGGTTCTCCCTTTGTATGTCCAGCAAGGAAGTCAAGAGCTTGTTCCTGACTTGTTCGAAAATCTCTTGGTACACGGGCGCCGGGATAGACTGATACGCCCTGGTGAGGAACATACCTCCATCCCTTGCTAAGGATGATTGGGCTGACTCGACCAAGTCTGGCGGCCAGTTCTTGGATTCTGGTTCTTCGCCACGGCCTCGGAGCGTCCCCACGCCTTCAGATATGACCAGGGTCTCGGCGAATTCCTTCACCTCTTCGGGTAAGTCGTCAGTCCTTATGAACACGTTTGTAGCTATCCCTTCGTTGAGGCCCGTGTAGTCGCCGAAATTCTGGGCGGGAAATCGGCGGTATTCGGGCACTTCTTGCGGGCCGGAGTATCCGTTGAGTTCCGAGTTCATCCACTCGTCGAGTTCCGGAGAGTGAAAGTCATTCGTCAGCACTATGGCCTTCCTGAGTGTGCTGGCAAGATCCACGTCTTGATGAGTTAGCTCATCGATTAACTCCTGAATCAAATCCATACGAACCTCCTACAGTCTTCCTCGGCTGTGCTTTCGTCCGTTTTCAGGCGAAGCTGCGGTGAACCAAAATTCCGTCTGACCCTGCCGTACATAGTTCCCAGGCCATACCACGGTTGGTGTGTCCTGCGTGCCGGTCGGACTGAAGAGGTCCAACGCCATGGTGCCATCGCCGCAGGTAGAGACCCTCATTTTTCGTCTGCGCTATATCCTCATCAATGAATGATAGTGAGTGTTATTCACTTATTTTTAGTGAATGTCAATCACTTGTCAATAGCCAATCACCGCTATTCTGGCCTTGGTGATGGAAGATGCTTGGCAAAAGACTGAGAAAGGCCCGCAAGCGTTCGGGGCGTCTGCAAGTAGACTTGGCAGTTGCCTTGAACAAGCACCGTACGCTGATCAACAAGGTGGAACAGGGGAAGGGCAGCTTGAGCGTCGAGGCATTGGCCAAGGCTGCCGTCGAGTTGGGCGTGTCCACCGACTATCTTTTGGGGCTGACCGACGACCCGACTCCGGCGGCGCAGCTTTCGCAGCAGGACGAAGGCGGGGGCGGCGTCCTCATGGTATCCCCAACACTCCTTGCAACCTCGGCCGAAACCCAGGCCATATCTATTGTTCGGGGTCTTCAATCTCCCTTGCTTGAAGGATGGCTGCGATCAGGTGAAGCACTGGTGGAGCTTCAGCGTCAGTTACCCTGACGAACTCCGGCAACAGCTCGTCCAGTTCCCGCGGCACGTCGATTACCAGCACAACTTTGCCTTCCACAATTCCGGCACCTCCTTTCCAGAGTTGCGGAGTTATGGGAAGGGCAGCCCCTCTGATTAGAGGGGGTGTGCGCAGATACAAAACGGCAAGGAGGCTCGAATGGATGAGTTGCAGGAATTTATCGCCGAACTGGCTCAGCATGAGGTGGATCTCACCAGTTCCCTCAGGAAAGCAAAAATTCTGACGAGTGCCCTTCACTCCCCGGAACTTGACGAGTGGATTAACTCGGAACTCGACGGATACGCGGACCCGACAAAGGTGCCCGACTACCGCTTGTTCGCCGCCGACAACTACGGCGACTTCGCCGGCCCGGCCAGCGCGGGAGGCCCCGACGGGAGGCGTCCCCGACCCTGGGCATCTCGACGGACGACCTGCCCCAGGACGTGAAGGAGTTTGCGGAAAATCTGGTTATGCTCGACGGGGTGCGGGCATTGCAGGCCCATGAAGACGAGGACGATAAGAAGCCGTGGCCGCTGAATCTGGTTTTGGCGGCCCAGGAAGCCACAGCGCTTCAGGGAGGCTTGTTTCTCACCAACGCATACCAGCATATCCCGGCAGCCGTGTACGCGGACATTCTCGAAAAGGTGAGAAACAGGCTCTTCGGCTTCCTGCTGGACCTCCAGAACCGCAACTCCACGTCGGAGGAGAGCCAAGAGTCAACCATTGGGAGATTGGTCAACTACCATATCTACGGCGGCCAGAAAGTGATCGCCACCGGGGAGCAAGTGAGCCAGCAGGTCAAGATTGTCCAGAAAAATGACGCCGCCTCGCTGTTGGCTTATCTCCGCGAGCATGGCGTCGCGGATGATGACCTTCGAGAGCTCAGCGACGCCATCGCCGCGGAGCCCGAGGTTTCGGGCGACAACTTCGGCCCCAAGGTGGGAGCATGGATGGGAGGTATGCTGGCCAAGGCGCCCACCGGCGTCTGGCAGGCCGGCATCGAGGTCGCGTCCAACGTACTGACCAATGCCCTGAAGGGTTACTACGGAATGTGACCCTGGCGCGGAACCAAGTACGGAATCCGGGTGGAATGGCGCTTTACCACCGAGGACGGCAGGATCAATCTCAAGTTACTGTACCCATCAATCCATTAGAGGGTGTTTCCAATGTCCATTCCACTCACAGAGAGTGGGCTGTGGTGGTATCTATCATTCCCAATAAAACCAAGGGGACGCCCTCACCCTAGCCCTCTCCCTTCGGGAGAGGGAACTTTGGAAACATCCTCTAAACCTGCATCAGATTAGCTTGGAGTGATTTGGCCGGGGTCTGTAACTTTGGGACATGGATCGAAGAACGTATCCCACTGATTTAACCGATGCCCAATGGGGCTTGCTCGAACCCTTGCTGCCCCCGGATTCGTCCAGGGGGCATCCCCGAACCGTGAACCTGAAGTAGGATACTCAACTTCCTCTCCGCCGCTTCCAATGGGTTAATGTCCGTCCAACTCCGCGGGCGGATGAAAGTAAGCCGCAGCCGTTCGGTCAGTCAAAAGATGATGGAGTGCGCGTCTAAAGCCCCGGTAGGTGGAGAGAGTGCATGAGGCATGCAGCAACAACGCCGTCGGCGTCGCCCGCGACAGCGCGAAAGGCCGTTGCGCTCACTACGGGTAGAGTATAGAGGAGTGCCTCTAGCTTATGGACTTTTCCCGCAACACACGAGCACGGGAGTCCGGCTAAACAAGGCGTTTGAAGTCTCAAGGAATTACTGACCGGCTTCCTTCCAAAGGCGGACGGTGAACCTGTTTTCTTCCTCGATAAAGTCGGGAGTGGTTCCGTTGTGCCGACGCATTCCGGGAATAATTTTGTTGCGGACTCCCATGCCGCGTGCATCGACGTAACCATAGTCGCGCATAACGTTGACCAGTGTCTGATTACGCGCGTAACGCATTCCCGACCTCATTCCCTCCACCGTTACCGTATTGGGCAGATTCCCAGGACTCTGAATCTCCAACTGGTCAGAGAATATCAGCAAGGTCACGTCGGTGCCAGTGATGCTATAGTCCCGGTGAACCAGGGCATTGACTACTGCCTCGCGCACCACTTCTTCGGGATATTCCCAGAGGTCTATGCGCCGCGGGCCTTCCAAGTATGAGGAAGGCTTGGTGTTTCTCCTGATGAAGTCCCAAGCGCGGTCTATGATACCCGGTTCGAGTGTCGGGTCATTGAGAGTGCCGAGCGGCACGAGGGGCCCCTTGATGTCCTCGTCGGCCTGGGTGGGGTAATCCGGTTCCGGCCCCAGGTAGCAGATTGCCCGGATTCCCGACTGCGGAAGGAAGCGGGCAGGATTCAAGCCGAAGATAAGCATTCCGTCGATTGTCGCCGCGATTTGCCCGGCCGATTCTGTCGCCAATTCCAGGTTGCACAGCAGTCTTTCCCGCTGCTCCAAGTCCTCGCTTTCAGGGGAGTTCATTTCGAGGAATCGAGAAAAGTAGTCGCGGAGACGCCGGGAGTCAAGGTCGTCAATGGACGCCCCAGGTATGGGCTTCAAACCGTACCGCAGATGACTGGAAGCCTGGAACATTCGCTCCAGTTCCTCACGGCTGGCCACTCGGCAGGTGCTGCCCACCCGGATAAAGTAGGTGTTCCTTTGGTTATGCACTTGAGCGTAAGGTTTGTCGGGGCCGATGGGAACTTGGACACACAAAACTCTCTTGCCGGATGCCACGTCGGTTTGCCATTCCATAAAGGGGACGATGGGCGGGTCTATCTTGGCGCGGCACAATTCCGCAACCCATTCCTCCAGATTGTCCCGGGTCGTGCCGGAAATCGAGCCGTCGTCTTCGACTCCCAGCAGGAGAACGCCTCCGTGCAGGTTCAAGAACGCGACGAGTTCCTTGGCGACGTCGGAGTTGCTAACGTCGTCTCGCTTGAATTCGACGCCGGATCCCTCACCATTCCGCAAGAGATCCAGGAACTCAGCACGGTTCATTCTGTGCCTTCAGAATCCATATTTTTGCCTGCGGATCTCAAAGGCGTCCTTGCCTCCCTCGAGGATGTCCTCGACGAGCGCCCGAACACCCGGAGAGTCTATCGACCCAATATGTTGCCGCTTAATGTCGGCCTTGCCTGATTCTCCTTCACCCAGAGGCGTGAGGCCAACTATGAGCTCGGCGTCGCCCAATACCGGGGTGTTGGCGTTGTGAGTCGAAAATATGAACTGCCGCCGGCGTTTCTCCTCGCGCATCTTGGGGACAACCCCTTCGGTGATGAAGCGATTGTCCAGGTCGTCCTCTGGCTGGTCAACAATCAGCGGCGCGTCGGATTCGAGCAACAACAGCAGAAGGACGGCAGTAGCCTTCTGGCCGGTCGAGAGCTCGTCCAGCGCCTGCCAGACAGGCGGGGCGCCGGACGGGGCCGTGTTGAGCTTGATAACGGTAGTCGGCGGCAGTTCCAGTTCTTCAATGCGCATCAGCGATTCCGTCGAAGCCTCGGCGAGGCGCTGCGCTTGGGATGGCGACACGGCATACTTTTTTTGTACCGCGTCCGCGCCTTCCCGGCAACCGGCTACGAATTCGGGCAACGAGAAGTCCTGAGCATTTTCAAGGCGTTCGATTGCCTCCGAGAGGCGCCCGCCGACTTCTTCCCGAAGAAGTTTGGACAAAGGCTGCCGGTTCCCGTCCGAGGTTACGGCTACCTGAACGCGATCACGGAGTTTTTTCCCTACGGCTCTTGCCGCCCTGTCCAGCAACCGGAACTCATGGGCTTTGACTTCCTCCCACTCCGTCAAGAGGGTACGCCGACGGCCGGTATGCTCTTTTTTCAGACGGGTCAGCAGAGACTGGCGCTCGCGTAGCGGACGCAGCCCCTCGATTTCGCGCCGCAGCCGTATGAACTCTTCGCCGTCCACCGCCGATTGTTGCAGTTCGCGCAATGCTTTCTGGTAGGCCGCGTCCACTTCGCCTTTGCGGATGTTCCAACGCCTGTGGACATCTTCAAGCCGCTCACCGGCGCGATTGAGCGCCTCCTCCAGCAGATTAGCCGCCTGTACCAATTCATTGCTCAAGCTCTCGAGAATCCGGTCGCCCTCGGAGAGAATCTCCCGCCCGGGCAATTCTTCTATGGCCTTTAGCGACAAGAATGCCCGGTCTATGGGCAACTCCTGCCGCAGTGTTTCCGCCAAATCCAGGAACGTCTGCAACCTTTCGGGGATTGTGTCCAGCATCCGCTCTTCTTTAACAAGCAGGCTTTGTTCTCCCAGACGCTCCTCGACCCCGGCATCCCGGTAACGCTCCAAGGTTTCTTCAAGACCAGGCAAGGCGGCCAACCGTTCTTCTATCTGATAAAGCTCGGATTGGGTATCTATGATGGCCCTTCTTGTCTGTTCCAAGTCCCGGCGCACCGAGAGTTTGCGGCGATTTAGCGGTTCATCGCGGTCAACAAAGCGGTCAAGCAACGACGTGAGTTTTTCCGGGCTCCTGGTGATTTCCGAAATCTCGTGTTGCCCGTAAATTTCGATACCGGGAAGAATGTCTTGAGGCAGCAGGTTGGAAATCTGTCCGCTATCGTCGCGGATTACGGGGGGGTTGGGAACTACCCGTTCAATCCGGTAGTCCTGCTTGGCTGGGCGGTGAGAGCGCACGTCCAGGGAGACTTTCGTTCCGCTGCGGAGCACCTGGCGCACCATCCCCGTATGCGCCTTTTGAGCATCCTCGCCGACGGCCTCTTTGCCCAGCACGTACCTGAGACTCTCTATGACCGTGGATTTCCCGGCGCCGCGGCCTCCCACCATAACGTTCAGATTCGGGTTGAACCGAATGGCGGCCCCGTCCAGAAATCCGCCTTCCCAGGACAAGGCAAGCAACTCCGCGTGTTCTTCCGGTTCCTGGTCGGTGTTCAAGCGTATCCGGGAGTCGGGGTCGAGGAAGGCTTGGCGCAGCCCTTCGATGGAAACCTCCGACATCTTAATCCAGCAGGTAGCGGAGACGTCATCCAAATCCGCGGGTTTCGCAATGTCTTTGGCGTTGACTACGGCCACGGCCAGGTCATTGCCCGCCGGTTGGGGGCGGCGATAATCCACGTTCTTGTTTTCCACGATTGAGCGAAATTCCACAGGCAGGCCGCTCACCGGGCCGGGTATCTGGATTGCGGCAAGGGCTTCATTTTGCCACGCTCGAATTCGCGCCTGCCCGCTTAAGGTTGTGAGCAAGCCCTTTGAACCTGTGGTGTGAGCAGCGACTGTGATGCCCCCATGTTCTTTTACCTGCTCAAGTATGCCAGCGAAAGAAGCGCTCGAAAGGCTTGCCGATGGCCTAGGATCGAGGATTCCCAGTACACCCAGGTATCGTTTCAGTCTCTCCGGGTCTTGGTGTTGAGGATAAATGCACAGGACGTGGATGCCGTCGCTGGACTCAATCTCGAATCCGGGAAACACGTGTATGCCCTTGTCTGCCGCAGCCTGCTTGAATGCCGGAACGTCGGCAACGCTGTTGTGGTCGGTGATGGCGAGGACGGTAACGCCCATCCCGGCGGCCTTCTCCACAATAGCCTTGACGTAGTCCGCCGGAGTGCCTTCGTGGGACTGCCCCCGGAAGGACTCGGCATAGTGATGGGGGTTAACTTGAAGTGCGCACTTGTGGAATCCGGCGCCGGACATTGCCCCTGCCTTTGCTTCAAAATGGGCCATCGCATTCGCTCCCCGGACGTATCCTCTCGCACCTGCGGGACGGCGGACTTTCTGGCGGTATGGTCACATCATAACCGAGATTCTTGTCGTGGATATAGGCTATACAGCGGCCCTGACAAGTTCCGCAGTCCATTGCCGCCGGAACGGAGACCGTTTCAGGAACGTTTTGCGCCGACTCGGACACCATGGCTTTCGATGTTGACGCTTGCGGGTTGACCCCGCCGGAATTACGATATTCGCTGCTGCGATGCAATGGCTGGGAATGTCTAAATTCCAGACTAGAGAAGGGTCATGAAGGTTACGGTCATCGGTCTGGGACACGTGGGCCTCGTTGCTGCGGCCGGGTTGGCACTAGCGGGCCACGAGGTGCTGGCTACCGACATAGACCGCGTGAAACTGGATGAAATCAGGAGCGGGCGGACACCGTTCTTCGAACCCGGCCTCTGGGATAGCATTGCCGCCGCGTCGCGCAACGGAACCCTGAAATTCGCGCATACCGATGAGTTCCGCGAGGGGGTTGGCGACATCTCCCTGGTCGCCGTCGTCATGGCGCCTCGCTCGTAGCTTAAACGCGATGATGTGTCCCTTGTGAAGGAAGAGTTGCTTGTGAGTCAACTTCCTGTCTTGCTTCGGTCCAAGAAGTGGACACAGACATATAATTCCCTCTGAAGCATTAGCTGTAACGTGCTACTATTTCCAGCAATTCATCATCGGATGTGGTCGGCTTCTCCAAGATTTGGAGCATTCTGGCCCGCTCCGCTCGATTTCCATGCCATATTGTCCCTCTTGGAGCGGGATGAGAAAAAACTATCCCAGATGAATCAAGGTGTTGCAGTATCGTCTCGACGTACCTAGTGTACCTTTCATCAAGGCCTCTGTAAAGTGCCGACTCTACTCTCCCTGATCCTCTCTGTAGGAACAATTTACGTATGATAGTCAGCAAAACCTTAACAGAGGGCGTCAGATCGGATCTCATTATCGCCGTATTGGTCTGTGTATTATCAAATTCGACGACCTCACAGTTGTCAAACATAGCAGGCAACTCCCTAGATGCAACCACACCTTCCACTCGGTCAATCCTGCACTTGCGGAATACGACGTTTGTGGGCAGATTGACGTCGAATCTAACGTGTTCTGTGAGGCAATTGTCGAAGATCACTCCTCGCAAGTTGCTTTCAACTAAATCGACCGTATCACAGACTCCTCCGATGATTGTCATGCCTTCGGCGTCCAGAATGACGGAGTCCTCTTCCCGTTTGTAGCTCAGCAGACAGTCCAACGCCAAGGTAGGTTCTCGCCAACGATTTAAGGCTTCCATCGCGGCAACTTTGTGGTTCTGGTGTTGCATTCCTTTGCGCTGGACCAGTACACCAGCTACCGAGCACCCAAACTCGTCTAGGGAGTGGTGCCAAGAACCTTGGTTTATCGCTTCATAAGGATTTTCGATAAACCGTGCTACATCTCCGGCTCTTAATGCTTGAAGCATCTCTAAGTCGATAAATGAGCGCGCGCCGATTTCTTGGTCGCGAGAGGTGAGCCCTGGGAGCCTCTGCAAGAGGGCTTTCGCGGGCTCCATAGGTTCGATTCCAGTTACATTCTTGAAAACCTCTGCTAGGTCTGATTCGTACAAGGGTCCAGTTCCATTGCTGAATTGTCGCGAGCGAGTAGCAAGCACTTCCAATAGCTGTCGAACGGCGTCTTTGTCGATCTCGACATCCAAGTCGGCTTCTCTTTCGCAAATCCGATCTAGAAACTGGTCCCACGCATAGGCTGTTCCGCTTTCGCTCTCGATAGCAAGAACATCTTTCAGCAGCCCTTTTGCGGTCAGGTATCCAAGGAGCAACGGTTTTCGTGGAAGCCATGTAGGCAAGTTTTGGCTTATTCCTTTGTTGGATAAGTACTGTTTTGCCTGTTCTTCTGAAAATTCTCCGATGTTTACATACCGCATATCACTAGGCAAAGAAAGAATTCTCTTTGCCTCATTTATGGAATCGAAATAATGATCCCTGCCTGCTAGCAATATGCCGCATCTTCCTTTGGATTGAGCGACAAATTCCTTGACGACTCGCAAGGCTCGTTGTCTGGAACTACGAATTCCTTCCCTGTCTGTGGGGAAGGCAGGGGAGGCTAATTCGTCCACACCATCTAGGAGAGCTACTATCCCTCCAGCGTTCCAAGTACGCACCAGCTCGTATGCACGTTCGAACCCCACTCTGGCCGCGTGGCGGCGAATCAATTCGTCAACATCACTCTGGCCCCAATGTTCTCGCAGGTTTATCGCCATGGGGACAGGTGCGGCAGGGTTCTTGTAATGCAAGTTCTTTAGCTCCTTAAAAACCTCTCGAACTGTAAGACTTTTTCCCGCTCCAAAGGGACCTTGGAGCATAATACTCTCGCCATTGGTCAGCATATTAGCGAGGTCTTCTATAGAGAAAGACTCCGCTCTCTCATTCGTAGTTATGGGGAGAGCTACGTATTCGTTATCGGGCAGGTTGGTCTGCCCGGTTTCCGGGTCAGCGGCGCTGCCGAATGCACAGTTGGAACGAGCCTCCAAATAGCTACGGGAATCAAGTAGCCGTTTGGAGAATTCTTGCAGAGAGAGCGTAGTGATATTGTCAGTTACAGCTGCTCGTCTTTGCTCTGGTGTTGGTTCATGTTCTGTTACTATCCATAACTTGACTGTTTCTCTCTGCCTTTCCAGTTCCCTCTTGGCAGCAGCCAGTTTACTCACCTGAAGTCTTTATTTCTCCATGGTGCGTAGCTGAGTGCATTCAACCAAATGCACCAAATCCTCAGTGCGGCATACGCAATCGATCTCTTCCGCACCTATAAATTCTGCTGCCCCCTGTCCGGGGCTCAAGTTCCACAGAGAGCGTGCAATGGTACGTACCCTGTCTTCAAATCTCCAACCAATCACTTTTCACCTCGTCGTCCCAAGAGATTACTCGACCTAAACTTTTGGTCGAGCCCTAATCAAACTTTCTTTTTGCGGCAGCACACTGGAACACAAATTCTTTCTAGCGTTGACCATTGTTCGAGCGTCTATTCGACTAGGTAGCATAGACCCAAAAGACTTGCCCAGTAACCAGAAATAAGAGGAAATTCCGACACTAAATTTCCCGACGAGGCACTATCATACAGGAGCCGTTTCCTGTAATCAAGTCCCGATGGCAGTTTTCTTAGCGCGGGCTGGAGAGCCAGCTTCCGGTGCGTCGGCCACCAGGGTCAGCGTGGCCACGCCGTGGAAGCCCTCGGGCAGGGTCCAGACCCCGGTTTTCTTGTCGTAGCTGCTGCTGTCGGACGAGTAGCTGCCCAAGCCGATATGCGCCAGGGTTACGTTGGCCGGGGCTTTGCCGTTCCCTGCGGTGACCGTCACCTCCGGGCGCAGCGCCTTCCAGGCCCCCTTGTTCCCCACAGCCAACGGCGCCGGCTGGACGTCCCCGGTGGCGTCGCTGGCGGCCACGACGGTGAAGGCCCTCTTGCTCCCCGCCGGAACGCTCCCGCCGAAGCCCACTCCAAGATCCGCCGCCGGCCCCACGTGGAAGGTGTAACGCCCCGCCGCGTCCGTCCACGGGCCGACGGTATCATCCGGCCCGGCTACGACTACTATGTCCTGCTCGTAGGTGCCCAGCTCGCTGAACTCAAGCATGGACGTCAGCCCGATGTCCCTGGTCAGGAAAGACCAATTGCCGGTGTAGTTCCGTGCCGGCTGAGTTGCTGCCATGTCGTACATCACGAAAGACCGACCGAGCTCCGCAAATCCGCGCAGAGTGCCAGGGTTGGTGTTGGCGCCAGTCGTGCAGGGTAAAGTTTTCGTGGGGCTGGTTGCCGCATCGGGACACATTGACACCCATAATTTGGGATACGTGCCCCCGCCGGTCAGCACCTTCAGCCTGGTGGATACGCCCGCTATGTAGCCGAAGTCATTGTTGTCGTCAGGGTCATCCGCGTTGTCGTTGCCGGAGTACCACACGTTCCCGGCCGGGTAGGTCGGAAGGTCAGTGACCACCCGCAAGCGGCGGGCGGCCTGGTCGGGCACGTGAATCACCACGTCTTCGGGGCGGAAGAGCCGGTAGTCCGCGCCGGCCCTTGCCGCCGCGCTCCCCGAGGCGTCTATGTCGTCCGTCGTTTTCGCGTCCTCCAAGGCCAGCCGGGAGGCGTCCACGTACAGGGCCAGGTCGTCGGCTGTCTTGCCCTGGCAGGGGAGGAAGCCGCCGCTGGCCACGTCGCCGGACGCGCACTGGTACAGCGTGATGATGTCCGCCCGGCCGTCGCGCAGCAAGACCGGCGGCTCCTCGGCCGGCTGGACGCCCAGGCAGATGGTCGAAGTTTTTTCCTGATAATCGCTCTCTGATGGCAAGGAACCTGATGGCAAGTAACGAAAGGTGGCGGTGACGCACTGGTCGCTGAGCTTCGCCTCGGAGCTCAACGTAACCGTAAAGGGCACCGTAAAATCCAGTGACGTTTTGTTGGGAGTCTCCTTGTATCTGTCCCAGTACCCAATGTGGTAGATTCCGCCGCTGAATTTGCCGTCGGCGCCGGAGCAAAGCCCCCAGCGGTAATGGGGGTTATGGTCTGAAACAGTCGTATAGCCGCGCTTGTAGTTGTCCGTACCGTTGCCGTCATACTCCATGACGTCCCCGGTGCCATTGGCGGGAGTGTAAGTGACGTTAGGTTTGTTGTTTGCGTCCAGGGTAATGCTAAGGCCGCTGCTGAAATCCAGCTTCACGCAGGACTGTATTACAGCACCATACATTTCCATGATGCTGATTTTGAAATTGACGGTCCCTCCCGTGGCCGGCAACGGGTCGTCCACCGTCATCCGAAATGACGGCGTATAAGACGTAGCAGCATTATACCCAACATTGTGTGGCGTCGAGTACATCCAGGTTGAATCGTGGCTGCGGCACAAAGTTACGGGCGCGTCCCCCCCGGAACTCACGGTCAGAACGGCGTTCAACTCAGTCAGTCTGCCTACAGAACTACTTTGATATCTTATCTTGTACGTGGAATTCGCCGGAATCTCAGTCACGTCAAAAATTATAGTGTTGGGATTAGTCGAGGGGGCGCCCGTACTTGCAATGCCTTGCACCGTATATTGGATACCGGGAGCCGATCCTTCCGGATTGAAAGGCCCAATGCGAAGCTCATCTCGAGAAAGGGAGTTTTTGTAGCTCGCAGACGTCAAACCCTTTTCCAGTCTGAACAACTCGATTCCAACATTCCTGATAGGAAGGTCCGTTTCGTTGGAAATAAATACATCCGACCAAGCCCCGGCTGATCCTGCTCTGGATATATTTGTGAATTCCTGCTGCATGGTTATGCCGTCGCATTGGGGCAGCGGCTCCAGTTGTCGGATGGTGAAGGTTTCGCCCGTGGCCAGCAGGGTGTTGCAGCCGCTGTCGCTGTAGGCGCTGAAGGTGTAGGCCGTTTTAGGGAGTAAATTCAGGACAGTTCTGAACGGTAGATATCGGGTGCCGCCGAGCGCGCAAATGTGGTGAGGCGCGGAGTCGGCCTTGAAGAACCAGCTATCTGCACTGCCGTCAATTACCAGCCCGGCGCGGTTCTCGCTTATATGCGCCTGTATCACCTTGAAGGTCGGAGGGAGGGTGGTGAACTCTCTGGCCGTGGCCAGCAGGGTGTTGCAGCCGCTGTCGCTGTAGGCGCTGAAGGTGTAGGCCGTGTCGCCGGTCAAGTATGAGATGGTCTTGTAGGCACGGTTGGCCGGGACTGCGGAGGAGGAACAGTTTGTGTAGGGTGCCTTGTTCGCCTGCCACCACCATTGGGCGGTATGACCGCTGATGGTCAGCTTCACGCTGCTGGGGGTGATGTCGCTGGCGGTGAGGGCGACGCTCTGGGCGGAGGCGGCGGGGGTGGAGCCGGGGAAGGGGAGGAAGAGGGCCAGGGCCAGGAATGAAAGCAGCAGGCCCGGGGCGGCGGCGCAGAGACATGGGCATATTCATCATCATCAGTCGTTAGCGATTATGGAGATTCCCGCTTTCGCAGGAATGACGGGGGGAGGCCGGAATCCATTGGGATGTGCGGGGCGCCCGCGAGGGGCGCCCCGATTTCCAGGCCGGCCACTTGGCTAGGCAAAATCGACAATTGATGAAACTGGGATCGTCACAGGCAGGCCGGAATCTGCTCCAAGGAGGTAGAGTGTAACCCTGTCAGATTGGTGCGGTGGAGGTTGTGCTGTGGAGAATTATGAATTGAGCAACACCCAGTGGGACCGGATAGAGGGATTTTTGCCGGGCCGTCAGGGCTGGGTAGGCGTTACGGCCAAAGACAACCGCAACTTCGTTAACGGCGTGCTCTGGGTCCTGCGCAGCGGCGCCCAGTGGAAGGACCTGCCGGCACAATTCGGCAACTGGAAGAGCGTTCACAAGCGTTTCACCCGCTGGGCCAGGTCCGGAATCTGGCAGAGGATATTCCAGGCGCTGCTGGATGACCCGGACAACCGCCACGTGATGATCGACTCCACCATAGTCCGGGCGCATCAGCAGTCGGCCTGTGGCAAAGGGGGGGCCAAAGCGAGGCTCTGGGCCGCTCCCGCGGCGGACTGACCACCAAGATACACATGGTGTGCGACGCCCGGGGGCAGCCGATGCGATTCGCTCTCACCGGCGGGCAGGCAGCGGACGGTCCTCAGGCGGTACCCCTGTTGAATGGAATCGAGGCCGGAGCGGTGCTGGCGGACAAGGGATATGAGAGCAACAGGATACTGGGATTCATCCGGTCCGGGGGCGCCACGGCAGTCATACCGCCCAAGCGCAACCGGAAAGAGCCTTGGGAATACGACCGGGAACTGTACCGGCAGCGAAATCTCATCGAAAGGGCATTCAACAAGCTGAAGCACTGGCGCCGGATTGCCACCAGGTATGACCGGAGGAGCATCTATTTTCTATCGGCGCTCTACTTGGTCTCGGCAGTGATCTGGGGCTAACAATTGTCGATTCTGCCTAGTATCGATTACCCAAAGGGATCCGGCGTAGGCGTAGGCGTCGGTCCCGGTGTGGGCGTAGGCGGGGCGGCCCAGGTTACGGTCACCTTGCCGGTGGTGACAGTGACCTTATCGTTGCCGCTGCCGTACGACACGCTCATATCGTACTCTGGGTGCCGGCCGACTCCAGTTTCACCGCGACTGACGGGCCGTCGACGGCGGCGGTGCCGGAGAAGATAGTGTCGTCGGAATTGTAAACCCTGTAGCCGTAGGACAAGGCGCTGGAGGCCACCGGGGAGTTGGTGACGTGGGCCGTCAGGGTGACCGTGTCGCCTGCGGTCGGGCTGGCGGGGCTGGCGCTCAGGGTGTCGGCCAGGGTCTCCGAGGCGTTGTCCACGTTGGTTATGTTGACGCGCACGCCGATGCTGTTGTCCACGGAGGGGTCGGCGTTGCCGTACTGGTCCAGGCCGTCGCTGACGCTCAGGACCAGGTCGTAGTAGGCGGCGCTCTTGTTCTCGATGGCGTCCTCGTAGTTGATGGCCGCGCCCTGGGCCACCTGGAGCTGGGCCCCGCCGGTGGCGCTGACTGCGGTGAACAGCCCGGAGCCGGTTCCCGACAGGGAGTAGGTCAGGGTGTCGCCGCTGTTGGGTTCCAGCACGGGAATCACCGCGCCGACGTTGGTCCCGGCGGCGGAGTTCTCGGCCACACTGCCGGCGACAACGTGGAAGATGGGGTCGGTGTTGGTGATGGCGGCCACGGACAACTCGGCGCTGGCCGTGTTGTTGCCGGGCTTGGGGTCTAGCACCGGGAACTTAATGGGGTCGCTGCCGGTGTCGTCGGATTTCACGTACTGCATGGAGTAGATTTTGGCCCCGGTTGCCAGCTTCTTCCCGTGGGTTTCGGCGTCCACCGTGGCCTTGATGGTGATTTCATCGTCGAAACCGTGGGCGATGTTCCCCGGTTTCCACTGGCCGGTGCTGCTGTCATAGCTGTCGGTTCTGCCGTTGGTGCTGGCGGTGGACGAGACGTAGGTCAGGCCCGCGGGCAGGGGGACTTCCACCACCAGGTCGTCTTTGAGATAAGTCTTGGGGGCCGTCCCGTCGTAGCCGACGGAGTCGGGGCCGGAATTGGTGGCGGTTACCGTGATTTCCACGGTGTCGCCGGGTACCAGTTCGCCGGCGGAGCCGCCGCCGCTGGGGGCGGCCTCGGCGGCGGACACCGAGACCGACAGGTCGGCCTTCGTGCCTACCTGGAAGGTGTAGACGCCCACCAGGCTGCCCACCGAGTCGGCGGGGCTGACTGGCTGGGGGTTGCATCCGGGTTCGGGCTGCCAACCATGTGCACCTCGAAGGTGTAGACGCCGGGCTTGGTGAAGGCCCAGTAGCGGTGCTGGTAGGCGCCGGGCTGGATGTCCAGCGAGTTCCTGGCGACATCGTCGGTGGTCCAGGTGACCTGTTCCTGGCCTGCGGGAATAGCGTCGTGGGGCCAGAAGGCGGCGACGTGGCCCCGGTAGTCCTCCGGGTACTCCACCTCCCGGCGGTCTCCGTGCACCGTGTGCCACTTGTGGTTGCGGTCCTCGTCCAGGACGTACTGGCGGATGGAATCGAACTGGTACTGCATCGTGCCGACCCATTCGCTCGAGTTCAGGAGGGCGGCGGAGAAGGCGATGCAGAGGCCGCCGGTGTTGATTTTGGTTCCGGTGTAGCCCGGGCCGCAGTAGGGCAGCACCCAGAGGTTTTCGTAGCCGCTCTTGCGGTTCCAGTTCTCCGTAGCCTGGTTGAGGTCGTTCGTGCCGTCCTCCCCTTGCGTGTAGGCGAAGGGATAGCGGTCCACGTCGTCGGTGTCTCTCGTCGTGTTGGCCGGGGGATTCTTGAGCCGCGATACCGTCGCCGCCGGCGACTGCTTGCTGCTCTCGCCCACGTGCATCACCGTTTGATGGATGTCGAAATTGGACTGGGTGCGCGTCGGCTTCCATTTGGGGGGGCTGGTGGTGGTGTCCTTCTTCCAATTTGTCAGTTCGGCGGCGCAGGGGTTGCTCCTGAGTTCGTTGATTTTCCCGTTGCCGTCGTGGTGGTCGTGGTCGTCCCAGAAGGTGTCGAACACTGCGTAGTGTCCGGTGCTGACCTCGACCTTCGGGGTATAGTTGTCGGGGCAGCCTTCGGGTTCGAGGTCGGTGGTGGTGGCGAGGGCGCTGGGGCCGCCGCCGGGGTTTCCGGTGCCGCTGGCGCCGCCAACGACGCCGCCGTTCATGAGGAACAGCGACGCGATGATGCCAGCGATGGCCAGTATGGTCATGCCGATGGCCAGGTTTCGCAGCAGGGTTTGGTTGCCGGTGTTTGGTGTCATTCCGTCAATCTCCTGAAACTCGCGGTTTGCGGGGCTTCCCGCCGGACTCGCCCTGCCGGCATCCGGCGGGCCATCCTCTCATATCATCCGGCCGTCCCTTCGCCCGGGTCGGCCCTTTTTCCTTCTCCCTTTCCCCCTCTGCCGCAGATGGCAAGAGGGCGGCAAGGTAATCGCTCCCTGCCGCCCTATATTCATTACATCATGCACTCAGCTCAGGGCTGGATTACCCCAGGAAGGGGCACCCCCGTAACACGGCTCCGCAGCCTGTTTTCATGGATGACTACTCCTCTCCCTCGCCCGCCCATTGGGGAATGTGCGGGCGAGGGAGATGGACACAGCAATCATCAGGAGGGTGATGATGGCGAGGGAGTATTCATCGCTCTGTGAAGCGATACAGACCGCCAGGGTGGCAGCAGCGCCGGATTACGCGGAGGCGGTAGACGCCACTGACGAAGAATACGAGGCGGCCATCAGTCAACCGGACTGCGACTACGCGGCTGCGTGGAGCCGCTGTTACATGGCCCGCAAGGACGTTGCGGTAGCCTATGACAACGCCCTCCGGCAGGCCATCCTCTCGTACCGATCAAGGGAAACGCACGATCAGTGACGGGTTTGCAACGGGCGGACTCAAGCCGCCAAGCCCCACGGGAACCGGGAGTCTTAGGCGCGGTGAGCTTCCTTGCCTTCAGTCTCTCTGCTTCCACTACCGCATAGGAGCGGTTCTTGGTCTCCTTGGCCTTTGGAGACAGAGCGGACAGTGCCCGTCCTGCCGAATGCCCCAAGCCCTGTTCTGGGCCGCTAGGGACGCATATTTATCGACTTGGGCCAGTGCGATGTGCGCCGAAACTCGCAAGCAGCTAACCGTTTCCTTTTTCCCTTTCCCCGTTGCCGTCACAGGCGGTGGCAGGGATTCCCGTATTCGGGTCATTGACGGCCCCGGCGTGCAGGAGGTGTCCCCGATGTGAAATTCCGCGCCCGAAGGCGCTGCCGCGGCAACCACAGCTCATGCCCCCGCCGGAATGCGGCGGGGGTTTTCGTTTGCCCAAAATTCGGGGAGGTACATCATGGAAATGCGACCCAACTTCCCCAGCCACATGCTGGAGGACGTCAAGCGGCAGGCGGAACTCGCCGTATACCGCGACCTGGAGGCGTCGGCGCTGCCCGGCGCGGCGCTCTACTCTGTCAGGGCGGGGCCCAACGGGCCGGAAATCGACTTCATCGTCTGGATTGAGGGAGTCGTCCGTTTCGTCGTCGAGGTCAAGGGCGGCCGCTACCACATCGTCCAGGGGCAGTGGTTCCTCGACGAGCCGTGCGGCAGGACCGCCGCCGACAGCCCCAGCCACCAAGCGTGGTACGGTATGCTTTCAGTCCGCAATTACTTGGGGGAGCGCCTCGGCGGACGAAAGCCCTTCCTGATCGCGGCGCTGCTGTTTCCCGGCATGGAGCCGGACCCCGGCATCGAGGCGGCGGTAACCGGCGGCCATGTTCACGTCCTGTGGGGCGCGGGCGACGTGGCGGGACGGCTGGCCCGGTTGGCGGACGACGTCCGTTTCCCGCCCCGCGCCCTGGACATACAGCGAGAGGCCGCCCTGCTGTGCCCCAGAATCGCGCAACCAGAGCTGGCCCTGCCAGTACCAGCGCACCCTTCGGCCGCCGGAGGGTACGGCCTGGACGCCCAGCAGGTGATCATCCAGCACGTGGACACGGTGAACATCTATACGCAACTCCCCATAGCGCCGGAATAGGTGACACCATAACCGAGTACCGGGAGACGGTACTGCTGGCCTGGGGCAGGGACGCCGAAGGTCACTGCTCAGCGGTTCACCGGCGATGGCATCTATAAGCGGGTTGAACGGTGGTGCATGGACACGCTCAAAAGAGATGTCCCCACTATCGCGACCTACTTGTGTTGACGCTGGGGGCATCCCATTCACTGCGTCAATGGCGGTGGCGCCGGAATGCAGCGCGGGGTATCAGGTGTCCCTGCGCCTCCCCGACGAGACAGTCGCGCTGGCAGCCGATGGCGTGCGGCCGTAGGTGCTGGTCTACAAGGGGGCCGAGAACGCATGACCTTCATTCCACGTAGGCGCGTTGCGCGTTCACCCTAGCGTCGCGCGGACGCCATGCGACGGGCCTGCGTAGGACGAATCCGCAGACCCCGGGATGCTCTGAGAGTTTTCCACCGCGGCACTGCCAACCGGCTGTGCGGCGTTGGATAGGTAGTGGGTTGTGGTCTCGTCACGCAGAAGTTTGGACACTGCCCCCTGGCTGGTGCTCGCTGCGAGTATAACCAGAGATACTACCTTAGCATACGGCTCATCCCAATCAGGGGCAGGGGAGCGTATCCCGGGATAACCATCGGTATAGGGCCGAACCGGATTCCAGACGTAGATGCGGCGATTTTCCTTGCACGGCACACCGGTTGAGAATATTGCCCCCACTGACCCGGCGGCAGATCTGGAAGCCAGGGCCGGGAACCGGAAAGCAGCAGGAATCCGGTATATCAGTCACGGTCGAACGGAATTCACCCGGCCCCTGCCCCACGCAACAGCGATGAAGCGTAAAGCGCTTGAACCCCTGGGAGGACGGCTTCCATCCAGAGTTCCACACGTCACGAGGGCGATGAACCAACCGACGTTTATGGGCGGAAGAGACAGGTTCCGTATAGGGAGGGGCTTGCTCAAGCCTCTCAGGACGCCCGGCCGGGCGCCGGGCCCGGCTGCGCAGGAAATCCTGGGAGACGGCTATAATCCCGCTACAATTCGGAAGTATTTCTTATAGCCATCCGGCGCTTGCCCGCCTGCCTGGGCTCCGGGAGCCGGCGCGCAGGAAATCCTGGGATTCAAATAGGGAGCTGACCTCTTTCAGCTTTCATTCAGTCATAGCTTCACCCCCTGAGGCGCCCGCGATTTTCGCTGAATGGCTGCGCAGCTATTCCGGGAGCACTTTCCTGATTTCAGTAAGATTTCAGTTCCGCGTTTCCGCCGGCCGATGAGCGCCATATCGTGTTCCGCCCCGCGATTGGACCGTCATCCAACTCGTCCAGAGTGGCGGCCATGACATCCAAACCCCTGGCCCTCTGAACGATGCGCGCCGCGGCCCGGCGGGTTTCCGTGATCCATATCACCGGGAACCGGACGCCTTGGTCTGACGCCCTGCGGTAGGGCCGGAGCTTGCTGGAGACCTGCTCGGGCGTGGTGGCGGTACGCTCGTACTCGAGGAAGTAGCGAGTTTTCCCCCAGGGGCCGTCAGCGTACAGCAGTCCGTCCAGCTGAATCTGAGTCAATCCGGGAAAGCTCTGAACCCCTCTCCAGCCGCCGTAGACCTTGATTCCCTGACGGCGCAGGCTGCGCACGATCCGCCACATACCCCGGTTGTGGGCCAGGTCGTGGAGGTGCCGTTGCATATCTTCGTCCAGATAGGAGAGCAGCCTCTGACGGACGGAGGTTACCGAGATCCGGTCACGGGCGGCCACGTGGATGAAGGCTGAGCCACCCAGGTAGTAAACGTCCCGCACCCGCGCCAGCAGCCCGTCTTTTACCAGGGCGTCAACGGCTTCGGGCTTCTCGCCAAGGATGTCTTCCGCGTCCTCTTCCCTGATTGCCGGATGATCTTCGGCCAGGGCAAGGATCCGGTACGGCAGGACCATCGAGAGAGATGGGGGAAACGGCGGGGCGTCCCGGTCCCCGCCGGTGCCCGGCGGAGCCGCCCTCTCCGGCTCTCCCAGCGTGACGTTCTCGAAACGGTCGCAGATCCAGTCGCCTTCAGGCCACACCCGGCCCGACTCGCCAATCTTCCGGCACGGGTCTCCCGCCACCCACCAGGAGAAGGCGTTTTCGTGGAGGTAATCATCCCCGGCAATCAGTTCCATGGCTTGCCGGACACTGTATTCGTCCGCCTCGGCCATCACGTAACAGCCGGGCTGCGGGGTGGGATCGAAGTCCGGGTCCGGCGGGGTACAGCGACCCCATTCCCTATAAAGTTCCCCGGCTACGGATGTGTACCTGACGTTGGCAAAGCGCTCATGCCATTTTTCAAGCATCCTGGCTGGCTTCAGTTGTCTGCCGAGCCAGCAGAACGCGACCGTAAATTCCTGGGTGCTGTTCTGGTATACGGCCACCGCCTCAACCAGTTGGCCCCTTCTCAGGAAACTCCACGTCAGCGGGACCGGTTCATTGCCAACGACCTCGGCCATCCACTCCTGACCGGCCTCGGCAAAGAGCCGCGGGGCGATTTTGTAGAATGCGATGGCATAGGGCAGCCGTTTGTACAGTTCGTTTATCCCGGCCTGATTCAGAGGCCAGGGTACGTGACTATGGCCGTCAACAAGGGAATCCAACGGGTTGTGGTGATGGTCCTCAACTCCTGTATGCCCCCCGTGGCCGTGGCTGGTTGCGTATTTCCTCTCCAAGTACTCCGACGCGAGTATCCAGCGGCGCTTCGCCCGGTCTCCCCGTCCCACCATCCGGGACACGGCCTTGCCCTGCTCGTAAAGGGCATCCAAGCGCCGGTTGACAGTTGACACGGTCATCTGGGCAAATTCAGCAAGGTCCCTCGCCGAAGCCCACGGGCACATGGTCAGCCACCACAGAAGACTCTCATCACTCCGGTTCATGGAACACCTCCTTGCTTTGTCTTGCTTTGTCTTGAAAGGTGGTTCTCTGCCAGGAAACCCGTTTGCGTCACGGGTAGCAAGAGATAGCCTGGCAGCGCCGGGCAGTTCCGCAGCATTGGTTGGCGCTCAGAGTTGACGCGGACTTCCTGCGCCGGTAACGGGTCTCCTCAAAAGATGGGGCAGTGGCGATTAGAGGTCCCTGATCCATTTCCAGGCCGCCCTGATAGGCCCGTGAGCAGGCTTGGAAAATTCCTCTTCGGAGGCCTCTTCCGGGAGACCGCGACCGTCCGGACGAAACCGGGCAGAGGGCTCCTCGTAGAACGCGCAGTACGGTTCCATGGGCGGCTGCGAATCCAACCGGGCCTTGCATGACCGGCAGATGGCCAGAGTCTGCCCGTCGCCCCAGGTGATCATGAGTTCGTCCGGGGAGCCGCAGTTTCCGCAGGCCCTCGCCGCCAGCCGCCGCGCCCGTTGGCTGACGGCCCTCCTGTCCCGCGATGTAGCCACGAAAATGCCTCTTCACCTTTATTTGGATACCTTATCAGGCCGGTCTTTCACCCACTTCAGGATGTCCGTCTGCCGCCAGCCCACCGCGCGCAACCCAGTGGTGGACACCTGAGCCGGGAACTGTCCTGTCGCCATCAGGCGATAAAGAGTACTCCGACTCAAACCAGTCATACGCAGGACTTCCGGCAGGCGCAGCAGCCGGTGATGGTCGATACACATCTTTAACCTCCCGTGCACAGGACTCACCATGGCCTATCTCCATTATCACAGTCCCGCAGCGCCGTTTTTTTGCGGTTTACTGAAAACAGGTTCAACTATGTGTCCCCAATTTTTCCGCTTCAGCCACGGGTCAGCCCAAAAACCTGTACTCTATTGCAAATTGCAGGATATAATTCTTCCGAGGTATAGCATAAGGTCCAAGGTGATGAACGATGCGCGACGTAAACGCGCCAAAGGCATGCCCGGGATGTGGCGGGACCAGTGTCGTAAAAAACGGCCGCAGGGGAGGACAGCAGCAATACCGGTGCCGGACAGAGAAGTGCCGACACCAGTTCGGCGGCGACGCAAATGCGTTTCGCCAACACTACCCAGCCGAGGTGATCGCCCGTTCCATTGAGCCTCGCCTATCAGGTAAGACGTATAAGGAGACAGTTGATGAAATCAGGCTCCGGTCTCCTAGAACCAGTATTCCAGAGTCGACAGTTCATCGCTGGTTTGAGAAATACGTCAGTAAAGCGGTCAAAGAAACTAGGAAACTGCGCGTACAAGGAATTCAAGTGCTGGGCATAGAGTACGCTTCTCTCCATCCGGTCGAGGGCGGCTGCTGGGTTGTGGAGGATCTGGAAACTTCCTGCATCTTGGTGGCCCAAGCCCAGGATTACTTTGAATCCTCTGCGGCCATAGAGGTAATTGAAACATTTCGAAAGTCAGCCGGCCGTTTGCTGGAAGAAGACTACTATTTCACCCTTGTAGTGAGTGACCGGGAAGTCGAAGAGTCGAGAGAATTTGCTGATGTTGTGGAAGCAATCAAACGGGAGCTCCCGTCCCGTGAGTACATACCGGCCGCAGAAATCGAGAGATTTTTCACTTTTGTACTTGACCCTCATCGGGCTTTTCGTAATGCTTTGGAAATTTTGAGAAGACCAAAGGCTTTTCGCAGCCCGGAATCAAGACAGATATTTCTCGACGGTTGGATGGTTCAGCACAATTTCTTTCCCGGCGAGGTAATGAATTTCGGGGATGTGATCCTGCCTGCACGAAGAGCGCGAATCGAGGCTCCGTTCCAGTCTTGGTTGGACGTGGTGAACTACCGGGTAAAGGCTCCGGCAAGAAAGCCAAGGCGAAATAAGTAGGGTGATTTCGGGTAAATTCATGGAGACAACGGCCACTGAGCGGCGGACGGCGAAAGCCTCCCACGCCAATGCCCTTATGGAATATCCGGCGCCAAGGCCGTTGGAGCGTAGGCCGGCACAGGAGCCCGCCCGGGGGCCTTACGCTTTCGCCGGGGTCGTCCAAAGCAGTCCCAGGAAATGCCATAACAGCCCGATGGCCGTGTGGGAAAAAATGTGGGAAAAATGAGAGTATCGCGGCAAACCCAGCACTATCTAGCTACAATATTCTATCACTTCGAATCCCACTCTCTCCGCCACTTCAATTTTCCTCAACGTCCCATTAAGTCTCATTTACTTCCCATGTGTATCTAATTTGATGATACACCTGCCTTGAGCTTTCCCGTTTGCTCTTAGAAGGTGTTTAATAAGTTTCCTCTCCCCCGGGGGAGGGTTAGGGTGGGGGCGTACCCCTGATTGCTCAGGAACGGCGGATGCGCCTGAAACCCGCTCTTTGACAGTGAACCGAACTTATTAAACACTCTCTCAGAAAATGCTACTGCATCCCGCTCGTCGTGCGGGAACGGATGGGTTTCGGCAAGGTCAACGCACTCCTGGCTATGACCATCGCCAAGCCTGGCAGGCATGGCGACGGCGACGGACTCTACCTGAACGCTGCCCCATCCGGCACCAAGTCCTGGGTACAGCGCAACGTTTATCAACGAAAAGCGCCGAGACATCGGGCTGGGATCCTATCCCGCCGTCAGCCTGGCCCAGGCGCGTTCCCTGGCGGCCGGTAACCGCTCCGCCGTCGCCGAAGGACGCGACCCCCTCGCTGAGAAGCGCGAGGCCAAGGAGTCCGCCCGCAATCCCACTCCGTCAATACCCACCTTCACCGAGGTTGCCCGCGCCCGATTCCCTTGCCGTGCCGGAGCCCATCTGGACCGAGAGGCCCGAGACGGCTAGCCGGGTCAGGTAACGAATGGAAACGGTCATGGCCCTTCGGCAATTTCAGGAGGGCGTTAACCACGGCTACCGCCCGGACAACCCGGCGTGCCGGGTGCTGCTCAAAGTCCTGCCGTGGGTCAAGCGGCCGGAAAAGTACCACGCGGCTTGCCCTGCGGCCAGGTTCCTGGGACGCTGTCGCTGGTGTGGGAATCAACCGCCCACGCCCTGACCAGGCTGATACTGGAGTTCCTAGCATTGACCGTCGCCCGCTCCGGGGAGGCGTGGAATGCCGACTGGTGCGAAACCAACGGGTTCCGATGATGTGGACCTTGCCAATGGCACGCTGTTGGTTATGGGCAAGAGGAGGAGAGAGCGGAGGATGCCCATCGGCGATGCGGCCAGGTCGGTTATGTGGGACTATCTACAGGAAAGGGAGGCCCTCATGCCTCACACCAAGGCTTTGATGTTGCTCATTCGGCCATATAATCAAATGTCAACAGACCCTAGGACAGATGCGGGAGGTCGCGGAGTTGATATGAAAAGCAAGAAAAGATTTATCAAAAACCTGATGGCAGCGGAGCGGGACCTGTCCGAAAGGCACGGCGACTTTTCCCTGTTTGCCGCCTGCTTCCGGTAATGTACTATACTGGACACTTGGGATCTGGTAGTGGCCGCCTCCTGGCTGCTCCCGGAAACAATGAACTCATACACTACCGTTATGGACGGTGTACGGCGCAATATGGAAGAGGACGAAATCTTTGACCTGCACGCCCTTCCTCTGCTTGACCCGGACGATTTCCGCATCCTGGAAATCCAGGACGAGTACGGAGAATTTGAACACGGGTTCATTGGCTTGGGCCGTTGCCAGCTATTCGATATGGATGATATGGATATGGAGCGTGTCTACATCGTTACATCCAAACGCCGGGACGCGCCAGTCAGCGCGGAGGTGAATCGCTGATGCAGTACAGCATACTGGGCCGCACCGGCCTGCGGGTATCCCGGGCCGGCTTCGGCGGCGGGGGCATCGGGCAGGTCTGGGGCGCAACCAACGAGGCGGAGGCCATCCGTTCGGTGCACCGGGCGCTGGACCTGGGCATCACTTTCTTTGACGTCGCCCCATCCTACGGCGACGGCAAGGCCGAGGAAGCCCTCGGCAAGGCCCTGGAGGGCCGCAGCGAGGACGTGGTCGTCGCCACAAAGGTCAGGCTGCGGGCCGGCGAAATGGACGACGTGGCTGGCGCCGTGCAGCGCTCCGTGGAACGCAGCCTGAACCGTCTGAGGCGGGACCAGGTGGACGTGCTGCACGTGCACAACCGCTTCACCGAGCAGCGCGGCGAGGCCCCGGACTCCATCACCGGCGACGACGCGCTCGGCCCGGTGCTGGACGCCTACAAGGAGATGCAGCAGGCAGGCAAGACCAAGTTCATAGGGCTGTCGGCCATGGACCACCACGTTCCCACCATGCACCGGCTGATTAACAGCGGCGAATACGACACGGTGCTCGCCTACTACAACCTGCTCAACACCACTGCCCAGGAACCCAGGCCGCCGGGCGCGGAGGTCTTCGACAACGGCCAGATCATCCCGCTGGCCAGGTCAAAAGGGATGGGAATCATCGGCATCCGCTCCCACGCCGCTGGTGCGCTGACGCCCGCCCTCGACCGCCCGCCCAATCCCGACGACGCGCTGATGGCCGCCGACCTGCGCAAGGCGGCGATGCTGGACTTCCTGCTGGAAGGGCCGATAGAAACCCTGTCGCAGGCGGCGATGGTGTTCAGCATAATGAACTTGGACATCGACACCACCGTCCCCGGCGTAAAGAACGCCGCCGAAGCCGAGGAAACCGCTCGCTGCGCCGACCTCCCGCCCATCCCGGAGGCGCGCCTGCAACGGCTGCGGGAACTGTACGAGCAAGATTTCCGCTAGTTACCTCTCCCTCATGTGAGTGGTCGGCAGGGAAGTCCCGTAGGGGCGCACAGCTGTGCGCCCCTACGTTTAAGGGCGGTGTAGCCTACACCAGCGGCCATACGTCGCTGGCGAACCGCTCCATCCGGCTCAGAATCTCATCCACGTCCTCGGATTGCCTCAGGAAGTCCAGCACCAGCGACGAGACTCCCACAGCCTCGTACTCCCGGATGTCGGAGGCAATCTGCTCAGCGTTGCCGACGAACGGCAGGCGGTCGTCGCCCCCCGCAGAGTCCGTAAGCTCGAACTGGAACGTGCGATAGATGGTCTCGATCTCCGACGGGTCCCTACCGAACCGGCGGGCGTAGGACGCCAGGCGCTCCAGCCCGGCCGCCAACTGCTCCGGCGTTCCCATGGGAAAAGCCGGATTCGATCCCAGCGGATTCCACCCATCGGCCAGCTCCGCAGTGCGGCGCAGGGCGGGGCGGCTCTCGCCGCCGACCCAGATGGGAGGATGCGGCTTCTGCACCGGCTTTGGCAGAAATTGAATGTTGTCGAAGCTGACGTACTCGCCCTCAAAGTGCGGGTCGTCGCTGGTCCAGAGTTCCTTGAACGCGCGAATATACTCGTCGGTAACCGCCCCGCGCTCCTCGAAGGGCGGCAGGTCCAGCGCCTCGAATTCCTCGCGCATCCAGCCCACGCCGATACCCACCACCAGGCGCCCCCGCGACAGCACGTCCAGCGTGGCCAGCGCCTTGGCCGCCACCAGGGGGTTGCGATGCGGCACGATGAGGACGCCGGTCACCAGCCGTATTCGGGCCGTCTGGCCTGCTACGAACGCCAGTAGCGTCAGTTGCTCCATCCAGTCGCCCGTGGCGCCGCCGGGGAACTCGCCGCCCACCGAATAGGGGTAGCGCGAGGCGACATTGTTGGGCAGTACGATGTGGTCGCCGGTGTACAGCGCGTCGTAGCCCAGCTCTTCGCCCGTTCGAGCCATGCGCCCCAGCGTTTCGGGCATAGCCAGCGGCCCCCGCGCGGGCAGCGTAAAGCCGTACTTCATATCGTTGCTCCTAGGGCTTGTCGTCAAACTCGATTCCCAGGCGTGCGACACTTTTATTTCCGTCATTCCTGCGAAAGCAGGAATCCAGGGGTTTCCGCCACCAGGTAGTTCCGAAATGTCACGGGATCCTGGATTCCTGCTTTCGCAGGAATGACGGGGCAATTTGACGACACTCCCTAATGTAGACTCTACACCAGCGGCCAGACTTCGCTGGCGAACCGCTCCATCCGGTCCAGCATTTCGTCCAGGTCTTCGGTCTGGCGTTGAAAGTCGAGCACTAGTGACGACACGCCCATCCGCTGGTATTGGCGGATGTCGTCCGCGATCTGCTCGGCGTTGCCTACAAAGGAAAGGCGGTCGCCGTCTGCGGCGGAGTCCGTAAGCTCGAACTGGTGCGTGCGGTAGATAGTCTCGATCTCCGACGGGTCGCGCCCAAACCGGCGGGCGTATGTGGCGAGCCTCTCCAGCCCCGCCGCCAGTTGCTGGGGCGTCCCCATGGGGAACGTCGGATTGGAGCCTAGCGGGTACCAGCCGTCGGCCAGCTCCGCCGTCCGGCGCAGGGCGGGGCGGCTCTCGCCGCCGACCCAGATGGGCGGGTGCGGCTTTTGCACTGGCTTGGGCAGGAAGCTGATGTTGTCGAAGCTGACGTACTTGCCCTCAAAGTGCGGGTCGTCGCTGGTCCAGAGTTCCTTGAAGGCGCGAATATACTCGTCGGTAACTGCCCCGCGCTCCTCGAAGGGCGGCAAGTCCAGCGCCTCGAACTCCTCGCGCATCCAGCCCACGCCGACGCCCACCACCAGCCGCCCCCCGGAAAGCACGTCCAGCGTCGCCAGCGCCTTGGCGGCGATGAGCGGGTTGCGGTGCGGCACGATGATCACGCTGGTGACCAGGCGGACGGTCGACGTTACCCCGGCCAGGAACCCCAGCAACGTGAGCTGCTCCATGTATTCGCCCGACGCGGCGCCGGGAAAGTCCCCTCCCTCCGTGTACGGATAGCGGGAGGCGATGTCCCGTGGCACCACGATGTGGTCGCCGGTGAACAGCGCGTCGTAACCAAGTTCCTCGCCCTTTTGCGCAATCGCCTGGAAGTGTTCCGGCGTGGCCAGCAGCCCGCGCCCCGGCAACGTAAATCCGTACTTCATGTCACGCGCTCCTTTTCAAGACAGATACTGTATTCGCTCAAACGAAATGGCCCGTGCGTTTCGGGCGCAAACGCGGACGACCCCGTAAATTGGCTAACCCGGGTTACGATTCTGCCGGGCGATGTTCAGCATTTGTTGAACGAAGGCTATCCCGCGCTCCGAATTCTCGGCCAGCTGTTGCAGGTTCAGCCGTCCGGTATAGAAGTGGTTGTGGAGCCGGTCTCTTACAGTGCCGAATCCTGCTTCGAGACTTGGCGACAGAATATATTGCCGCGTGAGGAGGAGAATGAAATCGAGTTGTTGCGGGTGCCTGCGATCGTCTCGCGTCCGGGTATGGCTGACGGCGGCCATCGCCTGGATCGCCGCCCCCCATATCGCTTCAGCCGCCAGCATACCGGAACCCTGTTGCCGGAGCGTGTGCGAATCGGCAATAAACCGGTTGGCTTGAGCTACGTGTTCGTCGTAAGTCACTGGCGCACGGTGCCTTTGTCGGCTTTCGCAAGAAGGTAGTGTACAAACTTTGCCGCTATGGGCCGGTACACCGTGAATTCCAAATCATCCCAGTAGTACAGGGAGAGGTCGTAGTTGTCCTCTTCCCAAACTTCACGAGAGTTATCATGGAAGCCTTCGGATACGGCGTAGTTGCCGATATGCTCGCGGGTATAGCCGTCTTCCTTGTCTAGGATTACGGCCAGGCTGAAGGCGTCATCATTGTTGCGGAGGGGCAGCCCCCGTTGGTCGGCAATGGCGGCGAGGGCGGTCTTGACGGCCTGCCAGACAAGCTTGCTCCCTTCCCGCTTGTTGCCCGCATCAAACAGCCGGTCGGCCTCCTCAAGACATTCCTGCGGGGTTTTGGCGTATTGCGGCTCTGCGCTCATCTCTCACATCTCTCTGGACGTTCCGTTGCGTAGGCCGGTCAGGTTGTGTTGACATTATCCGGCATTCAGATGGGACGGGGAACGCCGCGAAATAGGCTAGAACGCCCGGCGTAGCACTTCCATTACCTGCGACGCCTCGGTTATCTGGACGGCGTTGGTGCGGCAGCCGCGGTCCTCCAGCACCAGCTCGGCAATCTCCGGCAGGTCCTCTTCAGGTATTTCCAGCTCCCGCAGGCGGTGAGGCATCCCCAGGCCGAGGATGAATTCGTCCACCGCGCGGGCGGCCAGCTCAGCGGCGGCCTCGTCGCTCATCCCGGCGATGTCGTGCCCGGCGGCCCGCGTCAGTAGCGCCTGCTTGGCCGCGGACGCGGGGCGGTTGTACTCCATCACGTAGGGCTGGCTGACGCAGGACGTGTAGCCGTGCCCCACCTGGTACTTGACGCCGACGATGTGGCCGATGGCGTGCGACAGTCCCACGGCGAAATTGGGCGCTCCCATCATGGACAGCCACGCCGCCACCAGGCATTGCGTGCGGGCCTCGGCGTCCCCGTCGGCTTGCCGCGAGCGGGGCAGGGAGTGGAACAGCATCTCCGCCGCCGACAGCACCGGGGCGTCAATGGCAGGCTGGTTGCCCCGGCAATACAGGCGCTCGATGCAGTGGTCGAGGGCCTTTACGCCGGTTGACAGCCACAGCCAGTCCGGGGTGCCGGAGGTCATCTCGGGGTCTAGCACGATCAGGTCGGCATAGAGCCTCGGGTGGCCCACCCGTATCTTGTGGCCCGCGCCGTCGTCCAGCACGTTGCCGCCGCCCATGTTGAACTCGCCGGCGGACAGCGTCGTGGGAATGGAGACCTGCAACGGCAGCGCCTTACCGTCCAGGTCGGGGCGCATCAGCATGTCCTGCTCGTGTCCCTGCCGCCGCAGTTCCTCGACGGTCGTGATTCCGTCGGCCATCAGGACGGCGATCATGCGGGCCGCGTCGGAGATGGTGCTGCCGCCCACGCCGACCAGCGTGTCCGCCTCCAGCGAAACGGCCAGGTTGGCCGCCTCCACCGCCGTTGCCAGCGGCGCGCGCTGCGTCAGCCCCGAGTAGACGCCCACCGCAGAATCGCCCAGCGCCGCGTGCACCTGCCGCACGGTGTCGGTCTGCTCGGCAACGGTTCGGCCCGACAGTATCAGCGCGCGTTTGCCACCCAATGCGGCCACCTCGGCGCCGAGAGTATCGGCCTTTCCCTGCCCGAAGATCACCCGCGTCGGGACGGTAGGATTGAACTCGCCATTCAGCGTGGGGTATGCGGTCATAGCATTCCTTCTTGTCTGAACTGTGATTTGTATGATTTCAAGATTATTATGATAGTTGAGCTGGTGGGCAAAAATCCCCTCCCCCTCAAGGGGGAGGGGATTTTTGTGATAGTTTCTTAATCCGACAGGGGAATGATGATGGCGAAGCGCGGCTCGGTGCCTACTACCCGCGTCGAATGCCCGGTGCCGGTCAGGTCCTCGGCCAGCAGCACCGTGCCCGGCCCGTAGTGTTTGATGGTGCCGTCGGGGGTGCCCACCTCGATCTCGCCGGTCAGCGTTATGCTGTACTGGCGTCGCGGCGCAGTGTGGAAGTCCAGGAAATAGCCCGGCTCGTAGACCCGGAAAGAAATGCCGGGCGTGTTTATCACGCCGGTCGACAGCCCGTGGGCACCCTCTGTATCGACGAAGCTCTGCATCTCGAACTCCCGTTCGTCGACGACCGACTGGCCGTCCGGCCCGGTGTACACATGGACGAAAGTTGCCATCGTTCCTCCAGTTATATCGTTCAACCCGTGTGGCGGTAATGGTACAGGAATTGGCCGGGCCGTCAAGGAACTCGGCCAACGCCGCTAGAGCGGCAGGTCAACGTAGACCAACCCTTTCCCCGGCCAGAGCCGAAAGCGCCGCCACCAGCCAGGGCGGACAGCCCGCCGGATTCCCGGCGCGATACCCGCCCGCCTGCTAGTCGGTCAGTCGAAACGCTTTGCAGCCGATGGGTTAGGCCCCAAGAACGGCCCGCTCCACCCGGCGCCGCAGACCGTGAATCCACTGCCGCACCAGCGTGTCGGAGCGCACGGCCACTAACGACCGCGCCATCATCCCGTACACCCACCGCCGTCGAACTCTTGACGGCCGGTCAGGATCGAGCCACTGGCCGTTGAGCGTCAGCCTCTCCAGCGTAGCCAGGCCCAGCAGGACCGGCCAGAGAGCCGCCAGCCGCAACCGGGCGCACGAGCGCGGCGTAGCCAGTACGTAGTCCTCGGCGGCCTCGAAGTGTCCCAGCGCCGTGCGAATCCACGGAACCAGGACAGCCTTTGCTCTGTCCGCGTTGGCGGGTTCCAGCAGGTCCGGCGGCGCAAGCCCCGATGCGGCCAGCTCCTCCGCCGGGAGGTAGCAACGTCCAATGCGCAGGTCTCTGGGCACGTCGCGGAGCACGTTGGTCAACTGCAACGCCTTGCCGAACCGAACGCCAAGGGCG
This sequence comes from Dehalococcoidia bacterium, assembly GCA_963664375.1. Taxonomy (GTDB): domain Bacteria; phylum Chloroflexota; class Dehalococcoidia; order Lucifugimonadales; family UBA3495; genus VXOI01. Next base: position 1,277,861 of record OY761449.1, read on the forward strand.
GCCATTTCCCCGGCGTCCCATGACGCCAGCCGTGGCTCGTGGGCCACGGCCACGTGTGTCCAGAATTCACCGGCGCACCCGGCTACCAGGTAGGTGTAACCGTCCAGTTGATCCGCCGTTTCCAACGCGCCCACATCCCCGGAATCCTCCGGTGGAAACGTAGTCAGGTCCAGTTCCATGCCCCGCGTCAGGGTGACAACCACCTTGCTTACGTGCTGCCGGTCGGCCTCCGGCAGTCCTGCCAGCAGCGAAAAAAGGGAATCGGCATGGCCCAGAAGTGCCCTTTCGCCCGCCGAAACACCATCCGAACGTATATCAAGTTCCCCGACGATTTCCGACATAGACTGTCCCGCCCCGCCGGATTCAACGAGGGAACGGAAGGCAAGCAACTTCTCCAGCCGACGCGACGGGGGCAGGGCGCGAGTGTCGGCGATGGTGTCGGCGGCGCGGGCCAGGAGGTAAGCCACCGCCACCGGCTCCCGCATGCCGCGCGGCAGAATTCTTATGCTGAGGTAGAAAGACCGGGAGACGCTCTTGAGAACGTCCGTCAGCAGGCGATTGCTGTCCACAGGACTCAGGTTGGGCATTGCACCGCCGGGGGAAGCAGAGACCATCGAATCAATCTCTTCTTCCTTCACGGCATTACGTCCCAAGCGAGTGTGTGACAAATCCCCTTCCCCTTGATGGGGGAGTGTTAGGGTGGGGGTGAAAAGGTAGTGTGGCAATCCCGTTGATGAACAACCCACCTGCCTTGAGATAGTCTCTTACGCCCCTGCCAGGTACGGGGAGGGAACCTGTTCCCGGGATACCCCGGCCACCGCCTGGCATACCAGTTCCTCCACCGGGAGGCTCTGCTCCAGGCGCTCGACGGTCTCCAGCCTGGCCTTGGTTTCGGGGTGGCGCGGCACGAACAGGGAGCAGCAGTCCTGATCCGGCTGGATGGAGATGGGAAACGTGCCGATGCCCCGTGCCATGTCCACGATCTCTTCCTTGTTCAGCCCGATGAGCGGACGGAGCACCGGCATGGTAGCCACGGCATCGACCACCGCGATGTTTTCCAGGGTCTGTGAACTTACCTGACCGCAGCTCTCCCCGGTCACCAGCGCTTTCGCTCCGAACCCTTTGGCCAGGCGCTCGGTTATTCGCATCATGAATCGGCGGTACAGTAACACCCGGTAGGAAGGCGGCGTCTCCACGATGACGCGCTTTTGGATCTCGGCCAGCGGCGCGAGTACCAGCTCCGAATGGCGCTGGAACCCGGCCAGGTGATGCACCAGTTCGCTGGCCTTCTCGATGGACGACCGGTCAACCAGCGGGTAGCTGTGAAAGTGAACGTAGGTGGCCGGACAGCCGCGTTTCATCATGTGCCAGGCCGCCACCGGCGAATCTATGCCGCCCGACAGCATCACCGCCACGCGCCCGCTGACCCCCACCGGCAGGCCGCCGTGGGCCTGCGTCTCGTCGAAATATAGCAGTATCCCCCGGGCCTGGATGTCGAGGTAGACCGTCAAGTCGGGACCGGACAGGTCAACCCGCGCGCCGCTCAAGTCCTCCACGAAACGCCCCAGATCCCGGTTTACCTCGGGAGACGTCAGCGGAAACCGCTTGTCGGCGCGATTGGTCTCGATGCGGAACGACTCGAACTTGCGGCCCTCCAGCATCGTCGGCAGGGCCTCCCGGATCAAGCCCAAGTCCTGGGGAAATTCGTAAGCCAGAAAGAACTTTGCCACCCCGAAGCAGTCCTTGACCCGCTCCCTGACCACCGGCCATGCACCCTCGTCCTCCAGCGACAGGCCAATTACCATCCGGGCCTGCCAGACCTTGGAAACACCGGCGCCCTGCGTAGCCATGCGTAGGTTGTCGGCCAGCCGCCGCATGAACCATGGGCGGTTCTTGCCCTTCAGGGCCAACTCGTGAGTCTTGACTATGACGTGAGTTTTCACAAGGCCATTTTACACAACACGTAGGCGCGGCGCAGGGTTAACGACAAAATCACCAAGGCCCTTCGATTGTTCCCTCTCCCTCTGGGGGAGGGTTAGGGTGAGGGCGTCCCCTCTCTCGCAGGAATGGGGGAAGCCGCTCTGTCGTCCACCTGATCCGCAAAAGGGGATCGTCGCGCACCCTCCGAGCGAGCCGGTCGTCCCCGGCAGCAGAGGCAATGCAGGGGCTTTTACCTACGGGGCAACCACAAGGGTTGCCCCTACACCCACAGGCCATAGCGTAGGGGCGCCCCTTGTGGGCGCCCAGAACCTCAAATGGACATCCTCTTACGCGAATAGGGACTCCTTGATTGCCTGCACGTCGTGGCGCAGTTCGTTGTCCTCGTTCATCTCCCCGTTAATCTTGCCCGCGCCGTGTATGACGGTGGAGTGGTCGCGCCCGCCCAGCAGGCGGCCCACCTGCGTGGGAGGCAGCCCGATCTCGTGTATCAGCAGGTACATTGCTACCTGCCTGGGAATCGAGACCGTCCGCTTGCGGCTGCGGGCCAGAAGGTCATCGACCTTGATCTCAAAGTAGTCCGCCACCTCGGAAAGAATGCGTTGCGGGTCGATGGAGGCGCGGGACTGCTCCGGCGTTATTTCGTTGAGAATCCTCTCGGTCGTGTCCTCCGTCAGATCGACGTTCATCAACTGGGCATACGCCACCATCCGGTTCAGACTGCCCTCCAGCTCCCGCACGTTGCGCTGCACCCGCTTGGCGATAAGTTCGATCACCGCGTCGTGCAGGCCCACGTGCATCTCGTCGGCCTTGCTGGACAGGATGGCCATGCGTGTTTCGAGGTCCGGGGGCTGGATGTCGGCAATGAGGCCCCACTCAAAACGGGAGCGCAGCCGATCTTCCATAAGCGGCAATTCCCGCGGCGGCCGGTCGGACGAAACGACCACCTGGTGGCCGGAGTTGTGTATGTCGTTGAACGTGTGGAAAAAGCCCTCGTGCGTCTGTTCCTTGCCGCTGAGAAACTGCACGTCGTCTACCAGAAGCATCTGCACCGAACGGTAGCGCTTCCTGAAGTCCTCGGTGGTCCGGCTGCGGATGGCCGCGATGAACTCGTTGGTGAACTGCTCGGAGGTAACGTACAGCACGGACATGCCGCGCATGGCGCAGGTGCGCCCGATGGCCTGCAACAGGTGGGTCTTGCCCAGGCCCGCCCCCGAATACAGGAACAGCGGGTTGTAGGTAACGCCGGGGGTCTCCGCAACCGCGTTGGCGGCGCTGAACGCCAGGCGGTTGGACGGGCCAACGACGAAGGACTGGAACGTATACCGCGGGTTCAGAGACTTGAACTCAAACAGCGCCTGATTGGCCTCGGCGGTCACCCCCTGCGGCAGTTGCGCCCGCTCCACCGCATAGGAGATGCCGCCGGAGCGCACCTGCAATTGCAGTTGCATGGGACAGCCCGCCACCTTTTCCAGCGTCCGCTGCAAGGTGTGGAACATCCGCTTTTCCAGCCACTCCACCGTAAAGGCGGTCGGCGCTTCGACGACAAATACCTGCCCGTTTTCCGCAACCCCCTCGGTGGATTTCAGCCACGTTTCGAATGTCGGCCTGGGCAATTGCAACTGGAGATCCCCCAGCACCGCCCGCCAGACATCTCTTGCTGATCCACTTTTCCTGTCTGCCTTCACTTCAGTACCACGCCGCTGCGATTTTGAGCCATTAGGCCCGGAAAAAAAGACAAAGAAATACCTCGGATAAAATACCGCTCTGGAAAAACTATGGCCCTGGCAGGCGCCGGAATACTTTCAGATGGTCCGGCGGCGATTCCTCACTCCTCCCATTCCCGGAAGTTCTTGGAACTCCGGCCTCCCGTGAACCGCCGCGATTGCCTGCAAATCACTTTACATATTACTCACCTGAAAGCCGCGCCCTGGCGCGACGCGGGCAAAGTAGCAACTTCCACAACAGACTGTCAACGGGAATATCCCCCAAAAATCCGCCCGCTTCGAAGCTATTTCCTTCCAAGTTTTAGACTTCACAAAGGCCCGTATTTGACGGGCATTGGAGTGAAAATATTATGTCACCAGGGATGGAGAACCGGGCCAGGCGGGTGCGCCCCTGCGCCCGGCCTCTTCTCTTCCGGGGTCCGGGCCGTCTATTAGTCCCCTCTCCCTCCGGGAGAGGGTTAGGGTGAGGGCGTCCCCCGACTCTCGCAGAAATCAAAGACACCGCTTTGTCGTCCACCTCACCCGCAAAAGGCGACAGCCACACACCACAATTAGAAGACGAACAGGATTGATGAACATCATGGAAATCCCCCAACCCTGAAAATCCCGATTCAGACAATGGCTGTGCAACCGTCCTGACCCGGCTCCCGCCAGCATTTGCGGCGCTGAAATGCCTTGGCTATAATGCAGCCACCAGCACGGGGCCGGGAGGCCCTGCTTGCGCCATTTCCGGGGATTACCGCCCTCTACTCTTTCCGCCGGACGAGACGGGATGGTCTACCGGCAGGAACACGGGAGACACAATGCCACCTCGCAAGCCTCGCGCCAGGGTCAATGCCAGGAACAACGGAGGCGCAGCCGTCGCGGAAACCCCGGCCGCCCTTCCCGGCGGCATTTCCGCAGAAGACCTGGCGGATTTCTACCGCCGCATGGTGTTCTGCCGCACCATCGACGAGCGCATCTGGGCCCTGAACCGGCAGGGCAAGGTTCCCATCGCCGCCTCCAGCCAGGGACACGAGGCCGCCCAGCTCGGCAGCCTGCTGGCCGCCGAAAAGGACGGCGACTGCTTTCTCTTCCCCTACTACCGCGACCTGGCCCTGAAGTACGCTGCCGGGCTGACTGCCGAAGAGGTCATGCGTTCTTTCATGGGCAAGGCGGGCGACCCTTACAGCAACGGGCGGCAGTTCCCGCTCCAGGGCGCAGACCTGCCCCGCAATATCATCCAGATTTCCAACGTAGTCGCCGCTGGCCTGACCCAGTCGGTCGGCTACGCCATGGCCTGCAAGATGCGCGGGGAAGAGACCGTCGCCCTGGTCTATTTCGGCGACGGCGCGTCCAGCCAGGGCGAGACCCACGAGGCCATGAACTTCGCCAGCGTCCACAACCTGCCGGTGGTGTTCATCTGCGAGAACAATCGCTACGCCATCTCCGTTCCCCAGCGCAAGCAGATGGGCATTGAGGAGATCGCCAGCCGCGCCGCCGGGTACGGCTTCCCGGGCTTCACCATCGACGGGATGGACTTTATCGCCTGCTACGAGGCCACCCGCGAGGCCATCGCCCACGCCCGCAGCCAAGGCCCGGTGCTGCTGGAGATGCAGGTTGAGCGGTTCATGTCCCATACCACTGACGACGACGACCGGCGCTACCGGCCTGCCGACGAGGTGGAGCAGGCGAAGCTCCGCGATCCGGTGATAACCCTGGGCAACCTGCTGCTGGAGCAAGGCGTCCTGACCCAGCAGGAAATCGACGATGCCGCGGCCAGCGCGCTGGCGTCCGTTGACTCTGCCACCGACATCGCCGACGACGCCAGTCCCCCCGACGTTTCCACCCTGCACCAAATGGTCTATTCCGGTTGAGGAAACTACCCTCCCCCTCAAGGGGGAGGGTTAGGGTGGAGGTGAAAAGGTAGTGCAGAAGGGCCCCAAAAAACTCCCCTCTCCCTTGAGGGGGAGGGCTAGGGTGGGGGTGAAAAGGTAGTGCAGAGAGGACAGACAGGATAGTAATTTACGGTTTTGAGATAGTTACTTAATCGTCAAATGCCATACCTAGCTATGCAAAGCCTTTTCAAAGTCCATTCCATACCGCTCATGGTGAGCTTGTCGAACCACGAGCGACTTGAACCGGAATCATTCGACAAGCTCAGGATGAGCGGACGCCAATGGATGTGTTACATTGCAAAGGCCCTGATAGCTATGACGAAAGGGTTTACAAGGAGTCTTGACCCGTGGCCGTAAAGAGCGTGATCGAAGCAGTACGGGAAGCCTTGCGCGAGGAAATGCAGCGCGATCCAACCGTGTTCGTGATGGGAGAGGACGTGGGCGCCCGCGGCGGGGTCTTCCTCGCCACCCAGGGACTGGTTGAGGAGTTCGGCGAAGACCGGATAATCGACACGCCCCTGGCCGAGGCATCCATCGTGGGCATCGCCCTGGGCGCCGCGTTCCGGGGCCAGCGGGCCATCCCCGAAATCCAGTTCTCCGACTTTGTATGGCCGTCCGTCAACCAGCTCATCGGCGAGGCGGCCCGCACCTGCTACGGCACCAACGGCGCGGTGCAGGTGCCGATGACCGTGCGCATCCCTTATGGCGGCGGAATCCGCGGCGGCCTGTTCCATTCGCAGAACGTCGAGACTCACTTTTTCCACACGCCGGGCCTCAAGGTGGTTACGCCCTGCACGCCCTACGACGCCAAGGGCCTGCTCAAGAGCGCCATCCGCGACAACAACCCGGTCGTGTTCCTGGAGCACAAGAAGACCTACCGCCTGGTGCGCGGCGAGGTGCCGGAAGGCGAGTACACGCTGCCCATCGGTCAGGCCGACGTCAAGCGCCCCGGCAGCAACATCACCGCAGTCAGCTACGGCCTGACCCTGCACTATTGTCTTGAGGCAGCAAATGAGGTGAGCGCCGAAGGGATCGACGTGGAAGTCGTCGACCTGCGCACCCTTTCACCCCTGGACAAGGATACGATCCTGTCCTCAGTGCGCAAGACCGGCAAGCTCCTGATAGCCCACGAGGACAACGTCACTGGCGGAATCGGGGCGGAAATCGCCGCTCTGGTGGCTGACGAGGCGTTCGAGTACCTGGACGGGCCGATAGTGCGAGTCTGTGGCCCCGACATACCGACGATGCCTTTCGCGCAGACGTTGGAGGACGCCTACATCCCCGACACGGCAAAGATTACCGCGGCGTTGCGGCGGCTGTCGGCTTACTGATGGCTCCCGTCGTTTTTATGAAAGCAGCGTCCAAAAATGTTCCCTCTCCCTTGAGGGAGAGGGCTAGGGTGAGGGTGAACGGGCATAGACTGGCGCGACCATAAGCAAGCGATAACATGTTTGGAGATAGTTTGTTAGGTTCTGTTGAAATTTACCCGTCATTCCCGCGAAAGCGGGAATGACGGTTTGGAGTTGCGAGGCAGCCTGTTTCCCAAATGTCAACACGCCCTAGTCATTCGCCTCCATCTATGGTATGGCATGGGCAGATGAGCGGTCTCAAGAACGCCCTCACCCTAACCCTCTCCCGGAGGGAGAGGGAACTTTACGGGCAAGTGGTGAGCAGTTGGCAATTACGGTAGAACTCCCTCACGTTGGCGAATCGGTGGTCGAGGGGACCATCGGCAAGTGGCTGAAACAGCCGGGCGATTCCGTCCGCCGCTACGAGCCGCTGGTTGAAGTGGTCACCGACAAGGTGACCATGGAAGTGCCGTCCCCCGTGGAGGGCGAACTGCTGCGGCTATTGGCCGCCGAGGGCGAGACCCTGCCCATGGGCGCGCCCATCGCCGAGGTTGGAGAGCCGGGAGAGCCGCCGTCCGCCAACGTTCCCCAATCGCCCGCGGCCGTCCAGCCCCCGCCGACGCAAGCCGCCCCGGCGCCCGCTGGCACCACGGGCTACCTGCTCCGCGACGTAACGCCGGTCGGCCCGACCGGTGGCGCGGCGGTGGAGGCGGCGGAGCCCATGGTCGGCGTGGGCGCGCAGCCAGCGCTAGCGCCGCCACCCGCCGTCGCTGCTACATCGCCAACTACGATACAGGCGGCCGCCCCTACTCAAGCGCCCGCGGCCGCTCCGGGAGATGGCGGCAGGCCGCGTCTTTCGCCGGCGGTGCGCCGGCTCGCTCGCGAACATTCCGTTGACTTGGGGCGTATCCAGGGAACCGGGCTGGGCGGCCGCATTACCCGCGATGACGTGCTGCGATACCTGGCCGAACCGCAGCCCGCGCCTGCCCCCGCCGTGCCGCTAAGCGCAGCAGCCCCCGCAACCCCGGCGGCTCCCGCGCCCGTCGCTGAGGCCGGGCCGGACGACGAGCGCGTCCCACTGACCCCGGTGCGGCGGATGATCGCCGAGGCTATGGTGCGCAGCGTCACCGAGATCCCCCACGCCTGGAGCATCAAGGAGGTCGACGTGTCCGGCCTCGTTGCGTTGCGGCAGGCGGTACGCGCCGATTTTGAGCGACAGGAAGGCGTTCCCCTCACCTACATGCCTTTCGTCATCCAGGCAGTGGTTGAGGCCCTGCGCCGGGTTCCCACGATGAACGCCACATGGGGCGGCGACGCCATAATCCTCAAGCGCCGCATAAACCTGGGGCTGGCCGTGGCCGCGCCCAACGGCCTGATCGTCCCGGTGGTTCACAACGCCGACCGTCTCAACCTGGCCGGACTGGCCCACGCCGTCCACGGCATCACCGAGCGGGCCCGCGCCAATCGCCTGGCGCTGGAGGACGTGCAGGGCGGAACTTTCACCCTGAACAACACCGGCGCTCTCGGCGGCTCCGTGGTCTCCGGCCCCATCATCAACCACCCGCAGGCCGGAATCATGACCACCGAGACCATCGAGAAACGCGCCGTGGTCAAGAACGACGCCATCGCCATCCGCTCGATGATGAACATCTGCCTGGCATTCGACCATCGCATCAACGACGGCGCGGAGGCTAGTATGTTCCTGGAAACGGTGAAGAGGCGTCTCGAAACATTCGCCCCGGATTCCCCCATCTACTAGCAGCCCCGGGCCGCAGCAGATGCCGATTCGGGGAATTTGCCGGTTCGCGTGGCTGGGGATGGTCGAATATTTACGCGCCCGCGCCCTCCAGGACACCCTGGTCGGCGAAGTTCACGACGGAACCTCACCAAACACGCTGCTGCTGCTGGAGCATCCCCACGTCTTTACGCGGGGGCGGTTGGGCCGTGACGAGCATCTGCTGACTCCGGATGCGGAACTGGCCGCGAAGGGTGTGGCCGTCCACGAAACCGACCGCGGCGGCCAGATAACCTACCACGGCCCCGGCCAACTGGTCGCCTACCCCATCATCAACCTCCGCCAATGGAGCGGAGGCCCCCTCCAGTACGTCCGCACCCTGGAACAGATAATAGTCGAGACGCTATCGGACTTCGGCATAGAGTCGCATACGGAGCAGGGGCTTACGGGAGTGTGGACTGATGGAGGGAAAATCGCCGCCATAGGCGTCAAGATCAGCCGGGGCGTCGCGTTCCACGGGCTATCTATCAACGTCAACACCGACCTGTCCTGGTACCGCCACATCGTCCCCTGCGGAATCACCGACCGCCCCGTAACCTCGCTCGCCGCCGAACTGGGAGAACCGGCAGACCTCGAGGCAGTGCGCTACAGCCTGGTCTACCACTTCGGCCAATCCATGGCCCTGCGGATGGTAGACGGCACATCCGCGTTGGCTGTCTCGGCATATCAGGCAACCCCAGAGTAGCTCCCTAGGGTCTTTTAGTTCTCCCTCTCACTTGAGGGAGAGGGTTGGGGTGAGGGTGAAATCGCTGGCGTCGGCAACTTTGCATGCCATAAGGAAACGCCCCCACCCTAACCCTCCCCCAGAGGGAGAGGGGATCAAAAAACCCTGAGTAACCCCCGCATTTCTTTGACACCCATGTTGGGCCGTTGCTACACTCGCTCAGATTTACGGCAACGGAGTTTGCGGCGACGGAGGGTGTCCCATGGCGGTTTCGCAGAAGATCCGGCAATACATGGCGGAGGGTGGCTGGATACGCCGGGTCTTCGAGGAAGGCTTGGCGCTGAAAGCCCAGATCGGCGCGGAGAACGTCTTCGACCTGTCGCTGGGCAACCCGGTGATCGAACCCCCGTCCGAATTCAAGGACGAACTGCGGCGCCTGGCCTCCGAACCCATGGCCGGAATGCACCGCTACATGCCCAACCCCGGCTACATGGAGACGCGACAGGCAGTCGCAGATTCACTGTCCGAGGAAACGGGTCTGCCTTTCGAGGGCGGCGACATCGTGATGACTTGCGGCGCAGCAGCGGCCGCCAACGTGGTCCTGAAGACCATCCTCAACCCCGGCGACGAGGTTATCATCCTCGCCCCTTACTTCTTCGAGTACCTATACTACATCGACAATCACGACGGCGTGGCGGTGGTGGTCAACACAACCGACCGCTTCCGGCTGGACCTGCCCGCCATCGAGCAGGCGGTTACCCCGCGCACTCGCGCCATCATCGTCAACTCGCCCAACAACCCCTCCGGCGTGGTGTATTCACCGGAAGAGATTGCCGGACTCGCAGAGCTGTTGCAGCGAAAGCAATCGCAGCACGGCACCGAGATTTTCCTGATTAGCGACGAGCCATACAAGCGCATCATATTCGACGGGATGGACTTTCCCCAGATCGTTCCCAGCTTTGACAACTCGATCATCGTAACCTCCCACGCCAAAGACCTGGCCCTCCCAGGGGAGCGCATCGGGTTCATCGCCATCAATCCCAACTACGGGGAGAAAGAGGAGTTGGCCGGCGGGTTCAGCTTCTGCAATCGCACCCTGGGTTTCGTGAACGCGCCGGCCTTGATGCAGCACGTGGTACGGAACCTGCAAGGCGTGAGTATCGACCCGGACTATTACCAGCGCAAGCGCGACTTCATGCACACCGCCCTGATGGAGATGGGCTACGACACCGTCAAGCCGGAGGGCGCGTTCTACCTGTATCCGAAAGCGCCCATCGAGGACGACGTGGCATTCACCCGCGAGCTTTTGCAGTCGAACGTGCTGGTGGTGCCGGGCCGGGGCTTCGGAACGCCGGGCTACTTCCGCATTTCGTACTGCGTCGAAGACTGGGTGCTGGAGGGAGCGGTGGACGGACTGGCGAAGGCTGTGGCGGCTTAGAGTGTGTTTAATAAGTTCCCTCTCCCTTCGGGGGAGGGTTAGGGTGGGGGCGTACCCCTGCTTGCTCAGCAATGACGAATGCCCCTGAAACCCGCTCTTTGTAAGTGAACCGAACTTATTAAACACCCTCTTAGAAACTGTCTCAGCTCATTGCACGACCGGACAATCGTCATTCCCGCTTTCGCGGGAATGACAGCGCTGCTCCGCGCGAGGAGTACACAGTCCGTCGGGCGTGCGAGGCGTCTCCCTATGCCCCCTGCGCCGCCAGCACCCTCTCCGGCGTCTTGGGCCGCGGAACGATCCAGTAACTCACCGCGGCCAGCGCGTATATCGCGGCCAGTGGCACCAGCGCCCAGTAGTAGCTGTCGGTGGTCTGGTAAATGAATCCCATCCACACCGGCGTGCTCATGGACATCATCTGGTCGGGCAGGTGCTGCCATCCGCGCAGGGTGGCGTAGCTGCGGCGTCCGAAAAAGTCGCCCATAATCGCCCAGGCCAGCGGATTGGCGGTCTCCGAAGCTGCCAGCAACACCACGAATACGAAGACCTGCCACAGCGCCCCGCTGTGATTCAGCAGCATGACCAGGGAAATCGCTCCCCCGACCATCGCCACGGCGCTGAGTTTCTGCTTTGACCAGTTGTCGCCCAGCCAGCCCACGATGGGGTTCATTATCAGCGAACTCAACGACAGCAGCCCCACCAACAAGGCCGAGAGGCGAACGCTGTCGTCCTCCGCGCGGCCCGCCCCCATCAGGAACCAGACGATTACGGGCGATAGAAGGAACTGCATCCCGGAGTGTACGGTGTTGCGCAGTCCCACGGCCCATACCAGCAGCCAGAAGGCAGGCGTCTTCATCGCCTCGCGGGCGGTAAAATCCGGGTCGCCGGGCGGCGGACGGTAAGACCGGGCTTGCACCGTCGGCCGCGGCGTTTGCGCCAAAGACAGGGAATCCGCGGACGGCTTGGCTCCATCAGGTAGCTGCCCCTTCTCCTCCGGGGAGCGATGTACGAAAAACGCCAGGGGCAGCACCACCGCCAGAATCACTATCCCGGACACCATCGCCGTTGGCCGCCAGCCTATTTCCAGCACCAGCAGGCCCACCGCCGGCGCTATCAGGATGCCTCCTATGGGACTGCCCACGCCCGCAACGGCCATGGCCAGCGCGCGATGCCGACGGAACCACTGGTTGATTGCGGGCATCAGGGCATTGTTGTATCCGGCGCGGAAGCCCAGGGAAAGCAGCCCGACAAAGACCAGCAGGAAGTAGACGTAGTTGGTGGTCAAGCTGAGCAGGATGAAGCCCAGCCCCGACGTCCCGCCGCCCAGCACCATGATGAAGCGGGGGCCGAACTTGTCGTTCAGCCACCCCATTAACGGCCCTTGCAGTCCGCCTTCCAGCCGCCCCAGCATCTCCGCCAGGGCAATGATGGCCTGCCCCACGCCAAGTTCCCGGCTCAGGGGAGTCACGTAGAATGTGAACCCACGGTTGAAAGTCCCGTGCTTGAGCGAATCCGCGGCAGCGGATATGGACACGATCCACCAGCCGTAGAATACCCTCTGCGGCAACTGGATCAGTCTCTTGGTCTGCGAGGCAATCAACCGGCCAACGTCCTAATTAACTATCCCCCAAGTCCCCTCCCCCTGAGGGGGAGGGTTAGGGTGGGGGTGAAATTGGATTCCAGGTAGTGCGACAGCTTTACTTCCGTCATTCCTGCGAAAGCAGGAATCCAGAACACACTGCTGTCTCAGAACAGGCTGGCTGCGAAAACGCCTGGATTCCTGCTTTCGCAGGAATGATGGAAACAGGTCTGCTTACTGTCCGGCAACTCAATTTGACGACACTCCCACCGCTCTTCGCCGGATTCTGCGACAGGCAATCCGGGCGGCCCGTCGTGGCCCAAACGAATCCGGCCCGGCAGCCATTCGCCGGGCCGGAATGGAGTCGCGCTTCCCTGGGCCGTTACTCGTCCAGGTTGATCACTATGTTGTCCGGGCCTCTCGACAGCACCGCCTCGGCGGGCTCGTCGTAGGGATTGCCCTCGATGTGGTCAAAGTGCGCCGGGACGAAAATGAAGTCCCCCGGGCCTGCCTCCACGTATTCCTTGAACCCCTCACCGTAGTACACCCGGATGTGGCCCTTGAGCACGTAGGCGGCGGTCTCGGCCTCGCCGTGGTTGTGCGGCGGCCCCATGGTGTTCGGTACGCATTCTACGTGGCCCAGCCAGATCTTCTCCGCCCCGGCGGTGTTACTGTCAACGCCGGGCTTGCGGACCATCCCCGGCGTCTGCATCGTAGTCTCGGGCGCGGCGACTCCGTGCAGAACTTTCAGCTCCCTACCCTTAATAGAGGTGCTCATATTTCCTCCGACTTTAACCTGTCGCGCCAACCTGCCCTGCCGGAACAGGCCGCTTAACCGTGAACGCTATAATACTGCCCAGCCACAATAGCGGCAAGCCGCGCTGCAACCAGTGTCCTCAACGTGTGTGGGTGATGGTCAATTCAGCCCCGTCATTCCTGCGGAAGCAGGAATCCAGGTGTTTCCGTAACCGGATCGTTTTGCGACAGATGCCAATTCTGGATTCCCGCTTCCGCGGGAATGACGGGCAACAGCGGCGATGACGGCCAGTAGCGGGAACGCTGCCAACGGCAACCGCGTCCGCATGGCGCGCGGCGGCGGGATTGGTTATCATTGACGCCGCCATCCTCCGCCCGGCAATGACCGCCCGCAATGGCGGCCAGTGAACCGATAGCGGCGCTTTCCCAGCCCCACTCAGCGATCCGAAGGCAGAGACATCCTATCATCACGCCTCATACCCCGGCCCCGAACCCTGGATGCGTGGTTTCAATACCGGGACTACCGGCTCCTCTGGTTCGCCAATTTCTGCGCCAACACCGCCATGTGGGTGCAGCTTTTGACCGTGGGGTGGCAGGTAAAGGACTTGTCGGAAGGCTCCCAGTTCGGCGGCCTGCTGGTCGCATCGGTCGGCGCCATCAACACCCTGCCCTGGCTGCTCATGAATCCGCTCAGCGGCGCCCTCGGCGACCGTCTCGACCGGCGCAAGCTGGTGATAACGATGCATGCCGTTGGTGCCGTCATCGCATTCGGCTTTGCCTTCCTGGCGGACAGCGAGTACATCCGGTTCTGGCACCCATTCGCCTACGTCCTGGTTGCCGGGGCTATCCTGGCCATCAACCAGCCGTTGCAACAGGTGCTGGTGGCCAACTGCGTGCCGCGCGAGATGGTCGCCAACGCCTATGCCCTGAACGTAATGACCATCACCGGCACCCGCATATTCGGCCCCTTCGTGGGCGGCCTGCTCATCTTCTGGCTGGGCTACTTCTGGAACTTCGCCCTCGAAGGCACCCTGTACCTGGCGGTTGTGCTGCTGCTCATCCCGGTCCGCCTGCGCTACGCCACCCCCGTCGGATCCAGGAACGGACAGCGTTTCTCCCCCCTCGCGGATTTTGTGGAGGCCGTACTCCACCTGTGGCGGCGCCAGCGCGAGGTCTTACAGCTGATGGTGCTGTCGACGATTCCCAACACCATCCTGCATCCCGTGTGGTTCCTGCTGCCCCTGTTCACCGCCCAGGTGCTCCACGCCGACGCCGACATGGGCGGCTACCTGCTGGCGGTGACCGGCGTGGGCGGGTTCCTGTCCACCCTCATCATCGCCTCTTTCGGTCTGCCGTCCCGGAGGGGCTACCTGCTGCTGGCGACGGCGGCGCTGAGTTCCGCCACCACCATGGCCTTCGCGTTTTCCTCCTGGCTGCCAGCGGCCTTCGCCTTCCTGGCCCTGATGTCGCTGTGGCAGTCCCACTACCGCACGGCCCAGGGGATCGTGGTTCTGACCATCGTGCCCGACGAGTTCCGCGCCAGGACTCTGAGCGTACTGGCCTACGAGCGCGGATTCCTGACCGCCGCCAGCATCCTGGTCGGCATGCTGGCCGACGCCACCAGCGCATCCATGGCCATACTGTCGCTGGGCGCCCTGGGCCTGGGCCTGACCGTAATCTGCACCGCCGCCCTAGGCCGAGTCCGCGCCCTCCCCTGATCCGGGGTTAATAAGAGGGTGTGCGACAAACCCCCTCCCCCTCCGCAAGATCCCCTCTCCCTCCGGAAGTAAGGTTACAAATCCCCTCCCCCTCAGGGGGAGGGTTAGGGTGGGGGTGAACTCCTTAACTGCGCAACTCCTATCAGGATTTACAGGATTTTAAGATTTCCAGGATGTTCTCTAACCCTGTTCACCCTCAAAGGTAGTTTCTACACCAGCGGCGACTGCGCCCCCGCGCTCCGCCGCCGTTGTTGCGCCCGCCTGAAAGTGGCCTCCGGGGCGAGGCGGGGATAGTCGGCCCGCCCGCCGTTCAGCAGCTCCTCGATAGTGAGTATCTGGACTCGCGAATACTGGGCGTCGGGGAAATGCTCCGGGATGTAGAACCCAGCGGACGCCGCCTCCGACTGCATCGGGCCAGTCGGCGGCTCCAGGGTGATGAACAACCCGATTTCCGCCTTCTCGCGCTCCATGTCACCCTTCAGCGTCGCTATCTGGCTGCGGGTTACGCGCCCGCTCTTAACCTGAATGACGATACGCTTGGCTTGGCCGCTGTTGTCGTCGAAGAAATTGATATAGCCGTCAATACCGGAATCCGCGCCTCGGCGCCGGTCTTGCGCCGGGCGGGCGTCCACCAAGCCCAACGCCCACCACTCGAACTGGTACCGGCCGTCGTGCTCGCTTTCTAAAGCCAGCGCCCGGGCGCTTTCCACATCTTGTGGCTGGCCGATGATTTCATACGGCTTCAGCTCATCCTTGAAAGTGTCTTGCAGCCTGTGGCGCATTATGGTAACGGCCAGATGAGTAATGTCAATTCCAATCCATCGCCGGTTAAGCCGCTCAGCCGCCACGGTTGCCGTACCGCAACCGCAGAACGGGTCCAGCACCAAATCGCCCTCGTTGCTGCTGGCGCTGATTATGCGCTCCAGTAAAGCCTCCGGTTTCTGGGTCGGGAACAACTGGCTGATGGGCGGAACTCTGGATATGTCCCACACGTCATCTTGTCTGACGCCTTGCGATTCCTCGTCACCCACCCGCGAGGGCACTCGTTGTCCGCTTTCGTCGTGGCCGGATATGATTCTGGCGTTGCCGAAGCGTCTGACCGTGGAGGCGGCCCGCTCCATGTAGAGTTGATTGAACACCCGGCTGCGGCTGGGAGAATGGGAATAGAACAGTATTACGTCGTGGTTCCGCTGAAAGGTAAACCTTCCGGTGGACCACTTGCGGTAGTGCCAGATTATTTCGTTGCGGAAATTCCGGCTGCCAAACACAGAATCCATCAGCAGCTTCAGGTAGTGGCTGGCGGTAGGGTCGCAATGCAAATATATGCTGCCCGTCGGTTTCAGCGCACGGCGCAGTTCGCCCATCCGCTGGGCCATCATTGTGAGATATGCCATCATGTCGTTGTCGCCGAGGAAGGAGCGCATGGCCTGGAGCAGGTCGGGCAGCTTGCCGGAGGCGTTGGTAACCACGTCCTGGTAAGCCCGCTCCGACTCAATGTCCCAGTGCCAGGTGTCCTCGAAGGCGGTAATCTGGGCCGCTGACTGCTCCCCGCTGCGTTCCTGGAACAGCACGTTGTAGTTGGCGTTGGAGTTGAAGGGCGGGTCGAGATAGATGAGGTCAACGCTGGCGTCGGCAACGTGATTGCGCAGGATGTCCAGGTTGTCGCCGAAGTAGAGCTTGTTCTTCCAGTCTGGCGTGGTCATATCAGCCTTCCCGTCGGTGCTGCTCTGATTCTGGCACGGAAGGCCCCGAAATTTCCAGCGCCCGGCGTCACCAAACCGGGGTTGCCTGAAGGAATTTATGCGGACTCTGAACTATCGCGATTGCCATTGCCGTTTCGCCGAAGCTCAGCTACAAGCTCCTCTGCTTCAATACGCTTTTGGCGTTCCGCGTCTGCCTTCCGGCGTTCTTCATCCGCCCTCCGGCGTTCCTCTTCTTCTCTGAGGCGTGACTCTTTAAGTTGCCTTTCCAGTGCTCTCAGCATAGCGTACCTCCAAATGCCTCCGGCTCCCCCGACAATGGCTCCGTGAGTAAACATTTTGTTTAGCAAGTCCAGGCTTATGTACATACTCCAACTTGAAAGGCTGCATCCAATGGTTTTTGCTAATTCGGATGTACAAGGTTCTCTCGTTAACAGCCAAACCACCCAAGTCAAAATCACTGCCAAAACAGCAAACAGCAGAGGTAGGAAAGCCAGCTTGACATAGTCTCCCAAATTCGATTGTCATCGAATGCTCTGTTGTGGGAATTATCTTCGTCCTGCGTAGTCTTTGACATCCTTTCCAACCTCTGACAGGGCCATAGTATAGGGCCGTCAAAATCATAGCAATCCCCTAATCACAAAAATCACCCCTGAGCTGGCCGAATGGTCAGACAATCCGCCGCCGACTGACACCACCCCCTTGCCAACCCCCATGACATCCCCCTACCGTGAACATGCGCTCGCCAGCCGCCCCCTCCCGCGATCATCCCCTCTCCCTCCGGGAGAGGGTTAGGGTGAGGACGTCCCCCTCCTCGCAAATGCGATGATATGCAAGGAAATGCAAGGGTTTTCAAAAAAATCTCCGCATCAACAAACTGGCAGACAGCGGACAATGGCAAATCCTGCCAATCCTTGAATCCTGAAAATCCCGATTCAGACAATTCTTTGGCCCTGCGTTCTGTCCGCCAATTTGCGCCGCGGCGCGTGCCGTGGTTTACTAGCGGTCACATACATCGCCGACTATCACGGAGGCGGAGGACGGACGTGAGCCTGACCAAGAGAATCGCGGAGTACATCTGCACCACGGGACTGGAGGACTTTCCGCCCGACGCCATTGACGCGGCCAAGGCAGCCATCACCGACTGCCTGGGCTGCGCCCTCGCCGGTTCCCGCGAGCCGCTGGCCGACGTGCTGTGTGACTACGTTACGGGGCTGGGCGGGTTGCCGGCCGCCACTGTAATCGGCCGGGGATTCAAGACCACCGCGCTGGAGGCCGCCCTGGTCAACGGCGCAATGTCCCACGCCCTGGACTACGACGACGTAACCTACATCACCAAGACCCACCCCAGCGCGCACCTGATCCCCGGCGCGCTGCCTCTGGCCGAGGAGGTGGGCGCCGACGGGAGCGAACTGCTGCTGTCGTATCTGCTGGGGTTCGAGGTGGCCTGCGCCGTCGGCGACGCCATTTCGCCCGCGTATTTCGACGACCTGGGCTGGCACCCCACCGGGCCGCTGGGCACGCTGGGCGCAGCGGCCACCGCGGCGCGGCTGTTGCGCCTGGACGCGGAACAGACGGCCATGGCCGTTTCGCTGGCGGCGTCCCAGGCAGCCGGATTGCGCCAGAACTTCGGTACCATGACCAAGCCCTACCACGCTGGCGCAGCCTGCCGGGCTGGCGTCAACGCTGCCAAACTGGTGCAGGCCGGGTTCACGGCGTCGGACGACGCGCTGGAGGGACGGTTCGGCTTTATGCGCGCCTTCTCCGGCGGCAGCGACTACGACCCCGACCGGGCCGCGGCGTCGCTGGGCAGTCGCTGCTTTATGGTGGAGTCGGGTATCGAGATCAAGAAATACCCCTGCTGCGGCAGCGCCCACCTCGCCCTGGACGCCACCACTCAGCTCCTGAGCCGCGAGACGTTCGCCGCCAGCGAGGTGGACCGCATCGACGTGCTGGTGGACTTCGACCCGCCCCGCTCGCTGATCCACTCCCGGCCCACCGGCGGGCTGGAGGGCAAGTTCAGCATGCAGTACTGCCTGGCCGCCGAGATCATCGACGGCAAGGTCGGCCTTTCAACCTTCACCGACGAACAGGTGATGCGCACGGAGGCCCAGGACTTGATCCCCCGCATCGAAATGCGCCGCCACCCGGGATTCGAGGGGCAGACCAGTTGGACCGAGGCGAACCACCGCGTCGAGGTTCACCTCAAGGACGGGCGGGTGCTCACGGAGCAGGCCGACCGCGCCACCACTGGCGCCCTGCGCGGCGTAACCCGCGACGACGTGCGCGTCAAGTTCCGCGACTGCGCCGCCGTCGCCCTCGATGAGGCAGACGCGGCGGAGGCCCTGGCGATGCTGGACAACCTCGAGGACGCCGGGCCAGCGGCGCGGCTGGCCGAACTGCTGGCAGGCTAGGAATGGTCCATAGCCTCATTCACCCTTCTAACCGCAGGAGCCCGGAACGGCGAATGTAGAAAAGTATCAAGGAACCATCCAGTTCGGTCTGGAACGCAATCGTATAGGCTGGACCGTACATCACCTTGTACGAATCAAACCCATCGCTTATTTCAAAGATGGTTTCTTGGTCTACGTCGCCTTGATCAAGCAGAAACGCAAGCTGATCCCAGATTTCGATGATCTCTTGAACGCTGTTAATGGTCTCGTAGACATCCCGGGCGTCGCTCAGGAAAAAGAACGGACTCTCGCTTTCTTGCAAAGCTAGTCCTCTATCCTAAACCTCTTCTTGACGTCGCTCCAAGTGACTTTCAACGGGGGAACACCGTCCCGCCGCTCCTTGGCCCCTCGCAGCAACGAGCGGTAGACTGCGACGAACTCCCGATCAGTGACATGGGCTGGCCGCTTCGTCGGCGGAATTTCCGCCAGGATTGCGTCGATAACTTCCTGTTCAGTC
Source organism: Dehalococcoidia bacterium (assembly GCA_963664375.1). Lineage (GTDB taxonomy): Bacteria > Chloroflexota > Dehalococcoidia > Lucifugimonadales > UBA3495 > VXOI01. The sequence continues at coordinate 1,297,312 of OY761449.1, forward strand.
ATCCCGAATACCATCCAGGAAAAGAAATTCAGGGTGAACCCGATCTTATCATGTCTGCGAACCGCGCCGCGGGGCTGCCGCCGGGGTTCGTGGCTGACAGCCCCCGCGCTTTCCCTTCCCTACTGCGCCGTCGTGCCTCCGTCGATGACCAGCTCGGAGCCGGTCATGAACGACGACTCTTCGGACGCCAAGAACAGCGCGCCGTTGGCGATGTCGTCCGGCGTGCCGATGCGCTTCAGCACCGTGCGTTCGATGACCTCCTCGCGGGTCTCTTCGCTGGGCCAGACCTGGTCGCCCATGGCCGTGTCGATGGGGCCGGGGTGAATGGAGTTGGCCCGGATGTTCTCAGCCCCGTACTGCACGGCGGTGGACTTGGTAAACAGCCGGACAGCGCCCTTGGACGCGCTGTACGCGCTGCTGGTGCGGCTGCCTACGAGACCGGCGGTGGAGGAAATGTTGATGATGGAGCCGCCGCCCGCCTTCCGCATTTCGGGGATGGCCAGCTTGGTGCCGAGGAACACGCCCTTGGCGTTGATGTCCAGAATCAGGTCCCACTGCTCGCCGGTGGTTTCCAGCACGTGGCCGCCCCGCCAGATGGCGGCGTTGTTAACCAGCACGTCCAGCTTGCCGTAGGCGGCCACGGCGGCCTCGACCGCCTGCTGCCAGTCATCCTCACTGGATACGTCGAGGTGGACGTAGGTGGCCTCGCCGCCCAGCTCGTTGATCTCGGCTGCGACGGCCATGCCGTCGGGGTCCAGCACGTCGGCGATGACCACCTTGGCGCCCTCGCGGGCGAACAGCCGGGCCTCGGCAGCGCCCTGGCCCCTGGCCCCGCCGGTAATCAGGGCAACTTTCCCATCCAGTCGCATAACTTTCCTCGCTCTGCACTCGTTACGGAATCGGTAGCCGCAGTGTAGCCGTGGGCGCCAATGGCGGTCAATTGACAGCGGGGCGTAGTGGTCTCTAACCTTGTCAAAATGTCCCCCTCCTCCTGGTGGAGGGATAGGGTAGGGGTGATGACGCAGACTCCCGTTAAGCAAAGCTATGACCCCAGGGCCAAAGCCGTCGCCGAGGCCGTGTACGACGCCGTGCGCCCGGTCGCCGTCATCCTGTTCGGTTCCCGCGCCCGCGGCGACTACCGCGATGATTCCGACGTTGACCTGCTACTCATCACGGCCGACGATGAAGGCGGCGATTGGAAGGCCCGCTATGTTGACGCCTGTAAGGCGGCCCACGAAAAGGCGGATGCCGTATACGGCATCCTCATAGGCGTAGACGTGGTGGATATGCCCGAAAGCAGGTTCGTAGACTGTCGCCGCGCCAAAAACCACGTAGCCGGACAAGCTGTCCGCGACGGAGTAATCGTGAGCCAGCAACCCTTGCCGGGCGAAGGCCAGCAACCCACCAACTGGCCCGACATTCGGACGCGCTTCATCGCCGCCACTCGGAACGAGCATGACTTGGATATTGCCGTATCAGATGGCCGTCAATCCCAAGAAATCATCGGCTTTCTGGCCCAGCAAGCCATAGAAAACGCCCTGAAAGCCTGGATTTCCGCTCTTGATGACCGCTATGGTAGAACCCACGATTTGGCCAGGCTGGCTCGCATAATCCGCGGCCACCCTGCGGAACTGGCCACCCCGGCCGGAGAAGCCCTGCACTGGCTGACCAGCTACGCCGTGGAATACCGCTACGAGGGAGCGAAGGTAAAGCTGGATGACCTCCACGGGCTGCTGGAGCGGGTGAACGAGTTGGTTTACGCCATCGCCGACCGCATCACGCATCTCACCGGCAGCGAACCGCCCCGCTGGACGCCGCTGGAGTAGCGCGGCCTTTCGACATGAATCGGTAGCTATTCGCCCCCGGCTGACAGCCGGGGCCTTTTCTTTCCATGGCGGCGTTGCGGCAAAACAGGTTTTCGAGTATCGTTGCTATCGCCACAGTCGCTCTAAGTATCCCTGTTGTTCCCCGTTGGGGACTTGCGCCAATAGGCAGCAGTGCAGACCTGAACCAGAGCGCGTGGTTCGTCCACGCCCCCTTGTTTGGTCTGCAAAGGGATTGAGGCGACTGTGGCAGGTAGCCGCGATTCCGAAGCTGCAAGGGGGTTCCCCAAGTGTTCCGCTTTCCTTCCCTCTCCGCATTGTTTGTGACCGCCCTGATGGTCTTGTCAGCCACGCTCTTGGCGTGCGAAAGCCAAACTCCGCCTACCGCAAATACTATTCCTGCTCCGCAGACTGCCCTCGCAACTACCATGTCGGAACCTACACCTACGGCTAACCCCGTAGTCCCAACTTGGACTCCTGAACCTACTTGGACTCCTGAACCTACCTGGACGCTAGAGCCTCAGCCAACAGCTACACCACTACCGACCCACACAGCCATTCCGTCCCCAACGGCCACTCCATTGCCGACGCCGACGTTGCGGCCAACGCCCACTCCTCGCCCAACCGCGACGCCCAGGCCCACACCAACGCCGCGGCCAACGCCCACTCCCCGCCCAACCGCGACGCCCAGGCCCACACCAACGCCGCGGCCAACGCCGACTTTCGAAGAACAAGTTAGTAGAGCAACTGACCTGTCTTACGACGACCTTTTCAGAAACAATGATCAGCATATCGGAAAGACAGTCCGATATACTGGAAAGATAATTCAGGTGATAGAAGGATCTGATGACGAGTTCCAGTTACGGGTGAATGTAACTGAAAGTAATGGCTTCTGGGACGACACCATATTTCTGCAATACCGCGGTCCTCGATTGCTGGAAGACGACATTATCGAATTTGTAGGGGAAGTCTACGGGTTGATCACCTACGAATCGATATTTGGGCAGGACATCACTATCCCGGCCATCGTTAGCATGTCCTCTCGAAGATTGAGGTTGGAAGACAAATCTACCCTGGCATCCACACCACAGCCTACTACTGCTCCTACCTTCGGGATTAGAGAGAATCCGGTTCCCACGGGTGAGGTCGCTGTATATCCAGACTGGGAAATTTCGGTGACGTCGTTCAACTCAAACGCCAACGGTGTGATTGCCTCGGAAAACCAATTCAATGATCCACCTGAACCAGGGCACGTATATGTCCTAGCTTGGGTGCAAACGATGTACACAGGGAGCAGCATAGGCTCGGCGTGGCTCGACTTGGACTTTTACCTAGTTGGAGATTCTAATGTCTTTCATGAGAAGGCATGGGTAGTAACCCCTGATCCGCTGGATGAACAGCCAGATGCTCTTCCAGGCGGTACGGTGTCCGGCAACATCGCATTCATGGTTCCGACCGATGAGGTGAACTCGATGCTGCTGGTAGCGACCGATGGTGGTTTGCGCTACGCTGACACAATCGGGTACTTCTCTCTGAAGTAACGGCAACATCCAAGATGCTGACAGGGCTGCCAAATAGCGGCCCCGTGCTACAATCCCTGTATCCAAAACGCCCCTACCCAACCGGGCTGGTGAACGCCTATGACTACCGCCACAGAGCGCAAGCTGATGACCGCCGAGGAACTGCTGCTGATGCCCAAGATTGACGGGCGGCGGTTCGAGCTTATCCGGGGAGTGTTGATAGAAAGGATGCCTGGCGGAAAATCACAGGGTTTAGTGAACAGCCGCATCGATGCGGCACTGTCAATGTACTCCGATGCCAATGACTACGGCGACACGTTATCGGCCGACACCGGGTACAGGCTGGACCGAGAGCCCGACACCGTCCGCGCGCCGGACGTGGCGTGGTTCGCCCCCGGACGGCTGCCGGACGAGGAGGGTTTCCCCAATCTTGCCCCAGATTTGGCCGTTGAAGTCAAGTCTCCAAGCAATTCCTGGCCCGAAATCTCCGCCAAAGCCTATATGTGGCTCAGCTATGGCTCTCGTCAGGTGTGGGTTGCCGACCCGCCTACCACCACCATAACCATCTACCGCTTGAACACTGCGCCGGTGACGCTGGCGGAAGATGACGTTCTCGAGGGCGGCGCGTTGCTGCCCGGCTTTTCAACCCCCGTGTGGCGGCTGTTCCGGCGCAGGCGTTAGGCCAGCTTCAAATCGTTGACAACGGGTGGGAAGCACTAATAATATACCAATAATTCTGCATGGCCCCGTTTCGCACGGAAACTTGGGGGGCATGCAGTCATCAATGGACCTAATAACCAACCTTATAAAAAGGGAGGAGAACCATGGGCGACCAGGACATCGCATTGATGGCTCACCTGATGCGCCGCGCCGGGTTTGGCGCCGCCAGGGAGGAGCTGGAGGCCAGAGCAGCCAAGGGCTACGAGGCCACCGTGGAAGAGCTGCTCAACTCTGATGACCAGCCCTCGCTGGACCGCAACGAAATGATGCGGTATCACCCCTGGACCTGGCGGCCCGGCACCCTGCCCGGAATGGGCGCCGCCGAATGGCTGCACGATATGGTCAACACCAGGCGCCCGCTGGAAGAAAAGATGGCCCTCTTCTGGCACGGCATCTTCGCCACCGGCGTCTCCAAGGTGGACCACTACGACGACGTGATGGACATGATCGTCAAGTTCCGCGAGAAGGGCATGGGCGACTTCCGCGAGCTGCTGGTCGAAATGGCCAAGGACCCGGCCATGATCTACTGGCTGGACAACTGCGAGAACCACGCTGACGCCGTGAACGAGAACTGGGGCCGCGAGCTGCTGGAGCTGTTCAGCATGGGCGTTGGCAACTACACCGAGGTTGACGTGCGGGAATGCTCCCGCGCCTTTACCGGCTGGACCATCGAGCCGAAGCTGCCGCGCGGGCCCATCGGCCGCCACGACTGGTTCTTCGAGTATCGCCCCGAGGACCACGACGACACCGACAAGACCTTCCTCGGCAACACCGGCAACCTGAACGGCGACGACATCGTTCGCATCATCAGCGAACATCCCGCTTGCGCCGGCTTCATCGCCCGCCACCTGTACAACTTCTTCGTTGCGGACGAGGCCCAGGTTCCCGCCTGGTCGGTCACGCCTCCCAACGATCCCGAGGCCGTTGACGCCATCGCCAACGCGCTGCGCGAAAACAACTACGAGATGAGGGCGGCCCTGCGGCTGATCTTCAACTCCGACTTCTTCAAGAATGCCCGGTTCGCCCGGCTGAAGAATCCGACCGAGGTCGTGGTTGGCACGCTCCGCATGGTCGGAGGCGCCGAGTTCCCGGCCCCCGGCATCGGCGACCTGTCGCGCCAGCCCTGCTACATGGGCCAGGACCTGCTCAACCCGCCCAGCGTGGAAGGCTGGCACACCGGCGCGGAGTGGATCAACAGCGGCTCGCTGATGCGCCGCGTCAATTTCACCGCCGACCTGGTGGGCGACGTTTCCCGCCCCGGCATCCGCGACATGGTCAACCGCCTGCAAGCCAGCGGCGTCAGCTCCTCCGGCGACGTCGTTGACGGGTGTCTCGACCTGATGGGGCCGCTGGAAGTCACCGGCGAGAGCCGCGACGAGTTGATCGGCTTCGTCGGCGAGGCGGGCGACTTCTCCTGGAGCAGCGAGTCCGAGGTGGCCGAGTCCACCCGCCGCGTCTCCGAACTGCTCCAGCTCATCGTCTCGCTCCGCGAGTACCAGTACGCCTAAACCCGGGTTGAAATACGGAGCGCGGCAGTCCGTTGCCGCGCTCCAGGTAAGTCGGCACAAATCAGCAAGCCGCAATGACCAGCAGGAGGAAAGCCTGAAATGACCAGCACCAAGAAAGACCCGGTCCTGGTAGTTTTCCAGCTCACCGGGGCGAACGACTACCTGAACACCGTGATCCCCTACAGCAACCCCCTGTACCGGGACAACCGCCCGGCAGTGGGCGTCGCCGAAGACCGGATCATCAAGATCGACGACAAGATGGGGTTCCACCCCGAGATGGCCCCGCTGAAGCACGTGTATGATCGCGGCGACATGGCCATTATCCACGGCATCGGCTACCCCAACTCCCCGCGCTCCCACTTCCGCTCCATGGACATCTGGCACACTTGCGAGCCGGACAAGCTGGGAACCGAGGGCTGGCTGGGCCGCGCCACCCGCGACATCGACCCCGACAAGGAAAACGTTCTGACCACCGTGAGCTTCGGCCCGTCGCTGTTCCGCGCTCTGGCGCTGCCCGGCGTGCCGGTGGCAGTGGTGGACGACCTGGACAACTACGGCCTGCTGCCGAACATCGCTGGCGAGCAGCGCAACAAGGTGCTTGACCGCTTCGCCCGCATGTACTCGCCAGCCATCGGCACCGGCGCGGTCATGGACTATATGGGCCAGACCGGTCTGGACACCCTGGAGGGCGCAGACATTCTGAAGGAAGCCCCCAGGATGTACTCGTCCGAGGTCGAGTACCCGGACACCTCCATCGCCAAGAAGCTCAAGGGCATCGCCCAGGTGCACATGGCCGACTTCGGCACCCGCATTTTCTACGTTGACCACGGCAGCTTCGACAGCCACTCCAACCAGATCGGCATGCACGACAAGCTGTGGTACGACGTGTCCCACGCCATGGACGCCTTCCTGGACGACCTGAAGGAGCACAACGCCGACGAGGAAGTCGTGGTGCTGATGTTCACCGAGTTCGGCCGCCGTACCCACGACAACGGCTCCGGCACCGACCACGGCGCAGGCGGAGCGGCCTTCATGTTCGGCACCGGCGTCAACGGCGGACAGTACAGCGAGTTCCCCTCCATGGAAGAAAAGGACCTGGAGCAGGGCGACGTGGTGCCCAACAACGACTTCCGCGGCCTGTACTCCACCGTCCTCGAAGACTGGATGGGCCTGGACGCCAAGCCGCTGGTGGGCGGGCTGTTCGAAAAGCTGCCAATCCTGGCCTAGTCCCGCTCTTACCGGCAGGCAATCGAATACAGGGGCGGGTGTTTCAACCCGCCCTTGCCTTAACCAATGACCACCCTGATTGGAGAGGATTTCGGGAATGCTTACTGAAACAGTGGCCGGCCGCACCTACGACTACAGCCACAACGTGGGCCGTGGCGCGCAGACCGGCATGGGGTTCAACACACCGGTGGCAATGACCATCGGTCCCAACGGCGTGGTGTACGTCGCCAACCGCGGCAGCGAGTCCATCAGCAACGTGGGCTGGAATCGCACTGGCGTCGGGCAGAGGATCTCCAGGGTGAACCTGGGCGGCACCTGGGGCGAGGAAGAATACATCGGCGAGTTCAGCCGCTACGGCAACAGCGACGGTCAGGTCATCTGGCCTGCTGGCATAGTAACGGACAGCGACGGCAACCTGTACGTCGCGGACGAGTGGCTCAACCGGATATCGGTGTTCGACGCCGACGGCAACTACCAGCGCCATTTCTCCGTCGTTCAACCCGGCGACCCGGAAGTCAACGGCAGTTGCGGAATCGCAATCTCCGCAGACCAGGAACTGTTCGTTGCCGACGGACGCAGCAACCGGGTGCGCAAGTTCACCACTGGCGGCACCTACCTGGGTTCATTCGGGAGCGAAGGCTCCGGTGAGGGCGAGTTCAACTCGCCGTGGGGCATGGCCATCGACAATGATGGCTTCGTCTACGTCGCCGACTCCGGCAATCACCGGGTGCAGAAGCTGACCCAGGACGGCGAGTTCGTCGCCCAGTTCGGCCGTGCAGGCAACAAGCGCGGAGAGCTCCACTACCCGTCGGACGTTGCCGTCGACCCTGAGGGCGACGTGTACGTCTGCGACTGGAGCGAGAACCGCTGGGGCCGGGGCCGCGTCCATATCTTCGACGCGGACGGCAAGTTCCTGACGAGCCTGGTCGGCGACGCTCAGCAGTTGTCTCACTGGGCCCAGATGACGGTGGACGCCAACGCCGACTACGCGAAGCGCCGCCGCGAGGTGCGCACCACCGAGCCGGAATGGACCTTCGCGCAGCCCACCGCCGTCGAGTACGACGCGGAGAACAACAGGATCATCGTCGCAGACACGCAGCGCAGCCGCATCCAGATCTACGACAAGCTGAGCCGCTACCTCATCCCGCAGCTCAACCTCTGATTTCAGCCTTGGCCTCACGGCAACGGCAAAGCCCGCCGGTCGAACCGGCGGGCCTTTTAATTGATCTATCAGGGCAGTGGCTTAATGTTTTCTTCCAGCCAAGGCGCCAGGCTGGCGAAGTTGAACTCCCCAGTGTCAAAAAGGCGCATGAAAAAGCTGTATGCGGCAAAAGGCTCGAAATCTATGTAGTAGCCGTTTTCCAGCAGGAACATTTCGCCGACAGCCGTGGCAGTACGTTTATTTCCATCAATGAAAGGTTGATTATTGTATATCCCGTCCATCAGAGCCGCAGCTTCAGTGGCAATGCTGTCAAACTCCTCCTCCAACAGACGCAAGAGTGCCAGTGACAGGGCGGCAGTGTCTCGGATTCCTGGCTCGCCTCCAAAGCTGATCATTTCCGCGTGGATGGCGACTACATACTGGATTGTAAGATACCGTCTCGTCATTTAGGCATGCGCTCGAACAGCTTGCGGTATTTCGCCATGACTGCATAATAGGATGGCGGCATGTCTTCGCCGTTCCGTTTCCGTCCCACACCAGACTTTTGAACGAGATAATCCCACATCGCTTCTTCCAGGATTTCCTCTAATTCGCGCTTTTCGATAACCGCGATATAACTAAGGCTGTCCAGCAGCTCCGAATCGACTTGCACCGAAAGCTCTTTCCGACTTACCGTCACCATAGCTCTTGTCATCCTTGCTGCGATCTAAGATTGGTGCTATCGGGTCTCATGCATGAGCAACAGAGCCACGTAAGTCCGGAGTGTCCTCCTTCCCCACTGGCTGTTGCCATTTCCTGGATTCTGAAGCATTATCATATCCTAGACCAAGTACCCTTGCATCATAGAGAGTGGCAGCGAATGGAACCTGACCGCGAGCAGTTCTTTCTCAAGATGGCGGTGGAGCAGCCGGACATCCTGTGCGCCGATGCCCCGGACGAGATTCTGGAGGCCTGTGGCGTCGAGGTTGAGCCGACTGACTTTCTGGAGCAGTACTTCGCCGCCGGGCACTCTGCCTGGCTGAACCAGAAGCACGGTCGCGCGATCAACAAACCGCAGCTCCTCGTAAACCAGGCAATCCTTGTGCTGTATCGCCGGGCCTGCCTGCTGTACACCGACAGGCTGACAGGGCAGTTGAGCCCGGACGCCGACAAGCCCTTCTTTTCCGACGAGGACCTGTACTGATCCTCGCCCCACTCCGCTCCCAAAAGCCGTGACCGAAAACATCTGGCCCCAGGGCTTTTTGATTCTCCCTCTCCCTTGAGGGAGAGGGCCTTCGACAAGCTCAGGAGGGGTGAGGGTAAAACCGTGAGTATCAGCAACCTTGCATACATAGGTGAGACGCCCCCACCCTAACCCCCCGGAGGGAGAGGGAACTATCAGAAGACCCTGGGCCTGCCTCCAGGTTCCGGAGAATTGTTTGGGCGGCAGTAGTACAATCTACCAACGCAAATTCCTTTTGGAGGACCGATGGACGGAAAGACTGCCATCGCCAACATACTGAAGCAGGAGGGCGTCGAGTTTGCCTTCTGCTTTCCCAACAACCCGCTGATCGACGCCATCGCCGCCGCCGGAATCCGCCCGGTCATTGCCCGCATGGAGCGGGGCGCGGTGAACATGGCCGATGCCTACAGCCGAGTCAACAACGGCAACAAGAACGGCGTCTGCATCGTGCAGGCAGGGCCGGGCATAGAAAACGCCTTCCCCGGCGTGGCCCAGGCATTCGCCGACAACGTGCCCATCCTGATGCTGCCGGGCCACGAGGGTTCGGGCCGCACCACTATGACCTCCGACTTTTCCGCCACCCGCAATTATGGCGGCGTGACCAAGTGGTCCGGGATGATCAACTCCCCGGAGCGGGTGCCGCAGATGCTGCGCCGCGCCTACACGCAGTTGCGCGCCGGAGCTCCCGGCCCCGTGGTGCTGGAAACTCCGTCTGACGTGATGAACGGAGAAATCGACGAGTCGCAATTCTTCTACGCTCCCATTTCCAAGCGCCGCACAGCCGCCGACCCTACAGACGCGGCCCGAGTGGCCCGCCGCCTGATGGACGCAACCCGTCCCGTCATCTACGCCGGACAGGGTGTCCTGTACGCCGAGGCCACGCCGGAGTTGGTGGAGCTGGCCGAGCTGCTGAACGCGCCCGTGATGACCACAACGCTGGGCAAGAGCGGCTTCCCGGAGAACCATCCGCTTTCGCTGGGCACTGGCGGCAATACGGGAACGCGGGCAGTGGGCGAGTTCCTGCGCCGGGCGGACTTGGTGTTCGGCATCGGCACCAGTTTCAACAAGACTCTGGCCTCGCCGCCGGTGCCAGTGGGCAAGGCCGTCATCCAGTCCACCGTCGACGACCGCGACCTGAACGGCGAGTACGGCCTGGATGACATGCTGCTCGGCGACGCCAAACTGGTCCTCCAGCAGTTGGTAGACGAGGTCAAAGGCGCGCTCGGTGAGAACGGACGGCGGGGCGACGGTTCCGTAGCCGCCGAAATCGCGGCCATCAAGGCGGAATGGCTGGCCGAGTGGATGCCGCGCCTCACCTCGGACGACATACCCATCAGCCCGTACCGCGTCGTCTGGGAACTGAACAACGGTCTGGACAAGGCCAACAGCATCGTGACCCACGACTCCGGCAACCCGCGCGATCAGATCGTGCCTTTCTACGAGGCCACCACGCCCCGCGGCTACCTGGGCTGGGGAAATTCCACGCAGTTGGGCGCGGGCCTGGGCTATGCCATGGGGGCCAAGCTGGCCGCACCGGAAAAGACCGTGGTCAACCTAATGGGCGACACGGCCGTGGGCATGTGCGGCACCGACTTCGAGACCGCCAGCCGCAACCGCATCGGCACCATCACGGTGATCATCAACAACGGCGCCATGGGCGGCTACGAAAAGAACATCCCCATCGCCGTGGAGAAATACGGCTCCAAGTTCCTGACTGGGGACTACACCAAGATGGCCGACAGCCTGGGCTGCCACGCCGAGACCATCACCCAGCCCGGCGACGTCGCCCCCGCGCTGGCCCGCGCCCAGGACATCGCCGCAGGCGGCCAGCCGGTGGTACTGGAAATCATCACCCGCGAAGAACCGGTGTTCTCGCGGTACTACTAGCGAATTTATCTGGGAGAACAGGGGCGCAACACATGGGACGTCATGTTGATGGTAAGGCACGTGCCGGAAGCCGGAAATGGCTCCAAGTATTGGTCAATGACCATACTGAACTGCTGAATTTCTGCATCACTCCCAAGTTGCGCCCGCGGCCCGAAAACATCGAATGGCTTTCGCCTCTTCGACAGGACGATTACGCGGAATATAGCGACGATGATTTTCTCAGGCAACTCGGCGCCGTCTTGGACGGAAGGAAGCTGGGTGATTTCTGGCCGGACCGGGGCCCACACTGGGATGCACTCGGTCGGACTGATGAAGGTCAGATTCTGCTGGTGGAAGCCAAGTCTCATGTCCGAGAGATGCTCAGTACGCTAAAAGCCAGAGATCCAGTATCTCGCCAAAAGATATGCTCCAGTCTCAGCGAAACTAAATGGTACATCGGTTCAAGGTCTGGTGACGAAAAGGATTGGACTACCGGCGTGTACCAGTACGCCAATCGCCTGGCACACCTCTATTTCCTAAACCAGTTGAACAATGAAAAGGCATTTCTCGTTTTGCTGTGTTTTTTGAACGATACGGAGCGCCGTAAGCCCGATACTCATGTCCCAACTACGGCGGCAGAATGGGAAGCTGTCATTGCCTATCAGGAAAGACTTATGGGAATTCGCCAAAGGCATCCGCTGACCGACAGCATGGTTCACGTCTTTATTGACGTGAGGGATATAGAGGCCAACAAATGACACGCTCAATCACCGACCCTCCGGCGGCCAACCGCGGTAGCCGCAAGTGGTTGCAGGTGCTGGTCAACTGCCGCCCGGAATTGCTGAACGACGCCATTGCGCAGCGGCTCCACGAGCTGCCGGACGACATTGACTGGCGCTCCCCGATCTGGGAGGACCACTATGCCGAATACCGCGACCAGTCGTTCCTGGACCGGCTGGCCGCATCCATGTATTACCGCGCTCCAATGCGGGCGCAACAGGAGCTTTCGGAATTCTGGCCCCGCTTCGGCCCGCAGTGGGACGGTCTGGCCGTAACGGACAGGGGACAAGTCCTGCTGGTAGAGGCCAAGGCACACGTTCCGGAATTAGTCACAGCTCCGGTCCAGGCCCGGGGTGAATCGGCCCTGCTGAGGATCCAGGAAAGTCTCGGGCGGGTCAAGAGCTTTGTGAACTCGAAAGCCCCTGTGGACTGGTCAACCAGCTTTTACCAGTACGCCAACCGCCTGGCCCACCTGTACTGGATGCGGGAGGTCAACGGCCACGACGCTTACCTGGTCAACCTGTTTTTCATCAACGACCGGGAGATGAACGGCCCGGCGAGCGAGGCCGAATGGCAAGCCGCCATCCGCCTGCAAGAGGTTTTCCTGGGAGTCCGGCAGGGATCGCCAGCCGGATATGCCCTCGACCCCTGGGTCGGGGCGTATTCCATAGATGCTTTTGTTGACATCAACGACATACCCGTGCTTTATCCCCCGCCACTCTAAGCCACAGAGGAGCAACGACAATGCCAGATAAATTCAGCTACGAGGGACTGTTCGCCGCCGGTGTGCCGGAGGTGGCGCCGGGCAAGACGCGCCACGCAAAGTACGATTTCGCCGTCGCCTACCCCGACCCGGACACGCTGCCGCTGGACGGGCTGGCCGATGCGGTGCGCGGCGCACTGGCGCGGGAGGGGCGCGACCTGGCCTACTATACCGACCCGGCCGGATACCCCGAGCTTCGGCGGCTGGTTGCGGAGCGGCTGGCGCGCAGCCGCGGCATGCAGGTCGACCCCGAGGGCGTGGTGCTGACCGGGGGATCGGGCGAAGCCATCTCCATGGTAATACAAGCCCTTACCGACCCCGGCGACACGGTGCTGACCGAGGAGTTCCTGTACCTGGGCACTCTGCGTTCCCTGCGGCGCTACAAGGCCAACGTGGTCGGCGTCAAGTGCGACGAGGACGGCATCATCCCCGAGGACCTGGACGCCACCATCGCGCGACTCAAGAGCGAGGGGCGTAAGGTCAAGTACCTCTACACCATACCCACCTTCCAGAACCCGCTGGGCTGGACCATGACGCTCGAACGGCGCAAACAGGTATTGGAAGTTACCCGGCGGCACGGCGTTCCGGTGTTCGAGGACGACTGCTACATCGACCTGCGGTTCGAGGGTGAGGACGTGGCCTCGTTCCACTCGCTGGACGACACGGGGCAGGTAATTTACGTCGGCTCGTTCTCCAAGACCATCGCCCCCGGCATGCGCATGGGCTATCTGGTCGCCCCGCCGGAGGTGACCAGCCGGGCCTGGGCCTTCAAGATGGGCGGGGCCGTCAACCATTTCGCCGCCCTCACCATCGCCGAGTACATCAACCACGGCGACCTGGAGGGCCACGTTCGGGAGCAGAACGAGTCCCTGCGAATCAAGCGGGACGCGATGCTGGCGTCGCTGGGCGAAAATTTCGGCGACGCGGCTACGTGGACGAAGCCCGAAGGCGGTCTGTACGTCTGGCTGACTCTGCCGGAAGGAACCGACCTGGACTCGGTCCAGGAGCAGGCGTTCCAGGAGGGGGTTGGCTACTACTCCGGCGTGCTGTTCTCACCGGAGGGCGAGGGCAAGAACTCCGCGCGCCTCTGCTTCGGATACCCGACGCCCGAGGAAAACTACGAGGGCGTCGCTGAGCTGGCCCGCATACTCGAACGCCACGGGGTCATCAAGTAGCGCGGCGGAAATTGGGAACTTTCGCAGTCTACCCTGAGACACACGAAAGGGGCCTCGAAAGAGGCCCCTCCGTGAAACCAAACAAAACAACCTGCCCGCAAAGTAACATAGTCGTTTGTTATGCGTCAATGCGCTTACGACAAAAATCCTTCCCTTTCGCCGATGGCGTTAATCAATTCCTCGAAGAGCGTGATTCCGTCGTTTACCAAAATGAGCACCGCGTCGTAGGAGTGGGGCATCTGGATTTCGGACAGCCTATCCATGATTTTCTGGACTATCGGTTCGTATGAGCCGTCCAGAAATTCACTGAGCGCGTCCAATCTGTCTCCCATTTGGCCCGCTGTGGTCATGCAATGCCCGTGGAGACGGCGCATTTGGTCGGCGATTTCTTCCGGCACCTCTACTCTCGCTTTGCCAAAGCGGAACTCAGTGTCTCCATAATTGAACTCAGCGACATAGGTCGAAAATTCGTCCGCTACTCTGCGGGCGTGAAGCAGTGTCCTTCTGGCGGCAAACCAGCAGTGGCGGTAATCACCAGCCCGTTGTCGCGCAGCAAGCAACCGCTGGCGGCGCACCTCCAGGAAAGACCCGCCGCTGAACAAGAGTCCGAGTAACGCAAATCCGATTGCAAACGGGTCAGGGTCTACTAATCCTTCTCGGCGACCGTCCACCATTACTTTCTCTCCCAGCTTGGTGTCACAGTCTACAGGAACGAGCTGAAATGCTACTCCGGCTCCTCCGGGTTTTCCAGGTCGAGCATTGCCAGCAGGCGGCCATAGCCCAGGAACATGCCGGTGATCATGCCCAGCTCGAATATTTCGGGGTCGGTGAATTCGCGGCGCAATTCTGCAAAGAAAGCGTCATCCGCATTCTGGTGGTCGATGGCCATCTTTTCCGCGAAACGGACCGCCAGCTTTTCCCGGTAGGGCAGATCGGTGTCCTCGTAATGGGCCAGCGACGCCACCATCTCCTCGGTCATCCCCTGCTGCACCGCCGGCACAGCGCGCCCCAGCTTTCAAGTGGCGCACTCGTTGAGTTCGGCGATCTTGAGGCGCACCAGCTCTTTCAGCCGGGCGTCCAGCAGGCCCTCCAGCTTCAGAGGGCCGTAGAAGGCCCAGAACGACTCGTAGGCTTCGGGCAAGTTGCCGGCGGCCTGGAAGATGCGTGGGTTCAGCTTGTGTTCCGTCGCCGCCTTCGCGATTCGTTGCATTCCTGGCGTAAGTTGCTCGGTGGGCACCAGCTTGATGCGGGCCATTTACTTCTCCCAATGGAACGTGGATGCGAAGATTTCACCCCCGCCCTAACCCTCCCCCTAAAGGGAGAGGGAGCTTTGTCTGGGAGGACGAACAATAAGGTATGGTTTTGTGCCTAAACCACCGGGCGGTCGGCGACGGCGGGGTCTACCTTGCGGCGCTGGAACTGCCCGTCGCCGAGGTTGCCGTAGAAGTTGCCATCCTCGACGACGACCTTGCCGCGGAGGATGGTCATTACCGGCCAGCCCTCGATTTCGCGGCCTTCCCAGATGCTGTAGTCCGAGATGTGGAAGTCGTCCATGGTCAGCGTCTTCTTGATGCCGGGGTCGATCAGGCAGATGTCGGCGTCGCTGCCCGGGGCCAGCAAGCCCTTGCGCGGCCACAGGCCCATGATCCTGGCGGCGTTGGCGGACGTGACGTCCACGAACCGCTGCAGGGTCATGCCCTGCTTGGAGACGCCCTCGCTGTAGGTGATGCCCATGCGCGCCTCGGCCCCGTTGTGGCCGCCGGTTACGTCGGAGATGGTGCGGCCCGAAATCTTGGTTTCCCACGACGTGCAATATTCGTCGGTGGCCATGGTCTGCAACCCGCCGTTGATGATGCCGCTCCAGAGCATCTGCCGGTCGGCCTCCGACTTCAGCGAGGGATAGGTGTGGTACCGCATCCCGTTGTCTTCCTTGTAGTTTTCCTCGTTGAAGCAGCAGTAGTTGTGCAGCGTCTCGCCGTAGATGGGCCGGCCGTTGGAGCGGGCCTCCATGATGTTGTTTACGCCCTGCCTGGCGCTGACGTGGACGAAATAGATGGGCGATCCGGTCCACTCGGCCACCCGCAGCGTCCGGGTGAATGACACGTCTTCCGACTCGGCGCTGTGCACCTCGGACATGTGGGACCAGTGAGTGCGCTCCTCGCTGGTCAGTTTCTGGTACATGTGCTGCACCATGTCGTCGTCCTCGGCGTGAACCAGCAACATGGCGCTCAACCGCTGTATCTCGGTCATCAGGTCGTGCAGGTGGCCGGTGCCGACCATCCGGGGTTCGCCGGTGGTGGCCGGAGGCCGGATGTTGGTGGTGAAAATCTTGACGGAGGCGAAACCGTCCTCCACGAACTCGTGGAGAGAACCGAGAATATTCTCGGGAATCTGGCCGAGCAGCATGAGGTGGTGGGCATAGTCGGCGTAGGACTGTCCCTGCCAGACGCCGGTGCGCTCGGCGATGGCCTGGGGGATGTCGATGCCGGGGTACTGGATGGCGAAATCCAGAATGGTGGTGGTGCCGCCAAACAGCGCCGAGCGGGTGACTTCCGGCGGCGGAGCCGTGGTCAGATTGCCATGGCCCATGATCGGCGCCGAAATGTGGGCGTGGGGTTCGATGCCGCCCGGCACGACCACCTTGCCGGTGGCGTCGATGATCCGTCCCGCTTCGTCGCCCAAGGCCCCGGCAGCGGCGACCGCCACGATTCTTTCCCCCTGCACCGCCACGTCCCAGTCGCCTACTCCCATGGGAGTCACAACCTGCCCGCCGCGAATTATCAAGTCCAGCATAACCGTCCCCCTGTCCAGTATCAGTTACGTCATCCGTCCCAAGTTTATCCGGCAGTTTAGCACACTGAATCGAGCAGAAGCCGGGGCGGTTAGCGAGTCCAGAAGAGGGTGTGCGAAAATGCAGGGGGGCGGTTCCGTCATTCCCGCGAAAGCGGGAATCCACTGTTTCCGGCCACGAGAGGAACCGGACTGAGAAAACAGGGGAACGCCCTCACCCTAACCCTCTCCCGAAGGGAGAGGGGACTCTTGAGCGCCGCTCTCAGTCCCCGGCTGCGGGCTGGGTCTGGGATCCCTGCTGCGCGGCCGCATCCGGCTTGGCGGGTTCCGTCTGCGCCTCGGGAGGGAGTTCGCTCTCCCAATCGGGGAGCTGGTGTCTTTTCGTGGTCGGCAATACTACGATGGAGATCACCCCTACTATGCTCAGAACCAGCGACAGAGCCATTGTGGCGTCGAAATTTCCGGTCCAGTCGCGCAGCCAGCCTCCGGCCAGCGAGCCCGCGGCCATTCCCACGCCGGCGCCCATCATCTGCCAGCCGTAGGTCGTCCCAATCGGGGCGCTGCCGTAATACTGGCGGTTGATTATCGGGAAAGCGCTCATCTCTCCGCCGAATCCGATTCCGAACAGGACGGCAAAGAGGTAGAACTGCCACGGCTCCACGGCAAAGAACAGCAGCACGATAGGCAGGGTTTGCAGCGAGAAACACACCGCCATCACGCCCTTGCTGCCCAGGTTGTCGGCCAGCACGGGAACCGCGAACCGGGTCAGCGTGCTGGTGACCGACATGGTCACGAAAGCGCCCGCCGCCAGCCCGGCCCCCACGCCCTCGGACTCGGCGATGGCGACCAGGTAGACCAGGACGATGGCGTGTCCGGCGCAGCCCCAGAAATGGATGCCGATGAGGTTCCAGAAGGCCAGTGTGCGCTGCGCCTGCTTGAAAAACACGCGGGTGCGTATCCTGGCTATCTCGCCCCGCTGCACCTGCCTTACGGGCTCGTTCTCGGATGCGCCCAGCGGCCTGAGTCCGATCTGCGCTGGCTCGTTGTAGAAGAGGCGTACCAGTCCGAGGATGGCTACTCCGCCGATGATGCCCGGCACCCAGAAGGCCGCCCGCAGCCCGTCCAATCCGCCGCCGAACAGGGCAATCACCAGCAACATTATCGGCACGGCCACCAGCGGCCCGATTCCCTGGGCTGATTGCAATATGCCCATGCCAGTGCCGAGGTGCCGCCTGAACCACATGGTCACCGAGGCTGTCAACGGCACCTGGAAGATGCCCATGGAGGCGCTGAGTATGATTCCGAAAAACAGGTAAAACTGCCACAGGTTTTGCATGAATCCGGTCAGAACCATGCCTACAATGAACAGCACGGCGCCGATGGTCATGGCCACTCTGGCGCCG
Source organism: Dehalococcoidia bacterium (assembly GCA_963664375.1). Classification (GTDB taxonomy): domain Bacteria; phylum Chloroflexota; class Dehalococcoidia; order Lucifugimonadales; family UBA3495; genus VXOI01. The sequence goes on from OY761449.1 coordinate 1,315,271, forward strand.
TATCGGTCGCCCAGCCATCCGGCGGAGGGCCCGAGCATCCCGGAAACCACCCACTGCAAGGCGAAGCCGAATCCCACCGCGCCGTAGCTCCAGCCGAATGACTCAACCAGGCGCGGGATCAGCACGCTGGACGAAGACCGGAACGAGGAGCTGAACAGCCGCATCACCGCGGCAATGGCCACGATGGCCCAGGCGTAATGGACGTGGTGGCCGGCCAGGATCAGGTTACTGAGGCGGAACGAAAATTTCGGAGATGACGTCATTCTTCTCGAAGGCTCGATGGTGTGCCGAGCGCCAAAATGCCAAGGCGATGCTAAGGGTACGGCCTGACAACCAATCGGGAATTATAGACCAAGCAGGCAATAGGCGTACCGGGCGGCAGGACAGAGCCAGGGGCCTTTAATTCTCCGTCTCCCTTGAGGAAGAGGGTTGGGGTGAGGGTGAAATCGCTGGCATCATTACTTTTGCATGCCACGGGAGAACGCCCCCACCCTGACCCTCCCCCTCAAGGGGGAATAGCCGAAAAGCCCTGCTTTTGGCCTTGCGCGGGTTGACAAAATGGCCAACGGGGGTATAATACTCAGTTACCAGTTTATGCCTCGAACTATGTCTTCATCCAATCAGCCCCGTTCTTGCCCTCTATCCCTGCTTGTCTGCCATTTTTGCCCCTCCGCGTCCTAGACGCCCGGTGGCCCTTCGCTGCTACTCTCGGTAAGGAGAAACGGAATGACTTTACCCGCTGTTCGGCATGCTCATGCTCTTCAAACCCCGGATGTCCGGTCCTACGCCCAGATACCCCAGGTGCTGGAAGTCCCCAATCTGATCCAGAGCCAGATCCAGTCGTATGAGTGGTTCAACGAGGAGGGGCTGGAGGACGTATTCCGCGAGGTTTCGCCGATACTGGACTACACCAGCAAGAAGTATGAGCTTCACTTCCAGGAGCACGAGTTCCGTCCTCCCAAGTACTTGCCCCAGGAATGCAAAGAGCGCGAGATCACCTTCTCGCAGCCCCTGTACGTCAAGACCCGCCTGGTGATGAAAGAAACCGGCGAGATCAAGGAGCAGGAAATCTTCATGGGGGACTTCCCCATGATGACCGAAAACGGCACGTTCATCATCAACGGCGCTGAGCGGGTGGTGGTGAGCCAGCTTGTCCGCTCTCCGGGCATCTATTTCGTGACCGAGCGCAGCCCCAGCAGCCACCGCAACCTGTGCATGGCCAAGCTCATTCCCTCCCGCGGCGCCTGGCTGGAATTCGAAACCAGCAACAAGGACGTCCTGTCGGTCAAGGTGGACCGCAAGCGCAAGGTCGCGGCCAGCACCTTCCTGCGGGCGTTGGGCGTCGCCTACGACGACCAGATAACCGCCCTGTTCGATGAGGTGGATGCGGACGAGACGCACCGCTACATGCAGGCGACGCTGCGCAGCGATCCGGCCCCCGACCCGGCGGGCGTGTCATTCCGCGAGGAGGACCTTCGCTCGCTGTGGGACTGGCTGCACGAGGGGGAGGAGTTCGACAAAGAGGCGGCCCAGCGTATCGCGGGCGCCCAGATCGAGTTCTACCGGCGCCTCCGGCCCGGCGAACCGCCCAGCCTCGAAAATTCCCGCAACCTGATCCACAATCTCTTCTTCGAGGAGAGAAGGTACGACCTTGGCCGCGTCGGGCGCTACAAGTTCAACCGCCGCCTGGCCCTGCCGGAACACGACGACAACCCCAAGACCCTGACGCGAAAGGACATCATTGCGGTGATTCGCACGATGATCCTTATCAACCAGGGCGAGGGCCAGGTGGACGACATCGACCACCTGGGCAACCGGCGGGTGCGCGCCGTGGGCGAGCTGGTCCAGAACCAGGTCCGCGTGGGCCTGCTGCGCATGGAGCGCATGGTCAAGGAAAAGATGACGCTGGTAGACCCGGAGACGGCCGCCCCCCAGGGCTTGGTCAACATCCGCCCGGTGGTGGCCGCCGTCCGCGAGTTCTTCGGCGGATCGCAGCTTTCGCAGTTCATGGACCAGACCAATCCGCTGGCCGAGCTCACGCACAAGCGGCGGCTGTCGGCCCTCGGCCCCGGCGGCCTGTCCCGGGAGCGCGCCGGCTTCGACGTGCGGGACGTGCATTTCTCCCACTACGGCCGCATCTGCCCGATAGAGACGCCGGAGGGGCCGAACATCGGTCTGCTCAGCTCGCTGGCGTCCTATGCCCGGGTCAACGAGTTCGGGTTCATCGAGTCGCCCTACCGGGTTGTCTGCCGTGAGCTTTCCAAGGACTCCCCCGACCTGCGCGGCAGGACGGTGACCGAGGCGGTGATCAACCCTGAAAACGGGCACGTCATCGTGAACCAGGGCATATCAATCGGCGCCAACCGCATAGCCGCCATCAAGCGGCTGCCGGAAGGAACGATGATCAAGGTGCGTCCCTTCGTGATGGAAGCGGACAGCGCAAACCTGGAGGACTCCATCGTCTGGCTCTCCGCCGACAAGGAGGAGGAATTCAAGATCGCCCAGGCCAACGCCAAGCTGGACGATCTGAACCAGTTCGTCGAGGACCGGATCGAGATTCGCGTGGGCGACCAGTACACTCAGGGATCACCCAGCGAAGCGCACCTGATGGACGTTTCGCCCATGCAGATTATGAGCGTGTCTGCGGCGCTCATCCCGTTCCTGGAGCACGACGACGCCAACCGCGCCCTGATGGGTTCCAACATGCAGCGCCAGGCCGTGCCTTTGCTCCGGCCCCAGTCTCCTACGGTTGGGACGGGTATCGAGGAGCGGGTGGCCCGCGACAGCGGCCAGCTCGTCACCTCCAAGGTGAACGGCGTCGTTACCTCGGTGAACGGACGGGAGATCGTCGTTACCGACGTGGACGGCGTTGAGCACTCCCACCCGCTGATCAAGTTCTCCCGCACCAATCAGGGCACCTGCTTCGACCAGCGCCCCATTGCCACCCGCGGCGACGTGGTGCAGGTGGGCAGCGTGCTGGCCGACAGCTCGTCCACCGAAAACGGCGAGCTGGCCCTGGGGCAGAACGTGCTGGTGGCGTTCATGTCGTGGGAAGGCTACAACTACGAGGACGCCATCATCGTCAGCGAGCGGCTGTACCGGGACGATTTCTTTACCTCGATTCACATCGAGCGCCACGAAATGGAGGCCCGGGAGACCAAGCTGGGCCCCGAGGAAATCACCCGCGACATTCCCAACGTGGGCGAGGCCAGCCTGCGTGACCTGGACGAGCGCGGCATCATCCGCGTGGGCGCCGACGTGGCGCCGGGAGACATCCTCGTCGGCAAGGTCACGCCCAAGGGCGAGACCGAACTTACTGCCGAGGAAAAACTGCTCCGGGCCATTTTCGGCGAGAAGTCCCGCGACGTTAAGGACACGTCGCTGCGGGTGCCCCACGGCGAGCGCGGCAAGGTCATCGACGTCAAGGTGCTGAGCCGGGAAAACAAGGACGACCTGAATCCCGGCGTCAAGGAAGCAGTGCGCGTCTGGATCGCCCAGACCCGCAAGATTTCGGTGGGGGACAAAATGGCCGGACGCCACGGCAACAAGGGCGTCGTGGCCCGCATTCTCCCCGAAGAGGATATGCCTTACATGGAGGACGGCACGCCCGTTGACATCATCCTGAACCCCATCGGCGTGCCTTCCCGGATGAACCTCGGCCAGGTGCTGGAAACGCACCTGGGGATGGCCGCCGACCAGTTGGGATTCCAGGCCAAGACTCCGGTGTTCGACGGCGCAACCGACGAGGCCATCGAGGACTCCTTTGCGAGGATCTGGTTCCGTCAGCAGGCCGCAGCGGCCCGTAACGGCGGCAGCAACGGAAACGGCCACCACAGCGGCAACGGGAATGGCTCCCGGGCCAGCGGTGGAGAACAGGTTTTCCGCTGGCTGGAGGAGCGCGGCTGCGACCCCTACGAGATTTTTGACGAATCCAAGGTGGGCGTTGCCCGCGAAGCATGCCTGCGCCTCTGGCTGGAGAACGAGGCCGGACGGGATACCACTGGCATGGACATGCACCGGATGCACCAGGAGGCCCTCAAGGTCCACCGGGAGCGGCTCATCGCCCCGCCGACCTTCGGCAAGTTCACGCTGTACGACGGGCGCACCGGCGAGGAATTCGACCAGTTGGTCACCGTTGGCAACATCTACATCCTGAAGCTCATTCATCTGGTGGAAGACAAGATTCACGCCCGCTCCACCGGCCCGTACTCGATGATCACCCAGCAGCCTCTGGGCGGCAAGGCCCAGTTCGGCGGGCAGCGCTTCGGCGAGATGGAGGTGTGGGCGCTGGAGGCTTACAGCGCCGCCTACAACTTGCAGGAGGTGCTTACGGTCAAGTCCGACGACGTGGCCGGACGGGTCAAGACCTACGAGGCAGTCGTCAAGGGCGAACCCATCGGCCAGCCCGGGGTGCCTGAGTCCTTCAACGTTCTGATGAAGGAGTTGCAGAGCCTGGGGCTTCGGGTTCAACTGCTCAGCGAAGACAACCGGCCCGTTACCGCCCAGGACTTGAGTCAGGAAATGGCTGCCGAACTGGGCGGCGAATTCGGCGGAGCCGCCGACCTATTCCCTCTGGAGACGATATAAATATGGTCAGAATGGCAGACAGGGCAGAAACCACGGCCACGGATTTCAACGCCATACGCATCTCCATAGCCTCTCCGGAGCAGATCCTGAGCTGGTCTCACGGCGAGGTCACCAAGCCGGAAACCATCAATTACCGGACGCTGCGCCCGGAGAAGGACGGCCTGTTCTGTGAACGGCTGTTCGGCCCCACCAAGGACTGGGAGTGCTTCTGCGGCAAGTACAAGCGCATCCGCTACCGGGGCGTGGTCTGCGACCGCTGCGGCGTGGAGGTAACCCGCGCCAAGGTGCGCCGGGAGCGCATGGGGCATATCCGCCTGGCTGCGCCCGTGGCCCACATCTGGTTCAGCAAGACCAACCCCAGCCGTCTGGGCCTGCTGCTCGACCTCTCTCCGCGCAACCTGGAGCGGGTGCTCTACTTCGCCCAGCACATCGTCGTCTCGGTGAACGACGAGGCGCGTCGTGAGACCATTGAGGCGGAACAACTGAAACACGAGCTGGAGGTCGAACGGCGGCGCTCCAACGCTGCCGACGAACTTGAGGAACTGAAACGCCTGATGCTCAACTACACTGGCGGCGTGGAACCTTCGACCAGCAACCCGGCCACCGAGTTCGCGCCCGAGGGCGGCGAGCCGGTCGCCGAGCTGCTGGAAATCCAGCGGCAGATCGACGCCATCAACAACCAGTTGTCCACCGAGGAATCCGACCTGAACGCCCAACTGAAGGTGACCCTGGACGAGCTTAACGACCTGCAAAAAATGAAGCTGCTGGCCGAGTCCCGCTACCGGGAACTCAAGGACAGGTATCCGGGAGTATTCGAGGCGGGCATGGGCGCTGAGGCCATCCTGGCCATCCTGCGCGCCGTGAACCTGGAGGCCCTGCGAGACCAGCTAATCAACGACATGCAATCCACCTCCGGCCAGCGCCGCCAGAAGGCAATCAAGCGTCTGCGCGTGGTGGAAGCCTTCCGGCAGAGCGGCAACCGCAGCGACGGCAGCCAGGGCGACGGCACGCGGGTGGAGGACATGATTCTCACCGTGATGCCGGTGCTGCCCCCCGAACTGCGTCCCATGGTGCAGCTCGACGGCGGCCGCTTCGCCACCAGCGACCTGAATGACCTGTATCGCCGGGTCATCAACCGCAACAACCGGCTCAAGCGGCTGATGACGCTGGGAGCGCCGGAAATCATCATTCGCAACGAAAAGCGGATGCTGCAAGAGGCGGTGGACGCCCTGATCGACAACGGCCGCCGGGGACGGCCCATCCAGGGCAGCCACAACCACAAGCTCAAGAGCCTGTCCGACCTGCTGCGCGGCAAGCAGGGGCGCTTCCGCCAGAACCTGCTGGGCAAGCGCGTGGACTACAGCGGCCGCTCCGTTATCGTGGTTGGCCCCGAACTCAAGATGAACGAGTGCGGCCTGCCGCGGCGGATGGCGCTGGAGCTGTTCAAGCCATTCGTCATGCATCGCCTGGTGATGCTGGGCATCGCGCCCAACATCAAGAACGCCAAGCGCATGGTGGAACGCGCCCGCGGCGAGGTCTGGGACATCCTGGAGGACGTCATCAAGAACCGCCCGGTGCTGCTCAACCGCGCGCCGACGCTGCACCGCCTGGGCATACAGGCGTTCATGCCAGTGCTGATCGACGGCCACGCCATCCAGATTCACCCGCTGGTGTGCTCCGCGTTCAACGCCGACTTTGACGGCGACCAGATGGCGGTACACGTGCCGTTGTCCCGCATGGCCGTGCTGGAGGCCCAGGAGGCCATGCTCAGCACTCACAACATGCTGTCCCCTGCGTCCGGCGATCCCCTGGTCGCTCCCACGCTGGACATGGTGATGGGCTGCTACTACCTGACTGCCATGGCCGGGAAGGACACTCCGGAGAGCATCGACGACATCCAGGGAGCGGGCAAAAAGTTCGCTGACATATCCGAAGCCCGCGACGCCTACACCCAGATCAATCATTACGGCAAGCGGGAGCTTGACCTGCGCGCGCCCATTTTTGTCAGGAACATACGCGGCGGCGACAACCGAGGCGGCTATTATTCCACCACGCTGGGCCGTCTTGAGTTCAACGCCATCCTGCCCGACAAGTTCGTTTTCGACGAAACCCTGGCCGAGGCCGTCCGCATCCAGAACAAGCTGATCGACCGCGGCGCGCTGAATGACCTGACCAAAGAACTTTACCGGCTGCTCAGCAACGACGAGACTGCCGAGGTGCTGGACAAGGTCAAAGACCTGGGCTTCCAGTACGCTACGGCCTCCGGCATCACCATCGCCATCAACGACATCCAGGTGTCGGCGGAAAAAGAAAGCGTGATGCTTGAGACGGAAGAGACGGTTGACCAGTACAAGTACGAGTACGAAGTGGGCCTGATTTCCGAGGAGGAGCGCCACGCGAAAATCGTGGACGCCTGGAACGAGGCGTCTTTCAGGACGGCGGAGCTTGTGGGCGACGACCTGTCGAGCTACGGCGGCATCGGCGTCATGGCCCAGTCGGGCACCAAGGGCAACATCTCGCAGATCAACCAGATGGCCGGGATGCGCGGCCTCGTGCGCCGCGCCGGTTCTACCGACGTCATCGAGCTGCCGGTCAAGTCCAACTTCCGCGAGGGCCTGACGGCGCTGGAGTACTTCCTCAGCACCCACGGCGCTCGCAAGGGCCTGACCGACACGGCGCTGAACACCGCCAGCAGCGGCTACCTCACCCGCAGGCTCATCGACGTGGCCCAGGAAGTCATAGTCCAAGGCGATGACTGCGGAACGCTGGACGGCTGGGCGCCCCAGCGCCCGGCGCCCGGCAGCAACATCACTCTCCAGTACCGGGTCAGCGGTCGTCTGGCAGCATCTACCCTGGCGCACCCGGAGACTGGCGAAATCCTGATAAACAGGAACGAAACCATCACTCTGGACAAGGCCGGCCAGTTGGTGACAGCGGGAATCACCGAGATTCCGGTTCGCTCGCCCCTCACCTGCGAAAACTCGCGGGGCGTCTGCCGCATGTGCTACGGCGACCTGGCGGCCACCGACCAGCCGGTGCTGGAAGGCCAGGCCGTCGGCATCATCGCTGCCCAGAGCATCGGCGAGCCCGGCACCCAGCTCACCATGCGCGTCTTCCATACCGGCGGCGTCCGTCGCCGCAACAGTGACCTGGACGAAGCCGTGCTTGCCCGCGCCAGGGAACTGCAAGCGGTGCCCGTGGAGATCCGCGAGCAACTGGGGCAGTTCCGCCGGGACATGCCCTCGGTGGGCAAGGTCTGGGAGGACAAGGAGGAACTCAGTCTCAACGTGTCCAGCGACCGGCAGACCATCGCTACCAGGATGGCCGAGGCGCTGGGATACCTGGAACAGACCAACGAGGCCCGCAACCAGCGCGGTCAAATCAACTGGATTCGGGACGACCTCAGCCGCTTGGGAGAGGTAAATTCACTCTCGCAGGCGCGGGACCTGATCTCCCAGATACGGCGGGACGTGGACGTGCTCACTTCCGCTATCGACTCGCAACTGGGGTCATCCGGTCAGAGACTGGACCAGAGGCGGGACACCATGAACCGCCTGCGCGAAATGGCTGGCGAACTGCCCGGCCAGTTGGAATTGATCCTCGAGAACGTGCAGCGGACTCCGGCCGCAGAGCTGGAGGATGCGGCCACTCGGGTTCGGGAATACGCTACCTCAGTCATTCCCGAGTTGCAGAAGGTCATCGACGAAATCACGCGGATGATCGAGGAAATACCAGGCGCCGACGCCCGGCTCCAGGGCAGGCTGCTGCTGGTTATCGAGCGCATCCTCGAAGAGTTGCGCCGCTCCAGCGAGGCCGAGGAACTGGCCGAGGCCGTCAGCCGGGTTGTCCAGGCCGGAAGCACCGACGAAGACCGTTTCCGCGTGGCTTACGAACTCAACCGGATTCTGGGCAGTTCCAACCGGCACAGCTATGACCTCCAGCGCGAGGCGGACGTTATCCGGCAGGACGTGGAGGCCCAGAACCTGGACATCACTGGCGGGCTGCCGCAGGTGGAGGAAATTTTCGAGGCCCGCGTGCCCAAGAACAACGCAATCCTCTCCGACATTGACGGCGAGGTGGAGCTGGAAACCGACGAGGAGAACAATGTCCTCCGCGTTGTCTTCCGGGAAGAAGTCCGCGAGGACTACCCGTTGCCGGAAGGCGCCAGGGTGCTGTTCGTGGACGGCGACATAGTGGAGCCGGGGGATATTCTGGCCGAGGTGCCAGTGGTGGAGCAATACGCGCTGCCCGACGGCGCTGAGGTTCTGGTTGACCACGGCGAGGAAGTGACCGAGGGGATGGTGCTCGCCACATTGCCGGAGTCGGACGATTCGGGCGAGGCCGCTGCCGTGCCGACCGCTCTGGCCGCTGGCCGCGTCGAGCTGTCGGAAACCGGCCTGGCGGTGATCTCGGACGGCGGCGCAGTCGAGGCCACCGTGGGCGGCCGCGTCGAATTGGCTGACGATTACGTCACCGTCATCTGGGAGGACGCGGAGATCAGGGAGCACGTCATCCCCACCTCCTCGTACCTGATGGTAAGGGACGGCGACAAGATTAACGCCGGGGATCCGCTGACCTCCGGGCCGCTGAATCCCCACGACATCCTGCGCATCCGGGGCAAGGAAGCCCTCCAGTCCTTCATCGTTGACCAGGTGCAGGCGGTGTACCAGTCGCAGGGCGTTACCATCCACGACAAGCATATCGAGATCATCCTGCGGCAAATGCTGCGCCGCGTGCAGGTCACCGAGCCCGGCGACACCGAGCTGATCCCCGGGGAGGTGGTGGACAAGTTCGCCTTCCAGGAGCAGGTTGCCAAGGTGCTGGCAGAGGGCGGCGAGCCCGCCACGGCGGAACAGGTGTTGCTGGGCGTGACTCGCGCCTCGCTGCGCACCGACAGCTTCCTGTCAGCGGCATCCTTCCAGGAGACCACCCGGGTGCTGACCGAGGCGGCTGTCAAGGGGCAGCAGGACCAGTTGCTCGGTCTCAAGGAAAACGTCATCATCGGACGCTTGATCCCCGCCCAGGTGGAGATACCCGGCATGGACGAACTCCTCAAGCCCCAGCCGGCCCTGGACATGGCTGCCATGGCCCCCGGCGGCTGGCTGCGTGGCCCGGCCGTCTCCGACAGCAACGAATCGGACGAAATCGACGTTCTGGGGTTGGAGGACGACTTTGACCGGCTAGCCCAGGCGGCCAGGGGATACGCCTCCGAGGGGGACGACGATGACGAATTGGAGGACTTTTTCGACGATGACGATGATGAAGAGGAAGAGGTAGCCTCAACGGAGCCTGCCGCCAGCCTGGCGGAAGGAGCCGCCGAGGAACCACAGGAATAAAACGGAACAACATGGATGCCCGCGGCGAAGCAGTGCCGGGCCAACCTTGCATCACTCCGCCGCGCTCCTTTGCTGAACTTTGGCTTACCTCAACCGTCATTCCCGGCAGCCGCGGGAATCCATACGCGGCAAAGTCAAAGGAACGCGGATGAAGGGCCGCGGCTCTGGATTCCCGCAAAAGCGGGAATGACGGGAATGTTTAGCAAATTACGCGCGCATCAGTAATTGGCAGAACAACGGGGTTAGGGGAAAAGGATTGAACGACTTTCACGGATGCGATCAGCCGGACCTGTCGGTGGAGCTGGCTCCCCGGCACCCGAAGGGCTTGAAGCTGCGGAACCCGGTCATAATTGCCTCCGGCACCCTTGGCTACGACGGATACGGACGAGGGGTCGCTGGCGTCCAGCCCCTGAACGAACTGGGCGCGGTGGTGCCCAAAACGGTGACCAGACGGCCCAGGGCCGGCAACCCGGAACCCCGCTGGTTTCCTGAGTCCTACCGGCAGGGCTGGAAGGACGGAGATCAGCTATTTCTCAATTCAATTGGCCTGATCAATCCGGGAATCGAGACGGCCGTCAGGGAGTGGACGCCGGAGTGGGCCGCCTGGAACGCGACTGTCTTTTTCAGTTTTGCAGCCCACAGCGTCGGGGAATTCGGCGAAATGGCCGGGTACACGCGGGAGGCGGTTGGCCTGAGCGCCCTGGAGCTAAACCTGTCTTGCCCCAACGTGGAGAACGGGGCAATGTTCAGCCACAGCCCTGCCCTTACCCGCGACGCCGTGGCCGCGGTAAAGTCGAACACAGACCTGCCGGTGCTGGCCAAGCTATCTCCCAACGTACCTGACATCACCGAAATCGCGCAGGCGGCGGTACGCGGCGGCGCAGACGCTCTGACCATCAGCAACACCCTGCCAGCCATGAGGATTGACCTCGCCACCCGGCGGCCCGTACTCGGAACCGCCACCGGCGGGCTTTCGGGCATGGGTCTCAGACCCGTCTCGCTGGCCCTGGTTTACCAGGTGGCGCAGACCGTCGATGTGCCAATCATAGGCGTGGGCGGCATCTTTGACGCCGAGCATGCCATCGAGTACATAATGGCTGGCGCCACTGCCGTGCAGGTGGGCAGCGCCAACCTGGTCGGCATGGAAGCGCCCTGGCGAATTCTGCGTGGGCTGAAGGAATACGCCGCCGCAGAAGGCATCTCCAGCCTGGCGGAACTGAAAGGCGCTGCCCATCCCGTCCCGGCGGGTGGTCGCTGATTTCCCGCTGGCCCGGTGAAATGTTAAATTAAGGGCGCGGCACCGCCCATACTTTCCGGGTAGGGCGGAACCCCGACCCGGAAATTCTTTTTCAGGATGATGGCCCATGGTTACTGTTCTTCAGAAAATACTAGGCGACCCCAACGATAAGGCACTGAAGAAACTGGGCTCCATCAGAGACAGCGTCAACGGTCTGGAATCTGGTTTCAGCCAGCTTACCGACGGCCAGTTGCGGGCTAAGACGGAGGAATTCCGGCAGCGGCTCTCGGGGCGCGAGAATCTGGATGGCCTGCTGCCCGAGGCCTTCGCCGCAGTCCGCGAGTCGGCAAGGCGGAATTTGGGCCAGCGCCACTACGACGTGCAGATTATCGGCGGCACCGCCCTGCACCAGGGCAAAATCGCCGAGATGAAGACCGGCGAGGGCAAGACGCTGGTGGCGACCCTGGCCGTCTACGCCAACGCGCTGACTGGCCGCGGGGTACACGTGGTGACCGTCAACGACTACCTGGCCCGCCGCGACCCGGTGTGGATGGGGCCCGTCTATCACGCCCTGGGCCTCACCGTCGGGTGCCTGCAACACGACGCGGCCTACCTCTACGCCCCGGAGATTGCGGGAGGCAAGACACCATTCCTTCGTCCGGTGGCCCGGGAAGAGGCATATCTCGCCGACATCACCTATGGCACCAACAACGAATTCGGGTTCGACTACCTGCGCGACAACATGTCCCTTTCCGCCGACAGGCGAGTGCAGCGGGAGTTGCACTACGCCATCGTGGACGAGGTGGACAACATCCTGATCGACGAGGCCCGCACGCCCCTGATCATCAGCGGCCCGGCAGAGGAGCCGGTGCAGCTCTACCAGAATTTCGCGCGCTTGGTGCCCCGGCTGGACCCGGCCACCGACTACACCATCGACGACCGGTCGCGGGCGATTTCGCTGTCCCAGGACGGCATCGCCAAGATGGAGGACTGGACCAACACCTCCAACCTGTATGACCCGGAAAACTTCCACCTCGTCCAGTACATGGAGAACGCCCTCAATGCCTACGTGATGAAGCAGAGGGACAAGGACTATGTTGTCCGCGACGGGGAGGTGGTAATCGTCGACGAATTTACCGGCCGGCTACAGCCCGGGCGGCGCTGGTCCGACGGTCTGCACCAGGCCGTGGAGGCCAAAGAGGGCATCAGGATCCAGCGGGAGAGCATCACCTACGCCACCATCACCCTGCAAAACTACTTCAGGATGTATGAAAAGCTGGCCGGAATGACCGGAACCGCCGCAACGGAAGCCGACGAATTCTTCCGAATCTACGGCCTGGAGGTTGTGGAGGTTCCCACCAACCAGCCCATGCAGCGTGATGACCTCTCCGACCTGGTGTACCAGACCGACGAAGGCAAATGGAAAGCGGTCACCGACAAGATCGTCGAGGTGCACGAATCGGAACAACCCTTGCTCATCGGCACCACGTCCATTGAGGACTCGGAGTTTCTCAGCGACCGGCTGCGCAAGCGGGGCGTGCGCCACCAAGTCCTGAACGCCAAGAACCACGAGGGCGAAGCGGGAATCATCGCCCAGGCCGGACGGCTTGGCGCAGTGACCGTATCCACCAACATGGCGGGCCGCGGCACCGACATCGTACTCGGCGGGGCGGACACCGCCCGCGACGACTGGCGGCAGGAGCACGATCGCGTGGTGGACATGGGCGGGCTGTACGTCATCGGCACGGAGCACCACGACGCACGCCGCATCGACAACCAGTTGCGGGGCCGCGCCGGACGGCAGGGAGACCCCGGCAGCTCGCAGTTCTACGTTTCGCTGGAAGACGAGCTCATGACCAGGTTCGGCGGCGAGCGAATCAAGACGGTAATGGGCTGGACGGGAATCGAGGAAGACACGCCGATTGAAAACAAGCTGGTTACCAAGACTATCAGCGGCGCACAGGTGAAGGTCGAGGGCTACCACTTCGACATACGCAAGCACCTGCTTGAGTTCGACGACGTGCTGAACAAGCAGCGCGAGGTAATTTACGCCGACCGCCACCGGGCCGTGGGCGACGCCGACCTGCGGGCCGAGACGCTGGAGATGCTCCGCAATGAGTACGCCCGGCTGGTTGCCCAGCATCTACCGGGCCGCCACTCGGACGACTGGAACGCCGAGGGGCTGATAGACGATCTGGGACAGATAGGGCCGGTTCCCGACGAGCTGGAATACGAGGACAACGTCTACCGCTATAACCTGCAACAGATAACGTCCATTCTCTCAGACCACGCCGAAAGGATTTACGGAGAGCGCGAGGAGGCGGTGGGGGCTGAGCAAATGCGCCTCCTCGAGCGATTCCTGCTGCTCCGGGCCATTGATTCGCACTGGATCCAGCACCTGACGGCCATGGAGAACCTGCGCACCGGCATCGGCCTCCACGCCTACGGCCAGCGCAACCCGCTGGTGATGTACCAGAGCGAGGGGCAAAAGATGTTCCTCGACCTCCAGGGGCGCATCCAGCGGGACGTGGTGCGGACATTGTTCCACGTTGCGGTGGACGCCAACCAGGCGGCCGGACAGCCAAGCGGCGGCAGCGGCCCGCGCCGGGGCAGGCCGGGCGGAAGCCCCATGCGCGCCGTCTCCGGGCCTGACCGCAATGGCAAGCCGTCCGGGGCAGCCAAGGTGGGACGGAACGCCGCCTGCCCCTGCGGCAGCGGCCGAAAGTACAAGCGCTGCTGCGGCAAAGCGGCCTGAATGTCCGGGAGGGCAGTACCAGGGACAGGGGAAACTCCGTCATGAACAAGGCGCTGAAGATATCCGCTCACGTGTTTCTGTTCGTGGTGGCCCTGGTGGTGTTCTACGTTGGCCTGTTCATGGGCTTGCAGGTCAACCCGAACGTCGGCACATTGATGTGGCTGGTATCAGCGGCAATCGTCGTCGCAAACGTGCTTTGGATCGTGCGATCTGACCGCAAAAGGCCAACGAAGTGATGGGATCAGCCAGCGAGGAGTTCAAGCGAATCGCCGACGAGGTGTTGTGATGCCAGTGCAAAAGTTTACAGTGTTCCTGATGGCGCAAGAGGACGGATACCAGGTCATCGTCCCTCATTACCCCAACTGCACGACTGAGGGAGACACAGTTGAGGAGGCCCTCGCCATGGCCAAGGACGCTATGGAAAGTCTTTTGTATACCGAGGCAAAACATGGCGGCGACAAGGTAGGTTCATACGTGTTCGCGCCCCACGTGGTGGTTGCAAACATTGACGTGGAAGTACCGGCAATTCTCTGCGAGGAGCAGGAGACCGCCGCGGCGTCGCCGGACTGAACCACGGGCTGGGTTACGGGCAGCACCTGCCCATCACTCGGGGCTCACTCATCAATCCGACAGGGACTTGCCGCCGAAAAGCCCCTTGAGCCAACCCAGGATCCCCTCCTGTTTCGGCGGCTCGGGGTGGCCGTGGTCTCCATGCTCCATGGGTACTACGCCCTCTCCGGAAAGCACGTGCTCCGGGTCGCGGTCGAAGGCCACCTTGCAGCCAGGGGCACAGAAATAGTAGTGCGTCCCGTTGTATTCGCTCACACCGCCGTTAGGGCTGGACGTGTCAACCTCCATGAGGCACACCGGGTCAATTGCTGTGGCCATAAGTCTTTCCTTGTCAGGCAGCCGGAGTCTCAATCATGGACCCGCGCAACCGGAGTGAATTGGTAATCACCGTTACCGAGCTGAACGCCATCGCCAGGGCCGCCAGCACCGGGTTCAAGAATCCCTGGGCGCCGAAGAAAAACTCCAGCGACGCTGGCACGCCGCCAAGGGCCTGGAACACCGGATACAGGGCCCCCGCCGCCACCGGCACCAGCAGAACGTTGTAGAAAAAGGCCCAGAACAGGTTTTGCCGGATGGTCCGGATGGTCTGGCGGCTCAGGGAAATGGCGGCGGCAACGCTGCCCACGTCTCCGCGCATCAGCGTAATGTCTGCCGATTCCGCCGCTATGTCGGTGCCGCCGCCGATGGCCATTCCCACGTTGGCCTGCGCCAAGGCTGGCGAATCGTTGATTCCGTCGCCCACCATCGCAACCACGCGGCCCTCAGCCTGCAAGTTGCGAACGATGGCAGCCTTGTCCTGGGGCAGCACCTCCGCCTCGACCCGGTCGATGCCCAATTGCCTGGCGATGGTGTAGGCCGTGGAAGCGTTGTCGCCGGTCAGCATCACAACGTCAAGGCCCAGATCTCTCAGGCGGGCCACGCCCTCCCGCGCCTCGGGCTTGGCGGCGTCGGCCACGGCGATGACGCCCCTGGCCTCGCCGTTCGCAGCGAGGAACATGGTGGTCATTCCCTGCTGGGCGATTGAATCGGCTCTATCAGACAGGCCGTCCAGGGCAATGCCGTTGCGCTCCATCAGCATACGGTTGCCCAAGAGGACAGTCTCCCCGTCGAGTTGGGCCTCGATTCCCTGTCCGGGCGCGTTGTTCAATCCCGAAATGGGCCGGAGGGCCAGCCCGCGGCGTTGCGCTTCATCCAGTATTGCCTGGGCCAGCGGGTGCTCGGAACCCATTTCGGCTGAGGCGGCCAGCGTCAACAGTTCACGCTCGCCTATGCCCTCCGGGATCAGCGCGGTAACGACCGGCTTTCCTGTGGTGAGAGTCCCGGTCTTGTCCAGCACCACGGTGTCCACGCGGTGGGCGGTTTCGAGGGCCTCGGCCTGTTTCACCAGCACACCCAGCTCCGCGCCCTTGCCGATTCCGACTATCAGGGCCGTGGGCGTTGCCAGCCCCAGCGCACACGGGCAGGCGATGATGAGCACGGCGACAAACACCAGGATGGCGAATGTAACCGCAGGAGCCGGGCCGATCAGCAGCCACAGGACAAACGCGGCAACTGCGACTGCAACAACGCTGGGAACGAAGTAGGCCGAGACCCTGTCGGCCAGTTTCTGGATGGGCGCCCGCGATGCCTGAGCGTCCTGGACCAGCCGGATGATCTGGGCCAGCGCGGTGTCCTCTCCCACTCGCGTTGCCCGGCAGAAGAGCGCGCCCTGCTGGTTGAGCGTGGCTCCGTAAACCCGGTCGCCGGGCGATTTCTCCACTGGCATGCTCTCGCCGGTCAACATGGACTCGTTGACGGCGGAATGGCCCTCGGAAACCTCGGCATCGACGGGGATGAACTCGCCAGGCCGCACCAGGAGCAGGTCGCCAACGGCAACCTGCTCCACCGGGATCTCAGACTCTCCGTCCTCCCGCACTACCCTGGCGGTTGTGGGCCGGAGTTCAATGAGCCGCCTGATGGCCTCCGAGGTCTGCCCGCGCGCCCTCGCCTCCAGATACCGGCCCAGCAGCACGAGGGCGATGATGACCGCCGCGGTTTCGAAGAACACCTTGCCGTCAATGCCAGCATTGGCCAGAACAGAGGGCGCTAGGGATTCGAGCAGCACCACCGCGGCGCTGTAACCGTAGGCCGTGCCGGTGCCCAGCGCGATGAGGGTGTGCATGTTGGCCGAACCGTGCCGCAGGGCTGTCAGGCCCGAGCGGTAGAAGGGAGCGCCAGCCCAGAAAAGAACGGGAGTTGCCAAGGCCCAGAGCAGGAACGGGTAGAACGCGAGATCCATCCAGCCCGCAACCCACGGAAAGCCCTTGAAGGCCCCCAGGAACAGCAGGATAGCGCCGCTGGCGGCAACCGCCAGCCGGTTGCGGAGCGCCGCCGTCTCCCGGGCTTTCGAGAGGCGTTCCAGTTCGCGCTCACGGTCGCCAGCCGACTCGACGCTGTAGCCTGCCTCCTCCACCGCCCGCCGCAACTCGTTCAGTCCGGCAAGTTCGGGAGCGTAAAGCACCGTCGCCTTTTCGACACCCAGGTTGACGCTGGCGCTGGCTACCCCTGGAACACCGCTCAGCGCCCGCTCAACGTGGTAGACGCAGGCGGCGCAAGTCATCCCCCCGATGTTCAGGGAGGTCGAGACGGTTTCAGGATCTTTCAGCCCGGTGGCCATGATTGCGAGGCGGGGGCGCGCCAGTCAGAAGGCGAGCCGCCTAGACACCCTCCACAAAGTACAGGTCGCCGTTGGACGCTTTCATCCGCATTTCCTTGAGCGGGGCATACACGTCGGAGTCGTACCACTCCCGCGCCTTCTCGACGCTTTCAAACTTGAGAATCACGATGCGTACGGGATCATAGTTCCCCTCGATCTTTTCTGCTGCTCCGCCGCGAACGACATACGTTCCCCCGAACTGCGCAACGGTCTCCGGAACCCTCTTGCCGTACTCGGCGAACAAGTCGGGATCGGTCACCGTGATGTTGCCAACCATGTATCCTGGCATTGTAAATTCCCTCCGCCCAATCGGTATTGTTCATTCGTCCACCAGCGTAGCACTGACAGGCCCTTCAATCAAACGGAGCAAGGCATCGGGTATTCTCAACGTGTGCTGGTATTCCCATGTAGGGGCGCACAGCCGTGCGCCCTGGCCCCCGGTTCCGGCACAATTCTCTCCTGCGCAGACACGGGCGCACGTCCCTCGACGCGCTCGGGAGTGCGCCTCTACGCGGCGGGGCCAAGCAGACAAATCGCGTCCAATAACAACACACGTTGAGAATGCCCTGTTGCCAGAGGATGTGGACGCGGCGGCACAGAAAAGGGAGCGGTAAAGTTACGCTCCCTTAAAGGGTGTGTGCCAATCGCATTTTTCAGATGGGGCTTAAGCCAGAGCTACATCCGTCATTCCTGCGGTGGTAAGGAAACGCCCTCACCCTAACCCTCTCCCGAAGGGAGAGGGGATTTGTCACACACCCTCTCTAACGCTCAGAGGCCATCCGTCCGTCAGACGTAGCGGGGCTGCACGTCCTTGGGGAGACCGAAGGCATGCTTGCCGACCAGCTCCAGAGCGTCGAAGCCTCCGATGGGATGGATGGGGCCGGCGCGCACGTCGCGGTAGTGGCGCTCCAGGGGCAGCCGCTTGGCCAGCGCGGCTCCGCCGACCATGTCCATCGCCTTGTTGACCACATCCACCGCGGCTTTCATGCAGAAATACTGCATGCCTATCGCCTCAACCAGGGTGTCGTCGTCGCGGTTCTCAATGTCGATCAGCCTCTCAGCGACGTTCTTCTGCCAGGTGAAGGCCGCGTGCAGGGCGATGTCCATCTCGGCAGCCAAGAACTGGTGGCCCGGGTAGTAGCTCTCCGGGTGCTTGAACGGAATATTGGTGCGTCCCTTGGTCATGTTTACGGCAAAATCGCGGGCGGCCTTGGCGATGCCCAGGTAGACGGACCCGAAGGTGCCGCCGTGCCAGGCGTACAGGCCGCGGGCATACTCGTCCCAAACCCACAGGTCATGCTTGAAAACGTGGTCTTCTTCGACGTACACGTTTTCAAGCCGCCAGCTGTGGCTCTGGCTGGCGCGCATTCCCATGGTGTCCCAGTCATTCAGGCAGACTAGGCCCTCGGTGTCGATGGGGAGCACGAAAATCAGGCCGATCTCGCCGTCATCCGGGTCGTCGTACACCGCCGTACAGCCGAACAGGTCTCCGGCGGGGCTGTTGGTGCCGAAGCCCTTTCGCCCATTGATGTGGAACCCTCCGTCCACCTTCGTCGCCTTGACCGTGGTGTAGCCGATGCCCGAAATGCCCTTGAAGCTGTCCACCTGCGGGTCAGTGACAGCGCCGAAGACGATCAGCTTTTCGTCGGCGACCTTGGTGAGCAGCTCCTTGGGCCCGTCGTCGCCGCGGAGGATAAGGTCGTTCATGATGAAGGGCAGGCCGAAGTGCATGTTGATGGCCAGCGCCGTAGCCCCGCAGCCCTGGGCCAGCCGGTTCTGAGCGATGCAGATGTCCAGCAGGTCTGCGCCGCCCCCGTTGCAGTCCTCCGGGATCGGCATGGCGGAGTAGCCAGACTCCTTCATTTCCGCGTAGTTCTCGAAAGGGAATACGCCCTCCCGGTCGTATTCGGCAGACCGCTCTGCGAAGGCGTCGGCATGCTTTGCGGCCAGGTCGTACCATTTGCGTTGCGATGCCGTTAGCTCTTGTGTCATAAGCATCCTCCCGAATCCGCACATCGCGCGTAATTCGACGGCAATTGCCTCGATGCCGCATTCTAACGCAACGGTGCGGGAGCGTCCAACCGCCCCGGCCCGCGGACATCCGTTAAGTCAAATTCAGGGCTTGGGTCGGGGGGGGGGGGGGGGGGGATTTTCTTGATTATTGAAGTTGTCCAGAATCTTGTCAACGACGTTTATGAAAGCCCTTTTCTCCTCATCGCTAACGCCTTGGAGGAGCATGGATTCGTTTTCCCGGCAGCACTGGATAATATCAGGTATCATCGCCTCCGCTTCTTCCGTCAGGAGCAAATGAATAGTGCGGCGGTCCTGCCGAGAGTACTGCCGGTCAAGCAGCCCCTTCTGAACCAACTGTTCCACCTGCCGGCTCATGCCGGCGAGGGCTATGGGAACTAACTGCGACAGCCCGGTGACGGTGTTGGCGTCGCCAGCGTGGCAGTGGTAGATGATAGCCATTTGAACCGGAGTAAGTCCGAGGGGCGTCAGCCTTCTGGTTAACCCCGACAGCACGGCGTTGTGGAGTTTGACAGACCTATGCGCCAAAAATAAATGGCCTATATCTTGTTGCGCCGGGTTGCCCTGAGAGCTGGATTGCATGAGCATCATCCCCTTCGCAACATCCGCGTAAAGATGCACGGCAATATAGCGCGATTCGGAACCCTACGCAAGCGTCTCTGCCTTGAGAGTGTACGACAAAACCCTCTGCCGAAGGGAGAGGGGTGGGGTGAAACGTCTCCCCATTCGAGCAGAATGAACGTTGCCGCTTTCGCTTGTACCTAATCCGCAAAAGGCGATTGTCGTACACCGTCCAAGAAAAGCGAACCTATGCAGCCGACAGATTGCTAATACCTGGACAAGCAGGCTGGGCAATCGCAAGGCTCGTCCCGGTTCCGGTAGTGGTGCAGCCCGTGTACCACGCCGCCTTCGCTGTCGAACCAGTCGGCGATGATGTCGAAGAAGTCGCTGTCGCCCCTCTCGTATTTACGCCACATTGCGTAGGCTACCAAGTCAGCGTATTGGATACCGCGGGTGACTTTGGAATCTACGAAGAAGGGTACATCAGCCAGGTTGGTCATCGTTCCCCATTGATGATTGGATGTATTGAACCTGGATGCAAGGGATTGTAAGCGAGTCTCATACGAGGAATCATCCATAACAATCAGGCCCATCTGAGGTTCCCTACGATGACGGCGACGCTGGAGGAACAGGTTAAAACGTTGGGCGATTTGCAAGAAGGCGTATTCAACGGGGTCTTCAAGTGATAATGCGTCTTTGTCTACTGCTACGCCGAAAAGCCGTCGTTGGGCAGGAAGGAGCGATTGAGCTGACTTCAATCCGTCGGTGATAACCGCGCGACGCTTCTCAAGGGGCAATTTTCTCCACCAACTGCCTTTACGCCCACCCCAAATTGCATTGCCGTGAAGTTCCAGGCTGCTCGGCTCAGGATGACCGATGGTTGCCACCAAGTCATCCAATCCTTTCTGGAGCCAATGGACTTGTCTTTCAAAGACTGCGATTCCTGCTAAAACAAAATGCTTCTCGCTACTACGAGTGACGTCGCCAGACTCATCCAGATACAGCAAATACATTGCTACGGCCCTCTCAAGAAGCAAAAGAAAAGGCAGCCGGGTGAGAACCACGCCTCAACGGGACGCTTAGGGCGACCCTCCCGCCTGCAATATAACTACACTACTAGGGAGTTGCCTAGCTGTCAACCCCCCGGAACTGTCCCAAGCAAGCAGGAATCCCCCTTACCCGCCCCCGATGGCTGGCAGGAAGTGGACTTCGCTGTTTTCCTGCACCCGTTCCAGCAGGCCCAGCAGGCTGGTTTCGCCGTCGACCACTACCGCCAGGCCCGGCAGCAGGTCGTCCTCCTCCACGTCCATGAGCAGATCGCGTGTGCCGGGGTACTCTCGTTCCAGGTTGTTGATCACCTGCCGAACGGTTGCTCCCGGCACAATGACCTGCTGTCGGCCGCCAGTGAGGTTCTGAATTCGCGGCGGGACCCAAACTTCCGGCATTTCACTATCCTATCTGAGCGACTTCCGGCGCATTCCATGGCCGACCCTATTGAACCGGTAGGGGCGCACAGCTGTGCGCCCCTTCACGTTTGGCACAAACCTTTCCGGGTTAGTCCTGGCCGTTCTCGCTCCAGAGTCCTTCCAGCACCTTGTCCGGCGACATGGGAAGGGAGTTCAGCCGGACGCCGATGGCGTCGTGGATGGCGTTGGAGAGGGCGGCCAGCGGCGGCACCAGGGGAACCTCGCCGACGCCCCGCAGTCCGTAGGGATGGGCCGGGTTGGCAACCTCGACAATCACCGTGTCGATCATCGGCAGGTCGAGGCTGATGGGCATCCGGTAGTCGAGGAAGCTGCTGTTGAGCATCCCGCCCTGATCGTCGAAGCGGTACTCCTCGTTCAGCGCCCAGCCGATGCCCTGCACCACGCCGCCCTGGATCTGTCCCTCGACGTAGCTGGGATGGATGGCCTTGCCCGCGTCCTGCACGGCAGTGTAGCGCAGCACGTCCACCTTGCCGGTATCCGTGTCGACCTCTACGTCCACCAGGTGTACGCCAATGGAGGGGCCAGCGCCGGGCGGGTTGACGCCGGCCCGGCCAACGATGGGGCCGCCGGTGCCTACCGCTCGGGCGGCAATCTGCTTGAAGGTAAGACGCAGCTCCGAGTCTGACGTATGTTGCAGGACGCCGTCGACGTATTCGACGTTTTCCACAGGAACGTCCCAGATACGCGCGGCGCGCTCCCGCATCTGCCGCTTCACGTCCTGGCCGGCCTCGTAAGCGGCCCAGCCGGACTTGAACGTAGCGCTGCTGCCGCCGGTGTTGGAGGTGAACCCGATGCTGTCGGTGTCGCCAACCTGCGGCTTGATGTCGTCCATGGGGACGCCCAGCACCTCGGCGATGTGCTGGGACACGGCGGCACGGCTGCCGCCGATGTCCGGCGAACCCTCGGTCAGGCTGACGGAGCCGTCGGAGTTCACCACCGCCAACGCGCTGGCCGGGCCGGTGTTGTTGCCCCAGAATCCGCTGGCGACGCCGCGACCGCGCTTGATGTGGCCGTTGGCCCCGTCGGTCTTGCCGTCGACGGGCGTATTGTAGTGCGGATGGTCTTTGAGCGCCTGCAAGGTCTCGATGTAGCCGACCTTGGGGGTCATGGGGCCGGTCACCCGGCGTATGCCCTCCTTGGAGCTGTTCAGGAGCCGGAATTCCAGCGGGTCCATTCCCAGCTTCTCGCACAGCTCGTCGATGGCCGTCTCCATGGCGAAGGCCGAGGCTGGAGCGCCCGGCGCCCGGTAGGCCGCGGACTTGGGCCGGTTGATGACCACGTCGTAGGCCACCAGGTGGGCGTTGGGAATGTCGTACTGGGCCATCATGCACTGAGCGCCGGGGGAAACCGGCGATCCCGGGAAGGCGCCCGCCTCGTAAATCAGCGTCGATTCGGCGGCCACCAGCTTGCCCTCATTGGTAGCGCCGAGCTTGACCTTGATCTTGGTGCCGGAGGTGGGGCCGGTGGCCTCGAACACTTCCTTGCGGGACATCTGCACCTTGACCGGGTGGCCGCTCTTGCGGGAGAGCAGGGCCGCCACCGGCTCCACGTAGACCACGGTCTTTGCGCCGAAGCCGCCGCCGATTTCCAGGGGGATGGCCTTGACGTCGGCGACGGGGATGCCCATGAACCGGGCGGTATGGTCGCGCACGGTGAACTGGCCCTGGCTGCTGGACCAGATGGTCAGCTTGCCGTCGGCGCCCCACTGGGCGGTGCCAGCGTGAGGCTCGATGTAGCCCTGGTGCACCGGCACCGTCTCGGTCTCCTTCTCAACAATGACGTCGGCTTGCTTGAAGCCTTCCTCAACGTCGCCGAGGCGGAATTCGAACTGGTTGGCGATGTTGCCGACCTCGGCATCATCATCGTCGTCCAGCAGGCCGCCGGGGCGCAGAGCGGGATTGGAAAGGCTGGCCAGCCGCTCGTGAACCGCGGGCGCGTCGGGCTTCATGGACTCGTCGGCGCTGAGCACCGGAGTCAGGACTTCGTAGTCAACCTTGATCAGGCTGAGGGCCTGTTCGGCTACGTGGGAGCTGGCGGCGGCCACGGCGGCCACGGCGTGGCCCTTGTAAAGCGCCTTGCCCCGGGCCAGCACGTTCATGCTGAGGAACCCGAGGTTCTGGATGGCGCCCTCGGCCAGGTCAGCCAGCCGGCCGGAGGTCTCGGGCCAGTCGGCGGATGTGACGACTGCGTGGACACCGGGGTAAGCCTCGGCCGCGCTGGTGTCGATAGACCTGATTCTGGCGTGGGAATGGGGGCTGCGCAGTATCTTCCCGTACAGCAGGCCGGGCAGATTCTGGTCGGCACCGTAACGCGCCCGCCCGGTGACCTTCTCCGCGCCGTCGGGCCTTATGGGGCGAGTGCCGACCACGTTGAATTCCTCATTGGAAAGAACCATATTAGGCTTGTAATCCAGCATCAGCCTCTCCTGACAATGACTGGTGTAGAGCACCTGAAACTACGGGGAATATAGTATCACAATGGGCTATGGTGATTGACGGGCATGTGGGGCGCACCAGGGCAATCGAGCCTTGTACGAATTGAACCTACCGCAAGCCGTCATTCCCGCGAAAGCGGGAATGACGGTCTGGGCACCCTACGATCGCCACAAGCCCCTCACAGTTCAGCCAATTCCTCAGCCTGGCGGATCAGGTCTGCCGTTTCGCGGATTAGCAGTGGTATATGATCCTCGTCGATAAAGCCGTAGTAGCAACCGTTCACATGCAGGTATTGGGCCCGCTCAGAGTATTTGCCGGGTAGTTCGGGAAACCCGTTGTCTCTTGATAATCGACGAAAGCTGTTCGAAATGTGGTTGGTAGTGGCCGTATCGCCGTTGTGGGCCAGCACCGCGGCTTCGGCGGCGGCCCGGGTGGCGTTCCAGGCCTTGCCGCAGGCATCGCGCACGTCGTCGGCCTCCAGCCGGTCTATGGCGGAGCGATACTGTTCCCAGGCATCATCAAACCTGGCCCGGTAGTTGGCTGCCCCATTGTCGGAGATGGTCATATCGGTTCCTGCCCGTTCTTGTATAGATAAGATAAGTGTATCAGGTACGGACGCCTGATCCCCGACGGCATTTAGAAACTACCTCAAAATCAGTGATTGCTTTCCTGTGGCAGCTTGTCAGGGCTACCTTTTCACCCCCACCCTAACCCTCCCCCGTCAAGGGGGAGGGGACTTTTGAGATAGTTTCTCAGTTGACTCTTGACCGCACCGGCATCCTAATGCAGTCGTGGCGCGTGGTATGCGGTTGTTTCCCACTTGCAAAAGGCCAACCCCGGCACTAGCCGCAAATCGGGGCTTACGATATACTGCCAACGGAAATCGACGGATTCACGGCCACGCTATCCTGGTCAGCCTTCGGGCAGGGTGTGCGGGCAACATTCAAGTGGAGAGAACGACTAGGATGCGTATACCGTCCCCCGTTTTCACGAGGAGGCGCATCGGCCGAATTATCGTGGCTCTCGCCGCTGTCGGCCTCATCTTGCTTTCGACGGTAGCAAGCCACGGATGCAGGGTTCAGGGCAGCAGTCCCGCGGAAAGCGCGGCAGTTGTCTCCTCCGAATAGCGCCCGGCTGATTTCAATTCGCCGGGCAACCCAATCCGCCTCCCTTTTCCGTAGAAAGAGCTTTCAGGCGGTTAGGGCCGACTAAATCCTCTTCAGCGCGAGCCGCGTTATGGCTGCCGACAATAGCCTTTCGCCTCACGGCGGCGAACTCAAAATATCGGTGGCGCCCCCGGACGAGGCCCGCCACGTCATAGCGGGCCTGCCGCAGTTGGCCGTCAACGAACAGATTGCGCGCGAGGCCATCAACCTGGCCTACGGCGCTTTTTCCCCTCTGGACGGCTTTATGGGCCGCGCTGACCTGGATTCAGTCGTCCACGATATGCGGCTGGCCAGCGGGCTTGTCTGGAGCATTCCCATCATCCTCGACGTCTCCCCTCAAGATTGGTCGGCCACCGGCGCGGCTACGGATAGCCGCGTGCTGCTGACCCATCAGGGCCAGCCGCTGGCGGTTCTGGACGTGTCAGAGGTTTACGGCTACGACAAGACCACCATGGCCGAGAACGTCTACGGCACAACCGACCCGGAGCACCCCGGCGTCGCACGAACCATGGCCCTGAACGACACGTTGCTGGCCGGAAAGATCACGCTGGTCAACGCTCCGCGGATCAATCCCCCCTTTGACCGTTTCTGGAAAACGCCGCAGCAGTTGCGGGAGCGGTTCGACGATCTCGCTTGGGGTTCCGCAGTCGCCCACCAGACGCGCAACGTGCCACACGCCGGGCATGAAATGATGATGAAAGGCGCGTACTTGGCGTCCGGGGCCGACGGAATCCTGGTCAGCGCCGTCATCGGCGAGAAGAAGCCGGGGGACTACATCGACGAGGCCATCGTGCTTACTCACGCCCTGTTGCGGGAGGAAGGATTCTTCCTTCCCGAGATACACGAGACCTCCACCCTGATGTGGGACATGCGTTATGCAGGCCCGCGCGAGGCAGTGTTCCACGCCCTCGTGCGCAAGAACCTGGGCTGCACCCACCACATGTTCGGGCGGGACCACGCCGGGGTCGGCAGTCACTACGGGCGCTACGCCGCGCATGAAATTTTTGACACCCTTCCAGACCTTGGTATAAAGTCGGTTCTCACGCTCGAGTGGTGGTATTGCCCGGTCTGCGAAAGCGTGGCCTACGAGGGCATCTGCGGCCACCCGGAGCAGAAACAGGACCTCGCCGGAACGCTCATCCGCAGCATCATCAGTGGCGGCGCGGGACCGGCGGCCACCACGCTGAGGCCGCAGGTGCTGGATGTTGTTCAGACCTGCGCCGAGAAATACGGATTGGGTTCGCCTTTCGTAACGTCAGAATACCTGGAGAACAGGACTCCGGTAATCACCATGCCGGAAATGGACTCCTGCGCCTGTCAGGGGCACAATTCCGTCTGATATTTCGTCATTTGTTGCCCCCTCTACCAGACGCGAGGGGGTTTCGCTTTGTCGGCACAGTACGTCCGACTGAGCCGGCCAATAACTGGAATGGGGGTGAGCTATGCCAACCTTTGTTGACCCGAACGTCTGTAACGCCTGTGCCGGTGAGCACCTTGGGCCCCTCTGCGTTTACATCTGCCCCAACGACCTCATGGCCCTGGACACGGACGCCAACAAGGGGTTCAACCAGGAACCCGACATGTGCTCGGAGTGCTACGCCTGCGTGAAACTCTGCCCGCAGGAGGCCATCAACGTCCGCGGCTACGCCGACTTTGTGCCATTGGGGGCCATCGTGCAGCCGCACCGCACCGACGACGGGCTGAGGTGGGAAGTGGTGTTCCGCGACGGACGCAATTTCGAGTTCACCTACCCGTCCCGCTCGCGTCCCGCCGGTTCGGTAGTGCCTTACGACGGGTTTACCGAAGACCGCGTTGGCGACATTGGCAACCAGAACCTGGCGGGTGATTCCAACTGGCTGGGCGTCGACAAGCTGCCTGTACCGGGCGCCAAGTAGCGCAACTACGCTCCGCCCGCGTGTTCAGGCCGCGGGCGGGTTTCAGGCGCCGCGCACTGCGGCGGCATCCAGAACCAGCGAGGTGAAAGCCGTGGCTTTTGAGACCACCGAAACCGTGGATTGCGACATACTGATCATCGGCGGCGGCATGTCCGGCTGCGGAGCCGCTTTCGAAGCCAGGTACTGGGCAGGCAGCGACAAGCGCGTGGTGCTGGCCGAAAAAGCCGCCATCGAGCGCAGCGGCGCCACCGGCGAGGGCCTTTCGGCCATCAACTGCTACATGGGGCAGCGGTACGGCTGGAATACGCCGGAGGATTTCGTAAACTACGTCGTCAACGACATGATGGGGCTGGCCCGCGAAGACCTGGTCTACGACGTGGGCCGGCACGTGGACAACTCCGTCCACCTGCTGGAGGAATGGGGTTTGCCCATCTGGAAGCAGGAAAACGGCCAGTACGAGCGCATCGGCCGCTGGCAGATTCCCATCCACGGGGAATCCATCAAGCCCATCGCCGCCGAGCCGGCCCGTACCGCCCTCGGCCCTGAAAACATCTACGAGCGCGTGGCCATCACCCACCTGCTCAAAGACGACAACGACCCCGACAAGATCGCTGGCGCGGCGGGCTTCTCGGTGCGCGACAACAAGTTCTACATTTTCCGCTCCCCGGTGGTCATCATCACCACCGGCGGCGCGTCTAACGTGTTCCGACCCCGTTCCGTCAGCGAGGGCCTGGGCCGCACCTGGTACTCCGTCTTCGCCACCGGCTCGGCCTACGGCCTGATGATCCCGGCCGGCGTCGAGATGACGCAGATGGAGCATCGTTTCGTTCCCACCCGGTTCAAGGACGGGTACGGCCCGGTGGGCATGTGGTTCCAGTATTTCCACGCCAAGGTGCTCAACGCGATGGGCGAGGACTACACCGAAACGCGCGCCGCCGAGCTGAACAAGTACGAACCATACGGATCGGCCATCCCGACGCCCACGCCGCTGCGCAATCACCAGATGTACCTGGACATCAAGGAAGGCCGCGGCCCGATGTACATGCGCACCGACCAGGCCATGCAAGCCCTTTCCGGCGGCGACCCCGAAAAGATGGACCAGGTGCGCAACGAGGCTTGGGAGGACTTTCTCGACATGACCATCTCCCAGGCGCTCACCTGGGCGGCCCAAAACATCGCCCCCGAGGAAACGCCCTCCGAGGTGGTGCTGGCCGAGCCCTACATCATGGGCTCCCACTCAGGCGAGGCCGGGGCGTGGGTCAGCGGCCCCGAGGACATCGCCAGCGATGACTATTTCTGGGGCTACAACCGCATGACCACCATCCGCGGCCTGTTCGCCGCCGGGGATGGCGTCGGCGCTGCGCCGCACAAGTTCTCCTCCGGGTCGTTCACCGAGGGCCGTATCGCCGCCAAGGCCGCCGTCAACTTCCTGAACGACAACCCCGGCCGTCCCAACGTTTCGGCGGGGCAGGTCGACGGGATGCGGCAGACCATCCTGTCCCCGTTGGTCACTTTCGAGAAGCACAGGGGAGCGACGACCGCCGAGGAGATCAATCCCAACTACCTGACCGCCAAGCAGGGTCTGGTGCGGCTGCAAAAGATCATGGACGAGTACGCGGCCGGGGCCTCGGCGTGGTACACCACCAATGGCCCCACGTTGCAACGCGGCATCCAGCTCATCGAGATGCTGCGGGAGGATCTGGAGCATCTGGCGGCCCGCAGCCCCCACGAGCTGATGCGCTGCTGGGAGGTGCGGCACCGCGCCTGGGTCGGCGAGGCCCACCTGCGCCACCTGCTGCACCGCGAGGAGACCCGCTGGCCGGGCTACTACTACCGCTCCGACTTCCCCGATCTGGACGACCAGAACTGGCGGAAGTTCGTCAACTCCAAGTTCGACCGGGACGCCAATTCGTGGCAGTTGACGACGCGCCCCTACCGCGACCTGATAACCGGGTAGGCAGGGCACAGCACACCGGATACAAAAGAGGGGCGCCCATCATCGGGCGCCCCTTTCGTGTTGCCATCAAAACCCGGCGCACACGTCTACGCCCTCTTGTCGAGCCGTAAAACAACCCCTGTAGGCAATTTACTCGCTCTCGCTGGAATCGGGGTAAGATGGCGGAGGCTCGTTAAAGTCTTCTCCAGCGGCATCGGCCTCCGCCTTTCGGTCATACCAATCAACCCACCTTCCATGGGCTTTTGCTATGCCTTGTTCAATGCCTTGCTCAATGCCTTGCTCAATGCCTTGCTCAATACCTTGCTCAATACCCTCAGCCAAGCCCTCCTCCCGGCCTATGGTCCTCTGGCGCTTCAGGTACCTGTCGGAAATTATCGTAAATAGCATCTTGGTCACGTCCGTAAGGAAAATGCTCTCCGCTGCTGTCAGGATTACCAATCCCGCCATGCTGGTTCCGATGGCAATAAGTATTTCGACAGGGCCTGCGTTTTGCGGCGCGTCCGCCACTTCATGCCAGGCTACCAATCCTAGCAAGCATAATATCTGGATGTTGAACAGCGCAAGGTACCAAATCTGCCAGTCCTCGGGTACACTCCAGATGGACACGCGCCGCCCTCTCGCAGGTTCTTGGTTCAAGGCGATTCTCCGTTTCAGGAAGTGGAGTTATGTTGACCGTTCGGCTTGATAATTCTGCCTGCTTACTCCCGCCAATATTCCCTGACAGGCATACGGCGGGGCAGCACTGGCCGCCTCAGCAACAGCCTGCCAGCCGCGACCAGCAACGCTCCGGCGGCGAATCCCCCGACGTGGGCGAAGAACGCGACGCTGACCGAGTTTGACAGGCCCAGCGACGTAAGGCCCTGGAACAACTGCCACAGGAACCATGCTCCCAATAGCCATACGGCAGGCATTTCAACCACTGTGACGATTATCATCAGAATCAGCGCCCGTATCCGGTTGTACGGAAAGGTCATCAGATACGCGCCCAGCACCCCGGATACCGCGCCGCTGGCGCCGATGAGGGGCACCTGCGACTGCATGTCGATAGCCAGGTGGGACAGCGTGGCCGCCACGCCGGTGGCCAGGTACAGCAGCAGAAAGCGCACCGGCCCCAGGTGGCGCTCCATGCCGTTTCCAAACACCCAGAGGAACAGCATGTTGCCCGCCAGGTGCAGGAAACCGCCGTGGATGAACATGCAGGAGAGCAGCGTGGCCCAAGTGGGAATTGGGGAGGCGATGTCGGTGCCGTCGACGAGGAACTGGTAATCCCGGCCCTGGCTCAGCTCCGAGGGGATGAAGCCGAATTTGAGGAAGAAGACGTTGATGTCAAGGCTGCCGCCCCCGGCCAATACGCCCAGTCCTCCGGTCTGTAGCTCATAGAGGAAGACCAGGCAGTTCAGCGCGATTAGCCCCACCGTTACCGGCGGGAGTCCACGGTGGCGGGCGCCGGCATCGGAAAAAGGAAACACGTCTCACATCCCTCGACGCACGGGGCCCGCCCCGGAGTGGCGGACCGGCAGCTCAGTATCAGGTGGCGGCTGCGGCAGGCGAACCGGACACAATGTCCCTGGTGGCGTTGACGATGATGTCTGCGGCGTTCTGCGGCGTCAGGCGCCCCATGTTCAGCATCATGTGGTAATGCGTGGGGTCGTTGGGATTGTAGTTAAAGAATCGCCTGAAGTAATTCTCGTGAGCCTGCTCCAGCTCGGCCCCGTAGTTCTCCGCCTCTTCGCGAGTATAGTTCTCGCGCTGCATCAGCGTCTGCACGCGCACTTCCATCGGCGCTATCAGCCCGATGTGGAAGGTGTTGGGGCGTCCCTCCAGGATTGCGTTGGCGCCGCGGCCGATGATTACCGCGTCGCCCGACTCGTAGATGTCGTGTACGACTTTCTCCGTGGCCTCAAGGAAGGTCTTGTCATCGAGAGGTTTGTTGGCTGATGCGCCCTCTCCCATCATTTCCATAAAAGTTTCCGGCGGAAGATTCTCGATTCCCCTGCCGAAGTAAGGCTCGCCGCTTACGCCCGACATCGCGGAACGTTCCAGCATGGTTTGCAGGAAGCGGCCCAGCCTGTCCCGGAAGCGGTCCACCCGCTGCTCCTTGGCGATGAGTGCCCCGACCGGCGAGCCGACAAGCTTGGCGGCCTGGGTGAAAACCAGCCGGTCGTAGAAGTTGACCTCGAGGCCGCTTGCCACCATCTGCCCGACGCTTACCGCGCCAGCGCCCAGGGGGCCGTTGATCGTTATGATTGCCATCACTGCTACCTCCCAATGAAGTTTATGGCCGCGAATCGTCCTCCGCCGCCTCTGAATCCGGCGGATTACGGGTTGCTCTCCAGCAGCCGGGAGCGGCGGCGGCCATACTCGTCCGCGAGCAGGCCCAGGGCATAGGAATCAAACCATTGGTCGCCCCGCCGGTGGGCCTTCCTGAAGTGGCCCTCCATGACGAAACCGATATGCTCCACCATGGTCAGCGCCGGCCTGTTGTACTCGGGAACGTCCACCCAGATACGATGCAGGCCCATGTCATCGAAGGCGTGGTCCAGCAGGCTGACCATTGCCATGGTCCCGTAGTGGTGGTGCCACAGGTCTTTGCGGCCAACGAGGATGAAAGCCTGGGCCTCCAGCAACGGCCACTCGATGACCAGTTGGGCCTCGCCGATATGCTCGCCGTCATTCGAATAAACGGCAAATACCTTGCGGTTGTCGTCGTTGAAGACCCTGGCCCACTCCCTGCCGTCGCGGTCCAGCACCTTCGCAGGATCGTAACCGGCATGCAACGGAGTTCCCTCGTCGTCCACGCCGTACCAGGACGTATTGACCTCTTCGTCCTCGAGCCAGCTCATCAGCCGCTCCACGTCCTCACGCGAGGGCTGCGCCAGAGAAACTTGCGGAAACATACCTCACTCCCATTTTCACACGATTCGGAAGGGGCCAAAGCCCCCTCAAGCGGCACTACTGCAAAAAGTTTGCATACATTATATCAAGTTTCGTGCTAACACAAGGCCCGGAACTCCCGTTTCCATGCGGAGCCTCCATCTTGGGCCTTGCGGATATGCTGAAAGGGCGACAATCATCGGCGAGGTTGTATACTCACGCAGACACATGTTGCCTCAATAATCCACCAAACAGCGAGAGTGAGCAGCTATGCGGGAAAACACGCTAAAGGCAACCCTGGACCAGGGCAAGGCGGTATTCGGCGTCATGATCACCTTTCCCTCGGCCCCGGTGGTGGAAATGCTGGGCTGTCTCGGATTCGACTGGGTGCTCATCGACAACGAGCACGGCTCAATCACCGTAGACAACTCCGAGGACCTCGTCAGGGCCGCCGAGCTATCGGGCATCGCGCCCATCGTTCGCCCGGTGGCGAACAAGCCCGAAATCATCGCGCCGTTCCTCGACCGCGGTGCCTGGGGCGTCCAGGTTCCCCACGTCAACACTGCCGACGAGGCCCGGGCAGCCGTCGACGCGGCCAAGTATTACCCGGAGGGACACCGGGGCATCTTCAGCCGGGGCAGGCCAGCAGGATACGGATTCAGCGGCAGCACCGGCGAATACGTCGCCGAGGCTAACCGCAACACCCTGGTCTGCCTGATGCTGGAGGAGGTCGAGGCCATCGAAAACCTGGAGTCCATGGTGCAGGTGGACGGGGTGGACGTCTTCTTCATCGGTTCGGGCGACCTTTCCCAGTCCATGGGAGTCCCGGGCCAGCAGACGCACCCGGAGGTGCAGGCGCTCATGGAGCGGGGCGTCGACGTCATCGTCAAGGCGGGCAAGGTCGCCGGGGTGAGTTGCCCGGACAACCTCGTACCCAAGTTCCTCGACCTGGGAGTCCAGTACTTCCACGGAAACGTCAACAGCCTGCTGCAAACATCCAGCGTAGCCTACCTGGATAACATGCGCGAGGCCGCCGTCAAAGCGGGCCTGTAGCGGAGCAGGGTCTTCCAATAGTTCCCTCTCCCTCCGGGGGAGGGTTAGGGTGGGGGCGTATCCCTTTGGTATGCAAAGTTGCCGATGCCAGCGATTTCACCCTCACCCCAACCCTCTCCCTCAAGGGAGAGGGAGTATTAGAAGACCTTGGTAGGAGAGCGAGCAAAGAAGAAAGGAAAGGGGCGCTGCGCTATAGCGGCGCCCCTTGGCTGTTTCCGGAGAATGACCGGGTTTTATGCAGGCACCGGCACGCCGCGCAGGTTGTTGATGGCCTTCACCTGGTCCATCAGCAGCGCGAAGTTTTCAAAGGTCAGCGACTGCGGGCCGTCGCACTTGGCCAGGTCGGGGTTGGAGGGGGGCTGGGGGAAGACAAACCGCCGGGGTATTAGGCTCTGTTGACATTTGGAATTTTAACCGTCATTCCGGCGAAAGCCGGAATCCAGAGACCGTCGAGTGTCCAAATTCTCGACTACAATTGCGGGTTCCGGTACTGGATTCCGGCTTTCGCCGGAATGACGGTGAAATGTCAACACACCCTAGGTAACCCCGGCGGTTTCTGTGTCTGGATGTGGAGATGTGGCTAGACGGGAGTGGCGACGAGCTCACCCATGGCTTCGTAGGCCCAATGGAGCAGCTCCTCGGTCTCCCCCCAGCCGATACAGGCGTCGGTGATGGAGACGCCGTACTGCAACTGGGAAAGGTCTTCGCAGAGGCGCTGGTTGCCCTCGTTGAGGTTGCTCTCCAGCATCGCGCCAATGACGTCACTGTCCCCGCTGATCCTCTGGGAAACAACGTCCTTAAAAGCGCCAGCCTGCTGCGTGTAGTCTTTGTTGGAGTTGCCGTGACTACAGTCAACCATAAGCTGGGAGCGGACGCCAGCCTTCCCCAGGCGGTCCTTGGCCTTAGCGATAGCCTCCGCGCCAAAATTGGGGCCCGCATTGCCGCCACGGAGCACAAGGTGCCCGTCGGGGTTGCCGGTGGTGCGGATGAGGGCGGTCTGGCCATCGCCGTCCACGCCCAGAAAACCATGCGGGCTGCGGGCGGATAGCATGGCGTCGACGGCGATCTGGGCGCTGCCGTCGGTACCGTTCTTGAATCCGACGGGCATGCTCAGGCCGCTGGCCATCTGCCGGTGGATCTGGCTTTCGGTGGTGCGGGCGCCAATGGTGCCCCAGGTTATCAGGCCAGCCAGGTATTGAGGGACAACCGGGTCGAGGAACTCGGTGCCGGTGTACATCCCCATCTCACCGATCTCGAGAAGGAGAGAGCGGGCGGTGCGGAGTCCGGCCTCGATGTCGAAGCTGTCATCAAGGTGGGGGTCGTAAATAAGGCCCTTCCAGCCAACGGTGGTGCGGGGCTTTTCGAAGTAGACCCGCATCACGATGAGAAGGCGGTCGCTGACTTTTTCGGACAGTTCCTTGAGGCGGCCCGCGTACTCCAGGGCAGATTCCTTGCTGTGGATGGAGCAGGGACCGACGACAAGGAGCAGCCTGGAATCCTCGCCATTGAGAACCCTCCGCACCTGTTCCCGGCCCTCTAAGACAGTCTTTTCCACGGCGGGAGTGATGGGGATGGAGTTGACGAGATTTCGTGGAGTGGTGAGTGGTTGCATGGACTCAATGTGTACATCTATGGTTGCCGAAGGTTGCACGGTATACCTTCCGAATAAATTTGGTGTCCCAAAGATAAATATAGCACCCCAGGTAACGGTCTTACGCCCAACCCCCACGCCCGGCCAGCCAATCAGGGCCTCCGGCGCCACTACGAAAAACCCCAACCTATGCCGGCTGGGGTTTGGTGTCCTCATGGCTGCCTTTGGCTAGCACACCAATCCTCCGCCGGCTGACTGGCAGCCAGTAAAGAAATAGTAGCAATAACCGCAACCGTCCCAAGTAAATTTCATTTCGCAATTGATACTACTCGCCCTTCGGGCTTAAGTCAACAAGTTTTGAAAGCGTTTTCAGGGCAATCGCGCTTGGGGGGAGGGTGAGGACGTGTTATAGGGTGTTTAACAAGCTCCCTCTCCCTCCGGGGGAGGGTTAGGGTAGGGGCGTATCCCTGGTTGCCCAGGAACGACGGATGCTCCGGAAATCCGCTCTTTGACAGTGAGCAGAGGGGCAGAGATTCGAGACCCGCATCAGGATCTGAGCGTATCAGTTCCTCGCAAATAAACGTTTACCAGCTCCTGCGGTTCTTTATCAGTATTTACAAGTATAAGTATTCGAATGCAGCGGTTCAAGCTGCCCGGCACGTCCGTTTCGACGGCCCCGAGGAGCGCCGTGCTGTTCCAGCCCAGGCGCCGGGCCGCCGCCGCGGGGAACACCGCGTTCAGGTCGGGCGTCATGGTGAATATCACCGACGCAACATCCCTTTCCTCGATGCCGTTCCTCTCGATAAGGGCCTCCAGGAGCTCGGTGGTCGCCCCGTGTATCGCCTCCCCGGTGTTGCCGTCGGCGACGGTTGCCCCTCGTATGCCGCGGCACACGGTCATGACCGCACACCGTCGGCCAGCCGCCCCGTTGGCGCGCGACCGGCAAGGGAGGCCACGAAGGAGCCAGCCCGCTCCACCACCTCTTCCCGCGGCGATTCCAGTATGACGCGCACCAGGGCGCTGCCCACCACGGCGGCCTCGGCGGTTTCGCCCACCTGCGCCACGTGCTCAGGGGTGGAGATGCCGAACCCTATGGCCAGGGGCAGCCCGGTGTGGGCGCGCACCCGCTGCACCAGCTCGATGCCCCGGTTGGAGACCTCACTCCTCGCTCCGGTCACCCCGGTTACGCTGACGCAGTAAACGAACCCGCTGGCGTTCTTGCAGGATTCCTCGATGCTCCGGTCGGTGCTGGTGGGCGCCAGCAGAGGAATCAGGGAAATGTCCTTCTCGCCGCACTCTGCGGCCAGGAAACCCGACTCCGAGCCGGGCAGGTCAACGGCTATCAGGCCGTCGACGCCCACCCGCTGGCATTCCTGCGCGTACCGCTTGACGCCATAAGAGTAGATGGGGTTGTAGTAGCCCATCAGGATCAGTGGCGCGTCCGGGATACGTCCTCGCAGCGACTCCACGGCATCCAGGCAGTCCTGCGTGGTCACGCCGTTCTGGAGGGCAAGAAAACTGGACTGCTGGATGATTGGCCCCTCGGCCAGCGGGTCGCTGAAAGGCACCCCGATCTCCACCGCGTCGGCCCCCGCCTCCACCAAGGCAGGCACCAGCTCCAGGGTCGCGTCCATGTCCGGGAATCCGGCCGTCAGAAATACGACAAGTCCGGGACGCTGCCGCTCCCGGACGCTGGCGAACATTCGCTCAATGCGTTCCTTGCCCATAAGACGGAGTTGCCTGATTTATGACTCTTTCGTTGCTCGGTCTGAACCAGAAAGAATGTAACTTACCTTACCGTCACTGTCCAGTCCCGTTTCGTAATGGACAGTCGGAATCTGATTGTGCCGTGAGGCCCCGTCCGCTTTACAGCCCGCCCCTCACGGCCAGCAGGGCGATGGCGTTCTGCCCCGCGTGCGCCGCGATGCAGGGCCAGAGCGAGCCCGTTTTGACGTTGAGCCATCCCAAGGCCAGGCCGGTAAAGAAAATGGGGATGATCGTTCCGGCGTCCAGGTGCAATGCGCTGAACACTAGGGCCGTCGATACGATTGCTGGCCCGGCGCCGATGCGGCCCAGCAGTCCCCGCAGAACAAATCCCCGGAACAGCACCTCCTCGCTGAGCGGCGTCACCACGGCCAACGCCTGGAACGTCAGCAGAAATCCAATGCCGGGGAAAATCGCATCGGTCCTGATTTCCGGCGGGCGCAGCGCCTCCAGGTCGAGGCTTTCCACGATCAGCCCATAAAAGAACGTCGCCAGCATGCTGAACCCCAGCGCGGCCAACGTCAGCAGGGCCGACCAGGGCAGTGACGCCGTGGGGCGAATCAGCCCCAGCGCCCGCAGGGGGAAAGGCGACTGCCTGACCCCCATGAACCACACTAGCAGCGCAATGCCCGCCGCCAGCAGGTGGACTGCGATCCAGGTTTCCAGGGCAGGCTCGTATTTGGGGTAGATCGGGCCGATGGCGCGGGCGATGAAAGCGGCGGCGAAAAGCACGGCCACGAAAAGGAACAGCGCTATGCCGATCTGCCCAACCGTCCACGGAACGATGGCGCGGGTCTCCGAATCCCTCCGGCCCGGGTCGCCATCGGCCATCGCCCGCGTCTCCAGGCCGCAGGATGGGCAGCGGTCGGAACCCGCGGGTACAGGCAGTCCGCAATTGGAGCAGTAATGGTCTCGGCTGGTCATGGGCGCACCGGAAAGCCGTCACAACATACGGGCAATCGAGCGGTCTCGCAACAGGTCTTGCAAAGGGCCAAAGTTAGTCGTCTCCCTCAGAAGGTATGTGACAAATTCCCTCTCCCTCCGGGAGAGGGTTAGGGTGAGGGCGTCCCTTGACTCTCGCAGGAACGAAGGATAAGGCTTTGGCGTCCACGTCGTCCGCAAAAGGTGATTGTCACACACACTCTCAATCCCATACGGGCCACGCTGTGGCGTCATCGTTTGCATCCCCAAAGGGCGTGGGCCATAATTGCCCGCGAGCATACGCGAAAGCCTTGGGGCAGGGCCAGGTCTTTGACAAGGGCAACGCCCCAGCCGTACCGAATCGAGCTGCGTCTTGGAGCACCACGCATGGAGGATACGCCCATTTCACGGGAGTCGTTCGACGAGACCGCCGCCAGGCTGGGCATCGCGGGTTCCGAGGCCCACATGGACGAGCTGTTCCGGCAGGTGCAGGGTGTCCTGGCTGGCACCCGGGCCCTGTTATCCATCGACGTGTCCAGCGTGGAGCCGGACATGGCATTTGACCCTGCCGGAGCGCAGGACGGGTGACCTGCCCGGCGCAACTTCGATTTTGAACGATAGTCGGGCACGATATTCGGGGAGGATATCCCGGTGAACGAACTGGAAATCTGCTACGCCAGCGCGGGCCAACTGGCCCCGATGGTCAAATCGGGCGAGATTTCGCCCGTCGAAATCATTGACGCCCACCTCTCGCGGATACGCGCTACGGAACCCGTGTTGAATTCGTT
Organism: Dehalococcoidia bacterium; assembly: GCA_963664375.1. Classification (GTDB taxonomy): domain Bacteria; phylum Chloroflexota; class Dehalococcoidia; order Lucifugimonadales; family UBA3495; genus VXOI01. Next base: position 1,352,974 of record OY761449.1, read on the forward strand.
CATAACGGTTCTGGCCGACGAGGCCATGACGGCGGCGCGACAGGCCGAACGCGACGTACGCGCGGGACGCTACCGGGGGCCGCTGCATGGCATTCCCGTCGGCCTGAAAGACCTGTTCAACACCGGCGGCGTCCGCACCACGTCAGGTTCCCGCATCTACGACAACTACATCCCTGCCCAGGACTGCACCGTAGCAGCCAGATTCCGCACGGCGGGCGCAATCCTGCTGGGCAAGCTGAACATGCACCAGTTTGCCTACGGACCTACCGGCGAAAACCCCGATTACGGCCACATGCACAACCCTTGGGACCCGGAACGGGTGAGCGGCGGCTCCAGCGGCGGGTCGGGCTCGGCCGCGGCCGCCGGCCAGTGCACCATCACGACGGGCAGCGACACCGGCGGCTCAATTCGCATTCCGGCCGCGTTGTGCGGTATCGTCGGGCTGAAACCGACCTACGGACGGGTCAGCCGTCACGGTCTCACGCCCCTGGCCTGGTCCATGGATCACCCGGGCCCCATGGTCCGGACGGTAGAGGACGCCGCGATCACAATGAACGTCATCGCCGGGCATGACCCCAACGACGTCGCCTCCGCCAACCTGCCCGTTCCCGACTACACCGCCGCCCTAACCGGAGAAATCCGCGGACTCCGCGTCGGCGTGCCGCGCCAGTACATGGAGGCCCCGCTGGACCCGGAGGTGCGCCAGGCAGTCAACGGCGCCCTGGAGCAGATGGAGACAATGGGCGCTGAGGTGGTCGAGGTGGACTTTCCAGAGTTCAACGACGCCGCGGCCATTTCCACCACCATGCTCATGGCCGAGGCCACGGCCTGCTTCCGCGATCTGCTGGCCAGCGACGGCAGCCGCCTCTACGAGCCGGTACGGTTGCGACTGGAGGCCGGGCTGTTCATCAGCGCCGCCGACTACCTGAGGGCACAGCAGGGCCGCGCCGTTTTCGACCGCGCCGCCCGCCGGTTACTGGAGGACGTCGATCTGCTGGCTGGCCCTACCGAGCCAGTCACCGCTCCGCCGCTTCTCCAGCAACAGGTACTGGCGGGCGAGCAGGAAATCGGCACGGTGGCCGCGCTGACCCAGTACACCCGGCCCTACAACATCACTGGATTCCCCGCCATCTCCGTCCCCTGCGGCTTCTCGACAGATGGAATGCCCATCGGCCTGCAACTGGCAGGACGGCCCTTCGACGAGGAAACCGTGCTACGCGCTGCCCACGCCTACGAGCAGTCAACGGACTGGCACAGCAGACGCCCGCCGGTGTAGCCGCGGCATACAATCTGACGTCCGGCGCGGCTCATTCCTCTATCGTGTAAAATGGTAATGCACTGAATGCCACCGGCACCCTCCTGCCGGACTGAGGCGACTGGTCTTGCCTGAAATCACCACTGTCACCTTCGACCTTTGGCAGACCCTCTTGGTCGATAACCGCGAACTGGGGCTGACTCGCTCCAACGCGCGGCTCGAGGGGGTGCGCCGCATTCTGTCGGCCAGCGGAGAGGAGTTCGAGCCGGAACACATCAGCGAGGCCTACTGGGACTGCTACCGGCAGTGCGCCGCCATCCGCGAGGAGCTCAGGGACGTAAGTTTTCCGGAGCAGATTGCCATATTCATGGAAAGCATCAGCCCCGGCCTGGGCCAGTGGCTGGAGGCGGATGCCCTCTCGGAAATCAGCCGCGTCTACGCCGACTCGTTCCTGGAGTATCCCCCTCCGGCCCATACCGACGCGCTGGACGTGCTGGGATGTGTCCGGGAAATGGGCCTTCGAATCGGCATGATCTCCAACACCGGCATGACCCCCGGCACCACGTTCCGCACCTACCTGGCCAACACCGGAATGCTCGGATATTTCGACACCCTCACCTTTTCCGACGAGGTGAAAATGGCCAAACCGGCGAAGGAAATATTCCTGCTGACCCTGCGCCAGATGAAGGCCAAGCCCGCGCAGGCCGTCCACGTGGGGGACAGCGTTCAAAACGACGTGGTCGGCGCAAAGCTGTCAGGGCTGAAGACCGTCTGGATCACGGGGTTCAGCGAGCGCGGGGACCCTACGGATCCCGCGACAGAGCCAGACGAAACGGTGGGCGGCCTGGCGGACGTCGTGCCTGCCATCAGGAGGCTGAGCGGACTCTGACAATCGCGGTACTACCGGAATTTACCGTTTCAATTCTCCCTGCCCGCATGGGCACGGGAACTGATTCGCCAAAGCGGAAGCGGCATCCATGCGGATGGAGAACCACAAGCTGGGCGACCGATACGAAGATGGATTCACGGACCTCACCGAGTTGTGCGACCGCGTCCTGTCGCAAAGACGGCTGATACTTGTCAGCAACCGGGGGCCTGTCGAGCATCACACGACCGACGGCCGTACCGAGCCACGGCGGGGCAGCGGCAGCGTTGTTACGTCTTTCGCTCCATTGTCCCAGGCTTGCGATTTTACATGGGTCGCCAGCGCCATGAGCGAGGGCGACCGCGCCATATCCTCCGGTGGGGCGGCGGTTCCGTCCCCTCTGCCCGGCCAGAGGTTAAGCCTCCGGTACGTGACCACTCCCCGGCGCGCCTACCACAAGTATTACAACGTGATCTGCAACCCGTTGCTCTGGTTTCTGCAACACTACATGTGGAATCCCCCGCACAATCCGACCGTCGACGCCACCGTCCACGATGCGTGGGAAACCGGGTACGTCGCCGTCAACGAGGCGTTCGCTAAGGCCGTTGTGGCCGAGGCGGGATGCCACGACTTGCCTCCGGTCATTCTGGGCCACGACTACCACCTGTACCTGCTGCCGGAATTTGTGCGCCGCGACCTGCCGGATGCCGTCATCCAGCACTACGTCCACGTGCCATGGCCCACGCCGCTTTACTGGAACCTGATACCCCGGCACATCGTTCGCCGCATCTGTGAGTCGCTGTGCTCAGCCGATATTGTGGGCTTTCAGACCTCGATGGACCGGAACTGCTTTCTGGACACCGTGGCTGAATTCGTGCCGCAGTGCCGAGTCGACCGCCAGTCATGCACCGTCGAATTGGACGGGCAGACCTGTTGCGCGAAGGTATACCCCGGCTCCATCAACGTAGCGGAGGTGCAACACATCGCGGAGGCCCCGCGAACCATCGAGTACGAAGCCAGGCTCAAGGGCGAAACTGCCGACGCGACAATCGTGCGGATAGACCGCGCCGAGCCCAACAAGAACATAGTGCGCGGGTTTCGCGCCTACGACCAACTGCTGACCAGCCACCCGGAGCTGAAGGGCCGGGTCAAGTTTCTTGCCTTTCTCGTCCCGTCGCGCACCCACCTGCGCCAGTACCAGCGCTACATGGACGAGGTGCAACAGTCAATCCAGCAGGTCAACAAGAACCACGGCGCTGGCGGCTGGCAACCCATAGTTCCGTACATGGAAAACAATTACGCCCAGGCCATCGCTGGCATGAAGGTGTATGATGTCCTGTTGGTTAACACCCTGGTTGAGGGGATGAACCTAGTGGCGAAAGAGGGGCCGGTGGTGAATAAGCGCGATGGGGTACTGGTGCTGTCGCAAAGCAGCGGCGCCCACAGCCAACTGGCCGACGGCGCCATCAGCGTGGCCCCCACCGACATAGCGGGAACCGCCGATGCCCTTTACCGGGCGATTACAATGTCTGCTGCGGAGCGGAAGCAACGGGCCTCAACCCTGTACCGTTCCATCTGCCGCAACGACAACGAAGACTGGTTGAGACGGCAGATGGAAGACATCGCGGCGCTGCTGTAGTACGGCGATTGTGGGCGCCAACCGCTCTTAAATACTGTCTCAAAAACCCCTCCCCCTTGACGGGGGAGGGTTAGGGTGGGGGTGAAACCTAACGTAACGAGACCGTCCAGAAAGTCACATCGGATTTTGAGATAGTTTCTTAAGGAATGGAAATCATCAATGGAACAGCTATTCAACCCAGGCCCGTTCGAGACCGGCTTTCCTGACCTGCAAGTCTGCATTTTCCCTCACCTGAAGGAATTCATGGTCTTTGACTCCCGGCCGGGGGAGCCGCGAGTGCGGGTCATGGATGTCGACGACGTCCTCGGCGACGAGTTTTTCGGCGCGGTGGAGGCCGAATTTGCCCACGCCCTGCGGCACACGGGCGAATTCCCCTTCGCCCACTTGATTAACCTGACCATGCACTTTGAGGAGACCGTCCGCGAGGTGGCAATGTCGTTTATCCTCGACCGGCTTGGCGTGCGGCTGCACGCGGAACCCGGCATGGACATCAATCCCGACGACCTGCCGGGCGTGGTGGTATACGTGATTTCCGGCAGTGCCGCTGGCGCCCACTCCGAGGTAGTGCTGAGCGCCCTGCGCACCCTGCTTGAGGAGAAGGAGGACGGGAATTCCCTTTGGGAATGGGAGGCCAAATTGACCGATCTCATCAACCGCGAGTCGGAGATAGCGCAGCGGCTCAGCCGCCAGGAACTTACGGACGCAATCCGGGGCGACTCTCCCGACTACTTCACCCTCTGGGACAACCTCAATTGATGAACTCGACGGACCCGGTTCCAACTGCGCCACAGAGCGATAGCGTGCTACGTGGCGCCTTGAATCAAATCACGCGCATCGGGCTGATTTCGGACACACATTCCGCAGGGAGTGGCCGCGACCTCCCAACCCCGGTCATGGACGCTTTGGGCGGCGTTGACCTCATACTCCACTGCGGCGACCTTGAATGCCTCGGCGTCCTGGACTACCTGGAGACCATCGCGCCCGTGCTGGCCGTGCGGGGCTACGAAGACCCGCGGGAGCGGGGCGACCGGCTCGCCGACGCCACCCGCGTGGTGCATGCCGGGGGGCTGGCTATTGGCATGATCCACGACATCCAGTGGCCGGGGCCGAAAATAGCCACTTCCGGCGATGGCACCGGCCTGGCGCTGCCGGACGGTCGGGCAGCGGAAACGCTGACCAGGAAGTTCGGCCAGCCCGTGGACGTCGTGCTGTTCGGCGATACTCACGAGGAACTGGTCTGCCGATGGGACGAAGCGCTGATAATCAACCCCGGCAGCCCCACTTATCCCGGCAAGCGGCACCGCCGCGGCGCGCTCGGTACCGTGGGCATGCTGGAAATAGAAACGGGCGAAATTATCGCCCGCATCATTGATCTTGAGACCGGACAGACCTCGATGGCCTACGGATGCCCTCCTCGAGCGCCGTAGGCGTCCTCCGGCAGAGCGATGGGGCCGGGGTATTTCTCCAGCAGCGACATGAAAAACTCGTGCCGGGGCGGGTTGGTGGCGTCGTCGTCTGACTTGCGCAGGTAGACGCGCATCGCGGGATTGCCGTCGCCGTCCCGCATCCACAACTGGTACGACGGGAGACCGCGGTCATTGGTGGTGTGGACAAACTCGGCCTCGCGGATTTTCGACATGTCCAGGTGCATGTGCGTACCGCCGGGCACCATCAGCGTAACCACCCGCCCGTCGGGGGTGAACCGCAGGTCGTCGAAGTCCATGTAGACCTCGGCCGAGGCGGCGGTGCTTTCCAGCATCACCACCACCTCATTGAACGCGCCGCCGTTCCTGCCGTCGCGGCACTCCTCTAGGATTGCCCGCAGGTTCACCTCGTCCGTCGCAGCCATCCCGTTATCCCCCTTGGAATCTGAACTTCCCCGTGGTCTCCGAAACTTAGGGACGCCCTCACCCTAACCCTCTCCCGGGTGGAGAGGGGATTTCCTGTTATGCCAGGTTAATCAGCGGAGACACTTCCAGGAAAACCGGCGCGAACACCAGGGACACCACGGCCATCAGCTTTAGCAGGATGTTCAGGGACGGGCCGGACGTGTCCTTGAACGGGTCGCCAACCACGTCGCCCTCGACCGCGGCCTTGTGCGCCTCGGAACCCTTGCCGCCGTAGTTGCCAAGCTCCACGTACTTCTTGGCGTTGTCCCAGGTGCCGCCGGCCGAGGCCATCATGATGGCCAGCATGAAACCGGAGGCCACGGAGCCGATGAGCAGGCCGCCCAGGGCCGCCTCACCGAGGATGAAGCCGGTGGCGATGGGAGCGATGACGGCCATCACGCCGGGGATGATCATTTCCCTGAGAGCGCCGCGGGTGCTGATGTCAACGCAGCGCGCCGAGTCTGGAGTGCCAGTGCCCTCCATGAGTCCCGGTATCTCGCGGAACTGCCGCCGCACCTCGTCCACGATGCCCTGGGCCGCGCGGCCCACGGCCTGCATGGTCAGGGCCGAGAATATGAAGGGCAGCATCGCGCCGATGACCAGCCCGACCAGGATTTCCGGCTGCAACAGGTTGATCCCAAGGCTGCCAGCAACCAGCTTGCCGTCCTCGCCTATCTCAATCAGGCCAGCGCTCACGGAGTAGGCGGCCAGCAGGGCCAGCGCGGTCAGAGCCGCCGAACCGATGGCGAACCCCTTGCCGGTGGCCGCCGTGGTGTTGCCCAGCGCGTCCAGCGCGTCGGTGCGCTCGCGCACCTCCGGGTCAAGGTTGGCCTGCTCGGCGATGCCGCCCGCGTTGTCGGCCACCGGGCCGTAGGCGTCCGTCGCCAGTGTGATGCCCAGGGTGGAGAGCAGCCCCACGCCAGCCAGGGCCACGCCGTAGAATCCGGCGAACCAGTAGGCCAACAGGATGGCGACGGAGACGCAGATAACGGGAACCAAGGTGCTCAGCATTCCGCTGGCAATACCCTGGATTATCACCGTGGCGGCGCCCGTTTCGGACGCGGCGGAAACCGTCTGCGTTGGCTTGTAGCTGTATGAGGTGAAGTATTCGGTCGCCAATCCGATGATCGTTCCCGCCACAAGCCCGGCGACGACGCAGCCGAACCACCACCAGTTATCCGTAAGCGTGATGGTAAGAATCGCGGCGAAGATGACCAGCAGGCCGCCCGCGGCGAATATGCCGTAGCGCAGCGACCAGAGCAGCTTGTCGAAGTTCGCCTGCTCGCCGGAACGTACCACGAACGTTCCCAGGATGGCTGCCACGATCCCCGCTCCGGCCAGCAGCATGGGGAACACGGCCTGCGCGTCCGTATAGTCAAAGTCGCTGGCGCCCCCGGTGGCGAACACAACGGCGGCAGCGGACAGCGCCACGGTGGAGATTATCGAACTGACGTAGGACTCGAACAGGTCTGCGCCCATTCCGGCCACGTCGCCCACGTTGTCGCCCACGTTGTCGGCAATGACGCCGGGGTTGCGGGGATCGTCCTCGGGTATGCCCGCCTCCACTTTGCCCACCAGGTCGGAGCCGACGTCAGCCGCCTTGGTGAAAATGCCGCCGCCCACGCGGGCAAACAGCGCGATGGAGCTGGCGCCGAACCCGAAACCGGCGACGACGCTGATGTTCTGGAATATCAGGTACAGGATGGTCACGCCCAGCAGTCCGATGCCCACCACCGAGACGCCCATCACCGTGCCGCTGGAAAAGGCCACCCGCAACGCCGGGTTCAGCCCCCGCATCCCGGCGGCGGCGGTACGCACGTTGGCGCGCACGGCGACGTTCATGCCGATGAAGCCCGCAGTGGCGGAGCAGATGGTGCCCACCAGGTAGGAAATGGCCGTTGCTGGCACTGCCATGTCGTGGTCGAACACCGTGTAGTCCAAGACGCCCAAGACCACCGTAACAACCACGACGAAGGGCAGCAACGACATGTATTCGCGCCGCAGGAAAGCCCCGGCTCCCTCCCGTATGGAGTCGCCGATGCTGCGCATGAGTTCGTTGCCAGCCTCGGCGCTGAGCACGCGCATGGCGGTGAAACCGGCAAAAATCAGGGCAAGCGCACCTGCGGCAAGGGCTACAATCAAAGATTCCATGAGTTCTCTCGGAGGATGATTTGAGGGAATGCGAAAGGGAATAATGGCGCGAGAAATTTATCACAAACCCGTGTTAGCGTCAATCGAAATTCGTCGCGGCGCCAGGGCTATCGGCCCACGGTCGTGACGCCGCGAAGGCCGCTTAGAAACTGTCTCAAAAATCCCCTCCCCCTTGATGGGGGAGGGTTAGGGTGGGGGTGAAAAGGTAGTGCAGAGAGTTCGGCAAGCCAGTATCGATGGTTTTGAGTTAGTTTTCAGAAACCGGCGCCAGCCCGGTTAGAGCGTTGTTCCTTGATATACAATGCGTGCCGTTGAAATGCACGGATAACCGCATTGGGAGCAATGGTCAGCATGCGCAGCAAAGACGAGGTCCGCGAGGCGGTATGGACGGCGATGGAGGAGGCCCGCGCCGCCCACGCCCGCAAACTGCACGACAAGATCCCCCACTTCCGCGGCTGCGAGGCCGCCGCCGAGCGGGTCGGTGAACTCCAGGCCTGGCAGGACGCCCGCGTCATCAAGGGCAACCCCGACAAGGCCCAGCGCCCCCTGCGCCAGAAGGCACTGGAGGAGGGCAAGACGCTCTACATGGCGGTGCCGCGGCTGCGCCAGGAGCAGTGCTTTGTGGAGCTGGACCCGGCGGCCATGAACGCCTCGCCCGCCGAGGCCTCAACCATCGCCGGAGCGTTCCGCTGGGGCCGCCCGGTGTACGTGGAGGAGATGCGGCCGGTGGACCTGGTCATCTCCGGCTCGGTGGCGGTCAACCGCCTCGGCACCCGCGTCGGCAAGGGCGGCGGCTTCGCCGACCTGGAGTACGGCCTTGCCATCGCCGCCGGCATCATCTCGCCGCAGACCCCCGTGGTCAGCACGGTTCACGCAATGCAGGTGCTGGACGAGGAACTGCCCTACACCCGCCACGACGTGTTCCTGGACTACGTGGTGACCGCCGACGAAATCATCGAGTGCGACGGCGAAATGCCCCGCCCCACGGGCATCTACTGGGACGACCTGCCCAAGGCCAAAATCCGGCAGATTCCATTGCTAAAGAAGTTGCAGGAACAGGCAGGCTGACGTGGTTCGACAAGCTCACCCTGACCCTCTCCCGGAGGGAGAGGGTCAGGGTGAGGGCGTCCCCTCTCTGGATGGGGACGCCGACCCAATCCTTCTGAATCGGGGTATCACCAGCCACAGCCCGGCGATAATCAGCCAGATCAGGAAAGCGACGCCGGTGATGCGATGCACCGCGGTGGCCGCATCCACCCAGATGAACAGCATTGCCACCCCAAGAACCACGTCAACCACGGCAATAACACGCAGTATGCCGCCCATGCGCCACTGCACCGGGCCCAAAGTGATCAACGCGAGGCCAGCCAGGGTAAAGCCGAAGGCGCCAGTGAACCAGCGACCGTTGAAGAGAGTTTCCTCGACTGATCCCACAGACGAACTTGCCGGGACAAGCACGGCGGTTGCCTGCGGTTCGGGCGCGATTACGGCCAGCGAGACGGCGGCTGCGCCCGAAACTGCCGATACGACTCCCGACAACATAAGCAGCGTCGCGCAGGCAGCCATCGGGGCGGTATGTACTGTGCCAGCCGCCCGCCACAGGCAGATGCCAGCCGCCAGCAGCGTTAACCCGCCTGCCAGCCGGGCGGCCCCGCCGACGCCGTAAGCGGCGCTGGCCGAACCGATGGCTGACAGCTTTTCAGACACCTCCAGCCGGGCGATTTCCGCGGCGTCCAGGCTCATCCTTTGAGCCAGGGAATCCGTGAGCGGTGTATCGTCGGCCCCGGCCATCAAGCGGGCTGGAACCGAGATGGCAGTAGCGAGGGCCGTCAGCAACAGGAAAATACCGGCGGCGCGGTAAGCAGACAGTGGCATCAGGAAAGTGATCTCATAGGATTGGGAACGCCCTCACCCTAACCCTCTCCCGGAGGGAGAGGGGATTTGATGAGAGTATTCGGGTATCAGATGAGCAGGTTGTAGCCGATGGGCAGGGCGGTGCGGCCTGTCAGAGCGTTGGCCAGGTCGGGGCCGCGGCCCTCGGCGACGGCCACGCCCATGAGTACCTGCAAGGCCACCTGCACCCCGCTGTCGGGAGGCTTGGTCTCCACCCGCAGGGCGCGGGCGAAATCGCTGCCGTGTATGACCAGCTCCATGATTCGCAGTTGCAGGTAGTCAATCAGCCTCATCCCGCCCTGCGGCGTCGCCAGGATAAAGTCGTCGTCAAGGTCGTTCACCCGGTCCCGCGCCATGTTCAGGAACCCGCGCACCATCATTGTCGGGTTGTCCATGATTTCCAGCCCGGCCGAGCGCCCGAGCTCGGCCACGCGGTCGGGGTTGGCGTTCTGCCTGACGTTTACGATCCACTGGGTCGTGGATTCCACGTCAACCTGGGTACCGGGCTTTTCGGAGTAGCCAACGACCGTGCTGATGGAGCGGTAGGTGTGGCCAGCCAGGTCTCGCAGCGTCCACTGGCCCAGCGCGTGGTTCTCCCAAGCGTCAGCATCGACTCCGTCCACGAGCCCGGCGAAGAACTCGGCCGATTCCAGGTACGCCTGTCTTATCTGTTCGCTGAAAGGACTTCGTGAACTCACCGGATCCTCCACTGGGATGATTTCACCCTCACACTGGACCTTTCCCTCAAGGGAGGGGAAAAGTGAGGACTGAGGCTTGCAAAAAATCACCGCGCCACCGGACGATCTCCGTCCCAAGTACAGTTAGCTCGGAAGTAATCGGTGGCCTTGTCCCATTCGTCCCAATCGGGATTCTCCGCGTTGACTATCCAGGCCGCTTCGAGGCACTTAGCATCTTTGTCTTCGCAGGCAATCGCTACAATGACTATCACGCCTATCAGAATCGCAAGAATCAGTCTTCTCACGTAGAAGTCTCCTACGGCTCGCCGACCAGGTTCTCAACTTCCAGCGATTTCATCAGGCCGCTAATCTGGTCCCAGGTGTCGTCCTCGACGAAGATGCCCTCCTTGCGGCGGCGCTGCTCGGTGCGATGCTCGATCTCCCCCGGATACAGCACCTCGGTGAAACCGGCGGCGGGCGGCGAGTCCTTGATGAATTCGACGAACTCGCCCATATCCTTCTTGAACTCGTCCAGCGGCCGGAAATGCTCCAGGTTGAAAGCGGCGATGAAGCAGCCGTCGTTGTGCCGCCCCTCCGGGTCGATGCCAAAGCCTAGGCCGGTCAGCAGGCCCGAAAACACCTCAACCATGAACGACAGCGCGTAGCCCTTGTGACCCTGGTCGACGCCTACCGGCAGGATAGCGCCGCCGGAAAAATAGTCGTTGGGGTCGGTGGTCTGGTTGCCCTCACGGTCCACGATCCAGCCCTGCGGGATGGACTCGCGGCGGTTGCGGGCCAGGGCAATCTTGCCCAGAGCGACGGTGCTGGAGGCCATGTCCATCAGCACCGGCCCTTCCAAATCGCTGGGCATGCCGATGCAAATGGGGTTGGTGCCCAGCTTGCGGGCCCGCCCGCCGTAGGGCGCGACGTGCTTGGGGGCGGCGCCGGAGTCGGCGGTAATCAGGCCGATCATGCCCTCGGCGGCGGCCATGGTCGGGTAGTCGCCCAGCCGCCCGATGTGGCTCTGGCTGTGTACGGTGATGGCGGCAACCCCGTGGGTGCGGGCCTTGTCGATGGCCATGCGCATGGCCCGCTCCGTCACCACAAAGCCGAAGCCCCAGTTGCCGTTGATGACGGCGGTGCAGGGGGCCTCCCGCTCCACGACGAAGGGAGCGCCGGGGACGATGTGGCCCACGTCGATGCGCTCGGCGTAGGTGGGAATCTGGATGACGCCGTGAGAATCGTGGCCGCACAGGTTGGCCTTGACCAGGTGGGCCGCCACCGTTTCGGCCTCCGCGTCGGGAGTTCCCTTGGCGCGGTAAATGTGGTAGCCCACTTTTTGCAGGTATTCGGGCGAAAATACGGGCATTTCCTGACCTCGTGGAATGGCGGCAGCTCCTTGGCTCGGTTCGGCTGCCGCGGGATAGGGTCTTGCAGTTCTTGCATAGGAGGGGAAAATCGCCATAAGTCTAGCCCCGCCCTACCGTAATGTCCAGAAACGCCGCGCTCCTCGCCAGCACCGCCGCATAATTCCCTCTCCCTCCGGGGGAGGGTTAGGGTGGGGGCGTAATCCTGCTGGAATCAAAGTTTCTTGTTGCGGTTGCGAGGGTTTCAATCTCGCCTCAGCCTCCTCCCTTGCGGGAGAGAGAAAACTAAAGGACACTGGCTTTCAGGCGGCTGCCGCTCCTTGACCTGATAGTTGGCTGTTTCTATAATTTCGTGAACGGATAATCACGGGCAAGGGATCATCTGAAGGACGGCAGCTCCACCAGGTTCAAAAGGCGCTACGCTGCTGAATGCGGTTCGGCTGCCGCTGCGACCAGCTCAGGATGATTTCCCGCCCGGCCCAGGAATGTAGCTCCTTTGGTTCAGCCCACACCGCAGAACATTGACGACCTGGCTGGCGCGGCCCTTGCCGAGCTTTCGGCTCTGGACAGCCTCGATGCCCTGGAGCAGTGGCGCATCGCCTATCTGGGGCGCCGCGGCAGCTTGACGGCAGTGCTCCGGGGCCTGTCGTCGCTGGACATCGAGGAGCGCCGCCGTATTGGCGCATTGGCCAACCAGGCCAAGGTGTCCCTTGAGTCTGGGCTGGATGCCCGGACGCGCGAGATCAACGACGCCGCGCTGCTGAGGGCCGCCCAGGAAGACCGCTTGGACGTGACCCTCCCCGGCCGCCGTCCCTCCGAGGGCAGACTGCACCCCACCACCCAGATCGTGCGCGAAATCTGCGCCGCCTTTGTGGGCATGGGATTCAGCGTCGTCGAAGGCCCAGAAGTCGAGTGGGACCACTACAACTTCGAGATGCTCAACATCCCCAAGGGGCACCCGGCCAGGGACATGTGGAACACCCTGTGGGTGGACTACACCAACGAGGCCGGCGAACAGCCTATGCTGCTGCGTACCCACACCTCGCCGATGCAGGCGCGGGTGATGGAGAACCAGCGTCCGCCCGTGCGTGTGGTGGTGCCAGGCAAGTGCTACCGCTACGAGGCCACCGACGCCACTCACGAATGGCACTTCTACCAGGTGGAAGGTCTGGCGGTGGACGAGGGCATCACCTTTGCCAACCTGAAAGGGACGCTCTACGAATTTGCCCGCCGCCTGTTCGGCGAGGAGAGACAGATCCGCTTCCGCTGCGACTATTTCCCCTTCGTCGAGCCGGGCGTGGACATGTCTATCGACTGTTTCGCCTGCAACTCCGCTCGCCCTCCCCCTGAGGGGGAGGGCCGGGGTGGGGGTGAAAGGCTAGCAACCCCTGAAGGCGGCTGCCGCATCTGCCGGGACAGCGGGTGGATCGAGATAATGGGCGCAGGAATGGTGCATCCCCGGGTGCTGGCTGGCGTCGGCTACGACCCCGACAAATACACGGGTTTCGCCTTTGGCTTGGGGCCGGAGCGCATCGCCATGCTGAAATACGGCATCGACGACATCCGGCACTTCTACGCCAACGACCTGCGGTTCCTCCGGCAGTTTTAGAGGGGAGTAGTGTTATGGATGCAGAAACACTTCAGGCGGTTGCGGCTCTCAGTGCCGTATTGGTGGCTGGGGCCACTTTGATGTCCGGGGTTTTTATCTGGCTCTTCCGAGACCTGAAGCAGGACTTCAAGGCGGAGGTACGCCGATTGGACGACAAGATTGACCGCAGTAACACCGAATTGCGGGAAGATATGCGACAGATGGAGGAGCGGATACTCCGCGGCCAAGTCGAACTGCGGGAAGATATGCGCCAGATGGAGGAGCGGATACTCCGCGGCCAAGTCGAACTGCGAGATGAGATGCGCCGCGGTTTCGCCCAACTTCTGGCAGCCCTGAACGGCCATACCCACGATGAAAATACCGGCGCCGCTGTGTTCCATGAAGTGCCTACCGCCGCTGATGACTAATTTATCTCCGGTTTCCCGTGCCCCCAATAACCCCAAACCCGACTAACCGAGGCCCCGTTTGAAAGTTCCCCTTAGCTGGCTCCGGCAATACGTCAAAGTGGACATTCCCGCCGCCGAACTGGCCCACCGGCTGACGATGGCTGGCGTCGAGGTGGGCGAGGTCGTGGAGACGGGCGGCTGGAGCGAGGTCTACGTGGGCAGCGTCACCGGCGTCCGGCAGCACCCAAACGCCGACCGGCTGCGGCTCTGCACCGTAACCATCGGCCCCGGTTCCGACGGAAACGCGGAGGAGATGGAGGTGGTCTGCGGAGCGCCAAACGTGGCGGAGGGGCAGAAAATCTGCTTTGCCCGGGTTGGCGCGTACCTGTACAACGCCCACAGCGGCAAGCACGAAACGCTGGCGGCGGCGCGCATCCGGGGCGTCGAGTCGCAGGGCATGATCTGTTCCGAGCTGGAACTCGGCCTTGGCGACGATCACACCGGCATCATCGTCCTGCCCGAAGACGCTCCGCTGGGTGAGCCGCTGTCCGACTACCTGGGCGACACGGTACTGGACCTGGAGCTGACGCCCAACCGCCTGGACTGCCTGTCCATGCTGGGCGTGGCCCACGAGGTGGCAGCACTGACGGGCGGTTCGGTGACCGAGCCGGAGGCGCGCTACGAAGAAACAGGGGCGCCCGTAGGCGAACGGGTAAGTATCTCCATCGCCGACCCGGACCTGTGCCACCGCTACACGGCAACGGTCATCGACGGCGTCAACATCGGCCCGTCGCCGCAGTGGTTGCAGGATCGGCTCACACGCGCCGGTTTGCGCCCCATCAGCAACGTGGTGGACGTCACCAACTTCGTGATGCTGGAATACAACCAGCCTTTGCACGCATTCGACCTCGATACGGTCAAGGACAAGTCCGTAATCGTGCGCCGGGCCCGTCCGGGCGAAACCTTGACCACTCTCGACGGCGTGGAACGAAAACTCACCACCGAGAACCTGGTCATCGCCGACTCCAGCGACCCTATCGGACTGGGCGGAGTCATCGGCGGCGCCAACAGCGAGATCGGCCCGCACACACGCGCCGTGCTGCTGGAGTCGGCCAACTTCAACGCCGCCAACAACCGGGAGACCGCCACGTCAATGGGGCTGCGCACGGAGGCAACCCTCCGGTTCGAGAAGGGCCTGCGCCCGGAGTTGGCGCCCCTCGGCCTGCTGCGCGCCACGGCGCTGATCCAGGAGGTGGCGGGCGGCACGGTTGCGCCAGGATTCATCGACGTGTACCCCGATCCGCCGGATGCGCCCCCTACCGTGACGCTCACGACTCGCAGGCTGCGACAGTCGCTGGGAATGGACGTGGACATAGAGCAGGCCCGGAATGCGCTGGAGTCCCTGGGTTTCACCTGCACGCCTGAGGGCAGCGCCCTGGCCGTCGCCATTCCCTGGTGGCGGAACGACGTCAACATCGAGGACGACCTGGTGGAAGAGGTTGTGCGCATCATAGGCTACGACGCTGTCCCGACCGTGATGCTGTCCACGCCCATTCCGTATTTCAGCCCAACACCGGCCATAGCATTGCGGGACGGGATCAAAGACCTGCTGGCAGCCGGGGGAATGCAAGAGGTCATCAATTACACGCTGGTGTCGGCTGAGTTGCTGGAACGGGTTACGCCCCCGGACGACACCGCTGCGCCCATGCGCATAGCGAACCCGATGAGTTCCACACATGAGGTACTCCGCCCGACCTTACAGCCCGGCATTCTCGCTACACTGGCCGCCAACCAGTCCAACGGCGCTGGGCCTTTCCGGTTCTTCGAGGCCGGGCGCGTCTTCCTGCCTCGCAGCGGGAACCTGCCCGAAGAGGTGGAGACCGTTGCCGCCGTGATGGCCGGGCAGCGTGCGGCCGACTCGTGGCTTGCCGGGGCCAACGGCGCTGGCGACATGGATTTCTTTGATGGCAAAGGCGTGGTGGAATGGCTGCTTGAACGGCTGGAAATCGAGGCCACTTGGGAACCCGGCGAGCACCCCGCTTACCAGCCGGGCCGGTGCGCCGTGGTCAAGTCCGGGAATGCGACCCTGGGATACGTGGGAGAGATACACCCGAACATTCGCGAGAGATTCGACCTCGACGCGGGGACAGTGGCGGGGTTCGAGTTGTACCTGCAAGCCCTGCTGGACGCCTTGCCGGAATCGGAGCGGCGTTTCGACCCGCTGCCGCGATTCCCGGCGGCGACCCGCGACCTGGCGCTGGTGGTGCCCGCCGACGTGCCAGCGGGGCAAGTGACCGCCCTGATACTGCGAAACAGGCTGGTACAGCGGGCGGAGCTGTTCGACATTTACTCCGGGGAGAACCTTGCGCACGGCACCAAGTCCCTGGCATTCCACGTGCATCTCCAGGCGTCCGACCGGACGCTCACCAACGAAGAGGTCACCCGCTCGCTGGACGGCCTGCTGCGGAACCTGGAGCGGGAGGTAGGCGCCTCCCTGAGAAGCTAGGATTATACTGGCCAATGCAGGGCCAACGGGCCGTTGAGGACAATATGACTACCCCTGTTGTCGAGGAAGTTACCGACTACGAATCCCAAGCCCGTGAATTCCTGGCCAAGGGCCGGGAATATCTGACTTTGGGTGACCTGCATCAGGCATCCGAAAAAGGCTGGGGAGCAGCAGCGCACATGGCCAAGGCCGTTGCGGTCGCGCAAGGGTGGGAATACGAAAAACACAGAGACTTTGTGCTCGTTCTGAATCAGGCGCGGCGCTTGTCGGGTAATTCCCGCCTGCTGGATTTGCGAGGCCGGGCGACAATTCTGCATGACAATTTCTATGCGCGGAAGAGACATCTTGACGCCGACATAATTTCGGAAGACCTGGACAGCGTTGGGGAAATGCTGGAACTGTTGGCCCCCCTGACCAGTCCAGGCCCCGAAGAATAGGTCTCACCCGGTCGCATGCGGGATTTATCCCTTGCTCTCTCCTGAACATGGGAGGTCAATCAATGACGACACGACACCGCCACCACCGCGGCCACCACGAGGAGGCGCCCCACCACCACGGCCACAGCCACGCCGACGAGGACATGCTCAGCGTTGAGGAGGCCTATGCGCGGGTGATGGCCAGTTTTTCACCCCTCGAAGCCTCGGAAGTGCCACTCCTGGAAAGCCTGGGGCAGACACTGGCCGTCGATGTCACCTCGCCTTTAGCGCTGCCGCCGCTGGCCAACTCCGGGATGGATGGCTACGCACTACAAGGCGCTGACATCGTGGGCGCCTCGGCGGATGCCCCGCGCCGCCTGCCGGTCATCGGCGTCGTGGCCGCCGGGCAACTGCCCAGCCGTTCCGTCGAATCCGGCACGGCAATGCGTATCATGACCGGCGCGCCCGTACCGGACGGCGCCGATACGGTCGTGCCGTTCGAAGAAACCGACGAAGTGCAACGCAAGCGCGAGGGAAGGCCGCTGGACGAGGTGGCTATTTTCTCCGAGATGCCCGCCGGGGCCAACGTGCGCCCAGCGGGAGAGGACGTTCACGAGGGGGAACTGGTGCTGGAGGCCGGCACCGTCATCCGGGCTGCCGAGGTGGGCGTGCTGGCGTCTTTGGGACTGGACCGGGTGCGGGTCAAGCGCCGCCCCGTCGTCTCAGTGCTGGCTACCGGCGACGAGCTGGAAACGGCGGGCGCGGAACTGGCAGGTGGCAAGATTTACGACAGCAACAGTTACAGCGTCGCCGCGTCGGTGATCGCCTGCGGCGGCGTACCGCGGCTGCTGGGCATCGCGCGGGACAACCTGGACGACCTGCACGCCAAGCTGGCCGCAACTGCCGGATCCGATCTGGTTATCACGTCGGCTGGCGTTTCCAAGGGCGACTACGACATCGTCAAGGACGTGCTGGAGCAACGGGGGACGATGAATTTCTGGTCGGTGCGGATGCGGCCAGCCAAGCCTCTGGCCTTCGGCCACTTGCGGGGCGAGGGCGGCAAGGACGTGCCGCTGCTGGGACTGCCGGGCAACCCGGTCAGCGCCATGGTGGCCTTCGAGATGTTCGCCCGCCCGGCAATCCACACCATGCTGGGCCGGGCCGTGCGTCCCCGTCCTACCGTGGAGGGAGTGCTCACCGGCGCCATTCGCAACTACGACGGGCGTCGCGTGTATGCGCGGGTTGAGGTGGAGTTGCGGGACGGCGTATATTACGCCACCCCCACGGGGCCGCAGGGGTCGAACATCCTGACGTCCATGTCGCGGGCCAACGCCCTTGCCATCTGTCCCGAGGACCTGCCGGTCAAGGAGGCTGGCGAGCAGGTCCGAATCATCATGCTGGATTGGAACGAAGAGGTGGACCTATGACCATCCGGGTTGACACGAGTGGGGGGCTGGATACCGGGGGATCTCCCTACGAAACGATGGCGGGAAGTGGGCGTTTTCAAGTCAGCCTGGCCCGGCTGGAGCAGTTGCACAGGTCGGCAGTCCACCTGATCAGCGGCCGCCTGACACCGGCTTGCCCATCCTTTGGCAAGCAGATACACGAAATGGACGCGGGCGCGTTGATCCGTGAAATCCAGGAGTTTCACGCGGACGCGGATGATTTCATCCTGTACGACATGCCTATCAAGGAAATCGTTTTCCGCACCCTCCTGGCCCAAGGAAATCATCCGATGGCCCTGTCCGACCTGCACCGCGAACTCACCGGCAAGTGGAGCAACGCCCTGAGGCCCATCTCAATTGAGGAATCTCTCTTGCGACGGGTGCTGGAAACAGACACGTACTACGGATTTGCCCAAGTGTAGGCCAGAACGCTCGCACACGAGGCAAAGCGAAACGCCAAGCACCAGCAAGCAGTGCTTGGCGTTTTCCGTTGCCGTACCGGGTGTTAGGTGGTGAAACGCGCTGGCTACGCTGCGGCTGACGCCAGTTGCTCCCGCGCCTTTTCCACCAACTGGTTGAATGCCTCCGGGTCCCTGACGGCCATGTCGGCCAGTATCTTGCGATCCAGTTCAATCCCGGCCAGCTTCAGGCCATGAATAAACTGGCTGTAAGACATGCCAGCCGCCCGGCAGGCTGCCCCGATGCGCACGATCCAGAGGCTGCGAAACTCTCCCTTTCGCTCCCGGCGGTGCCGGTAAGCGTGGGACCACGCATGCATGACGGATTCTTTGGCCCACTTGTAGTTGCGATGGGAGGCGCCCTGGAATCCCTTGGCCGCCTTGAGTATCTTCTTGTGCCGGCGGCGCTTGGTAACGCCGCGCTTTATTCTTGCCACTGATTGGTCTCCGTTTTGGGCGCCTGTCGGCTAGCCGTAGGGTATCAGCTTTTTCAGCCGCGGGACATCGGCAGCAGCGACGTCCATCTTGTCCGAGTATTTGCGCGTCACCTTGGTCGGCTTTTTGCGCCGCAGATGGCTGCTCATCCGCTTTCGGCGGAGCATCTTCCCGGAACCGGTGACGTGTATACGGGCTTTGGCGCCTTTGTGAGTCTTAAGTTTTGGCATCGGCCAGTTCTTCTACCTTATCCGGCTGGGTTTCTTCGGATGTGCCATTGCCGGACCTGTTCGGTTGATTTCGGGCGGACGACGCCCGCTGCGCCGCCCGTTCCTCTCCCTTCTGCACCGACGGAATGAGCACCATGGACAGGGAACGGCCCTCCATTGCTGGCGCACGCTCCAGACGCACCTCGTCCTTCAACTCATCGGCCACGCGGCGCAGTACCGAGAGCCCTAGCTGCTGGTGGGCAGCCTCGCGTCCCCGGAACCGGACGGTCAGCTTGACCTTGGAGCCGTCGTCGATGAACTCCCGCACCTTGCGCACCTTAGCGTCAAGGTCGTGGGTGCCGATGTTCGGACGGAAGCGCACTTCCTTTTGTTCGGTGCTTTTCTGCCCTCTCTTGGACTCCTTTTCCTTCTTGGCGGAAAGGTAAAGCAGCTTGCCGTAGTCCAGCAGCCGGCACACAGGGGGATCGGAATTGGGCGCAACCTCGACCAGATCGACCTCGGCGTCCCGCGCCATTTGCAGTGCGCGCCGGGTGTCCATCACCCCCAACTGCGAACCGTCGCCGCCGATGACCCGGACTTGAGGGGTGGTAATACGTTCGTTGACCCTATATTGCCTGGCTATGCTGACCCACCTCCAATGTATTATGCCCCGTGGCCTTGGATGGGCATAGGTCAATCTATCACACGCTTAAATCCGCGTCAACGACGCTGCGCAGGGCACTTCAGACTTTTCAATAGTCCCTTCTCCCTTCGGGGGAGGGTTAGGGTGGGGGCGTGGTTCGACAGGCTCGCCATGAGATTGTCGAATGGTACTGATGCCAGCGATTTCACCCTCACCCCAACCCTCTCCCTCGAGGGAGAATCGAAAGGCTCTGGCAGAAACTCAGTGCCGGTTTAGCCGTCTTCCCGTTCGGAATCCGGGCCGGGACTCTCGCCAAAGTCCAGTCCCTGGAGGAACTCCTCGATTTGCGGGGAAAGCGGTACGACGGATTCGCTGCCGGTAGCAGCCTGCGAGTTTTCCCTGTCGTAACGCTCCTCCAGCCTGGAGAGGAGTTTCGAAACCTCTGAGGTGTCGTCCACTATGTTCTGCAACGACGAGTACTGCTGGATGCCGCGCTCCCGGTCTTCCAGGCGGCTGGGCAGTCCGTAAATGCGGCAGAGGATACCGGTCAGGCGGGACGTGCCAGTGAAATCCTCCTCTACCTGGAAATACTGCGGCAAGTGGACGACGAAAATGCGAGTGTCGATCCCGGCGGACTCGGCGTATTCGAAAATCTGGTGCGTTATAGTGGTAGGCCCCTCGTAGTCGCTGGGCTTTACCTCCACCATACGGTACTCGGCCTCGTTGGAGTCGTCGACGCTGCCGCCGGACACAAGCAGCGGCCTGGTGTGGGGAACCATGTCGTACATGGCCCCGATCATCGAGTAACGCCTGACGCCCAAGGCATCCAGAACCTCGTTGATGGAATCGGTGAAATCCTCGCCATAGGCGTGAGGTTCGAGCAGATGAATGGTGACCAGGTCTGGGCCGTTCTCGCGAACCGCAACCTTGACCGTAGTGGTGGGGATTCTGTATTCCCGCTGGCCGCGGCGAAACCGCGTCTTGGGCCGATACCTGGTGAAATCATAGAACCGACCGGGACGCACCAGCCGCCCCACCTCTTTTGCCCCCAGGTACCTCTCGATACGGCGCAGGCTCAAGGTGCCGACGCGCCCCACGTCAATCCACGGACGGAGCACGGCCAGAGCGTGCGGTTCCTTCAGCTCCGGCAGCGGCTCGTCGAATTCAAAATCTCCAATTCTCATAACAACAGTTTGACAGCACCGCCCATGGTTGGCAAGGGCAGCCGGTCCGCGGCCAGGGCCTTCGCAAAGTAAAGTCATCCATTGGCGTCCGCTCATCCTGGGCTTGTCGAAGGATGCCGGTTCAGGCCGCTCGTGGTTCGACAAGCTCACCATGAGAGACTTGGGATAGACTTTGAAAAGGCCTTGACCCGCGGCGCAAGGCTATCGCGTTTGACTGCCTATCCCTTCTCCCCCGAGGTGAAAGGAATTATTGTCGAAATGCGATAGCCCGGCTCACCCAGGTTCGCCCGCTGGACAACACGCCAGCGCGTGGATATACATGATATATCTTTCTGCGACAGTGGAGGCCTTTATGGGGACACAATCGCGCATAGCCCGGTGGGGTTCCAGTTTGGCGGTCCGAATACCAAAACCCCTTGCAGAGGAATGGGGCGTACACGCCGGGTCAGCAATCGAGATGACCACAGACGGTCAACGTCTGACGCTGACCAAGCGAGCATACGACCTGGATGAAATGTTGTCCCGGGTTACCCCGGAGAACTTGCACTCTGAATGGGATACGGGCTCAGTCCAAGGCAAGGAAGTATGGTGAGCGCGCCCTATATTCCAGGCAGGGGCGACATCGTTTGGCTGAACTTCAACCCACAGGCCGGGCACGAGCAGGCGGGCCGCAGGCCAGCGCTGGTTCTAAGTCCCAGGAGCTATAACGAAAGAACAGGCCTGGCCCTGCTCTGCCCGGTTACCACAGCAGCGAAAGGATACCCTTTTGAGGTGCCACTCCCGCAGGAAGGCGACATCACTGGCGTGGTTCTGTCTGACCACATCAAGAGTCTGGACTGGCGCGCCAGGCATGCCAGCCTGGCAACGCGAACAACGCCGCTAGTGGTCGAGCAGGTTTTGGAGATGATAGGCACCCTCTTGCAGTGAGAACGTCAGACCCCAATCAAGGCGAAGGCCAATTCGGTAGGAGGAATCTCCACAAAGGCGGGGATGCGCACTTTAGATCGGACGACCTCTCCCAGGTAAGCATCTCACATCGGCTATGGTTTAGTGCTGGCCGAGGAATTCCATCACCAAGCCGTTCCAGACCTCGGGCCGTTCCCAGAATCCGGCATGGCCTACGTCGGAAATGGACACGAAACGGGACTCCGGGATGTGCGCCGCCAGCATGCGCATCAGCGCCGGCGGCGACAGCAGGTCGGCCTCGCCGGACAGCACCAGCGTGGGAGCCCGCATGGTCCGGAGACGGGCGTAGGTGATTGGTTCGCGGAGCGGCTGCATCGGTACCGGGCCTTCCGGCCTGCTGGCCAGCTCGATTTCCAGCCAGCGGGCCGCGCCCTCGGGGTTGGTCCCGCGGTAGGAAGGGCCCAGTTCCCGGAGTTCTACGGGCAGGTTCTGGATTTCGGGCGGACGGAGACGTTGCTGCACCTCCAGGTAGGCCGCGTCCTGCACGCCGCCGATGGTGTTGGCCGCCACCAGGCTCCGCACGCGCTCCGGGTGGGTGAGCGCGTAGTCGATGGCCGGGATGCCTCCCGCCGCTGTCCCCACCAGGTGTACGCGGTCCAGGCCAAGGCTCTCCAGCAGAGAATGGAGGTCGTCGCCTACAAAGCCGGGCTGCTGCTCCGCATCCGTAGTCCGGGAACGCCCCCACGTCCGCCGGTCGTAGGATATGCAACGATACCCTGCGTTGGTGAACGCGGGCACCTGGCGCTCCCAAGCCTCGCAGGTGCCGGAGGCGGCGTGCAGCAGGATTACCGGCGCGCCTTGACCTCCCGTGTCCTCATACCACAGGTCAACCCCTGGCAGCGTCAAATACGGCATATTCGTAAGACCTCCAATACTAAAGGTGCGCGGCAATTGAACTGTTCCGCCAGGGTGTGCCGCCAAAATGGATTCCAAGGAATGCGACAGCTTCAATTTCGTCATTCCTGCGAAAGCAGGAATCCAGTGGTTTCCGTATCCTAATCATTCTGTGGGATTGAGTGAGTCTGGATTCCTGCTTTCGCAGTGCAAGAATGACGGGTTAATTTGACGACACCCCCTGGGAATTATGCAGTTGAGGATTTCACCCCCACCCTAGCCGTCCCCCTCAGGGGGAGGGGACTGTTGAGTAGGTTCCCTAGCCCTGCTTGAGCGACATGTCGACGTAGGCTAGTCCCTCCAGGGCCAGGCCGTAGCCGAGCATGTCCTGCATCTGCCGTTTGAGCTGCAAGGTCATGGCGACGCGGCTGTAGCGCAGGGTTAGCGGCGGGCGCTCGGCCAGTTGGCGGGCCAGTTCCCAGGCGCGGGGCAGCAGTTGGTCGCGGGGCAGCACCTCGGCCACCACGCCCAGGTCTCTGGCTTCCTGGGCCGACAGCGTCTGCCCGGTTAGCAGGAAGTACCGGCCCCGGTTCTGTCCCAGCAGCAGGGGCCAGACGACATGCACGCCATCGCCCGGCACCACGCCGCGCGGAAAGTGCGGCCCGTCCTGGAACGTGGCGGTCTCGGACGCCAGCACGATGTCCGACATCACGGGTATTTCGGCGTGAATGGTGGCCGGGCCGTTGACCGCGCCGATGACTGGCACCTCGATCTCCAGCAGGTTTATCAGGAGCCGCTTCCCCTCCCAGTAGGTCTTGTCCCAGTCGGCGGGCATCCGGCGGGTAGCGCGGTTGGGTTCGAAATTGGCGCAGTAGTCATCGCCCGTGCCCGTGAGAATCACCACCTTGTTCTCGGGGTCTGCCCCGATGTCCGCAAAGGCGTAGCCAAGTTCGCGGTGGGACGCCTCGCCCCACAGCAGACTGCCATCGCCGGAGTGAAAGGTTACTTGCAGAATTCCGTCCTCGCGGTGCACCCTGACGGTTTCGTATTTGTTGGCATAGTCCGCCAGCTCAGTCATTTCGTTCCTCCTCTTTCCTCGATGCGCTGTATTCTACGGGGAATCCAGAACTGGCCCCACTTTACACCAGCAGGCCCTCCACGATGGAATAGGGGTCTCGCGGTTGAGGACTTCACCCCCACCCTAACCCTCCCCCTGAGGGGGAGGGAATAGCTTGCAAATGCGTGAGTCCAATAGAATATCCACCAGCGACAACAAAAAGGGGCGCCAATTGGGCGCCCCTAGGTAACAGCGTTTCCAGTCCTTGCGGATAGGATGGAAGTTCGGCTAACGGACTGCCGCTGGCTGGTGCGCCTTGAGGAATTCGCGCACCTGCTCGACGGTCTTGGCCTTGAGGTCAGGGTCTTCCTTCCACGGGTACGGCGTCGCCTGAGCTTTGGGCGCCAGGTCGATCATCGCCATGGCCGCCTCCAGCGAGTGCGCCGGGGTATCGTCGGGCATGACCAGCAGGGGCGTCTGGCAGGCGCGGGCGAAATCCCTCGACACGGAGTACATAAAGTCCGGCTGGATGCGGTACAGGTTGTGCAGGTACTGCTCGATGGTCTCCATCGAGATTTCCGGCCGTTGAGCGATGAGGTCGGGGCCCCAGGAATCCCGGCCCATGTCGTACATAGCGTCCGGCGTCTTGGAAGCGTGGCCGACGGGCTGGCACAGCACCGCCGCCATAACCCGCTCCGGCGCCCGGTCGATGAGCGTCATGGCGAAGGGGCCGCCGATGCAGTACCCGATGAACAGGAACTCCCCTATTCCCAGGTGGTCCATCAGCCCGAGCTGGTCGTCGGCAAATGCGCCCCAGGGGTCATCCACCTGCACCGGGCCAGTGGATTCGCCGCCGATGGCGTTGCGCTGGTCCATGGTGATGCAGCGGAAGTCGTTCTTGAAAACCTCCATTGCGTCGAAAACCTGGTTGGGCCAGTTCTCGACCTTGGAATTCAGCCCGCCTCCCGGGGTCATCAGCAGGGGAAACCCGGACCCGGTCTCCTCGTAGCGTATGGTTACGTCGCCCTTGGTGAAATGCGGCATTTCAGTTCCTCCTCAACTACTGCGATACCGATGCCTGACGCAATTGTAGCTTGACAGGCCGGGCCGTCAATGCTGACTTCCGCTTTTGCCGGAATGACGGTATGCGATGCCGCTCCGGTTCGCATCGGATCGGGAGCGCGGAACGGGCGGAATGGTTGGCTGGTCTTGACGCGCAAAACTGGTACCATGAAAGTTGTACCAATTTGCCCCCTCATTCCCGAATATCAATCACTCGTTCCTTGGATAGCATCAACCGGACGCCGGAAAACCGGCCTGAAAATAGCTCGGATATGGCTAGGATTTCCAGATTTTGCTAGGATATTGCAATATAGGCTCAATTGGATTAACTTTGTGGCGCTTATGTCGAATTGGCCGCTTTTAGGCGCGGTGTTCTGATAGTTGACTTTCGGAGTGCTGGAAGAATATAACTAGTTTTCGGGTATTTCACCACTGGTATTATAGACTCAATCAGGGTTGATGTCGCCCGGTTTCCGGCCCGATGACAATCAAAATGCGCCGGAAAGCGGAACAGCAGCCCGATGAAGTCAACCGGTCACGGCGCTATCCGGCGACCCGCCAAATTCAAGAAAGGCGGGGTGTGCGGGGCATAGGTGTTTTCCGGGACATCTGATGATACTGGTCCAGGAGGGTTGTAAATTGTCTGCACCCAGCCATACCAAGGTCATGATCGTGGACGACCACGCCATCATGAGAGAGGGCCTGAAAGACATCATGGAGCGCGCCGGTGATTTTAAGGTCGTGGCCGAGGCGGGCGAAGGCGCGTCGGCGGTGGAATCCGCCGTCAGTACGCGCCCGGACGTGGTCATAATGAACATCGACATGCCCCTCAAGGGCGGCATTGACGCCTGTCGCGAGATCAAGGACCTGTTGCCGGATACCCGGATACTGATATTGACCGGCTCCACGGACGAGGATTCCGTCATCAAGTCCGTGGCGGCGGGCGCCACCGGCTACCTCCAGAAGTCTTGCAGCAGGGAGAGATTCCTGTCGACGCTCAGGGACGTCGCGGACGGCGAGTTTCGCGTGCCGGCCGAGACCATGCAGAAGGTTTTCTCCAATGTCCGCTACAAGTCTTCCGAGGCCGAGAGCGCGGACATTGGCGTGCTCACGCCGCGTGAACAGGAAATACTCGCTCTCTTCGCCCAGGGAATGTCTTACGCTGAAATAGCGGAGGCGAAGGGCAACCGGCCCCTGACGGTCAGAAACGCCATCTACGCCATCCAGAACAAGCTCCGGGTCAAGACGAAGCAGGAGCTCGTGGTGCGAGCCGTCCGCAGCGGACTGCTGGATGCGTGAGCCGGCCCTCTGATGCCACAAGCTCGCCTCCCGGTCTTCCCCGGCAAGAGTGATGTAATGAAGCGCCCGGATTAGCGGCGCGTCATCCGCCCCTGCTTGCATTCGCGCAACTCCGGCCTGGCTGGAACCGCCCAGGCCGTTTGCTTTGGCAGTCGCGTCAAAAATCAGGTGGCATGAACTTCGTAGGGGCGGGTTTCAAACCCTCCCCTACGCCACGCCGGGATGATAGTCCGCAACTTGACTACCTAATTCCCAACGCTGCCCGCTTTGGCTCGACTTTTGACCTCCCGCGCGTGCCACCCTCTGTTGTCCGCTTGCAGAATGGATTGAGAGACCATCTCAAAACCCGCAGTTGCTCCCTTACGGCCTCTCTACTTTACCCTTTCACCCCCACCCTAACCCTCCCCCTCAAGGGGGAGGGGACTTTTGGAATAGTTTCCGGGAATGACGGGGATAAGGTTGCTGCACATCCGGCAACTCAATTTGACGACGTCCCCTGATACCGCAACGGCAGTAGCATTCAACCGCCGACGGTTTTTGGGCATGGCTGTCGGCTATCCAAGAGGCTTACCGCAGACCCCGATGATTTCCGGTTTGTATTCTTTATCCAGGAAACATGGGTTGCCAGTGGGCGCGGACATCTGGCAATATTCCCGTGTGTGATGTACCTGCAAAAGAGTTATCATTTAGCAGAATCCTGCCCTATGTCACAGTCAATTGATTTATGGCGACAGTTCTTACGAAACTTGCGTATCTAACCGTGACATCAGACTGCAAGCGCCTCCTTGCCATGGGAGGCCGGTGATGCTGGATGGACAAGCGGTGGGAGACGGGCTGTTTCCGCCGCCCTGGTTTGGCAAGCTGCTTCTGGTTTCCCTGCTGGTGATGCTGAACATGCCAGTCATTTTCACCGGTATCACGGGCATGGACCAGTACGGACTCTTTACCCTCGAACCCGTCAAGTCCCAGCCGTGGCCGCTGGTGCTTTCGCTATTGCTCAGCACTTTCTCGGCCATCGTTGGCTACGCGGTCTACCGGCTGCTGCGGAGAAAACAGAACTGGCATGCCGGCAAAAGGTACGGAGCTTTCCATCGAAGCGCGCTCCTCTTCGGGGTGCCCGTCGGCATAGCTTTCGCCCCGATGTTCTTTCTTACCGGATACAACGACAAGCCCGCAGTTCTGGCGCTGGCCGGCATCATGGCCACCGGGCTGTGTCTCACCGGAGCGCTGCATGACCGGGAGACCAGGCTCGATCCTGAAATGGCGAGAATCTGGTTCGTCGCCTGCATCGCCTTCATCCTGGTATTCATCGCACTCTGCGTAGCGGCCATGCTCGTCATGTACCTGGTGGAACAGGCGCCGTCCACCGGGAACTTCTTCTGGAAATGGGACTTCTCCTGGAGTGACCTGGGGTATCCGGCCGAGGAATTCAGCCAGCGCCACCGCAACGGCATTCTGGCCTTCACCCTGGCGGGCAGTTGTTACATGACCGTGGCCATCGGGGGCTCGCTCCTGGGCGCGATTCTGGCGTGGGCCAAGACGAGCCCCAAGAACAAAGACGCCTCGGAACTTGAGCGCCACTCACCACAGGTCTCACCGGCGACGGCGGAATTCACTGGCGATGAGCAGGCGGCCCAGCAGGACCCGCCGGAGTTTGTGGTTGCCCTGAACGGGGAGGAAACACCGATAAGCCGGTCCCAATACGAAAGCCTGCTGGCGGACAAGGAACGGCTGTTGTCCGATGCCCGGCTCCTGGTGGACAAGGCATCGGGCACAGCCTTTGCCAGGACCATCGGCCAGTGGAAGAAACTGTCCTTCCGGGGCAGGCGCAAGGGACCTTTCCTGCTGCTCTGCCTTTACGCCCGGCACCCCGGCAGGCGATTCACCACCGCCGAACTGGAATTCCTGCTGAAACCGGACCTTCCTGACCGGGACGGGTTCAACGTCAGCGACTTCTTTGCGCAGTTGCAGAAAAGGAACCCGTTGGTGCCGGTACAACGGGACGACCAGGGTACCTACATACCGGAGGCTGTGCCTGTCTGCTTCCTGGACCACTGGCCCTCAGCCGAAGCGGACGTTGAGCCGGACGGGGCCGCGGAGCAGGGATCGCTGGCCGACCTGGCTGCCTGGTAATGTCTGCCAAGGTATTTCCTAGGGCGTGTTTGCAAACCCTAAACAGGGCAGAAGTTGCCTTCAAAATCCCCTCCCCCTCAGGGGGAGGGTTAGGGTGGGGGTGAAATTCTCAACTACGTAACTCCTACCTTACTACACTACTTTAACGGGGCGCCTTCTGGATTCCAGCTTTCGCCGGAATTACGATGAACTCAGAAACTATCGCAAGACTGGTATCGCATTTCTAGGGGGCGACCGGAGGTGTATCAGCATCACCTTCTCACCCCCACCCTAGCCCTCCCCCTGAGGGGGAGGGAATTTTTGAGTAGGGCGCGTTTGCCCCGCCTTCACCAGTGGGAATTACCACCACCCCGGCCGTTTGTAGTAAAGTAAGCTCGAAAATGCTATCCGCAACTCGCCAGGCTGGCGCCGGGTGCTGTCATAGTTCTGCCGGAACATCCTGGCGCTCTCCGTGAAATCCGATGCCGAGGAAATGTACATGAACACGAACGGAAAGCCGGTTGCCGTAGTTATCGGGGCAACGTCCAAGTGGCAGTCCGATGGGCGCAACACCCATCTGGTCCACGGCGGAGACATTGATGACAGCGACCTCCCTGTCGGAGTGCGCTGGGGCGTGGGGGGAGCGATTTCCCTAAAATTCGCCCGTGAGGGATTTTTCACCGTCTTGACCACCCGCAATGCCGCCAACGCCGCGCCCCTCGAGGCGGCCATCCGTGAGCGGGGTGACGAATGCATGATCGTCGAACTGGACCTGGCGTATCGGGACTCCATTACCGATGCCTTCGCCCGAATACGGGAGGAGGCCGGCGACCCGCAGGTGGTGGTCTACAACGCCGGGTACCTCGAGGGCAGGGACCTGCCCCCGGAAATGGAGTTGCTGGAGCACATGCCTTACGAGTATTTCGAGACCGCCCAGCACATCTCCAGCAGCGGGCCTTTCCTGGTCGCCAAGGAGGTCCTGCCCTCCATGCGGGAGCGCGGCGAGGGCACCATCCTGATATCCAACAACAATTTTTCGCTGCGTGGCCGAAAGCGCTTTACCGGCCAGTCGCTTTACTACCCGCGGGTGCTGATGCGCGGGCTGGCCCAGGCGCTCACGGAGGAGTACTCCGAGCACGGCGTGCACGTCGCCAACGTGGTTATCGATGGAATGATCGACTCGCCCGGCACGCGGGCAACGCCTCGGGCGCAGCAAAATCCCGACCTGCTGATGAACCCCGAAAAAATAGCGGAGGCATTCTGGTACCTGCACACGCAGGACAAGTCATGCTGGACGCACGAACTCCAGTTGACTCCCCACCCCACGATGCCGAGCGTTTAAGGTGGCGTGTGACAAATCCCCTCTCCCGGAGGGAGAGGGTGTTTCCAAAGCCCAACCGTTCATCCTGAGCTTGTCGAAGGACGGGACGGACGGTTGGACGGCATGGGCAGACTGCGGAATGCAAGCCAAACCCGCTCATCCTTCGACAAGCTCAGGATGAACGGTTTTGGCTAGGTGCTTAGGAAATAGCCTCTGAGGAATTTGGCGCCCCGGCTACATTGATCGTATAAAAAGGAGCAATTGCATGGACGTCGGAATAATGCTGGTCTGTTCCAGCTACGGCTGGGACGAAGGCACGGACGCGGAGATGTGGGACGAGGAACTGCGCCTCGTGGAAATAGCCGCCGATGCCGGGTTCGACAGCGTCTGGTCGGCGGAACACCACTTCAACGACTACTCTTTCGTGCCGGACAACATCCAGCTGATGACCCACATCGCGGCCAAGCATCCCAACATCGACGTTGGCACCGCCGCCGTCATCCTGCCCTGGCACAACCCGCTGCGGGTTGCCGAAAACGCCGCGGTGCTGGACATGCTGAGCAGGGGTCGCTTGCGGCTGGGGTTCGGGCGTGGGCTGGCTCGGCGCGAGTTCGAGGCCTTCGGCATCAGCATGGACGAGTCGCGGGAGCGCTTCGACGAGGCTGCGCCGATGATCGTCGAGGCCCTCAAGACCGGGTTCATCGAGGGCGACGGGAAATACTACAAGCAGCCGAGGGTCGAGATCCGGCCCCGCCCGCAGCACTCCTTCGACGGGCGCATCTACGCCGTTGCAGCCAGCGACGAATCGGTGATGTCAGCGGCCAAGCTGGGCGCGCACATCGTCATGTTCGCTGACCGGCCCTGGGAAATGCGGATGCCTGGCATCGAGCGGGGCCGCGAACTGCACCGCGAATTCCACGGCACCGAGCCGCCGCCCCTGATGCTCTCCGAGTTCGTGGTCTGCGGCACCGACCTGGAGCAGACCGAGGAGGAGGCGCGCCAGTACCAGGGCAAATTCGTCGAGAGCAACTTCTACCACTACGAATTTCTGAGCGACCACTTCTCACAGGTCAAGGGCTACAACGCTTACCAGCAGAAGGCCGAGATTGCGCGATCCGCTGGCCTTGAGGGAGCGGTTGAGGGATTCATGAAGGCGGCCAGTTGGGGCACGCCGGACAAGATTCTGCGCGGACTGGAGGAGCGACGGGAACTGCTGGGCGAATTCGAGTGGAACGTATCCTTCCGGTTCGGCGGAATCCCCTACGATGTCGCCGAGCGCAGCCTCAAGCTGTTTGCGGAGGAAGTGCTGCCAGTCATCAGGTCATGGTAGCCGCCCGATCTCCGAGCTGGGCTACCCGCGCTACCGCAGCGTTGTGGGCAAACATTTCCGCCGCCGAAAGGCGGCGGCTCCATTTTAGAGGGTGTTTCCAAAGTTCGGTTCACTGACAAAGAGCGGGTTTCAGGGGCATCCGTCATTGCTGAGCAAACAGGGGTACGCCCCCACCCTAACCCTCCCCCGGAGGGAGAGGGAACTTATTAAACACCCTCTTAGAGAGTGTTTGATAAGTTCGGTTCACTGACAAAGAGCGTGTTTCAGGGGCATCCGTCATTGCTGAGCAAGCAGGGGTACGCCCCCACCCTGACCCTCCCCAGGAGGGAGAGGGAACTAATTAAACACTCTCATTGATGTGTGACGCGAGTTAACGTTTTTTTCAACGCAGAGGGCGCAGAGGGACACAGAGAGCGCAGAGGAATTTCGATTCCCGGATGGCTTCCGCACTCTCTGCTTATCGTCTGTGCCCTCTGCGTTGAAAAACCGCTTGGAAATCCGATGTGCTTTATGCTGACGTAGTGTGTTATGCCCGAAGAACGGCGCTGGCTGCGAGTGTTGCCGTGCCGCCGTCCGCTCCGGCGGTTGCCGGAGACCGGAGCCCAGGAAAGGAGCAGCACGCTATGACTTCCCGTAACGACACCCGCCCCCGGCTCTCCTTCATATTCCCCATCCTCGCCGTCCTGGCCCTGGGGGTTGCGGCGGCCCTCTTTATCGCCGCGAGTCAGCCCGCGCTGGCGCAGTCGCCGCCCGCGTCCGTCGGCAGCGTCAGCGTCGCCCGCGACGACGGCACGGTGACCGCATCCTGGACGGCCCCGGCTGGCGCGTCCAAGTACCACGTCACCTACAGCACGGACAACAAACGGAGCTGGTCTCTGGCCGCCTTCAACCACAGCGAAACCAGCGTAACCATCAACAACGCCGACAACGCCAAGACTTACATCGTCGGCGTCCGCGCCGGGAACGACGCGGGCTGGAGCGGCTGGGTCAACTCTGCGCCCGCCGGGCCTTACACGCAGCAGCAACCGCCCGCGTCCGTCGGCAGCGTCAGCATCACCCGCGCCGACGGCACGGTGACTGCATCCTGGACGGCCCCGGCCGGGGCAGACAAGTACCACGTCACCTATAGCACGAACAACAACCAGAGCTGGTCTCTGGCCGCCATGGATCACTCCGGAACCAGCGTCACCATCAACAACGCGGACAACGCCAAGACCTACATCGTCGGCGTCCGCGCCGGGAACGCTGGCGGCTGGAGCGGCTGGGTCAACTCCGCGCCCGCCGGCCCCTACACGCCGCCGCCGGCCGCGCCCACGGGGCTGACGATTGCCGCCGACAACCAGAGCCTTACCCTGGCATGGAGCAATCCGTCGGACTCGTCGATTACCGGGTACGAGTACGCGGTGCAACAGGCAGGCAATGACCAGGGCGATTGGACGGCCATCACCGGCAGCGATGCGGCCACCACCTCTTATGCCGCTACCGGGCTGACCAACGGCACGGCGTACACCATCCACCTGCGGGCGGTGAACGGCGGCGGCAACGGCGCGGCGGCGCAGGCGAGCGCTACTCCCAACGCTCGCGGCATCATCGTGCAGGACAGCAACGGCAACGCCATCACCGCCCTGTCCGTCGCAGAAGGCGGCGAGGTCAGCTACCAGGTCAAGCTCACTGCGCAGCCAGCGCAGGACGTGAAGGTGTGCGTCGCCCTGTCGGTGCGGGGCAACAACGACTCCGACATCACTTTTAAGGGCGAGGCCAGTAGCGTCGTGGCGATTGACCTTACTTTCACCCCCGACAACTGGAACACGGCGCAGACCGCGACCCTGGTGGCCGCCGAGGACAGCGACGACGTGAACGGCGCCCGCGACCTGGGCCTCGACGCAAGGACGTATTACCCGGGCCGCATCGACCTGACCGTTACGGAGGTTGACAACGACTAAATCACCGTTGCCGCCACGCGCGACACCGGCGGCGATTTCGGCTACTACCGCCTCATCGTCTGCACGGCGGCGCAGTACAACGGCGCGCCGCGCAGCGGCACGGTCTACTAGGGCGGTGCCGTCTATAACGCCAGCAGCAACAGCCCGGTGACCGTAAGCGGCCTGCTGCAAACCTGGCGCATGGGTGGGGCGCTGAAGGACCACGCTACCATCGCAGTCTAGCCGACAACGTCACGGCATCACCGGCAACGCCGCCACCATCAACGTCGCCAACTACAACGGCCAGTGGTACTAAACCACCAACAGCGACGCCCCGCGCCAGAGCGGGGCGTCCGGCGTAAACGACGGCACGGCGGCGCGGCCACCATCAACGGCCCTCCGCCGTGGAACATGGCGACTTTCTGTATGACGAGCTAGGGTTGCCGACGTGATAGTTGACACGTCGGCAGCCCTTGCCACCCTGTTCCACGAGCTGGACTCGGAGCGTTTTGGAAGAGCCATCACGACTGCACCTTCCCGCCGCATGGATGAATGCTCCATGTTGTGGAACATTTGTTTCTTATGGTAGAGTACCCCAGAGGTAATATCTCTCTTTTTGCAGCAACAACAAGATGTCGCCTAACTTCATCCAGGAACAGCTCTCGGTCGCCTACGTCCGTGCCGTGATCTTTCGCGCCGGATTTCGCTTGTCCAGTCCCGTAGTTGACGACCACGGCATTGACGGAACGATTGTTGATCCTGATCGTCGGGGCATCAACCGGGTCGACCTTCAACTCAAGGCCACGACTCAGTACGAAATCAGGGGCGACGTGATCGTGTATGACTTGCGGGTTGAGGATTACAACCGGCTCATCATAGAGGACGACGTTCCAAGAGTCTTGATTCTGTATCTCATGCCGGAAGATGAGGACCAGTGGCTGACTCAGAGCGAGGACGAGTTGTGCTTGCGGAAATGCTCGTATTGGGTTTCGCTGATGGGATTACCGCACTCGCGCAATTTGTCAACTCAACGACTTACGGTTCCTCTGGCAAACTTGTTTGACCAGGACGGACTGCGTGACATGTTCCGGGAACTGATGGTTTAACGGAGTTCCGAAATGGACGTGCAAATTAGAGATGCGGCTGCGTTGCGCCAAGTATCTCCCTTTATGTTGCGCTCCTACCTCCAAGCTCGCGGCTGGGTTCACCAGGAAACCTGGCATAACCGGATTATGATATGGTCCATGACCAGCGGTGAGCATGTTAGTGAGGCGCTGCTACCGTTGCGCGAGCAATCCGACACTTATGCCGTACGAATTTCCGAACTATTGGCGCTCTTGTCCGAGATCGAGGAGCGTTCCCAATTGGCCGTATATTACGACCTGATTGGAGCCGGGGCTGATGTCATCCGATTGCGACCGTTGAACGGTGCTGGACAATCCGGCTGGACTCTCAGCGAGAGCGTAGATTTTCTTACGCGGGCCCGTGACCTGGTAGCGGCCGCGGCCCGTTCCGCTGAACGTCCGGGCGAGCCGGTGTACCGCGGGCGTGCCAGTGGTCAAGTCACCGATTATGTGCGGAGTGTACGTCCGCTAACGGGATATGAAGCCGGGCCGGAACTGACCCTGCATTCGATTGTGCCAGCAGGTCACGGAGTGCAGGAGGACCTTGGGGATGCTTTTCGCGCACCGTTCCCGCGTCAGGCCGTCATTGCGCTGAATAACGGATTACGTGAAGCTGACAGAACAGCAGTGGCGGTACTTGGCGGAGGGGGAATAGCTGATGTTTTTGAGGAAGCTCCCTCGCAAGGCGTTAGCGCAAATTTTTGCGACGCAGTAGCGGCATTGGCCCGTCACGGCCACGGCATCGGGGTCAGATTGGCTTGGGCAACGGTGCGGCCCACCGATGTTTACGATGGTGAGTTCCAATTTCCGGAGAGCACTGCGGATGTGTTCATGCAGGGGGCGGAACTGTTGCGTCAGAACAGCCCATCTCCCAATGAACATGTGATCGGCGAGATTGTAGGATTGGACCGGCAGCGCCGGGAGGAGTTTGATGGCCAGTCTGTTTTAGTGTGCGAACTCGATGGTCGCCCGGTAGCGTTACAAGTTCAGTTCGATACTCTTGACCACGACGAAGTATGGCGAGCTTTCCGCGACAGCATAACCGTCAGCGTGGATGGAGACATTCACCGGGATGGGCGGCGTTACTTCCTGAAAAACCCTCGCAACTTTAAGGCAGGCGCGGAGACTCAATAGTTACCCGTCTCCAACAGGGAGTTACTATGACTGCCAGGAACGATAATCCTGACCTGGGCGTAGCTTCCACCCTGACCTAGGCCGAAGCCCCCGGAACGCCCGGCCGGTTGTGTGCCGGCTTGGGCGTTCCGGGGGCTGTGGCGCGAGCGGGGCTAGGGTTCGACCTCGCGGGGCGCCTCGCTTTTGGGCATGCGGTAGCCCAGGCGCGGCTCCGAGAAGATGTAGGTGGGGCTGGCCGCGTCTTCGCCCAGCTTGCTGCGCAGCCGCCGCAGGTGGGTGCGCAGCGCACCCATGCCGCCGCGCTTCCGGCCGCCCCACACCCGCCGCAGCAGACGGTCGTGGCTCATCACCCGCCCGGCGTTGACCGACAGCTCGTAGATCAGCCGGTATTCGGTGGCCGTCAGCGTCACTGGCTGCCCGTCGATGGTTACCAGCCGCTGGGTATAGTCGATGACCAGCCCGCCCAGCGCGTAGGACTCCGGCGCCTCGGAGCGGTAGAGGTCCTTGGGCCTGTGCAGAGCCGCCCGCACCCTGGCCATCAGCTCGGCTGGCGAGAATGGCTTGACGATGTAGTCGGCGGCTCCCTCCTCCAGGGCCCGGGCCACTGCCTCGTCGCGCCCGTAGGCAGACAGGAAGATCACCGGCACCTCGGCTGACGCCAGGATGTCCCCCATCAGATCGAGGCCGTCGGCGCCGGGCAGCATCATGTCCAGCAGCGCCAGGCGGGGACGGTGCTCCATCGCCAGGGCGAGCGCCTCATCCGGCTCGGCGGTGACCACCGGGTGGTAGCCCGCGCTGGAGAGGGCGTTCCTGATGTAGCGGAGCGTCCAGGGATCGTTGTCCACCACCAGGATGGGATCCGCGTCCCCGGTCTCCTCCCGCGGCCAGCCGCCAGCCAAACCGGGGCTTTCCGGCGCGGTTCCCCCGGCCACCGGGATGGTGAAGACGAACCGCGCCCCCAGTCCCGGCCCCTCGCTCTCGGCCCGGATGCGGCCCCCGTGGGCCTCCACGATCCCCTTGCAGATAGCCAGCCCAAGGCCGCCGGTGCCGCCGCCGGGACCGCCATCGTCTGCCCGGGAGAACTTGCGGAACAGGCCGGGCAGACTGTCGATGGGCAGTCCCCGGCCCTCGTCCGCCACCGATATTTCGACGTGGCCGCCGTTCCGCACGGCAGAGACCCGGATGACCGACGACTCCGGCGAGTGCCGGGCGGCGTTGGCCAGCAGGTTGCCGATGACCTGCGCGATGCGCCGGCGGTCGGCCAGCACCAGGGGCAGCCCCGGGGCCACGACGATGTCCAGGTTGTCCCGTCTCCCGCCGGACAGGAAGGCGCTGCGCGCCCGGTCCACCAGCGCGCCAACCTCCGTCGGCTCCGGGTTCACTGGCAGCTCCCCAGTCTCGAGGCGCGCCACGTCCAGCAGGTCGCCGATCAGGTCCCGCATGCTCCCGGCCTGCTCCAGGATGATGCGCAGGAACTGCCGCGTCTCCGCCGGGTCCAGGTTCTCCGCGTGGTCCAGCACGGCCACCGCCGAACCCCAGATGGAGGTCAGCGGGGTGCGCAGCTCGTGGCTCACCATGCCCAGGAATTCGGCCCGCAGCCGCCCCACTTCCTCGAGGGGCGTCATGTCCTGCATGGTCACCACCACCGACTCCACCTCGCCATCCTCCGACCGGATGGGCGTGGCGTTGAGCAGCACGGTGACGCTCCGCCCGTCCGTCGCCTCCATCACGATCTCCTCGGCCCGCACCGTCTCGCTGGCGCTGAGCGCCTCGGCCAGGGGGAACTCCGCCAGCCGGAACTCCCGCCCGTCGGCCCGCCGGATGGTCAGCAGGCCGAGCAGGTCCTCCGGGTCCTGGCCCGCATCGCTCAGGCCGTCTACTATCCTCCGCGCCTCTTGGTTGAACGACACCAATTCCCCCGTCCCGGCGCCGAAGACGGCGACGCCTACTGGCGAGGTGTCGATCAGAGTCTCCAGTCCGGCCCGGGCCCGCGACTCGTCGCGGTGGCTGCGGGCGTTGGCGATGACCTGCCCCGCCTGCGAGGCCAGCATCACCAGCACCTCCTCGTCCTCCTGGGTAAACTCCCGTCCCGGCTCTCCGCTGGCCACGTAGATGTTGCCCACCCGGTCGCCCTGGTTTACCACCGGCGCCGCGATGAATGCCGTGACCGGCACCGGCGTACTGAACCCCTCCAGCCCGATGGACCGGGTGAGTTCCTCCAGGTCGGTCCCGCCCAGCCTGAATGAACCGGAAAGGGCGTTCATGTACTCGAACAGTCCCGGCCCGCCGGGATCCTGCCACAGCCGCTCCGCGTCCCCGGCGCTGAGGCCCGCCACCAGATGGTCGTCCACTGCGCCCGAGGCGTCCAGGGTGGTGATGAGGGCGTAGTCCGCGCCGGTCAGGGAGCGGGCCCCGTCCATCACGCCGTGCAGCGCCGCCTCCACGTCCAGGCTCTCGTTGATGCGCAGACTGGCCTGACTCAGCCGCGACAGCCTGTCCCGCAGCGACGCTATCTGACTGTCCCGTTCATCGGCTTGCGTCAACTTCTCCCTCCTTTTGAGACGTGTGATGCAGATTAGCAGATTATAGGGTTTTTCAACGCAGAGAACGCGGAAACCGTCCGGGAAATCCGGATTCCTCTGCGCTCTCCCGGTTATATCCCGGTTATATCCCGGCGGCCTCTGGGTTGAAAAGGCCATCGGCGTCAAGCGCCCGGACGCCGGTTGACCATCTCCGGGTCTGTTTGTGCTGAATTTACCACATTTTGCTGAAAGTCACGATAATGTAATCGAAATTAACCTACATATCACCTATGTCTACGTGTAATTCCGCCGGGATTCATGCTGGCCTGATGTCCACGGGCGCGAAACGGCCCCGGCGGTGGCCGTAGACCGGGCCAAGGAAAGGAGTAGCGCGCTACGGCTATGAATTCCCGCAACAACGTCACCCCCTCTAGCGTTCTCCCTCCGTCACGCTGACCGGCGAAAACTGAGAGAGGGTTTAATAAGTTCCCTCTCCCTCCGGGGGAGGGTTAGGGTGGGGGCGTACCCCTGGTTGCTCAGGAACGGCGGATGCGCCTGAAACCCGCTCTTTGACAGTGAACCGAACTTATTAAACACTATCTGAGACACGGTATTCTCAACGTGTGTTGGCATTCACATGTAGGGGCGCACTCCCGAGCGCGTCGAGGGACGTGCGCCCTGGCCCCGGTTCCGGCACAATTCTCTCCTGCGCAGACACGGGCGCACTGCTGTGCGCCCCTACGTTTCGCTGAAGCTATGTTTCCATATTCAACCACCTGATTCGGAACGCTGCCGGTGCGGGCTAATGGCGTATACTGGATGCTGCAAATCGGATGGAAGCGGGGCCGACGAGCCCCGCTAAGGCAGCGCGCGGAGGTTTGCCCATGCGAGCCGGACGATACGCCGGAACCCTGCTCAGCCGCTACGCCGTCGCGGCGCTGGTGGCGCTGGCGGTCGCGGCCGCCGTCCTGTCCGCCCTCGGCGACGCGAGGGCGCAGGCGACCGTCCCTCCCAACGCGCCGTCCATCAGCTCCGTCACCGTTGGCGACCGCCAGTTGACCGTGAACTGGAACGCCGCCACCACGCCCAGCGGCAAGCCCGTCGTTGACTACCAGGTGGAATACCGCGCCGGCAGCAGCGGCGACTGGTCTACAGCCTCCTCTTACAGCATCGTCTACGAATCCCCCGAGCAAACCGGCTCCGACACCACCTGGGCGCACAACCGCAACCCGCTGGACCTGGGCGTGGTCACCGGCGACGCGGCGGCCTACATCGAGCGCACCAAGGGCGGACGCCACAACCTCGATGGCGTCTACCGCCTCAAACAGGCGGTGGCCGCGGTGAAGTTCACCGTCAGCGGCACCACCGACGGCGCGGGAACGCTGCGCTCGAACTATACGAAGTCGCCCATCACCGACCTGCGGCACAACGGCAAGAGCATGGGAGCCAACGTCGTCAACACGTCGGCGACCAGCTTCGAGCTTACCGGCGTCGAGCAGGACTTGCTGGCCAACTCCTACATCTGGATTGACGGCTGGGACCACACCTCCACGAATACGAAGTTCCCGGAATTCGAGGATGTCGCAATCAGCGACCGGCGGCTGCGCATCGACATCGCTACCGCCTCCACCGCGCTGAACACGAACATCAGCGGCCTGACCAACCAGCTCGCGTACCAGGTGCGCGTCCGAGCCCGCAACAGCGACGGCTGGGGCCCGTGGTCGGCCGCATCCGGCGGGACTCCCCTGGGCGTCGCCAACGCGCCCGCCAACTTGGCGTCGGTGTCGGGCAACAACCAGCTCGAAGTCAGTTGGAGCGCCCCGGTCAACAACGGCGGCTACGCCATCAGCGACTACGACATCCAGTACCGCGTCGACAAGACAAGCACCTGGTCGGACTGGCAGGCCAGTACGGTCAGCACTGCCACCGGCGCGACCATCAACAGCGGCGTCGTCAACGGAACCAAGTACCAGGTGCGCGTCCGCGCCGTGAACAGCGCGGGCGACGGCGACTGGTCTGCGCCCATCACCGACACGGCGGGCAAACCCTCGCCGCCGACATTCACCCTCTCCACCGTCCAACGCCCGCTGCCGGCGGGCAGGTCGGACCGCGGCGGGCTGCTCTCGATGACGCTGGATGCGACGGACAACGGCAGCGCCGTCACCGACTACGACCTGCGCTACCGCGAATCCGGCAAGACCACCTGGTACACCTACCGCGACCGCTCCCACGACTCGGGCCGGCTGTCCGGCAGCGATACGTCGAGCAACACCGACCCGATAGACTTTGGCGCTTTCAGCAACCCGTCGGGCGCGGTCGGGGTGGTGCGCGAATCCCTCGGCTCCGGCTACGTCTATAAATTCAGCAAGGCCGTCGACCAACTATGGATACGCGCCAGCGGTACAATCACCGGCGGCGGAACCGTTGTCGCGCATTGGCACATGGAGAAACCGACGACGGCCCAGGTCGCCACGCTGGGAACGCAAATCTTCTCGGTGAACACCTCGGTCAACACCGAATCCGACCACACTTTCTGGCAGGACGGCTGGGTCACGAATCTGCCCGCCAACGCCTACGTCTGGTTCTACACCACGGAGTCGGAGACGCTGACCAAGCGCCGCCTGATGCTCGACTTCACCGACAACACCGCGCAACCGCCGCAGGTCAACGACACCGGCACGCTGACCACCAGCGAAACCGTTGGCCTCGGAGCCAACAACGTCGTCGATCCAATCGACTTCGGTACTTTCACCACGCCGTCGGGCGGCGTGGCGGTGACGCGTGAGAGCGTCATCTTCGACAACCAAACAAAGCAGGGCTACTACAAGATTGGCGCCGCCGCCAACCTCTGGATTCGCGTCACCGGCAAGCTCAGCGGCACGGGCTTGACCAAGGTGATCGGCTGTTGGCTCGACAGCAAGCCAACCAACCCCTACGAACAGTGCGCTTCTGCCAGTCAGCGAGTGTTCGCCGTGGAGAGCCAACTTGTCGGCGGGAACAACGCATTCGATGCGTCGGGCTGGGTCTACAACTTGCCCGCCAACGGCTACCTCTGGGTCTACGCCGAGAGGGGGGGTACGGGGGGGGTGCAAACGGCGAGGACGCTGACCGAGTACCGGCTGCAATTGGACTTCGACCGCGGGCGGATTGTCCTCAGCGGCCTGCGCAACGGCAGGACCTACGAACTCCAGGCCCGCGCCAGGAACGCCCGCGGCTGGGGCGCATGGAGTCCGTCCGTCTCTGGCACGCCGGGCGCGCCGTCGCCGCCGGTGGTGAACGCGCCGACCCCCAAGCACCAGGCGCTAGCCGTCTCATGGGCCGCGCCCGTCGCCGACAACGGCTCTGCCGTCACCGGCTACGACGTGCAGTATCGCGCGGGCTCCTCGGGCGCGTGGTCGTCCTGGCCGCACGCCGGCACAACCCACAACGCCACGATTACCGGCCTGACCAACAACACCGAGTACCAAGTCCAGGTGCGCGCCAAGAATGCCCGCGGCAACAGCTTCTGGTCGGCCAGCGTCAAGGCCACGCCCGTCCCGCAAAAGCCCGACGCCCCCGCCGCGCCCACGCTCACCTCCAGCGGCACGACGATGAC
This sequence comes from Dehalococcoidia bacterium, assembly GCA_963664375.1. GTDB lineage: Bacteria > Chloroflexota > Dehalococcoidia > Lucifugimonadales > UBA3495 > VXOI01. The sequence continues at coordinate 1,394,279 of OY761449.1, forward strand.
TGTCACCTGGGCCGCGCCCCTGGCCAACGGCGCGGACATCACCGACTACGACATCGAGTATTCATCGGACAACGGCGCGAACTGGACGGAGTGGAACGCAAGCAACACCAGCACGGCCCTGAGCGCGTCGATTCCCAATCTGGTCAACGGTACGACCTATCAGGTACGGGTGCGGGCGCAGAACTCGGTGGGCGAGGGCGACTGGTCTACCGCCTCGACCCACGCCATCGGCCGCCCCGGCGCGCCGGCGGCCCCGACCCTGACCAGCGGCAACGCGCAACTCACCGCGAAGTGGAGCGCCCCCGCCGGCACAGTCACAATCACCGACTACGACGTGCAATACTCGTCTAACGGCGGAGCGACCTGGACGGAGTGGAACGCGGCCAACACCAGCACAGGCTTGAACGCCACGATAACGGGCCTGAACAACGGAACCACCTATCAGGTGCAAGTGCGGGCCGAGAGCAACCTCGGCCCCGGCCCCTGGTCTCCCTCCGCCAGCATCAAGGCCGGCCTGCCCGAAGGCACGTCGGGAATCAGGGTGGAGCCGGTCAGCGACGGGCTGTACGTGTACTTTACTGTGCCGCCCGGCAACGGCTCGGTGGTCACCAGCCTGGACATAAGATATTCGTCCAACGGTGGAACTACCTGGACCGAGCATCTGATCGGGTTAGAATCTGGCACTCCCACTGGTGCGAACTTCCGCTACCCTGTGACCGGCCTGACCAATGGCGTTGCCTATCAGGTGCAGGTGCGAGCCAAGAACCAGCACGGCGCCGGCCCCTGGTCGGACGTCTATACGGCGACGCCCGGCACGCCTGACGCGCCGTCCGCTCCCACGTTGACCGCCGGCGACCACAAGCTCCTCGTCAACTGGTCTGCGCCCGGCGACAACGGCTCCGCAATCACCGACTACGACGTGCGCTACTCCGCCAACGGCGGCAGCAGTTGGAGCGAATGGCAGCCGGACACCGACAGCGCCGCAACCAGCGCGGTAATCACCGGGCTCACGCCGGATACGACCTATCAGGTCCAGGTCAGGGCGACGAACACCCACGGCGACAGCGCCTGGTCGGCGTCGGCTACGCACACGCTGGCCGTCTCGCCGGTGCCAACCTTGACCTTCTACTATTGCGATCCAAGCAAGCTCAACCAGGTATGGGTCGATAGCTCCTGTTTCATCAAGGCCGGCCAGCACGGAACCAAGCCGTTCGACAGCGCCCGCATCGTCTCCGGGGACGACTACGTCGAGCTGACCGATTACATCAGTTTGGCGCAGACAGTCGTGGCGCTGGGGTACAACCCCAACGGCGGCGTGGCCGTAGTCGAGACGCTCGACGGCAACAGCGTCGTGCAGGACACCTTCACCATCGACGTCATCCGCTTCCAGATTCGGGATACCGAAATAACTGGCACGCTCAAGGCGATGGAGTCCTCATATCTCACGGTGCGCCTGCACAGTCCCGACCATGGTTCGCCAGATAAGTTGGCAGCCAACGGCAGCGATTTCGCCCGCAGTTGGGTGCAGCTGGACCTGCCCAACGAGTTGATCGCGCAAGACCATAATGATACGTGGCAGAACGACCCGATCCAGGTTGTCGACCAGCACGGCGACAGCGTCACCTTCAGAGTGATCCCGACCAGCGCCGGCGCCTTCTCGATAAGTATTGCCGCCTACCGTCCCGCGCCCGACGCCGGTTGTCCCACGGAGGGCGAGCTGCGCTGCTTCCAGCCGCCGGTGGACAGGCTGACCAAGGAGTACGTCGCCGCAGCGCAGGTCAGCGTCCAGGCCGCCTTCGCCGCGCCGAACCCGCCCGCCGCGCCCGCCAACCTGGCCGCCAGCGCTGGCGACGGGAGCGTCACCCTGAGTTGGGACGCCCCCTCGAACCCCAGCATCAGCGGCTACGAGTACAACGTCAATCACAACGACACCGGCACGGGCAACTTCAGCGGCTGGAGCGCCTGGCAGAGCATCGCCGGCAGCGACGCCGATACCACCAGTCACACGCTGAGCGGCCTCACCAACGGACGCGAGTACCGCTTCCACGTCCGCGCCGTCAACGCGGGCGGGAACGGCACGGCCGCGCCCAACGCCGCGCCTTGGTACGTCGCGGCGACGCCCCAGGAGCCGCCCCCGCCGCCAGCCACGCCCGGCCCGGTGTCGTCGGTGACGGTCACGCGCGCCGACGGGACGCTGACGGCATCGTGGGACGCGGTGGACGGGGCGACCAGCTACCACGTCATGTACACCTCCGACAATGGAGCGAGCTGGCAACTCGCCGCGCTCAATCACACCGGAACCAGCATCACCATCGACGCTACCAACAGCGACACCTACATCGTGGGCGTGCGGGCGCGGAACAGCAGCGGCGACAGCGACTGGCGCGACTCGCCGTCCGCCGGGCCGTACACGCCGCCGCAGACGCCCACGCCGCCGCCGTCCGACCCGCCCGCGACGCCGTCCGCGGTCAGCGTGACGCGCACTGATGGCTCCCTAACTGCCTCTTGGGACGCGCCGACAGACGCGACCAAGTACCACGTCACCTACACCGACGACGGCGGCGCGAGTTGGCACGCGCCCGTTGACGACCATACCAACGTGCCGACCAACAGCCTCACATTCAGCGTGGACAACGCCAAGAGCTACATCATCGGCGTCCGCGCTGGCAACGATGCCGGCTGGAGCGGCTGGCGCAACTCGCCGTCTGCCGGGCCGTACACGCCGGAGCAGACGCCCGCTGCGCCCGCCACGCCGTCCTCGGTCAGCGTCACCCGCGCCGACGGGACGCTGACGGCATCGTGGGACGCCCCGGACGGCGCGACCAAATACCACGTCACCTACAGCGACGACGGCGGCGCGAGCTGGCACGCGCCCGTCGACGACCATACCAACGTCCCCACCAACAGCCTCAGCTTTAGCATCGACAACGCCAAGACCTACATCATCGGCGTCCGCGCCGGCAACGATGTAGGATGGAGCGGCTGGCGTAACTCGCCGCCGGCCGGGCCGTAAGCGCCCCCGGCCCGCCGCTGCGCGGCTGCCTGCGCTGCTACGACGCTGGCCGCGCCCACACAGTCCGCTGGACGCGCGGCCGGGGAGCAGATGGTGGACTACTGCGCTCAGGATGGCGTCCTCTGGCGCCAGCGTTTCATCGCCGGGGCCGGTGCAGGCGGCGGCGATGAAACGGAGTTCGGCGCCGGGCAGCGCGCTAGTGGGACACCTCGCCCTCGGCCAGTTGGAACAGGATGCCGTGGGAACTGGCGGTGTCGATGTTCAGGTTCCGGTATCCGAACGGGCTGGGCGCAGGCGCGTCGCTGCGCATCTTGTTGCCCTTGGACACCAGGTCGGAAAACACCTGGTCGATGCCGTCGACACCGAAGGCCACGTGCATCACGCCGGGGCCGGTGGCCTTGAGCTGATGGGCCATGGGCGTGTCGTCCCGCAGCGGCTCGAAGAAGTCCACGTAGGTCTCTCCGATGCGGTAGAGGATGGACTTGAAGCCCCGGTCTTCGAACACGTCGGTGGACATCGGGGTCATGGAAAAGTTGCGCTCGATGTAGCCAGCCATGTCGTCGATGCTCTCAACGACGAAGGTAACGTGGTGCACTTTGTTGAACATTGCGTTCACTCCTCGATAAAGTCTGGCTGAGTAATTCGGGTCTGTAGTCAGGTAGGGCCACGAGCCGCCGGGCCTGTTAGACTGGCCGGGTTAAGCTTGGGGCCTATCGGCCCAGACCGCTTTGCTTTGGGACTGGGCGTATTTTCCTTCAAAGGAGCGACTATGCCAACCTTTGCCACCGACGACAACGTAAACATCCACTACCAGGACGTGGGGAGCGGCTTTCCGCTGCTGTTCGCCCACGAGTTCGCTGGCGACATCACAAGCTGGGAACCGCAGGTCAACTTCTTCGCCCGCCGCTACCGGGTCATCACCTACTGCCACCGGGGGTATCCGCCGTCGGGTGTGCCGGAGGATCCCGCCGCCTACTCGCAGGAGCGTCTGGTGGCGGACATGCGGCAACTCCTGGAGCACCTGGGCATTGAACAAGCCTATATCGCCGGGCTGTCCATGGGCGCCGCGACCGCGCTCAGCTTCGGCATCGCCCACCCGGAGATGTCGCGCGCCCTTGTCGTGGCAGCCACCGGCACCGGCTCCACCGACCGCGAAATGCACCTGGAGGCCTGGCGGCAGAACGTGGAGCGGCTCAAGACCGAGGGCATTGCGGGTTTCGCCGAGGAATACGCAAACAGTCCAACCAGGGTACAGTTCAAGCGCAAGGACCCGGTGGGCTGGGAGAAATTCTACGCCGGGCTGGCGTCCCATTCGGCCCTCGGTTCGGCCCTCATCACCCAGGGCATCCAGCTCAAGCGGCCAACGGTGTTCCAACTGGAAGAGGATATGCGGCGGATGACCGTGCCAACGCTGCTGCTGGCGGGCGACGAGGACGACCCATGCATCGAGCCGATGCTGTTCATAAAGCAGTGCGTGGCCGCCAGCGGGCTGGTCTTCTTCCCGCAGAGCGGCCACACCATCAACCTTGAGGAGCCGGCGCTGTTCAACCGCACGGTGCTGGACTTCCTGACCGCCGTGGAGTCCGGGGCCTGGGCTACGCGGGCCGGGTGAGAGGGATTTTAACCCCACCCTAAACCCTCCCCCTCAAAGGGGGAGGGAATTTTAGGGAACTCCAAAGGCTGCGGTTATTCCTGCAACTCGGCGACAATGTTCCGCAGTGTCCGCTCGTCGTCAGCGCCGAGTACGTCCATGCCGAACACTACCTCGTCCAAAAGGCCGTCGTAGCGTTCCTTGAGCGTTGCGGCCACTCCGTCGTATTCCTCGGCCACCACGAACTTGTCCATGATTTCGTCGGTGATGAGGTTGGTCATTTCGTCCCACTGGCCTTTCAGGGACATTTCGTGCAGCCGGACGCCCACATCCTGGAACCCGTGGGCTTCCAGCACCGTAGTGTAGGAGCGGGTTGAGGAGTAGAAGGCAATCTGTCGGCGCACGGGGTACTTACGCTCGTCGATGACTGCTTTGTTGGGTCCGGTAATGATGAACGGGGAGCCGGTCAGCCTGACCGCCGTGGCGTCCCTTTCCGCCCTGCCCGCGCCGTCTGCGATGAAAGGCAGCACCCTCTGTTTCACGAACTCCGGCGAGCTGAGCGGGTGCAGCGAGATGCCGTCGCACACCTCGCCTGCCACGCGGCAGTTGTAGGCATTGACCGCGCTGATGAACACCGGCGGGCTGGGCTGCTCCGACGGGCCGGGGCTGAAGAAGGGCGTCATCAGCGAAAAGTTGTAGTGGTCTCCGTGGTAAGACAGCCGTGCGCCATCTTGCCAGGCGTCCCAGATGGCGTGGAGCGACTGGACGTACTCGCGGATGCGCGGGCCAGGCGCCGACCACTCCGTCGAAAAGCGGCGCTCGATGTGGCCCTTGACCTGCGTTCCCAGTCCCAGCCGGAAGCGGCCGCCGGACAGGTTTTGCAAGTCCATGGCGGCGTAGGCCAGTACCATGGGCGAGCGCGGGAAAGCGATGGCGACCCTAGGCTCCAGGGTTACCCGCGAGGTCGACGTTGCCGCCAGCACCAGCGGGAACAGAGGGTCGTGCCCCGTCTCCTCGGTGCACAGGCCGTCGTAGCCGATGCCCTCGGCCCACCTGGCCTCTTCGGCTATGCCCTTGATGTTGCCGGTGTTCAAGTGGTAAAGCACCCGGAATCCCATCGCTTCCTCCGTTGAATTATCCCCTCCCCATCAGGGGTAGGGTTAGGGTGGGGGTGTATCGTAGGGTAGGCAAGGTTGTTGAGATGCAGGATTTCACCCTCACCCCTCCTGAGCTTGTCGAAGGGCCTCTCCCTCAAGGGAGAGGGAGTTTAGGCTATCGCGCGGTGAAGCCGCCGTCGACCACCAACTCAGCGCCAGTGATGTAGGAGGCCTCGTCGGAGGCGAGGAACAGGACGGCGTTGGCGACCTCGATGGTCTCGCCTTCCCTCTGCATCGGCACGTCGTTGATCAGCCTGTCCCGGCGCGCGTCGCCGCGCTGGAAGGAGGTCAGCATGGGCGGCATCATGCCCGGATGCACCGAGTTGATGCGAATGCCGTCCTTGGCGTGCTGCACGGCCGTTGCCTTGGTCAGCAGCCGCACCGCGCCCTTGGAGGCGTTGTAGCCGGGATGTACCGATTCCTGACCAACGATGCCGGAAATGGACGATATGTTGACGATGGAGCCGCCGCCGGTCTTCTGCATTTCGGCCACCGCGTGCTTGGTGCCGAGGAACACGCCGCGGGCGTTGATGTCCAGCAGGCGATCCCAGGCGTCGGTGCTGCGGAAGTCCCGCTCGCCGCTGCCGCTGATGCCGGCGTTGTTCACGAGGATGTCCAGTTGGCCGAAGCGCCCGACCGCCTGCCCCACGGCGGCGATCCAGGAGTCCTCGTCCGACACGTTGAGGTTGACGAACATGGCATCGCCGCCAGCCTCCGCTATCTCGGCCTCAACGCGGCGGCCGTCCTCCTCGCGGATGTCGGCGATGACCACCCTGGCGCCCTCCCGGGCGAACAGCCTGCATTCCTCGGCGCCCATGCCGTTGGCGCCGCCGGTTACCATGGCAACTTTTCCGTCCAGTCTCATATCTGTCTCACTCTCTCCCGGTAATTCGCTGGCGCAAGCGGATGCTCAGGGCTTCGCCAGCGTTCGTTCGTGATAGCATACCGCAATCGCCAGCGCTTCGCAGTACAGCCGATGGTTACGGCGTATAATGGCGGCATGCCCCGCCGCTATCGTCCAAGGGAAGTCATTCGAGTCCTGCAAAGGCTTGGCTGGGAGCGAGTCGGGCAGGAGGGTAGCCATATCAAGTTTACCTTGCCGGATGGTACTCACCCTGTGTCTGTTCCTGAGCATCGGGGAGAAATTAGGCCAGGCACGATGAGTTCAATACTGCGACAGGCAGGCATGACGTCAAGAGAGTTTCACCGGCATGCTGAGGAGATTCTTTAATGGTCAAGAAGAAAGTGACTGTTGTCCTATTCCACGACGACGAAGCGGGAGGATACGTCGCGGTTATGCCTATGTTCCCACATTGCACCACGCAAGGCGATACTGTGAGCCACGCTCTCGCCATGGCCAAGGAATGTCTGGAACTGAATCTCGAAGACCCCTCGGATTGGGATTTGTTTGACCTCGATCACGCTTATTCTGAGCATGTAGTGGTTGGCACAGTGGAAATCGAATTGCCTATTCGCCCGGAAACGGATGTATCCCAGGAACACGACGATTCCGAGGACTTTGATGACGACGGGCAGCCTCTAAAGCCTGCCGTGTTGAATTCAATCGCCTATCAGGCGGGCCTCACAAGGGATGACCTAGGGCGCGTTGCTGACAAGGCAATCTGATTCATCGAGGCAAATCCGGAGTTGAAAGATGAGACTGGAAGGCAAGGTAGCGATTGTCAGCGGCGGGGCCAGGGGGCAGGGGGCCGCTGAGGCGCGGCTGTTCGCCCGGGAGGGCGCGGCGGTCATCATCGGCGACATTCTTGACGACGACGGTCTCAAGCTCGAGGCTGAAATCCGTGAGTTGGGTGGCAGAGCGACCTACGTCCACCTAGACGTTACCCAGAACGGCCAGTGGGAAAGTGCCGTGTCGCGGGCCGTTTCCGAATACGGCAAGCTGGACATCCTGGTGAACAACGCCGGGATTACCGGCATGGAGGGCGACGGAAGCCCCGCGTCCGCAAAGATAGACGCCACGGATACGGCGCAATGGGACCGGATTCTGGACGTGAACGGCAAGGGCGTGTTCCTGGGAACCCGCGCCGCCATACCCGCAATGCGGGCGGCGGGCGGCGGCTCCATCATCAACATTTCCTCCATAGCCGGGATGATCGCCATCGGACCGGGCAGCGGACGCTCCGCCTCTTACGCCGCGTCCAAAGGCGCCGTGCGGCTGCTCACCAAGTCCACGGCGGTCCAGTATGGGCCGGAAAACATACGGTGCAACTCGGTGCATCCTGGGTTCATAGTAACCCCGATGACGCAGCCCTTCCTGGACCAGCCCGGCGGGCGCGAGTGGGGCTTGAATCAGGGCGCGCTGAACCGCCTCGGCACGCCGGAAGACATCGCCAACGGGGTGCTGTTCCTGGCGTCGGATGAGTCGTCGTTCATGACTGGCAGTGAGATGGTCATTGACGGAGGCTGGACGGCCCAGTAGGCCGGACAAATAGCTCAAATTCAATTTCAGGGTTAGATGGGAGAATTGACATGCGACTGGAAGGAAAGGTGGCCCTGATCAGCGGCGGCGCGAGGGGACAGGGCGCTGCGGAAGCGCGGTTGTTCGCCAGAGAGGGCGCGGCGGTGGTCATCGGCGACATCCTGGACGACGAGGGCCTGAAACTGGAGGCGGAGATTCGTGAGCTGGGCGGACAGGCCACCTACGTCCACCTCGACGTAACCGAGCCGGAGCAGTGGGAGAGCGCCGTATCACGGGCGACATCCGAATACGGCAAGCTGGACATCCTGGTCAACAACGCCGGCATCGGCAGCGCGCAGACCGGCGGGCTGGACGCGCCCAAGATTGACGGTACCCCGACCGAACTGTGGGACAGGATTCTGGACGTCAACGGGAAGGGCGTGTTCCTGGGCACTCGCGCCGCCATCCCGGCCATGCGCGCCGCTGGCGGGGGCTCCATCATAAATATCTCGTCCATCGCGGGCATGGTCGGCCTTGCCCCGGCCAACGGCGCAGCAGCAGCGTACGCGGCGTCCAAAGGATCGGTCAGACTGCTCACCAAGTCGACCGCCGTGCAATACGGGGCCGAGGGCATACGGTGCAATTCGGTGCATCCCGGATTCATCGAGACGGCCATGACCGAGCTGCGTCTGTCGGTGCCGGGGGCTCGAGACGAGGCGGCTGCCGCAACACCGATTCGACGGATAGGCACGGTGGACGACATCGCCAACGGTGTGCTGTTCCTGGCGTCCGACGAATCGTCGTTTATGACGGGCAGCGAGATGGTTATCGACGGGGGCTGGACGGCCCAGTAGCTCCGCGAATTCGCTGGGCGTGTCATTACTACAACGAACCGGGAGGACTGGAATGCGGCTGGAAGGGAAAGTGGCGATCATCAGCGGCGGCGCCAGCGGGCAGGGGGCCGGGGAGGCGCGGCTGTTCGCCCGGGAGGGCGCGGCGGTGGTCATCGGGGATATTCAGGACGCGGAGGGGCTGAAGGTTGAGGCGGAAATCCGCGAACTGGGCGGCCGCGCCACCTTCGTGCATCTGGACGTGACCAACCCGGAGCAGTGGGAGAGCGCCGTGTCCCGCGCTGTCTCCGAATACGGCAAGCTGGACATCCTGGTCAACAACGCTGGCGTCGGCGCTATCGACGTGGCCGGTCTTGGCGCTCCCAAAATCCATGACACGGACGCGGGAGTCTGGGACAAGATTATGGATGTCAACAGCAAGGGCGTGTTCCTGGGCACCCGCGCCGCCATTCCCGCCATGCGCGATGCTGGCGGCGGCTCCATCGTCAACATCTCCTCCATCGCCGGACTCACGGGCATCGGCCATGGCAGCGGTTCCTCGGCTGCCTACTCGTCCTCCAAGGGTTCGGTGCGGCTGCTGACCAAGGCCACCGCCGTCCAGCACGGCCACGAGGGGATACGCTGCAACTCGGTGCATCCCGGCTTCATAGAAACGCCGATGACGCAAACGCTGATGTCGCAGCCGGGAGTCCCGGAACAGGTCGCGGCAACGACGCCGTTGAACCGCGTCGGCGTGGTGGACGACATCGCCTACGGGGTGCTGTTCCTGGCGTCGGACGAGTCGTCGTTTATGACGGGCAGCGAGATGGTCATCGACGGGGGCTTGACCGCCCAGTAAATTCAAAGATTGTTTACGATTCGGCGTCTGCCAATGCCCCGTTGCTGTGCTACACTGTGCGGCGCCAAGAAAAGACAAATAGGGGCGGACAAAAACGGTCCGCCCCTGTGCTTTGCCCGGTTTCAGGAGCATCCCGATTTGGAAAACAAGAAAGTAACGGCGGTTGTCTTTCCCGACGAGGACGGCGGCTACACTGCGGTATTGCCATACTTTGCCTGCGGCCTGTTCAGTGCCGGGGGCTGCCTGACGGCGCAGGGCCGGACGGTGGAGGAGGCGCTGAGCGAGGCCCGCGAACTGATCGAGGGCTACCTGGACGCAGCAGGAGCGGCGGGCCGCTACCACCTGGAGCACGCGCAGTTGGAGGGCCTGGAGGTGCGGGAGCTGGAGGTTGACGCAGGGTAGGGGCGTCTGTTTCCCACTCAACCGAGGTCGTTGCCCAGCCAGTTTAGCAGTCGTCTGGCGGAAATGATAAGCAGGGGCAGACGTTCTTGGGTTACGTCCCAAACTATGGTGTAGTCGATTCTGTGGAACTGGTGAATCAGCACATTCCGCATATCAATCAACTGCCGCCAGTCTATTTCGGGAGCTAGGTGGAGGATGTTTTCGGAAAGCCGGTTGGCCGCCTCTCCGATGACACATATTTGCCATACTGTCGCGGCCCGCGTTTTCCGGTCATTGAAAAACTGCTCAAAGCTCAGGTTCTCCACAAATTCAAGGCACTGTTGGGCCGCGGCTTCGACGCGAGTCAAATTTATGAAATCGAAATTGGGTGTGGTCACACCGACACAGCCCCGTCCAGCAGATGCGGCTCTCTCTCCTCAATGACGGACTTCGTTACTACGCCGACTCTTACGCCCAACAAATCACCCAATTCCCGGTCCATGCCGAAGAATTTGAGACCGGGCGTGCGCTCGAAGCCAATCATCAAGTCAAGCTGCCCTGCCTCGTAATCATCGCCCTTTGCATAAGGCCCGATTACCGCAACGCTGTTTACGCCGTACTCCGCTTGCAGCATCGGCATATTGGCCCGTAGGGTTTTCAGGATTTCCTGCAACGGAGGCCGGGCCTTGAGCACCATGCCGTTCCAGCGTTCCACGGCCTCTTGCAGTTCTTCCCACTTGCGGAGGGCGCGATTTTCGGCCTTGCGGATTTCCTCCACGCCCTCGGCGCCGATGGGCGGGCCGGATTGCGACGTATGAATATCCGGCCCCGGCTTTCCCGCCGCGCCGTATTTGGCGTGAACCGCGTCCACCGCCGCCAGCGCCTGCTCCCACTCGCGCAGGTGCTGGCGGACGGACTTGTAGGCTTGCTGCTTGTCCATAGTTAGCTCCATCAACCAATCATTTTGGCGGCAAACTGTAGGAACTGCCGGAGTCCCTGCTCTGGGTCATCCGATATGTCGCTTTCAGTGACATTTTGTTGCGCGCCATTGTGGTAATGCTTGGGGAAGGAAGCCATTCCTCTCCATTGTATGTGTGGTAAGTTGTCGTGGCGGTAGATAGTTCCGTCTACAAGGGTCCGTTCCCAATGGTAAGCAAAGCGTCCCTGTGTTCTTCTCGACCACCAAAAGTCGATATAAGAACCGTCCTGCAACACTAACCGCAGCTTGGTTCTGATGATAGCTGTGCTTGCTACTATTTCGGGGAACTCCGATACGGCCAGGCGGGCAAGCCGTTCCAAGTCGAGCATCAGAGTTCCTCTAGCAGCGCCTTTACTCGGTCACTCCGGTAGGTCAGGTAGTCCACTTCCTGGTAGTCCTCCAGAATTGCTTCCTCCTCGACCTTCCCTTGCTCAATTAGATGCTCCATTTCCCACAGGTCCTTGACGCCGAATTTGGCGCACCGGGCCTTTCGTTCCGCCTCGAACAGCCTCAACTGCTCCAGCAGGAAGGCGCGCAGGCTCTTCCTGGTCAGCTCCTCTTCGGTGATGGCGAATTCTTTGGCGATGGTGCTGGTGTCTACGGACATGGCAGCCCCCTTCGTAATCCTCACCGCTGGCTGGCGTGGAGGATAGTGATGCCGATGACTTCCTCGCTATTGTAGCGCACGATGATGTCGTCGTCCGTTAGCTCGCTGTCGGTGGCCGGTCGAGGTTGCGGGCCGAAGTGGACGTACAGCACGTCGGCCTCCTCGTCGTAAGAAAGTTGCAAGTGGCCTTTGGGCGAGCGGTGCAATGCCGGGAGCAGGTTCAGGAAGACGCTCAGATTATCGGTCAGGTTCAAGACCTGCTCCCACTGGTGCAGGTGGTGACTGACGGATAGGTGGGCTTGTTGTGCTTGTGCATGCTGTTCTCTATTTTGGTTTGGAAGTTGAGTAATCAGAGATCAACCATCCTAATATCAAACAGCCGGATTATTTTTATCCGGCTGCCGCTCATTAGCCATCTGCGCACCTGAATTTACGAACTTACTGGTCTTCCTCTAGGATGGCAGACGGCATGGACTAATCGGCCGTTTTCGACCGTCGTTTGTCCTCCGTCTCGGTGTGGCACGGGGTGATGGTCGTACTCCGCGTCTTCGGGATGCGTGACCTCATCACCGCAAATTCTGCACATTCCGTTATCTCGATTCCAAATCTCCTTCTTTTGGTCATCATCAAATAGGCGTTTGGAGTCGAGGCTAACCCCAATTCCTTCAGGTAGCGAACCCCGCCACTCCTCGTAATATCGCTTGATGACGCCACCAGACGAAGCTCGACTGTTCTGGGTAACTTTAGGCTCGCTGACTTCCTTCGCCAGCTTAGCTTTAGCGTCCACTGTTAATCTGAAGTTGCTAGAACGTTGAGCGTCCTGGAGGTACATGGCAAGCGCAAACATCGTTGCCTTGGATACTTTCTTCTTTCCCTTCTGTTTGAATGCGATTCTCGTGACTACTTCGTCCATCTGGCCGAAGATTCTTTCCAAGCGCTCAAATGGGCTATTGTTGGGATCAACCTGGGTATATTCGTGGTACAGAGCATCCAATTCCCCTGCTGTAATACTGGGAGTGGCGAAGGGATTGGAAGCTCGCCCCAACAATAGCGCACAAAGCTGTGCACAAGTTGTGCGATGCTTCACAAATCTGTCCTTGACGTCTCCTTCGTCGTCCCTCGTCCCACGTCTGTCCACGTAGTCGAAGAATTTATAAGTAGGTTCTCGAGTAAGTTTGCCTGCCCAACGCTCTATACGTGGCCCCAATTCGCCCGGCCAAGCATCCCGTATCTGCTGACGGGTAAGAGCAGTACCACTTTGGAGTCTGATGAACAAGTCTCTAACTTCATCAGAATTTGCCACCTCGCTAACCTCGATGATTTGCAGACGTTGTGTCCGTATGAAATCAGCCATGTCGTCTGCAAGCTCAGAAAACCGCTTCTTCG